>NZ_BAGC01000036.1 GCF_000308655.1 Nocardia niigatensis NBRC 100131 | reverse complement strand
CACGGTGCTCTGCAAGGACCCGTTCCGCTCGGTCGACGAGCGCGTGGATCGTCTCATCGCCTCCATGTGAGCAGTGGGAACGGGCCGCGAACCCTACGGTTCGCGG
>NZ_BAGC01000037.1 GCF_000308655.1 Nocardia niigatensis NBRC 100131 | reverse complement strand
CCGTTGGCGTACTTGGATTCCGGTGCGACGTCGCAACGTCCGCTGCAGGTGCTCGACGCCGAGCGGGAATTCCTGCTCGAACACAACGCGGCCGTGCATCGCAGCGCGCACCAGCTCGCCGAGGAGGCCAATGAGGCCTACGAGGCGGCGCGCGCGGCGATCGCGGCGTTCGTCGGCGTCGGCGCGGACGAGATCGTGTACACCAAGAACGCGACCGAGTCGCTGAACGTGGT
>NZ_BAGC01000038.1 GCF_000308655.1 Nocardia niigatensis NBRC 100131 | reverse complement strand
GCGCCGACGTCGCCGCGTGGGGAGCGGGTGTCAGCCGGGGACGTTGCGGTCGAGCTCGTCGAGGCAGGTGGCGGTCGACGCATCGCTCGGCGCGCGCCGATCGCCGCGTGGGGAGCGGGTGTCAGCCGGGGACGTTGCGGTCGAGCTCGTCGAGCCAGGCGGCGGCCGACGCATCGCTCGGCGCGCGCCAATCACCACGTGGGGACAGGGATCCGCCCGAGCCGACCTTGGGGGCATTCGGGAGGGTGGAGCGTTTGAACTGGCTGGTCTGGATGAAGCGGCGGAGGAACTCGGCCAGCCAGTGTTTGACGGCCGGCAGGTCGTATTCGTGGCGCTGGTCGGCGGGGACGAGGTCGGGCCAGCCGCCGCGGGTGCGGTCGGACCAGACATGGTGGGACAGGTAGGCGATGCGGCTGGGCAGGTCGCCGAAGCGGAGCAGGTGGTAGAGGTGGAAGTCCTGGAGTTCGTAGGGGCCGACGGTGGCCTCGGAGCTCTGCAGGGGAGCGTCGCCGTCGCTGGGAATGAGTTCCGGCGAGATCTCGGTGGCGAGAATCGAGGCCAGGACCGCACCCGCCTCAGGACCCAGCTCGCCGGTGTCGATCGTCCAGGCCACGAGGTATTTGATCAATGTCTTCGGGACCGAGGCATTCACGCTGTAGTGGGCCATGTGGTCGCCGACGCCGAAGGTGCACCAGCCCAGCGCGAGTTCGCTGAGGTCGCCGGTGCCGACGACCAGGGCATCGTGCAGGTTGGCGAGCCGGAACAGGTGTGAGGTGCGCTCGCCCGCCTGCACGTTCTCGTAGGTGACGTCGTACCGCGGAACCCCTTCGGCGGCAGGGTGCTTCAGGTCTCGCAGCATCTGCGTGGCCGATGGCCGGATGTCGATCTCGTGCGCCGTCGCCCCGACCGCCCGCATGAGCCGCCGCGCATCCTCGAGGGTTCGGGCGCTGGTGGCGAAGCCGGGCATGGTGTACGCCAGGACATTCGAGCGCGGCAGTCCCAGCCGGTCCATGGTCTTGGCGGCCACGATGAGCGCCACCGTGGAGTCCAGGCCGCCGGACACCCCGATCACCACCCGCTGTGATCCGGTGGCGGTCAGCCGTGTGCTCAGTCCCTCCACCTGGATGCGATGCACCTCGGCGCAGCGCTCGTTGCGGCGGGCCGGATCGGCGGGAACATAGGGGAAGCGCGGGATTTCGCGCCGCAGCGCGACGGTCCCGGCGGGCACGGGCAGCTCGACGTCTATGCGCCGGAACCTTTCCAGCCGCTCCCGATGATCGTGCACGGTGTCGGCGAAGCTGGTGGTGCGCAGCCGGTCCGCTGCCAGCCGCCGCAGATCGATATCGGCGGTGACCACCTGCGGGTGTCCGGCAAACCGCTCGCCCTCCGCCAGCACATTGCCGTTCTCGCACACCAGTGCCTGTCCGTCCCAGGCCATGTCGGTGGTCGACTCGCCGTGCCCGGCAGCCGAATACAGGTACGCGGCGAGATACCGCGCCGAATGTGAGGCGCACAGTTCGCGCCGGTAGTCGGCCTTGCCGATGACTATATTGCTGGCCGACAGATTCACCAGCACACTGGCCCCGGCCAGCGCGGCGAAACCGCTGGGCGGCAACGGTACCCAGCCGTCCTCGCAGATCTCGAGATGGAACACGAAATCCGGCAGGTTGCTCGCGGTGAACAGCAGACCAGCTCCGAACGGCACCCGCTGCCCGGCGATCACCACGTGATCGTCGAGTGCCTCTCGCGCGGCCGCGAACTGACGCTTCTCGTAGAACTCCCGATAGTTGGGCAGGTAGCTCTTGGGCGCGGCGCCCAGCACCCGGCCCCGGTGAATCACGATGCCGCAGTTGAACAGCCGGCCCTGCGCGCGCACCGGCGCACCCACCACCAACACCGTCTCGATGGCGGTGCTTTCCTCGACCACGCGCTCGAGCGCCAGGCCGACCGCGGCGTCCAGCGCGTCCTGATGGAACAGGTCGTCGGCGGTGTAACTGGACAGCCCGAGCTCGGGGAAGATCGTCAGCGCCGCGTGCTCGGCCGCGGCGCGCCGGGCCAGCAACAGGGTCTGTTCGGCGTTGAAGCCCGGATCTGCGACCCGCACCGGTGGCACGGCCACCGCGACCCGCGCGAACCCGTGCCGATACAGCGAATCGAACGGCAGCTGCTGTGACAACACCGACCCCTTTGCATCCGGCCGAGGCGATCATGACCCGATCGCAATCTACCCATGCCGGGCACGCGCCGGGGCTCCGGCCACGCCGGAGTCATTCCCGGGCGGACTGCTCCCGCAGGCGGGCAAGGGTTTTGGACAGGATGCGGGAGACATGCATCTGGGAGATGCCCATCTGCTGCGCGATCTGGGTTTGGGTCATGGATTCGAAGAAGCGCATGGTGAGGATGCGGCGCTCGCGTTCGGGGAGGCCGGCCAGCAGGGGGCGGATGGCGACGTACTCCTCGACCCGGTCGAATTGGGATTCCTCCTCGCCGAGGGTGTCGAGCAGGGAGGCCTCGGTATCGCGGCCGACGGAGACGGCGTCGATACTGCTGGGCTGGTAGGCGTTTCCGGCGATGACCGCCTGGGTCACCTCGTCGGCATCGATCTCCAGGGCAGCCGCGATCTCCTTGGCCGTGGGGGAGCGCCCCAGCTGCTGGGAGAGCGCGTCGATGGCGGATCCGATCCGCAGATGGGTTTCCTTGACGCGCCGCGGCACCCGCATGGCCCAGGTGTTGTCGCGGAAGTAGCGGCGGACCTCGCCCATGATGGTCGGCACCGCGAAGGACAGGAAGTTGGAGCCGCGGGAGATGTCGAAGCGGTCCACCGCGTGCACCAGCCCGACCCGCGCGACCTGGGTGAGGTCGTCGAAAGGCTCTCCGCGGCCGCTGAATTTGCGGGCGATGTGGTCGGCGAGCGGGATGCAGCGGTTGATCAGCTCGGTGCGCAGGGCGGTGCGCCGCGCGGATTCCGGTGTGGCGGCGGCGAGTTCCTCGAACAGGGTGGCGACGTCGTCGTAGCCGGAGACGCTGCGCGCGACCTCCTCGACCTCCTCGGCCTCGTCGGCGTCGACGGCCTCCTCGGTGGCGTTCTCGGTTTCGGTCTCGTCGGCTTCCCGGTCTTCGTGGTCTTCGCGGGGCTCCTCGGAACCGGGCGCGCCGGCGGATGATGCGAACACGTTGTCTCGGTCGGTCACTACGCCTTCCCCCGGGCCCGCCGGAACTCCACCGCCGTCGGGTATCCGGAGATCGCCGGATCGAAGGGCTCCTGGGTGGCGGTGACCTCGTCGGAGAGGGTCCGCAGCACGTGCCAGCCGAAGCTGCGCTGGTCCGGTAGACCCTCGGCGTCCGCGATGCCGCTGACTCGTACGACCAAATCGGACTCGCCGACGGTGAACAGGCACTGCAGCGTGGTGCCGGGCGCGGCGAGCGCGATCAGCGTGGAGGCCGCCTCGTCGACGGCGAGCCGGATGTCGGCCACCTCGTCCAGGGTGAAATCACTGAGGAGCACCAGTGTTTCGGCGAGTCCACGCACGATGGGCAGCTGGGAGACGGACGCGGCGACACCGATCTCGACCGGTGTTCCGCGCAACCCTTGTTCCGCCGAAATGTTGATCACCCTGTAGAGGCTACCCATTCCGGTGCGCGGCAATCAGCCATTCACGCTCACGTGGGGGTCATGGGGGCCTGCCGATAGACTTCGCCCCGTGTGCACCTCTTCTTCGCCCTTTCAGCGGCCCGCGCCGATGATCGCCCCGTCCATCCTGTCCGCCGACTTCGCGAATCTCGCGGCCGAGCTGAAAGCGATCGAGGGCGCCGACTGGGTGCACGTCGATGTGATGGACAACCACTTCGTCCCCAATCTGACCCTCGGCCTGCCGGTGGTGCAAAGCCTGTTGAAGGCCACCGACATTCCGATGGACTGCCACCTCATGATCGATAACCCGGAGCGCTGGGCCCCGGGTTACGCCGAGGCCGGCGCCTACAACGTCACCTTCCACGCCGAGGCCACCGACAACCCGATCGCGGTGGCGCGCGACATCCGGGCGGCGGGCGCCAAGGCCGGGCTCTCCGTGAAGCCGAACACCCCGATCGAGCCCTACCTCGAGATCCTGCGCGAATTCGACACCCTGCTGGTGATGAGCGTCGAACCCGGTTTCGGCGGACAGTCTTTCATCGCGCACGTGCTCGACAAGGCCCGTAAGGTGCGCCGCCTGGTCGACGCCGGTGAGCTGCGCCTGGTGGTGGAGATCGACGGCGGCATCAATATGGACACCATCGAGCAGGCCGCCGAGGCCGGCATCGACTGCTTCGTGGCGGGCTCGGCCGTGTACGGCACCCCGGACCCGGCCGCGACCGTGGAAACCTTGCGGCAGAAGGTGATCGCCATCGAGGCGGCCTCCGCGCAGTAGCGGTTCAGTGCCGGAGCAGCGCTTCGACGACCGATTCCAGCGGCGGTACGGTGTCGATGTTTTCGGGGGAGTGCACCCAGGTGCGGTATCCCGTCCGCTCGTCGTCGGCGGACGGGAGCACGACCTGCGCGCCCGGGCAGGCGACGGTGGCGTAGAGCCGGAACAGCGCGGCGGCCACCGATTTGGTGAGGGACTCCGGTCTGGCGGGGCCGGTGATGAAGGTCCATCTGCGCGCCCGGGGGTGGTGCACGACCGGCCCGGCCAGATCGGCCTGCGTCAGCCGCTGCTGCACGCATTCGCCGAGGTCGGCGGGCATGGTGATGGCCCCGTACCGAGTGCCGATCTCCAACAGGATGTGCCGTGACGTCGGATCGATCGATGCCGGCAGGTGAAATTCGCGTCGATACTGCACGCAGCGAACTTCGAGTGTCGAATCGAGAAGCGTGGTCACGCTACACCCCCTACTGTGCCGATTGTGTTGTCTGCCACCTTGATCCGACCCGCGCGGGGTCCAACCTTCCTTCGGTTCGTTTGCGTCGAGATGATCGTCACCCGGCCCGGATCGGCCGTGGACGCGGTGACCGTTCTGCACTGAACTGCTCGCGGAGAGTTGAACTGGTGGAATCAGCTGCATAACAATCTTGCGGCCGTTTTCGTCGCTACGCAAGATTCTGGTGTGAGCGAGTCGCAAAGTGGGTACCGCTCCTTGTTGGGCCAGGTCAGGCCCATCAAAGAACCGGCAGATTCCGATATTTCAACTGCGATCCAGAGCTATGAACTCAATTCTCCGATCGCGCGTTGGCTTATGTCCGCCTTCGTCCATCCAGCGGTATCGAACGCCCCGGTGAACGAGGCCATATGTCGCCTACGACCCGGCGTCGTTAGTCTGAAGGGGACGGCCCGCCACGCGGGGAATACCGCGTACCGCACCGGCTGTTGGCCCGAGCGGAGCACGCAGACGCGATCAGGGAGAGGTACGCATGTTCACAGGCATCGTCGAGGAGCTGGGCGAGATCCTCGCCACCGAGCAGCTGGACGATTCGGCGCGGCTGACCATTCGCGGCCCCCTGGTCACCTCCGATGCGGGACACGGTGATTCGATCGCCGTCAACGGCGTCTGCCTCACGGTGGTCGACCGGCGTGTCGAGGGCGACACCTTCACCGTCGACGTCATGGCCGAGACGCTGAACCGCTCCAGCATCGGCGGCCTGGCCGTCGGCTCCCGCGTCAATCTCGAGCGCGCCGCGGCCGTGAACAGCCGCCTGGGCGGGCACATCGTGCAGGGCCACGTCGACGGCACCGGCACCATCGTCTCCCGCACCCCGCACGAGAACTGGGAGGTCGTGCGAATCTCCCTGCCCGACAGCATCGCTCGCTACGTGGTGGAGAAGGGCTCGATCACCGTGGACGGCATCTCGCTGACCGTCTCGGGCATCGGCCTGGGCGAGGACGCCTTCGCCGACGGCAGCAAGGACTGGTTCGAGGTTTCCCTCATTCCCACAACCCGTGAGCTCACCACATTGGGAACTGCCCAGGTCGGTACCACGGTCAATCTCGAAGTCGACATCATTGCCAAGTACGTCGAGCGGCTCGTGCAGCGCGGCTGACTCCAAAGTTCGCGGCCCGTCTCGTTCTGGACCGACGGAGCGGGGGAGCGAAGCGGAGGAGGGAAGAACGAGACCCTCAGGGCCGCGAACCCGCGACGCCGGAGGCGGCGCAAGTTGGACAGTGGCCTACTGTAATGAGGCACCTAATTCGAGATGGAGCACAACAGACGTGACCAGGTTCGACACCGTAGAGCGCGCAGTCGCCGACATCGCCGCCGGTAAGGCGGTTGTCGTCGTCGACGACGAGGGCCGGGAGAACGAGGGCGACCTCATCTTCGCGGCGGAGAAGGCGACACCCGAGCTGGTGGCCTTCATGATCCGCTACACCTCCGGTTACATCTGTGTGCCGCTCACCGGGGACGACTGCGATCGTCTGGGTCTGCCGCCGATGTACGCGGTCAACCAGGACAAGCACGGCACCGCCTACACCGTGTCGGTCGACGCTCGCGAGCGCATCAGCACCGGCATCTCGGCCGCCGACCGCGCCACCACCATGCGCGTGCTGGCCGACCGCAACGCCAAGTCCGACGACCTGACCCGCCCGGGCCACGTGGTTCCGCTGCGCGCCAAGGATGGTGGCGTCCTACGCCGGCCCGGTCACACCGAGGCCGCCGTGGATCTGGCCCGGATGGCCGGGCTCAGCCCCGCCGGCGTGATCTGCGAGATCGTCAGCCAGAAGAACGAGGGCGATATGGCGCGCACCGAGGAGCTGCGCATCTTCGCCGACGAGCACGACCTGGCGCTCATCTCCATCGCCGACATGATCGCCTGGCGTCGCCGCAACGAGAAGCACGTCAAGCAGGTGGCGGAGGCGAAGCTGCCCACCGAGTTCGGCGACTTCCGGGCCATCGGCTACGAGAGCGAATACGACGACGCCGAGCACGTGGCCCTGGTCATGGGTGATATCGGCGACGGCCAGGACGTCCTGGTGCGCGTGCACTCCGAGTGCCTCACCGGCGACGCCTTCGGCTCGCTGCGCTGCGACTGCGGCCCGCAGCTGGACGCCGCCATGGAGATGATCGCCCAGCAGGGCCGCGGCGTGCTGCTCTACATGCGCGGCCACGAGGGCCGCGGCATCGGGCTGCTGCACAAGCTGCAGGCCTACCAGCTGCAGGACGGCGGCGCCGACACCGTGGACGCCAACCTGGACCTGGGTCTGCCCGCGGATGCCCGCGACTACGGCATCGGCGCGCAGATCCTGGTCGACCTGGGCATCACCTCGATGCGGCTGCTCACCAACAATCCCGACAAGCGCGCTGGGATCGAGGGCTACGGCCTGAGCATCAGCGAGCGGGTGGCGATGCCCGTGCGCGCCAACAAGCACAATCTGCGGTACCTGCGCACCAAGCGGGATCGGATGGGCCACGATCTGGTCGGCCTGGAAGACCTGGACCTGGGCGAGACCGCGAACTGACGCGGCCGAACCGACTATCGAGAGGGCGGAACACAGGATGAGCGGTACGGGTGTACCGACCTTCGAGCTCGCCGATGCCAAGGACCTGAAGATCGGGATCGTGGCCTCGCGCTGGCACACCACGATCTGCGACGCGCTGGTCGCGAACGCGGAGCGGACCGCCCGGGACGCGGGCGTCGCCGACATCACCGTGGTCCGGGTCGCCGGGGCCATGGAGCTGCCGGTGGTGGCGCAGGCGCTGGCCCGCACCCATGACGCGGTGGTCGCGCTGGGCGTCGTGATCCGCGGTGGAACACCGCATTTCGAGTACGTGTGCGATGCGGTGACCGCCGGTCTGACCCGGGTGTCCCTCGACGAGAGCACCCCGGTCACCAATGGCGTGCTCACGGTGAACACCGAGGCGCAGGCCCTGGATCGCGCGGGCCTGCCCGGCTCGATCGAGAACAAGGGCGAGCAGGCCGCGGCCGCCGCCCTCGACGCCGCGCTCACCCTGCGCGAACTGACCCAGACCGTCTAGCCGTGCCGGTCGTGCGGATCTGGAAGCGGGACGGCTCCGAGGAGCCGCCCCGCAAGCCCGCCGGCACGACGGAAACACCTGCGGCGCACACCGAACCGCGGGCCGAGCAGAAAGCGGAGTCCGAGTACCCCATGGCCGAGCCGACATCCGATGCCCAGACGCCGGTGCAGCCCGGCACCGACGAGAACCCGGAAGCCGTTCCGGCGCAGGGCGACTGGGATCTCGAGGTGCGGCCGCACCACGCCATCGTGACGGTGCGGATCGTGGCGGCGGTGCTGGCGGCCATCTTCATCTTCGGCGGCATCGTGCTGCGGCACGGATCCACCGGCGTGAACTTCCGGGTCTCCGATCAGATCGGCCTGATGGTGTTCGGCCTGCTGCTGGCCGGCGGCGTGCTCACCCTGACCCGGCCCCGCGTGCGGGTCGGCAGGCGCGGGGTGTCGGTGCGCAATATCGTGGGCGACAGCGAGTTCGAGTGGAAGGACATCCGCGGGATCTCCTTCCCGGACAAGAAGTCCTGGGCTCGGCTGGAGCTGGCGCACGACGAGTACGTGCCCATGATGGCCATCCGCTCCAACGACAAGATGCGCGCCGCCGCGGCCATGGACCGCTTCCGGGAACTGGGCGCCAAGTACAGCGCCGAGCACCGGGACTAGCGCGGCCCGCCGAGCACCGCGCCCTCGCGCCGCGGGTCCGCGCCGCCGATCCAGCCGTTGCCGTTGCCGTCGCGGGCCAGGGCCGACAGCCCGCTGGACTGGGGAGCGACCGAGACCTGATCGCCGTATTGGCGCAGTTTCTGAACCAGCGGATCCTGGTCGCCGTTGTCGGCGGCGTTCACGACCGGATGCTCACCGCCCACATACGTGGTGGGGGTGTTGGCCGCGCCGAAGTCGACCATCGATACCGCCTGCTGCGGGTTCATCCCCCAATCCAGCATGCCCACCAGGGTTTTCACCACGAACTGGATGATCACCGCCCCGCCGGGCGAGCCGGTGACGTAGCTGAGCCCGCCGCGCGAGCCGTCGGGATTGCGATCGAAGACCAGGGTCGGGGCCATGGAGCTGCGTGGCCGCTTGCCCGGATCGAGGCGGTTGGCGATCGGGGCGCCGTCCTTGTCGACCGGCTCGGCCGAGAAGTCGGTGAGCTGGTTGTTGAGGATGAATCCGTCCACGAAATGGAAGGACCCGAAGGCGGATTCGACCGTGGTGGTCATCGACGCCGCGTTGCCGTACTTGTCGACGATGGAGATGTGACTCGTCCCGTGCTCGGGCTGCTGCGGGCCGTTGCCGACCGGCACCGGGCCGAAGTCGCCCGGCTTGGCTGTGCCGAGACTCTTGTTCGGGTCGATGAGCGCGGCCCGCTGCTTCAGGTAGTTCGGATCCAGCAGGGTCTGCGGTGAATTGCCCGGCAGCGGAACGAAATCCGAGTCCGCGATGTACTTGTCGCGGTCGGCGTAGGCGAGGCGTTCGGCCTCGGCGATCAGGTGCACGGACTCGGGGGTGGGCCTGCCGCCGTTGCGGGCGGTGTCACTGTCGCCGCTGAGGTCGGCCGGCTTCATCGACGCGAGATCGAAAGTGGACAGGATGCCCAGCGCCGCCGCCACCGCGATGCCGCCCGAGGAGGGGTTGGGCATGCCGCAGATCTCGTGCGTGCGGTACGACGAGCACACCGCGGTGCGCTTCTTGGCCTGGTAGGACTGCAGATCCGCGAGGGACAGCAGGCCCGGGGTGCGGCCGCCGGTGGTGGTGGCGGTGGTGTCGACGATGTCGGCGGCGATGGCGCCGGTGTAGAACGCGTTCGCGCCGTCGGTGGCGATGGCCGAGAGCGTCTTGGCGAAGGCCGGATTGGTGAGCGTGGTGCCCGACGGCTTCGGACTGCCGTCCGGCAAAAGGAAGTACGCCTTGGCGTTGTCGTCGCGCGCCAGATCAGCCTTGGAGTCCGAGATCTGGCTCGCCATCCGCGGTGAGATCTGGAAGCCCTGATCGGCCAGGTTGATCGCCGGGGTGAACAGGTCCTGCCACGGTTGCTTGCCGTGTTCGTTGTGGGCCAACTCCAGCATGCGCAGGACCCCGGGGATGCCGATGGAACGTCCGCTGGCGCGCGCGTTCGGTTGTGGCACAGTGTGATCGGCGGCGCTGATGTAGCGCAGGTAGTCCTCGGTGGCGGCGGCCGGGGCCGTCTCGCGGCCGTCGTAGGCGTCGACGGACTTGGTGGCGGCGTCGTAGTACATCAGGAAGGCGCCGCCGCCGATGCCGGTGGCCTGCGGCTCCACCAGATTCAGCACGGTCTGCGCCACGAGCAGCGCGTCCGCGGCGGTGCCGCCGTCACGCAGCACCCGGCAAGCGGCTTCGGTGGCAACGGGATTGGCGGTGGAGACCGCGAAATCGCCGGTGCGCACAGGTGTCATACCGCTGCGGTAGCCGGTGGCGACCTCGGGGTGCAGGGCCAGATTCGTGCTGCTGGGTCCGGCGGGCACCCCGGAGGTGACCGGAGTTCCGTTGGGGGACACCGTGCACGACGCGCTCTGGTTCGTCGACGACGAACAGGCGGTGGCCATTCCGGCCAGTAGCAGCAGGGCGGCAGCGCCGCTCCCGATTCGTCGCAAGCGCCTCATGATCGGACTCTAGCGCCGTGGGCGCGCGCGGGCAGCGGTTTGACGGGCCTGATCAGCGGGTTACCGGAGGAACTCCGGGCCGGTGGTCGTCCGAGGGATTCAGCGCCTTCATGGCAATCTCTCGAAGGGCGACTAATTGGTCATTTGAACAGCCATATTTTCAGGAGATTTCCACGATCGGGGCATCAATGTGAATCTCAGCAAACAGCAAGGTACCCTCAGGCTGCCTCACTTCACGAATGCGGAGGGTTAACCCGGCGAATGACCGAGATCCGGACTACTGCCACCAGCCTCAATGCCGAGGACAGCGGCTATCACAAAGCGCTGAAACCCCGGCAGTTGCAGATGATCGCCATCGGCGGTGCCATCGGCACCGGCCTGTTCCTGGGCGCGGGAGGCCGGCTGCACAGCGCGGGACCGTCGCTGTTCGTGGTGTATCTGATCTGCGGCATGTTCGTCTTCTTCATCCTGCGCGCGCTCGGCGAACTGGTGCTGCACCGGCCCTCCTCCGGTTCGTTCGTCTCGTATGCGCGCGAATTCTTCGGGGAGAAGGCCGCATTCGTGGCCGGCTGGATGTACTTCCTGAACTGGTCCATGACCGGCATCGTCGACACCACCGCGATCGCCACCTATCTGCACTACTGGGGACCGTTTCAGCCTGTGGCGCAATGGATTCTGGCGCTGGGCGCGCTGATCATCGTGCTGGGCATCAACCTGGTCTCGGTGAAATGGTTCGGCGAGATGGAATTCTGGGCCGCCATGATCAAGGTGCTGGCCCTGGTCACCTTCCTGGTCGTCGGCACCGTCTTCCTGGCCGGGCGCTTCGAGGTCGCCGGCCAGAGCACCGGCCTGCGCATGGTCTCCGACGCCGGCGGCTGGTTCCCGACCGGCGTGCTCCCGCTGGTCACCGTCACCTCCGGCGTGGTGTTCGCCTACGCGGCGGTCGAAATGGTCGGCATCGCCGCCGGCGAGACCGAGCATCCGGCCAAGATCATGCCGCGCGCCATCAATTCGGTGATCATGCGTATCGCGCTGTTCTACTGCGGCTCGGTGATTCTGCTGGCGCTGCTGCTGCCCTACGCCGAGTACAAGGGCGGCGAGAGCCCGTTCGTCACCTTCTTCGGCAAACTCGGTGTGGCGCACATGGGCTCGATCATGAATTTCGTGGTACTCACCGCGGCGCTGTCGAGTTTGAATGCCGGACTGTATTCGACCGGGCGGATTCTCCGTTCGATGGCGATGAACGGCAGCGCGCCGAAATTCACCTCGCGGATGTCGAGTGCGGGTGTCCCGTACGGCGGAATCATGCTCACGGCACTCATCGCGCTGTTCGGTATCTGGCTGAATTACATTGTCCCGTCGCAGGCTTTCGAAATCGTGCTCAACGTCGCCTCGCTCGGCATTCTGGCATCCTGGGCCACCATCGTGCTGTGCCAGTTGAAGCTGTTCTACCTGTGGAAGAAGGGGCAGATGGAGCGTCCGGCCTTCCGGATGTTCGGTGCGCCCTACACGGGGATCGCGACGCTGGTGTTCCTGTTCGCGGTGCTGGTCCTGATGGCCTTCGACCGTCCGGTCGGAACCTGGACGGTGGCCAGCCTGGTGATCATCGCGCCCGCCCTGGCCATCGGCTGGAAGGTCGCCGGCCCGCGGGTGCTGGCCATCGCCAAACTGCGCGAGGGCTACACCGGCGAGTTCCCCGTGATTCCGCCGATCCCCATGGACGACAAGTAGTTTCCGGCTTCCGGGGGTACACTGAAAACTTCCTCCGGACCTGCGCTTATCAACGGCCGCATGCGAAATCGCGTGCGGCCGTTATGTGTTCGAGATCACTGTTTCGTTTGCGTGCTATCGGATGTGGCCATGGTCATAACTTGGTGAACGAGATTGTCCGGAATCCGAACATTTGGTTAGCGTCAGGTTCAGCGCGTTCGCAGGGGGCGCGCGACCAGGGGATACTCGATGAGGAGTGCTGTGAGTTTGCAAGCGGCCGTTGCCGACGAGGTGGATATGACACCCGTCGCCGCGGAAAACGGCATTCCAGCCAGATTTTTCGAGCGCGTGCTCGGCGGGGTGCGGGGGTTGCGCCGTGATGGTTCCGAGATCGACATGCCCGGCCAGGTCCGGGAAACGCAATACGCCGCACTGGGCGGGACGGGACTGGCGGTGCTGCACAGTCTGCTGTCCCTCACCGGCGGCCTGAACTGCGTGGTCGGCAGCGTCGGCCACTTCTTCGCCGCCTGGGTGACCGGCGGCGTCGCGCTGCTGTTCGGCCTGCGGTCACGCTGGATCTGGGTGACCGCGGTGGGTGTGACCAGCCTGCAGTCGTTCCTGGGCGTCTTCACGCTGATGTCGGCCGAAATGCCCACGGGCGTTGGACCGTTCACCGTGCTCTTCGGCGTGATGGTCTCCGGCATCGTCCTCGCGCTGCTGCTGCGCCGCGACGTCTACCGCTGGTTCGAGGCCGGTCCCGCCTCCCCGGGACTTTAACGGGCGGCTGAGAGCCGCCGGCCGTTGTGCATCCGTATCGGCGGTTGCGTACCGAGGCAATTCAGGGCGTATCCGACGAGTTGTTCTGACGGCGCGAAATCAAGTGCCGCCCGCCGCCCGGACGCTGTGCGGGCGGCGGGATCGGACCCACTACTTCAGGCTGCGGCCCAGTGCCCGGCCCGCGGCGCGGCCGGAGAAGATGCAGCCGCCGAGGAATGTGCCCTCGAGCGCGTTGTAGCCGTGCACACCGCCACCGCCGAAGCCGGCCACCTCGCCCGCGGCGTACAGGCCCGGGAACGGGGTGCCGTCGGCGCGGATGACCTGGGAGTCCAGGTTGGTCTGCAGACCGCCCAGCGTCTTGCGGGTCAGGATGTTGAGCCGGACGCCGATGAGCGGGCCGTGCGCGGGATCGAGGATCTTGTGCGGCGTCGCGACCCGGCCCAGCTTGTCACCCAGGTAGCGGCGGGCATTGTTGACCGCCATCAGCTGGGCGTCCTTGCTGAACTTGTGCTCGACCTCCCGATCACGGGCCACGATCTGGCGTTCGATGTCGGCGAGGTCCAGCTGCGGGCCGCGCGAGATCTTGTTCATGCCGGCGATCAGATCCGCGAGATTGTCGGCGACGACGAAGTCCACGCCGTGCTGCTTGAACGCCTCGACCGGCCCGGGCGCGCCCTTGGCGACCCGGCTCTTGAGGGTGAGTTTCAGGTCCTTGCCGGTGAGGTCGGGATTCTGCTCGGAGCCCGAGAGCGCGAATTCCTTCTCGATGATCGACTGGGTGAGGATGAACCACGAGTAGTCGTAGCCGGTCGCCAGGATCTGCTTCATGGTGGCGTTGGTGTCGAAACCGGGGAAAGCCGGTGCCGCCATGCGCTTTCCGTTCGCGTCGAACCATAGCGAGGACGGGCCCGGAATGATGCGGATGGCGTGATCGGGCCAGATCGGATCCCAGTTGTGGATGCCCTCGGTGTAGTGCCACATACGATCCCGGTTCACGATGCGCCCGCCCGCGGCCTCGGTGATGCCGAGCATGCGTCCGTCCACATAGGCGGGCACGCCCGCGATCATGTGCTCGGGGCACGGGCCGAGGCGGTCCACCGGCCAGTTGCGGCGCACCAGCTCGTGATTGTGGCCGATGCCGCCGGAGGAGACGATCACCGCCTTGGCGCGGAGTTCGAACTCGCCCTCGGCATTTCGTGAGGAGGCGACGCCGCGCGCCTCGGTGGACGGTTCCAGCACGGTGCCGCGCACGCCGGTGACGGCGTCGTCCTCGACGACCAGTTCGTCCACCCGGTGCCGGAAGGCGAAACCGACCTGCCCGCGTTTCTCCGCCTCCAGCACCGGTTCCAGGAAGACCCGCACCACCTCGGGCCCGGTGCCCCAGGTGAGGTGGAAGCGCGGGACCGAATTGCCGTGCCCGTCAGCGGTGTCGCCGCCGCGTTCGGCCCAGCCGACCAGCGGGGTCACGCGCAGTCCGAGGTCGTGGAGGTACTGGCGCTTCTCGGTGGCGGCGAATTCGACGTAAGCGCGCGCCCACTGCCGCGCCCAGTGGTCCTCGTCCTCACGGTCGAAGCCGGCCGAGCCGAACCAGTCCTGCATGGCGAGCGCGAGGCTGTCCTTGACGCCGAGCCGACGCTGTTCGGGACTGTCCACGAAGAACAGCCCGCCCAGTGACCAGAACGCCTGACCGCCCAGGTTGGCGCGGTTCTCCTGATCCAGCACCAGCACGCGGCGGCCCGCCTTGACCAACTCGTGCGTGGCGACGAGACCGGCCAGCCCGGCCCCGACCACGATGACATCCGGATTCTCGATCATGCCCATGATTTCCTTGGTGTCGAAGTTCGATACACGAATGTATCGAACGAGGTCGCTGCTGTACAGGTGCTCGATACAGATGTGTATCGAACGAGGTTGTCGGTGGGACATGGCATGGTTCGAGTGTGCCGACTTCCTCGCCCGGATCCCTGTCACTCGCGGCGGCGCGCCGCACCGCGCTCGCGGCCCAGGGCTTCGCCGCGGCCCGTCCGAGCGGAACGCCCACCCGGCGCGCGGTGCTGAAGGTGCTCGACAGCACGCGGTTGTTGCAGCTGGACTCGGTGTCGGCGGTGGTGCGCGCGCACTACGCCCCGGTGTTCAGCCGGATCGGCGCCTACGACCGGGCGCTGCTGGACGAGGCCGCGTGGGGGCACAGCGCGCGCCGGCCGCGGCAACTCGTCGAGTACTGGGCGCACGAGGCGGCGCTGATCCCGGTCGAGGACTGGCCGCTCATGCGCTGGCGCATGGTGCAGTACCGGCACGGACGCTGGAACGGGATGCGTCAGGTGCTGGAACGCAATCCGGCCCTGGCCGACGACGTGCTCGGCGTGGTCAAGGAATTCGGGGCCAGCACGGCGGGTGAGATCGAGCGGCATCTGGAACTGGATCGGCCACGGGCCAAGGACAATTGGGGCTGGAACTACAGCGACACCAAGGTGGTGTGCGAGGCGCTGTTCGCGGCGGGGGAGCTGACGGTGCCGAAACGGGTCGGCTTCCAGCGGCATTACGACCTCGCCGCGAATGTCCTTCCGGCCGCGGTAGTCTCGCGCGAACCGGACGAGGCCGACGCGGTGCGGGAGCTGGTGCGGCGGGCCGCGCGGGCGCACGGCATCGGCACCGAAACCGATCTGCGGGACTACTACCGGCTCGGCCGCCGCCAGACCGAGCCCGCCATCGCGGACCTCCTGGACGCGGGGGAGTTGGAGCGGGTCAGCGTCGCGGGCTGGGACAAGCCCGCCTATCTGCACGCCGAGGCGCGTACTCCGCGGCGGGTCACCGGCGCGGCCCTGCTGTGCCCCTTCGATCCGCTCATCTTCTTCCGCGACCGCACCGAGCGGCTCTTCGACTTCCACTACCGCATCGAGATCTACACCCCCGAACACAAGCGCGTGCACGGGTATTACGTCTTCCCGTTCCTGCTCGACGGTGAGCTCGTGGCCCGGGTGGACCTGCGCGCCGAGCGGGGGACCGGGCGGCTGCTGGTGCCGGGCGCGTTCGCCGAACCGGGCCGGGATCACCCGCGGGTGGCGGCGGCACTGGCCGCGGCGCTCCGGGAGATGGCCGCCTGGCTCGAACTCGACACCGTCGAGGTGCGCGGAAAGGGCGATCTCGCACCGGCGTTGCGGCGCGAGATCGCCTAGTTCCACGCGGAACGGTTCAGAACGGCCCGTCGGTCCAGGCATTGAGCACGATTCCGTTCTTGCCCTCACCCTTGCACTCGATGGTCATGGGGATGAGCGGCCGCGGCGAATCGCCCACGATGTAGGTGGGGGCCTGGTAGCCGCTGCCCACCTGCCGGGCGCCCAGGCACTGCACGACCGCGGCGTACCAGGTGTCCGCGGGGCAGGTGAAGGTGGCGGTGTCGAGCGTCCGGTCGATTCGGCAGACCGAGTCGGCGGTGGCGGTCGGCGCCGACACCGCGATCAGGCCCGCCGCGCCGATGCCGAGTGCGGAACCGATCGCGAGCGACCGGCGGCGCGGGTGGAGATGGTGATGGTTCGTCATCGAACAAACTCCCTCGTATACGGACGGATCAAGCGAAACAGTTGGTCCCATACTGACCGCGAGACCGCGCCGTACCGCCGAACCTCGCGGAGATCGGTGTTCCGGCGTGGCGCGTCGCGGCGACGCGCGGGCGCCTCCCGGAATGCGCGCAGTGCGAGCGTGCAGGGCGGTGCGATCACGCACGGACCGCCATTCCGGAACGTTTTCGCGCGGGTCACACGATTCGGGCGACAACCAGCTGCGATACCGAATTCGCCCGGGCCCCAGCGCACATCGGCAGCGGCCGGTCGTGCTCCGGGTGCTTCCGGGGTACCGGGCTCGGCGCGGCCTCGGCCACGGCGACGACCCGCACGGAGACCGCGACCAGTGCGGCGGCGGCCAGGCAGACGACCCCCGCCATGGCGAGCGAGCGGCGACCCGGGCGCAGTCGGATCATGAGGCTCCCTACAGAGGGATGATCTTGTGGATACTTCGTCGCCGCGACCGCCGCGGATGGTCCGCCGGAGGCCCGGTGGGTGTGTCGGAGGCACTGACTAACCTGGACCCGTGGCAGATCCCGCGACCTACCGGCCCGCACCGGGCACCATTCCCGTCGAACCGGGTGTCTACAAGTTCCGGGACAAGTTCGGGCAGGTCATCTATGTCGGCAAGGCGAAAAGCCTGCGCCAGCGCCTGAACTCGTACTTCGCGGACGTGGCCGGGCTGCACCCGCGTACCCGGCAGATGGTGACCACGGCGGCCGGGGTCGAGTGGACCGTGGTGTCCACCGAGGTGGAAGCGCTGCAGCTGGAATACAACTGGATCAAGGAATTCGATCCGCGCTTCAATGTCCGCTACCGCGACGACAAGTCGTATCCGGTGCTGGCGGTCAGCCTCGACGAGGAGTATCCGCGAGTATTCGTCTACCGCGGCGCGCGCAAGAAGGGAGTGCGGTACTTCGGGCCGTACGCCCACGCCTGGGCCATTCGAGAGACCCTGGATCTGCTGCTGCGGGTGTTCCCGGTGCGCACCTGCTCGGCGGGAGTCTTCAAGCGGCACAGTCAGATCGGGCGGCCGTGCCTGCTCGGCTACATCGACAAGTGCTCCGCCCCGTGTATCGGCCGGGTGAGCGCCGCCGAGCACCGGCAGATCGTGGACGACTTCTGCGACTTCCTCTCCGGCAAGACCGACCGCCTGGTCAGGCAGCTCGAGCGCCGCATGCACGAGGCCGCCGACGAGCTCGACTTCGAACTCGCCGCCCGCCTGCGCGACGACGTGCAGGCGCTCAAGCGGGCGCTGGAGAAGCAGGCCGTGGTACTGGGCACCGGCACCGACGCCGACGTGATCGACTTCGCCGTCGACGAACTCGAGGTGGCGGTCCAGATCTTCCACGTCCGCGACGGCCGGGTGCGCGGGCAGCGCGGCTGGGTGGTCGACAAGTCCGGCGACGCCATCGACGTGCTGGAATCCGGTGGGGAGCTGGCCGCCCTGGTCGAGCAGTTCCTCACCCAGTTCTACGGCGAGCAGACCGCGGTCGCCGCCCAGAGCGGTGACGCCCAGCCCGGGGCGGTGGTGCCGCGCGAGGTGCTGGTCCCGGCCCTGCCCAATGATCATGAGCAGGTGCAGCAGTGGCTCTCGGACCTGCGCGGGTCGGCCGTGCAGCTGCGGGTGCCGCAGCGCGGCGACAAGAAGGCGCTCGCCGAGACCGTGCAGCGCAATGCCCAGGAGGCCCTGGCCCAGCACAAGCTCAAGCGTGCGGGCGATCTGACCGCGCGGTCGGCCGCACTGCAGGAACTCCAGGACGCCCTGGATCTGGACAGCGCGCCGCTGCGGATCGAGTGTGTGGACATCTCGCACGTGCAGGGCACCGATGTGGTGGCCTCGCTGGTGGTGTTCGAGGACGGGCTGGCCCGCAAGTCCGAGTACCGGCACTACGCCATCAAGGAGGCCGCCGGCGAGGGCCGCTCCGATGATGTCGGCAGCATCGCCGAGGTGACCCGGCGCCGCTTCGGCAAGCTCCGCCGGGATCTGGACGCCGCCGAGGCCGCTGGCCTCGAATCCGGTTCGGACCCAGCCGAATCCGGCCCGCCCGGCATCGACCCCCGCACCGGCAAGCCGCGCCGCTTCTCCTATCCGCCCAACCTGTACGTGGTGGACGGCGGTGCGCCGCAGGTGAATGCGGCCGCCGAGGTGCTCGACGAACTCGGCATCACCGATGTCGCGGTGATCGGCCTGGCCAAGCGCCTGGAGGAGGTGTGGGTGCCCAACGAGGCCGACCCGGTGATCATGCCGCGTACCAGCGAGGCGCTGTATCTGCTGCAGCGCGTCCGCGACGAGGCGCACCGGTTCGCCATCACCTTCCACCG
This sequence comes from Nocardia niigatensis NBRC 100131, assembly GCF_000308655.1. Classification (GTDB taxonomy): domain Bacteria; phylum Actinomycetota; class Actinomycetes; order Mycobacteriales; family Mycobacteriaceae; genus Nocardia; species Nocardia niigatensis. The sequence goes on along the minus strand of NZ_BAGC01000038.1, from coordinate 149,652 downwards.
TTCCAAGCGCTCGCGGCGGATGACCGAATCGGTGCTGGACTCGGTGCCCGGGCTGGGGTCGGCGCGAAAGACTGCGCTGGTCACGCACTTCGGATCGGTGGCCAAGCTCAAGCAGGCTACGGTGGAGCAGATCACCGAGGTCCCGGGCATCGGCGTCGCGACGGCCAAGGCGGTCCTGGCCGCCCTGCAACAGCAGTAGCCCGGCACGCGGACCCGGCGGTCCGCCGCTACGGCGGGTCGGATCGGGCCACACCGGGTAGAGTGCGACACGCCGAACGGTAAAACTGCGACACGCCGTGTGTGCAGGTCGGGAGCGAAAATCACAGCTGTGTCTCGCTCGCGTTGTGCGCCTGCCGCGTGTCGGGCCGTCGGTGCAGGATGATCGAGGGAACTCCAGACACGAACCGGTAGGACATGACGCGCGTCGAAGCCAGTACTGATACGGCCGAAAACAGCAAGGCAACCGATACAGGTGATTCCCAGCCGACCGCTCGCCGCGGGCGGTCGGCGCCCGATTCCGCACCGGTCGAGGTCGTCATCGTGACGGGCCTGTCCGGCGCCGGGCGCGGCACCGCCGCCAAGGTGCTCGAGGATCTGGGCTACTACGTGGCCGACAACCTCCCACCCGAATTGATCGGCCGCATGGTCGAGCTGGGCCGCGGCGCCGAACCGCCCATCCGCAAACTGGCGCTCGTCATGGACGTGCGCAACCGCTTCTTCACCGGGAACCTCGCCGCCGTCGGCGAACAGCTGCGGGCGGCGGGCGTGCGCACCCGCATCCTGTTCCTGGAGGCCTCCGACGACGTACTGATCCGCCGCTTCGGGTTCGCGCGCCGCCGCCATCCGCTGCAGAGCGAGAGCGCCGACGGCACCCTGACCGCCGGCATCGCCGCCGAGCGCCAGCGCCTGGACCCGGTGAAAACGGCCGCCGACGTGGTCATCGACACCACCGCGCTGTCCATCCACCAGCTGCACCGCAAGCTCGAGGAGGTGTACGGCGGTGACACCGCCACCGTGCTGCAGCTGACCGTTCAATCGTTCGGCTTCAAGTACGGAGTCCCGCTCGACGCCGACATGGTGTTCGATTTGCGGTTCCTGCCAAATCCGCATTGGATTCCCGAACTCCGCGAAAAGACCGGACAGGACGCCCCGGTCAGCGAGTATGTGTTGTCGCGCCCGGGCGCCGAGGACTATCTCGGCACCGCGCGGCATCTCGTCGACCTGACGACCGAGGGCTACCGCCAAGAGGGGAAGCGATACATGACCGTGGCAGTGGGCTGCACCGGCGGGAAACACCGCAGTGTGGCGATCGCGGAGGCGCTGGGCGAGGCGCTGGCGGGCACCGGCTCGACCCTGCCGGACAACGACTCGGGCGTCGTCGTGCGCGTGGTCCATCGGGATCTGGGGCGGGAATGAGCGAGAACGACTCCGGCCGGACCACCAACCCGGCCATCGTGGCGCTGGGTGGCGGCCACGGCCTGTACTCGACGCTGACCGCCATCCGGCGGCTCACCCGCAAGATCACCGCGGTGGTGACGGTCGCCGACGACGGCGGCTCCTCGGGCCGGCTGCGTTCCGAACTGGGCATGCTGCCCCCGGGCGATCTGCGAATGGCCCTGGCGGCCTTGGCCGAAGAGGCCGACGGCATCTGGGCGCGAACTCTGCAACACCGCTTCGGCGGGACCGGCGCACTGGCCGGGCATTCGGTGGGCAATCTGATTCTGGCGGGTCTCACCGAGGAGCTGGGCGATCCGGTCGCCGCCCTCGACGAGGCCGGAAAGATCCTGCGCATCACCGGGCGCGTGGTACCCATGTCGCCCATCGCGCTGACCATCGAAGCGGATGTGTCTGGGCTGGAAGGCGATCCGCGAGTGAGCCGCTGCATCCGCGGTCAGGTGGCCGTGGCGACCACGCCGGGCAAGGTGCGCCGAGTGCGCCTGATCCCCTCGGATCCGCCCGCCTGCCCCGAGGCGACCTCGGCGATCGAGCACGCCGACGTGGTGGTGCTGGGTCCCGGAAGCTGGTTCACGAGCGTCATCCCGCATGTGCTGGTGCCCGAATTGCACGAAGCGCTGCTGCACACGCGGGCGCGGAAAGTGCTGGTGCTCAACCTCGCTGCCGAACCGGGCGAAACGGCCGGATTCAGCGCGGAACGGCACCTGCATGTATTGTCCCAGCACGCACCGGATTTCACAGTCGACCATGTTTTGGTGGACTCCGGTTCCGTACCCGAGGGTAGGGAACGCGAACATCTGGCAAGAGCTGCCGAACAGCTGCGTGCGCGAGTAACCTTCGCTGATGTCGCCGAGGCGGGGACGGACCGGCACCACCCCGGAAAGCTTGCCGCCGCACTGGATCAGGTGATCCGGCAACCTCGGCCGGAATCAGCAGGGCTTCGAGTCGAAGGACGGCATATGGGCCAACGTGTGCGGTCCGGGTTGGGTGGAAAGGAGCGCGTCTCGTGGCGATGACAGCGGAAGTGAAGGACGAGCTGAGCCGACTCTCTGTATCACAGGTGAGTTCGCGCAAAGCGGAATTGTCCGCGCTACTGCGGTTCGCCGGTGGATTGCACATCGTCGGCGGTCGAGTGATCGTCGAAGCCGAAGTGGATATGGGTTCCATAGCGCGTCGGCTGCGCCGAGAGATCTTCGAGCTGTACGGGTATGGCTCGGACGTGCATGTCCTCGGCGCCGGCGGGCTCCGGAAAACCTCCCGGTACGTGGTACGGGTTTCCAAGGAGGGCGAGGCGCTAGCGCGCCAGACCGGATTACTCGATGTGCGCGGCCGCCCGGTGCGCGGACTGCCCGCCCAGGTGGTGGGCGGCAGCATCGGTGATGCCGAAGCCGCTTGGCGCGGAGCGTTTCTCGCGCACGGCTCGCTCACCGAGCCGGGCCGGTCCTCGGCGCTGGAGGTGAGCTGCCCCGGGCCGGAGGCGGCGCTCGCCCTGGTCGGCGCGGCCCGGCGGATGGGCATCTCGGCCAAGGCGCGCGAGGTGCGTGGCACCGATCGCGTCGTGGTGCGCGACGGTGAGGCCATCGGCGCCCTGCTCACCCGGATGGGCGCGCAGGACACCCGGCTCACCTGGGAGGAGCGACGCATGCGCCGCGAGGTGCGCGCGACGGCCAACCGGCTGGCCAACTTCGACGACGCCAACCTGCGGCGTTCGGCCCGCGCGGCCGTGGCCGCCGCGGCCCGCGTGGAGCGCGCGCTCGAAATATTGAGCGAGGATGTGCCGGACCATCTGGCCGCCGCGGGCAAGCTGCGCGTGCTGCACCGGCAGGCGTCGCTCGAGGAGTTGGGCCAGCTGGCCGATCCGCCCATGACGAAAGACGCTGTGGCGGGCCGGATCCGGCGGTTGCTGTCGATGGCGGACCGGCGGGCCAAGGAACTCGGCGTGCCGGACACCGAAAGCGCTGTCACCGCAGAGCTGCTCGAAGAGGCGTGAAGCATCCACGCCTCCGCATAAACTGACTATCACCGCCCGGTGATTCCGTCCGGAAGCGTCGCAAACCCAAGGGTTACGGCGCTTCCGGTCGTCTGTGACGAAAGTGAACGTTTCGTAGTTCACCGTGGCGGGGGTGTGTCCGTGATGTTTCTGTTACAGGTCTAGGGTTAGCACCGCAACGGAAACGATCCGCAAAGCTGAGGAGCGAAAACGTGACTGTCCGGGTAGGTATCAACGGCTTCGGCCGCATCGGGCGAAACTTCTTCCGAGCCGTCGAGGCGCAGAAGGCCCTCGGCACCACCGACATCGAGATCGTGGCGGTCAACGATCTGACCGACAACAAGTCGCTGGCGACGCTGCTGAAGTACGACTCGATCCTCGGTCGCCTGCCGCAGGACGTTTCCCTGGACGGCGACGAGACCATCGTCGTCGGTGACCAGCGCATCACCGCGCTGGCCATCAAGGAGGGCCCGGCCGCGCTGCCGTGGGGCGACCTGGGTGTCGACGTGGTCGTCGAGTCCACCGGTATCTTCACCGACGCCACCAAGGCCAAGGGCCACCTGGCCGCCGGCGCCAAGAAGGTCATCATCTCCGCGCCCGCCAAGGGCGAGGACATCACCATCGTGATGGGCGTCAACGACGACAAGTACGACGGCTCGCAGAACATCATCTCGAACGCGTCCTGCACCACCAACTGCCTGGGCCCGATTGCCAAGGTGCTCAACGACTCCTTCGGCATCGAGCGTGGTCTGATGACGACCGTGCACGCCTACACCCAGGACCAGAACCTGCAGGACGGCCCGCACTCGGATCTGCGTCGCGCCCGCGCGGCCGCGCTGAACATCGTGCCCACCGGCACCGGCGCCGCCAAGGCCATCGGCCTGGTGCTGCCCGAGTTGCTCGGCAAGCTGAACGGTTACGCGCTGCGCGTGCCGGTCCCGACCGGTTCGCTCACCGACCTGACGGTGGACCTGGCCAAGGCCGCCTCGATCGACGAGATCAACGCCGCCATGAAGGCCGCCGCGGACGGCCCGATGAAGGGCATCCTGAAGTACAACGTCGATCCGATCGTCTCCTCCGACATCGTGACCGACCCGCACTCCTCCATCTACGACGCGCCGCTGACCCAGGTCATCGACAACCAGGTCAAGGTCGCCTCGTGGTACGACAACGAGTGGGGCTACTCGAACCGTCTCGCCGACCTCGTCGGCCTCGTCGGCAAGTCCCTGTAAGCGCCGATGACGATCAAGACTCTCCAGGATCTGCTGAACGAGGGTGTCGAGGGCCGGGGCGTGCTGGTGCGCTCCGACCTCAACGTTCCCCTCGACAACGGCGTCATCACCGACCCGGGCCGCATCATCGCGTCCGCTCCGACCATCAGGGCGCTGGCCGAGGCCGGCGCCAAGGTCGTGGTGACCGCGCACCTCGGCCGCCCGAAGGGCGAGCCGGATCCGAAGTTCTCCCTGGCGCCGGTCGCGGCGCGGCTGGCCGAGGAACTGGGCCGCAATGTCCAGCTCGCCGGCGATGTGGTGGGCCAGGACGCGCTCGCCCGCTCCGAGGGCCTCACCGACGGTGATGTCCTGCTGCTGGAGAACATTCGGTTCGACGCGCGCGAGACCAGCAAGGACGAGGCGGACCGCACCAAGCTCGCCAATGCCCTGGTCGAGCTGGTCGGTGACGACGGCGCGTTCGTGTCCGACGGTTTCGGTGTGGTGCACCGCAAGCAGGCGTCGGTCTACGACGTGGCCAAGCTGCTGCCGCACTACGCGGGCAAGCTGGTCGCGGCCGAGACCGAGGTGCTGAAGAAGCTCACCGAGAACCCGGAGCGCCCGTACGCGGTCGTGCTCGGCGGTTCCAAGGTCTCGGACAAGCTGGCGGTCATCGAGGCGCTCGCGCCCAAAGTGGACACGCTGGTCATCGGTGGCGGCATGTGCTTCACCTTCCTTGCGGCACAGGGCCTTTCGGTGGGCACCTCGCTGCTGCAGGAGGAGATGATCGGCACCTGCAAGGGGCTGCTGGACAAGTACGCCGACGTCATCCACCTGCCGGTCGACATCGTGGTGGCCGACAAGTTCGCGGCCGACGCGGAGTCGAAGACCGTGCCCGCCAACGAGATCCCGGACGGCTGGATGGGTCTGGACATCGGTCCCGACTCGGCCGCCCGCTTCGGCGCGCTGCTCACCGAGGCCAAGACCGTGTTCTGGAACGGCCCGATGGGCGTGTTCGAGTTCGAGAAGTTCTCGGCCGGTACCCGTGGTGTCGCCGAGGCGATCGCCACGGCCACCTCGAAGGGCGCGTTCACGGTCGTCGGCGGCGGCGACTCCGCCGCGGCCGTCCGTACCCTGGGTCTGCCGGACGACGGTTTCTCGCATATCTCCACCGGTGGCGGCGCGTCGCTGGAATACCTGGAGGGCAAGGAACTTCCCGGCCTCGCCGTGCTGGAGGACTGAACCATGGCACGTAAGCCTTTGATCGCCGGCAACTGGAAGATGAACCTCAATCACCTCGAGGCCATCGCTCTGGTGCAGAAGATCGCATTCGCGTTGCCGGAGAAGTACTTCGACAAGGTCGACGTGACGGTGATCCCGCCGTTCGTGGACCTGCGCAGCGTGCAGACGCTGGTCGAGGGCGACCGTCTCCTGATCACCTACGGTGCCCAGGACGTGTCCACCCACGACGAGGGCGCCTACACCGGCGAGATCAGCGGTTCCATGCTCGCGAAGCTGGGCTGCTCGTTCGTCGTGGTGGGTCACTCGGAGCGGCGTCAGTACCACAACGAGGACGACGCCACCGTTCTGGCCAAGGCCAAGCAGGCGCTCAAGTACGGCATCACCCCGATCGTCTGCATCGGTGAGGGCCTGGGCGTCCGCGAGACCAAGACCCACGTCGAGTACAACCTCGAGCAGCTGCGCGGCTCGCTCAAGGGCCTGACGGCCGAGGAGATCTCGAAGATCGTCATCGCCTACGAGCCGGTCTGGGCCATCGGCACCGGCAAGGTCGCCACCCCGGCCGACGCGCAGGAAGTCTGCGGCGCCATCCGCAAGGAACTCGCCGATCTGGCGAATCCCGAAGTGGCCGCGGGCGTCCGCGTCCTCTACGGCGGCTCGGTCAACGCCAAGAACGTCGGCGAACTGGTCGGCCAGACCGACATCGACGGCGCTCTCGTGGGCGGCGCATCCCTGAAGGGTGACGAATTCGCCACCCTCTCCGCGATCGCCGCCGGCGGCCCCCTGCCGTAACCGTTTCCATTGCGAGGGCCGGGCATCCATAACGATGCCCGGCCCTTCGCCGTGCCCGGGGAATTTCGCGGTCCGGCGCGGCGGGGCGCCCCAGGGGGTGCGGTGGTCATGCAGAAGAATGTTCGGTATGAGCGATTGGAATACGAACATCATCAATGAGTTTCGCGCGAACGAGGGCCGGGTCGGCGGGCCGTTCGAGGGGGCGCCGATGATCCTGGTGCACCATCGCGGCCGCAAGTCCGGGCGGGATCTGGTGACACCCATGATGTACATGGCCGATGAGCGGGATCCGGCGACGGTGTACGTCTTCGCGTCGAAGGCGGGCGCGCCTACCCATCCGGACTGGTACCACAACCTGACCGCGGCGGGGAAGGCCGAGGTCGAGGTCGGGACCGAGACCTATCCGGTTGTGGTCACCGAGGTGACCGGGGCGGACCGCGACCGGATCTACGGCGAACAGGCCCGGCGATACCCGGGTTTCGGCGAATACGCGGTGAAGACCGCGGGTATTCGCACCATCCCGGTGCTGGCGCTGCGCCGAAGTTGAGCCGGGCGGCCGCGCGGCGGCCCCGATCGTGCTCGATCTTCGGATTTCGGACGGGCGCGGCTGGTTGACCTCCAGCCGCGCCCGTTCTGTGTTGAAAGCAAATTCCTTCTTGACAGTAACTGTCATATCGGAAGATACTCGCTGTAGCGAAGGAGGGCGACGGATGTCATTGCGAGAGCGGCAGCGCCGACAGGTGCGCGGGGAGATACAGCGGGCGGCGTACGAGCTGTTCGCGGAGAAGGGCTTCGGGGAGGTGACGACCGAGCAGATCGCCGCCGCCGCGGGGGTGTCGGCCAGCACGTACTTCCGGCACGTGCGGAGCAAGGAGGATCTGCTGCTGGATCCGGTCCGCGAGGGCGGGGCGGGTATCGTCGCCCTGCTCGAGGAGCGCGACGACGACGAGCCGGCGGATGTGGCGCTGGCGCAATCGATTCTGACGCGGTCCACCGCGCTGGCGCCCGAGGAGCTGGAACAGTGGCGGGCCGCGTTCCGCACCGCCCCGCATCTGCTGGAGCGGGTGGCCCTGATCACCCCGGAGCATCGGACGCGCCTGGTCGAGCTGGTCGCGCAGCGGATGGGCCGCGACGTGCGGCAGGACAGCACGCCGGGTCTGCTGGTGCATCTCATGCTGGCGGCGGCGGAGTTCGGTTACCTGCAGTGGCTGCGCAATTCGGCGCAGCCGGAGATGTCGCTGGCGGTGTGCGTCGAGGGCGCGCTCGACGCCGTGGCCGGGGAACGCTGGCGGCGGCACGGCTGAAAGCCGTTGGCACGCGGGCGGATAGCTACAACAGAACACGAAGATTGAGGAAACATGCAGCACGACAAAGAAACTGGCGAGACATTCGATCTCATCGTCGTGGGGTCGGGGGCGGCGGGCATGGCCGCGGCGCTGACCGCCGCGCACCACGGACTGTCCACGGTCATCGTCGAGAAGGCCCGCGCCTGGGGCGGTTCCACCGCGAGATCCGGTGGCGGCGTGTGGATTCCGGGCAATGCCGTCCTGCGGCGGGAGGCGCCCGCCGATGACCTCGAGGCCGCGCGGACCTATCTGAAGCACATCGTCGGCCCCGGCGTGCCCGCCGAACGCATCGACACCTTCCTGGACCGCGGTCCCGAGGCCTTCGACTTCCTGGCCGCGCACGCACCGCTGCGGATGCGGTGGGTGCCGGGCTACTCCGACTACTACCCGGAGGCTCCGGGCGGTCGTTCGCACGGCCGGTCGGTCGAGCCCGCGCCCTACAATGCCACCGGCCTCGGCGCCGAATTGGCCACGCTGGAGCCCGATTACGTGAAGGCCCCGAAGAACGTCGTGGTCACCCAGGCCGAATTCCGGCAGCTGCATCTTGGTCTGCGCAATCCGCGCAGCCCACTGGCCGGGCTCGGCATCGCCGGCCGGTGGCTGGCGGCGACCGTGCTGCGCCGTCGCGTGCTCGCTCGCGGCCAGGCGCTGAGCGCCATGCTGCGAGCGGGCCTGCTGGCGGCGAAGGTGCCGGTGTGGCTGGACACTCCGCTGGTCGAGCTGCGCACCGAGGACGGCCGGGTCACGGGTGCGGTGGTGCTGCGGGACGGACGCGAGCAGGTGCTCACCGCCCGCCGGGGCGTCGTCATCGCGGCCGGCGGCTTCGAGCACAACGAGGTGATGCGCAAGCAGTATCAGCGCGAGCCCATCGGCACCGACTGGACCGTCGGCGCCCAGGCCAATACCGGTGACGGCATCCGCGCGGGCGAGAATGCCGGTGGCGCGGTGGAATTCATGGCCGACGCCTGGTGGGGTCCGTCCATCCCGCTGCCCCGCCTGGCGTGGTTCTGCCTGGCCGAGCGCAATCTGCCGGGCAGTATCGTCGTCAACGACCGCGGCGAGCGGTTCATGAACGAGTGCCTGCCCTACGTCGAGGCCACCCACCACATGTACGGCGGCGAGTACGGCCAGGGGGAGGGCCCGGGCGAGAACCTGCCCGCCTGGCTGATTTTCGACCAGCGCTACCGCAATCGCTACCAGTTCGCGGGTATCCCGCCCCGCCAGCCCCTGCCGGGGCGGTGGTTCAAGTCCGGCGCGCTGACCCGTGCCGGCTCGCTGCCCGACCTCGCCGCGAAGATCGGTGTCCCGGTCGAGAGACTCCAGGCCACGGTGCACCGGTTCAACGAATTCGCCATCGCCGGTACCGATCCCGACTTCGGTCGCGGGAACAGCGCCTACGACAACTACTATGGCGACCCGCGCAATCGCCCCAACCCGAATCTCGGTGCGCTGGAGACGGGTCCGTTCTACGCGGCGAAACTGGTGCCCGGCGACCTCGGCACCAAGGGCGGCCTGAGCGCCGACGTCGACGGCCGCGTGCTGCGCGCCGACGGTTCGGTGATCGAGGGCCTGTACGCGGCGGGCAATGCGAGTGCCCCGGTCATGGGCCACACCTATGCCGGTCCCGGCGCGACCATCGGCCCCGCCATCGTGTTCGGGTATCTGGCCGCGCTCCACGCGGCAGGCAAGTAGTCCGGAGCGGCGCACCGCTGCGGGAGGTCCCGCATCCGGTGCGCCACTCGGCCTTCGGGTCAGGCCAGGACCGCGCCGCCATCGAGCGGCAGGACGGTGCCGGTGGCGTGCGGCTGGGTGAGGAAGAAGACGAACGCCTGCGCGATGTCGTCCACTTCGGCGATGCGGCGTAGCGGCGTCGCGGCCGCGGTGTCGGCATAGAACTGCTCGCGCAACTCCTCGGGGAAGTTCCACAGCGGCGACCGGACCACGCCCGGCATAACCGCGTTCACCCGGATCGGCGCGAGTTCCACCGCCAGCGCCCGGGTCAGGGTCTCGACCGCGCCGCAGACACTGGAGGTGACCGCGGAACCGGGTACCGGGCGCGGCCCGGCGGTGCCGCTGGTCAGGGTGATCGACCCGTCCGCGCGCAGCCGCGGCGCGGCCGCCTGCACCGCGGCCAGCACGCTGAAGTAGCGCAGTTCGAAGAACTTCCGGGCGGCGTCGAGATCCAGGTCGGCGAGCGGGGAGAGCAGCAGCGGCTCGCCGGCGGTGTAGACGAGATGGTCGAGCGCGCCCAGGTCGTCGAACACCACGCGTATCCGGTCGGTGTCGGTGAGGTCCGCGACCACGCCGGTGACCGCGGCCGGCAGTTCGGCCACCGCACGGTCCACGTTCTCCTGGCGGCTGGAGACGACGGTGACCTTCGCGCCCTGCGCAGCGGTCGCGGCGGCCACGGCGTAGCCGATTCCGGAGGTGCCGCCCAGGATGACGACGTGCTGTCCGTCGAGAGACATCGGGATTCCTTTCGGGAAATGCTGTTCGTGTGTGCCTCTCCACCTTCGGTTTCGCGACCGCCCGCCGTCCAAGACCTGATTCGCCGCCTGTAATACCCTGAAGGCATCATGAGCGATGTCGATCTGCGCAAGCTGCGCTACTTCGTGGCGGTCGCCGAACACCTGCACTTCGGTCGCGCGGCCGAGCAGCTGTTCATCGCGCAACCGGTGCTGTCGCGCCAGATCCGCGCGCTCGAGGAGGAACTGGGCGCGCAGCTGTTCGCCCGCGATCGCCGCGGCACCGCGTTGACGGCGGCGGGGGAGCAGTTGCTCGCCGACGCCAAACCACTGCTGGTCGCTGCGGAGGCTTTGCGGCGCAGGGTGATTCGGGCCGCCGACGGAGCGCAGAGCTTCACCGTCGGCTTCATGCCCGGCCTCATCGTGACCGGCGCGGTGCGGACGCTGACCGAGCGGTATCCCGGTCTCAGTGTCGATCTGGTGCGTACCGGCTGGTTCGACCAGATCGAGGTGGTCCACGACGGTCGCGTCGATGTCAGCGTGGTGCGCCTGCCGGTGGACCCGCACGGTCTCGTCCTGCGCCCGCTCTACACCGAGCCGCGGGTCGTGGTGCTTCCCGCCGAGCACCACCTCGCGGGCAAGGACGCGGTCACCGTCGGCGATCTCGCCGACGAGCACCTGCTCCAGGATCCCGCCACGGTCCCCGAATGGAGTGAGGTGGCAACCGAATTGCGCACCGACCGCCCCGCCGTCCCGGTCTTCCACAGCGTCGAGGAGAAGCTCGAGCACGTCGCCGCGCAGCGCGGCATCATGTTCCTGCCGCTGTCGGTGATGACCTTCTACACGCGCCCGGGCATCGCCTACGTCCCGGTTCCCGACCTCGCGCCGCTGCAGGTGAGCCTGGCGTGGTCGGCGGCGCGTCCGGTTCCGCTGGCCGAGGAGTTCGCCGCCCTTGCCGCCCAGTGACATTCGATCTACACCGTCCAGCCGTGACTGATCTCGAATCACGCGACGAATGCCGCGCGAGCGGTTACCGTCGATGATGTGTTCGGCATCATCCGGCCCTGCCGCCATCGGCTGGGCGAGGAACTGGGGCGGGCCTGGCTGGCGCAACTGTGCGGACTCTGTCTGGCACTGCGCGACGACCACGGCCAGAGCGCCCGCATGGCAACCAATTACGACGGCCTGATCATCTCGGCCCTGGTGGAGGCGCAGTCCACCGCGCCACCCACCCGCCGCGCGGCCGGGCCCTGCCCGCTCCGCGGCATGAAACGCGCCGACGTCGCCACCGGTGATTGCGTTCGGCTGGCTGCCACGGTCTCGCTGGTGCTGGCTGCCGCCAAGGTGCGCGATCACGTGGACGACCGCGACGGCGTGGCGGGCACGGCCGGAGTCCGGCCCGCGGCGCGCCGCATCGCCCAGCGCTGGGCCCGGCAGAGCGAATCCGCCGGTGCCGGACTGGGTTTCGACACCGGTGTCCTGGTGACCGCGGTGGATCGGCAGGGTGAGGTGGAGGCCGCGGCCGCGGTCGGCACACCGCTGCTGGAGGTTACCGAGCCCACCGAGACCGCGACCGCGGCGGCCTTCGGGCACACCGCGATCCTCGCGGGACGTCCCGGCAACCAGCAGTCCTTGGCCGAGGTGGGCCGATTGTTCGGCCGCATAGCGCATCTCGTGGATGCCGTCGAGGACCTGGACGAGGACCGGGCGCACGGGAAATGGAATCCCCTGGCCGCCACGGCAACCGAGGTCTCCGAGGCGCACCGGTTGTGTAACGACGCGCTGCTGGGCATCGAATTGGCCCTGGCCGAGGTGGAATTCACCGATGGCCGGTTGATCCACAAATTGCTGAAGCATGAGTTGAATCGCTCGGTGACCAGGACCTTCGGCGGTGCCGGTCACACGTGCGCGAACCATGGCACGGCCACCGCGCCGCTGAGCCGCTGGCGTCGCCGTGGCGGGCCGGGGCCGTGGGGTTCGCCGCCGCCCGGCTACGGTCCGCCGCCGGGCTATGGCCCGGGGCCCGGCTATTACGGTCCCGCCCCGCGGCGCCGCAGCGGTTTCTGCCTGCCGTGCTGCGAGGGCTGCGTCTGCTGCGGCGAGGGATGCTGCTGCTGTGAGGAAACGTGTTGCTGCTGTGAGGAATCCTGCTGCGACTGCTGAGTCACCGCGAGGGGCGGGCACTGCGGATTGCCCGGCCCTCCCGGTCCGATGAACCCGCCACCTCCGGGTAGGCGGCTCGCCGGGACCGGCTCGGCTTGCGGGAGTGGGAGATTCGCCTAGCTGGAGGCGGACGCGGAACCGGTCGAGAGCAGGCTGCTGCCGCTCGCGCTGCCGCTGATCAGGTTCGACAGGCCCGAGGAGCCCGTGTTCGTGGTGGTGGTCTGCAGGGTCCAGGTGCCGCAGCCGCTGGTGAAGAAGGCGACGTCGGTGGACTTGATCTCGACGGTGGCGGTGCCGTTGATCGCGCCGCCGGTCTGGATGGTGGCGCTGGCGTCGGGGGTGATGGCGGACAGACGCGCCCAGGTGCACACGCCGGCCGCCGTCGTGGTCTTGTAGACACCGGGCTGGATGTCGACGCCGACCTTGAAGGTGGCGTCGGTGCTCATGCTGTTGGCGCTGGCGCCTGCGGTGCCGGTCGAGGCCAGGATGGCGGCGGCGGTGAGTGCGAGGCCGTTGGCCCAGACTGTCTTTCTCATACTGAGTCCTCGGGGTGAGTGAAACGAGAGCATTTCGGAGAGTAGTGGGTGCTCGGGGTAGTGGAGTGCGTTTTCCGTAACCTGGCGTAAATGGGCATCGGAGCTATCGGGACATCGGATGCCGGAATCGTCCTGTTCGGCCATGATTGCCTGTGTGGCAGGACAATTCGTTCCCATCCCGGATTGGTTCTCGCCGGACAACCAGGATTGCGGCCTGGCCCTCGCCGATCTGAGCGGTGACGGCGCCCTCGACGCGATGGTCCTCATGGGTGGTCGACAATCCACCAGGTCAGAACACCGGAAGCTATCGAGTCGGCCACGCCTTCGCCGAGCGGCACAGTCGAATACGGTGCCACGCTGACACTCACCACCACGGCCGCCTTGCGCGAGGCCAGCCACCTCGTGCACCCACTCGTGCGACAACAATCAGCGGCTGATCGATCTGCCGATCACCCCGGCCGCGTCCGGCGCCCTCACTGTCGCCCTGCCCTCGAACCCGGCGCTGGCCCCGCCCGGCCGGTACCTCGTGGTCGTGGTGACGGGGTGCCCGCCACCGGACAGTGGCTGCATTCGAATCCGGCCGCGCCCGCACCCGTCTGACCCGCGAATCGCGGCATCCCCGGCGCTGGTTCGCACTAGCGTGGACGGCATGACCGCGGAGTACCGGCACCTGCTCGTGAAGCGCGACGGTGACACCGTCACCGTCACCATGAACCGCCCGGACCGCCGCAACGCGCTGTCCGCCGACCACCTGACCGAACTGCTCGCCGCCTTCCGGGCCGCGGGCGAGACCGACGCCTCCGGCATCGTGCTCGCCGCGGCCGGGCCGGTGTTCAGCGCCGGCCACGATTTCGCCGATGTCGCCGCGCGCGACCTGCTCGGCGTGCGCGACCTGCTCACCCTCTGCCAGCAGGTCATGACCACTCTGGAAGAGGTGCCGCAGGTGGTGATAGCCCGCGTACACGGCTTGGCCACCGCGGCCGGCTGCCAGCTCGTCGCCTCCTGCGACCTGGCCGTCGCCGCCGAGTCCGCGGGCTTCGCCCTGCCCGGCGGCAAGGGCGGGTGGTTCTGCCACACCCCGGCCGTCCCGGTCGCCCGCTCCATCGGCCGCAAACGCCTGATGGAACTGGCCCTCACCGGTGACGTCATCGACGCCCGCACCGCCGTCGACTGGGGCCTCGTCAACTACGCCGTCCCCGACGCCGACCTCGACACCGCCGTCGCCGACCTCCTCGCCCGCGCCACCCGCGGCAGCCGCGCGAGCAAGGCCCTCGGCAAACGCACCCTCTACGCCCAACTCGACCGCCCGGAAGCCGACGCCTACACCCTCGCTCGCGAGGTCATGGCCGCCGCCTCCCAATTACCCGGCGCCCGTGAGGGAATGACGGCCTTCTTGGAGAAGCGCCCGGCCGTCTGGCCCGACTGACCCGAACACACGCACCTGCCCGGCGGCTTCTGAGCGGTCGACGCCAGGGGCCGTCGGGTGTCGCTCGAACCAGCGCAATCCCACCCGGTCTCCACCCTGGGGTGGTGGGTGGAGGCGTCTTCCCGGGCGACCGTAGAGGCATGAACTTGCAGAATGCGGTGGTCGACGGCGCGGTGGCGGTGCTGGTGATCGGGTGGATCATGTACCGGCAGACCCAGTGGCAGGTCCTCGACGCCAATCGGCTGTGGCGGGGCCCGATCATTCTCGGGCTGGCAGGATTCCTGCAGATGAAGTCCGTGGTCACCGGTGGCGGACTCGGCGTGATGTCGGTGGCGCTGCTGGCCTTGTCGGCGGCGCTGGGCGTCGGGATCGGCGTGCTGATGGGGGTGCTGTCCCAAGTGCGCCGCGGCGCCGTGGGATTGGAGGCGCGGACCGGGTGGGCTGGCACGCTGCTGTGGCTGGTGCTGCTGGCGGTGCGCATCGGGGTGGACGTGGTCGCGCACCTGAGCGACGCGGTGGCTGTCACCTCGGTCGGGGCGATCCTGCTGGTGGTGGCGCTGAATCGGGCGGGCCGGGCGCTGGTGCTGGCCCGGCGCGCCGAGCAGGCACAGCTGGTTGCGGCACACTGAGACCCGATGTCCGTCATCGAACCACCCTCGAGCCTGTCCAGGCTGCTGCGCCTGGTCGGGCTCGTCGCCGTGGTCTCATCCTCGGCGCATGCCACGCTGTTCCACTGTCCGTGGGTGGCGGCGCTGGTGATGCTGTCGTGGGCGGGCTGGGCGGTGTGGGCGGTGGCGCCGGCGCGGCAGTGGCGGCTCGAGCGAATCTGCCTGTGCGCCATGGCAGTCGGCGGGGGACTGACGGTCGCGCAGTCGATCGGCTCCGGAATCACCGCCCTGGCCACGGTTTTCATCGCGCTCGGGCTGCTGAACTCGCCGCTCTGGTTCGGGCTGACGATCGCGGGGTCCACCGGGGCGCTGATGTGCGTCTCGGTCCTGATCGACGGGGCTCGCCCGAGCGCGCTGATCGGACTGCTGGTCGGAGTGATCGTCGTGGGCATGGCGGGCTGGAGTCGCCGGCAGGCCCGCATCGGCGCGCAGCGCAATCGGCTGCTGGTGGAGCAGAATCGGATCATCCGGGAAGAGCGGGACAAGGCCGCCGCCCTGGCCGAGCGCGGGCGCATCGCCCGCGATATCCACGATGTGCTCGCCCACACCCTCGGTGGACTGGTGCTCCAGCTCGACGCCGCCGACGCCCTGCTGGAGGCGGGGGAGACGGACCGGGCGGCGGAGCGGGTCAAGGCTTCCCGCCGGCTGGCGGTCTCCGGACTGGCCGATGCCCGCCGGGTGGTGGGCACCCTGCGGTCGGGGGGCTTCGACGCGGCGGCCGAACTGCGCCGGATGGTGGAGGAGCACCGCGCCACCGGCGGGCAGGTGGCCGAACGATTCGATGTCGCCGTGGATCCGGCGAACGAGCAGGCGGCGGTGGCGCTGACGCGCGCCGTGCAGGAGGCGCTCACCAACGCGCGCAAACACGCTCCCGGGCAGCCGGTTACGCTCACGCTGCGTGACAACCGCGGCTCGCTGGAGGCGGAGGTGACGAATCCGCTTGCCGCGCACCGGATGCCGCTGGGTGATAGCGGATCGGGCGCGGGACTGCTGGGTATGCGGGAGCGGATCGAGGCGGTGGGTGGGCTGGTGTCCGCGGGGAAGGAGGACGGTCGGTGGACGGTGCGAATCCTGCTGCCGCGGAAGTGATCACGGTGGTGGTCGCGGACGACCAGACCACGGTGCGCGACGGGCTCACCACGGTCCTGTCGCTGCTGCCCGACATGCGGGTGGTGGGGGAGGCCCGCGACGGCGCGGAGGCGGTGGAGCTGGTGCGGCGGGTGAAACCCCGTGTGGTGCTGATGGATCTGCGCATGCCCGGTGTCGACGGTGTGGCCGCGACGGCCGCGATCACCGCCCAGCATCCGGAGACCGCGGTCCTGGTGCTCACCACCTACGCCGACGACGCCTCCATCGCGGGCGCGCTGCGGGCCGGCGCGCGCGGCTATCTCACCAAGGACGCAGGTCGGGCCGAGATCGCGGCGGCCATCCGCTCCGTTGCGAGCGGCCACACCACCCTTGCCGCCGAGGTGGGCCGCCGCCTGCTCTCCGCCCTCGAGGTGCCGCCCGAAGCGCCCGCCGACCTCACCGATCGTGAGCGGGACGTACTGCGGCTGATGGCGCAGGGGCGCAACAACTCCGAGATCGCCAAGGAGCTGTTCATCGGCGTCAGCACGGTGAAGACGCACATCAATTCGCTGTTCGCCAAGCTCGGGGTGCGCGATCGCGGCCAGGCGATCGCTTACGCGCATCGCACGGGACTGGCCCGCTGAGGGAGGGTCACTGCCGGGCGCTCGACCTCGCTTCTAATATCTGAGTCTGCAGATATTGCAATCTAAGCATGAGTTGTCCGTATGGCATCGCTACCGCGACGCGGGAGCCGGGGGCCCGTTCGAAACAAGCAACGGAGAAGACCGCTGCCCGCCAGCGGAATTCGACCGGCTACGAGGAAATCGCCTGTCCGAAGCGGGCTTCGAACGCGGTGCGATTGGCCGAGACGGGGGAGCGGTCCCACACGGCGAAGACCACGCGATCGAAGGCGGCGCCGTGGATCCGGAGCGCCTGGTCGAAAGCCTCGGCGACCTCGTTGGGGTCATTGCGGAACACGCCGCATCCCCAGGCGCCGAGGACCAGTTCGCGGACGCGCTCGTGGGCGGCGATGGCGAGGACGCGCTCGGCGCGGGCCAGGAGGATGTCGCGGACGTCGACCCGGTGGCCCGAACGGTTCGCCAGCGCACCGGCATTCGGGGCAGGCGAGGTCAGGAACGAGGTGGTGAAGGTGCGCGCGGTGAGCGCGCCACGGTCGTCGCGGATGACCGGGACGTCGCGCGAGAAGATGACGCGGTCGCTGTAGCGCAGGTCGTCGGAGGCGCGGTGGGCCTCGTAGTAGCGAGGCGTCTCGAGCAGGCAACGGTAGAGCAGGGCGCTGCGGCAGAGGTCTTCCTCCTGGGCGCGCGCACCGCGGAGGTAGCCGCCGCCGGGGTTGCGGGCGGAGGCGAAATTCAGGACGGCGATGGCCTTCCCGCCTTCCTGATGGAGTCGGCGCGCGGCCTGCATGCTGCCTTCGGCCGTGACCTCGGGACGTCCCTCGAACGGTCCGGGGTCGCGGTTGTACAGCTCTTCGCCCGGCTCGAAGCAGTGGGTCCAGGCGCGGGCCTCGGACAGCGCGTCGGTGATGTCGACGTGGGTTCCGTCGGCCGCGCGGTAGGTGCCGAGGGCGGCGATCCGTTCGTTCTCGACAGCGATCTGCTTTGGGCTGGTACTCATTTCAGCGACCATACGGGCCGGGTCGGGGGATGGCATCCGAATTTTAGTCGCGGACACCAATACTGGGTGGCCTCGGTGCGTGCACCGGGTTTGTCCGGCCCTCCGCCTACGATGTCGGCATGGCCGGCTCCCAGCGTTTGCGGATCGTCCCGTCGCAGTTCGCGGTGGATCATCTGCCGAATTCCACATTCCCGGAGGACGACGAGTGGATCGCCCTGGTGCGGGCGCCGGAGGGTCTCACCGTGATTCGCGAGGCGCCCGCGTGGGCCGAAGGGGAGATCTGGAAGGGTTTCTACGGTGTCGACGCGGGCAGTCTGAATGCTCCGGGCACGCTGGCCGCGCTGATCGGTCCGCTGGCGGAGTCGTCGATCCCGGTGTTCGTCGCCTCCACCTTCCATGCGGATCTGGTGCTGGTTCCCGCGCATCGGCTGGAGGAGGCGTCGTCGGCCCTGCGTGACGCGGGGCATCGCATCGCCGACCGATAGCGGGCCGAGTTTCGACGCGGGGTTTTCGGGTAGTCCGGTGTGGACCCGCTGTCCGGTTGCGTGTGCGGGCGGACGGGTGCACCATATTACTGTCTACGTACGTAGAACGTATGTGCGGGCGCGCCCCTGGCGCCCGGCGCGGCTTGAGTCCTTACCCGCGATCACCCTGCGATCGGGTGCGCACCGGGACAGTAGGCCGACACGCGATGCGAAATCGGCTGAGCCGTGAGGTGAGGAGACGTCGGACGTGAGTGCGCGAGGCTTCGGAGACCTGGAAGCGGTCGTCATCGAACGCATCTGGGACCGCCCCGGGAAGACGACGGTCCGGGAACTGTTCGACGAGCTGGCCGGCGAGCGTGACATCGCGTACACCACCGTCATGTCCACCATGGACAATCTACATCGCAAGGGCTGGCTGGAACGTGAACGCGTCGGCAAGGCCTACCGGTATTGGGCCACGCTGAGCCGCGAGGAGTACAGCGCCCGGCTCATGCGGGAGGCGCTGGGCAGCGGCGGCCGTTCGGATCTGGTGCTCGCGCATTTCGTGGAGCAGATGAGCGCCGAGGAGTCCGAGGGTCTGCGTGCGGCCCTGCGCAAGCTCGCGCGCTCGAAGCTGCGCTGACCGAAGGTTTCCCGGTCTGCTGACCGAAGGTGTCGCGCGCCCTCTCGATTCCGTTGTGGCCCGTGGTGGCGCCACGCTGCGTGAGCCCGATCACCGCCTCCCAACTAACTACGTACGTAGATAGTAGATTGTTTCGAGGGTGTGTCGGCGAGCATGCCGTCGAGGAAACCGGCCGCTGGAAGTGGCAGCCGGGCAATCGGATTCGAGGCGAGAGGTGGCGGCGGTGAGTCGTGTCGGCGGGTTCGGCCGGGCCCTGTGGGTGCTGCTCGGCTCGGGACTGGTACTGCTCGCCGCGATTGCCGGTTGCGCGCTCGGCGATCGAGCCGACCACGCGCGCCCGCTGGAAGCAGTGTCGATCGCCGCGTCCGGCACGGGGGATCGGGGCCCGCACGGCGGTGAATCCGTCCACTGCGACCCGCATGTCGAGGCCGCGATTCGTACGGTCGCACCCGCCGCCGAGCACGCGCCGGACGCGGTGGCCGATCCCATTGTCCCAGCGGCCGGATCCGCCGACACCGGCATCGCCGCCGTGCCCCACGGGGTGCGGGGACCACCCGATTACGCGGTCGGCGGCCGAATGCTGCTGACCCGCCTGTGTATCGACCGACGCTGATCGGCCGGCGACAGGCCCGGGGCGTTTCGCCGCGGGCCGGAGTCCGTTGCCGTGCACGTCATGCCGCTATCGCGGCGGTCCGATACCGAAAGCGACAGTCATGGACAAAGGTCTGCTCGACGAATTCGACGCGGTCACCGGCCATTCCGGGATGCCCGGCCCGGCCCGGGAACCCCGTGCCCTGGTGGGCAATACGCCGGTGCTGTGGGTGGGGGCGCCGTTCGCGCCCGGGGGTCTCGGCTTCTGGGCCAAGCTCGAGGGACGGAATCCGGGGGGAATGAAGGACCGGCCCGCGCTGCACATGGTGCGGTGCGCCCGGGATCGGGGAGAGCTGGCTCCCGGCGGGCGGATCATCGAATCCTCCAGCGGCACACTCGGGTTGGGGCTGGCTCTGGCCGGACTCGTGTACGGGCATCCGGTGACGGTGGTGACCGATCCGGGCCTCGAACCGATGGTCGCGCAACTGCTCGCGGCCTACGGCGCCCAGGTGGAACTGGTGTCCGAACCGCATCCGGAGGGCGGCTGGCAGCAGGCACGGCGTGACCGCGTCGCCGAACTCCTGGCGGCCGAGCCCGGTGCGTGGTGCCCAGACCAGTACAGCAATCCCGACAACGTGGACGGATACGAGTCGTTGGCCAGGGAACTGGTGGAACAGCTCGGCGGCGTGGACGTGCTGGTCTGCGCCGTAGGCACCGGCGGCCACTCGGCAGGCGTCGCCCGAGCCCTGCGCCGCACCAACCCGGGCCTGTCCCTGATCGGCGTGGACACCGTGGCCTCCACCATCTTCGGCCAGCAGGCGGGCCCGCGCCTCATGCGCGGCCTCGGCTCCAGCATCCATCCGCGGAACGTCGACTACGCCGCCTTCACCGAAATCCACTGGGTGGCACCGGCCGAAGCCGTCTGGGCCTGCCGGACCCTGGCGGCCGGCTACCTCGCCAGCGGTGGCTGGAGCGTCGGCGCGGTCGCGCTGGTAGCGGGATGGGCCGCCCGCACCCACGCCCCGGGCACGCGCATCGCGGCCGTCTTCCCCGACGGCCCGCACCGCTACTTCGACACCATCTACAACGATTCCTATTGCGCCACACACGGACTGCTCGGTGCTCCACAACCCACCGAGCCGGACACGATCGCCCATCCCCGGGACCGGCAGGTTCACAGGTGGACTCGCTGCACCACGATCATCGACCCCCGGGCTCCGCAGTTCGCATCCGAGGCGGGCGTGCGCGCGGGGGCGGAGGGGCTGTCGTGAGCGTCGTGGCGAAGTTTCGCGGGTTCGATCGGGCTGCGCAGTTGTTGATGGTCAATCAGTTCGGCATCAATCTCGGTTTCTACATGCTCATGCCGTATCTGGCCGGGTACCTGTCCGGGCCATTGGGTTTGGCAGCGTGGGCGGTGGGCCTGGTGCTGGGCGTGCGGAACTTCTCGCAGCAGGGGATGTTCCTGGTCGGCGGGACGCTGGCCGACCGGCTGGGATACAAGCCGCTCATCGTCGCCGGATGTCTGCTGCGGACAGCCGGTTTCGCGCTGCTGGTGTTCGCCTCGGATCTGCCGGGACTGCTGATCGCCTCGGCGGCCACGGGATTCGCCGGGGCGCTGTTCAATCCGGCGGTACGGGCCTATCTGGCCGCGCAGGCGGGGGAGCGGCGGGTGGAGGCGTTCGCGGTGTTCAACGTCTTCTACCAGGCCGGGATGCTGGCGGGACCGCTGGTCGGATTGGCGTTGCTGGCCTTGGATTTCCGGGTGACCGCGGCTGCGGCGGCGGTGGTGTTCGCGCTGCTCACCATCGCGCAACTGCTCGCCCTGCCCGCGCGGCGGGGCGCGGAACCGGCCGTGCGGACCTCGGTGCTGGCGGATTGGCGCACCGTGGTCGCCAATCGCCGCTTCGTGGCGTTCGCGCTGGCCATGATCGGCTCGTATGTGCTGTCGTTCCAGGTGTATCTGGCGCTGCCGCTGCAGGCCGAGTATCTCGCCGGTGCGCGGGCGCAGGCGGTCACCTCGGCGTTGTTCGTGATCTCCGGCGTCGTCGCGGTCGCGGGGCAGTTGCGCATTACCGCCTGGTTCCGTGCACGCTGGGGGACCGCCCGTGGCCTGGTGGTCGGCGTGGGACTGCTGGCGGTGGCCTTCGTGCCGCTGGCAATCCTGCCCTCGCCGCGGCCGCTCGGCGCACCGGTGGCCATCGGCGCACTGCTGCTGGCGGCGGCGGTGCTGGCGGTCGGCACCGCCGCGGTGTTCCCGTTCGAGATGGACACCGTGGTCTCCCTGTCGGGAAATCGCCTGGTGGCCACCCACTACGGCTTCTACAACACGGTGGTGGGGATCGGCATCCTGGTCGGCAATCTCGCCACGGGCGCGCTGCTCGGTGCGGCGCATGCCGCCGGCGCGGATTGGGCGGTGTGGCTCGGCCTGGCCGTCATCGGCGCGCTGGCTGCGGTCGCACTGAGTGCCCTGCACCGGTCGGGCCGGGATGGCGCCCCGACCGGCAGGCACCGGACGCCGAGCGAAGATCCGTCGCCCGCGGGCCGCCGGATCGACTACCCGACCCGGCCGCTGCCGACGCGCCGGTGAGCCATCGGGTCCCGGTGCGGCACCGAATCGGGACCCGGCTAGACGGCGCAGACCTGGACGCCGATGGCGGCGGTGACAATGGCCGCCACCGGGATGAACACCGCGGTGAGCGTGATCGCCGCGGCCGCGACGCGGGTGTGCAGGCGCGGTGGATTCTCCGGCATCGACAGGCGGCGGACCCGGGGCAGCAGCGCGGCCTCGGCGGTGGCGGGCGGGGTGGGGAGGCTGGACAGCGTCAGCAGGGCCTGTAAAACGTTGGCGCGCCCGTGAATTCGCGCGGCGACGTCGTCGGCGAGCATCTCCAGCAGCCGCGCCACCTCGGACGCTCCGAGGGTGAACAGCTCGACCCGCGGCAGCACGGTGGCCAGGGCGCGGGTGAGGGTCAGCAGCAGGTGGTGGCGGCCGTCCAGGTGCGCGCGCTCGTGGGAGAGCACCGCGTCGAGGTGATGGTCCTCGAGCGCGGCCAGCACGCCGCGGCTGACCACGATCGTATGCGGCTTGCCCGCAACGCAATACGCGGCCGGATGATCGACCTCGAGCACCACCGCGTCCAGTTCCGGGTGGTGACGCCCGGCGAGCCGGGCCATGCGCGCGTGCTCGAGGGTGTTGCGGCGCGAGCGCAGCAGGGTGGTGCCCAGCCGCACCGCCAGCACCAGAACCGCCACCGTGGCGAAGCCCGACAGCGCGAACAGCCCGGTCTGCACGTGCCCGCCGTAGTAGCCGACCGCCGCGTCGTGCATGTGCAGCAGGCAGCTGTCCATGAAACGCGCCGGGAACAGCGAAATACGATGTGTGACAAGGTCGATGATGATGATCGCCAGGGTCACGGTCCAGGCCAGCACGGTCGAGGCCATGGCCGCGAGCCACGCCGCCACCGCGATCCGCGGTGCGGCCCCCTCCGTGCTGAGCCGGCGCAGCAGTCGCGGCGCGAGCACGGTGACCGTGAATCCGTACAGCAGCAGACAGATGGCAATGCTCATGACGGCACCCGCGATCGCGCTGCTCGCATCCGATCTCCTCCCGTGGAATGGGCTCGAGTGTAGAGGGCAAAACTGAGGGCAGGCTTACTCTCTCGGCGGGAAGGGTAAGGCAGGTCCCTGGCGCGAGGGCGGCGATACCCCTGTGGGGTACATTATCTCGATACCTGCCGGGGGTAGTAATCCGAAAACGGTGACAGGAGAACCGATGTCGACCCGAACCGAAGCGGCATGGCGGATGGCATGACATCCGGCAACTGCGACCCTCGTCCGCTGTGTTGTCCCGTGTGTGATGGCTGGAGTGCGGGCGGGTCTGCGTGGACGCGCCGCCGACTCGCCGTGTCGGGCTGCGAAAAGCGGATGAAATGGCCGGGTCTGCTTGCGCGCGGCCCCGATTTTCCGGTATTACGTATCTACGTAGTTGTTACGTAGATAGGCTGGGTGTCGTTCCCTCGACGACACCGGGACGCCGACCGGACCGGCGTCGACAGCGGGTGGGGCCGGGTGCTTCCGCGAGCACGCCCGACCCCGACCCGTTGTCACCACGGCGTCGCCGGCAGCGCCCGCGCGGCGGCCTCGATCGCCGCCTCGTCCAGCAGCACCGCCGACGCGGCCGGACCCAATGGCACGAAACTGTCCGCGCTGGTGACACGGGCGACCCGGCCGTCGAACCCGGCGTCCAGCAGTGCCGCGCACACCGCCTCGGAAACGCCCCCGCTGCGCCGTGTCTCATCGGCGATGAGCACCCGCCCCGTGGCGCGCGCGTGCTCGAGCAGATCCGCCACCGGCAGTGGCGCCAGCCAGCGCAGATCCAGCACGCGGGCGTGAATACCCTGCGAGGCCAAACGCTGCGCCACCCGCAGACTCATCGGCACGCCATTGGCGAAGCTCACGATGGTCAGATGCGTGCCGGTGCCGTACACGCGGGCCCGTCCGATCTCGGCATGGCCCATATCGGAAATCGGGGCCAGCCAGCCGACGTCCCCGGTTCGATGCAGGTCCCGGGTGTGGTACAGCGCGATCGGTTCGAGAAACACGCACACCCGCCCGTCCGCCCGCGCCGCCGACACGCACGTGCGCAGCATCGCCGCCGCGTCATCGGCGCGCGCCGGCGCGGCGATCACCAGGCCTGGGATATCCCGCAGCGCCGCAAGGGAATTGTCATTGTGGAAATGCCCGCCGAAGCCCTTCTGGTACCCCAGCCCCGCGATCCGCACCACCACCGGGTTCCGATACCGCCCACCCGAGAAGAACGACAAGGTCGCCGCCTCCCCGCGCAACTGGTCCTCGGCATTGTGCACATACGCCAGATACTGGATCTCCGGAATCGGCACGAAACCCGCCAGCCCCGCACCGAGCGCGGTCCCGAGCACACTCTGCTCATCGAGCAACGTGTCGAAAACCCTTCGCCCGCCGAACTTCTCCTGCAACCCCTTCGTCACTCCATATACCCCGCCCTTGCGCCCCACATCCTCCCCGAACACCAGCACATCCGGATCGCGCGCCAGCAGCTGCGCCAGGGTCCGATTGATTGCCTGGGCCAGAGTGAGTGGCTCGCCGGATGTCGCAACCGGCTCGGGTGAACTCGCCTGTGACGGAGCGGAGTTCATCGATGCCGAGGCTCCCGAATCCGCAGTCGGGTCCGACGTCGCGGTGGTCCTGCCCGTCGGACCTGCACCGGCCGGAATGCTGTGCGCCGAAGCGGGATTGGTGTCGCCTGCTGGTCCGGCGCTGCTCGCCCGATCGAGAGCGGGCCCGACGCGCAGGGCATCGTCGCGGACGGCCGCCGGGTGAGCGGGGGCCAGCGGGGCCGTGATCTCGGCGGCCGAGCGCAATTTCGGTTCGTGCCAGGCGGCTTCGGCGGCCTTGGCGACCAGATCGCCGATCTCGTCGTAACGCCGGATGATGGCGGCGGGAGTGGTGACGCCGGTGGTGACGAGCAGGCGGGCGGTGGCGGTGACCGGGTCCCGGCGCAGGTCGGCGGCGATCTCGGCGGGACGGCGGTAGGCCGACTCCACATCGGAGCCCGCGTGGCCGAGCAGCCGCACGGTGCGCAGGCGCAGGAAGGCCGGTTTACGGTGTGCGCGAACATGATCCGTGGCCGCGGTGGCCGCCGCCAGTGCCGCGCGCAGGTCGGTGCCGTCGGCGTCGAAGTAGGCGAGTCCGGGCCGGAATCCGTAGGCCTGCGCGATCCAGGTGCGCGGCGTGGGAACACTGATGCCCAGGCCATTGTCCTCGCACACGAACAGGATCGGCATCGGCACGCCCTGATGGGCGGTGTGGATCGCGGTATTGATGGCCCCGGCCGCGGTCGAATGGTTGGCCGAGGCGTCACCGAAACTGCACACCACCACCGAATCCGCCGGCCACTCGGTGCGCAGATGCAACCGCGC
This sequence comes from Nocardia niigatensis NBRC 100131, assembly GCF_000308655.1. Classification (GTDB taxonomy): domain Bacteria; phylum Actinomycetota; class Actinomycetes; order Mycobacteriales; family Mycobacteriaceae; genus Nocardia; species Nocardia niigatensis. Next base: position 124,003 of record NZ_BAGC01000038.1, on the reverse strand, counting down.
GGCCCGATCCAGCGCGAACGCCAGGCCCACCGCGCGCGGCAGGTGCGACGCGATGGTGGAGGTCTGCGGAATGATGTGGGCGGGCTTACTGCCGAAAACCTTGTGCCGCCCACCGGAAATCGGGTCCGCGGCCGCGGCCGCGACGCCCAGCATCACATCGCGCAGCGGATCCAGGCCGGGCACCTGCCGGGCCCGGTGCACGAAGAACGCGCCGGACCGGTAGTGCAGCAGCGCCGGATCGGTGACCCGCAACGCCGCCGCCACCGCGACATTGCCCTCGTGTCCCGACGAACCGATGCTGTAGTACCCGTGCCCCTCCCGGGTGAGCCGCCGTGCGGCCAGATCCAGCTGCCGGGATGCGGCCTGGGCGTCGAACAGTTCCAGGCACCGCGCCCCGGTCGATCCGCTTGCGGCGTCGATCGGTTCCCGGTGCGCGCGAGCCGCTCCCGGCGTCGTCGCGGCCACCTCCGTGCGAAACCACTGATCCAGCTCAGCTTCCGGGTCGTTGATGACGCCCTCCCATGGTTCGAGTTCGCCGGGACCTCAGCCTAGGTGTGACACAGCGCGATCAGCGCCAACATCGGATCTGTCGGCCAGTCTGTCCAGAGTGCCGGGTGCAGGCCAGTCGCGGTCGTATCTCCGCCATGTTGGTGATCTGTTCGGAAGTATTCCAGGCGCTATCCGTCAGCGGCTGTGTATTTCCGAAGACGCGGTCGCAACCACTCAGCGCGGCCAGGCGTCGCGTGCCAGCATGTCGGTGATCAACGCGGCGATGTTCCAGGCGTCGTCCCCGCCGCGATGGTGGGTCCCCTCGAGGGGGAGCCCCGCCAGCCGCAATGCCCCCGCCATCCCATATCGCCGCTTGGTGTCCCGCGCGACGGAGAAGGCCAGCTTGGCATCGGTGTGCCTGCTGCCGAACGGGTACGGCGCCCCCGTCCCCTCGCACTGCGCGGTGAACTGCTTGCGGTCGTAGTCACCCCAGCTCGCCCACGGCCGCGAATCGGCATGAAATTCGGTGCGCAGCAACTCGCAGGCCTCCGCGAACCCGATTCCCGCCGCCACCTGGTCCGCCGTGAGTGTGGTCAGCTGGGTACAGAACTCGCTGACCGTCGAACGCTCGGGTCGCACCAGAATGCTGTGCTTGCTCACCCGCTCCCGGGTGGCCGTATCGAGCACGCACAACCCGATCTCGATGATCTCGCTCGGCTGTCCCGGCGGATTGGGCCCCTCCCAGCAGGTGGCCTCCACATCCACCACATTCAGATATCTCTCGTCCATACGCCCGCACGCTAGCGCGTGGATACCCGCGCACGACAACGATTTTCGGTGGCGTGCCACCGGAGCACCACTCACTCCGCGCGCAGTTTCAATCCCGTGTCGTTGCCGGCGTTGCGGATGGTGAGTTCGTTGGAATCGATGGTGGCCTTGGTTTTTCCGTCCAGTGCTTGCAGCACCTGCTGCTCGAGTTCCATGACCTGCGGTTCGCACATCATGCGGGTGGTCGCGATCTGGAAGGTGACATTGCCGTCGTCGATCTGGGCGGTGCCGGTCATGGTGTTGCAGCCCGCGCTGCCCGAAACCTTGCCGTCCGGGGTGATGGTGAGGGCGGGGCGGACCTCGTCGAGGGTGGCCGAGTGGACCTCGGCGTCGGGGCGCAGCAGGGCGGTCACGATCCAGGGCGTGCCGATCAGCGGTTTGTCCGGGTGGGCGGCCTTGCGGTCGAGCATGGTGACGGTGGCGCCGTTGCCCTCCAGGGTGAGCGTGTCGCCGGCCAGCGTCCAGGTCGGCTGGGAGCGCAGCAGGCTGTCCTGCCAGCCGTCCGCGCCCGCGAGATCGCCCGGGCATGCCATGAGCGTGGTCGCCATCTCACCCACCTGGATGGTATTGCCTTGCAGGTCAACGGTTCCGGTGGCGGTATTGCAGCCGGAGGTGGCCGAGATGTGCCCGTCGGCGAAGGTCAGGGTCAGCGGCCCGCCACCCGGGATCGGGGTGCCCGCCACCGCGGTCGAGACGAAGGAGCGGCCCATGAGAGAAGCGGGCGGGATGTCGTTGACGCCGCCGTTGGAGGCGCATCCGGCGGCGGTCACGGCGGTCAGCGCGAGCAAGACCCACAGACGAGTTGCTGGCATATGCCCGATCGTACGGCGATCACACCGGCATCCCGAGCGCCGACGCCAGCGTCTGCCCGATGGAGTTCACGAACGAGCCCGCGCAGCTCAGCCGTGGGCGAGCGCCTGGTCGGTGAGTGCGCCGATGGCCGGTCCGAGTGTCCGGGCGTAGCTGACCGTGAGGTGGTTGTCGTCGCGGTACACCAGGGTGTTGCCGACGATGAGGGGACAGCGGACGGCAGTGCAGAACAGCGAGGTGAGGTCGGCGTACTGGCCGCCTCCGGCGACGGCCGCAGTCTGCTCGGCCCCGACACCCGCGTCGTCCACCGCGACCGGTCGCTCGGGGGTGCATGCCAGGGCATCGTCGATGTGCTCGGACAGGCATGTTGGCACGGTGGTGTGCGGATCGGGGATCGGGCCGAGAACGAGGACGGCCGAGCCGATCGCGCGCAGCTCGGCAACCAGGCGGGTCAGGCCATCGATCCAGGCGCGGTCATAGGAGACGAAGCCGAAGTCTCCGCCATAGCGTCGGGACATGCTCACCACGATCAGCCGTGGGCGTTCGCTCTGCAGCCGGGTCAGCACCTGGCCGCGCCATTGCTCGCATTCGGTGTACTCCCGGTCCAGATAAGGACTGGTGATGGTCAGGTCCAGCAGTGGGCAGGTGACCTTCGCCATGGTTTCCAGCCGCCAGCCCCGTGCCGCGGCGATCGGCTCCAACGCCGGGCTCCACATCGCGGCGTGCGAATCACCGACCAGGGCCACCGTGGTGTCCGAGTCCGAATTACCCGAGGCACACTCGGGCTGGCCCACATCGCGCCAGGAGCGAACACACCCGTTGTTGAACACGTCTGCCTTGTCGCCGGACGCGTTGCCGAGCGAGGGCGTGAGATTCGACGGGACGGCCCGGATTTCGGCGGAGGCGGCGACCGCCGACTGAGTTTGCGTCACCAACTGCCGAACCGCCTGGTCGAGGGGGTCGGCGGCAGGAGCGGACGGCACAGCTGGTGTGACGAGCGTGAGCGCCGGCGCCGACATGCCGCGGCCGACCGGGGCGGGGACGAGGACGAGCAGTACCACTGCCACACAGATGGCGACAGCAGTGCACGCGCCGCCACAGGCGAGGCTGAGCCTGGCAGAGCTCCGCAACAGTGCGGCGAAGCGGACCGGATTCTCGACCGACCAGTGCGTCAGCAGCGCGAGTCCGCCGGTCATCATGACCGCGCCGAGTGCACCGACTCGCCCGAGTGGGTGGCCGAGCGCCAGGGGCGCCAGCAGCAACACCGGCCAATGCCACAGATACAAGGTGTAGGACAGGCCGCCGATCGCCCGCACCCGAGCCGGAGCCAGTACCCGGCCAACCCCGAATCGTGGTGCGGCACAGCCGGACACGATCACCAGAGCCGCGCCCAGTACGGGCAGCAGCGCCGCGGCGCCGGGATACGGCGTCTTGCCGTTCAGCTGGGTGCAGGCCGTGACGATCACGACCAGGCCGATCCATCCGACGAGCACGGCCACCGATTTCGGCAGCCGGGACCATGCGACGGCCGAGAGCGCCACCATGCCGCCGACCGCCAGCTCCCAGGCCCGAGCGGGCAGCGAGAAGAAAGCCCATGGCGGCAGCACACGGGTCCACACCAGCGAGATCGTGAACGAGGCGGCTGCGACAACCGCGAGCACGATCAGGTACGGCAGCAGCGTGGCCGATCCGGTTCGTCGCCGCCGCACGAGCCAGGCCGTCGTCATGATGACCACCGGCCACAGCAGATAGAACTGTTCCTCCACACCGAGCGACCAGAACTGCTGGAACGGCGACGGCGGCGCATCGGCGGCGAGATAGTCGGTGCCGTGCAGGGCGAGCCGGTAGTTCCCGGCGTACAACGCGCTCGCGATCCCGTCACCGAGGACCTGGCGGGCCTGCAGCGGCGGCAGCAGTATCGCCGCGCCGATCGCGGTGGTGACCAGGACGATGCTCGCCGCGGGCAGCAGCCGCCGAGCCCGTGCGCCGTAGAACCGGGCCAGCTCGATGGTGCCGGTGGCCGTTGCCTCCCGGCAGAGTATTCCGGTGATCAGGAAGCCCGAAATCACGAAAAAGACATCCACGCCGACGAATCCACCACCGAGCCCGGGCGTACCCGCATGGAAGAACACGACGGCCAGTACCGCGACTGCTCGCAACCCTTCGATATCGGGCCGAAATCCCTCCCGGGGCGGCGATGCATTCTGAACCCGGTCTGCCTGCCGATTTATCAATCCGCTCCCGGCCGTGTCCGTCATGGGGCTGCATTGTTATCGATCGTGTGGTCCATGTCACCGCGACTCTCCGGGGGTCCCATTTGCCGCATCGCCCCCGCACAACGACCCCGACGAGTCGTATCCCGCTGGGAACGCGCTTTCGCCGTGAGCAACCAGTGGCGGCACGGCAAGTCGTTGCGGGAGCAGTGGGAGTGGAAGCGTGACACCGACGATCTGATCGCGTGCTGGATAGCCGCCCGCAAGGACGAGCGGACCCCGGAATCCGACGCGCGCAGGCGCCGACCGCCCGGCACGTGGCGTGGTTGCGGGCCATCCCCGGAACGCCACTGGCGGACGGTGATCGGGAGCGCTCCATCGCCATGATGTGCGGACTCGGGCGCATGTACGTCGAGGACGAGCGGTTCGCCGCGGCCTACGGCGGGCCCGAACACGCTGCGTTCGTGCGTGATTCGCTCGACGATAACCTCCGCCGGACACTGTGAAGCCCTGCCGCGCCGCGAAACGCGTGCCCGGCAGGGCTTTTCACGTCGGTACGGCTCAGCTGCCGTAGACCTGGCTGGAGTTGAACGAGAACTGGTGTCCCATCGAGCTGCATTGCACCCCGCCGCGGTAGCCCTGCGTGCACGTCGCGCCCGCGTAGCTGATGCTGGCCGGAGACCACACGTCACCGCTGGACGGCAGTGCCTGGTTGCCGCCGGGCTGGGTGTGGCCGCCGCCGCTCCATTCCGGATGGGCGGGCCAGGCGGCGTTGTCGATGATCGCGGCCGGGGCGTACGGCACCGGATAGGACTGGCTATTGGGCCCGGCCAGTGACACGTACATCAGCACGCCCGCCGGGTTGATATCGCAGCCGACGATGCCATTGGCGGCGATCGAACAGTTGAAGCCACCGATATTGAAGAATGCGGTGTCTCCGATGAGGAAACCCGACGGATCGGTGGGGTCGGCGGAAGCGATGCCGGTGCTGAGGAACAGGGCGCTCCCGGCCGCGACGGCGAGCAGGACAGATCGAGTTTTCATCGTCATGAATGCCTCTCCTGTAGTGAACCACCTTAGATAGCTGATCATGTGCTATTCGTTTCAGCACTAGTTGACGAATATTACAGGTGGGCTAGCTCGTCCCAAGTTGGCGGTGGAAATCCGGGAGGGGCTGCTCGCCTCACGGGTCGATAGCTGTAAATGCGCTGTCGACGTGACGGGTGCCCGAAGCGAGAATTCCGCGCCCGCGACGCTCTCACCCTGGGCCTCGCGAATCCACCCGCGTCAATTGCCGCATCGGGCGGCAGGCCTGGAAATTCGGTTGCGGCGCTCCATCGTCTGCTGCGAATGTTGTTGTACCGCAAGCTCGATGGGTTGGCGGTCTCGGAAGGTTCCGGCCTGTGGAGGTCGGTCGGTCTTGAAAACCGGAGGCGGGCAACGTGTCCCGGGGGTTCGACTCCGCAGCTTTCCGCGGTGTTCCGTCGCGAGACGGGACCGAATGGCATAGCGGTGTGGCGCAGCGCAGCGGCCGGCCGGACGATGGCGTAGTTGCTCTGTCGGCACGGGCAGCCTGACCTTTACTCAGGACCCACGTCGGTTCGACTCGGACCTACGTCACCAACGACCTCGTGCCGCGACGGCTTGGCACCCTGACTCGCACTCAGGACTACGTGGGTTCGATTCCCATCGAGGTCGCAACGATTCGCAGCTCAGTGGTCAGACCACCGCCCTGATGAGGCGGGGGCCGGAGGTCCATCCGTGACGGTTCAGTCGGCGAGATGACTTGGCCGGGACTAAACTCTGGTTAGCTTCGTTGGCGCGAAACGCGCAGAACAAACGTTGATCGCTGTGATGGGACTGGGCCAGGATCCTGATCCAGCAGTTGGTGGACTTCGTCCCACCGTCGTTGCTGCGACCGCCGTTGCTCCTCGGCCGTTCACCCCCGGCGGTTGCCTGCGGGATGATCAGTCGACGATCTCGATAACACCCAGGCGCAGCAGTACCGCATACACCTCACGCAACGGCACTGTGAGCATCTGCGTCAGTGCCCCCGTCAATGGATCCGACCCGTTGCCCATACCAGAACTCATCACGCTCGACACACTGCGGATCCGAGGCGTCGAAAACTCGAACGGACTATGACCGGGAGGCAACAAATGGCCGAAAAACCGTCAACCGGCCACCAGAACGCCGTCGACCGTGTGCTGGCTGCGCAGGGTTTCGCAGTAGACCTGCCGGTGATCGGTCGGGTTCGCATCCCCCAGCCCGAGCAGTTGGCGTACTACGGCGTACTAGGCGCGCTGGCCGCAGCGGAGATCATCGAATGGCCCGTCGCGCTGGTCCTCGCAACAGGTCACTGGCTGATACAGGATCAGCACAATCGCGTCGCTCACCAGATCGGCGAGGCCCTCGAAGAGGCGTAGATCTCATTTGCATAGCAACTTGTCTGCAATTTCGGTTGCCCAGGTTACGGAGGAGTCGTCTCCGCAGCTGTCGAACCCGAGTCGACACACCGCTTGGGCACGGTCTTTTCTGCCTGCGTGCGACGCGAACATCTTGAACGCACCGCCTTTTGTTTCGATCGAGTAGGGCCGTTTCGAGCATCGCGGAGTATTCTGGCTACGCACTAGTTTCCGCAGGAAGTTCTTCGCGCTACCTACGACGACTGGGGTGTGATGATGAGCGTTGCGTCGAATACTGTGAGAACGCTCGAAACTACGGCATCGGCGACCGTGCATGCGTTCGAGGCTGCCGGTGGAGCCGTCGTCGGCGCGGTGACCGGTGCTGCGCGCGGCACGGCCGAGGGTGCCGTATCCGGCGCTCGCAGTGGGATGGACCTTCCTGCCGCCACTGTGCTCGGTGTCGTTGCAGCCGGCTTGACGGGCCTGGTCGAGTGGCCCGTGGCTGCCGCCGCGGGCGGCGTCGCCGGTGCGGTGTATCTGTTGCGGCACGCCAGAACCGAATCCGGGAAGCAAGACACGTCCGAACAGCCGCGGAAGCGTACGAGTACTCGGCCGAAGAAGTCCACCGCGGGTTCGCGACGGTCGCGAACCGCCGCAAAGTAGTGGTGTCCCCGCTCGGTCTGGCCACTGCGCCGGTTCGGCTGTGCCTCGTGGCCACCGGAGCCACGCTGGGATTGCTCCAGCGGCCGGCCACCGTGGCGTCGCGGCTGGCGGACCCAGCCGCTCGAACAGTCGCCGAACTCACCGAGGGCATCGGCCGGGAACTGAGCGCGCTTGTGGACCCGCGGCGCATGCGTACGCAGCGGCGGCTCACGGTGCATGCCAACCGTATTCACGCCGAGGTTCGCGGCTTGCAGTCCGCACAGAGCGCTCGGGTAGCCGAGTTGGCGCGCAAGCACCTCGAGCAGGAACCGGAGGTGCGCTGGTTCCAGGTCAATGCCGCCACCGGGCGCGTCGTGGTGGCAGCGGACCCACAGCGCCTGTCTCCGGCACAGCTGGAGACGATCCTGGAACGCGTCGAAGATCTCGCCGGAACCAGTGCGGAGCCGTGGAGCCGTCGACTCGAGCACCCCTCCGATCGGGAGCCGGTATTGACATCTGCGCTGCAGCTGGCCGGCGATCTCATCGGGATCGGTGCGGTCGTCACGGGGCGGTTGCTTCCGGCACCGCCACCGGCCCATGTAGTCCGGGGGGCGGTGGCTCTCGTGGACGGACAGCCGCGGTTGCGCGGTGCACTGGAAGCCCAGCTCGGTCGTCACCGCACCGATACCGTGATCACGATCGGAAATGCCGTGGGTCAGGCATTGGATTCGGAAGTGACCGGCCTGTGCGCCGACGCGATGCAGCGGGCGGTGCGGCTGGTCGAAGCCGCCGCTCGCTTCGCGCAGTGGCGGCGCTGGGAAGAGCTGATCGCCGACCCGGACCTGCCGAGCGTCGACGTATACGAGCCGCCCGAGCCGCGGCCGGTACCGCTGCCGCATGGACCGATCGAGCGCTGCACCCAGCAGGTCAGTGCCGCCGCGGCACTGGCCTCGGCGGCAACTCTGGTCGGTGGCCGTGCGGTCGCCGACACCGCCGACGCCGTGGCGGCGGGCGTGCCGAAGGCGGCGCGGGCCGGTCGCGAGACCTTCGCCGGTGCGCTGTCGACCCTCATGGCGGCGCGTGGCGTGCTGACCCTCGACCCGTTCATGTGGCGCCGCATGGACCGGGTTTCCGCAGTGGTCGTCGACCGGGATGCCGTGCGCGGTCAACGGGCTGTGGTCCTCGACGCCGAATCCCGCGACGACAGCTGGCCGGTCGAACACGTGTGGAGCGCTGCCCAGCGGCTGCTCTGGTGCAATGGCGAGGAACTGCCAATCCCGCCACCACCTGAGCATCAGCGTGAGAATCTGCATCTGGGCATCGACGCCTACCCAGGACTCGGCGCCGACACGGATCCGCCCGGCCCGGATAGCGATCCAGGGGGCCCGCGCTGGCACCGGCTGCACGAGCACGGACATGTGGTCGGGCGGGTGCTGATCGGGAGCGAGCCGCATCCGGGCGCTGCCGGATTGCTGGCCACCGCCCGACAGGCGGGCCTGCGGGTAGTGCTCATCGGTGACGAGAGCACCGGCGAATTGCGTCGCAGTGCCGATGAATTCGTGCTCGCCGGCGGGTCGGTGTCCGGGCTGGTCCGGCGACTGCAGCAGCAGGGGCACGTGGTGGCGGTGGTCAGTGGCGAGGCACATCGCGCCCTCGGCGCCGCCGATCTGGGCATCGGTATCGCCTCCCGAATCCCCGGCGCTCCGGCACGGATCCCCTGGCAGGCGGATGTGGTGTGCCCGGATCTGAGTTCGGCACGGCAGATCATCGCCGCTACCGGACAGGCACGCAATGTCAGCGAGCGCGGCCGGGTCCTGACGCTGTCGGCGGTCACGCTCAGCGGTCTGTTGCTCGCGTCCGGTCCCGCTGGGTCGCGGGCGGCGCGAGCCACCAGCCCGGTCACGGCGGCCACTCTGATGGGGTTGGCAACGGGTCTGAACGGCGGGCGCCGGGCCGCCCGCGCGACCGGGCCGGCCGAGGTGCGGCTGGTGCCGTGGCATGCACTGGAACCGGACGAGGTGTTGATTCGACTACCCGCCCCACGCCGGTCGGCGCCGCCGCCTCGCTCGCACGTCACCACCGTCGCCAGCCGGATATCGCAGCGATTGGCAACTCCCGCAACGAGTCTCGCCGGTCTGGTCGCAGATGTGCGCCGCGAGCTGGCCGATCCGATGACTCCACTGCTGGGTGTCGGCGCGGTCGCCTCCGCGCTGCTCGGCTCGCCCACCGACGCTGTGCTCGTCGGCACGGTGCTCGGGCTCAATGCCACAGTGTCGGCCCTGCAGCGCCGCCGCGCCCGGCTGTCGCTGGACAAACTCCTGCTCGGCGAGCGTTTGACTGCTCGGCGGCTCACCGAAGACGGCGAAATCGAGACTCCCGCAGACGGTCTGCTGGCTGGTGATGTGATCGCTCTGGCCACCGGCGAGGTAGTCCCTGCGGATGCGCGGCTGCTGGAGACCGATGGGCTGGAAGTGGACGAGTCCGGCCTCACCGGCGAGACCGTGACCGTGGAAAAGCAGACCCCCGCTACACCCGGCGCCCTGCTGGCAGAACGCACCGGCATGGTGTTCGAGGGCAGCGTCGTGGTCAGCGGCGAGGCGACCGCGGTAGTGGTGGCAGTCGGATCCGCGACCGAGGCCGGTCGTGCTCTCGCCGCCGCCGGACCGCCCCCCAGCGGCGGTGTGCAGAAACAGCTGCACAGCTTGACCGAACGCGTGCTGCCGTTCACCCTCGGCGGCGGAGCCGCCGTTACCGTCACCAGTTTCCTGCGTGGGCTGCCGCTGCGCCTGGCCCTCGCCGACGGGCTGGCCGTCGCCGTCGCCGCGGTCCCCGAGGGACTGCCGCTGGTGGCGACGGTCGCCCAACTGGCCGCTACCCGACGCCTGTCCCGCCGCGGCGTGCTGGTCCGTTCCAGCCGCACCATCGAGGCACTCGGCCGCGTCGACACCATGTGCTTCGACAAGACCGGCACCCTCACCGAGGGACAATTGCGGCTGGTCGCGGTTGCCGATCTCGACCAGAAGTGGGACAGCGACCAGCTCGCGAGCACGCCACAGTCGCGGGGGCTGCTACGTGCCGCCGCCCACGCCTGCCCCAACCCCGAGGATGCCCCACTTGTACACGCCACCGACCGAGCTGTCGTGGAGGCAGCACACACATATCTGAGCGGCAGACAGCCCCATGCCTGGGCTCCCATCGAGGAGTTGCCGTTCGAGAGCTTCCGCGGCTACGCCGCGGCGGTGGGCAATACCGGTCAGCACATCCGGCTCGCCGTCAAAGGCGCCCCGGAAGTGCTGCTGCCGCATTGTGATCAGGTCCTGCGCGCCGATGACGAAGGCCGCCCGCAGGCCCGGCCGTTCACCGCCGACTGCCGCGCCGATGCGGAGGCGGCGGTGCGACGGCTGGCCGCGCAGGGGCTGCGGGTGCTGGTGGTGGCGCGGCGCGATTTCGCCTCCGCTCCCCGCGATCTCACCGAGGAGATCGAGCACCTCACCCTCCTCGGCTTCCTCGGCATTGCCGACAGCCCGCGCCCGCAGGCACTGGAACTGCTTGCCGAATTGGCGCGCAACGACATCAGCGTGCGGATGATCACCGGTGATCACCCGATCACCGCGCGCGCGGTCGCCGAACAGCTCGCCATCCCCGCCGACACGGTAGCGACCGGCGCCGATCTGGACCTGCTGGACGAGGACGGCCAGGCCGAACTCATCGAGCAGGCAACAGTTTTCGCTCGGGTGTCGCCGGAACACAAGGTGCGCATCGTGTCCGCACTCCAGCGCCGCGGGCACACGGTCGCGATGGCAGGCGACGGTAGCAACGATGCGGCCGCCATCCGCACCGCCGATGTCGGTATCGGGCTGGCCGCTCGAGGGTCGGTCGCCGCACGCGAGGCCGCGGACCTGATCCTCACCGACACCGGCAAGGTCCTCGACCTCACCGTGCTGCAGGAGGCACTGGCCGAGGGCCGTGGCATGTGGCAGCGAGTACGCGACGCGATCGGCGTGCTGGTCGGCGGCAACGCTGGAGAGGTGGCGTTCACCGTGTTGGGCACGCTGCTGTCCGGCCGAGCCCCGATCGGCACCCGGCAATTCCTGGTGGTGAACCTGCTCACCGACCTCGGTCCGGCAATGGCGCTCACACTCGCGGACACCCGGCCCGCCGACGACACCGAAACGACCGACAGGACACTCGGGCCGCCGCCCGGTATCGGCAGCGAATTCCTGCAAGCCGTCGCCGTGCGCGGCGCCTGCACCACCGTCGGCGCCGGCGCGGCATGGCTGCTCGGCCGCGCCACCGGCCGGCGCCGCCGCGCGGAAACGATGGCACTGGCCGCTCTGATCGGTACGCAGCTCGGGCAGACCCTGGTGATCGGCCGCCACAGCGGCCTGGTCTGGGTGACCGTGGCAGGCAGCTCCGCAGTCCTCGCCACGATCATCATGGTGCCCGGAGTGAACCGGTTCTTCGGGTGCGTACCACTGGGGCCGGTAGCGTGGTCGATCGTGCTGGGTTGCGCGGCAACCGGCACCTGCGCGGCCCTGCTCGCCGGCCGCGCGCTGTCCGTGCCGCCGCCCGACGCGGCAGGTTCGTCGCCTTCGTAACGTTGTGTCAGCGCGCGTCGAGAACACCATCGCCAACAGTCACTCGGGACAATGTGGGTTCGATTCGATGGCACCATGATTCGTAGCCCGATGGTCAGCGGCCCCGCCCCGAGAAGGCGGGGCCGTTTTCGGCGACGGAGTCCCGACGAGTGCTGGTGCTGCACCTGTTCTCGGGTGAGGCTGTGGCGCACCTGACCCCGAATCCCCAACTCCCGAGTTCGTGCCCCGGGAAACGCTATTTCTCGCAAGCGATTCCGTCGCCGTCCCGGTCCAATCCGGAGCGATAGCCCGGATCGCCCCGATACAGCGGTGCGGCACCCGCCCTTTTCGCGTCGGCGCAACTGCGGTAGTACACCGACGGCGCGCTTGTCGTTTCCGGCGCCGGAGCAGGGGCAGCGGCGGGCGGAGGCGGTGCCGCAGCGGGCACGGAAGGCACCTCCGCGGACGCACTGGGAACCGGGGTGGACGGCAGCGGAACGATCGGCGTAATCGGAGGCGCCGCGGTCGTGCTGCCGACCGGCGCTGCAACGGTCGTGGTCGTCACCGCCAATGTCGCGGTCGGCCGGGGTGTGACAGTCGTCGGAAACGATGTTGTCGAACCGCACCCCGAAATCAATGCGGCGACGGCGATGGCAGCAGCGATCAGGATGCTATGTCGTAGCGGAGGCATGAGCGTAACCCTTCATCGAATCGTTGGATCGGTACGGCCAATCCGGTCAAAACCCCTGCTGCGGAAGGCGCGTACACACCACGACCATCTATCGACTTCCTCTGGACGTATGCCTTCCAGCAACTACTTGGCACGAAATGTCGGCCGCTGCCCAAGGCGACAACTACCGACAGGCCCCCGCTTGCAGTCGTCTCGGCGGGCTGCAATCCACCACACAGGCCACGACAGTTGTCGGCTCAGCACCCCTCGTGGTGAGTCTCGTGACGAGTCCTGCGCCACTGAAAATTCAATTGCGACGAACCGTGCGAACTGCGAATGCTGTTGTACCGCAGCCCCGACGGGGTCAGCGCAAGTGGAAGGTTCCGGCCTGCGGGGGCCAGCCGGTCTTGAAAACCGGAGGCGGGCATCGTGTCCCGGGGGTTCGACTCCTCAGCTTTCCGCGATGGAGATGAACCGGTCAGGGTGCCGGGACTGGTTGCCAGCGAGATCGAGGATCCGCCTTGGGATTCGAGTTCTCTGTCTTCCGCAGCTTTTCGTCGCGAGGCGGAACCGAATGGTCGTAGCACGGTGGTAGAGCGGCGGTCTCCAAACCGCGCGCCGGAAGTTCGATCCTTCTCGCCCGTGCTGGAGCGGTGGCCGGCCACCCCAACCATTGGTTGCGCTCGTGGCGTGCAGGGAGGCTGTAACCCTCCCGGTTTCGGGCGCAGGTGGTTCGATCCCATCCGGCCGGACCGATGACGTAGTTGCTCTGTCGGCATGGGCGTCCTGACTGTCGTTCAGGATCCACATCGGTTCGACTCCGACCTGCGCCACCGGCGGTTCGTAGCTCAGTGGGGAGAGCGCCGCCCTGAATAAGCGGAGGTCGGAGGTGCACTGCGCCCGAACCGGCTGTGGTCGATGCCGAAGCTGAGACAATTGATCATGCGAACAAGCACAGTTGTCGTGCTCGCCGTCGCGGCCGCAGTGATGGTCGCTGTGGGCGCAAGCTCGGTCTACTGGCTCGTCTGGTCCGTTCTGGTGGTGGTCGCGAGCGCGTACTGGCTCTTCCGGCGTTGACCAGGCGTCGCGGCGCTCGGTTCGAGATCACCAAGATCATCAGCGGTTCCGGCCGTCCCGCACGGCCCGGACCGTGGTCGGTCCAGGCCTGATTCGGGGTGGGCGGTCTGGACCGCATACACTGTCGGCCATGCGGATGTTCCTGGATATCCTCCTCGTTATCACCAGCGTGCTGCTGGTGCTGCTGGTGCTGCTGCACCGGGCCAAGGGCGGAGGTCTGTCCAGCCTCTTCGGTGGTGGCGTGCAGTCGAGCCTGTCGGGCTCCACCGTTGTCGAGAAGAACCTCGATCGCATCACGATCTTCCTCGGGTTGATCTGGCTGATCTCCATTCTCGGCATCGGCCTCGAAATCAAGTTCTCCTAGCTTCACAGCTCCTGAGATCGCCCGGGCACCCCAAAAGGTGCCCGGGCGATTCGTCGTGCGTGGCCGGGTCAGCGTGGATGGCGCTGTACCGGCGACAGATTCGCCAGGGCGGCGCTGAGGGCCCGGCGGGCGTCGGCGCGGCTGATGGGGGTGTCGTCGTCGAGGGCCGCGAGCTCGATGGTGAGGAAGTCGCGGATCAGGTCGGACATGCTGACGCCGCGATGGTCGGCCTCGGCGCGGATGCGCTGATCCATGGCATAGGGGAGCCGGACCGTGCGCAACACGGTGACAGGAGCGTCGGGGCCGGGGAGATCGGGTTCGGGAGCGTCCTCGTCGACCGTGAGGCTGTCGAGGAAGTCGCGCGCTTCCTCGGCCGTGTGCGGGTAGCCCTGGTCCGGATAGTCAGTCATGGTCCGCCTCCCATTGTTCGAACTGGGCGAGGAGCCGTCCGGTCACCGGCTTCACTCCGATGACCTGCTGGTCCATCTGCGACAGCGGACGCACCACCACCGCCAGCGGCTGCCCCGCGCCGGTGCGGCCCAGGATCATCAGAGCGGGTAGCCCGCCCGTCCCGCGGACCGGTCGCGGCCAGCGCCGGTCCGGGCCGGTCAGGACCCGCATGATCTCCTCGGGTGCGATGCCGAGCCGGGCCGCGACGTCGAGGGCCCACTCGGGAATCTCATATCCCACGGCCGCATAATACGATCGTAAAACAGCTGGTCGCCACCTGTCGACCAGCCTTTCGCGCGCGGCGTGGGCCGAGCGGTGGCAGGAGTGTTGCCCACCGGTGTTGCGAACTCCCGTGACGCGCCGCGCCGAGATCGGCATCATGAACGAATGGACCCGGTGAAGACGGTCGCGCCGAGCCTTGCGGGGGTGCTGGACCGGAATCTGTTCTGGATGGTGTGGAACACCGTATTGGCTTGGATCCCGGTGGCTTTGGCGCTACTGGTGTTTCGTGGCACGCGCGATGATGAACGACGACTACCGATTTCGCCGATGTGGTGGGGCGGAGCGGTGCTGTTGTTGCTGTTCCTGCCCAACGCACCCTATGTGGTGACCGATCTGGTGCACCTGCGCGACGACATCCGCGCGGCGGGCAACGGCCCGGTGGTGACGACGATCCTGCCCGTCTACGGCGCGTTCATCGCCTCCGGCTTCGTCGCCTACTACCTGGTGCTGGCCGAACTCGGCCGCTTCCTGGAGACGCGCGGGCTGGGCGTGTGGCGCACCCCGGTGACGCTCGCGGTCCATTTGCTGTGCGCGATAGGCGTTTTCCTGGGCCGCTGGGTGCGGTTGAACAGCTGGGAGCCGGTAGTGCAGCCGCGCGGCACCTTCGATCGCATGATGCTGGCGCTGAGCTGGAATTGGGCGCCGGTGCTCATCGCGGCCATGTTCGCGGCAACGGCGCTGGGCCACTTCGTGACCCGCGCCGTCGTGGAGGCGGGCGTGAACAGCGCCCGCCGGGGCGCCCGGCTGATCCGAACCCGCAAGTTCGCCTAGCCGAGCGCCCACGGGGCGATCAGGCCAGACCCAGCCGTTCCGCGGCGAGCACGCGGATCGCCTTCTTGTCCGGCTTGCCGAGCCCGGTCAGCGGCAGCTCCTCGATCACCACCACGTGCTTGGGCACCTGCACCGAACCCTTGCGCTGCTTGACCGCGGCCTGGATCTCGGCGGTGACCACCTCCACCGCGGCCGGATCGGCGGCGGTGGCGGGTTCGAGAACCAGCACGGCGGTCACGGCCTCACCCCAGTGCGCGTCGGGCACGCCGACGACCGCGACGGTGAGCACCTTCGGGTGTTCGGAGACAACGTCTTCCACCTCGCGCGGGAACACATTGAACCCGCCGGTGACGACCATGTCCTTGGAACGCCCGACGATGAACAGGAATCCGTCCTCGTCCTGCCGCGCCAGATCGCCGGTGCGCAGCCAGCCGTTCTTGAACGTCTCGGCCGTGACCTCCGGCAGATTCAGGTAGCCGGC
Source organism: Nocardia niigatensis NBRC 100131 (assembly GCF_000308655.1). GTDB lineage: Bacteria > Actinomycetota > Actinomycetes > Mycobacteriales > Mycobacteriaceae > Nocardia > Nocardia niigatensis. Next base: position 107,944 of record NZ_BAGC01000038.1, on the reverse strand, counting down.
GGCGAGCAGCGGCCCGGAGACACAGATCTCGCCGACCTCGCCCTGCGCGACCGGCTTGTCCTCGCTGTCGAGCAATGCCACCCGCACCGCGACCGAGGGCCGCCCGCACGAGGTGAGCCGTTCCTTGTCGTGCTCCTCCTTGCCCAGGTAGCTGATCGCCATCGGCGCCTCGGACTGCCCGAAGTACTGGGCGAAGATCGGCCCGAAGCGATCGATGGCCTCCTGCAACCGATTCGGGTCGATCGCGGACGCCCCGTAGTACACCGTCTCCAGCGACGACAGGTCCCGCGTCCTGGAATCCGGGTGATCCAGCAGCGCGTACAGCATGGACGGCACCAGCATGGTCGCCGAGATCTTGTGTTCCTCGATGGCGCGCAGCACTTCTCCGGCGTCGAAACGCGGCAGCACCACGCACTGCCCGCCCAGCAGCACGACCGGCAGGAAGAACGCCGCGCCCGCGTGCGAGAGCGGAGTGCAGATCAGGAACTTGGGATGCTTGGGCCACTCCCATTCCGAGAGCTGGATCTGCGTCATGGTGTTCATGGTCAGCGCGGTGCCGACCACACCCTTGGGCTTGCCGGTGGTGCCGCCGGTATAGCTGATCGAGATGACGTCGGAGGGCAGCAGTTCCACCGCCTCCACCGGACGCGGCTCGTATTTGTCCGCGGCGGCGAGGATGTCCACACCGACGTCCGCGAGCAGCTCGGGCACCGGGCCCAGCACCAGGACCTTGGTCAGCGTCGGCACCATGTCGACCAGCTCGCGCGCGCGCTGCACGAACGCGGGCACCGGATCCAGGATGAGGGTCGAAATGCCCGCGTCGGCAAGCACATACGCGTGATCGTCGAGACCGCCGATCGGGTGCAGCGCGGTGCGCCGCGAACCCACGATCTGGCCTGCGCCGATGGTGAACAGCACCTCGGGCCGGTTGAGCGCGAGCACGCCGACCGGGGTGCCGGTGGTGACGCCGTGCTCGGCGAAGGCGTCGATGTAGCGGCTCATGCCGTCGAGCACCTCACCGCCGGTGAGGGTGTGGTCGCCGAGGGTGAGCACCGGGCGGTTGCGGTGCCGCTTGAGGCCCGCCACCAGGGCATGGCCATTGTGCACGGGCAGCCGCAGCAGGGTGTCGGGATCGAGTGTGGTCATGACTTCCTCTTCCGTCCGATGGTCATGCCGTGTGGGCCGCGTACAGGGTGACGACGACCGCGCCGCCCAGGCCCAGATTGTGCGCCAGCGCGGTGCGCGCGCCCGCGACCTGCCGATCGCCCGCGAGTCCGCGCAGCTGCCAGCTCAATTCGGTGCACTGGGCCAGACCGGTCGCGCCGAGCGGATGTCCCTTGGAGATCAGGCCGCCCGACGGGTTGACCACCCAGGTGCCGCCGTAGGTGGTGGCGCCGGACTCGACGAGCGCGCCCGATTCGCCCTCGCCGCACAGGCCCAGCGCCTCGTAGGTGATGAGCTCGTTGATGGAGAAGCAGTCGTGCAGCTCGATCACATCCACATCATGAACCCCGATTCCGGCGCGGGAGAACACCTTTCCGGCCGCCGCGCGGGTCATGGGCGCACCGACCACGTCGATCATGGAACCGGTGGAGAAGGCGTTGCCGTCGTCGGTGGCCAGCTCCTGGGCCAGGATCTCGATGGCCTGTCCCTCGAGACCGTTGGCCTTGACGAACTCCTCGCTCACCACGACCGCGGCGGCCGCGCCGTCGGACATGGGCGAGCACTGCGAGCGGGTCAGCGGGCCGTGCACCGGCTTGTCGCCGAGCACCTGCTCGAGGGTGTAGGCATCCTGGAACTGCGCCAGCGGGTTCCGGGTCGAGTGCTCGTGGTTCTTGACCGCGACCGCCGCCAGCTGCTCGGGCGTGGTGCCGTAGCGCTTCATGTGCTCGATGGCGGCATTGCCGAAGAACTGGGTGGTGATCGGCGCGGCGGAGAACTCGAAGTGCTCCTTGTTCACCTTCAGGTGCGCGTCGACCGTGGTGACCTTGGGCTTGGTGGCCGGTCCGGCCATGGCCTCCTTGGTCATCTGCTCGAAGCCGACGGCCAGCGCGACATCGGTGATGCCCGAGGCCACCCACTCACGGGCGAACATGAGCGCGGTGGAACCGGTGGCGCAGTTGTTGTTCACATTGACGATCGGGATGCCGGTCAGGCCGATGTCGTAGAGGGCGCGCTGCCCGGCGGCCGAGGGCTGGAAGACGTAGCCGACCGCGGCGCGCTGCACCTGGTCGTAGGTGACGCCCGCGTCCTTCAGCGCGCCGTTCACGGCCTCGGCGACCATCTCCGGGTAGGTCCACTCGCGGGAACCGATCTTGACGAACGGCGTCATGTTCACGCCGACGACGAAAACGCGTCGCATTGGGTTGTCCACTCCTGTTCTTCGGGAACGTGTTTCGAGGATGTCTAGTCGGCGCGCGGGACGCGGCCGTCGAGGTCGGTGAAGCCGTACGCCTCGGCGAGGTCGGCGACCTTCCAGGCTTTTCCGGTGCGCGCCAGCCGATCCGGGTCCGCCGCGAGGGCGACCACGGCGCGGCCGGCGAAGTGCGGGGTCTCTGCCAGGTCGAGATCGAAGGTGCCCTCTCCGGGCAGGGTGACCAGGCGGCGGCCCTGTGCGTCGGCCGGAACCATTTGCAGCAGTTCGGTGTTCACGATGCCGGGCCAGATCGAGACCGCGGTCGTGCCGGTGCCGTCGAGGTCGTGTGCCATGTCGGCGGTGAGCCGGTCCACGGCGGCCTTGCCGACGCCGTATACCGCGTTGTGCATCTGCCGGATCGCGCCGGGGGAGGACACGCTCACGATCAGGCCCTGTGACTCGATCAGCAGGGGTGCGGCGAAAACGCTTGCCACGTAATGGGATCGGACGCCGATGTCGAAGCCCTCGTCCCACGCCTTGGGCGGCACCTCCCAGAACTTGCGCCCGATCCAGCGGGCCGAGGCGGGGGAGTTGTAGACGTTGTTGACCAGCACGTCGAGCCGGCCCCGCTCGTCGCGGATCTGCGCGAACAGCTTCTCCACGGCCGCGTCGTCGCGGTGATCGCAGACCACCGGCACCCCGATCCCGCCCAGGGCCTCGATGTCGGCGGCGGTCGCGGCCACGGTGCCCGGCAGGTGCCCGGCCGTGACGGTGCGCCCGGTGACGTACACGGTCGCCCCGGCCGCGCCCAGCTCCAGGGCGATGCCCTTGCCGATGCCGCGGCTGGCCCCGGTCACCACCGCGACCTTTCCGGCGAGAATCTTGGGTATTTCGCTCACGACCTCTGGACATTACCTTGAAATAGGAACGTGTTCTAGAAATTGGAGGCGGAGTGGAACTGACGCATCGGACGATCGACACCGGGGAGGTCCGCCTGCACGTGGCGGACAAGGGCGAGGGCTTCCCGGTCGTCTTCTGTCACGGGTTTCCGCACACCTGGTTCATGTGGCACCACCAGCTCGACGCCGTCGCCGCCGCGGGCTACCGCGCCCTCGCCCCCGACCTGCGCGGATACGGCCGTACCGAGGCGCCCGCCGATCCGGAGGCCTACACCAACGCCGCCGTCATCGGCGATCTCCTGGCCCTGCTCGACGACATCGGTGCCGAGCAGGCGGTCTTCGTCGGCCTCGACTTCGGTGCGCAACTGGTGTGGGAACTGAGCCTGCGAGCCCCGGAGCGGGTGGCCGCGGCCGTGGTCCTGAACAACCCGTTCGCCCCGCGCCCGCCGCGGCCCCCGTCGGCCTTCTGGACCAAGGCGGCCGAGCGCCACTTCCTGCACCTGTCCTACTTCCAGACCCCCGGCGTCGCCGACGCCGAACTCGCCGCGGACCCGCGGGGCTTCCTGGCCCGCGTCTACTACTCGCTCTCCGGTGACTACCACTACCTCGACACCTGGAAGAACCCGCCCGGCCTCGGCTACCTCGACGTCCTCCCGCAGGCGCCGGCCCTGCCCTGGCCGTGGTTGTCGGAGGCCGAATTCGACACCCTGGTCCAGGATTTCGAGCGCACCGGCTTCACCGGCGGCCTCAACTGGTACCGCAATCTGGACCGCAACTGGGAGCTCACCGCCGCCTACGCCGACGCCAAGGTCGAGGTTCCCACCTTCTTCCTCTATGGCCAGAACGACCCCGACATGGAGGGCTTCAGCGGCCGCGACCCGCTGGCCACCCTGCGCGCCAATGTCCTCGACCTGCGCGAGGTCGTCGAGGTCCCGGCCGCGGGCCACCTGGTTCAGCTCGAGCGCCCCGACGCCGTCAACACCTTCCTCACCGGCGCCCTGAAGAGCCTGGGACTGCCCGGATAGCCGGAATCGGACTGATGGCCCGGAATTTCGAACCGGGCCACCGTGCGAGCCGTAGATCCTGGTGTGGGAGGCGGGAAAGGAGGCCCGATCCATGGCTGCGCGAGTCCACGCCTTCGGCGACGACGCTCTCGGCGAGCACGACGGGGTGGCCATCGCCGCGCTGATCCGCAGCGGTGAACTGAGCGCGGCCGAGGTCGCCAAGGCGGCCCGGGAGCGGGTGGCGCTGGTGAATCCGGTGCTGAACGCAGTTGTGGTGGAAGCGGATACGCCGCTGGTCTCGCCGGATCGCGAGGCGCTGCTGTACGGGGTGCCGACCTTCGTGAAGGACAACACCGACGTGGCCGGGCTGCCGACCCAGCACGGCAGCGCGGCCTGGCGGGCGCGGCCCGCGAAAGCGCACGGCCCCTTCACGAAACAGTTCCTGAGCACCGGTGTGACCGTGCTCGGCAAGTCCACGCTGCCCGAATTCGGGCTGAACGCGACCACCGAATTCGTGGCTGCCGAACCGACGCGCAATCCGTGGGACACCGAGTTCTCCTCGGGCGCCTCGTCGGGTGGTTCGGCCGCTCTCGTCGCGGCGGGGGCGGTGCCGATCGCGCACGGCAATGACGGTGGCGGCTCGATCCGGATCCCCGCCGCCTGTTGCGGGCTCGTCGGTTTGAAGCCGACGCGTGGCCGCCACCTCGATGGACCGCAGGCCCGGTCCATGCCGATCAACCTGGTCTCCGAGGGCGTGCTCACCCGCACGGTCCGCGACACCGCCACCTATTTCGCTGCGGCCGAACGCTTCTGGCGCAATCCCGCACTGCCGCCGGTCGGGCTCGTCGAGGGTCCCGCCCGGCGGCGACTGCGCATCGGCGTCCTGAGCGACCCCATCACCGGGGCCACCCTGGACCCGCAGATCCGTGCGGTCCTCGACGACACCATCGCGCTGCTGGAGGGCCTCGGCCACCAGGTGCGACCCATCGCCTACCCGGTGGACCTGCGCTTCGCGGAGGATTTCGCCGCCTACTGGGCGATGCTGGCCTTCCTGGCCGGTCTCACCGGAAAGTTGAGCTTCGGCCGGTCCTTCGACGCCTCCCGCCTCGACCCCTTCACCCGCGGCCTGGCTGCCCGCTTCCGCGGCTCCGCCCTGCGCTCACCCTCTGTGCTGTACCGGCTCTCGCGCACCCGCCACGCCTACGCGGCTGCCTTTCGCGATATCGAAATCGTGCTGTCGCCGGTGCTGGCGAGCCTCACCCCGCGCCTCGGCTATCTGAGCCCGGACCAACCCTTCGACGAGGTCTTCGCCCGCCTGCTGGCCTACGTCAACTACACGCCGTTCGCGAATGTCACTGGCGCCCCGGCTCTTTCGCTCCCATTGGGCGCCTCCGATTCCGGTCTTCCCATCGGCGTGATGTTCTCCGCCGCGCACGGTGACGAACGCACGCTCCTCGAACTGGGCTTCGCCCTCGAATCCGCGCGCCCTTTCCCCGGCATCCAGCACTGAGCGAGAGATGGTTGACATCCTCGTCCTGGAGGACCACGATCAGCTGTGCACCGTTGTCTGAACGGTTGCTGAGGAGAGTTCCGTAAGTCGATTGGTTCAACGAGCCCGCTCAGGCCGGGCGAAATCGGATCGATACGGAGGTTTCGATGTCACAGCACAGCAAGGGCAAGAAGTCTGGTAAACAGGCCGCTGGCCGGCGCGAGCAGTACGGTCAGTCGATGCAGGGCCAGCAGATGCAGGGCCGGGACATGCCCGAAGACCAGGAATCCGACCACCTGGCGGCCGCAGGGTCGGGCAGGCGCGAGAAGAAGTCGCGCGGACGGTAGCTGAGCCGGCCCCTCGAGTGTTCGACGATCGGCCCCGCAGTGACGCGGGGCCGATCGCCTGTGCGGGACGCTAGACCGACACCGGCCGCAGCGCCTCGGGCGTCAGATCCTTCAGCGTCGGATATCCGTCCACCGCCATGATCAGGTCCGCCTCGGCCAGCAGGGTGCGCAGCACGTGCACGATGCCGTCGACGCCGCCCAGCGCCAGCCCATAGGCGTAGGGACGGCCGATGCCGACCGCGGACGCACCCAGCGCCAGCGCCTTGACGATGTCCGCGCCGGAACGCACACCCGAATCGAACAGCACCGGCAGCCCGTCGGCCGCGGCCACCACCTCGGCCAGCATGTCCAGCGCCGGGAGCCCGCCGTTGGCCTGGCGGCCACCGTGATTGGAGCAGTAGATGCCGTCCACGCCCAGGTCCTTGACCCGGCGGGCATCCTCGGGGTGGCAGATGCCCTTCACGATCAGCGGCAGCTCGGTCAGTGACCGCAGCCACGGCAGATCCGCCCAGGTCAGCGGATTGCCGAAGACCTGGATCCAGCGCAGGATGGCCGCCTGCGGATCTTGTTCCGGCGATTGCGCCAGGCTCGCCCGGAACACCGGGTCGGTGAAGTAGTTGGCCAGGCAGTGCCCGCGCAGCTGCGGGAAGTTGCCGGTCGACAGGTCACGCGGCCGCCAGCCGGTGACCCAGGTGTCGAGGGTGACCACGATGCCCCGGTAGCCGGCCTGCTCGGCGCGCTCCACCAGGCTGGCGGCCAGCTCGCGGTCGGTGGGGGTGTAGAGCTGGAAGAAGCCCGGGGTGTCGCCGAGTTCGGCCGCGACATCCTCCATCGGATCGACCGTCAGGGTCGACGCCACCATCGGGACGCCGGTGCGCGCTGCGGCCTTCGCGGTCGCCAGATCACCGTGCCCGTCCTGCGCGCACAGCCCGATCACCCCGATAGGGGCCATGAAAACCGGTGCGGGCCAGGTGCTTCCGAACAACTCCACCGACAGATCGCGCTCCTTGGCGCCCACGAACATGCGCGGAATGACACCCCATCGGTCGAAGGCGGCCACATTGGCCCGCTGGGTGCGCTCGTCGCCCGCCCCGCCCGCCACATACGACCACACCGATGGTGGCAGCGCCGACTGCGCCCGCTCGGCCAGCTCCGCGAAGCTCACCGGGTAGGCCGGCACCACCCCGCGCAACCCGTTGAAGTAGATCTCGTTCTGAAAATCACCGAATGCCACGCGCAACCTCCTTGTTCGCGCACCCGCCGGAGCGCCCCGTCATTCTGCCAGCCGAGGTTACCGACTGGTAAGAAACGAGTGGGAAGCGCCGTGATGTCAGCACCGAACCTGTTCCCGGACACCGAGATACGACTCTGAAGCCGAAGCCGAAGCCGAAGCCGAAGCCGAAGCCGAAGCCGAAGCCGAAGCCGAAGCCGAAGCCCGCGCGCGGACGGGCATGGTCCGCGCCTGCTGCCATACCCTGACGAAGCTGGCAGGTCCGCCCGCGTACGGGGTGACGAATCCGCCTGCGGCGTAGACGCGTTCGGCGGTGCGAGGAGAATCCCAGCCGTGGATGCTGCGGACACCGTGGTGGTTCGCGGCGTTCAGAAGTTCGCGTTGAGGTACTCCGCCGCATGGGTCGTCCACAGCATGCCCGTGCCCGGCATGTTGTGCCCGGAGTACAGCACGTGCTGCCCGTCCGGCCACGGCGTCAGATATCCGATCAGCCCGCGCACCGCCGCCTCGTACCGATTCAGGTTCGCCACCGGATTCTGCATCAGGAATTCCAGCAGCTCATGGAAGATCACCGGGGTCAGATTCCCGATCCGCGCCCCCTCGACCAGCGAGAACGGCGAGATCGCGGTATTGATGGCCCGCAGCGGCGAATCGCCGGGGGAGGAGGTGATGATGTCGTCGGGATTCGCGTACTCCCGCACATCCACGCCCAGCGGCCACGCCCCCCGCTGCCCGTGCAGCCCGTACGTGGTCGCCGGACACAGATGCCCCACCGACTGCCCCGCCCGCCGCATCGGATTGGCGATGTTCACCACGAACGCGATCTCCAGCGGCGACCCGTCCACATTGGTGTAGGTCCCCGCCCGCGCCCCCTCGAGAATCGTGCTCGCCACGATCCCGCCCAGCGAATAACTCAGCAGCCCGCACACATTCGGCGAATCCTGCAGCGCCTTCACCCCCGCCTGCACCCCCAGCCGCACCGACGTCTCCAGCGACGGCCCCCACGTATCCGGATCCGGCCCGATCGAGGCCGGCCAATCGGGCTCGAAACACCGGAACTTGTCCGGATCCAGCAGCTTGGTCACATCGTGCAACATCCCCGCCGGCATCCCGTCACTGTTCCGCTGCTCCCCGGTGCCTCGCAACGTAATGATGTCGATCATGGTCCTCGCCCTCCGCGCGCCGAACCTTTCGGCTGTACCCGACCCTAGGCCGAACCGGCCCCGAGCTCACGAGTAGCGAACTACTAGTTTCCGAACCCGGGGCGGCCGCGCATACACGGCTCGAGCCGGTGCCCCGGTCCTGGCCTGCCGCACCCCGCGTGGTCTCTCGACCGGTGGCAGGTCCCGCCGGGCGCCGGCTCCGGCCGCCGGCAATCACTGTCCGGGTGCGGTCCAGCGGGCGGCGGGCGAGAACACGCCGGTCGGGTCGTAGCGACGGTGCGCCTCGACCAGACGATCGCGTTGCGCGGCGGTCCAGGCGGCCATGGTCTCGGCGCTGGCCCGGCCGTGCGGATCCCGCGCGAAGTTCGGTGTCGCTGCCTCGAGACTCCACGGGGACAGCGCATCGATCACGGCTTCCAGCGCCGCGGGGACAGCCGCCGCGATCGGTGGCGCCAGCACACCAACCGTGAGCAGGTTGAAAGCGGCCTGCCGGCCCGCGACCGTCGTCGGGGAGAGCGGCTCCCGCTCGAGCGCACCGCCGAGGGCACGGACCTCGGCCATGGTGATCGGCAGACCGCCCGCCGGCCCGGCGGTTGCCAGCAGCGCGTCGATGGCCGCATCGGGCAGCTCGCTGAGCAAGGTCGAGCGATCGGTCGCCGGCATCGGGTCGACCGGGTCGTTGTGGATGGAAGCGATTGCCGCGTAAGGCATTTCGGCGACCGTGTCCAACAGTGGTGCCGCCACCGGCCGCATCGGCGCGAGCAATGCCGCACCCTCGGCAGGGTCGCCGACATGGGCGTAGCGCAGGTGCAGCACCGTGGCCCCGCGCAGCGGCTCCGGAATCTCCGGCAGCGGAGGCAGATGCAGGATCGCCACCGAACTGGTCACCGTCTCCGGCACGGTTGACATCCAATTCCGCCAGGCCCGCAGCACGGTCGCCGCGTCCTCGAACCGGAAGGTGAGACCGCCGCCGTACAGCGTGCGGATCGGGAACAGCCGGAAGGTCATCTGCGTGACGATCCCGAAGGCCGCGCCGCCGCCCAGCAGAGCGCGGAACAGCTCGGGTTCGTTCTCGGGCGTGACCCGCCGCAGGGTGGCGTCCGCGGTCACCACCTCCATGGCGGTGACATGGTCGGCGGCGAAACCGTACGTGCGCGCGATCGGGCCCAGACCGCCGCCGAGCGTGTAGCCCACGACACCGACGCCGGTCGAGGACCCTGCCAGCGCGGCGAGTCCGAAGGGCGTGGCCGCGTCGAGCACTTGCTGCCAGCGCACACCCGCGCCGACGGTCGCGGTGCGCTGATCCGGGTCGATCGACACCGCGTCCAGCAGCGCGGTGTCGATGAGCACGCTGTCCGGCGGCGTCGGGGTGGCCCCGTGCCCGGTGGCCTGTACCGCGATCGTGTAGCCGGTCGCGGTCGCGGCGCTCACCGCGGCCGCGACATCGGCGGCGCTGGTGGCCACGACGATGGCCGCGGCGCGATGCTCGGTCGCGACATTGAACCCGGCGGCCGAGAGCCGGTACCCCTCCTCGCCGGGGGTGTGCACGTCACCGGCGACCGCCGCGCGCAGGCGTTCGGCGAGCGCGGCGCTCGTCATCGGCTGCGGCCGGGTTCCGGTCGGTGCGGGCGGATCGAAGACGCTGGACAATGTGGCTCCTGAAAGTCGATGGTGCTGATCGATGTCCAGGAGATCGCATCGCGCTTAGCGCGAACTTAGCTCCCGCTCAGCGTCGCTCGCGGGTTCCGCGCCGATAGCGCTGACCAGCGCGTTGACCTCGTCCCGGGTCATGGTCGCACCCGCGGCCAGGCCCGCGGCGAAATCGGCGGCGGGCAACGCCGCCCGGACCGCGGCGGCCTCGCGGGGCGCGTCCATCGGATCCATCACCTCCGGCAGGAATCCGATGCGACCACCCAGCGCCCGCACGGCCCCGAGCAGGCGGGCACCGTCGGCGGGGCGGTGACTGCGGGCGGCGAGCGCAGCGGCCAGATGCGCCATCACCAGCCAAGAGGTGACATCCCCGTCCGATTCGAGGGCGGTCTGCATGGTGCGCAATGCCGTTCGAGCGTCGGCCTCGTCGCCGGTGTCCATCGCACAGCGAGCCAGGGTCCACGAGGCGGAGGCGACCGGCCAGCGGTGTCCACAGCGTTCGGCGACCGAAACCGCTTCGCGCAATGCCTCTCTCGCCGCGTCCGGGCGATTCGCGAATCGGAGGATCATGCCCTCGATCATCAGAGCCTCGGCCAGCTGCCATGGCCGTCCGGCCGCGGCAGTCGCGGTCACTGCAGCCCGGGCGGCGTCGGCCCACTCGGTTGAGGGCGCGACGACCGCGCGCATGTAGATGGTCCACGAACGCATCCACGCCGCGGTGGCCCGATCACCCGCGTCGGCTGCCGCCCGCGCCGCCCGCTCGGTCGCTTCCGCGCCCCGGACCGGGTCACCCGACAGGTAGTACAGCCCGCCGAGCCCGGCCAGCGCGGCCGACAACGTCGACCGGTCGACCTCGTGCCCCGCCGCTTCACTGGCCGAGAGCCCGCTCGTGATCGCCGCGATGCCCTCCTCGATGAACCCGCACCGATACCAGAACCAGTACAGGGCTGCCGCGAGCTGAAGTACGTAGCCGGGTTCACCGGCCGCGAACGCGGAGGCGATAGCGCTGCGCTGCTCGGCGATATCGGCGCCGAGCGCGTCCAGCATCTGCGCTGACCGCGCGTCGCGCAGCTGCGCCGATCCGGCTCGGGACCGTTCCAGCACGGTGCGTCGGTGGGCGGCCCGCACCCGCTCCAGCTCGTCGGCTTCGCAACGCGCCAGGGCGAATTCGCGAATCGACTGCAGCATCCGATACCGCCGTGGCGATGACGCGGGCTGAACACGCAGCAGCGATCTCCGCACCAAGCCTGTCAAGGGCTCGAGCACGGCCATGGGTGAGGACACGCCGTGCACGGCGGCCGCGGCGTCGATGTCGAAACTGCCGGCGAAGACGGCGACGTCACGCAGCAACCGCGCCTCGCCGGGATCGAGCAGGCGGTAACTCCAGTCGATGGTGTCGGCCAAGCGGCGCTGGCGGGCGGGCGCGGTACGCGCGCCCCCGGCCAGCAGGGTGAATCGGTCGGCCAGGCCGTCGGCGATCTGCTGTTCGGACAGCACCCGCAGTTGGGCGGCGGCCAGCTCCACCGCGAGCGGAATACCGTCGAGGTCGGCGCAGATCCGCCGTACCGGTTCGCGCACCCGCTCATCGAGTGTCCAGCCGTCGACCACGCCGGCGGCGCGGGCGGCGAACAGGTCGACGGCGTCGGCCTCATCCAGCGGCGCGATCTCGATGACACGCTCGCCCTCGACCGTGAGCGGCTCTCGGCTCGTGGCCAGGATCCGGACCTGCGGGCAGCGGGTCAACAGGGTGTGCACGAGGGCGGCCACCTCGTCGAGGAGATGTTCGCAATTGTCCAGCAGCAGCGTGCATTCCCGTGTCGCGAGGACCTCCGCGAGCCGATCCGCGGAGCTCGCGCCCCGGACCTGCACCGCCGCGGCCACGGTCGCGGCGACCAGTTCGCCAGATTCGACCGGGGCCAGATCGACCCACCATGGGCCGTCCCCGGCAGCGAGCCGGCGGCACGTCTCCAGGGCCAGCCGGGTCTTGCCGACGCCGCCGGTTCCGACCAGCGTCACCAGTCGGCCGTCGCGCACGGTTCGGCCGATGTCGTCGAGTTCGCCTGTGCGGCCGATCAACTGGGTGCGGGGAACCGGCATCGGCGAGACCGTCGCCACCGCGGGCGTGACGGCCGGTGCGGGTCTCACGGATCCGCGCAGCAGATCCTCATCGTGGCGCAGGATCGCGGTCTCCAGCTCGCGCAGCCGGACGCCCGGCTCGACGCCGAGTTCGGCATCGAACAGGCGGCGAATGTCCCGTAGCGCCGCGAGGGCATCGGACTGTCGCCCGGCTCGGTAGCGGGCCAGCACCGCCAGCTCCCAGGCCCGCTCGTCGAGCGGATGAGCCGACACCAGCGCCTCCGCGTCGGCGAGCGCGGCATCGACGCGCCCGGCATCGAGCCGCAACTCCACCAGGGCCTTGCGCGCCCGCAGCTCGAGCGCGGTGAGCCGGGCGATCTCGGGCCGCACGAAATCCGCGTCGGCCACATCCGCGTACGGCGCACCGCGCCATTCACTCAGCGCCAGTTCGTAAGCTCGCAGTCCGCCTTCGGAATCTCCTGCCGCGCAGGTGGATTCGGCAAGCGCGATCCACTCGGCGAATCGGTGCGCGTCGATCCGGTCCGCGGTCAGATCCAGCAGATAGCGGGTGCCGCGTCGAGAGATCACGCCCTCCGAGCCCCGGCGGCGGTCGGGCCCGAGCCGATCACGCAACTTCGAGATACCGAAGTGCAACGAACTCATCGAGGGATCCGCGGCGTCGTGCCACACCTGCTCGAGCAGCCGGTCGGCCGACACCTCATGCGGGAACGCGGCGACCAACGCGGCCAGCAGGGTCCGCTGCCGAACCCCGCCGAGGTCGACCGGCCGCCCCGCGACGGTGGCCGCCAACCCGCCCAGCACACTCAGCCGAACCTGCGCCCCGGGCACCTCAGCATCCACATCACTCCGCGTGTCACCCACGGAATCACCTCACTACAGCTCTTTCGCAGCAATCTATCGTGGCGGGCGGGTGGTACCGCACACCGACGTGGGTTCGGTCGCGGGTATCCCGTTGCGTCGGGAAATATCTCGCGGGTAATGTCGCCGAGATGCAGCCAATTCAGTTCACTACGACGCCGGACGATATCCCGGCGGACTGAATGCTGTTCTGATCAGAGCCCCGGGCGGATGCCCGGGGCTTTCGCGTGTGGTCATCCGCCCTCGATAACGAGGAGATCCACGTGTACGACCATCGGAAGCTGGGCCGGGAACTCGGGCTGTTCGACACCGATCCGCTGATCGGGGCCGGACTGCCGTACTGGTTGCCGGACGGCGCGATCGTGCGGCACAGTCTCGAGGAGTACATCCGGGACGCGGAGCGGGCGGCCGGGTACCAGCATGTGTACTCGCCCGTGCTCGGGAAGCGTGAGCTGTACGAAATATCGGGGCACCGGGCGCATTACGACGACGACATGTATCCGCCGATGGACATCGGTGGCGAACAGGTCCTGCTGCGTCCCAGCCTGTGCCCGCATCACGCGCTGATGTATCGGTCGCGCTCGCACAGTTATCGCGAACTTCCGCTGCGCATGGCCGAGCTCGGGGCCATGTACCGGTCCGAACTGTCCGGTGTGCTGGGCGGTCTGACCCGGGTGCGGTGCATTCATCTCAACGACGCGCACATCTTCTGCACCCTCGATCAGGTTGCCGAGGAGGCGGCGGGCGCGCTCGCGCTCATCGGGTCGGCCTATCGGGCCTTGGGTATCACCGGCGCCCGCTACCGGCTGTCACTGCCCGGGGCGGGCGGGAAATACGTTGCGGCGCCGGAGATGTGGCGGCGGGCGAGCAGGATCCTGGGCGAGGTGCTCGACAGGTCGGGTGTGCCGTACGAATCCGCGGAGGGCGAGGCCGCGTTCTACGGACCGAAGATCGACGTCCAGGTCAGCGATCACGCCGGCCGCGAATCGACCCTGTCCACCGTGCAGGTCGATTTCTATCAGCCAGAGCGGTTCGACCTGCGGTACGTCGGCGCCGATGGCGCCAAGCACCGTCCGGTCATGGTGCATCGCAGCATCATCGGCAGCGTCGAGCGAGCGGTCGCCCACCTGATCGAGCATCACGGCGGTGCCTTCCCGGCCTGGATGGCACCGGTCCAGGTGGCGGTGCTGCCGGTCTCCGCGGCTGAGGAGCCCGCCGCCGCCCGGCTCCGCGACGACTGTCTGTCCGCGGGTCTGCGCGTCCGGGTGCTGAATGCCGACGTGGGTAGTTTGGGGGCGCGTGTACGCGAAACCCGCCTGGTGCCCTACCAGTTCATCCTCGGTCCGGCCGAAGTCTCCCGCGGCGATGTGGCCGTCCGGCTGCGAGACGGACGCCGTCTGCCCGGCCGATCGTCCGGCGATGCGGTCGCGCGGGTACAGGCGTTGGTCCGAGCCCACGCCGCCCGCTTGTGGGCTGACTGATCCCGGCGGCCGACGGCAGTGGCTTTCGCCCATTCGGTCGTCGGCCATGGACCCTACTCGAGCGCCACGAACGGCGATAACGTCGTCGAATGGGAACCGGATGCCGCGCGGCGGGAGAATCCGGTCACGGCAAGGAGTTCGAGGTGATCGGCAATGGGGCCACAGCAGACGACTCACATGTCACAATCGGACCTGTTCTCCTGGAGCATGGAACAGGACCCGGTGCTCCGCTCGACGATCGTCACCGTGCTGCTCTTGGACACCGAGCCGGACTGGGATCGGCTGGTGCGCATCATCGACCGGGGTACCCGGGTGGAGCCAAAGCTGCGGCAGCGGCTGGTGCCGGTGCCGTTCGGGCTGACACCGCCGCGCTGGGCCGGTGATCCGCAATTCGACCTGCACTGGCATCTCCGCCGGGCGGCGCTGGTGCCGCCCGCGGATCTGGCCACGGTGCTCGAGTTCGCGCGGACCGAGGCCATGACAGCCTTCGATCCGGCCCGCCCGCTGTGGCGGGTCACCCTGCTGAACGGAATGTCCGGTGGGGGAAGCGCGCTGGTGCTGACGCTGCATCACAGTCTCACCGACGGCATCGGCGGTATCCGCATGGCCAGCGAGATACTCGAGTTCGATCGAGCCGGCCGCGAGCGCGGTGCGTTGCCCGCCGTTCCTGCCGGTCCCGGCGGCGGGCTGCGCGACATCGCCGCGTGGAACTGGAGTGTCGGGGTCGCGGTGGCCCGCGCGGGGCTGTCCGGTGCGCCGGCTCTCGTGCGCCGCGCGCTGACGAACCCGGTGCGTGCCGTGCGAGATGGCGTGAACCTGGCGGCCTCGGTGGCCCGGATGGTCAGGCCGGTGACCGCGACCCTGTCCCCGGTGATGACCGAACGGGGCCTCGCCCGGCACCTGACGGTGCTCGATGTACCCGCCGACCGCCTGCACCGCGCCGCCCGCGCTGCCGGCTGCACCATGAACGACGCGTTTCTGACCGCGGTGCTGATCGGTCTGCGCACTTATCATGATCGTCTCGGCACCGGCATCGACAAGCTGCGCGTCACCATGCCCATCAGTCTGCGCCGCCCCGATGACCCGATGGGCGGCAATCGGATCACGCTGGTCCGCTTCGCGCTCCCGCTCGGCATTCCCGAAACCGCGGACCTCATGCGCTCTCTCGACACCGTCATCGCCGGTCAGCGCCGTGAACCCGCTGTCCCGCTATCCGGTGTGATCGCCGCGGCCCTCAACCGGTTGCCCGTCGCTCTCGTCACGGGCATGCTCAAACATGTCGATTTCGTGGCCTCCGATGTTCCGGGCTCTCCGATCCCGCTCTATCTGGCCGGCGCCCGTATCGACCGCATGTACGCCTTCGGCCCCACCATCGGCGCCGCCTTCAATATCACCTTGACCAGCCACGTCGGTACCTGCTGTATCGGTATCAACGCCGACACCGCGGCGGTGCCCCACCCCGACGCCCTGACCGATTGTCTCGCAACGGGTTTCGAGGCAGTCATGCGGCTCGCCGACACGGATGGCGCTACCGGCGAGCCGGCGGACGAACCGGCGTCGCCGCAGCGCACCGATGGAACCGTCGACGTCCCGTGAAGTTGCCGGCCGACGTGGCCGACGTCGACAACGAAAAAACCGGGTGGGCCGCAGCCGGTCGGCGATGCGGTCCACCCGGTCCGGGCAGCGTTCAGCGTGGCAGATCGGAGGCGGCGGTTTCGTCGAGCAGCCAGGTGGTCGATTCACTGCCGATCGCGCCCGCGGCCGGAACATCCAGTGGCGACGCGCCATTGAGGGCAGCGGCGACCGCCGCGGCCTTGGCCGCACCGGAGACGATGAGCATCACGTGACGGGACTTCCGGATCGCGGGGAGCGTCAGGGTGATGCGGACCGCCGGCGGCTTGGGCGAATGAGTTTCCGCCACAACGAGTTCGTGTTCCTCACGCGTGGCAGCGGTGTGCGGGAACAGCGAATTGACGTGGCCCTCGCCGCCCATGCCGAGCAGGTGCAGGTCGAACGCGCCGTGCTCGGCGAGGTAGGCGTGCACGGCCGCCGAGTACTCGCCCGCGGCTTCGAGCGGGTCCGGGTAGTCGCCGCTCGAGGTCTCGGTCGGATGCACCCGGGCCGGGTCGACCGGGACGTGGTCCAGCAGCGCCCGGCGGGCCTGGAGTTCGTTGCGTTCGGCATCGCCGGTGGGGACGAAACGCTCGTCACCCCAGAAGATGTCGAGCTGGGACCAGTCGATGTCGCCGGGGGCCTTGCGGACCCATTCCAGCAGGGCGATGCCGGTGCCGCCGCCGGTCAGGACCACCGAGGCGGAGCCGCGCAGGCGCTGCGCCCCCACCACCTGGGCCACGAACCGCGCGGCCGCGGCCTGCACGAGTTCGTCGGTGGTGGAGAAGGTTTCGACGGCGGGCTTACTCATAGGTCACCCTTTCGATTCCGGTGAGAGCCTCGGCGTAGATGTCGTCCGCGTCGAGGTGGCGCAGCTCCTCGGCCAGGCAGTCCTTGGTCTCACGGCGGGCCAGCGCGAAACGCTGATCGGGTTCGCCGGTGCGGGTGAGCGTCGCGGTGCGGCCGGTCTGCGGGCGCGCGATGGAGATCGACACCGTGGGCCGGTGCATCTCCACCTTGAGCTCGCCGGTGCGCCGCACCACCGGGCAGTCCAGCCGGGCGGCCAGCCAGCCCGCCAGCATGTCGAGCGCCGGCTCCTCCTGCAGACCCGAGATCGTCACCGACTCGACGGGCTCGAACGGCGCCTCGTCCAGCGCCGCGGCCAGCAGCGCCCGCCAATAGGTGACCCGGCTCCACGCCAGATCGGTGTCGCCGGGCGCGTAGGACTGCCGCCGGCCCTTGATGGTCGACTGCGGATCCGAGGCGAAGGTCGCGTCCGTGATGCGGCGGGTCGCCAGGCGTCCCACCGAATCCTTGGACGGGAACTCCGGCGCGCCCCGGGGCCACCACGCCACCACCGGCGTGTCCGGCAGCAGGAACGGAATGACCACACTCGACTCGTGTGGCACCAGATCCCCTTGCAGCCGAAGCACTATCACCTCGGCCGCCCCGGCATCGCCGCCGACCCGGATCTGCGCGTCCAATCGGGTCGCGGCATTGCGGTCACCGCGCGCCAGCACAATCACCCGGCACGGGTGCTCCCGGCTGGCGTCATTGGCGGCGTCGATGGCGTCCTCGGCCTCGGAGCTGTCCAGGGTGCACACCACCAGGGTGAGCACCCGCCCCATTGTCACCACGCCATTGGATTCCCGCAGCTGCACAAGACGTTTCGACACCTCGCGAGTGTCGGTGTCGGGCATGTCGATGATCACGGTCGTCGCCATTCCCGCCCGCTGCGCGCGAGCATCTCGTCGGCGGAATCCGGGCCCCAGCCGCCCGCCTGGTACGGGTCGGGCTTGCCGGTCTGGGCCCAGTACTCGAGCGCGGGATCGAGGATGCGCCAGGACAATTCGACCTCCTCGTTCACCGGGAACAGCGACGGCACCCCGAGCATCACATCCAGGATGAGCCGCTCGTAGGCCTCGGGGGAGTCCTCGGTGAACGCCTCGCCGTAGCTGAAGTCCATGTTCACATCGCGCACCTCCATCGACGACCCGGGCACCTTGGACCCGAATCGCATGGTGATGCCCTCATCCGGCTGCACCCGGACGACCAGCGCGTTCTGCCCGAGCTCCTCGGTCATGGTCTGGTCGAACGGCAGGTGCGGGGCCCGCTTGAACACCACCGCGATCTCGGTGACGCGGCGGCCCAGGCGCTTTCCGGTGCGCAGATAGAACGGCACGCCCGCCCAGCGGCGGGTCTCCACCGCGAGGGTGATGGCCGCGTAGGTCTCGGTGCGGGAGTTGGGGTCGAAACCCTCCTCCTGCAGCAGACCCACCACCGGCTCACTGCCCTGCCAGCCTGCCGTGTACTGACCGCGCGCGGTCGTCTCGTCCAGGGGCGCAACGAGTTTCGTCGCCGAGAGCACCTTGATCTTCTCGATCTGCAGCTGCTTGGGCTGGAAGCTCACCGGCTCTTCCATGGCCGTCAGGGCCAGCAGCTGCAACAGATGGTTCTGGATGACGTCGCGGGCCGCGCCGATCCCGTCGTAGTAGCCCGCGCGACCACCCAGGCCGATGTCTTCGGCCATGGTGATCTGCACATGATCCACATAGTTGGCGTTCCAGATCGGATCCCACAGCTGGTTGGCGAAGCGCAGCGCCAGAATGTTCTGCACCGTCTCCTTGCCCAGATAGTGGTCGATGCGGAACACCGAACGCTCCGGGAACACCGTGTTCACCAGCGCGTTGAGCTCCTGAGCGCTCTTCAGGTCGTGCCCGAAGGGCTTCTCGATCACCACCCGCCGCCACGGTTCGGGCTGTCCCGCGGGCGAATCCGCGGGCTCGGCCAGACCGTTCTTGGACAGCTGCTCCAGCACGATCGGGAAGTCACTGGGCGGAATCGACAGGTAGAAACCGGTATTGCCGCCGGTCCCGCGATCCCGGTCCAGATCCTTGAGGGTGGTGGCCAGCTTGTGGAAGGCCGCGTCGTCCTCGAACGTGCCGCGGACGAACCGCAGGCCCTCCTTCAGCTGCTGCCACACCTCGTCCCGGAAGGGAGTGCGCGACGAGGCCGACACCGACTCGTGAACCAGGTTCGCGAAGTCCTCGTCGGTCCAATCCCGGCGTGCGAAGCCGACCAGGGAGAAACCCGGGGGCAGCAGCCCCCGGTTCGCCAGGTCGTAGATGGCCGGCAGCACTTTGCGCCGCGACAGGTCACCGGTAACGCCGAAAATCACCAAGCTGCACGGTCCAGCGATCCGCGGAACCCGGCTGTCGCGTTCATCGCGCAGCGGGTTCGGCGTCGCGACCGTCGTCGCTGCGCCTGCCACCGTCAGTTTCCTCCCGCCACCTGCAGCTTTTCGGTGGTGGCCACGAGCAGTTCGTCCCAGGAGGCGACGAACTTGTCGACACCCTCGGTCTCGAGGACACCGAACACGTCATCGAGGTCGATGCCGACCGCGACCAGCTGGTCGAAGACCGCCTGTGCCTCGGCCGCCTTGCCGACGGCCGCGTTCGGCTCGATCACGGCGTGGTCGGCGACCGCCTCGAGGGTCTTCTCCGGCAGCGTGTTCACCGTGTTCGGGGCGACCAGTTCGGTCACGTACATGGTGTCCGAGTACTCGGGATTCTTGACACCGGTCGACGCCCACAGCGCGCGCTGCTTGTTGCCGCCCGCCGACGCCAGTTTGACGTAGATGTCGGTGTGGCTGCCGCTTTCGAACACATCCTGGTACGCGGCATAGGCCAGGTGCGCGTTGGCGATTCCGGCCTTGCCGCGCAGCGCCAGCGCCTCCGGGGTGCCGATGGTCTCCAGGCGCTTGTCGATCTCGGTGTCCACGCGGGAGACGAAGAACGAGGCGACGGACTGGATCTTGGCGATGTCGTGCCCGGCGGTGGCCGCGTTGCGCAGACCGTCGAGGTAGGCGCCCATCACCGAGATGTAGCGCTGCACAGAGAAGATCAGCGTCACGTTCACGCTGATGCCCTCGGAGATCACCCGGGTGATGGCCGGCAGGCCGGCCTCGGTGGCCGGGATCTTGATGAACAGGTTGGGCCGGTCCACGATCTTCCACAGCTCGATGGCCTGGGCCACCGTGCCGTCGGTGTCGAAGGCCAGACGCGGGTCGACCTCGATCGAAACCCGGCCGTCCACACCGTTGCTCGCGGCGAACACGTCGGCGAACACATCGCAGGCCGCGCGCACGTCATCGGTGGTGATGGTGCGGATGGCCGAGTCGACGTCCGCGCCGCGGGCGGCGAGCTCGGTCACCTGCTCGTCGTAGGCGTGGCCCTTGGAGAGCGCGCCCTGGAAAATGGTCGGGTTGGTGGTGACGCCGACGACGTTGCGGGAATCGATCAGGCCCTTCAGATTTCCGGACTTGATGCGATCGCGCGACAGATCGTCCAGCCACACCGAAACTCCGGCGGCCGACAGGGCCGCGGTGTTCGTGTTCTGGGTCATGACAACTATCCCTTCACCTTGGCAAGCGAGCGAGTGGCAGCGTCGACGACGGCGTCGGCGGTGATGCCGAATTCGCAGAACAGGGTCTTGTAGTCGGCCGAGGCACCGAAGTGCTCGATGGACACGTTCTCGCCGGCGTCACCGGTGAAACGGTGCCACGGCATCGCGATCCCGGCCTCGACCGTGACGCGGGCCCGCACCGACGGCGGCAGGACCTCGTCGCGGTAGGACTGCTCCTGCGCGTCGAACCACTCGACACACGGCATGGACACCACGCGGGTGCCGATGCCCTGTGCCTCGAGCGTAGCGCGCGCCTCGACGGCGAGCTGCAGTTCCGAACCGGTGGCGATCAGGATTACCTGCGGTGTGCCAGTGGAGGATTCGGCCAGGATGTAGCCGCCCCTGCGGACGCCCTCGTAGCTGGTGCCCTCCTGGATCGGCAGGTCCTGGCGGGTCAGCGCGAGCGCGGACGGGCCGTCCTGGTGCGGGGGCTCGGAGACCAGGAAGTGCGAATGCCGTTCGGCGCTATCGCGTTCCAGGATGGTGCGCCACGCGTAGGTGGTCTCGTTGGCGTCGCCGGGCCGGACCACGTTCAGGCCCGGGATGGCGCGCAGGGCCGCGAGGTGCTCGATCGGCTGGTGGGTCGGGCCGTCCTCGCCGAGGCCGATGGAGTCGTGGGTCCAGACGTAGGTGACCGGGGTGCGCATGAGCGCGCCCAGGCGCACGGCCGGGCGCATGTAGTCGGAGAACACCAGGAAGGTGCCACCGTACGGACGGGTCGGTCCGTGCAGTGCGATGCCGTTCAGGATCGAGCCCATGGCGTGCTCACGCACGCCGAAGTGCAGGGTCCGGCCGTACGGGTTGGCCTTCCACGCACCGGTGGAGATGGACTCCGGGCCGAAGGACGCCGCACCCGGCATGGTGGTGTTGTTGGACTCGGCCAGGTCGGCCGAACCGCCCCACAGCTCCGGCAGCACCGGGGCCAGGGCCGCGAGGACCTTGCCCGACGCCTTGCGGGTGGCCATGCCCTTCGGGTCGGCCTCGTAGGTCGGCAGGGTCTCGGTCCAGCCCTCGGGTAGGCGCCGCTCCTGCAGACGGTCGAACAGCGCCTTGTTCTCCGGGTTGGCGGCGGCCCAGGCGTCGAACTGCTCCTGCCAGGCGGCACGGGCGGCCTTGGCGCGGTCGGCGACATTGCCGCGCGAGTGCGCGATGACCGCGGCGTCCACGTCGAAGCTCTTCTCCGGGTCGAAGCCCAGGATCTTCTTGGTGGCCGCGACCTCGTCGGCCCCCAGCGCGGCGCCGTGTGAGGAACCGGTGTTCATCTTGTTCGGGGCCGGGTAGCCGATGATGGTGCGCAGCAGGATGATCGACGGCTTGTCGGTCACGGCCTGCGCCGCGGCGATGGCGGCTTCGATGCCGGTCACGTCCTCGCCGCCCTCGACGGTCTGCACGTGCCAGCCGTAGGCCTGGTAGCGCGCGGCGGTGTCCTCGGTGAAGGCGATGCGGGTGTCGTCCTCGATGGAGATCTTGTTGTCGTCGTAGAAGACGATCAGGTTGCCCAGCTGCTGCGTGCCCGCCAGTGAGGACGCCTCGGAGGTGACGCCCTCCTCCATGTCACCGTCGGAGGCCACCACGTAGATGAAGTGGTCGAATGCCGAGTTGCCCTGTGCCGCTTGGGGATCGAACAGGCCGCGCTCGCGCCGCGCCGCCATCGCCATGCCGACCGCGGAGGCCAGGCCCTGGCCCAGCGGGCCGGTGGTGATCTCGACGTGGTCGGTGTGGCGGTACTCCGGGTGACCCGGGGTCAGCGAGCCCCACTTGCGCAGGTGCTCGAGGTCGGTCAGCTCGAGGCCCATGCCCGCCAGGTACAACTGGATGTAGAGGGTGAGGCTGGAGTGACCGCAGGAGAGCACGAAACGGTCGCGGCCCACCCAGGCCGGGTCACTGGGATCCAGCCGCATTACCCGCTGGAACAGCGTGTACGCGAGCGGGGCCAGGCTCATCGCGGTGCCCGGGTGGCCGTTGCCGGCGTTCTGGACCGCATCGGCGGCGAGGACCCGGGCCGTGTCGACGGCTCTGGTATCCAGATCGGTCCAGTCGGTGGGGTGGTTCGGCTGAGTGAGCGCGCGGATGTCGTCTGTGACTGACACGACCGAGGTTCTCCTGACCTTCTCGTCAACGATGCGGTTGTGGGCGGGCGGGGGATTCGCTGCGTTCGATCCGGGTGCGACGCGGCCGCACCGATCTACAACCACCCTAAGGGGCGGCGTTTCGTGCTCATACGGGAACCCGCAATCACTGTCCGCCGTGTCTCTGGTTCGTGGCGTTTCCCGGACCTGTTCGTGACTACCCGGTGTGCGCATCGCGAACCGGTCTCGGGCCGCGCCGGGGTGGACCTGGTCGGGAGCATGGTCCGCGTGGGTCTACCATGCTCTGTAGTAGTCACGGCGTGCGAGGAGAAACAGTGGGGATTGGGCAACAGCCGGGTGGCGCTCACGGCTCCTCCGGGGCGGTGCTCGCCGACCGTGTCACGGGCAGTGGCCCGATCGCGGCGGCGACCAGGCGGGTCCTCGCCTACATCGCGCTCACCAAGCCCCGGGTCATCGAATTGCTGCTCGTCGCAACGATTCCCACCATGCTGCTGGCCGATCGCGGCCACGTCGACATCCGGCTCATCCTGGTCACCCTGTTCGGCGGCTGGATGGGCGCGGCCAGCGCCAACACCCTCAACTGTGTGGCCGACGCCGATATCGACAAGGTGATGAAGCGGACCTCCAAGCGTCCGCTGGCCCGCGAGGCCGTCCCGACCCGCAATGCCTTCGTGTTCGGCGTCGCCCTCGGCCTGGCCTCCTTCGCCTGGCTGTGGTGGCAGGCCAACCTGCTCTCGGGCGCGCTGGTCGTGGCGACCATCCTGTTCTACGTCTTCGTCTACACCCTCGGCCTCAAGCGCCGGACCTCGCAGAACGTGGTGTGGGGCGGCGCCGCCGGCTGCATGCCCGCCCTCGTCGGCTGGTCCGCGGTCACCGGCACCATCGGCTGGCCCGCCATCGTGCTGTTCCTGGTGATCTTCTTCTGGACGCCGCCGCACACCTGGGCACTCGCCATGCGGTACAAGGAGGATTACAAGGCCGCGGGCGTCCCGATGCTCCCGGTCGTGGCCACCGAGCGGGCCGTCACCAAGCAGATCGTCATCTACACCTGGCTGACCGTCCTCGCCACCTTCGCCCTGGTCCCCGCCGCCGGCGTCATCTACGCCGCCGTCGCCCTGGTGGCCGGCGCCTGGTTCCTGCTCATGGCCCACCAGCTGTACTCCGGTGTCCGCAAGGGCGAATCCGTCAAGCCCCTCCGGCTGTTCCTGCAGTCCAACAACTACCTGGCCGTCGTCTTCTGCGGCCTCGCCGTCGACTCGGTCCTCGGCTGGCACACGCTGGGCCACATCCTCTTCGGCTGATCCCGACGCGCGTGTCGATTCGGCTCGGCGCCGTTCGATGAGAGGGTAGTGGGCGGAATCGCCGCCCGCTCGCCCGAGAGGACCGCGTCATGCCGAAGCTTCGTGTTCACAATTTCGCCGTCTCGCTGGACGGTTTCGCCGCCGGGCCCGATCAACGGGCCGACGCTCCCCTGGGGGTCGGGGGAGAACGGTTGCACGAGTGGGTTTTCCGGACTCGGTACGGCCGGGAGATGATGGGGGAGACCGGCGGTGAGATCGGGGTCGACAACGACTGTCTCGCCGCGGGGGATCGCAATATCGGGGCGACGATCATGGGCCGCAACATGTTCGGCCCGGTGCGCGGTGAGTGGCCCGACCATTCCTGGATGGGCTGGTGGGGTGAGACTCCGCCGTATGGTCACGACACCTTCGTGATGACCCACTACCCCCGCCCCTCGCTCACCATGAAGGGCGGCACGACTTTCCACTTCGTTTCCGGAGAGCCCGAAGCGGTGCTGAAGCAGGCGTTCGACGCGGCCGCGGGGCAGGACGTGCGGCTCGGGGGTGGTGCGGGGACGGTACGTAGCTTCCTGGCGGCCGGTCTGGTCGACGAGCTACACCTCGCGCTGGTCCCGATCCTGCTCGGCGGTGGTGAGCGGCTCTTCGATGATCTCGGCGCCCTCCCGGGGTACCGCGTCGCGGACATGGTCAGCACGGGGACCGTCACCCACCTGCGGTTCGCCAAGCAGTAGTCGCGCGGCTTCGGTATTGATGGCCTGCTGCAGGCGGTCGCCGGGCAGGTTCTCGAGTCCGGCGGCCGTGCGCAGGAACGGCTCGAACAGTTGCCAGCCGAGGATGAAGGCCGCGACGTGCGCGCCCGCGAGCGCGGGATCGCGGTCGTCGGCGCGATGCTCTCGTGCCTGGTCGATCAGGGTTGTGACGACCGGGAATCGGCTCTGTAGTTGCCCGACCGGGTAGCCGTCGAGGATGCAGCGGGCCAGCACACTCCAGTGCCGGCGCAGCCGCGGATCCTCCGGGGTGAGGATGCCGGTGGCGGCGAGTTCGGCGGTCTCGGCCGAGAGGTGGTCGAGGACGGCCGAGACCAGCTTGTCCTTGGCGCCGAGGTGCCGGAACACCAGGCCGTGGTTCACCCCGGCCCGATCGGCGATATCGCGGATGGAGGTCGCGGCCGGGCCGCGCTCGGCGAACAGGTCCGCCGCGTGGGTGAGGATCGCGGACACCACCTCGTCGCGTCCGGATGGACCGCTGTCGGTTCCGGTTGCTCTTGCCTCTGGTGTAGTCACATGACTACAGTAGCGGATATCGAGTGTAGTCACTCGACTACACTCGCCGTTCGATCAGCAGAGAAGGTCGTCATGACTGTGATCGCCGACAAGGACCCCGCCGCCGGCTTCGCGCCCCGCACGGTTCAGCTGCCCGGATATCCGGTGTGGTCGGGACCGTATTCGCATCTCGCCGTCGAACGCGACCGTCTGGCGGGGCTGGAATGGCAGCACTTCGACGCTCGTCAGGTCGGCGCGACGCTCGGCGCGGAGATCTCCGGCGTGGATCTGACCGGCGAGCTGCCCGACGCGGTGATCGCCGATATCCGCCGGGCACTGCACGAGTACAAGGTGCTGTTCTTCCGCGACCAGCCGCTCACCGCCGAGCGGCACGTGGCCTTCGCCCGCCGCTTCGGCGAGCTCGAGGTCCACCCGTTCATCCCGTCCAATACCGACTGCCCCGAACTCGTCCGGTTCGAGAAGAGCGCCCAGGTCAGCGGATTCGAGAATGCCTGGCATCACGACGTCACATGGCGTGCGCAACCGTCGATGGGCGCTGTCCTGCATGCGATCTCGGTGCCGTCCCTCGGTGGCGACACCCTGTTCGCGGACATGTACGCGGCCTATGACGCCCTCGACGACGGCACCCGCGCCCGCATCGAAACCCTCGATGCCGTCCACGATTTCACGCGCGTCTTCGGTCACGCGCTCGACGAGGAGCAACGCGCGAAGATGCGGGCCGAACATCCGTCGGTCCGTCACCCGATGGTGTGCCGCCACGACGCCACCGGCCGCAAACACCTCTACGTCAACCGCGTCTTCACCGACCACATCCCCGGCCTGGACCTCGACGAGGGCCGCGCCCTCATCGACCGCCTCTGCCGCAGCGCCGATGCCCCCGAACATCAGGTCCGCCTACACTGGGAGCCCGACACCGTCGCCTTCTGGGACAACCGCGCCGTCCAGCACTACGCCGCCAGCGACTACTGGCCGAACGTCCGAATCATGGAGCGCGCCAGCATCATCGGCGCCCGCCCCACCCGCTGACCCGCAGGTCGCCCGGGTGGCGCTGCTCGGCGACACCGCCTCCTGCGGATCGCCGATGACCGGTATGGGCACCGCGCTCGCGCTGCTCGGCGCGTACCTGCTCGCCGGCGAACTCCTCGGTACCCCGGCGGATTTCGCGGGCCCCTGTCAGCGCTACGAGCAGGTGCTGCGGCCGCTGTCTCCGGGGCGCGCCCTGTTTGATCAGCAAACAGGGCGAATACCTCATACCGGACTATTCGTCGCGTCAGCTCTCGTCGAGAACGTCGCGCAGTCGCTGTGCGAAGGCCTCGGGCCGGCCAGGGTAGCCGCTGTCGGCACCGGTGAATCCGCCGTGGTGACTGGGGAATACGACAGTGCTGCTGCCCAGCATGGTCGCGGTGGCCTCGGCGGTGCGGCCGGTGAAGACACCGGCGGACTCCTCGCCCACGGCAATGAGTACCCGGGTGCTCGCCGCCTGCAGCGCCTCTACATCGGGGGCGTAGTCGGTGATCGCCCAGGAGGCTTCCGACAGCAGCGGGTCGCCGCGAGTGCCGTCGTCCTCGGTCGGCATGCCGAACATGGCCGGATCCGCCGGCGGCTGGGCGAAGTAGGCATCGGTGAGTTCGCCCTGCCATGAGGTCCAGGCGATGAAAGCCGCCATGCCCGCGAACATTCCCTTGGCCTCGTACGCGTCGCGAACCGCGGCACGGGCCCGTACCGCGGCCGCGGCGTCGGGCAGCACCGGGATCATCGGCGGCTCGTGCGCCACCAGCGTGGTGACATCGTCCGGATGCGCGGTGACCAGGGCCAGTGCGGTGACCGCGCCGCCGCTGCTGGCGAACAGGTCCACCGGGCCCACGCCGAGCGCGGTGATCAGCGCGTGCACGTCCTCGGCCTGGACGGTCGGTGAATTGTCGGTGCGCCCGTCCTTGCGGATGCTGCGGCCGAGCCCGCGCGGATCGTAGGTGATCACGGTCCGCTCCGGGAAATACGAAGCCAGCGTGGCGAATCCGTCGGCGGTCATGGGCTGGCCGATCATCATGAGCGGCCGGTGCGCGCTCGCGGACGGCGCGGGACCCAGCAGGTCGTAGGCGAGATCGGCTTCGGGGGTTTCAAGGATGTGTGCGGTCATATCGGTAGGGACGGTACCGCGCGGCGGAATTCATCGGTGGCACTGCGGCGGTGTGTCACGATCGCGGAGAAGGGGCCGGGCCGATGGGTACGTGGTGGTGGCGCACGGAACGCGGTGGTGATGGCGCACAGCATGACCCTCGGCGGTCCGGTGTACCGTCGGCCGATCGTGGACGGTGACACGGTCATCGCCGCCACCGGGAACGATTCGGTCTACGCGATCGCCGGCGGCGACATCCGCTGGCGCACCCACCTCGCCGACCCGGCCGCGGATCTCCCATGCGGCGACATCGACCTTGTCGGTGTCACCGGCCGACCGGCGTACGACGCTGCGGCACACCGCCTTTACGCGATGCCGCGCTGAAAACGGCATCCTGGTTCTCGGCGCCATGTCCGGCGTACAGCCGTTCCGGCTTCCCCAGCCCCGCACCGGATTCCGGCACGGGGGAGCGGTCAGTTGCAGGGCTGCAACGGGAAACAGGCGGGCGGCACGGTCGTCTTCGGCAACGTCGGGTCGACCGTATGCGTCGTGGTGGTCGCCTCGACGACGGCGGAGCGCGCCGGCTGCTGCTTGCTGGGCGAGGGCGTGGTGTGGCCCGTGCAGGCGATGGCGATCACCAGGATGACGACCGCCAGCACCAGCCCGCCGATGATCGGCAGATCCTTGCGACGCTTCTTCTCGGCCCCGCCGGTGCCCTGCCGCTCGTTCCACAGCGGGAACCGCTGCTCCGGTGGGGGACCGGAAGGTCCCTGCTGCGGCCGGGATTGGGGTCCCGGCCCGAAACCCGGCGGTCCGGGCTGCTGGGGCTGCTGCCCGAACTGTGGCGGACCGGGCGGTACGGGCAGGGGCTGTGTCGGCCTGGCCTGTGGCGGCCGCCCCGCCGCGGCGGCACCCGGGATCGGTGTCGGAGGCGGTGGCGTGCCCCGGCTCGCCGTGCGCGGCTCGGACCCACCCGCGAGTGCGCGGTAGGCCCGCTCGGCGGCGGTCGCCGAAGCCGCACCGGCGATGGCGGCCGCGGCGGCCTTGCCCGCACCGCCTGTCCGGGGTTTCGGATCCTGCTGTACGACAGGACGATCGCCGCCCGCCGGTTCGTCCCCGGATCCTTGTTCGGCCAGGCTGGGTCCGTCCGGGTCTTCGGCGGGCCGGACGGGCTCGGACGGAACCGACGGCACCATCACCTCGGTCGCCCGGTTCGCGAACGGCAACGGGGCGTCCCGCGCCGAGTCCGGCACGGGGAATCCCTCCGAGACCAGATCGGAATAGGTTGCGGCGGCGGCGAACCCGAGCGCTCCCAGCGCCTGCCCGACCTGCCCCGCGTCCCACGACGCCGGAGCGCCCTCGGCCAGCGTGGTGAAATACGCGCGCAGCGAGGACGGCCCGTCGCCGATCAGCACGTCGATACCGGTGGGTAGCGTGCCCTTCTCCAGCTTCACGCGACTGCCCAGTTGCGGCACCAGCAGCACCAGCCCGCTGACGGGCACATGCTCCCGGCCGGGCGCGGAACGCAATTGCCCGGCCAGGTCCACGGTCTGGCGGCGCACCCGCTCGAGTGGATCGGCGTCCCCGTCGATCGGTGCGGGCTTGCCGTCCACGGTCCACGGCTCGTCCTGCGCGCACGACAGCGTCCCGGCGACCCGCTCGGTGAATCCGTGCACGCCGACCACCACACAGGTCTGCGGCGTCCACACCACCACGTCGGCGTCCTGGCACTGCACGACGGCGATGCCGGGCACGGCGTGCGGCCCGCTCCAGGATTTCAGCCAGTTCACCACGGTGCGTTCGGTGCTCGACAGCCGCGACGGGTCGTCGTTACGGACCTTCACCAACATCCCAGAACCACCTCTGACCGATGCGCCTCTACCTGCCGGCCGCCCGAACCCTCGCCGCGACCACCTTACGGGGTCGCGGCACCCTCGCGTGGCCGAAAATGTAACGGTCTCAGCGAATCGTCTTGCGCGGCAGCATGATCATTCTGCACGGTATGCCCGGCGCTGGGGATCGCAGGGGCTTCGGGCTGGTCGCCCGGCACGAGGATTCGCGGCGCTACCGCGCGGTAGGCGTGCTGCGGGATCCGACATATCCGTCAGGACGGACGACGACCCAACCGCTGCCGGCCACGTCGTACGCGCGCCGCGCGGCCCCCTCGGCATCGATGAATTCACCATTGCCCGAAGCGGATTCCGGCCCGGCGACATGGACGGTCCGGAGATCTGCCGCCGCGGATCCGGCCTGATCGGCGGCCATGCCCGGACCGAATGCCAGCAGTGTGGCATGCGGACCGCGGAACAGGTCGAAGAGCCGCACGGGCTTTCCGTCGGCGTCGACCAAGGGCGCGTCCGGGGCGCGGTCACCGGCCCGCAGCCCCGCCGAGTCGTCGCCGGTCTCCCGGTAGCTGATGTCGAGCTGATGGGTGCCCTCGCGATCCATGGCATCCGGATCGCCCTTCACGGTCTTGTCGAGCAGCGCACTGCTCAGACCGAGGATGCGCGCGGCCACGGCGCGGCGCTCGGTCTCGTAGCTGTCCAGCAGCGCCTCGCTCGCGGGTCCCGGATGACGCAGCGCGACTTCGAGTTTCCAGCCGAGGTTGTAGGCATCCTGCACACCGGTATTGAGCCCCTGCCCGCCGGTTGGCGGATGCACGTGCGCGGCGTCCCCGGCCAGGAACACCCGACCGGACCGATACCGCTGTGCGAGACGAACATTCGGCCGCCACACCGTCGACCAGGTCAGATCGCTCAGAATGATGTCGTCCCGCCGGGAGCGTCGCGTGACATGGTCCTGCAGGACCGCGAGCTCCGTGCCGGACTCGGCGCTGAGACCGGTCGCGAACTGGAACTTCCGGCCACCCGGCAGCGGCATCAGCGCGATCCCGTCCATGGGGGAGGTGCTGTCGGCGAACCAGTACCCGACCGAATGATCGAGGACATCCGCGCACACGTCGCCCAGCAACATGCGGATCGACTCATCGGTGGTGCCCTCGAACCGAATTCCCAGCGTCTTGCGCACGATACTGCGCCCGCCGTCCGCGCCGACCAGATAGTCGGCCCGCACGGTCTCGGTCGTCCCCGCACGGTCGAGGGTCACGGACACGCCGGCGTCGTCCGCGCTGAAATCCACCACGGCCGTGCCGGTTTCGACGCGCACCCCGAATTCGGCCAGCCCCTCGCGCAGCACCCGCTCGGTATCGGCCTGGGCCAGCACCCAGGGATTCGGATGCGGCACATCGGGGGTGGGTTCCCGCCAGGCGCTCATGCGCCGTTCCATCGCGAACTGTCCGTCCAGGTGCACCAGCAGCGGCGCCTGGGGCGCGCCCTGCGCGAGTACCGCGTCGAGCACCCCGAGATCGTCGAACACCTCGAGGGTGCGCGGTTGCAGCCCATCCCCGCGCGACCCGGCGAAGAACTCCCCGGCCTTGTCGACGATGCGCACCCCGATGCCGCGACGCGCCAGATCGATGGCGAGGACGAGCCCGGTAGGCCCGGCTCCCGCGATGAGGACCTGCGGATTCATGGCAACTCCAATACTGAATCTGAATTCACTGAATGTGGATTCAGTATTCTGGGTGGTACCTTCCGCTGTCAAGGAGGTGGATGGTGGCAGCCCGCCGCAGTGAGAAATCGGCCGAGACCGAACAGGCGCTCAAGCACGCCGCCCGGCAGCTGTTCGCTGAACGCGGCTACCTCAACACCAAGATCACCGACATCACCGCGGCCGCAGGCCGGGCCGCGGGCTCGTTCTACAACCACTTCGCGAGCAAGGAGGAACTGCTCCAGTCATTGCTGAAGGACCTTGCCGACGAGAGCGATACCTCCGCCGAGGACCCGGCGCACACCGCCGACTTCACCGACCCGGAGTCGGTGCGGTACCACATCGCGAGCTACTGGACCTTCGCCCGCAAGAACTGGCCGGTGCTGCGCGCCGTGCAGCAGGCGGCCCTGGTCAACGACGACTTCGCCCGCATCGCAGCGCGTTTCGCCACCGAGCAGCGCGACGAGGTGGCCGACCACCTCGACGGATTCACCCCCGCCGGCCTGCGCCTACCCGGTTCCGCCGACGCCACCCTGGCCATGATGTTCGCGGCGGCCACCGGCCTGTTGCAGGCGGTGCAGGAGGGTGGCCCGGCGCTCACCGACGAGCAGGCCGTGGACGCCCTCACCCGATTCGTCTACCGCGGCCTCACCGGCCGCGATCTCGGCTGACGAAAACCTCAGGGCACCAGCACGATCGAGCCGGTGGTCCGGCGGCCCTCCAGATCCCGGTGCGCCTGCTCGGCCTCCGCGAGCGGGTAGCTGCCGCCGATCCGGATGCGCAGCGTGCCGTCCGCGATCGCGTTCATGATGTCGCCTGCGCGCCACCGCAATTCGGCCCGATCCCGGGTGTAGTGCACCAGCGTCGGCCGGGTCACGAACAGCGAGCCCAGCGGATTGAGCCGCTGGGGATCGAACGGCGGCACCGGCCCGCTGGCCCCGCCGAACAGCGCCACCATCCCGCGAATCCGGGTGGACGCCAGACTGGCCTCGAAGGTCGAGGCGCCCACACCGTCATACGCCGCTGCCACACCCACGCCGTCGGTGAGTTCCCGCACCCGTGCCGCGATGTCCTCGTCGTAGCGCAGTACCTCGGCGGCCCCGGCCTCGCGCGACAGCTTCTCCTTGTCGTCGGTCGACACCGTGGTGATGACCCGGACCCCGCGCGCCGCCAGCAGCTGTGTCAGGATCAGCCCGACGCCACCGGCCCCGGCGTGCACCAGCACACTCTCGCCCGGCTCGGGCTTGTAGATCGACTCGATCAGGTAGTGCGCCGTCATGCCCTGCAACAGCGCGGACGCCGCGACCGCCGAGTCCACCCCGTCCGGCACCGGAATCGCCACGGCCGCAGGCACGACCACCTGCTCGGCGTAACTCGCGGGCGCGGCCGCCCATGCCACCCGATCCCCGACCTGGAACTCGGTCACATCCGGCCCCACCGCGGTCACCACGCCGCTGCCCTCGGATCCCGGGATATAGGGCACCGCCTGCGGGTACCGGCCGGTCCGAATATAGGTGTCGATGAAGTTGATTCCGCTCGCCTGCGTCCGCACCAGCAACTGGCCCGGTCCCGCCTGCGGGTCCGGCACCTCCACGTACCGCAGGACTTCGGGACCGCCGTGCTCGGAAACCTCGATGGCGTGCATGGAATCAGTCTGACATCGCCCGGTGCGGGCGGTGCGCGGCGGCTCGCGGAATGTGAGATGCGCGGTGGTTCATGGACGCTGAATTACCCGTGGGTAAACTGCAGCGCATGAGCGCTACCGCCGCCCCGGCATCCGAGAAGCTGTCGCCGTCCGTCGTGGATTCCGTGAAGGGATTCGTCGCCGAGCACGGCGGCTCCGCCACCGCGGTGCTGCAGCCCATCGGACGCATCGGCGTCCGCGTCACCCTGGTCGGCGCCGACGGCGTCCTGGGCGACCGCGTCGTCGGGTCCATGGAAGCCGCCAAGAGCCTCGTGGAGACCGTCGCGGGCCTGTCCGAGACCGAGGAGTGGGACCGCGAGCTCATCTCGAAGGTCACCCCCGCGAAGGGCCACTGGGCCAAGATGGCAGGCTGGGTCGCACACCAGAAGCGATTCCCCAAGGCGCGCAACGAGAAGTGACCGCGCCCGCAGCCTGCGGGGGGCGGAAAGGACCGGATCGACGTGTCAGGGCGCGTGACCAAGCAAGCGCAGCTGCGTTCGGCGCTCACCACCCTCTGTGCGAATCTGCGTCCCGGCGAGATGCTGCCCAGCGAACGCCAGCTGTGCGACGACTACCGGGTCAGCCGCATGACCGTGCGCGAGGTGCTGGGCCAGCTCGAATCCGAGGGCGTCATCACCCGCGTCCCCGGTAAGGGCACGTTCGTCGCCGAGCGGGTGGCCCGATCCCGGCTTCACATGGCCTCGTTCACCGACGACATGCGCCGCCTCGGCCGCACCCCGAGCACGGTGGTGCTGCACACCGACCACGCGGTGCCGCCCCCGGCCTCGGCGGCCGCGCTGGGGCTGACCGCGAATACGAAGGCGTATCACCTGGTTCGGCTGCGGCTGGCCGACGGGCTGCCCATGTCCATCGACGACGGCTGGTACCGCGTCGATCTGCTGCCCGAGCTGCTGGATCACGAACTGACACAGTCGCTCTACGCGCTGTTCTCCCGCGAGTACGACTGCCCGATCGACCGTGCCGAGCAGAGCGTGCGCGCGGTGGCCGCCGACGAGCGGCACGCGGGCTGGCTGGGCACCGAAACCGGTTCGCCGCTACTGGCTTTCGACCGGATCTCGTATTCGCGCGACCGGGCCGTGGAGCACGCGCAATCCTGGTACCGCGCTGATCGCTACCAGGTCTACATGACCGTCTCCGCCGAGGACAGCTAGCCCGGTCCGGGACCGTCGAAAACAACTGAGCCGCCACCTGATCGGGCAGCGGCTCAATCAATGTCCCGTGTCACAGCGTGAACAGCACCGAGCCCGTGGTGACCGGACCGGTGTGGGCGTTTCGGGCCGACCCCGGGGCGCTGTCCATGACGACGACCGGCACGGCCGCGCTCAAGCCGAGGCGGCGAACAGCGTTGGGGGAGAAGGTGATCAGCGGATCGCCCGCGGTGACCCGATCGCCCTCGGCGGCCTTCACCTCGAACAGGTCGCCCTTGCCGACGGTGTCGATGCCGACGTGCAGCAGCACGCCGGTGCCGTCGTCGGTGACGATGACCGCGGCGTGCGGGTGCAGCTTCACGATCGAGCCGGTGACGGGGGCGACGACGGTGGTGGCGTCGTCGGTGTCGAGGGGTTCGATGGCCACGCCCGCGCCCACCATCTCGGCCGAGAAGACCGGATCGGGCACCTCGGACAGGGGCATCGCGCGGCCGTCGAGCGGCGCGAGAATCTCGGTGCTCATGGCGCTCAGATCATGTCGTTGATGTCTTCGGCCAGGGCGTCGGCGGTCGGGCCGACCACGACCTGGACCGCGTCACCCATCTTGACGACGCCGTGGGCGCCGGCGGCCTTGAGCGCCTTCTCGTCCACCCGGCCCGCGTCCTTGACCTCGACGCGCAGGCGGGTGATACACCCTTCCACCTCGACGATGTTGTCCGCGCCACCCAGGCCGGCGACGATTTGATCCGCTTTCGACATATTCCCTCCGAGCGTGTCGAGTAGACAAAGCTGGTTATAACCAGTATATGTCTGGTTATAACCAGTCACGGTAGCTGATCGTGAACAGTACCCGGGACTCCAATCGCAAACTGAGGACCACTCCATGGCCGATGCCGTCGAGAGCTCTCGCAAGAAGCTCGATCTATCCGGACTGCAGAAGCTCGGCCGCAGCTTGATGCTGCCGATCGCCACGCTACCCGCTGCCGGCCTGTTGCTCCGGCTAGGACAGGAGGACATGCTCGGCCGGTTCTCGCCGCTGCGCTCGGTCGCCGCCGTGCTCGCCGGCGCGGGCGGAACTCTCATCGACAACCTCCCACTGCTGTTCGCGGTCGGCATCGCCATCGGCTGGGCCAAGAAGTCCGACGGCTCGACCGCGCTCGCCGCGGTCGTCGGCTACCTCGCCTTCACCGGTGTCCTCAAAGCCATGTCCCCGGTCGTGCTGGACGGGAGCTGTGGCCCGGTGCTGGGCTGGCTGTTCCGGGCCGCGCACTGGAACTGCCCGGTCGTCGACGTCGAAAAGGCCCCGGCCGCGCAGCTTGTCAACTTCGGCGTTCTCGGCGGCATCGTCATGGGTCTGACCGCGGCCTCGCTCTGGCAGCGCTTCCACCGCACCCAGCTGCCCGACTACCTGGGCTTCTTCTCCGGCCGCCGGCTGGTGCCGATCCTGACCGCGTGCGCGGCCGTGGTGATCGGCGTGGTCATGTCGTTCATCTATCCCGCCTTCAATGCCGCGCTGACCTGGCTGGGCACCACCGTCGCCGACAACTCGGTAGCCGGTGGCGGCGTCTTCGGATTCGCCAACCGCATGCTGCTGCCGTTGGGCCTGCACCACATCATCAACTCGGTGGTCTGGTTCGTCATCGGCGACTACCACGGCGCGCACGGCGACATCCCGCGCTTCCTGGCCGGCGACCCCTCGGCTGGCACCTTCATGACCGGCTTCTTCCCGATCATGATGTTCGGCCTGCCCGCCGCGGCCATCGCCATCTGGCGGCACGCGCGGCCGGAGCACCGCAAGATGATCGGCGGCATCATGCTGTCCACCGGTCTGACCGCGTTCCTCACCGGTATCACCGAGCCGCTGGAGTTCTCCTTCATCTTCGTGGCCTGGCCGCTGCTGGTGATCCACGCGTTCTTCACCGGCACCGCGCTGGCGCTCACCAATGCCCTCGGCATTCACGACGGTTTCACCTTCTCGGCCGGCGCCATCGACTATCTGCTGAACTTCGGCAAGGCCACCCATCCGCTGCTGCTGATCCCGATCGGACTCGGCTACGCGGTTCTGTACTACGTCACCTTCAGCTTCATCATCAAGCGCTGGAACCTGCCCACGCCCGGCCGGGAACCCGACGAGTCCGATATCGAGAAGGAGAACATCGCAGCATGATCACCCGCACCGCCGTAGTCGCGTCCAAGACCGGACTGCACGCCCGGCCCGCTGCCCTGTTCGCCAAGGCCGCCGGGGAAGCCGGTGTCCCCGTGCGGATCTCGGTCGGCGACAAGGACCCCGTCGCCGCCAACAGCCTGCTGCAGGTGATGACCCTGGGCGTCGAGCAGGGCGACACCGTCACCCTGCACGCCGAGGACGGCGCCGACGCGGCCCTCGATACGCTGGTCACGATCCTGGAGACAGATCTTGACGCGTGAGGTGCGCGGTGTCGCCGCCGCTCCCGGGATCGCCGTCGGATCGGTGAAGTGGCTGGCGCCCGCGCCGGTCACCAGCCCGAACGACCCGCCGGGGAGCGACGTCGAGGCCGAAATCGCCCGTGCGGAGGCCGCTTTCGAGACGGTCGCCGGCCGGTATTCCGCCCAGGCGCTCGACGCGCCGGGCCCGGCGGCCGACATCCTGTTCATGACCTCGGCGCTGGCCGCGGATCCGGCGCTGCTGGATCAGGTGCGCGCCGAGATCCGGGGCGGGACGCCGACCGCGCACTCGGTCACCGAGGCGGTGGCGCACTTCGGCGGGCAGCTGGCCGCGCTCGGCGGCATGATGGCCGAACGAGCGTCGGATCTGAGGGATGTGGGGCACCGGGTGGTGGCCGCGCTGCTCGGCGTCGACCCGCCCGGCATTCCCGACAGCACAACGCCTTTCGTCCTCGCCGCGCAAGACCTGGCGCCCGCCGATACCGCGACGCTGGATCCTCAGCGGGTGATCGGGTTGCTCACCGTGGCGGGCGGGCCGACGTCCCATACCGCCATTCTGGCCAAGGCACTGGGGATTCCGGCCGTGGTCGCGGCGCCGGACGCGGCCGGGATCGCCGAAGACACCGAGGTCGTGCTCGACGGCACGGCCGGTGTGGTCGAGATCGGCCCCGCCGCCGCGCGGCGCGAGGAAGTGCTCGCGCTGCGGGCCCGGCAAGCGGACGCACCGACCGGTCCCGGTCGCACGGCCGACGGCCACGCCGTGCCGCTGCTGGCCAATGTGGGCTCCGTTGCCGATGCGCGGCTGGCGGTCGAACTCGGCGCCGAGGGTGTCGGCCTGTTCCGGACCGAATTCCTGTTCCTGGACCACAAGTCGGCCCCCACCGTGGCCGAGCAGACCGAGCAATACGCCGAGATCTTCCGCGTCCTGGGCGACCGGCCGGTCACGGTCCGCACCCTGGATGCCGGATCCGACAAGCCGCTGCCGTTCCTCGACCTGCCGGACGAGGAGAACCCAGCGCTGGGCGTGCGTGGTCTGCGGTTGAGCAACGTCGATGAGGGGACGCTGCTCGACCAGCTCGCGGCAATCGCAGCCGCGGCCGAGAGCACCGGGACGCCTGTGCGGGTCATGGCGCCGATGGTGGCCACCGCCGAAGAGGCAGGCTGGTTCGCCGTCCGCGCTCGCGACGCCGGGATCCGCACCTGCGGCATCATGGTCGAAATCCCCGCGGCCGCTTTGCGTTCGGAGTACATCGGCGCGGAGGTGGACTTCTTCTCCATCGGCACCAACGACCTGTCCCAGTACCTGTTCGGTGCCGACCGCATGTCGTCGTCGCTGGCGGCGCTGCACAATCCGTGGCAGCCCGCGCTGGCCGCGGCCATCGCCATGACGGTGACCGGGGCCGGTAAGCACGGCGTCCGGGTCGGCGTCTGCGGCGAGTCCGCGTCGCATCCCGAATTCGCCTGTGTGCTGGTGGGTCTCGGTGTCGAGACGCTGTCCATGGCCCCGCGCTCGATCGCCGGTGTCCGTGCCCTGCTCGCCGAAGTCACCCTCGAGCAGTGCAGAGCGGCCGCGGTAGCGGTGCTGTCGGTCCGCACCGCCGACGACGCACTCCGAGCGGTGCGCCGGGTATTGGGGCGAGATAAGTGACGACCACCCTGCGCGGGCGGGTCGTCACCCTCACCGAGGCGGGCGAGCTCGCCGACGGGGTGGTGTCGTTCGACGGGGCGCGCCTCGACTATGTGGGCCCGGCAACGGGATTCGGTGGTCCGCTGCCGGAACCGGCCGATGAGCCGCAGATCATCCTGCCGGGGTTGATCGACGTGCACTGTCACGGCGGCGGCGGATTCGGCTTTCCGGAAGCCGACCCCGAGGGGGTGGCCGCCGCCGCGAACTACCATCGCAGCCGGGGCACCACCACACTGGTCGCCTCCCTCGTGTCGGCCACCGAAGCCGAACTCCGCGATCGTATCGACGTGCTGGGCAAAGCCATCGACGACGGGCTGCTGGCCGGAATCCACCTCGAAGGCCCGTTCATCAGCGAGCACCGGTGCGGCGCCCACGATCCCGCACGGATCCTGGCCGGCGACCCGGCGCTGCTGGAACGTCTGCTCGACCATGCCGGCGGCCGGGTCGTATCGGTGACCGTGGCCCCGGAAACCGCCAACTTCGACGCCCTCGCGGGTGTGCTGGCCGACGCGAATGTGATTCTCTCCCTGGGGCACACCGTCGCCGGCTACGAGCGGTCGGTGCACGCCATGCGCCGCGGGGGGCGGGTGTCCATCACGCACCTGTTCAATGCCATGCCCGGGCTGGCGCACCGCGACGCCAACTTCCTCACCGCCGCCATGGCCGCCGCCGGTCGCGGCGACGTGGTGGCCGAAGTCATCGGCGACGGCGTGCATCTGGCCGACGGCACCGTGCGCATGGTCTTCGACACCATCGGCCCCGCCAATCTGGCCCTCATCACCGACGCCATGGCCGCCGCCGGGCAGCCCGACGGACGCTACCAGCTCGGCAGCCTGGATGTCGTGGTGCGGGACGGGATCTCGCGCATCTACGACCCGGACGGGGAAGGAGTCATCGCCGGGGGCACCGCCACCGCCGCGGAAGTGCTGCGCCGCACCGTGTTCCACGCGGGAGTCGAACTCACCGCGGCGGCCACCGCCGCCTGCGCCACCCCCGCCCGCCTG
Organism: Nocardia niigatensis NBRC 100131; assembly: GCF_000308655.1. Taxonomy (GTDB): domain Bacteria; phylum Actinomycetota; class Actinomycetes; order Mycobacteriales; family Mycobacteriaceae; genus Nocardia; species Nocardia niigatensis. The sequence continues at coordinate 68,987 of NZ_BAGC01000038.1, read as the reverse complement.
CTCGGCAGGGCCGGCGACATCGGCGCGCTGGCTCCCGGGATGCGCGCCGACCTGCTGGTCGCCGACCACCACCTCGATCCCGTGACCGTCTACAAGGATGGAGCGCCATGGAACTCGTGATCACCGACAACGCGGCCGAAGCCGGGGTACTGGCCGGTCGCATCATGGCCGACCACGTCCGCCGCGGCGCCCGCGCCATCGGGCTGGCCACGGGATCCTCACCACTGGGCGCGTACCGGGAACTCATCCGGCAGCATCGCGAGGAGGGCCTGAGTTTCGCGGGCGTGCAGGCGTTCCTGCTCGACGAGTACATCGGGCTGCCGCCCGGGCACGCGCAGTCCTACCGGCAGTTCATCCGGGACGAGTTCACCTCACACGTGGATTTCGCCGACGCCGACGTCCACAGCCCCGACGGCAATGCCACCGACATTCCTGCGGCCGCGGCCGCCTATGAAAATGCCATCCTGGAGAACGGGCCCATCGCCGTGCAGATCCTCGGGATCGGCGCGAACGGGCACATCGGCTTCAACGAGCCGGGTTCCTCGCTGCGCTCGCGCACCCGCGTCAAGACCCTGACTCCGCAGACCCGCGAGGACAATGCCCGCTTCTTCGATGACGACCTGGCGCGGGTCCCCACGCATGTGCTCACCCAGGGCCTCGGAACCATCAGCGACGCAGGTCATCTGCTCATGATCGCCGTCGGCGCGGGCAAGGCCGCGGCGGTCGCCGCCGCCGTGGAGGGCCCGGTCTCCGCATTCTGCCCGGCGTCGATCCTGCAGATGCATCCGCACGTCACGGTCATCGTGGACCCGGACGCGGCGGCGCGCCTGAAGGCCATCGACTACTACCGGTTCGCGATGGCGAACAAGCCCTCCTGGCAGAGCTTCTGAGGTCTAGGCCTCCTGCTGCACGGCGGTGAACGGGACCATGTCGAAGTAGTCACGCCACGCCGCGATGCGGCGGTCCCGGACCTCGAATACTCCGGTCACCGGCAGTTCGATCTCTGCCAGGGTCAAATTTCCCGGCCGCTCCGGCGGTGTCGAGGTTGGTCTCGCCGTGAGATGTTCAGCTGTCTTCGTCTCGGTGTTTCAGGACGTCAGCGCTCCACCCAGCATCGCGGTCACCATGGCGTGCACGTCCTCGGTCTCGGGCCGGGGCGCGGTGCGGTCGGCGAAGAGCAGGTGTCCCGATCCGATCAGCGTGCGAGCCAGCAGATCGGTGTCGCAGGTGGCGGCGATCCGGCCGTGCTCGACCTCGGCGGCCAGATATGCGGCGATCAGCCCGGTGGCCTCGGTCAGGAGGGGGATCCCGACCGGCCGGCGCTGCCGCAGCCGGGCGCGCAGCTCATCGCGGAAGGTGACCAGGCTGACGATGGCCACCGCCACCGTCTCGAACACCGCGGTCAGCGCCTCGGTGAGATTGCCGGTCACCGTGGCGTCCCCGGCCCGATCGCCCAGGGCCGAGCCCAGCCGTTCTATCCGGACGATCCGATCCTCGACCAGCTCGGCGAGGAACCCGTCGAAGTCGGCGAAGTGCCGGTGCAGCACCCCCTTCGCGCACCCCGCCTCCGTGGTGACCGACCGGCTCGTCAGCCCACTCGGCCCGTCCCGCAACAGAATCCGCTCGGCCGCGTCGAACAGCTGCTCCCGCGCATCGCGTATGGCCACCCCGGTGGGCACTCCGCACTCCTTTCCGTCTGCCGCGCCCGATTCCTTGCGGAGTGGGCAAGTGCCCACTTAAAGTGGGCGCATGGTCACTCTACCGTCCTCGGAACCCGAACCCGCAGACCAGAGCCCTCATCTAGCCCGGCAGGTGGCCGAATCGTTCGGCATCGACGCCGCCCGCTACGACCGCACCCGCCCGTCCTACCCCGCCGCCATGATCGACCGCATCCTCGCGGCCGCCCCGGGGCAGGACATCCTCGACGTCGGCTGCGGAACCGGCATCGCGGCCAGGCAGTTCCGCGACGCCGGCTGCACGGTGCTCGGTGTCGAACCCGATGCTCGCATGGCCGATTTCGCCCGCGAGACCGGCATCGACGTCGAGATCGGCACCTTCGAGAACTGGGACCCGGCCGGCCGCACCTTCGATGCCGTCATCGCCGGAACCGCCTGGCACTGGGTCGATCCCGTCCTGGGCACCGCCCGCGCGGTGCAGGTCCTCCGCCCCGGCGGCCGCTTCGCCGCCTTCTGGCCCGTAGTCCAGCTGCCACCCGACGCGGCCCAGGCCTTCGCCACCGTCTACCGCCGACACCTGCCGGACACACCTGTCGCGCGGATCGCCGACCGGCCCGCCCTGGAGGTCTACCAGCCGATGCTGGACCTGGTGGCCAAGGGAATCCACGATTCCGGAGCCTTCACCGTCCCCGAACAATGGCGGTTCGACTGGCACCACACCTACACCCGCGACGAATGGCTCGACCAGATCCCCACCCACGGCACCCTGACCCAAACCCCATCCGACACCCTCGCCGCCGTCCTCGACGGCATCGGCGCCGCCATCGACGCGCTCGGCGGCACCTTCACCGCCTCCTACGCCACCGTCGTCATCACCGCCTCTGTCCAGCCCGGCTGATCCCGCACGGGTGCGCTCCGCTGACCCGGGAAGCTCTGCAGGGGTTCATGATCGAGCATCTCGGCCCGATCAGATCGCTCGCTGGGAGGAGCTCGGTCATCGTTGTCGGTGGCCAACTGTCATCTGATGGGGTACCGCCACCCTGGCGCGGTCGTGTCGTCGTCTGGTCAGCTGATGCGGGATAGCTTGTGCGGGTTGGTAATCGAGTAGATCGTCTGGATCCGGTCGCCGGCGGGGTCGAGGTCCACCACCACGGCTGCCAGCGGGCTGTGGTCGGAGAAGATGAGGACGCAGGGGTCTTCGGCAACCCAGCGGTAGTCGATGGCTAGGTTGCCGGCGGGGAGGTCGGCGGAGACGGCCATGAAGACGACCACGATATGACCGGCGGAAAGCTCAGCGCCAACCGCGCGGTCCTGCCCGCCGGCACCGACGGCCCGCCGCCGCACTTCCACTCCACCTCCGCGGAACTGTTCTTCCTGCTGGGCGGCACGTTGCGGGTGCTGGCCGGGGAGGAGATCCTCACCATGGGCGAGGGCGATTTCCTGCTGGTGCCGCCCGCCATGGTGCACGCCTGGGCCGCCCCGGCCGATTCGGCCGCCGATATCCTGATCGTGTTCACCCCCGGCATCGAACGCTTCGAATACTTCCGGATGGGCGAGCGCCTCCGCCGCGGTGAGGTCGATCCGCTCGAAATCCTGCGCACCCAAGAACGATTCGACAATCACTTCGTCGACAGCCCGCTCTGGCGGTCATCCCGGATCACCCCGCCCGCGGGCGAGCTACCGGAGCGGGGTTGATAATGAAACCGTGACCGAGCGTGCAGCGAGCCGGACAGCGATCCTGGTCTGCCAGGGCCGGGCCGTGGCGGACGGGCGAATGGGGATCGGGCGGTTCTCCGACCCGGTCGCGGTCGAACTACTGGCCGACGGCGAACGCGAGCTGGTCGATCTCGTGCGCGCGGGCGCGGTGCCGAAGGGCTTCGGTGCGCGGATGGAATACGAATTGCTCTCCGCCACTTCGGAAGTGCTGGCGGCCCGCACGGTCGCCATCGACGAGGCGGTGCGGGAAAGCGCGCATCCGCAGCTGGTGATTCTGGGTGCCGGGCTCGACGCGCGGGCTTGGCGCATGCCGGAGCTGGCGGGCGTCGCCGTGTTCGAGGTGGACCGTCCCGCGTCCCAGGCGGAGAAGCGGGAGCGGTTGGGCGAACGGGAAGCGATCGGCGATGTCCGTTTCGTTCCGGTCGATTTCGCCGAGGATTCCCTGGGCGCCGCTCTCACGGCTGCGGGTCACGACCGGACCCGGTCCACCACCTGGATCTGGGAGGGCGTCGTCCCCTACCTGACGCCCGCGCAGATCGCCGAGACCGTCGTGGAGGTGGCCGAGCACAGCGCCCCCGGCAGCCGCCTGATCATCACCTACCCGACCCCCAATCGGGTGTACCACTACGGCCGAAAGGCCATGGAGTTGTTGCTGACCGTCTCCGGCCGCACCAACCCCATGGCCCGTGAACCGCAGCGCTCGACCTGGACCCCCGAGGCCATGGCCGCCCTGCTCGCCGAGCACGGATTCGCAGTCACCGGCGACCGCGACCTCCAGGCCGTCTCGGTCGCCGCGGGCATCGAGGGGAAGCGCAAGTCCTTGCGCGCCGACGGGCACGTCGTCATCGCCGATCGGCGCTGACGCCCGCTCAGTTCAGGGTGACGACCCAGGAGCCGTTGCAGCCGCGGTTGGTGTCGCGGTTCGGGTCGTAGTTCCACACCGCCTGCAGGTCCGAGTCCTTCTGGATGTCGAAGTCACCGGTCGGCGACTGGACCGGATCACCGTTGTACAGCAGCAGGCTCAGGTCGTTCGGGTAGATCGTCCACGACCCGTTGTAGCCCGCCGGGTAGTTCATGGTCACCGTGGTCGTGCGGCCGGCGTGGTTCTGCACCACGATGCACGAATACGGGTGATTGGACTGCGCCTGCGCCGGTGCGGCAGCCACCACGATGGCCGCCACCCCGACCGCGGCTGCGGCCACCGGCGCCGCTGCTTTCGCCACCAGACCGCGTGCGCCGCTGGGAACGTTCCACATGATGTCTGACCTCCGTTTGAAATCCACCGCCCGAATGGCTGATCGGATGAGACGAAGTTATCCACCGCTCCCAGCGGGTTTCTTATGAAATCCTTGTCGCCGCGGCCCGCCGGTTGCCGTCCTCCTCCATCGGATCGGCGGCGATCAGAGCGAGGCGTTCCCGCACTCCGGACAGCGAGATGTCCGCGGCCGTGATCGCGACCCCACGGGTCGTGGCCTCACAGTCGGTGAGGCATTCGAGCGCGCGACCACGTGGAAAATCGGGTGAGAGAAGGCTCAGCGCTTCGGCGCACCGGATCCGGAGGTAGGAGTACACGGTGGAGTCGAACATCGCCTCGACGGCAGGGACGGCGTGCGTGTGGCCGAGCCGGGCCAGGGCAGCGACCAGATTGCACTGGTCATGAATGTGGTCGTCGCTGCCGTCGCTGGTTGCCTCCAGATTATCGAACAACCTTGGCGCATCGGACTTTTCGGCGATGTCCACGAGCAGCGACAGCGCGGTGCTGCCGATCGGGCTCGCGATGTCGGCGTGCGCCCGCGCCCATACCGAGGCCCGAGGTGACCGCAGTTGCCGCAACTGCCGGCGCACCGCTGCCCGCACAGCCAGCGTGGCGGCCCCCTCCGCGAGCGCTGCGGTTGCGACCTCCAGAATCAGAGCTTCCCACCGCTCGTCCGTGATCTCCGGGGGCGAATGCTCGTGAACGAGTCCGGATTCCGTGGCGAACCGAAGGACACGTTCGCAGTCGACCGCATCTCGCGTCGTCCGCGCGGACGGCACCTTCGGCCGCCGCGACCACTTCCGCTCCTCGCCGGAGATCACACTGTCGATCTGCCGGCTCCGCACCGCGAATTCCACGAGCGCCTGCAAACCGAAATCGATACCGCCGTCGCCGGTCTCGCCCCGGGGCCGGGACCGGCTACTGGCCGGATCCAACGCCTACTTCGTTGCCTGTCTGCGCGACCGCGGAGTCAAGGCGCTGCTCCTTGAAGTCCTGGCCGAACCCTTGATCGCGGATGAGGTGGCGGCCCGCAACGCCCGCAACGCCGCCCGGATCGAACCCGATTTCGCGGTCCTCGGCTGGCCGCATCCGGCCGAGGGCGCGCGTCCGTGGGTCGGCCTGGTCGCCGAGGCCGCCCTGCACGAACTGCAGGCCGGACGTGAGCAGCCGTCGGTGCGAACCGCATTGTGGCGGTTCCTCCCAACTGACAGCCGGCTCGGTTCAGTCGGCCGCGCAGAGCGCGGTGTCGAAGGCCTGCTGGGCGGCAGCGGTGAGGGTGGCATCCGAGGGCCGAAGATCGGTGATGAGGGTGACGGCGCGGCCGCCGGGGGTCACGGCATCGAAGGTGCGGAAGCCTGGGATCGATCCGCCGTGACCCCACACCTGGATGCCGCATGGTGCGGTGGTGGTGGTCAGCCCGAGACCGTAGGAGTAGCCGGGACGGTTTGTCAGCGGCCGCGGGTTGGCGCGCATGGCCGCGACCTGGTCCGGCGGCAGCAGCTTTCCGTCGAACAGGGCGGTGAAGAAGTGATTCACGTCCGCGCCCGTCGAGACCAGCGCACCGGCGCTGCCCGCCCATGACGAGTCGAAACGGGTGACATCGACCGGCTTGCCGTCCACCGTTTCGTAGCCCCGCGGGTGGGGATCGCGGAGATCGGTGTCGCGGTCGGCGGGGAAGTAGGTGTCGCGCAGACCCAGCCGGTCGATGACGCGGTGCGTGACCTCCTCGGCGACCGGATGGCCGGTCACGCGTTCCACGATCATGCCGACGACGAGGTAATTGGTATTGCTGTATTCGGCTTTCGCACCCGGTTCGAAGTGAGCGGGCAGGGTCATCGCGCCACGGACCAGATCGGCGGTCTCGAAGTGCTTGGTCAGCAGATCATCGGAATCACCTTGGAGCTTGGGCAGTTCCAGGTATTCGGGTAGACCGCTGGTGTGCTGCATCAGATTCCGGACGGTGATCCGGTTGCCATCGATCCCGACGCCCTGCACGACGCCGGGGAGGTAGCGCTCGACGGGCGCGTCCAGCTCCACGGAGCCCTCCGCGACCAGCTGCATCATGGTGGCAGCGACAAATGCCTTGGTATTACTGCCAACTCGCACGTGCGCACCCGGTGGGAAAGGCGCGCTGGTGGCGACGTCTCCGACGCCGGCACTCGCACTCCACTCGCGACCGCCCTCGGTGACCACAACCTGAACCCCGGGAATGCCCGTCGCCACGACACTGTCCAGCGCCTGCCGCACCTCCGTGCGTGCCTGCTCCGACAGCGGCCCCGATGCCTTCGGAGCATTGCTACAGGCCGCCACCCCGCACACCAACCCGACGACCGCCAGCGCCGGCGTCATCCTGCGAACGATGCTGTTGATCATGGCCACCTTCCATCCCCGCGATGGTCCGGACCGATCATGCTGATGTGCAGCCGAATTCGATCGCGGACCTGGTAACGGGAGGGTAGCCTGTGCGGCTCGCTGCGGACATCGCTCTCCGGGCCAATGAGCGGTAATCCCGAAGTCGTAGTGGCAGTCCGGGAGAACCCCCGGTCACAGTCTCCGTCAGGGCCGGTAGTGAGAGGTCACAGCCTCCTGGCCGGTGTAATTCGGCCCGGCGTGGGCATCCGCGCCCACATACTCGAATGCCCAGTGGGGGAGTCCTCGACCGCTGCGCGTCAGTCGGTGGGCACGCGCGTTGTAGGTGAAACCGTTGTCACGGAGGGCTTTGGTGAACGGTCGCCCCAGCGGCGCGCCATCGGGTCGGCGCACCGAGCCGGCCTCGAAATTGGCCGCCAGCAGCCCATCCGGAGTCAGCCATGAGGACAGGCGGGTCAGGGCGGTCAGCTTGTCACCCACATAGTGCAGAGCATGAACACTGGTGATCAGGTCGAACGGCTCGCTGGGCTGCCACTTCAAGACGGAACCGGTGACAAGTGTGACCCCGGGCCGGGAGGGTCCACTGAAATAGTCGACCAGGTCCAAGCCCACGATCTGGTCCTCACCGGAGAGTGATTCACCGGCATCGAACAACGCCCGGGCACTGCCGCACCCGATATCGAGCCACCGCTGCGGCCCGGGCCGGGCGGAGAGCCAGGCGACGGGGTCGAAGCCGAGTTCGCGACGGTAGGCGGGCAGGCGGCGATCGCGGTTCATCGCGGAGTTCGCTACTACCGCAGTCTGTTCCAGCTGAGCGTCGTCGAGAAGATCAGGCACACCAGACATCCTGCCGGGTGTGCCGACTCCGTGCGTGGCGCGAAATGCTAGGCGGCGGCCTTGTCGGCCGCGGCCGGGGCCGAGGTGGGGAGCGGCTCGCGGGTCCGCATGGCGGCCCAGAGGGCGGCGGTGGCCGCGGTGCAGGCCGCCGCGCCGCCGACGTGGAAGGCCACCAGGGCGGCGGGAACGTGCGTGAAGTACTGGACGATGCCGATCAGGGCCTGGGAGCAGACGAGCGCGATGACCACGATGAGCCGGGTCCGGATCGCCTTGTTCATCCCGACCGCTGCCAGGCCGCAGGCCAGGCCGACCAGCAGCGCCAGGTAGGCCACGAGGAGTTCGGCGTGCAGGTGGACCAGCGTGACGATCTCGACCTGCAGGCGTTCGACCGGCTTCTCGACGCTCTTGTCACCCGCGTGCGGGCCGGCGCCGGTGACCAGGGTGCCCGCGATCAGGGTCCCGGTGAGGGCCAGACCGGACAGTGCGGTCAGCAACCGCAGCGGCTTCGGAACCTGAATCGTGTCGATGCCCTCGTCGGGTTCGCCGACCTTGGCCCACAGCAGCGTCGCCAGCCACACCATCAGCATGGACGCGAGCAGGTGCACCGCGACCGTCCACCACAGCAGCCCGGTACGCACGGTGATCCCGCCGATCACCGCCTGCAGCACGGTGCCGCCGGGCATCAGCCACGCGTACACCTGGACCTCGCGCCGCCGACGCGCCCGGGTGACCGCGAGCACGATGGCCGCCGCGGCCAGCGACACCACGAAAGTCAGCATGCGGTTGCTGAATTCGACCACCTGGTGCACCACCGGCACCTCGGCGACCGCGGTCGGCACGAAGCTGCCGGGGAAGCACTGCGGCCAGGTGGGGCAGCCCAGACCCGAGGCGGTGACGCGGACGACCGCCCCGGTCACCGAGATTCCGGCCTGGGACAGGATGACCAGGAAGGCGATGAGTCGCTGCACCCGAAGGGAGGGCATCGGGAACAGGTCGGCAAGTCGCTGGAAGGCGCGAGACAGCACGCACCGATGGTAGCGGGACGGTATTTCGCCCCGTCACCCGCCCTACTACAACGTGTCGTTAAACACCCGGGCGGGCGCGAACTTTCACGCCGGCCGCGTCAGTCGAATTTGAAGAACCGGGTGGCCAGCCACCCCGCGAGCCCGCCCCAGCCCGCCAGCACCGCGAGCCCGTACCAGTCGATGCTGGTGCGCATGGCCTGCTCCAGGCACTCCGACAGCGCCCCGGACGGAATGATCCGCGCGATCAGGCTCACCGCGTGCGGCAGATCGTCGGACATGAACACCAGGCTCGCGGTCCCGAGCATGACGAACCACAGGATGTTCGCCAGCGCCAGCACCACCTCGGCCTTGAGCGTCCCGCCCAGCAGCAGTCCCAACGCCGCGAAGGTCGCGGTCCCGATCGCGATCACCACCGCGCCCAGCAGCAGCCCGCCCAGGGCCGGCCGCCACCCGAGCGCGAACCCGATGGCCCCCAGCAGGATCGACTGCAGCACCACGACGATCAGCACCGCCGAGCACTTGCCCGCGACGACGCCCCACCTCGGCAGCGGCGTCGCCCCGAGGCGCTTCAGCGCCCCGTACCGCCGATCGAATCCAACAGCGATGGCCTGCCCGGTGAACGCGGTCGACATGATCGCCACCATCATCACCGCGGGCACGACCCGATCCACCCGGTGCTCGCCCAGCCCGCTGACCGGCAGCAGGGACAACCCGATCAGCAGCGTGATCGGAATGAACATGGTGAGCAGCAGCTGTTCCCCGTTGCGCAGCAACAGGATCAGCTCCATGCGGGTCTGCGCCGCCAGCATCTTCGCCCGCGTGGTCGGCTGCGGGGCGGGGGAGAAGGTGCCCGCCGCGAATCGGTTCACGGTCTCGGTCATCCGCGCAGCTCCCGCCCGGTCAGTTCGAGGAACACGTCTTCCAGGCGGCGCTGGTCGATGCGAATGTCGGTGGGCAGCACGTCGATTCGCGCGCACCACGCGGTCATGGTGGCCAGCACCTGCGGGGTGATGTCGCCCTGCAGCAGGTAGGAGCCGGGCGCGGTCTCGCGCGGGGTGAAACCCTCCGGCAGCGCTGCTTCCAGCAGTGACAGGTCCAGTTTGGGGGGCGCGGTGAACGCCAGCCGGCCCTCGGCCCCGTGCGAGGTCACCTCGGCGGGCGTGCCCTGCGCGACGACCTGCCCGTGATCGATGATGACCAGCTGGTCGGCGAGCTGCTCGGCCTCGTCCATCATGTGCGTGGTGAGCAGCACGCTGACCCCGTCGCGGCGCAGCGCGTCGATGAGCTCCCACACCAGATGCCGTGCCTGCGCGTCCAATCCGGCGGTCGGCTCGTCGAGGAACACGATCTCCGGCCGCCCGACCAGCGCGCACGCCAGCGCGAGCCGCTGCTGCTGCCCGCCCGAGAGCCGCCGATACGGCGTCCGCCGAGCGTCTTTCAGCCCGAGCGTGTCCAGCAGCCAGGCCGGGTCCAGGGGATTCGCCGAGTAGGAGGCGACGAGGTCGAGCATCTCCCCGGCCTTGGATCCCGGATACGCGCCGCCACCCTGCAGCATGACGCCGATGCGCGGTCGGAGCCGGTCGGAGTCGGCGATCGGGTCCAGGCCCAGTACTCGCACGGTCCCGGCGTCGGGGGTGACGAAGCCCTCGCACATCTCGGTGGTGGTGGTCTTGCCGGCGCCATTGGGTCCGAGCAGGGCCAGCACCTGCGCGCGTTCGATATCGAAGCTGATGCCGTCGACCGCGGTGGTCTCGCCGTAGCGTTTCACGACGCCGTCGACGCGTACGGCGGGTCCGGAAGCTGCGGTCACGATGAGACACCGTAAGGCGTGGGCTGCTGTGACCGAGCCGACACCCCCGGCTGATTGCGCCACGGCAGCACATTTCGGGTCAGGAAGATCAGCGACAGTCCGACGACCAGCGTGGCGATGGCGGATTCGACGATCTGGAAGACATAGAAGTCCGCGCCGCGCGGCATGACCATCACCGATACCACCACCGACAGCACCACCGCGGGCACCCGGAACGCGGGCCGGTTCGCCCACGCCGCGAGGGGCACGATGGCCCATAGCAGGTACCACGGCTGGACCACCGGGAACAGCAGCACGATCGCGCCCAGCGAAACACCCAGCGCGCCGATGGGATTCAAGCGCCCGGTCCACGCGGCGACGAGCATGCGCAATGTCACGAAGCCCGCGATGATCTCGGCGATGGGCCGGGTGATGTCGAGCAGGGCTGTGGTGTGGTCGCCGAGTCCGAGCAGTACGCCCCCGAATCCGGTGATGATCCCGACGGCCGTCGGCAGGGAGAGGTAGCTGCGCACGGTGGTGGCGGTGCCGACGGTATTGACCCAGCCGAATCCCAGCCCGCTGGCGTAGCTCACGAAAAGTGTCGTGACCACGGCTATCACGCCGAGCACGCCGCCGGCGACGAGCACGGGTCTGAGCCCGCGTCCCCACCGCCGGGCCAGAGCCATACCAGCGAATCCGAGGGTCACCAGCGAGATGATCTTCACGGACGAGGACAGCGTGATCAGTACAGTCCCGAATATCAGCAGCGCCCAGGCTCTCTGATCGAAGTCCGGGGCATCGTCGATGGCGCGCAGGCAGAATTCCAGGCCCGCCAGCATGAGCCCGAGCATGAGTGCGTCATTGTGCACGCCGCCGACCAGGTGGAACAGCACCAGCGGGTTGGCCGCGCCCAGCCACAGCGCGCTCACCGGCGCGACGCCGCAGCGCCGTGACAGCCGCGGCAGCGCCCACACCATGAGCGCCACGCCCGCCAGCGCCAGCGCCCGGTGCAGCCATACCCCGAGCACGATGTTGTCGCCGGTGATCTGCGCGATGCCGCGTCCCATCCACAGGAACAGCGGCCCGTAGGGCGCGGAGGTGGACCGCCAGATATTGGGCACATTATTGGTGAGCACATTGTCGAGCCCGAGCCCGTCGACCGGTCCGACCGAGTACGGGTCCATGCCCCGGGCCGCGATTTCGCTCTGTGCCAGATACGAGTACACGTCGTTGCTGAACATGGGCGGCGCGACGCTGAGCGGAATGATCCACAGCAGCAGCGTTCGATCCATCTGCGAACGGCTGAGCCGGTGGCGCGGATCCCCGCCCCAGCCGCCGACGGCGAAGCGGCCCAGCAGCAGCCAGGCCATGATCACCAGGACGGTGCCGATCATGCACATGGCCAGTGTCGAGGTGCCGGCGCGCGCGAAGAATCCGAGCACGCGCATGCCGGAGATCGGATTCTGGTGGACCGGTTGCGCTCCGACGCCCAGCGCCGAGACGGCCATGATCACGGCTCCGGTCGCGCCGAGCAGCCGGATCCGCATCAGTTGCAGGGTTTCGCGGCGGTCCAGGCCGGGACGTTCGGCGTCGTCGCCGTGCAGCACGGCGACGGTGTGATCGGCGGCGGGAACGTCCAGGCCCAGGGCCCGGCGTCCGATATCGATGACTCTGCGCCGCGCGCCTTCCACTACCGCCACAGCTGCGAAGCCTAGTCCGGCGGTGGGCGACCGAGGCCCAGCACATCGCCGTAGACCTGCGTGCGTCGTTGTGATCCGCGGTTGCCGGGCGTTCGCCACTTGACCTCCAATATACCCCTGGGGGTATAGTCTTCACGGATACCCCAGGGGGTATGGAAGGAAGTAATATGCGAAGTCTTACTGTCGGCGTCGCCGACGCTTCACAGATCACGGCCGCCCCCGGCGGTCTCCTGGGCCGTCTCGGGGCCCTCATGGCCGATCGCGCCCGCTGGGTGTTCGGCTTCTGGCTGATCGTCGCGGTGGCGCTGGGCGCGGCCGCGCCCACAGTGTTCGATTCACTCGCCGGCGCCGGATGGCAGGCCAACGGATCGGAATCGGTACAGACCCGCGAGGTCGCGCAGGAGCACTTCGGCGGTAACTCGGCGGCCGCGGTGCAGGTGGTGATCCACTCCGGCGACGCCACCATCGACAGTCCGAAGGCTCAGCGATTGATCGACGAGATCAGTGGAATCCTGCAGCAGGACAGCCGATTCGGTGCGCTCGTCGCTCCCGTGCCCGGCCAGACCGTCAGCCGCGACGGCCACACCGGCATCCTGCTGGCGGGCGCGAACGCGAGCACCGACGACATGGTCGCCGCCGTCACCGACGTCGGACCCCAGCTGAAGGCGCTCTCGTCCGACGGCTTCGAGGTCTATCCGACCGGCGCTTCCGCCCTGTGGAGCGACTTCAACAAGGCCAACCACGAGGCCATGATGAAGGCCGAGATGTTCTCCTGGCCGGTCACTCTCGCGATCATGGTGCTGGCCTTCGGGTCGCTGGTCGCGGCCGGATTGCCGTTGCTGCTGACCCTCACCGGTCTGATCGCCTCGGCGGGTGGCCTGGTGCTGCTCAACCACCTCACGCCGATCTCGGTGTGGGCCATGAACTTCGCGATGATGTTCGCGCTGGCGCTGGGCATCGATTACGCGCTGTTCCTGGTTTCGCGCTTCCGTGACGCGATTCGCAAGTCCGGTGATGCGCGGGCGGCGGTCGCCGAAACCATGGACACCGCCGGCAAAGCCGTGCTGTTGTCGGGCCTGACCGTGCTGGTCAGTCTGTCGGCGGTGCTCATCGTCCCTGCCCCGGCGGTGCGGACCATGGCCGTCGGCATCATGTTCGCGGTGTCGTTCGTGCTGCTGTCCACTCTGACGCTGCTGCCCGCGACGCTAGGCAAGCTGGGTCGCAAGGTCGATGCGGTGTCGTTGCCCCATGTCGCTCGCCAGCCGCATCGCTCACCGCGCTTCGCGGCCTGGGGCGAGCTGCAGCAGCGGCGACCGTGGCCATTCGCCATCGGCGCGCTGATCGTGCTGATCGGCCTGGCGATCCCGGTGTTCGGGCTGAAGGTCGCGATGCCGTCGATCAACGTGGTGCCCCAGGACGCGGCGGTGCGCCAGGGCTACGAGCTCGTGCAACGCGAATTCGGAACGGGCGCACCAGGTATGGTGCAGATCGTCGCACCCGCTGCGGTGGGTGATCAGGCGGCGGCCGCGGCCCGGGCGACCGAGGGCATCGCCGCGGTCACTCCGCCCCAGGCGGCCCCCGACGGCAGTGGATGGGTGATGATGCAGGCCATGCCCGCAGTGGATCCCTCCGATCCGTCGATGGGCACGATCCTCGACACTCTGCGACACGACCTGCCCGAAGGTGCGCTGGCCGGCGGCGCGGCGGCGGAGAATCTCGATCTGCAGGCGGCGCTGAACCACTATCTCCCGATCATCGTGGGCGTCATCCTGGCGCTGGGTTTCCTGCTCTTGCTGGTTGCGCTGCAGGCCCCGCTCATCGCGGTGCTCGGAACGGTGGTCAGCCTGCTGTCCACGGCGGCGGCGTTCGGTGTGGCCAAACTGGTGTTCCAGGATGGCCACGGCGCGAGCCTGCTCGGCTTCACGCCACAGGGCTTCCTCGACGGCTGGGGGCCGGTGTTCTTCTTCGCCATGATCTTCGCGATCGCGATGGACTACACGGTCTTCCTGCTGGCCACCGCCAAGGAGCACTACGAACGTTCCGGTGATCCCGCTGTCGCCCATATCGACGGCGTCGCCCACTCGGGCCGGGTGATCGCGGCTGCCGCGGCGGTCATGGTGGCGGTGTTCTTCACCTTCGCCCTGGCCGATCCGCTGCCGCCGAAGGAGATGGGCATCATTCTCGGTGTCGCCGTCCTGCTGGACGCGGTGCTGATCCGCCTGATCCTGCTGCCGGTGCTGCTGCGCCTGACCGGGCATGCTGCCTGGTGGTCGCCGCGCTGGCTGCGCAAGGTGCTGCCGGACATCAGCTTCGCGCACTGACGGGTGGGGGCCGTGGGAAAGGGTGAGCCCTCTCTCACGGCCCCCGCATACCCCCAGGGGTATACTGAAGTCATCGGACTCAGGGAAGGAATCCACATGATCGGCGACGAAGACAGCATCGCACTGGTCCTCAACCGCCTGCGCCGCGCGCATGGACAGCTCGCGGGCGTCATCTCCATGATCGAGCAGGGCCGCGACTGCAAGGACGTGGTCACCCAACTCGCCGCGGTCTCCCGCGCGCTGGACCGGGCCGGATTCAAGATCGTCGCCACCGGTCTGCGCGACTGCCTGACCGGCGAGAAAGCGGAGAACTCCGAGCCGATGACGGTCGAGGAACTGGAAAAACTCTTCCTGGCGCTGGCCTAGCGCCGGGACCGAAAGGAATTCATGACGACCGCGATCCGCCGCTTGTCCATCGACCGCATCGTGCCGGTTCTGGCCGGCACCATGGTGCTGCTCAGCCTCGCGCTGGTGCTCGCGTTCTCGACCTGGTGGCTGCTGCTGACCACCTTCGTGGCGGCCAACCTGCTGCTCTACGGGATCGCCGGCTGGTGTCCGGTGACCCTCATCCTGCAACGCCTGGGCGTGCCCCGAACCGGCTGCCCCGCAACGGAAAGGAATTCGTGATGAGCCTCGCACTCTCCGCTACTCTGCGCACAGATTTCGCCGACGCGGTGGAACGGACCCGGAAGGCACTGTCCGATCAGGGTTTCGGCGTGCTCACCGAGATCGACGTGACCGCGACCATGAAGCAGAAGCTGGACGCGGACATGGAAAACTACCTCATCCTGGGCGCCTGTAATCCGTCGCTGGCGCACGCCGCCCTCGGCGTGGACCGTCAGATCGGCCTGCTGCTGCCGTGCAATGTGGTTGTGCGCACCGATCGTTCGGACGCCGGCACGGTGATCGTGGAGGCCATGAATCCGGACGTGATGGTGCAGGTCGCGGGCGATCCGGCGCTGCGAGAGGTCGCCGACTCCGCGACCGAGAAGCTCAGTGCCGCCATCGCGGCGCTCGGTTGATCCACTGCGCGAGCATGATTCGCGCTGTCCCTGTCGGACCCCGCTCATACTCTGGATGAATGGTGTCCGATTCGAAACGGCGAATCGAGGTGGCTGCGGCCGGGCTGCTCGCCCGGCACGGCTACCACGGATTCGGGCTGAAGAAGTTGAGCGAGGCGGCGGGGCTGCCGTACGGGTCGATCTACCACCACTTTCCGGGCGGCAAGGAGGAGATCGCGGTCTCGGCCATCACCGGCACCGGCGTGCTGGTGGGGCGCATGATCCGGCAGGCTCCCGGCGATGTGTTCGGTACGGCGGCAACGCTGTTCGACTTCATGGCCACCAAATTGGCCGAGACCGACTGGGCCGCCGGCTGCCCGGTCGGCACGCCCGCCCTGGACGGCGGCAGTGACGTCGACGCCGTGCGCTCCGCCTGCGTATCGGCCTTCGAAGCCATGACGCACGGTTTCGCCGAGCTGCTCACCGAGATGGGCCTGGAACCGGGAGAGGCGCGTGATCTGGCCACCACGGTGGTCGCAGCCTACGAGGGCGCGACCATCCTGGCCCGGGTGCGCCGCACCGACGCGCCGCTCCACACGGTGTCGACGGCCATGGCGCGATTGATCCGGATGAGTCTGGCGGAAGTCGATGCCGCCGAGTCGAATTCACCCTGAGAGGGTTGACTGGAAAGAACGTTCTAGTGACGATCGAGTCATGAAGCGACTCGTGCTCGACGGTCCGAATGCTCTGCACTGGGAAGACACCGCCGAACCCACCCTCGACGCCCGTGATCAGGCCCTGGTCCGCCCCATAGCGGTGGCCACCTGCGATATCGACCCCGCTGTCCTGCAGGGCCGCTTTCCCCTCGCGGGCCCGTACCCCTTCGGTCACGAAGGGGTGGGGGAGGTGGTGGCGGTCGGTAATGAGGTCACCACCGTCCGTCCCGGCGACCGGGTGGTGATCCCGTTCCAGATCTCCTGTGGCGCCTGCGATTCCTGCCGTCGCGGCCACACCGGCGGCTGCACCGCCCACCCGTTCATGTCCAGCTTCGGTCTCGGCCGGATGGGTGGCCTGACCTGGGGTGGTCTGTGGTCGGACCTGGTTCGCATCCCACACGCCGACGCCATGCTGGTCCCGCTGCCCGCCGGTGTGGATCCGGCCGCGGTCGCCAGCGCCAGCGACAATATCGCCGACGCGTATCGCTCGGTCGCCCCGCAGCTGGCCGACCGGCCCGGCGCGGAAGTGCTCGTTCTGAGCGGTCCGGCCGCACCGTCGATCGGCCTGTACGCCGCCGGTCTCGCGGTGGCGCTCGGCTCGGCCCGCGCCGTCTACCTCGATACCGACCCCGAAAGGCTCGCCATCGCAGCCGAACTCGGCGCGGAGCCCATCGAGGGCAGGCCGGCCGAGCGCGTCGGCCGGTTCCCGGTCACCGTCGAAGCCGCGGGCGGCGCCGGCGCTCTGGTGGCCGCCATCCGCGCCACCGCCAATGACGGTTTCTGCACCAGCGTCAGCGTCCAGACCCAGGAAGTCGCGCTGCCCATGCTCGAAATGTATTCGCGCTGCTGCACTTTCCACACCGGTCGCGCGCACGCACGCCCGTCGATCCCGCACATCCTGGAGCTGGTGGCCGCCGAGCGCTTCGACCCGAGCATCGTGACCACGCGCACGGTGGCCTGGGAGGATTCGATCGACGCCCTGCTGGAGGCCCCGGTCAAACTGGTCGCTACGCGCTGAAGTCCGGCACCGAAAGCCACAGCCGCGCCAGCGTTTCCGGGTCGGCGTGCACTTCGATCCGGACGATGCGTTCGCCCGCTCTCGTCGCCGCCGGGGTGCAGCGAGCGCCTGCACGCCCCGATCGGCCACGCGCTCGGCGGCAAGGAATGGATCCAGTTCGACAACCCGTACGACGTCGGCATGAGCGGCCTGCCCGACTACGGCACCGATCAGGAACCGGTGAACTACGCCGATATCGCGTCGGCCGTGGGTATTCCGTCGCTACGGGTCACCCGCCCGTCGGAGGTGCGACCGCGCCGGCCGAGGCGTTCGCCGAGCCCGGACCCATGCTGGTCGACGTCGTGACCGACCCGACCTGTCCCTCCCGCCCCGGATCGACGCCGCGCAGGTCAAGGTTTCGCGCTGGCGGCGGGCAAGATCGTGCTGGCCGGTGGCGTCGGCCGCATGATCGAGCTGGCCCGCAGCAATATGCGCAATATTCCACGGCCGTAGCGGACCCCGGCGGAAACCGTCCGTCCTGCTTCTGAGAGAAATAGGGCATGGCTGTTCGACCGATCCTCATCGCCGGTGACCCCAGACTGTCCACCCCGGCCGTGCCCGTCACCGAATTCGACGCGGAGCTGGCCGCTTTCGTCGAGGACCTGTTCGAGACGAACACCGCGGCCCGGGGTGCGGGCCTGGCGGCCAACCAGATCGGCGATCCCCGAGCGGTTTTCGTCTACGACCTGGTCACCGCCGACGGCCGTCAGCGCGGGTACGTCATCAATCCGAGCATCGAGACCTCCGAGATCCCCGAGACCATGCCCGATCCCGACAGCAATGCCGAGGGCTGCCTCTCGGTGCCGGGGGAGTGGTTCCCGACCGGACGCGCCGACTGGGCCGAGGTGACGGGCGTCGACATCCACAACCAGCCCGTCTCCGTCGCCGGCACCGGCTATCTGGCCCGCTGCCTGCAGCACGAGACCGACCACCTACTCGGCCACCTCTACCTGGACCGCCTCATCGGCCGCAATAAGCGCGCCGCCAAGAAGATGATCAAGGCCAACGGCTGGACCGAGGCGGGCCGGTCCTGGCTCCCCGGTCAGGACACCGATCCCTTCCACGATTAGATCCGCGCACGCGCCCAGGCCAGAATCTGAAACACAAGCGCCCGAAATTCAGGTGTACGACACACCGTTGCGCGGGCATGCGCGCGCGGGCTGGGGGCTCGTCCACGCCCCGTTCGCGGCGCTGCTGTTCGTGCCGCTGACGGCCATGCACAACGCCTACGTCCGGCTCACGCCGGCTCTCCTCGCCGCGACCGCGATGGCGCTCCGGTGGCAGGTCGTCGAAGGTGATCTGCGCCGGTGGAGATCGGTCGGATAGTTCTCAGCGCGTGACGGATTCGCGTGTGCCCATCGCCGCGCCGGTCAGCTCGATCGAGCGCACCCGGTCGTCGACGTTCTGGGCATGATGCGCGGTGATGAGCTCGTCGGCCCGGATATCGGCGGCGAAATCCTCCAGGTACGCAACAACTTCGGCGGGCGTCCCCACAGCCGTGTACGTGGTCATTCTGGCCAGGTGCCGGCCGTTGGGCGAGGCCAGGAAGGCATCGATCTCCTCATCGGAGAACTCCATGCCGGCCGCGCCGCGCTTGATGAACGCGCGCGTGCGCTGCCGGTAGGAGACGGTCTTCTGCTCCTCGGCCTGCGCATGGTCTTGGGCCGCGAACACATTGACCCCGGCGATCACATAGGGCTCGGCCAGCTGCTCCGAGGGCTTGAAGCGGTCTCGGTACTCGCGCACGGCCTCGTGCAGCGAGTCCGGCGCGAAGTGCGAGGCGAAGGCATACGGCAGACCCAGGTGCGCGGCCAGCTGCGCGCCGAACAGCGACGACCCCAGAATGTAGAGCGGCACAACGCCTTCCGCTCGCGGTACGGCCTTCACTCCCGGGATCCGCGAGTTTCCGGTCAGGTATCCCTGCAACTCCAGCACGTCCTGCGGGAAGGTGTCCGCCGAGGACGGATTGCGGCGCAATGCCCGCATGGTCTCCTGGTCGCTGCCCGGCGCGCGGCCCAGCCCGAGATCGATGCGATCCGGGAACAGCGATTCCAGGGTGCCGAACTGCTCGGCGATCACCAGCGGCGAGTGATTGGGCAGCATGATCCCGCCCGCGCCCAGCCGGATCGAGTCGGTGTGCGCCGCCACGTATCCGATGAGCACGCTGGTCGCGCTGGACGCGATCGACCCCATGTTGTGGTGCTCGGCGTACCAGACCCGCTGATACCCGCTGCGCTCCGCCGCCTGTGCCAGCGCGACGCTGTTGTGGAAGCTGTCGCGTGCGGTCTGGCCGGGCGCGATGGCGGCGAGATCGAGAAGGGACAGTGCGACGGGCATGCTGGCACCGGCTTTCGTGGATCGGCGATCGTGGTCTGTGGGGCGGGCGCTGCGACACCCACCTTCCATGACAATTCGATTGGCATCGAACTTATGCCCGCGGCCCGTACATTGCCGGGTGGGCGACCGATCGGCTACCGGAATTCGGCCACATGCTCGGCGGCCCAGTCCCGGACATCCCGCGCCGGCCGCCCGGTGAGGTCGGCCACGACCGTGGTGACCAGATCCGAGGGCGGCCGGAACTCGGCCATCGACAGCAAGGTTTCGATCAGCGACGCCGGCAGTCCGGCCGCGACCATCGACTCCCGTGCCACGCCCAGCGGCAGCGCCTCGAACCGCAGCGAACGCCCCAGGGCGTCGCCGATCGCCGCGACCTGATCGGACCGCCCGACCACTCGCGGCCCGGTCACCAGGTATTTCCGCCAAGTGTGCGAATGATCGGTGAGCAGTCGCACCGCGACGGCCGCGATATCGCCCTCGTGCACCACCGCGGTCGGCGCGACCCCGGTACCGCGCACCACGTCACCGGCGCGAATCTGCCCCGCCCACCCCAGCGCGTTGGAGGCGATGGCGTCCGCGCGCAGGATGGTCCACGGCAGCCCGGACGCCTCGACGAGCGCCTCCATCTCGGCATGGCGCTGCGGAATCAGATCCGATTGCGGCCCTTGATCGTTCACCGTCGTGGACGACAGATACACGACCCGCTGAACGTGCTCGCTCAGCACCTTCAATACCCGTGCCGCGCCCTCCGTCCCATGGAACGGCCACACCAGGAACACCGATTCGACCCCGTCCGCGGCCGCCGCGAGGGAGTCCGGATCGCTCAGATCCCCGGCCACCACCTCGACGCCGGACGGCAGACCGGCGGTCTCCGGATCGCGAGCCAGCGCTCTCGTCCGGACCCCTGTCTCGGCCAATCGGGCCACTACCTGCCGGCCGACATTTCCCGTCGCACCCACCACGAGCACACTGTTCACGACTTCGGAAACCCGCCATGACCGGCCCGAATTTCCGAATCGCCCGGATATTCAGGGTGGCCCGGATCACACGCGACCCCATCGCCCCAGGTCGCGAAATTCAGGTCAGGTGACCCTTACTGGATCGGGGAATGGAATTCCGTCACACTGATGTTGTGAAAACCGTGGGTTTGCGGAACGCGGAACAGGCCGGGCACCAACACGACGGTGCCCGGTCCGTTGTCGTGCCCGGGCCGGCGGGTGAGGGCCACACCCGGGAAGCGGTCATCAAGCTGCTGCTGGAAGAGGGTCCGATCACCGCGACCGCCATCGGTGAACGCCTGGGGCTGAGCCCCGCGGGCGTGCGCCGGCATCTGGACGCGCTCATCGAATCGGGCGAGGCCCGCGCGACGCGGTCCGCGCCGTGGCAGCAGAAGGGCCGCGGTCGTCCCGCCAAGCAGTTCCAGCTGACGGCCACCGGCCGTGGCCGCCTGGGGCACGCCTACGATGACCTCGCCGGAGCCGCCATGCGGCAGCTGCGGGAGATCGGCGGGGATCAGGCCATCACCGAGTTCGCGCGCAAGCGGGTGGCGACGATCGTCTCCGGGGTCGGCGAGCTCGCCGGGCACGCCCCGGCCGAGACCGAGGCCAAGGCCGAGGAGATCGCGGAAGCGTTCACCGACGCCGGATTCGCGGCCTCGACCCGGAAAGTCGGTGCGGGCGTGCAGATCTGCCAGCACCACTGCCCGGTCTCGCATGTGGCCGAGGAGTTCCCGGAGCTGTGCGCGGCCGAGCTCGAGGCCTTCCGGGAGATTCTCGGAACGCATGTGCAGCGCCTGGCGACCATCGCCAACGGCGACTGCGCCTGCACCACGCACGTCCCGCTCGTGGCAGCGCCCCCCAAATCGAATACCGCCCAGCAGAACTCCGCATCGACCCCCGTTGCACAGCCCGCAACGACTTCTACACATGACTCCGGAAGGAGTGCCGAATGACGACGACCACCGACCAGGTGCAGCCGCTGTCCCAGGAAGAGACCATCGCGTCCCTGGGCACCTACGAGTACGGCTGGGCCGACAAGGATGTCGCCGGTGCCAGTGCCAAGCGCGGCCTGTCCGAGGACGTCGTACGCGACATCTCGGCGAAGAAGAGCGAGCCCGAGTGGATGCTCGACTTCCGCCTCAAGGCGCTGCGCATCTTCGACAAGAAGCCCATGCCGAGCTGGGGTTCGAATCTCGAGGGCATCGACTTCGACAACATCAAGTACTTCGTGCGCTCCAGCGAGAAGCAGGCCGCGTCCTGGGAGGAGCTGCCCGAGGACATCAAGAACACCTACGACAAGCTGGGCATCCCGGAGGCGGAGAAGCAGCGGCTGGTCGCGGGTGTCGCCGCGCAGTACGAGTCCGAGGTCGTCTACCACTCCATCCGTGAGGACCTGGAGAAGCAGGGCGTCATCTTCCTCGACACCGACACCGGTCTCAAGGAGCACCCGGAGCTGTTCCAGAAGTACTTCGGCTCGGTCATCCCCTCGGGTGACAACAAGTTCTCGGCGCTGAACTCCGCGGTGTGGTCGGGTGGTTCGTTCATCTACGTGCCGCCGGGCGTGCACGTGGACATCCCGCTGCAGGCGTACTTCCGCATCAACACCGAGAACATGGGTCAGTTCGAGCGGACGCTGATCATCGTCGACGAGGACGCCTATGTCCACTACGTCGAGGGCTGCACCGCGCCGATCTACTCCTCGGATTCGCTGCACTCCGCGGTGGTCGAGATCATCGTGAAGAAGGGCGGCCGTTGCCGCTACACCACGATCCAGAACTGGTCGAACAACGTCTACAACCTGGTGACCAAGCGCGCCAAGGCCGAGGCGGGCGCGACCATGGAGTGGGTCGACGGCAATATCGGCTCCAAGGTCACCATGAAGTACCCGGCCGTGTGGATGACCGGTGAGCACGCCAAGGGCGAGGTGCTCTCGATCGCGTTCGCCGGTGAGGGCCAGCACCAGGACACCGGTGCGAAGATGCTGCACCTGGCGCCGAACACCTCCTCGAACATCATCTCGAAGTCGGTGGCGCGTGGCGGCGGTCGTGCCTCCTACCGCGGCCTGGTTCAGGTGAACAAGGGTGCGCACGGCTCGAAGTCGACCGTGAAGTGCGATGCGCTGCTGGTGGACAACGTCTCTCGCTCCGACACCTACCCCTACGTCGACATCCGCGAGGACGACGTGACCATGGGCCATGAGGCCACGGTGTCGAAGGTGTCCGAGGACCAGCTGTTCTATCTGATGAGCCGCGGCCTCACCGAGGACGAGGCCATGGCCATGATCGTGCGCGGCTTCGTCGAGCCGATCGCCAAGGAGCTCCCGATGGAGTACGCCCTGGAGCTGAACCGCCTGATCGAACTGCAGATGGAAGGAGCCGTCGGCTGATGACGGTCGAGAATGTTGCCGTTGCCGCCGAGGGCCGCGTGAGCGAAGCGAACCACGGGAAGAGCCCGGCGATCAACAAGGGTGAGGTTTTTGCGTCCTTCGACGTGAACGCCTTCGAAGTGCCGTCCGCGCATGACGAGGTGTGGCGCTTCACCCCGATGCGTCGCCTGCGTGGCTTGCACGACGGCACCGCCATTCGCGACGGCCGGGCCGTCGTCGAGGCGAACGCTGTCGAGGGCGTGACGGTGGAGACCGTCGGCCGTGACGACGCTCGCCTCGGTGTCGCCGGTGCCCCCACCGATCGCGTTGCCGCGCAGGCGTACTCGGGTTTCGAGCACGCGACCATCGTGTCGATCGGCGCGGAAACCGAAGTGGCCGAACCGGTCGTCGTCACCATCACGGGTCCGGGTGAGGGCAAGACCGCCTATGGGCACACCCAGATCCGACTGGGCAACTTCGCCCACGCGAACGTGGTCGTCGATCAGCGCGGCAGCGGAACCTATGCGGAGAACGTGGAATTCGTGCTCGGCGACAGCGCCAAGCTGAATGTCACCGTCATCCAGGACTGGGCCGACGACGCCGTGCACGCGACCGCGCACCACGCCAAGCTGGGGCGGGACGCCACCCTGCGGCACGCCAATGTCACCCTCGGTGGCGATCTGGTGCGCCTGACCGCAACCGTCCGCTACGACGGTCCGGGCGGCGACGCCGAGCTGCTCGGCGTGTACTTCGCCGATGACGGCCAGCACTTCGAACAGCGCCTGCTGATCGATCACGGGGTGCCCCACTGCAAGTCGAACGTGCTGTACAAGGGTGCGCTGCAGGGCGATCCGTCCTCCAGCAAGCCGGACGCGCGCACCGTGTGGGTGGGCGACGTGCTCATTCGCGCGGCGGCCGAGGGCACCGACACCTACGAGGCCAACCGCAACCTGGTGCTCACCGATGGCGCGCGCGCCGACTCGGTGCCGAACCTGGAGATCGAGACCGGCGAGATCGTCGGCGCCGGACATGCCTCGGCCACTGGGCGTTTCGATGACGAGCAGCTGTTCTACCTGCGCTCGCGCGGTATCAGCGAGGAGGCGGCGCGGCGTCTGGTCGTGCGCGGCTTCTTCTTCGAGATCATTCAGAAGATCACGGTCCCCGAGGTCCGGGAGCGGCTCGAGGCGGCCATCGAGGCCGAGCTCGCCGTTGTCGGCGTCTGACTACTTCCCACTCCCACAAAGGAATTCGAATTCGATGACCACCCTGGAAATCAAGGACCTGCACGTCGAGGTCGCCAGCCCGGACGAGAACGCCGAGCCCATCAAGATCCTCAAGGGCGTGAACCTGACCGTGAAGTCGGGTGAGACCCACGCGATCATGGGCCCCAACGGCTCCGGCAAGTCGACCCTGTCCTACGCCATCGCCGGCCACCCCAAGTACACCGTCACCCAGGGCACCATCACCCTCGACGGCGAGAACGTGCTGGAGATGTCGGTCGACGAGCGCGCGCGTGCCGGCCTGTTCCTGGCCATGCAGTACCCGGTCGAGGTTCCGGGCGTCTCGGTCTCGAACTTCCTGCGCACCGCCGTCACCGCCGTCCGCGGCGAGGCGCCGAAGCTGCGCACCTGGGTGAAGGAAGTCAAGGAGGGCATGGCCGAGCTGGACATCGATCCGGCCTTCGGTGAGCGCTCGGTCAACGAGGGCTTCTCCGGTGGTGAGAAGAAGCGCCAGGAGATCCTGCAGCTGAGCCTGCTCAAGCCGAGGATCGCCATCCTCGACGAGACCGACTCGGGTCTGGACGTCGACGCGCTGCGGATTGTTTCCGAGGGTGTGAACCGTTACAAGGAGCGGGAGACCGGCGGCATCCTGCTGATCACCCACTACACGCGCATCCTGCGCTACATCCAGCCGGACTTCGTTCACGTGTTCGTGGGCGGCCGCATCGTGGCCGAGGGCGGCCCCGAGCTGGCCGAGGAACTCGACGCGAATGGCTACGTACGCTTCACCGCGGCGAGCCGCGAATCCGACACAGCCGCTTCCGTAGGAGCCTGAATGACCAGCACCGTGGGGACTCTCGACATCGCCAGGATCCGGGCCGATTTCCCAATCCTGAGCCGGACCGTGCGCGACGGGAAACCGTTGGCGTACTTGGATTCCGGTGCGACGTCGCAACGTCCGCTGCAGGTGCTCGACGCCGAGCGGGAATTCCTGCTCGAACACAACGCGGCCGTGCATCGCAGCGCGCACCAGCTCGCCGAGGAGGCCAATGAGGCCTACGAGGCGGCGCGCGCGGCGATCGCGGCGTTCGTCGGCGTCGGCGCGGACGAGATCGTGTACACCAAGAACGCGACCGAGTCGCTGAACGTGGTGGCCTACGCCTTCTCCGACGACCGATTCCCGTACCGCGTCGGGCCCGGCGACGAGATCGTCATCACCGAGCTCGAGCATCACGCGAATCTCGTTCCGTGGCAGGAGCTCGCGCGCCGGACCGGGGCGACGCTGAAGTGGTACGGCATCACCGGCGACGGCCGCATCGACCTGGACTCGCTCGAACTGTCGCCCGCCACCAAGGTGGTCTCCTTCACCCACCAGTCCAACGTGACCGGTGCGGTCGCGGATGTCGCCGAATTGGTGCGCCGCGCCAAGGAAGTCGGCGCGATCGTGGTGCTGGACGCCTGCCAGTCGGTTCCGCACATGGCGGTGGACTTCAGGGCGCTGGGCGTCGACTTCGCCGCCTTCTCCGGTCACAAGATGCTGGGCCCCTCGGGTGTCGGCATCCTGTACGGCCGGCGTGAACTGCTCGAGGACACCCCGCCGTTCATCACCGGCGGCTCCATGATCGAGACCGTGTACATGGATCACTCGACCTTCGCCCCGCCGCCGCAGCGGTTCGAGGCGGGCTCGCAGATGATCTCGCAGGTGGTCGGATTGGGCGCTGCCGTCAAGTATCTCTGCAATATCGGGATGGAAGCCGTTGCGGCGCATGAGCACACGCTCATCAGCGCGGCCCTCGAGGGTCTGGGAGCCATCGACGGCGTCCGCATCATCGGCCCGACCGAGAATGTCAACCGCGGCGGCGCGGTGTCGTTCCTGGTGGACGGCATCCACGCCCACGATGTCGGCCAGATCCTCGACGACCAGGGTGTCGCCATCCGGGTCGGCCACCACTGCGCGTGGCCGCTGCACCGGCACTTCGGCGTCGCTGCCACCGCCCGCGCCTCCTTCGCGCTGTACAACACCGTGGACGAGGTCGATCAGCTGGTGGCCGCGGTGCGGAAGGCCCAGAGCTTCTTCGGAGTTGCATAGACCATGCGCATGGAGCAGATGTACCAGGAAGTCATCCTGGACCACTACAAGCACCCGCACCACCGAGGGCTGCGCGAGCCGTTCGGCGCGGAGGTGCACCACGTCAACCCCACCTGTGGTGACGAAGTGACGCTGCGCGTGCACATCGACGACAACGGCGACGTCAAGGACGTGTCCTACGACGGCCAGGGTTGCTCGATCAGCCAGGCGTCCACCTCGGTGCTCACCGACCAGGTCATCGGGCTGCCGGTGCAGCAGGCGCTGAAGGTGGTCGAGGCGTTCGACGAGATGGTCACCGGCCGCGGCACCGTCGAGGGCGACGAAGAGGTGATCGGCGACGGCGTCGCGTTCGTCGGCGTCGCCAAGTACCCCGCCCGCGTCAAGTGCGCGCTGCTGGGCTGGATGGCGTTCAAGGACGCCGTGGTGCGGATAGCGTCGGCGGAGGAAGCCAAGAAGACGATGGGCAACGGGGAGTAGAGATGAGCGAAACCGAGCAGCAGGCCAAGGAACTCACCCCCGAGGAGATCCAGCACCTCGAGGACATGGAGGAGGCGATGCGCGACGTCGTCGACCCCGAGCTCGGCATCAATGTCGTCGACCTCGGCCTGGTCTACGGCATGACCTTCGAGGAGGGCATCGCCAAACTCGACATGACCCTGACCTCCCCGGCCTGTCCACTGACCGACGTCATCGAGGACCAGTCCCGCAACGCCCTGGTGCGTTCCGGCCTGGCCGAGGACCTGCAGATCAACTGGGTCTGGATGCCGCCGTGGGGTCCGGACAAGATCACCGATGACGGCCGCGAACAGCTGCGCGCCCTCGGGTTCACTGTCTGACGGGACCAGCGAATACCTGTGATGCGGGCCGATCCGGATACGGATCGGCCCGCATCGGCGTTTCCGGCTCGGGCCGTTGATCGCTCGGCCGACCGGAAGGACTGTGCGATAGCCGGATCCGGAAAGAAGTGATCCCCGTGGATCCCAACGACGCGATACTTCGCGATCTGATCGCCGAATACCGACTGCCGGAAACCCGACTCGGCGACCCGGCCCTCTACCAGCAGGCGCGTAACGTGCGCCGAGTCAGCGCTCGGCTGACCGAACGCCAGCCGGTCATGGCTGCCTACACCTGACTGCGCGGCGCCCGTGAAGACCTCGCCGCGGCCGAAGAGCTGACCGCCGAGGACCCGGCCAACCTGACCGCGCCGTCCGCCCCGCAGGTCTCCGGGGCGGCGGCCGTCGCCCCGGAAAATGTGTCGGCCCATCGTGTTACGGTGGGTCGACGTTTTCATCGGGGGAGGAAGATATGTCTTACGGGGTCATGCCGTATGCCGTGGATCTGGAAGGTATTCGGCGGCTCGGGTCGTACGATGCGGAATTCGCGGATGAGACGTTGGCTCGAATGTCCGCCTACGCACTCCGGAAGCTGGATGTGTCGGAGGATTTCGACATCGAGATCGGGCCGAAGGAACTACTCCGGCAGTTGTTGTGTGGGGAGCCTGCCCGGGAGGGGATCGGGTTCGCGTATGGGTATGCGCTGGAAGCATTTTGCGCGACCTATGGCGATATCCTGACGAATCGGGGGTGGTCCGGGATGCGGTACGGGTACTTCGAGGTGGTCGAGTCCGCGCTGTCGGAGCTCGGGGTGTCGTTCGATCCGGCGTCGCTCACTTACGGTGGGGTACCGGGGCCAATGCCGCGGATCGACGACTTTCCGTGCATCGGATCGCTCGATGTCGACGAGATCGACACGCTCGCTGGCATTTTCGATGCGGTGGACCTGGGTCGGCTGACCGACGTCGGTATCCGGGAATCGGTCGGCGAGATCGGGGATTGGCTACGGTACTGCCGGCAGCGGCGGGTCGGGCTGGTGTGTTTCTATTACTGAAATGAGGCCCGCCGGTCAGGCGTAGAGGTCGCTGTCGAGGGGATAGCGGTCGGCCAGCGTCGAGCGATCGTCGTAGAAGAAGTTGAGGACGAGATCGTCGGCGACCTGGAACAATTCGTCGCGGCCCTCGACGGCGGCCACCCATTCCATGGGCAGCGCCTCGAGGCCGTGGACCGCGCCGATCAGATTGCCCGCGACCGCGCCGGTGGAGTCGGAGTCACCGGAATGATTGACCGACAACAGCAATCCGGCGCGGACGTCTCCGGTGCGATAGGTGTGCAGCGCGCAGTACACCGCGATGGCGAGGCATTCCTCGGCACACCACCCGGCGCCGATCTGCTGGAGCCGCTCGGGCGTGGGATCACCCAGCTGTGCGATGGCCAGCGCCGCCGCCAGCGCCGAGACCGTCTCCGCGCTGGCCGGCATGGGCGCGATCCGGGTAATGGTGTCGCGCACGGCGATCGGCAGCTCGGCCCCGGCCACCACGCTGTCGGCGATCACCGCGAACGCGCCCGCCGCGAGATAGGCGGTCGGATGCCCGTGGGTAAGCTGGGCGCACCGCATGGCGGCGTGAAATGCCCGCTCGGACCCGAAACCGGCCAGCCCGAACGGGACCGACCGCATCACGGTCCCGCACCCCTTCGACTTCGGATTCACCGGTCCCGGTTCCCCGAACTCCAACGGCAGCAGCAACCCCTCCGCTTGCCGCCGCAGCCCGGTCATGCACGCGTTTCCCGGAGATCGCATGGCATACAGAAACCGGTGCCCCGCAAGCCACCCGTCGACCCGCTCCGCCGGCTTCTCCTGCTGCTGCGTATCCCGCCACCGCAGATACGCCCGCCGCAGCACCGGCGCCGGATCCGCGCCCTTCGGACACCGCAACAACCCCTCGGCGGTGAACAAGGTCATCTGGGTGTCATCCGTAATCTGCTGCGCCGCACCCGCAACCGGCCCCGGCAAGAACCCGGTAACCCCAGCCTCCCCATACCGCCCCCGAATCTGCGCCAAACTCAAAAACTCGATGGGCCACCCCAGCGCATCCCCGACAGCCCCACCCAACATCGCCCCCCGAACCCGATCGAACAATCTCTCGTAACCCTCCATGGCACAACCATATTCGGTCGACCATGCGTTCCACCTCGGCCAGTCGGCGCCCCGGTGCGATGCCCCCACCCGGGAACCCCTGATCACTTCGCGTCGAGGGCCTGGGTGAGGAGGGCTTGGGCGGTGGTGCGAAGGATTTCGGCGGCTTCGGGGCGGGGGAGGGCGGCTACGTCGACGAGCCAGACGAAGGATTCGATGCCGGTGGCGGATCGGATGGTGATGGCGAGGCGGTGGAGGTCGAGATGGGGGTGAGAGTCGCGGAGAGGGGCGAGGGCGTGCTCGATCCAGCCGATGGTCCGGCCGCGGCGGAGGGCGGAGGGGGTGTCGGTGTGGGGGGCGAGTGACATGCGGAGGGACGCGCGGAGTTCCGGATCCCAGTCGGTGGTGATGCGGACGCATCCGCGCATGACCAGGTCCAGGCGTTCGCGGGGATCGGCGGGGGGCGGGGTCGGGGAGCGGGGAATGTTCGTCGATTTCCGGGTGGGCGGCGGCGAGCAGGGCGCGCTGGTTGGGGAAGTAGCGGTAGGCGGTGGTGCGGGAGATGTCGGCGGTGCGGGCGGCGTCCTCGACGGTGGGGATGGCGCTGGCGGCGAGCAGGTCGCGGGAGGCCATGATGAGCACCGATCCCGCCGTCGTCGAACTCGAGGAGCCGCTGCTACTCCTGCCGCGCCCGCGCTGGGTCCGGAGTAACCAGCCGGGCGAACCAGCGGGTGTGGCAATCGATCTCGCTCGGGGGTATCGCCGTAGAATTCTCCGGTGACCTATGACGACTTCGACGGGTTCGAGCATCTCGATACCTCCACATTGCCGGAGCGGCAGCAGCGGATTCTGTGCAGCATTCGCGATTGGGTGCAGCGGCATGGATATTCGCCGAGCACGCGGGAGATCGGCGAATCGGTGGGATTGAAGTCGGCGTCGTCGGTATCGCGGCACCTGCGTGAATTGGAGGAGCGCGGATTTCTCACGCGTAGTGAATCGGTGACCCGGCCCATGGATGTGCGGCTTTTCCTGCGGGCATCCGGGTCGCAACAGCGGCAGGACGAGAATTCGGTGCCGGTCCCCGTAGTGGGCGATATCGCCGCCGGTACCCCCATTCTCGCCGAGGAGCACACCGACGACGTGCTGTCTCTGCCGCGCGAGCTGGTCGGCCGCGGCACCGTCTTCGGCCTGCGGGTTCGCGGTGACTCCATGGTCGACGCCGCCATCTGTGACGGCGATATCGTGGTGGTGCGCAAGCAGCAGGAGGCGCACACCGGTGAGATCGTGGCCGCCTTGATCGACGGCGAGGCCACGGTCAAGGTGTACCGCCGTGCGGGCGGGCACGTGTACCTGGAGCCGCGCAATGCGGCGTACCCGGTGATCGACGGCGATCACGCCCAGGTGCTGGGTAAGGTCGTCTCGGTCATGCGCCGGGTCTGAGCGTCTGGCATGATGACGGCCGTTATCACCTTCCATCCCCGGGGAGTATCGAATGTCGTTGCTGCGCAAGGCCGGTGTCGGCCTCGCCGTTACGTCGATGGCCGCGATGGGCACCGTGGCCGCCGGAACCGCCTCCGCGGCGGACACCGAACCGGTTTTCATCGCCACCTCCGGTGACCTGTACGGCGCGCTGGCGCTGTCCAAGAGCACCGGAAACGTCGCCTATGCCGTGAACTACGGCAGCTGGGACAGCGCGGACAGCACGGCCGTGGACAAGTGCGGCGGCGGCGATTGCGCGGTCGTCGTGCACTTCGCCAATGCCTGCGGCGCGGTCGCTCAGGGCGCCGACACCCGCTTCGGCTGGGCGTGGGCTCCGTCCAAGGTGGAGGCCGAGTCGGCCGCCATCAATGTGCTCGGTAAGAGCGCCCCGGGTTTTCCGGACACCGGGTCGTCCTCGCCGCGCCAAGCCAAGGTCATCCTGTCGGCTTGCACCGACAACGCGAGCTGACCGTCCGCGAAACACCCCGGCGCCACACCGGATTCGTCCGGTGTGGCGCTGTTTTGTTTGCTGGAGTCCATTTTCCAGCAACACGCCCGGCCGGGCGGAGATGATTTCCCCGTGGACGACATCACCTACGAGGACACCCGGTTCGCCATGCACGCCGCGGCCGAGCTGCTGATCGCCGGCCCGCAATACCGCCGCTTCGGCAGTATCCGCATGCGTATCGTGCTGGGCGGCTTCGCCGGCATCAAGTGGCCGGTGTCGGTGACGGGCACCGATCTGGTGTGGCCGCTGGGGCGCATCCGCCTGCACGGCACCTACAGTGACCTCGCCTCGACCGCCGGATTCGCGGCCGACGCCCCGCCCGCGGGCCTGTACTCCGACGGCACCCGCATGGATCCGGATGAGTCCTTCAGCGTCGACTCCGACGCCGCCACCACGGTGCACGACTGGTTCGCGGTGGGCGACACCGCATTACGGCGCTTCGCCGAGGAACAACCGGTGCTGTGGCCGGAGCACTTCGACCTGTCCGTCGCCGTGGACGAGGTGAATTACGGTGTCTCCCCCGGGGACTGGGACAACCCGCAGCCCTATGCGTATGTCGGGCCGTGGACCCGGCGTGCAGGCGAGTTCTGGAACGCGTCCTTCGGAGCCATGCGCCCCCGGGCCGAGGCGGCGACGGTCCAGGGCCTGCTGGAGTTCTTCCGGGAGGGCAGAGCTCGTGCCGCACAGGACAATTGACGTCAGTCGAGGTGAGCCTTCAGCACAGCGCCGCCCTCGGTGCCGAGCAGGAATGTGTGATTGTCGGACGGGTCGACGGCCACGGACGTCAGCGGCTGCTCCGAGGACAGCGTGCAGCCGGTGTGGGTGACCGGGTCGGCGCGCACGAATTGCCCGCTGCCGGTGGTGATGTAGAGCAACCCGTCCGGGCCGATCGCCAGATCGTCGGGGAGCAGCGCGCCGGGGGCCAGATCGAGGGCGACGCCGGCCCGGGCCGGATCGTCGATCGGCAGCGCGACGATGCGTGCCGTCGGGCTCTCCAAGAGGGTCACATAGAGCATGTTCCCGGCCACGACAATGCCGTCGGCACCGGATCCATTGGCTGCCAGTGCGTTCCGGGCCCGTTCGGTCCAGCCGGCATCCACGGTCCCGTCCGGGCGGATCCGTTCCACGGTGTTCGAGGTGGTGTCGGCGACGAAAAGATTCCCGGCCGCGTCGAAGACGGCCCCATTGGCCTGGCCGAGCCCGGACACGAACACCTCGGGCTGCGGAATCGCCGCCTCGGGATCGAATCGGAGTACGCCGCCCTGGTGGGCGAGACCGGCGATCGGTGAATTGCCGAAGGTCACGTACATCAACCCGTCCGGGCCGAGCCGCACCGCGCCGGGGCTAGAGGCGGGCACACTGGCGATGATGTGACCGTCGCGGTCGTAGCGCTCGACCGCATTGCCGAAGGTGCGCGCCACCCACAGATTGCCGGATGCGTCGAATCCCAGGTTCTCCGACCAATCGGCCAGCGGCACACGGGAGGGCAGATACGTTGCGAGCTGGGTGGGGGAGCAGGAGATCGGTGTAGCGGGCACCTCGGCCGCTGCCGGCCCACCCATCGCCGCCGGTCCGCCCGCGGCTGCCGTCACGGCCAGCAGCAGCGCAGCGCCGAGTCTCCCGCATCGCCCGCGCGGATCCGATTGCGGCGCAGCTGCTTCCGAACGCGGCTCCGGCATCGCGGCATCCCTTCGCTGGACGATGATCGCGGTCAGCGTATATCGCCTGGTCCAGCCCAGCAATGCTCATCGGTCCGGCATGTTCGCCGGTCGGAGTGCCCACTCGTGTGTGCCGGAGTTAAGCCGTATGCGAAGCGTCGCGGGAAGCGCGAACCCAGGCGCGGGAAGCCCCCGCTGGATCGGCCAGAGGGACCGGGGTGGCTGCGGTTACGACATGCCCGGGTGCGTCGGTAGCTGCTCGGTGGAGCGCTCCGTCAGTGCCGCTTCGACATTCGCGATTCCGGCCCGCACGCCCAGCCCGTAACCATCCTCGTCGAGGGTGTCGAGGCGGGCGCGAGCAGCCGCCAGATGCCGTGCGGCGGTATCGAAAGCGCCAAGGCGACGGTAGTCGTCGGCGAGGTTCAGGTGTAGCGACGGATAGAAACCGGCGACATTCAACCCCGCGTGGTGGGCCTGGGCACGCTCGTCGGTCAGCGAGTCGGCCGCATCGAGGGCACGGATGTCCCAGGTGAGCGCATCCGCCGCGTGCTCTTCCAGGTCCGCCAGAAAATGGGCCAGCGAGACCCGGTGCAGCGGGTCGCCGCCCGCGCCGATGGTGTCCCACAGCGCGGTCAGCTGTTCCCGCGCCGTCGCCGTATCACCTTGGCGGCCAAGGGTTACGGCGTCGTTGATGGCGGACATGGTCTCGTCGACAGCGGTCATGCCCGCGACCGTATCGCGAGGATCCGACAACCACGCGAGGCTCCGGCAACTAGCGGGCGGGCCGTCCGTGCCGCCCGTCCCCGGTGATCCGGCCGCGCCGGATGAGATCGCGCTTGGTGCCCGGTCCCAGCGTGACCTGTTCGTCGTCCCCGGCTACGGCCTCGTCGGGATTGGGCCGCACGAACAAGGTCACCGTGGTGCCCTCGGTGAATCCGTTCTTGCGCATCATGGATGCCGAGGCGGTGTTGTGGTTCTCCACGTCGGTGACGATGCGGGCCGCGCCGCGCCGGAACAGCAGGTCACAGCACGCGGTCATGAGCTGTCCCGCGACGCCGCGCCCCTGCATGTCGGGCGCGACCGCGATCCATTCCAGGTAGGCCCAGTCCTCGCGCAGCTCGAATTCCATGGAGGCCAGCACGAATCCGACGACCCGATCCGAATCCACCGCCACCCAGCAGGACCGGCCGGCGCTGTCGAGGTGCTCGGCCACCGAGGTCAGCGACCACGAGGTGTAGGGCTTGGCCTGGGTGTCGAACACCTGATAGCCGAGGTCGATGACCTGGCGCAGATGCCCGAGCCCCATGGGCACGACGGCGATATCCGGATGGATGGACAGGTCGGAATCCATGCCCGACAGTTTGCCAGGTGGGTGCTGTCACGCGCCCTTGCGAGTCGCCTTGGCCGGAGCCTTCTTCGCCGCCTTCTTGGCGGGCTTCTTCTCCGCGGTGGCCTTCGCCGCCTTCTTGGCCGGCGCCGCCGGTGCGGAACCCGTCTTCCGGCCGGAAGCTTCGAGACTGCGCTGCAGGGCCGCGACCAGGTCCACGACCTCGGCATCCATTTGCGGTACCGCAACCTCGGGCGCCCGGGTGACCTTGCTGGATCCGCTGGCGATCGCCTCGTCGAGCAGCTTCTTCAACTCGAGCTGATATTCGTCCACGTACAGGCCGGGATCGAAATCGTCGGACAGCGTATCGACCAGCGTCTCGGCCATCCGCAATTCCTGGGCCTTCGGCTCGGCCACGCCCTCGAGCTTGTCGAACGCCGCCGCCCGCACCTCGTCCGGCCACAGCAGCGTCTGCAGCACCAGCACCCCGTCGCGCACCCGCAGCGCTGCGAGCCTGGTCTTCTGCCGGAGGGTGAAGTGCACCAGCGCCACCCGGTCCACCCGTTCGAGGGTCTTGGCCAGCAGCGCATAGGCTTTCGGCGTGGTCGAATCGGGTTCCAGATAATAGCTCTTGTCGAACAGAATCGGATCGATCTGCTCCGACGGCACGAATTGCAGCACTGGTATTTCGTGTTTCTCGGCCGCCGGAAGTTTCGCGAAGTCCTCGTCGGTGAGAATCACCCGATCCCCGTCGGGTGATTCGTACGCGCGGTCGATATCGGAATACTGCACCGGCTGCCCGTCCACCGTACATACCCGCTCGTAGCGAATGCGCCCGCCATCCGCGGCGTGCACCTGGTGGAACTTGATGTCGTGGTCCTCCGTGGCGGTGTAAACCTTCACGGGGACATTCACCAGTCCGAACGCGATGGAGCCCTTCCAAATGGACCGCATTTCCCGATCGTACTTCGGACCGCGGCGCCTGGCGGGTAACGCGCCGCCGACCTGGGGTTTCGGGTGGCTGCGGGGAAAGTCGGTGGTGGTCGTCGCCTGACGGCCCGGTAGACGGCCTGGTTATCGGCTGTATTCGGGATCGACCAGGTTCGGAGACCGAGGGTTCAGCGAACGGGGCCCTGCCCTTCCGGGCGGTTCGACGCGGGCCGAGTTCGGTTCATTCCCAGCGGATGCGCAGCAGGTCGTCGGTTCCGCGCTCGACGTGGGTATGGAACCGGTGGCTGATGCGGGTGAGTGTCTCGCCCAACCAGTCGGCATCGGCCCGTGGAGCATGCTCGAGCCGCATATGGCGTACCCGCAGTGGCAGCATCCGGATTCCGGTCGGCTGGCCGCCGAGCTCGATCGAAACCAGGTACAGCAGCCGTAGCTCGGGGCGGTAGGACTCGTAGCCGGAAATACCTTCGTAGTCGTCGATGACATCGCCGCAGCCGTAGAGGATCGGTCTGCCGTGATAGATCTCGATCGGGCGGGGATGATGGGAGGAATGCCCATGGACGATGTCGACACCGGCGTCGACCAACCGGTGCGCGAACTGGATCTCGCTCAGCCCGACCCCGTAACCCCAGTTCGATCCCCAGTGCACGGATACGATCAGCACATCACCACTTCGCTTGTGCGCCAGCGCCTGACCCGCGATGTGGTCGGCGGCACCATGGCCCGGCGGGTCGCCGATCAGCCATACTCCTGGTCGCTGATCCTGCGCCGCCCAGGCCCTGGGAACCCCGCTGCTGGTGCTGGCGACCGAGACGATGACCACTCGCCGCCCGGTCGCCGGTTCCAGCGCCACCGGGCGGCAGGCCGCGGCGATGTCTGTGCCGGCTCCGGCGGTCCGGATGCCCGCCGCGGCGAGCGCAGCGAGGGTCTCGTGCAGGCCGTGCACCCCGAAATCGAGGATGTGATTGTTGGCGAGTGCGCAGATATCGGGCCGAAACGCTTGCAGTGTGGCGAGATTGGCGGGATTCATCCGGTAATGGATGCCCTTGCCGGGCGCGTATTCACCGTCGAGGGTGATGGAGGTTTCGAGGTTGATCAGCCGGACCTCGGGTGCCAGTTGATCGAGGACCGGACCGGCATCGCCCCACGGCCAGCCGAAATCGACCGGGTATCGGATCGGCCCATTGGCCTTTTCGGCTAATTCGACGTAAGCGCGGGCGTCGTGGATCCATCGTTCGTGCAGTTGTGGATCGCCCGGATGGGGCAGAATCTGGTCGACGCCGCGGCCGAGCATCACGTCACCGCCCAGTAGCACGGTGATCGGAATCTGTTGCGATGGTTCACTACTCATCTGTGTCCCATATCGATCGATTCACCACTTCGGGCAGGACACCGGTCTCCCCGGACCATCGATGATGCGCGGCTCCAGCCGGATTCGCGCGGGCCGCACGATCTCCGGGCTCGGCATGGCGGGCGATGCGCGTGCGTCTGATGCCTCGGCCGACCGGCGAAGAGGTCGCAGAGTTGTTGCGTGGTGCCACCGACGCGATCGGGATCGGTTAAGCGAGTTGGACTGTGCGCTCGTGCGTATCGATGGCGTGGCGCATTTGGGTGCGTGAGAGTGCGTGGTTGCCGCATTCGCAATGGGCCGGGAGCAGATCGTCGGTATAGCGGTCGCCCTCGAGCAGGTCGACATAGTGGCTGTGGCGTCGGTCGGCATGGTGTGCCTCGTCGACGTAGTCGCGGCGTCCGTGTGCGTGGGGCCCGATCTGGGTTTCGTACACCGCGCCCGCGGCCGTGTCGAAAACCGTTGCGACATGGTGGCTGCGCCCGCAACGCACACGCACCAGCGCATGGTCGTCGCGGTCGCGCCCCAGATCGTCGAGGGCGCGCCGGGCTGCGAGTTGCCGCTCGGATGGGCTGAGATTGGTCGGGTTGCTCATCGATTCCTCCGAAGACGGTGTGTTACGGGAAGGTCGGCTCGGACCGGGTATAATGTTCGGCCAGTTCGGCGAACTCGACCGGTACGACTACCTCGTCATCGCACGGTGGCCGTGTTGTCATCGCGGTTTCGACTGCTGTCATGGGTGCCTCCGTTCGTGGTAGGGCCCCATTTTCTACGGTGCGCGAAGCCCGGCAGAAGGGCCACAGGTCGCCCATCGGAAGGTCGGACGGCTCGTGAGCCATATCGATGCCCCGGACGGCGGGATCGGGACCGCGGTCGTGATCGCATTGTGATGACCGAGCGGCAGGGCCCGTGGTCCCGTCCGGGTACGAAGGTCACCGCGTCCGAGTACCTAGGCATCTGCCGTGCGCTGCCCGCTGTACGCGAGAGTTCTCACTAGCAGCGGCAGTTTCCTCAGCCGTGGTGGTGGCCGCGGCGGCTGCCGGGAAACAGGCACTTGTCATGACCGAATTGAGCCCGTTGGACACGGGATTCATGGAGATGGAAGACACCGACCGGCACATCAGCCTGGGCATCGGCGCGGTGGCGATCATCGAGGGCCCCCCTCCGACGCGGGAGAGTTTTCGCGCGGGGCTCGACCGTGGTCTGGAACTGCACGGGCGGCTGCGCCAGCGGGTCCGCCGAACCCCGTGGGATCTGGCTGCGCCCGTCTGGGAGGACGACCCGAAATTCGATTTGGCGCATCATATTCGATGGACGGCCCTGCCCGAACCCGGTGACGAGGCGGCGCTGTGCGAGCTGGTCGCCGTCGCGCTCGCCGAGCGCTTCGATCGGGATCACCCGCTGTGGGGGGTGGTCGTGGTCGAGAATCTCAGCGGCAATCGCTGGGCGATGATCGTGCTGGCGCATCACAGCATGGTCGACGGCATCTCGGGGATCACCCTGTTCGAGAGCTTCTGCGATCCGGTCGCGACCGTTCCGCAGCCGGCCCGCGAAAGGAGTTCCCGTGGAGGTCTATTCGGGGCCGTGGCCCGCACTGTCGGCCAGTCCCTCACCGTGCCCGGCGCGGTGGTCGGCGCGGTGCGCACACTGGTCCCCGTGGTTTACTGGGCCGTCGCCCCAGCTCCGGATTCGTCGCTGAACGGCCCGATCGGGCGGCAGCGCCGCTATGTCGCGGAGCGCACGAGTCTGGCGGAGGTGCGTGAGATCGCCACGGACTTCGGGGTGACGATCAACGATGTCGCCGTCGCCGCCATCACCGCCGCCTACCGTCGGCTGCTGCAGATCCGGGGCGAGACGCCCGCACCCGGGAAACTGCGCATCCTGGTTCCGGTGTCGATGCGCGCCGACGACGCGAAATACATTCCGGACAACCGTGTTTCGGCGATGATCGTGCAGCTGCCGATCGAGTTCGAATCTCCGGTCGAACGCCTCACCGCCACTCACGAGCGCATTGCGGGGCATCGGTCCCGTGGCGAGGCCGAGGCCGAGAAATCGCTACTCGCCCTCGCCGATCAGCTGCCATTCGCGGTGGCGGCGTGGGTCTTTCGCACGGCGTCCCGTTTCCCGCAGCGCGGGGTCGGCGCGCTGGCGACCAATATTCCCGGACCCCGGCACTGGCTGACGCTGGGCGGCCGGAAGGTCCTCGAGATCTGGCCCGCCATCCCCATCGCCATGCGGGTGCGCACTACCGTGGCCATTCTCAGCTACGCCGACCAACTGAACTTCGGGGTCACCGGGGACTACGACACCACCCCCGACATCGATGAGATCGCCTCGGGTATCGCGACCGAAATCGCGGTGCTGCTCGCTCACGCCCGCGGAAGGGCGCATCAGCGGTGAGGCGCGCGCTGCCCAACCTCATGACTGTGTCGGCCGCCCGATCCGTGCGGGTGCGGTCAGCAGTTCCGTGACCTCGGTAGGACCTCGAGCGCGCGCATCCCCTTGGACCCCGATGGATCGTGACCCGCGGGTTCACCTCGGCGTTCGTTGCTGCCGAAGTCCGGTCCGAGGTGACGAACCCGGGGCAGGACGAAGCCCCGATGCCGGCGGTTGCGCTAGCTGTTGGCTGTCCATGATCGCTCTGCCGCCGCTGGTCGCGCGGTGGTGGTGTCAGTGCCGGTAAACGGTTCGCGGATCACGTTGGTGATGAGTTCGCCGAAGGTGTTCGGATCGTACATGAGCCAGGTATGCCCGCCGGGCACGGTGATGGTGCGCGGGTCACCGAGGGCGGTCTGCAACGACAAGAACGTGGATTCGGGGATGACCGTGTCCAGCGTGCTCCACACCACGAAGATCGGGAGCCGGCGTTCGGCGAGCGCCGCCAGTTCGGGGGTCAGGTTGGCGGTTCGGGCGAGGTGAGCGACCTCCCACACCCCGCGCGGGTTGCGCACCACGTTCGGCACCGCGTCGCGCAAGATCACCGGTAGGACCCGGGTCAGTTGGCGACCAGGGAACAGGTCGGCCTGCAGGTGCAGCCCCCAGTCCCACAACGGGCGTTCCCGCAGCGCGCGTACTACTCCACGGTCGTCGGTCCACGCCGAACCGCCGATGGAGTTCACCAGTACCAGCCGCTCGGCGAGGTCGGGCAGGTCGTGGGCGGCTTTGATCGCGACGCCGCCACCGAAGGAATGCCCGACCATGGTCACCGGTCGGGGTAGGCCGATCGTGTCGGCGAAGTCGCCGACCCACTGGGCGTATCCGGCGAGGGTCCGATGCTCGGCGGGCAAGCTGGCGGTGCCGCCGAACCCGGGCATCGCCGGGACGTACACGCGCATTCCCATTCGGATGAGCTGTTGCAGCGGGCGGGCATAGGCTTGCCCGCCGAGTCCCCAGCCATGCAGGAAGAGCACGCCGGGGCCAACTCCACCGACCGCGTAGCGGGCGGTTCGGCTTTGAACCAGGATCGACCGCCACCGCAGTCGAGGTAGTGGTGCCCGTTTCGTGTTCATACTCCCACTACACGACGATCGCACCACGGCAGAAAGGGTCCCCGGGCCTCGATCAGCGAGAACAACGACACCAGTTCGGCTGCGGGTATCAGGAAAGGTACCGCCGCGCGTACGAAACGGTCAGTGCTGGCTGTCGTGGTGGAGCCGGGTGGTGAGAACCGCTGCCTGGGTACGGCTTTCGAGGCCGAGCTTGATCAGCAGCCGCGACACGTAGTTCTTGACCGTCTTCTCGGCCAGGCACATGCGCTCGGCGATCTGCCGATTGGTCAATCCTTCGCCGAGCAAGCCCAGGATGGTGCGTTCCTGTTCGCTGAGAACGGCCAGCGGGTCTTCGGTGTTCTCGGCACTGCGACGTAACTGCCGCATCAACGCCGCAGCCGCCCGAGGGTCGAGTATCGACCGGCCGGCGCCGACCGCCTTGACCGCTTCGGCCAGCTCCATGCCTTTGATGTCCTTTACCACATAACCGCTGGCACCGGCCAGAACCGCGTCGAGCATCGCCTGTTCTTCGGTGAACGCGGTCAAAATCAAACATCGCAGATCGTCCAGCCGAGACAACAACTCACGGCACAGCTCGATGCCGTTGCCATCGGGCAGCCCGACATCGAGCACCGCGACATCCGGGCGCAGCGTAGGAATTCGCGCCAATGCCGACACGACATTTCCCGCTTCACCGACGACTTTCAGCTCCGGGTCCGCGGCCAGCAAGTCAACCAGGCCACGGCGCACAATCTCATGATCATCAACCAGAAAGACACTGATCATCGACGCGTCACATCCTCATGCGCAACCCGCTTTCCTCCGACAATATCGACACGAGGTGAACAGGGCATGTGCGACTCGCCGCCCTGCTGCCGGCCGCGCACCTCCTGGGAACGGGGTCCGACCACCAACGCAGCGCTGGATACGCGAGCCATCACGACCTGTTCGATGTCGCCACGGACACACGGAAAGAAGCGGAGGCGATGACGGACCCACCCGATCGCCTCCGTTCGCGAAGGGCGATGGTCGACGGGCTCAATCGCCCGATTTCACTTCGACCTTCTTGGTCAGCTCCTCGGGCTGTTCGGTCATCGGCACGGCGACGGTGAGGACGCCCTTCGCGTACGTGGCTTCGATGCCCTCCTCCTGAGCGCCCGGCGGCAGGGTCACGGTGCGTTCGAACGAGCCATAGCGGAACTCCGAACGCCCTTTTTCCTCCTTCTTCTCGGTGCGTTCGGCCTTGATCATCAAACGTCGATCGCGGACCGATACCTCGACGTCCTTGTCCGGGTCTATACCGGGAAGCTCCGCGCGCACCACGTAGCGGCCTTTCTCGACGGCGTCCTCGACCCGGATCAGATGGGTGCCGAAGGTCGGCGCCCACTCGGTGAACGGCGCGAGGGTTGTATTCCACATATCCTCGAGGTCGGCCATCAGTGTGCCCGGCTGTCGGTAGACAGGAAACAGAC
This sequence comes from Nocardia niigatensis NBRC 100131, assembly GCF_000308655.1. Taxonomy (GTDB): domain Bacteria; phylum Actinomycetota; class Actinomycetes; order Mycobacteriales; family Mycobacteriaceae; genus Nocardia; species Nocardia niigatensis. Next base: position 27,317 of record NZ_BAGC01000038.1, on the reverse strand, counting down.
TCATCGTTCCTCCTAACGGGGTGAAAATAGTTCCGACACAATCGATCCCACTGCCTTTGCCGAATTTCTGAAAGAGTCTCTGGTAGCCGAAACCGGCGACGATCGCCATTCGCGTCGTGACCGAATCCTCTGCCGAAACCACAGTGGCCTTCGGACTTCACGGTCTCCGAAGAAAGGCGCGCATCGAACCGCGAATCCTCGGTCGGGCTATTCCTCGCCAGAAGCGGGTTCGGCCGGTTCACAGCGGCGCGCGAGATCCGTCATCCGCTCGCGGTAATAGTCCGGCCGCAAACGGCCGGCGAGCAACTCCGACAGCAGAGCGTTCTCCACCGACAGCGCAGGCCACACCATGGTCGGATCAGCCCACGAGACACCCTGGCGTGTGAGTGCGGCGAAACGAGTGTCGTCGTCCACCGAGGACACCACCGCGCGATGACGCGGATCGCGACCGGGCACTTCCGTGCGATGCCTTCCAGCAGGTCGTGCGGTCGGGAAACCGTGAGCGGCCCACCACAGGGTCGCCGGCAGCGCCCACGCCGCCAAAGCGAACATCAAACTTGCCATCATTCGCACAACCGGCCTTTCGAACACGCAGGTTTCCGCACCGTCGCACGGGGAACCGGTCGGGTTCTCCTTCCAGGATTTCCGGATTTCCACCGCATCGGGAGGTCCGGAGGTCTCCGATCCCAGTGACCTAAGGCCGTGCTGTGCCTGGTCGGACGCAGCCGCGGCGTAGCGGGAATTCGGAGGACGCGGTGTTCTTACGTCCGCCCGGGTACCGGCATGCCGCCGGTGTAGACGCCGTGTACGTGAATCCCTGTGGCGGTTGCGTTCTGGTGTGGGTGCCGCAGGACCTGATCGGGTCGGCTGCCCGAGCGATAGACGGTGACGCCCTTGCATCCCGCGCGCCAGGCGTGGCGGAAGACATTGCGTACCTCGTCGATATCCGCGGATTCGGGCAGGTTGACGGTCTTGGCGACCGCCGCATCGGTGTGCCGCTGCACGGCGGCCTGCATTCGCACATGCCAGTACGGGTCGATCTCGTGCGCGGTCACGAATCGGCGGCGCAGGTCGACGGGAATGTCCGGGTGGTCGGCGGTGCCGCTGTCGGCGATCTCGGCCGCGACCGCCGGAGACCACACGCCGCGTTTGGTAGCCACCTGTTCGAACAGCGGCTCGATCTGGGCGAAGTCGCGCCCCAGCACATGCCGGGTGTAGGCGAGGGCGAACAGCGGTTCGATTCCCGCGGAAGTGCCCGCGAACAGTGCGATGGTGCCGGTGGGCGCTATCGAGGTGACCTGGGCATTGCGCATGGGTGCTTCGGGTCTCGTGGCCCAGCTGCTGCGGGCGAACAACGGGAAGGCGCCGCGCTCGGCCGCGAGCTCGCGGGAGGCCGCGTGCGCCCATTGCGCGATGCGTGACATGAGCCGTCCGGTGTACTGCACGGCGACTTCGCTGTCGTACGGAAGTCCCAGGGCCGCCAGTGTTTCGGCGAGTCCCATGACTCCGAGTCCGATCTTGCGGGTGGCCCGGGCCGCCGTGGCGAGCTGTGGTGCCGGGTAGGTCGCTACGTCGATGACGTTGTCGAGGAACCGCACCGCGATTCGCACGGCTTCGGCGAGGCGCGGTTCGTCGAGGTGCTCGTTGGTGAGGAAGCGGGGCAGGGCGATGGATCCGAGGTTGCAGGATTCGTTCGCCGCGAGCGGGACCTCGCCGCAGGGGTTGGTCGCCTCCACGGGCCCGAGGGCGAGCAGGGGGTTGGCGCGGTTGATCGTGTCGAGGAACAGCAGTCCCGGTTCGCCGTTGCGCCACGCTTGTTCGGCGATGGCCTCCAGCAGGGTGCGGGCGGAGACCATCCGCAGGACGCGGCCGGTACGGGGATCGATCAGCGGATGAGGACGATCCGCCGTGGCAGCCGACATGAACTCGTCGGTGACTCCCACCGAGAGGTTGAAGGTGGGCAGTACTGTGGGGTCGTTCTTGGCGCGGATGAACTCCCCGATATCGGGATGGTGGACGTCGAGCACGGCCATGTTCGCTCCCCGCCGTCGACCGCCGAGGCGGATCACTTGCGTCGCGGTGTCGAACAGCTCGATGAACGAGACCGGTCCACTGGCGCGTGCTCCGGTGGAGCGTACGAGATCGTCATGGGGCCGTAGGTGTGAGAACGAGAATCCGGTGCCCGCACCGACTTGGTGGAGCAGCGCCGTGGTGCGCAGCGTGGTGAAGATGAAGTCCAGCGAGTCCTCTATGGGCAGGACGAAGCAGCCCGACAGTACGCCCGCGCCGGTCCCGGCGTTCATCAATGTCGGTGAGTTGGGCAGGAATTCGCGTGCCCGCAACAGCGTGGAGAACCGCTCCGCCCACGTGTCGGCGCTACCCGACCGGTAAACGTCCTCGGCCTGGGCTACGAACCCGGCCACGCGATCCATCATCTGCCCGGGAGACTCGCAGACGCGGCCGTCGGCGTCGCGGCGTAGGTACCGCTCTGTGAGGACCGCGAGCGCGGCCGGAGACAGAACCGGATCGTCGACTGCTGTTGACATGGCGGCCTCCGTTCTTGCGGGCTGGCCCCAGTGTCGACCCAGGACACACGCTGGAAGAAGTGCCACAAGTCGTGTGTGCCAGGGACGGATGGCTTGCCGACCCGCTGAACCCAACCAGCGCGACTTTTCGCCGCTGTGTTCGTTCAGGCGGGCCGTTCACTCCGTCGCCGACGGGGTACCGGTCGCAGACCATCGACCAGGACGTTGATACCGGTGGGTAACCCCGAGCTCAGGCGGCTCGGCGGCCGGGCTCGCTGCGGTAGCGGGAGTGGTCGCCGTCGATGTGGAGGAATTTCCACAGGCGCTTGGTGACGGGGTTCATCAGGCCCAGCTCGTCGGCGAGGGAACGCATGTCTCCGAAGTAGCCCGAGAGGATTCTCGAAGCGGTGGGGGAGCGCCAGAACGCTTCCTTGATGACCTCGCGGGGGATGTCGAAGGTGCGGGCGAATTCCGATGGGGGCGCCATGATCTCGCCGGCCAGCCACCGCATGGCGAGCGGGAAGGCGATACCGCAGACATTGCGATACAGCGGGTTGAATGCGGGGACATGCTCTTTCAGGAACTCATTGGCAAAGGAGATGTGCCGGGCCTCCTCGGCGATATGGATCTCCATGCAGCGCACCACCGCGGGCGGCAGGTTCGCGCCATTGCGAATGACCGCCTTCTGATAATGGTCGATCGGTTCCTCGCCCCCGAGAATGCCGATGAACAGAATCGGCCAGGCATAGCCGCCGGCGACGCCGATGAACGGTGACAGCGCCCGGAAGACGGGCCGCATCCCGGGGACGTCCACGCCGATCCGGTTGACCAGCTCCTGGAACATCTGGATGTGGTTGCACTCCTCGGTCATCTCGTGGAGGCAGTAGCGGAACTCCGGCGACCCGTTGGGCAGCTTCATGATGTACTGCATCATTCCGCGGATCAGGATGCTCTCGAAGGCCGCGCCGACCTTGATGGCATTGGCGATCCGCCACCGCCCGATCTCGATCTGCCGCTCCACCGGCAGGTCCCGGTACCACTGCGTCGCGCCCAGCGGATCGATGTCCGGTTGCAGCACCCAGCGCGGGTCCTGCGGGTCGATCGCGAATTCGGGTGAGTCCCAGGCGATATCGAGATACGGATCGAATCGGCGGTACACCGAGCCCTCCGACAGGGTGTGCAGCACATCCGCGTAATCTCGTGCCGCGGGAACGGAGCCCGACATCGTCGTCAGAGCCATCATTGCCTCCTCGTCTCTGTGCCGCGCCGCTCAGCAATCGGAACCGAGGCCGCTGCTGTGCGGTGCAACACACTCCAAGGTAAGTGCTAACTAGGGTTACAGACAACCCTGAATTAATCGTGGCCTGCGACGGCCAGACCCGGTTCGGGTTCCGGCGCGGTCGGGGGTGCCGGGCGAGGGCGCAGCGCGAGGGTCACGACCGCGGCTCCCGCGAGCGGGAAGATCATGGTCCACACGCCGCCGACGTGCATGGCGTGGATGAACGCGTTGTCTACACCGAGGCCCACGCCGCCGTCGCCCGCCGCGAAGCCGAATTGGAGGCGGGATTCACTCCCGAGCAGCGAACCGCCGTCCGCCAGTGGCTCAGCGGCATGGCCGAAGCCTGCCGATGAGCCGATGCCGGACGGCCGCGAGATGCAACCGGCTTGCCACCATGTGGGAAATTCCGCCGCCAAAGGATCGCCCTGATCCGAACTCTTCGGTGAGAACGACGGGCCGCCTTACCGTTCCGGACACCAACTCTCCCGGGAGGAACGTGCCGATGAGCGAACCATGGCAGATCAGTACCGACGTGCTGGTGATCGGCGGCGGCCCCGCCGCGTGCTGGGCGGCGGTGCACGCCCGGGAAGCGGGGGCCGAGGTGGCGCTGGTGGACAAGGGATACTGCGGAACCAGCGGCGCCACAGCTCCTTCCGGCACCGGCGTCTGGTACGTCGCGCCCGAGGTCACCGCCCGTGCCGATGCCAAGGCCGGCCGTGAGGCGCTGGGCGGATATCTGGCCGACCACTATTGGATGGACCGCGTCCTCGACCAGACGTACACGAACATGAACCGGCTCGCGGTCGAGGGCCGCTACCCGTTCCCGGTGGATCCCGACACCGGCGAGCCCCTGCGCACCGGTGTGCAGGGACCCGAATACATGCGCCGCATGCGCGCCTGGGTGAAACGGCTCGGCGTGCGGATCCTGGATCATGCTCCGGCCCTGGAGCTTCTGGTCGACCCCGGCGGTGTGGTGCGCGGAGCTACCGGATATCGGCGGCAGGGCGAGCAGACTACCGGGTCGTTGCCGGTGCGGTGGTGCTGGCGACGGGCGGCTGTGCCTTCCTGTCGCGGGCGCTGGGTACCGATGTCGACACCGGTGACGGTGCGCTCATGGCCGCCGAGGCCGGGGCGCGATTCTCGGGCATGGAGTTCTCCAACGCCTACGGCATCGTGCCCAAGGGCTCGACCATCACCAAGACCGCCTACTACGGCTACGCCACCTTCTTCCACGCCGATGGCCGGGTACTGGAAGGTGCGGGCTCAGCCAAGGGCCGGTCGATGATCGCGCGGACCCTGTTGTCGGAGCCGGTTTTCGCGCAGCTGGACCGGGCCGATGCCGAGGTGCAGGCGAGCATGCGGCTGGGGCAGCCCAACTTCTTCCTCCAGTTCGACCGGCGCGGGATCAACCCGTTCACCGATCGCTTCGAGGTGGATCTGCTGGCCGAGGGCACGGTGCGGGGTACCGGCGGTATCGATGTCGTCGACGATGACTGCGCGACAACGGTTCCCGGCCTCTACGCCGCGGGCGATGCGGCGACCAGGGAGCGAATCTGCGGCGGCTTCACCGGCGGCGGCAGCCACAACTCGGCGTGGGCCATGTCCTCGGGGAGCTGGGCGGGGCGGGGTGCGGCGAGGTTCGCCCTCCGATCGGGCCGGATCGACCCGCTCAGTGTGCATGGCGTCGGCCGGGTCGGATTGCGGCCCGAGGCAACAGAATCGGTGACCTCGGACGAGGTCGTCGCGGACGCGCAGCGTGAACTCATCCCGTTCGAGAAGAATTATCTGCGCCACGGTGATCGCATCCGGCCCGCGCTGGCCGAACTCGACGAGCTCTGGGATCGGGCCGCGCGCGGACTCGGCGGCGCGACCGGGAGGGAGAAGGTCCGGGCCCGGCAGGCCGCCGCGATCACCGCGGTCGGCCGCCTGATGTACCGATCCACGCTGGCACGCAAGGAAACTCGCGGCATGAGCAAGCGCTCGGACCATCCGGAGCTGGATCCGGCGCAGCACCACCACATCCTGTCCGGCGGCTTGGACGAGGTGTGGACGTCCACGACGGCAATCGCCGGTGTGCCCGTGGCGGTGGCGTCATGATCGAGCTGGTCCGCGCCGAGGACTGCATCGCCTGCGACAAGTGCGTCGATGTCTGCCCGACCGATGTCTTCGACCGCACCGACAGCGGAATACCGTTCATCGCAAGACAATCCGACTGTCAGACCTGCTTCATGTGCGAGGCGTACTGCCCGGCCGACGCCCTCTACGTCTCACCGGAGGCAGTCCCGCTCACCGACAGCACCGCGATCCCCGAATCCCACATCGGCCGCTACCGTGAGCAGCTCGGCTGGGGGAGGGGGCGCACGCCCGGCAGCCTGGTCGCGATCGGCCCGCCCCTTCCGCACGGTGCGTTGCCGCCCCGGCTGCTCGCGCCGGGCCACGTGGTCGGGTGACCCACCGTGGCGCGCTGGGGATGGGCCGCGGGCATCGATCACCTCGAGAAATCGGCGACGAGGCGGCGATCGCGCTGTGTCGCAGCGTAATCGGCACCTCAGTGCTGAGGCATCGACATCGAGCCGCGGATGCAATCACCGCAGTGCGAGGGCGAGGAAGAAGTCGACGCGGTCTTCGAGCCGTGACAGGTCGCGGTTGGTGAGTTCTTCGATGCGCTGAATCCGGTAGCGCAGCGTGTTCACGTGCACGTGGAGCAGATCCGCGCATTTGGTCCAGGATCCGGATACCTCGAGGAAGGTTTCCAGGGTGTGTACCAGATCTGCGCGGTTGTCCTGGTCGTAGACGCGCAGCGGGTCCAGCAGCCGCACCCGGAACATGCGCCGGACCTCGTCGGGCACGCTGGCGAGCAGCAGCATGTGGGTGGCGAGTTCGTCGTGGCGGACGACGCTGGTGGGCTGCTGCCGTTCGGCGGCCATGCGCCGGGCGTATCGAGCCTCTTCGACCGCGCCGCGCAGCCCTTCGCCGTCGACCGCGCCGCTGATGCCGACCGAGAGCCGGCTCAGTTGCAGCCCGGGTTCGAGGGCTTCGACGGCCCGGTGCACGTGATCGTCGAGGGCCTTGTCGTCCCCGAGCGCGACCAGCAGGATGACCTCGCCGTCGACCACACCGATGGCAGGGCTTCTGCCGTAAAGGATTTCGCGCAACACGGCCCGCAGCTCGCCCGGCCGCACGGCCCCGGAGTCCGCGGTGGCGGCGACCGCGAGGTACCTGTCCGACAACCCCAGCCCGGTCAGTTCCAGCCGCGAGATGATCTCGGCCGGTTTGGCATCGGACATGATCAGCTCGATCAATTCCTGCGCCAGCCGCCCTTCGGCACTGTGCCGATCGTCCTGCCTGGCCCGTTCGAGCGACACCACCGCGGCCAGTTCCCCGATGAGCGCCCGCCGCTCCTCGGGCCAGTCCTTGTAGTCGCTCTCGAACACCAGGAACCAGTCCGCGATGCGCGAGGTCCCGTCGGCGTCCACCGCGAACAGCGAGTACCGCACCTGATCGTGCGAAAGCACATGCGGTAGGCGCCGTGCGCCCAGGAACGCCGACCGCACCTGTCCGGGCAGGTCACGCGTGGGCCCGGCGACGACGCGGCCGAGGGCGGACACCACCCAGCAGCGCGTGCCCAGTGTGTGATGCACCAGGTCGAGCACCGAATCCAATCCGCCACCGGATACCAGCTGCCGGTGCCGGTCCAGGATCGCGCTCAGATCGGCGGCCCGTCCCGACGACAGTTTCCGGTTGATCTGCTCGGTGACGGTGGCGAACGCGATCTGTTCCTCGACCCGGAACAGCGGAATTCGGTGTTTCCTACACGCCGCGACGAGATCCTCGGGCGCCTCGCCGTACAGCGCGTCGCCGGCGGCGAGCGCGGCCACTCGGGCGCGGGCGAGCGCGCTCACGAACGTCTCGCTGTCCTCGGGGGCATGCCGCCATTGCAGGCCGGTCAGGACGAATTCCCCACCGGAAAGGTACCGGCTCGGATCGAGCATGTCGGTGGTTACTACCCAGCGTACGAAGCGGTCCAGCTCGTCCTCGCCGGTGACGAGCCGCAAGCCGAGATCGTGCATGGTCAGCAGGGAACGTAACCGCATGATGCTCGAGGCTAACAGTCGGTGACGGCCCGGTTACCGAACTTGGATGTAAGTACGAACGCGCCCCTGTGAAGCAGGCCACAGGTTCGGAGGTCTCGTCCTATCGAGCACGACCGCCCGCCGGGTTTAGTGGTTGACACACGCCGATGACGGATGGAGGTCGGATGTCGAGTTGCCTGGAATGGCTCGGTTCGCTGCCCCGGGAGGAGGCCGAGACGCACCTGCTGACCTGCAATGCGTCGCCGACATGGGCTCGCAAGACGGTGGCGAGCACGGCGGCGAAACACCGGTCCGGGCGTGAGGCGCGGTGGTCAGCGGACGAGCAGTCCGGAGCCTCCGACGCCGACGATCCGGTGCGGGCGGACCTGGCCTCCTGGAACGTGATGTACGAGGAGCACTTCGGCCACGTCTTCCTGATCCGGGCCGCCGGGCGCAGCGCCGCCGAGATGCTCGCGGAGCTGCAGCACCGTATCGGCAACCCGGCAGCCGACGAGCAGCTGGTCGTCCGACGTGAACTCGCCGACATCACCCGGCCTGCGGATACGGAAGCTCCTGGACGACCGATGAGTCCGTCCATGCCCTCACCCCTGCTGTCGAACCCCCCTTCTCTACGTACCGGGGCAGCCGAGCGCTGTCGTACCTGCGTCGAACCGATATCTAGAGGATTGCAATGGATTTCCTGCAACCGGGAAGCTGGGCCGAAGCGCTCCAGCTGAAAGCGGAACGCCCGGAAGCGATTCCGATTCAGGGCGGCACCGATGTGATGGTCGAACTGAACTTCGACGTGCACCGCCCGGCCGCCATCCTGGACCTGAACCCGTGCCGGGAGCTGTTCCAGGTCGACGAGCAGGCCGATGGCCGTATCCGGCTCGGCTCCGGCGTCCCGTTCGTGAAGATCATCAACCGGTATCAGGATCGCCTGCCCGGTCTGGCCCAGGCGTCTCGCACCGTGGGTTCTCCGCAGATCCGCAATCGAGGCACCGTCGGCGGCAACCTGGGCGGCGCCTCGCCCGCCGGCGACGCCCACCCGGCCCTGCTGGCCGCCAACGCCGTGGTCGAGGTCGAGTCGGCCGCACGCGGCACCCGCATGATCGACATCGACGACTTCTACGTCTGGGTCAAGAAGAACTCCCTGGAACCGGACGAGCTGATTCGCGCCGTGTGGCTGCGGCCCGCCGCCGGCCCGCAGTACTTCTCGAAGGTCGGCACCCGCAACGCCATGGTGATCGCGGTGTGCTCGTTCTCCCTTGCGCTGCAAGCGGATTCGCGGACCGCCGGCGCGGGCATCGGCTCGGCCGGTCCGACCCCGATCCGTCCGGTCGAGGCCCAGGACTTCCTGGCCGCCAACTTGGACTGGGACAACGGCGGCGCGCTGAGCGAGGAGCTGGCCCACGAATTCGGCCGTCTGGTCGGCGCCGCGGCCAAGCCCATCGACGATGTGCGCGGCACCGCCGACTACCGCCGGCACGCGCTGTCGGTGATGGCCCGCCGGACCCTGGGCTGGGTATGGAACGACTACACCGCGGAGAGGACGGCGGCCTGATGCGTATCGATTTCACCGTCAACGGATCCCAGGAAACCGCCGACGACGTCTGGGAAGGCGAGAGTCTGCTGTACCTGCTGCGTGAGCGGGTCGGCCTCCCCGGCGCCAAGAACGCCTGTGAACAGGGCGAATGTGGTTCCTGCACCGTGTATCTGGACGGCACCCCGGTCTGCTCGTGCCTGGTGGCCGCGGGCCAGGTGCGGGGCCGTTCGGTCCGTACCGTGGAGGGCCTGGCCGACGGCGACAAGCTGGACCCGATGCAGCAGGCCTTCGTGGAGGCCGGCGCGGTCCAGTGCGGCTTCTGCACGCCGGGCCTGATCGTGCAGGCGCACGACCTGATCGACCGCGTACCCCACCCGTCGGATGTCGAGATCCGTGAGGCGCTGGCCGGAAACCTCTGCCGCTGCACGGGTTACGAGAAGATTCTGGATGCCGTGCGTCTTGCGGCCGAGCGGAAGGGTGCGGCCAAATGAGTACTGCCTCGCGAAGCGATGCCACCAGGGGCGGCGGTAAGGCGACGGGCGGGCGCAAGCTCGTCATCGAAAACGCCTACCTCGCACCGGTTGTCGGTGCGGAGATCCCCAATGGCCATCTGATCGTCGGCGACGACGGCCGGATCGAAGCTCTCGGCGCGGGACCTGCGCCGATGGTGGTGGGTGCTGAACGCCTCTCCGGCACCGGCTGCCTGGTGACCCCGGGCCTGGTGAATACCCACCACCACCTCTACCAGTGGGCCACCCAGGGCCTGTTCCAGGACGCCACCCTCTTCGAGTGGCTGACCGGGCTGTACCGCCTGTGGGCCACCATGGACGCCGAGATCGTCTACGGCGCGGCCTCGGCCGGCCTGGGCTGGCTCGCGCTGACCGGCACCACCACCTCCACCGATCACCACTACGTGTTCCCCCAGGGCCGTGGTGATCTGTTCGAGGCCGAGGTGCGCGCCGCCCGTGAACTGGGCATCCGGTTCCACCCGTGCCGCGGGTCCATGGACCGCGGTCAGTCCCACGGCGGGCTGCCGCCGGACGAGGTGGTCGAGAACCGCGACGAGATCCTGGTGAACACCGAGGAGATCATCCGCACGTACCACGACCCGTCGTTCGATTCCATGCTGCGCGTGGCCGTCGCCCCCTGCTCGCCGTTCTCGGTGTCCGAGGGCCTGATGGTCGACTCCGCCGCGCTGGCCCGTCAGCACGGCGTCCGCCTGCACACCCACCTCGCCGAGACCCTCGACGAGGAAGAACACTGCATCGAGCAGATGGGTTGCACCCCGGTCGAATACATGGAGAAGCTGGGCTGGCTCGACGACGACGTGTGGTTCGCGCACGCGGTACACCTGCACGACAAGGACATCGCGGCCTTCGCCAGGACCGGCACCGGTTCCGCGCACTGCCCGACCTCCAACGCCCGCCTCGGCGCGGGCATCGCGCGAGTGATGGACCTGCTCGCCGCCGGCGCCCCTGTGGGCCTCGGTGTGGACGGCGCGGCCTCCTCCGAGCTCACCTCCATGGCCGGGGAAATGCGGCAGGCCATGCTGTTCCAGCGCGCCGTGCACGGCCCCCGCGCCATGACCGCGCGTCAGGCCCTCGAGGTCGGCACCCTGGGCGGAGCCCGAAACCTGGGCCGCCGGAACGAGATCGGCTCCCTCGAGGTCGGCAAGCTCGCCGATATCGCGGTCTGGAAGGTGGACGGCTTCCGCGCCGCCGTCGAGGACCCGGTGTGCGCGCTGGTGTTCGGCCCGCAGCCGCCGCTGGCGCGCCTGCTGGTGGGCGGCAAGACGGTCGTGGAGAACGACGAGCTGAAGACCATGTCCCACGACGCGGCCGGCCGGGCCGGCGTCGCCGCGCGGCGGCGAATCATGAAGCTGGAGAACCGATGACCATCGCACGCGCCACTCGGTTCCCCACCGACGTCGCGGTACCGGGCGGCGGCGGGATCGGCGAGAGCCCGCTGCGCCCCGACGGCACCCTCAAGGTGAAGGGCGAATTCGCCTACTCCTCCGATCTGTGGATGGACGGCATGCTGTGGGGCGCGACCCTGCGCAGCCCGCACGCCCGCGCCAAGCTCGTCAGCGTCGATGCCGGCAAGGCGCTCGCCATGACCGGCGTGCACGCCGTGCTCACCCACGAGGACGTGCCGGGCCGCAAGGTCTACGGCCTCGACCACACCTGGGACCAGCCGGTGCTGGCCTTCGAGGAGGTCCGCCACCACGGCGAGGCCATCGCCCTGGTCGCCGCGGACCACCCCGAGATCGCGCGGCGGGCCGTCGCCGCGATCGAGGTGGAATACGAAGTGCTGGAACCGATCACGGATCCGATGGCCGTCATCGAGGACCCGATCGGGCTGGCCGTGCAGTCGCGCGGCGGCATCGCCCGCTATCAGCCGGTGCGCGCCGGTGACATCGAGGCCGGCAAGGCCCTCGCCGCCATCGTGGTATCGGAGGAGTTCGAGGTCGGCATGCAGGACCAGGCATTCCTGGGCCCGGAGTCCGGCATGGTCATCCCGAACGAGGACGGCTCGCTCGACTTCTATGTCGCCACGCAGTGGCTGCACTGGGATCTCACCCAGATCGGCCCCTGCCTGGGGCTGAACGAAGACCAGATCCACATGACCATGTCCGGTGTCGGTGGCGCCTTCGGCGGCCGCGAGGACCTGTCCATGCAGATCCACGCCGGCATGCTGGCCATGCGGACCGGCAAGCCGATCAAGATGATGTACAACCGCCAGGAATCCTTCTTCGGGCACGTGCATCGCCACCCGGCCAGGATGCGCTACGAGTTCGGCGCCACCGCGACCGGAAAGCTCACCTACGCGAAGGTTCTCATCGTTCTCGACGGCGGCGCCTACACCTCGGCCACCCAGAACGTGATCGGCAACGCCGCCTCGCTGGCGCTGGGCCCCTACGAGGTCCCGCACCTGGAGATCGACGCCTACGGCGTGTACACCAACAACCCGGTGTGCGGCGCCATGCGCGGATTCGGGGTCGTGCAGGCGTGTTTCGCCCACGAGTCCATGATGGACAAGCTGGCCGAGGCCCTCGACATGGATCCGGTCACGGTCCGTCAGGTCAATGCCGTCTCCCAGGGCTCCACGCTCGCCACCGGCCAGGTCGTGCACGCGCCGACCCCGCTGAAGGAGATGCTGGACAGCCTGCGCGACATGGAACTGCCGGAGTCCGTGGACATCTCGGACATCCGCAACCTGCCCGGCGGCGCGTCGCAGACCACCCACGGCGAGGGCGTGTACCGCGGTGTCGGCTACGGCGTCGGCATCAAGAACATCTGCTTCTCCGAGGGTTTCGACGACTACTCGACCGCCCGCGTGCGGCTCGAGGTCATCGCCGGCGAGCCGGTCGCGCTGGTGCACACCGCCGGGGCGGAGGTCGGTCAGGGCCTGATCACCCTCGAGGCGCAGATCGTGCGCACCGAACTCGGCGTCGAGCGGGTCATCAGCCACCCCTCCGACAACAATGTGGGCAGCTCCGGTTCCTCGTCCGCCTCGCGCCAGTCCTACATGACCGGCGGCGCGGTGATGACGGCCTGCCGGGCGATCGTCGACGAGCTGTTCGTGCTGGCGCGCAAGAAGTTCGACGTGCACGGCTTCATGCGGCTCGAGGGCGGCAAGGTGGTCGAGAACAACGGTGCGGTGGTCGCGGCCATCGCGGATGTGCTCGGCGACGACGTCATCGATCTGACCCGCGAATACCACCACCGGCCGACCACCGGTATGGACAAGGTGACCGGCCAGGGCTCCAGCCACACCCAGCTCGCGGTCTGCGTGCATCGGGCCGTAGTGGACGTCGACACCGACCTCGGCCTGGTGAAAGTCGTTGCCCTGGACGCCGTTCAGGACGTCGGCAAGATCATGAACCGGCTCTCGCTGGAAGGCCAGATCCACGGCGGCTCCATTCAGGGCCTCGGTCTGGCGGTTATGGAGGAAATTCAGGTCACCAACGGCAAGGTGCGGAACCCGTCCTTCACGGACTACTTGATTCCCACCATTCTCGACACACCCCCGCAGAAGCTGGAGATCCTGGAGAACCCGGACCCGCACGCCCCCTACGGGTTGCGCGGCGCGGGTGAACCGCCCACTCTCTCCTCCACACCGGCGATCGCCGCGGCGATTCGCGACGCCTGCCGTAAGCGGGGCGGCACCGGGAACATCAACCGCGTGCCCGTGCGTCCGGAAGACATCATCCGGAACAGTTGATCAACAGGGGCAGATCGCGCTTTTCGAAATGGTGGAGCGCTATAGGGACCCCACAGCAAGCATCACCGAATCCACGGCCCGGGATATCCCAGCTACCTCGGGCCGCTGGTCGGCTACGCCCCTAGGAGGGCAGCCATGACCCAGACTCAGTCACCGATCACCACCGCGGAAACGCGGGGTTCCGCGCTCGAAAAGTTCTTCAGGCTATCGGAGCGCAAGACCACCATATCGCGTGAAATCCGTGGCGGCATCACCACATTCGTCGCTATGGCATATGTCATATTGCTGGTTCCGCTAATTCTCGGCGGCGTCACCGACGCGCACGGGGACAAGCTCAGCATCGCGCAGCTGACCACCACGACCGCCTTCTCCGCCGGACTGACCACGATCCTCATGGGCGTGGTCGGCAATGTGCCCCTCGCATTGGCCGCCGGCCTCGGTCTGGTCCCCGTCGTCGCCTATCAGGCCGCACCCCACATGACCTGGCCGCAGGCCATGGGCCTGGTGGTGCCGATGGGCATCGTCATCGTCATCCTGGCCGCGACCGGCCTGCGGACGATGATCATCAACTCCATTCCGCTGGCCATGAAGAACGCCATCGTACTCGATCACGAACGGTGTCGGTGCGGGCCTGATCGCCTACACGGCGATCAAGCTCGCGCGCGGTAAGTACCGCGAAATCCATTGGCTGGTGGCCGTGGTGAGCGTCGTCTTCGTCGCCTACTTCGGTATCAACGGCATCGAATTGGCCCTGGGAGGCTAGTCATGCGCGACATCGCGGCACAACTCTTGGAATGGCATGCGGCGGGCAAGGATTACGCCGTGGCCTCCATCATCGGGATCGGCGGCTCCGCGCCGCGGCCGATCGGCGCGGCCCTGGCCGTGGATGCCGACGGCACCGTCATCGGGAGCATTTCCGGTGGGTGTGTCGAGGGCGCGGTCTACGAGTTGTGCCGCGAGTCGCTGCGCACGGGAGAACCGCTCCGGGAAGATTTCGGCTACAGCGATACCGACGCCTTCGCGGTCGGATTGACCTGTGGCGGAACGATTCAGGTGTTCGTCCAGTCGGTGACCGATTCCAACCGTGACGCGGTGGAAAAGGTCCTGCGAGCTGAGGGGGAGGCCGTGGCCATGGTCCGCGACCTCGACAGCGGCGCCGTCATGGCGCTGGGCACCTGGTGGACCTCCGGAGCGGAATTCGACGAAAAAGTGGTGGCCGAAGCCCAGGCCATGCTCGACGCCGGCACGACCGCGGTGCGCACCATCGGGTGCGGCGCTCGGTCCGACGGGCAGCCCGCTGCCACGGAAGTGACGGTGTTCGTGGAATCCCATGTGCCGCCGCCGCGGATGATCGTCTTCGGGGCGATCGACTTCGCGGCCGCGGTCGCCGGAATCGGCAAGTTCCTCGGCTATCACGTCACCGTCTGCGACGCGCGGGAGGTCTTCGCCACCCGCGCCCGCTTCCCCGCCGCGGACGAGGTGGTCGTGGAATGGCCGAACAAGTATCTGGCCCGGACCCGGGTGGACGCCCGGACCGTGCTGTGTGTGCTCACTCACGACGCCAAATTCGATGTGCCGCTACTGGAGGTGGCGCTTCGCCTGCCGGTGGCGTTCGTGGGTGCGATGGGATCCCGGCGGACGCACGAGGACCGTCTCCAGCGGCTTCGTGCGGTCGGGATGACGAATGCCGAACTGGCGCGGCTGAAGTCGCCCATCGGACTCGATCTCGGCGGGCGCACTCCGGAGGAGACAGCCGTCTCCATCGCCGCCGAGATCGTGGCGGTCCGCCGTGGGGGCACCGGGATGCCTCTCGGTACCTACGGCGGACCGATCCATCGAGACGCGATCGCGGTGCCGGAGGTGGCCGTCCCGAACTCACCGGACGCCCTGCGGCTCACCGCCTGACCCGAGCTGGGACTCGGTGTGATTGTCTTGGAAGACAACCGCTCGGTGCTGACCATGCCGCTGCGCGGCCCGATCATTTCCTGCCCGCAGGTCACCGACATCACCTTCGGCAGCTGGCACACCTATAGGGAGGAAACGACCCGATGAAGTACACCGCCGACGGCGACCTGCGGAAGTTCGACGTGCACTGCTCGATCCTGTTCGCCGATCTGCCATTGCTGGAGCGTCCGGCGGCGGCGAAGGCGGCCGGGTTCGACGCGGTCGAGTTCTGGTGGCCCTTCGGCGAGAAACCGGTGCCGGGGGACAAGGAGGTCGACGCGTTCGTCTCCGCGGTGTCCGACGCCGGGGTGCAGCTCATCGGGTTGAATTTCATCGATCTGGTTCCCGCCGGACGAGGGCTGGTGTCCGTGCCCGGGCGGGAGACCGAATTCCGGGACAATATCGACGTCACCGTGGGGATTGCCGAGCGGCTGGGATGCCGGTCGTTGAATGCACTGTACGGGAACCGGATTCCCGGCGTGGACCCGGCGGTGCAGGACGAGCTGGCGCTCGAGAACCTGCGGCTGGCCGCGCGTGGCGCCGCGGGCATCGGCGCGCAGGTGGTGCTCGAAGCCCTGAATTCCATTGAGTCGCCCGACTATCCGATCGTCTCGGCAGCGCGGGCCGTGCAGGTGATCGATCAGGTCGGCGAGCCGAATCTGCGGTTCCTCTGCGACCTCTACCATCTCGCGCGCATGGGTGCGGATCTGTTCGGCGTGATCGCCGAGTACACCCCTCGGATCGGGCACGTGCAGATCGCCGACGCGCCGGCGCGCAGCCGGCCCGGAACCGGCACCCTCGATTTCGAAGCTCTCTTCGCCGCCCTCGACGCCGCCGGATACGACGGCTGGATCGGGCTGGAATACCAGGACCCCGACCGTGATTGGAGCTGGATCGAGTGAGCGTCGCGCTGAGCGGGCCGGATTCGTGGGCGCCGCCGGGGCATTGTGAATCGACGCTGCCGCCCGCGCGGGCGGTGGGGCGCTTCACTGTGTCAGTGCCCGGTCGATGACCACCGCGTAGCTCGCTGTCTCCCAGGGGTCCGGCTCGGCGCCCATCAGGATCTCGTCCAGCAGGGGCGCTCGCGCCAGACTTCCCGCGCCATAGTGGCCGGAGGCGCGCGCACTCGCGATGACCGCGTAGATGACCGTGGCGTACACCTCGGACCGCTCCGCGAGCACAACCCCGTCCTTGGCCTCGAAGCGCCGCAATCGATCCTCGACCGCGTCGATTACATCCCGCAGTGCGCGAATCTCTATGTCACTCTGATCGTCCACGTCCCACCCCCTTCGGTCTGCGATGCTGATGGCCCAACAGAAATGTTCTGGCCTGCAACTTGATCGGGCAGATGGTGATCGGGCATTCGGCGTGCGCCTGCTGCGCGGCGAGCGCGTCGGCAACGGTCATCCTCGGCAGCGCACTATGACTGGATAGTGGAAGGTCGAACATCGTTGGAACCTCCCCGTATTCGGGATTGCGACCCCACCAGCACACCATCAGCGACCGCTTCGGACCGGCAATTCGGGAGAATTCGGGTAGATCAACATCGAAGCCGCCGGGCGGGTTCGGGGAGAACGCGGTAACCGATCCGGAAACGCGGCCTTGCGCTCACTGCGGGAGTTCGCGGCGTTTCACCAGGTCCAAGGCTTAGGCGGGCCACCAGGTTCCGGCGCTCGGCTGTCCCGGAGCGCAGAATCCGTCCGATTCGCCGGGACGTTTGATCCAGAGTTAGGCGTCGGCCCGTGACGGGCCGGTCACCGCCGAGGGTGGCAGGCCGAGTCCCCGATTCCGGGGATTGCACCAGCTACCAGGGACGTCGGGTGGCGGGCCGGCGCCATTCTCGACGTGGCCACGATGTAATACCCGAAACCGAGTCTTGCGGCGACAGTGTCTCCCTATGCGCGTTCGGTGTCCGTGCGATAGAAGTTGGCGAGTATTCAAACTGAATCCTCGTGCGCGCCAAGCCTGTACGGCCAGGAGTCGCCGGGCGAGCTCCTCGGCCGGCAGCGTGGGGATCGTGGCATCGAACCACCGGGGGGCCGGTTCCATTGCGATGACCCGCAGCGGTTCCTGACCGGGTACGCGCGCCGCCACCGCGGACGATGCGTCCGGATTCATGTATTCGGTGAATGGATTCGGTTGGGCGGCAAAGCGATCCGGGAACGCGAAGCAAGCGGCGAGCGGCAGGCCGATCCGTGCCTTGGCTCGCATATCCACCTCACCGGGAGTCGCGGAGTGACCGCCGACGATGACAGAGGCGCACCCTGCCGACAACCGTTGATCGGTTCGGCTATCACGGATCCCCCGCGGATGTGTCGTGGACGGCGGCCGGTGCGTGGCGGGGTGGCAGGATCACAGCGGTGGCCAGCCTGCGGCGCAGTCGCCAGGGGAGCGTCGCGAACAGCGCCATCATGGCGGCAGCGGTGCCGCGAAGGTCATCGCGGCCGGAAAGATAGGCGCGCTGGGCGTCGACGGGCAGCGTGAAGAATGTCTCGAAGAAGAGCGGCAAGTCGGCCGGCGGCAACGACAGCAGTGCGCGTAATCCGGCCTGGCGCAGCATGTGCACCGTTCTGGCCGAACCTGGCCAGACGGACTCTCCGGCCACGACGGCGTCGGCCAGCCGCAGCGAGGTCGCGACGCTGTATCCCGTCGCCGGATGCGTGAAAGCACCGGCCGCGCCGAACGTGGTGGTGCTGGGGCGGCCGCCGTGCACCGGGAACCGGACCCGCTCGACCGGTTCGGTGCCGTCGTAAGTGATTCCCCGAGAACGCAATCGGTGCATCAGCCGGTCGTGCAGCGTCCGTTGGTCCAGCGCCGGAAGCCCGGCCAGGCACGTCTCCTCCAGCAGGAACCGCTCCTCGTCGAGCGGCACCGCATACAGAAACGACCGGGGCGCATCGGATTCCGCGCCATTGTCGTCGCGCCAGTCCATGAAATAGTTTTCCGCCTCCGGTAGGCGGGCCCGGTCGACGATCACCCCGAACGCCGTCTGCTCGGCCAGCCCGGGGGAGCGTGCCACCCCGCGCGCGTCGATGACCCGTCCGGCGGCCAGCACCGAACCAGAGGAGAGCCGGACCGACGGCAGATCCAGCCCGTCATGGCGGTGGCGGGCCGCCGGCGCGATCGCGGTCACGCTGTCCCTGAGGAGCCGCGCTCCGGCGAGATCCAGCGAATCCTGCAGTGCCGCCGTATCGAAGACGAGGTAGCGGCGATCCATTTCGACGCGATGCTGCGCCCACGCGATCGGGCGGTCGACCATGGCGCCGACGGCTTCCGGGGCGATCCACGCCGGCAGCTCATCCGCCCAGGCCGCGTAGATGGCCGACCAGCGCCGTCGCGGGTGCGGATCGACGATCGTGACCGTGAGTCCGTGCGCCAGCGCCCGGTGCGCGAGGGCCCTCCCCGCCGGGCCCGCGCCGCAGATGAGCAGATCGTCGGTCACCACGTGATTGGATCATGCCGTGTCGCCCGCATACTCTTCGGGAATGATTGCCGGGCCGGGGAGGGCTCGGGCAGGCCGCGAAAGGTGAGCAGATGACGTATCCACCCGCCGGATTCGGCGGCGATCCCAATGCCCACGGGCAGCCGCCGCAGGACTCGGATCCGGCATGGTGGGACCACCCCGCTCAGCAGGCCGGGGGCCAGCAGCAGGCGCCGCAGTCGGGCTGGGAGCCCACGCAGACGAATTGGATTGGGCAGCAGGGATATCCGCAGCAGCAGGGGTATCCGCAGGACGGGGGTTTCGCCCAGCAGCCGGGGTTCTCGCAGCAGCCGGCGTTCCAGCCGAACCCGGGCTTTCCACAGCAGCCGGGCTTCCCGCCGCCGCAGCCGCCGAAGTCGAACACCGGGTTGATCATCGGCGTGGTGCTCGGCGTGGTCGTGGTGCTCGCGGTCGCGATCGGCGCGATCGTCCTCGTGTCCAAGAGCGACGACACCGCGCAGGCCGACGCGACCACCACGACCACCACCACGACGGTCACCACCAGCACGCCGACGACCACTCGCAGCGCGCCGACCACCACCAAGTCCGCGCCCGGCGGCAAATCGTTCAGCTACACCGAGTACAGCCAGGACTGGAACTTCAAACTGGGCGATGTCGCGCTCCAGGCCACCTATGTGTCCGGCCGCGATTACAACTCGTGCGCCGACATCGAGGAAGCGGGCAAGCTGACCGGCCTCGGGTGCAAGCGCGCCTCCGAGATGGCGTGGAAGGCGGAGAACGGCGCACTCATGCTCACCCAGCTGGTGCTCACCATGTCCAGCGCGGACAAGGCTTCCGGCGCCGACGGCCAGTTCGACGACAAGGATGTGGTGCTCCCGGAGGGCAGCTATATCAACGACTTCGAGACCGGAAAGTGGCGGGACGGCAGCCAGGGCACCTTCCTGGTCATCACCGTCGCCACCGCGACCCCGTCCGTCGACGAGGAGACGGTGAAGAAGTACCTGAAGTACCGCCACAGCGACACCCTGGGCGCGCTGCTCTTCCGCTGAGCGCGCCCGCGGTTCCGCGCCCGGCACTCACTCCTGGTGCCGGGCGCGAGCTTTCGGTCCGCCCGGGGTCAGATGCCGCCCGTGGCCAGCAGGCCGCCGTCGACCCGCACGGTCGTGCCGGTGATCCACGAGGACTCGTCCGAGGCCAGGAACCCGATCAGCGCCGCCACATCCTCCGGCGACCCGAGCCGCTTCATCGGGTACACGCCCGCCGCGGCCTCCTCGTCGGCCGAGTACAGCGCGTCCGCGAACTTGGTCTTGATGACGCCGGGCGCCACCGCGTTCACCCGGATCTTCGGACCCAGCTGCCACGACAGCTCCTCGGTGAGCCGGATGAGCGCCGCCTTCGAAGCCCCGTACGCGGCGATGACTCCCGTCGACCGCAGCCCCGCCACGCTCGCCACGTTCACCACCGCGCCACCGTGCTCACCCATCCACGCCTTGTAGGCCTCCTGCACATACCCCAGCGCCGCAACGACATTCACGTCGAAGATCTTCCGCACGGCCTCGAGGTCGGCGTCCATGAGCGACCCGTACACCGGATTGATCCCGGTATTGTTGATCAGCACATCGAGCGACCCGAACTGCGCCACCGCGGTAGCGACCTGCTCGGCCCGAGCCGCCGCATCCCCCGCATTCCCGGCCACCGCGACGACCTTGCCCGGATGCCCCAGCGCCCGCAGCTCCTCCGCGGCCGCCTCCAGCGGCTCCGGCTTCCGCGCCGAGATCACCACATTGGCGCCCCGCCCCAACAGCTCGGCCGCCACCGCAAACCCGATACCCCGGCTGGCCCCGGTGACCAGCGCGCTCTTACCAGTCAAGTCATCACTCATGTGACGGCACGTTACGTCAGTCACATGGTTGGGTCGAATCTGCCCCGAATTGGGGTTGATGCCGTCACACGATACCGGTCGTGATCCCGGGCCGCACAGGGGTTCCGGACCGATCGCTGCAGGGGTGCTCGAAGCAAGGGGGTGTGGCTCACTGGTGAGGAGTGACAGTGCCCGTGCCACCTCCGGTAGCGAGGCGCGGACGTAGGTGTAGGTCGCTCCAGCGGCTCCGCCCGGCTCGCTGTGGCCGGCAGATGCACGCGCGACGGCATATCCGCATTCCCGCTCGACGAAGGTCAGAGTCGTGTGACGGTCGGTCCATCGCGGTGGTGGCGCGCGCTCAGCAGGACGCGGTCTGGCGGCGCACCAAAGCCGGCAACGAGCTGCGTTCGCTGCTGCGCGAGTACTACCCGGGATTCCTGGCGACCTTCGCAAGGAAGTCGGCCACCAACCTCGCCCGCCCTGAAACCCGCGAGATCCTGATACTCGCCCCGACTCCCGCAGATGCGTTGAAGCTCACCAAAACCCGCGTCGCTGCCGCGCTTCGCCGAGTTGGACGACAGCGCGGAATCGAGGCATCGGCCGCCGAGATCATCGAAGGCCTGCGCGCTCCGCTCAACCAAGGCCCCGCCCGCCAGCACTACCAACGCCGCCGCGCCGCCGGAAGCCGACACACAGCCGCACTACGGCATCTGTTCGACAAAATGCTCGGACAACTGCACCACCGCCTCTTATCCGGCCAGCCCTACGACCCGATCAAAGCCTTCGGACCATCCACCGACACACCGCTGACACGCGCAGCGGCTTGACCCTTAAAACCATCGGAGGTCTTGCATTCTGGCCGTTAACTTCCGCAACAGCCCGGAAAGGCGTCAGGCCTTTTGTCTTTCACCGTGGCCCTGAGCAGCCAGAACCCGAGCGCAGGAGGTGTCCAGCGGGTATGTGCGGGCCTGGGTTCTGGGCTACGCCTCTTCCACCATTCCGCGGACCGCGCCCCCTCGGGGGTTCGGTGGCTAGTCAGCGTAGTTCATGTCAGGTCGACTGGGGGTGAGGGTGTGCGCAGTGTCCGGCGGTGCGCTGCCGGGCCCTGGCCGAACCAGCGTCGGCAGGCCCGGCTGAGCGCGCTCTGTTCGGTGTATCCGAGTTCCCTGGTCAGGTGGGTGAGGCTGATGTCGGTATCGCGCAGATAGCGTTCGGCGGTCTCTCGTCTGACTGTGTCGACGAGTGTGGCGTAGGTGGTGCCCTCTGCGACGAGGCGGCGCTGCAATGCTTTGGGATGCAGCGCGAACTGTCCCGCGATCAGTTCCAGGGGCACGGTGCCGGTGGGCAGGAGTTGGCGGACGATCTCGCGGACCGATCCTGTCACCCCCGGTTCGCGGCCGCCGACGATCATATCGAGGTATCGCACCACCGCCTGGTGGGCGAGTTCGTCACGTGCCAGCGGGCGGGCGAGGTCTGCGGTCGCGATGGTGAATCCGGCCGATCGTTGCGCGAAATACGGTGTGGCGCCGAAGTATTGCAGGTACGTGTCCGGCGTGGTGAGTGGGTCGTGTGGCAGGCGCACCGCCAGCGGCGTGTAGGCCGCGCCAAGCATAAACCGCAGTACCCGCAGCACCGTGCCGAGGGCCAGTTCGATGACCTGCGGATGCGGCGGGAGGTCGTCGACGAGGATGCGGAACTCGAACAACGAACGCGCCGGATCGTCGTCGAAGGGCGCGATGTGGGTGACGATCGCGGGACTGTAGGCAGCCACATACGTGTCGAACACGGCGAAGGCGTCCGACACGCTGCCCGCAGTCCGTGCGGCGACACCGACCGGCCCGAGGATCTCGATGCCCTGCCTTTGCGCCAGCCGCCGGCCGAAGTCGGGCACGCCGAGCCGCGCCGCCGCGATCTCTACGGCGTGCACGACACGCCGGAACGGCAGGAACGTCTCGCCGTTGCCGACGTCCTCGGTTCTGATGCCGGCGCCGCGCAAGAGTTCGGCGGGGTCGGCGCCCAACTCGGCAACCAGTGGGCAGTACCCGGACAACGCTGTGCCGCGGATCACAGACATGTCCTCAACGGTTAAATCTTCGTCCCCTGCTGTCAAGACCTATGTGGTGTGGGTCACCAATCATGAGCGTTGTTGATGACGCGCCGCCGGCAGGGCCGACGGTCGCTCCCGCGGAAGGAACCAGACCCGATGACCTTGAAGACCAACCCTGTTCCAGTGAAGACCAGTTCCGGAGCTGCGCTGCCGTGTGTCGCGTTGCCACAGGGCGAGCTGCTGACGGTCAACGAACGCAACATCCCGCTGATCCATGACTCCCTCGGCCCGGGGGTGCACTTCAAGCCCCTGCGGCTGGACCTCGAGGCCGGTGTGTGGGTGGTGCTGGCGACCTTCAGCCCGGGTTCGAAGGTGCCGTTGCACTATCACACCGGTGTCGCGGAGGCGTACACGCTCTCGGGCAGCTGGCATTACCTCGAGTACCCCGACCAGATGCAGACCGCAGGCTCGTATCTGTACGAGCCGGCCGGGTCCGTGCACACCTTCGTCTGCCCCGAGACCAACACCGAGGACACCACGCTGTTCATCCGAGTCGAGGGCGCCAACGTCAACTTCAGCGAGGACGGCGGCTTCCACTCCATCCTCGACGCTGTCACCATCCGGTACCTCACCGACCAGCTGGCGGCTGCTCAGGGCCTCGGCCCGGTCGACTACCTCGGCGGCGGCGCGGCCGGGTACATGGCGCGCGAGTCCTGAAACCCCCGATCGAGTCCCCTTTCTCTGCGCGTCGACGATCCCAGACGCGATCACATCTGTAAGGAAACTCATGACCACGACAGCACGCCACATCGATCCGACCGAGCAGCAGGTGCAGACGTTCGTCGCCGCCGCCCACGACAGCGATACGCCGGTGGTGATGGTGAACCTGCTCGCGTTCAACGACGTCGGCGGGCGGGACAGCTACCAGCGATACGGCGCGGAAGTGCAGCCCCATCTGGACCGGGTCGGCGCCACGGTCGTCTACGCGGGCGATGCCGCCCAGGTCGTCATCGGCGGCGAGGACACGCCGTGGTGGGACATGATCCTCATCGTGGCCTACCCGTCGCGGGCGAAGTTCCTCGAGATGGTGCTCGATCCCGGCTATCAGGCGATCGCCGTGCACCGCACCGCGGCGCTGCAGACCTCCGGCCTCATCGCGACCGACCCGTGGCCGGTGCAGTTCTGATGGCTGGCTCGGTCGCCGATCTGCAACGCCGACAGATCGTCGCCGGCGATGTTCGCTCGCCGGTGCTGATCGGTGGGCCCGCCGCCGATCAGGCCGAGGCCGTTGTGTTCGTCCACGGAAACCCGGGCGCGGGCCGGGACTGGCTGGCGCTGATGGCGCCGGTCAGCGAGTTCGCGCGCGTCGTCGCCCCGGACATGCCCGGCTTCGGTGGCGCGGAGAAACGCCCCGACCAGGACTACACCGTCGCCGGCTATGCCCGCCATCTGGCCGGGGTGATCGACGTGCTAGGCATCAAGCGGGTCCATCTGGTGGCGCACGACTTCGGCGGCCCCTGGGCGCTGACCTACGCCGCCGCCCACCCCGACCGCATCGCGAGCCTCACCTTGATCAACACCGGGGTCCTGCTCGACTACCGCTGGCACCGCGCGGCACGGGTGTGGCGCACCCCGGTACTGGGTGAGTTGTTCATGCGGCTCGCCGCGCCACCGCTGGCCCGTGCGCTGATCGCCCACGACAACCCCGGCCTCGACAGGCGCAGCGCGGCCGAGATCGCTGGACACATCCGGGCGTGGGGCACCAAACGGGCGGTACTGCGGCTGTACCGCTCGACCACCCAGGAGTCGATGAACCGCCTGGCTGAGACACTGCGCCCGGCCGACCTTCCGTGCCTGGTCGTCTGGGGAACCGCCGACGCCTACATCCCCACCGTGCAGGCCTCGCTACAGCAGACCCCTTTCCCGTCCGCTCGAATACACACCATCCCCGGCGCAGGCCACTGGGTGTGGATCGAACAGCCCGAACGAGTCACCGAACTCGTCGTGCCCTACCTGCGCGGACACATCACCCCAACCACAGCACCGGCCTGACGCGAAGGCCGATCTCCTCACGAAAGACACTTTGATGAAGACAAGAGACCTCACCGGTCGGGTTGTGGTCGTCACCGGCGCCGGCAGCGGCATCGGCCGCGAACTCGCGCTGCAATGCGCTCGCCGAGGCGCACGACTGGCCCTGTGCGACCTCAACCCCGAGGGGCTCGACCAGACGGTCGCCGACGCCCGCGCCGCCGGCGCCACCGAGGTGCACGCCCAGCCGGTGAACGTGGCCGACGCCGAACAGGTGACCGCTTTCGCCAAGGCCACAACGGCCGCACTCGGCACCTCGGATGTGCTGATCAACAACGCCGGCATCGCGGTCATCGGCGGCATCATGGACACCACCCTCGGCGACTGGGACCGGCTTCTCGAGGTCAACGTCCTGGGCGTCGTGCACGGTGTCTCCGCGTTCGTACCGGACATGATCAGGCGCGGCAACGGGCACGTCGTCAACCTCTCCTCCGCGGCGGGCGTGCTCGCCAACCCGCAACTGGGCGCCTACAGCGCCTCGAAGTTCGCCGTCTTCGGCATGTCCGAGGCACTGCGCATGGAACTGCGACCCCACGGCGTCACGGTCACCACAGTGTGTCCGGGCATCGTCAACACCGCCATCACCCACACCAGCGCCTACCGCGGCGGCAACGCCGACGCGCGGCGAGCGAAGACAACCAGCAGCTACGCCAAACGCGGATACACCGCCGAACGCGCGGCGGCCAACATCCTCGAGGCCATCGACCGCGGCAAAGCGGTCGCGCCGATCACCCCGGAGGCGCACCTGATGTACGCGCTGTCGCGACTGGCTCCACCACTCGCCCGGTGGCTGTCCAACACCCTGGCCACCATCGCGAAATGAGTGTCTCGAGTACGCCGAAGTAGCCGATGTTCTCGCTGTGCGACGGGCGCATGACTACGACCAGGTCACCTGGTTGCGGAACCTGACCTCAGCCTGAGACTCGTTCCCGGGACAGGTCCAGGCTGGTGGTCATGTCGAGCCGGAATCGGCCGTAAGGGTTGATGTTGGACCAGAACAACGGGCTCAGGGCGCGGCGTTCGGTGTCGCCGACCAGATCGTGGAACTGCGTGTCTTCCAGGACGGCTTGCAGCAGAAGGGTATTGATGTGCGCCATCGCCGATTGCAGCAGATGCAAGGCGAGCATCGACACCTCGGCGTGCTCGCGGTCGGCGCCGGTGAGCTGGGAATCCTTTCCGTAGAACACGACGGTGTCGGCGGAGTTCCAGTTCTCCACCACCTGCAACCCGCTGTTGATCTCGCGTCTGAGTTCCTCCGATGCCAGATAGTCGCAGGCGAAGACCGTGCGCGCTGCCCGCCCCAGCTCTTCCAATGCCTGGTAGGTGGGGTGCTTCGGCTCGCCGCGGGTGAACCTCCGCAGGATCGACTCGCTCTCGGCGGTACCCAGCCGCAGCGCGGTCGCGTACTTGACCATCTGGTCGTACTGCTGCGCGATGAGATCCCAACGGATCGGGCGGGTCAGCACCGGTCCCAACGAATCACGCTGAGCGCGAAGCTACTTTGGGGGCTGGGGCCAGCTTCAGGATTCCGGGGCCTGCTCCGTCGAGACGCTGCGCCGGCAGCCTGGCGGTCCCGCTGGCCGAACCATCAGTGCGCACGGAGATCGCCAACGACCTCGACGGGCTGCTGGTGGGCTTCTGGAAGGTGGTGTGCGACAACCCCGTCGAAGTCGAGCGTGTGTGCGCGGCGACCCCGGCACGCCCGCGGCGAGCACCGGAGCGCGCTCGATCTGCACGACCCGGACTGCAGGGCGCTGGGCGGTCGCCCCGTGGTGACTGCCGCAGTCGTGGGGGTGTGGATCAGTGCCCCGAGTCCGGTGCTTCGTGCTTGTCGAGGGCGTGTTGCAGGGTGGTGTTGAGGGCCTGGGCCTCGGCGAGCTGATCTTCGAGGATCACGATCCGGCACGCCCCTTCCAGGGAATTGCCGGCGTCGATCAGCTCGCGCACACGCGCGGCGATCCGCAGCTGGTAGCGCGAGTAGCGGCGATGCCCGCCCGCCGAGCGTTGCGGGGTCAGCAGGCG
The DNA here is from genome assembly GCF_000308655.1 of Nocardia niigatensis NBRC 100131. GTDB lineage: Bacteria > Actinomycetota > Actinomycetes > Mycobacteriales > Mycobacteriaceae > Nocardia > Nocardia niigatensis. Next base: position 266 of record NZ_BAGC01000038.1, on the reverse strand, counting down.
TGCGGCGTCGAGGGTGCGCAGGAACGCCTGGGTGACGCCGAGGATCTCCGCCGCACGGCCCATGCTGTAGGCGGGGAAATCCTCGTCATCGAGTCTGTCTGTCCCACCTGTACCAGGGGTGGGAGTTGTATCCGGTTGCTGCACAGCACCTCTCAATGATTATTGAAATGACGGGAGGCCCCGGCGCGGGTGCGCCGGGGCCTGGGATCTACGTATACGAAAGGGTCGAACTGTTCACCGGCCTCCACAGGCCGATGGCGTACACC
>NZ_BAGC01000039.1 GCF_000308655.1 Nocardia niigatensis NBRC 100131 | reverse complement strand
GCGGTATCGCAGAACTGGCTACCGCCGTCGAGGCCCTGTCGAATTCCGTCCTCCACACAAATCTCGACGCGTTCGCCGACAGCGATGTGGTGGAGTTGATGCAGCGGGTGGAGACCTGCAAAAGCAACTGTCGGCGTTGGATTCACGGCTGATCATCGAGGCTTGCGACCGCTCCCTGCCGAAGGGCGGTGCGGCGAAGGATGTCGTGCCGTTCCTGCGTCAGACGCTGGGTTTGGATCTCGAACAAGAGGGCTGGGCGCACGCGCGGTCACCCCCGATGAAGTCGACTCCCGGATGCCCGAACGGATAGTGGGTCATCTGATCGAAGAGGACGTCGAGCGTGGTGTTGGCCGTCACCCCGGTCACCAATTTGACGTCCACCGTGCGGCAGCGTTCGCATCGCCGATCCGATCGGAGTGAGCTGTGGTCTCCGCCTGTCACAGAGGTCGCGGCCCGGTGCGGTCAGTGCGGCGAGCCGAGCGGCGGCGTCGGTGCCGGGGCGAGGTCGGCGCCGGAGGTCGTTGCCGCAGATTTCGATTCGGTCGATTCCGTTGTGCCTCGGAAGAAGTCGGCGTACACGCGGAAGGCCATGGCCAGGTAGGCGAGGGTCTTGGGAATCATGAGCAGGCCCAGTTGGGGGATGCGGCGCGCCCACAGGATGACAGGCAGATAGCAGGCGAAGGACGCGGCCATGGCGGAGGAGAGGAAGCCGAAGGTGCGGTCGCCGTTGCGGGTGGCCTCGCGGCGCATCAGGTACATCTCGCCCGCGCCCACGGCCAGCAGCGGAAGATTGCGGTCCACGCCGTAACCGGTGGGCGTCTCGTCCCTGTCCCAGTTGTTGAACGGGGTCGCCAGCATGATCAACCGCACGAACGACAGCCCGAGCAGTGTTCTGGTGAATCCGTCCCAGGACCGGCGGAACCGCAGCCGCCAGGCATCCAGCGACAGCACGTAGAACAGGGTGATAGTGATCGAGGTGGCCATCTCCCCGAGCCCGATCAGACTCGCCCGCCGGCCCCGGACGCTCAGATATCCACGGTCCTCACCCCGCGCCATGGACACCGCCCGCAACGCCAGGTGCGCGGTGTCGCCGGTCGCCAGCAGGGTGAACGCCTCCTCGAATCGCGCCGCGGTTTCCCGCTGCTCGGGCGAGACCCGGTCGCGATTGCGCCGCATGGCGATCACCAGCCCCCAGATGACCGCCAGATAGGACATGTTGAAGACCAACTCGAATCGTTTACGCATAACGATAAGTCTGTTGCGCCGGCTCTTCCGGAGGCAGGGCCCAAGGTCCCGACGCGCGGGACGTCCGATGGAGATTCTCCTCCGCCTTCGGGTGTCAGTGCCGGGATGTTTCGGACCTCTCGAGCTGGTGAACCACCAGGTCGAGAAAGGCGTCCACCTCTTCGCGATGATAGGCGGGCGCCCCGGCGGGGGCGAGGTGGAAGGTGATGTCCTGGACGTCCTTCGGGGTGAGGCCGTTGGGGCCGTGGTGGGCCAGCGTCGCCGCCAGGCGGTCGAGGAACGCGCCCACTTCGTCGGCCAGATAGCCGGGGAAACCATGAAGGGGAGCGGAGAAGTGGATGCGTAGGACGTCGTCGTGGGTGAGGGTGTCGCCGGTGCGGCCGGCGGGGAGGCGGCCGCGGCCGCGGCGTAGGTATTCCAGTTCCATGCAGGCGTGGTCGAGGAAGTCGTCGACCTCGTCGATGTCGTAGCCACGGTGTCCGGGTGGGGGCCCGTCGAACTCGATGTGCCGGATGTCGGCGATGGAGAGATGGTCGCGGCCGAGCATGGTGTCGGCGATGCGTGCGCAGAAGGCGTCCACCTGGGCGGGGTGGTAGCCGTGAGGCCCGGACGGTGCATGGCCGAACCGGGTGCGGCGGACGTCGTCGGGGGTCACGCGGGTCATTGTGCCAATGCCTTCATGTCCGAATTACCTCCGCCCCCTTGCGAATCCGGCGGCTCCGCGCAAGCGGGCCTGTTCATGGAGAGGCTGGTCCGGCACGGACGACAGCCGTGCGTCAGTGCTTGCGGACACCGTCGATGAGCAGGTGCCGGATGGCGTGACTGAGATCGTCGACCGCCTGCACCTCCGGCGTCCGGATGCCGTGCAGGATGGCGGCCAGCAGCATGCCGGTCACCGCCCTCGCGGTGTTCACGGTGTCGAGGTCCGCACGCAGATAACCCCGTTCGACCCCGTGCTCGAGGTACCCCGCGGTGAGTGAGTCGGCGGTGTCGAGCAGCCCGTACAGCCGCGCGGTCAGTTCGGAGTCGATCCCGGTGGCCTGGAACAGCAGCAGCTGCGCCACCCGCCGGTCCTCGAGGAAGATGTGGTTGAGCGCGTCGCCGATGCGGTCCACCTGCGCCCGGTACTCCTCGAGACTGTCGGCCGCGTCGGGCGCGTTGTCGGTGCCCAGCGACTCGATGATGCGCGCGGCCAGATCGTCGATGACGTGGTCGATGATGTCGCGCTTGTTCTCGAAGTACCGGTAGAACGTCCCGTGCCCGATACCCAGCTCGCCGGCGATGTCGGCGATGCCGGTGGCGTGATAGCCCTTCTCGGCGAAACACGCGAACGCGGTGTCGATGATCTCCTGCCGGAGTTCGGCCTTGCGCCGTTCGATTCTCGAGGATGGCTTCGTCACGAGCCCGATGATACGGTGATCACAAACGGAATGAGATGTCATTCCGTGACATGTGCATCACTCTTCAGTCGTTCGGGCGCGGTCGGTTGTCCGGACACAGCTCTTGCAGGAGGTTCGGCGTGGCACCTCAGTACGACGCCATCGTGGTCGGCGCGGGATTCGGCGGAATGGGTGCGGGCATCGAGCTGGATCGGCTCGGCCTGAGCAACTTCGTCATCCTCGAACGGGAGGACGATCTGGGCGGCACCTGGCATGTCAACCACTACCCGGGCCTGGCCGTGGACATCGCCTCGGTCACCTACTCCTACTCTTTCGAGCCCAACCCGAACTGGTCGCGGCTCTTCGCCCCGGGTGCGGAGCTGAAGAAGTACGCCGAGCACGTCGCCGACAAGTACGACCTGCGCCGGCGCATGCGCTTCGACACCGTCGTCGGTGGCGCCCGCTGGGACGAGGAGCAGCAGCACTGGGTGGTCGCCGTCGAGAATGGCGAATCGCTCACCGCCCGCTACCTGATGGCCGCCACCGGATTCCTGTCGCAGCCCTACACCCCGCCGTTCCCGGGCATCGAGACCTTCGCGGGCAAGATCATCCACACCACCGCCTGGGACGACGACTTCGACCTGACCGGCACCAAGTCCGCCATCATCGGCACCGGCGCCACCGCCGTGCAGCTGATCCCCGAGGTCGCCAAGAAGGCGCAGGCGCTGACCGTCTTCCAGCGCACTCCGATCTGGGTCGTCCCCAAGGTCGACGCCCCCATCCCGCCCGCGGTGCAGCAGTTGTTCGCGCGAGTTCCGTTGACGCAGAAGGCCGCTCGCCTGGTCAACACCTCCATGCTGGAGGCGCTCATGGTGGTCGGCGTGCTGCACTTCAAGCAGGCCAAGCCGCTCAACAAGGCCGCCGCCGTGCTGGCCAGGGCGCATCTGCGAACCCAGGTGCGCGACAAGGAGACTCGCAAGAAGCTGACGCCGGACTACGACTTCGGCTGCAAGCGCCCCACCTTCTCCAACCTCTACTTCAAGACGTTCAACGAGCCGCATGTGCGCCTGGAGACCAACTCCATCGACCACATCGAGCCCGACGGCATCGTCACCGCCGACGGCCACAAGACCGAGATCGACACCCTCATCCTGGCCACCGGCTTCAACCTGTGGGACGTCAACTTCCCGGCCATCGAGATCATCGGCCGTGACGGGATCGATCTCGGAAAGTTCTGGCGCGACAACCGTTTCCAGGCCTACGAGGGCATCACGGTGCCGAAGTTCCCCAACTTCGTCAGCCTCAACAGCCCCTACTCCTACAGCGGCCTGTCCTACTTCACCACCATCGAGGCGCAGATGAAGCACATGGCGCGCCTGTTCGGTGAGATGTTCCGCCGCGGCGAGCGGGTCTTCGAGGTCACCGAGCGCGCCAACGCCGAATTCCTGGACCGGGTCACCGGCAAGCTGGATTCGTCCGTCTTCTACGGCGGCCAGTGCTCCACCGCGCGCAGCTACTACTTCAACCAGCACGGTGAGGCCGCGCTGCTGCGCCCGACAAGCACCCTGAACGCTCACCGCGAAGCGAGCACCTTCCCGCTCGACGACTACACCTACGGGCAGTCGGCCTGAGTGGACTGCGCGGTCGGCAAAGTCGGCTGCCGACCGCGCAGCTGGGCGAATGGGTGAATCAGCCCTGCGCGAACGGGCGTGAACTCTAGAACAGGTCGCCGCGCGTTCTCTCAGGGATTACTGGCAGACTGTGTGGGAAACGCACCCAACCGACCACTTACTAGGGGCTGACTTCGACGATGGACCTTCTGCTGCCGCTGCTGCTGGTTGCCCTGCTCATCCCGATGTTCCTCGGTGTCCGCCGTCAGAAGCGGGAGATGTCGAAGGTCACCGAGATGCAGGACAGCCTGAAGGTCGGCGACCGGGTCGTCACCACGTCGGGGCTCTTCGGCACCGTGGTCGAGCTCGATGACACCAGCGTCGATCTGGAGATCGCCGAGGAAGTCGTCACCACCTGGCTGCGGCAGTCGATCCGCGAGGTGCGCAATGACGACGACGCCACCGAGGACACCACTGCAGAGAGCACCGAAGCCGCGTTGCCGACCGACACCGCGGCCGCGTCTTCGAACGGCGTCGCCGACGATCACGTCGCCGCCCCGGAAGCCGCCGCCGACGCGCCTCGGCTGACCAAGGACTGACATACTCCGCGCCATCGGCCGCACCGGATTCCCGGCGGCCGGTGGCGCTGCGGTGTGTGCCCCGCTCGTTCCACCTTCGAATCCGCCTAGGAGATAAGTACTGTGCCACCTTCTCAGGGAACGGTGCACCCGTTGCGCCTGCTCGGCATCTACGCCGCGCTGGTGGCTCTGATGTTCGGGCTGATCTTCTTCACCGGGGATCAGCACCACACGCCGAAACTCGGTATCGATCTGCAGGGCGGCACCCGCGTCACCCTGACGCCCCGCACCCCGGATGGCGGCAAGCCGAGCCAGGACAGCCTGAAGCAGGCGCAGAACATCATCGAGCAGCGCGTGAACGGCCTGGGCGTGGCCGGCTCCGAGGTCGTCATCGAGGGCGACAACCTGGTCATCACCGTCCCGGGTGAGGATGGCGCACAGGCGAAGACGCTGGCGACCACCGCCAAGATGTACTTCCGCCCGGTGCTGCAGAGCGCGCCCGCGCAGGGCGGCAAGCAGGCACAGCAGCAGCCGCAGCAGACCCCCGCGCAGCAGCAGCCGAGCGCCGCGACGCCGGCCGAGACCGCGCCCGCCACCAGCGAGGCGCCCGCGCCGACCACCACCGGCGAGTCCCCGCAGAACCGGGTGTTCCCGGCGCAGGCCCCGACCACCCCGTCCGCGCCGCCGTCGACCCCGGCGAAGCCGGGCGCGCCGCAGCAGACCACCGCCGCGGAGATCGCGGCCGCGAAGGCGGCCCGCCAGAGCACCGACCAGACCGCCCAGCTGCAGGCCATGGCCACGCTGGACTGCACGAAGCCGGATCCGTTGCAGGGCAACGACGATCCGAACCTGCCGCTGGTCACCTGCGGCACCGACGGCACCACCGTGTACCTGCTCGACAAGAGCGTGATGGACGGCCAGGAGATCAAGGACGCCTCCGGCGTGCTGCAGCAGGGCCAGTGGGTGGTCAGCCTGCAGTTCAAGTCGAGCGGCACCGACCAGTGGGGCAACCTCACCAACAAGTACGTCGGCAAGCAGATCGCCTTCACCCTGGACTCCCGCGTGGTCTCCGCGCCGGTGATCAAGGAGGGCGGCCAGTTCTCCGGTAGCACCGCGATCTCGGGTCCGGGCATCAACTCCAAGTCCTCCAAGGAACTGGCGAACACCCTGAAGTACGGTTCGCTGCCGCTGTCGTTCGGCACCTCCGAGGCCGAGACCGTGTCCGCGACGCTGGGCATGTCCTCGCTGCGCGCGGGTCTGATCGCCGGCGCCATCGGCCTGGCGGCGGTGCTGCTGTACTGCCTGCTCTACTACCGCATGCTCGGCTTCCTGGCGGGTTTCTCGCTGCTCGCGGCGGGTGTGGCGGTGTACGCGCTGATCGTGCTGCTGGGCAGGTGGATCGGGTTCACCCTCGACCTGGCCGGTATCGCGGGTCTGATCATCGGTATCGGTATGACAGCGGACTCGTTCGTGGTCTTCTTCGAACGCATCAAGGACCAGATGCGCGAGGGCCGCAGTTTCCGGTCGGCGGTGCCGCGCGGCTGGCAGCGCGCGCAGCGCACCAACCTCTCGGGTAAGACGGTGTCGCTCATCGCCTCCGCGGTGCTGTACCTGCTGGCCGCGGGGCAGGTGAAGGGCTTCGCCTTCACCCTCGGTCTGACCACCGTGCTCGACGTCATCGTGCTGTACCTGGTGACCGCGCCGCTGATGATGCTGGTCTCGCGCTCGCCGTTCTGGGCGAAGCCGTCGGTGAACGGCCTGGGCGCTATTGCAGAGCTTGCACAGGAACGCAAGGCGACGGCCGGCGTCCTGGTGAAGGAGGCGTGATCATGGCCAAGTCCTCTCCCGTCGTCGTCGACTCCGATTCCGAACTCGACTACGAGTCGGTGCCCTCGGGCAAGCAGCACAGCCTGTTCGAGCGGCTCTACACCGGTACCGGCGGCTTCGAGATCGTCGGCAAGCGCAAGCTGTTCTACGGCATCGCGGCCGCGCTGATCGCGATCGCCATCGCCAGCATCGGAATCAAGGGCTTCACACTGGGCATCGATTTCGCGGGCGGCTCGCGGATCCAGTTGCCCGCCTCGGACAGCGTCACCACCTCGAAGGTCGAGGACGTCTACCGTTCCGCCCTCGGCCACGATCCGGTGACCGTGCAGAAGGTGGGTTCGGGGTCCTCGGCGACCATCCAGATCCGTTCCGACACGCTGAATGTCGAGCAGGCCGACAAGCTGCAGACCGCGCTGTTCGACACTTTCCAGCCGAAGGACTCCAACGGCCAGGCCAACCGCAATGCCATCAGCATCGCGGAGATCAGTGAGACCTGGGGCGGCGAGGTCACCAAGAAGGCGCTGCTGGCGCTGGTGGTCTTCGTCGGATTGACCATGCTGTACATCGCGATTCGCTTCGAACGCGATATGTCGATCGCGGCCATCGCCTCGCTGTTCTTCAACCTGATCGTGACCGCGGGCATCTACTCGCTGGTCGGTTTCGAGGTGACGCCGGCGGCGGTCATCGGTCTGCTCACGATTCTGGGCTACGTGCTCTACGACAACGTGGTCGTCTTCGACAAGGTCGAGGAGAACACCCGCGGCGTGCTGCATCTGACCAAGCACACCTACGCGGAGAAGGCGAACCTGGCGGCCAACCAGACGCTGATGCGCTCGATCAACACCACCATCATCGGCATCCTGCCGATCATCGGCATGCTGGTGATCGCGGTGTGGCTGCTGGGCGTCGGCACCCTCAAGGACCTGGCGCTGGTGCAGTTGGTCGGCATGATCGTGGGTGGCTACTCGTCCATCTTCTTCGCGGTGCCGGTGCTGGTGTCGCTCAAGGAGACCTGGGGCCCGGTGGCCGCGCACACCAAGAAGGTGCTCAACCGCCGCTCGGGTGGCGCGAAGGCGCGGGTCGGCGCGGCGGCCGCCGAGCGGGCCGGCGCCGCGGGCCGTGGCGACGCCTCGGCCAATGGTTTCGGACGCGATCACGCGCCGCGCAGTCAGAATGCCGGGGCGCCGCGCCCCGGAGCCCGGCCGAGTGGGAAACGACAGCAGCGACGGCACTGAGCGCAGGGGGGTTGCGACGGTGAAGCAAGACCATGGGTTCGTGCGCCGGACCACCGTCGCGCTGGTGGCGGGTGCTCTCGCCGCCGGCGCGCTGGCCGGGTGCTCGAGCAAGAACCAGGTGCCTTCGATCGGGTACGGCGTGGACGCGGTCGTCGCCAGCTACAACGGCGGCAGCACCCTGGGCGCCAACAGCGGTGCGGCCGCGGTGTTCTCGCGGGTGCTGACCGGGTTCTTCTACACCGGCCCGGACGGGCAGCCGGTGGCCGACACCGATGTCGGCACCGCCAAGGAGGTACCCGGCGACGCCCAGACCATCCAGTATCGGCTCGCGCCGGAGGGCGTCTACTCCGACGGCGTGGCGACCTCTTGCGACGATCTGGTGCTGGCCTGGGCGGCCCGCAGTGGACGGTTCACCAAGGCCGGTCCTGGCGGGTCTGCGCCCATGTTCGACGCGGCGAGCACTGACGGCTACCGCGATATCGAGCGGGTTGACTGCCAGCCGGGATCCAAGGACGCCACCGTGGTGTTCCGGCCGGGCAAGCGCTATTCGGCGTGGAAGACGCTCTTCAACGCCACCGAGCTGATGCCCGCGCACGTGGTCGCCACGCAGGTGAAGATCCCGAGCGTGGTGACGCCGGTGCAGACCGGGGATCAGCCCACCCTGGAGCGGATCGCCGACTTCTGGAACAACGGCTGGAAGCTCACCCCGGGCAAGGCGGACCTGACGCTGCTGCCGTCCTCGGGGCCGTACCGGATCGACTCGTTCGGTGACAAGGACGGTCTGGTGCTGGTCAAGAACGAGAAGTGGTGGGGCAATCAGCCGCGGACGCCGCGGATCGTGGTGTGGGACCGGCATTCCGACCTGAAGTCGAAGGTCTCCGACAAGTCGATCGGCGTGCTCGATGTGGGCGCCGGATCGCTGGGTGACGTGAGTCTGGGCGGGTTCCGCAGGCAGAATCTGCCGGGCCGCGGGGTCGAGCAGCTGGTGCTGAGTGCCGGCGGGGTGTTCGGGGCGGCGGACGCGCGGCGGGCCTTCGCGCTGTGCGTGCCGCGGCAGGCGCTGTTCGACAAGTTCGGGCACCCGGGCTACGACGTCAAGCTCGGTCTGGGCGCCGGGCTGTTGAATTCGCGCACGGTGCAACAGGATTCGGTGTACTACCCGTCGATCTCGGGTGCGGGTGACAAGTATCGGGGCGGTGACGCCACCGCCACCCAGGCCGCGGCGTCGTCGGGGGTACAGAACCAGACGGTGCGCATCGGCTACGTCAAGCCGGACGAGCGGCGCGCGGCCACGGTGACCGCCATCGCCGACGCCTGCAAGGCCGCGGGCATCACCGTGGTCGACGCGGGCGCACCGGATTTCACCGCCGCGCAGCTCACCGAGGGCAAGGTGGACGCCATCCTGGGCGGCACGGCCGGCATGCCGGGCCCGTCGGGGTCGCTGACCGGAACCGACGCCATCGCCTCGCTGCGTACCGGTGCGGGCCTGAATTTCGGCCGGTTCGGCAACGGCCGCTACGATGCCATCGCGGATCAGCTTGCGGCCGAGGACAACTCGGGCACGGTGCTGAATCTGCTGACCGAGCAGGAGAACCTGCTCTGGAGCGAGATGCCGTCGGTTCCGCTGTTCGCCGCCCCCCGCACCATCGGGTTCGGCGACGGCATGGAGAACGGCATCGCCAGCCCCACCGAGGCGGGAGCGGGCTGGAACATGGATCGCTGGGTGCTGAAACGGTGAGAGCCGCGGTGGCGTGGTGAATGAGGAGCGGGTGCGGATGAGCAAGCACGAGATGCTGGAGACGGCCGAGGTGGCGGGGGAGCGGGCCGCCCGGGCCGAGGCGGCGGTACAGCGGCTGACCCGCTGGCGTGACGACTTCCCGACGCCGGGTGTGCGTTTCGCGGATCTGACCCCGGTGTTCGCCGACTCCGAGGGCTTCCGCGCGGTGCTGGACTGCTTTGCCGCCTGCGCCCCCGACGCCGACCTGGTGGCCGGCGTGGACGCGCGCGGCTTTCTGCTGGGCGCGGGCGTGGCCGCCACCCTCGGTACCGGTGTGATCGCGGTCCGCAAGGCGGGCAAGCTGCCGCCGCCGGTCCTCTCCCGCGAGTACACCCTCGAATACGGTTCGGCCGCACTGGAGATCCCGGCCGACGGCATCGAGTTGAAGGGCCGCAAGGTCCTGCTGCTCGACGATGTGCTCGCCACCGGCGGCACCCTGTCGGCGGCGGCCGAACTGTTCATCGCGGCCGGGGCCGAGGTGGCCGCGGCGGCGGTCGTGCTGGAGCTGGGCTTCCTCAAAGGCCGTGAGCGCCAGGGTGATTACCCGCTGACCTCCATCGTCAAGCTCTGACGGTCAGCTCTCCGCCGCGAGCGCAGCGCGCGCTCGCGGCCGGGCTAGTAGCGCGCCAGCATCCGTGCGATGAAACCGGTCACGACCAGCCAGAAGACCGCGGCCAGGCCGTAGTCGAGGACGATGTCGAGGTTCCGGGTGCCGGTGTGGAACAGCCCCGGGAAGAACAGTGCCAAAGGTTCGGCAATCCCCTTGATGAACGTGAAGAACTTGTTGCTCTGGTCGGCGTTGAGGACCAGCATCAGGATGTAAACGCCCTCGATGAGGGCGAACAGCGTGCCGACGCCGCTGATGATTCGAGCGGCGTGGACTTCGTTGCGGGCGACGTACGGCATATGTCTGGGATGCCCGCTGTGTGCCCTTTGAAACAGCAGCGCCCGGTGGAACAGCGGCGCCCCGGTGAGGGCGGTGCGCACTGAAACAGACGCGCTGGTCCGTGAAACCGCGTGTCCGCCATGGCATGATGTCCGGGTGATCACCGCGGCGGCCGGGAGCGTTCGGGCGTGAAGCCCAAAATCCTCGTAGGTGGGGCGGTCGGCCTGGTATTGGGTCTGCTGACGCTCGTACTCATCATCATCCTGCCCGCCAGCGAGACCAGCTGCGGCCCGGGCACACCCACGGTTCCGGCCGTTACCTTGGCCCGTACCGAACCCAACTGTCCCGCCACCGGCTCGCCCGTCGAGGCCGGTCTGCAGGAGGGCGCCCTGCGCGTACTGCGCTGCACGGTGGCCCACTTCGGCATGATGGACATGCGCGGGCTGGCGAACGACGACTCCTCCCCGGACCTGAAGGCCGGGCGCTCGGTGGAATTCATCGTCGGCTCCGACACCGGCAAGGGTGACGCCATCGTCTCGTTCCTGCAGGAGAACGCCGCCGCATTCCGGGTCGACTACCTGATCTGGAAGCAGCGCAGCTGGACTCCGGGCGCGGCAGCCGGCATCGAGTGGACTCCACTGGGCGACCGCGGCAATGTCGCCCGCAATCACCTGGACCGGGTCCAGGTCACCATCAAGGACATCGCCTCCACCTCCACAGCGCTCGCGCCGGCCGACGCCTCCATGGCGGCCGCGCCCGGCACGGTCAACGAGGCCGGCGGCCTCATCGGGGCCGGACGGCACCAATATCCGCTCGCCGCAGGCGCATTCACCGTCAGCGACGTGTTCGGCGCGCGCGGCGGCGCCCACCTCGGCGTCGACCTGGCTGCCCCCGCGGGCACGCCCATCTACGCCGCCGCCGACGGTCTGGTGGTGGCCGCCGGCGCGGCCTCCGGGTTCGGCGACTGGGTGGTCATCGACTCCCTCGACGCCAGCGGCCGCCGGTACTCCACCGTGTACGGGCACATGTACCAGAACGGGATCTTCGTGCACACCGGGGATGTCGTGCAGATGGGCCAGCACATCGCCGACGTCGGCAGCAATGGCGAATCCTCCGGCCCGCACCTGCATTTCGAGCTGGTGCCGGGCGGGCGGCTCACCGGCGGACACCAGGTCGATCCCGTGCCGTGGCTGGCCGGCGGCACCATCCCCGCGCCCAGTACGCCCTACTGCGAGAACGGATTCGGCACGCCCGGCGGCAATCTCGCCTCGGGCAAGGTGCCGCCGGCACTCGAGATCTGGTACCGCCGTGCGGGTTCGCTGTGCCCGGAGATCGGCGCCTCGCTGCTGGCGGCGCAGGGTCAGGCCGAATCCGGGTTCCGCACCGACGCGGTGTCCCCGGACGGCGCGCAGGGCATCGCCCAGTTCATGCCCGGCACCGCCAAGGCGCTCGCCCCCGACGGGCAGCCGTACGTCATCGACGCCGACGGCAAAGGCTATGCGAGCGTGCTGGATCCGGCCGACGCCATCATCGGTCAGGGCCGCTACATGTGCGCCATCGCCAAGACCATCGAGGGCTGGATGTCGGAGGGCAAGGTGTCCGGCGACCTGACCGCGCTCACCGTTGCCGCCTACAACGCCGGTGAGGGCGCGGTGCTCGCCTCCGGCGGCATGCCCAACCAGATCTCGCGGCACTATACCGAGACCCGGCCGTACGTGGCGCGCATTCTGGCCGCCGAGCCCGGCTTCCGCAGCCTCGGCAGCGAGGGCCGGTTCCAGGCCGATCAGAACGCCGATCTCGGGGCGCAGATCGTGACGGCCGGGCAGCAATGGGTCGGCACGCCCTACGTATTCGGCGGCGGCGGTCCCGGTGGGCCCAGTGACGGCGGCTTCGATCAGGCGGGCTTCACCGCGGCGGCGGTGTTCGCGGCCAGCGGCAGCACCATCAGCCTGCCGCGTACGGCCGAACAACAGTGGGAGCAGGGCGCGGAGGTCCAGCTGCTCAATGCCCGGCCCGGTGACCTGGTGTTCGGTTCGTTCGGCCCGCGTGGACCCTCGGACGTGGGCATCTACACCGGCAGCGGCCGCATGCTGCACGCCGAATCCGGCGGCAAGGTGACCGAGGTGCCGCTCTCGAACGGTATGAAGGCCCGTCGGATCAGCCGCTGAATCGGGATTGGCCCGGGTATCCGGGACATGTATTATCCCTATTCGTGATGATGGGTGAGGGCGTCGAGTGGGGACTGCACTGCTGTATCGCGCTGGCCTGGCTCGACGATCACGCGCCCATCGCCACCGCCCGCCTCGCCGAGATCTTCGAACTGCCGCCCGAATATCTGAAGAAGCGGCTGCAACCACTGGTGCGTGAGGGGATTCTGGAATCCACCCCCGGTGCGCGCGGGGGATACCGGCTGGCCCGCACACCCGACCGCATCACGCTCATGGATGTGGTGGCCGCGGTCGAAGGTCGCACGGAAGCCTTCCGCTGCACCGAGATTCGCCGCCGCGGCGCCGGAGCCGCCCGGGCGCGCACGGAGTTCGCCGAGCCGTGCGGTATTGCCCGGGCGATAGGGCGCGCCGAATTGGCCTGGCGGCGTGAACTGTCCGCGCAGACGGTGGCCGATGTGATGGCCGGCACCCCGGCCAACGCCTCGAAGTACACCCGCAGCTTCTATGAACGCGTGACCACCTGAGCGGTCGCGCCGTCCGCGAGCACCGACCCGGCCCCGCGCCGGGTTTTTTCGGAAGGAGATTCGGGATGGTAAATATCCCGGTTAATATCCCGTCATCACCGGCCGGGGCCGCCGCGGCGCCGAACGGGTTGCGGCGCACCCTGATCCTGGCGCTGGGCACCTTCGCCGTCGGCACCGACTCGTTCATCCTGGCCGGGTTCCTGCCCGACCTGGCCGGATCGCTCCGGATATCCACGGCGACCGCGGGCACGGCGGTGACGGTGTTCGCGGCGGCCTACGCACTCGGGTCACCGGTGCTGGCCACCCTGACCGCGCGACTGCCGCGCCGGGCCCTGCTGGTGTCGGCGCTGCTGGTGCTCGCCCTGGCGAATCTGGGATCGGCTCTGGCGCAGACGTTTTCGATCCTGCTGGCCACCCGGATCGTGGCCGCCCTGGGAGCGGCGGCGTTCACACCCAATGCGGGCGCGGTGGCCGCCGCACTGGTACCGCCGCAGGCGCGGGGGCGGGCGCTGGCGGTGGTCGTCGGCGGGCTGACCATCGCGACCGCGCTCGGGGTGCCGCTGGGTGATCTGCTCGGGCAATGGCTGGGCTGGCGGTCCGCGCTCACCGGAGTCGCGATGGTGTGCCTGCCGGCGGCCGCCGGAGTCGCCGCGTGGGTGCCCGCGTTGCCCGGCAATCCCGTGGTCCCGTTGGCGACACGGCTGGCGGTGCTGCGCAATCGGTCGGTCGCGGCCGTGCTGCCGCTGACCGTGCTGGGGATGGGCGCGGCGTATGTCGTGTACGCGTATGCCGTTCCGGCGTTGGGGGCCTTGGGAATCGGCGCGTCCACGATCGCGTGGGCGCTGATGCTGTACGGCCTCGGCGCGGTGGCGGGCAACCTGTCGTCGGGATACGCCACCGACCGTTTCGGCGCCACACGGGTGCTGACGGCCGGTTACGCGGTGATGGCGGTGGCGCTGGCGATGATGGGCGTACTGGCCGCGACTCACACGCACATTCCGGTCCTGGTCGGTGTGCTGGCCGTGGGCTGGGGTGCGGCCAGCTGGTGTCAGACGCCGGCGCAGCAGCATCGCCTCATCGCGGCCGCGCCGCAGGAGTCCGGACTGGTGGTGGCGTTGAACGCCTCCTGCATCTACTTCGGCATCGGCGCGGGAACCCTGCTGGGCGGCGTCACCCTCGGGCACGGCGCGACGGTCATGTTCGGGCTGGCCGCGCTGCTGGCGGTGAGCGCGCTCGGGTATCTGCGGCTCACCGCGCGGACCGGCCGCTGAGACCCGCCTCACGAAATACGTTCTTGCCCGGGGTCGTTGGTCTCGGTTACCGTAGTCGAGTTCTTTTCCCGTCCGATCGGAGACATGCCGTTGCTCTTCTGAGGTGATCGCCGAGTGGCCCGCAATCGCGCGCCGCATTCGCTCACTCTCGGGGAGGCCCGCATGTCAATGCCTGTTGTTTCCATTTCCGATCTCACCTTCGCGTGGCCGGACGGCACCGCCGTGTTCGACGGCCTCGACGCCCAGCTCGGACCCGGGCACGTCGGCCTGGTCGGCAGCAATGGCGCGGGGAAATCCACCCTCTTCCGGCTGCTCACCGGCCAACTGCGTCCCGCACGCGGTTCGGTGAGCATTCCTGGACGATTCGGATACCTGCGTCAGGATCTCGGGCTGGCCGCCGGGCAGCGGGTCGACGAGGTGCTCGGGCTGGCCGAGGTCCGGAAAGCCCTGCACCGCATCGAATCCGGATCCGGTGCCGAGGCCGACTTCGAGACCGTGGGCACCGCCTGGGATATCGAGGAACGCGCCGTGGCCCTGCTGGGGCGGCTCGGATTGCCTTACGTCGCAGGGGATGTGGCGCAGCTGGACCGGCGGCTCGACACCCTCTCCGGCGGCGAGACCGTGCTGCTGGGCCTGGTCGCCGAACTGCTGCGCGAACCCGACGTCCTGCTGCTGGACGAGCCGACCAACAACCTCGATCAGGTGGCGCGGCAACGCCTCTACGAGGTCGTCGGCCAGTTCCCCGGTACCGTGCTCACCGTCAGCCACGACCGCGAACTGCTCGACCGCGTCGATGCCGTCGCCGAACTGCGGCAGGGCGAGATCCGGCTCTTCGGCGGCAATTTCACCGAGTACGAGCGGATCATCGAGATCGAACAGGACGCCGCGCGCGCCGCGATCCGCGAGGCCCGCAGCGACGTCCGCAAACAGGCGCGCGAGCTCGCCGAGGCCCGCATCAAACTCGACCGTCGGCAACGCTACGGACAGAAGATGTGGGACCAGAAGCGCGAACCCAAGATCGTCATGGGGGAGCGCAAACGCCAGGCCCAGGTGTCGGCGGGCAAGCTGCGCAACAACCACATCGGCAAGGTCGAGGAGGCGAAGGATCATCTGACCGACATGCAGGAACGGCTGCGCGACGACCGCGAGATCCGCGTCGACCTGCCCGGCACCCGGCTCTACCCGGGCCAGGACGTGCTGGAGCTGACCGATGTGCGGCTCGCGTGCGGGCCGACGGTGACGCTGAGAGTCAGCGGCCCCGAACGCATCGCGCTCACCGGACGCAACGGCATCGGCAAAACCACGCTGCTGCACCGCATCCGGGAGGAATCGCCCAGGGTGCCCTGGCGCATGCTGCCGCAGCGCCTGGACGTCTTCGACGAGTCGAAGACGGTGTTCGAGAATGTCGCGACCACCGCGCCGCACGCCTCGGCCGAACAGATCCGAGCCCAGCTGGCCCGATTCCTGTTCCGCGGCGCCGACGCCGACGTCGCCGCCGGCGCGCTCTCGGGCGGTGAACGGTTGCGCGCGGCCCTGGCCATGCTGCTGCTGGCCGAGCCCGCGCCCAGACTGCTGTTGCTCGACGAGCCGACCAACAATCTGGATCTGCCCAGCCTCGCCCATCTCACCGAGGCGCTGGCGGGCTTCCAGGGCGCGCTCATCGTGGTCAGCCACGACCCGCGTTTCCTCGCCGAGATCGGGGTGACGCGACGGCTGGAACTGACCCCGGACGGCCTGGTCGAGAGCGCGGGCGAACACTGAGCAGGGCAACCCGGCCGACCCCGGAACAATCCGGGTTCCATGCGGCCGCGGAACCGGGCCTCGACCGGGTATCGTTCATCGCTCCGGAGCTGTTCGGACCGGCGGTGATCGCTGTCCCGGTCGGGATCCGATTCCAGGACTAAAGTGGATGATCTGGGTGGTTGAACGGTCCGATATGGTTTTCCGATCGAGGCCGCGAGCGGAGGTGGCATGACACAGCATCTGGAGAAGGCGAACTCGGGGCAATCGCCCGAGGGCGAGTCCGCCACCCCATCGGCCAATGGGCAGTCCGCCGCTCGCAATACCACCGCGGTCCCCACCTCCGCCTCCCGCCGTGTCCGCGCGCGCCTGGCCCGCCGCATGACCGGGCAGCGCGGCATCGCCGCCGTCAAGCCGGTGCTCGAGCCGCTGGCCACCGTGCACCGCGAGCTGTACCCGAAGGCGAATCTGGCTCTGCTGCAACGGGCTTTCGACGTCGCCGACGAGAAGCACGCACATCAGTTCCGCAAGTCCGGCGATCCGTACATCACGCACCCGCTGGCCGTTGCGAACATCCTGGCCGAGCTGGGCATGGACACCACCACGCTGGTGGCCGCCCTGCTGCACGACACCGTCGAGGACACCGGCTACTCGCTCGACGAGCTGACCGCCGAATTCGGCACCGAGGTCGCCCACCTGGTCGACGGCGTCACCAAGCTGGACAAGGTCAACCTCGGCGCGGCCGCCGAGGCCGAGACCATCCGCAAGATGATCATCGCCATGGCCCGCGACCCCCGCGTGCTGGTGATCAAGGTCGCCGACCGGCTGCACAACATGCGCACCATGCGCTTCCTGCCGCCGGAGAAGCAGGCCAAGAAGGCCCGCGAGACCCTCGAGGTGATAGCGCCGCTGGCCCACCGCCTCGGTATGGCCACGGTCAAGTGGGAGCTCGAGGACCTCGCCTTCGCGATCCTGCACCCCAAGAAGTACGACGAGATCGTGCGCCTGGTCGCCGACCGCGCGCCCTCGCGCGACACCTACCTGGCCAAGGTGCGCGCCGAGATCGTCAACACCCTCGCCTCCAGCCGGATCAACGCCGTGGTCGAGGGCCGTCCGAAGCACTACTGGTCGATTTATCAGAAGATGATCGTCAAGGGTAAGGACTTCGACGACATCCACGACCTGGTCGGCATCCGCATCCTCTGCGACGAGGTGCGCGACTGCTACGCCGCGGTCGGCGTCGTGCACTCGCTGTGGCAGCCCATGGCCGGGCGGTTCAAGGACTACATCGCCCAGCCGCGCTACGGCGTCTACCAGTCGCTGCACACCACCGTGGTCGGCCCCGACGGCAAGCCGCTGGAAGTGCAGATCCGCACCCACGACATGCACCGGACCGCCGAGTTCGGCATCGCCGCGCACTGGCGGTACAAGGAGACCAAGGGCAAGCACTCCAACGACTCCACCGAAGTCGACGACATGGCGTGGATGCGTCAGCTGCTCGACTGGCAGCGGGAGGCGGCCGACCCGGCCGAATTCCTGGAGTCGCTGCGCTTCGACCTCAAGTCGCCGGAGATATTCGTGTTCACCCCCAAGGGTGATGTGATCACGCTGCCGCAGAAGTCCACCCCGGTGGACTTCGCCTACGCCGTGCACACCGAGGTGGGTCACCGCTGCATCGGCGCCCGGGTCAACGGGCGGCTGGTCGCGCTGGAACGGCAGCTGGAGAACGGTGAGGTCGTCGAGATCTTCACCTCCAAGGCGCAGAACGCCGGCCCGTCACGTGACTGGCAGAACTTCGTGGTGTCCCCGCGCGCCAAGGCCAAGATCCGGCAGTGGTTCGCCAAGGAACGCCGCGAGGAGGCCCTGGAGGCGGGCAAGGACGCCATCAGCAAGGAGGTCCGCCGCTCGGGCCTGCCGCTGCAGCGTCTGATGAGCGTCGACGCCATGAGCGCTCTCGCCCACGAGCTGCACTACACCGACATCTCCGCGCTGTACGCGGCCGTCGGCGAGAACCAGGTGTCCGCGCACCACGTGGTGCAGCGGCTCATGGCCCAGCTCGGCGGCGTCAGCGATGTCGAGAACGAACTGGCCGAACGGTCCACGCCGTCCACGGTGCCCGCCCGCCAGCGCACGACAGGCGATGCGGGCGTGGAGATTCCGGGTGCGCCCGGCACGGTCTCCAAGCTGGCCAAGTGCTGCACCCCGGTGCCCGGTGACGAGATCATGGGCTTCGTGACCCGCGGCGGCGCGGTCAGCGTGCACCGCACCGACTGCACCAACGCCGATTCGCTGCGCTCGGAACCGGAACGGATCATCGAGGTCAAGTGGGCGCCGTCGCCGTCGTCGGTGTTCCTGGTGGCCATCCAGATCGAGGCCCTGGACCGCACCCGCCTGCTGTCGGACGTCACCAAGGTCCTCGCCGACGAGAAGGTCAACATCCTCTCGGCCGCGGTCACCACTTCCGGTGACCGGGTCGCCATCTCCAAGTTCACCTTCGAGATGGGCGACCCCAAGCACCTGGGCCACCTGCTCAATGTCGTGCGCAATGTGGAAGGCGTCTACGACGTCTACCGCGTGACCTCGGCCGCCTGACCCCACCCCCGGAAACGGGGTGGGGGACAGGTCGATTGGCGCGCAGCAGCGGCTGCCATGGTTCGCGATTCGATTGCTGGTTTCCGGGTGGGCAGGAGATCGATATGTCGACGGGTACGCGTGTCAAACTCGCGCTGGGCAGTGGCGGCGCGCGCGGGTACGCGCACATCGGGGTGATCGCCGAGCTCCAGGAGCGCGGCTACGAGATCGTCGGCGTGGCCGGATCGTCGATGGGGGCGCTCGTGGGCGGGCTGTTCGCGGCCGGACGGCTCGACGAATTCACCGCCTGGGCAACGACTCTCGGTCAGTTCGAGGTGGCGCGGCTGCTGGATCCGGCGTTCAGTGAACCGGGCGTGATCCGCGCGGGCAAGGTCCTCGACCGGATCCGCGAGATGCTCGGCGATCTGCGCATCGAGGACCTGGCGATCCCGTATGTCGCGGTGGCCACCGATATGACGACCGGGCGATCGACCTGGTTCCAGGCGGGCGAGCTGGATGCCGCCATCCGGGCGTCCATCGCGATCCCCGGATTCATCACGCCGGTCCTCCTCGACGGTCATGTGCTGGTGGACGGCGGTGTGCTCGATCCGCTCCCGGTGGTGGCGACCATGGCGCTGGGACCCGCCGACATGACCATCGGCGTCGACCTCTCGGGTGCGCCGGACCCCGCCTACGACCGAGCGCAACCACGCACCAACTGGTTCACCCAGTGGTGGCGTACCTCGGCGCACCGCTTCGGCGGCGCGCGCACTCCGGTCGACGAGGCAGTGGAGCAGCCTCCGGCGCTGAGCAGTATCCGCGCCACCGATGTCGCTCAGCGGGCCATCGATCTCATGCTGGCCGCGCTCACCCGCCAGCATCTCGCCGCCCACCCGCCGGACCTGGTGATCGAGGTGCCGCAGAACATCTGCGGCACCATGGATTTCCATCGCGCCGCGCCGATCATCGAACAGGGTCGGGCGCTGGCCGCGAAGGCTCTCGACACCCTGCCGGGCCGCGCCCTCGACGCCCCGCCCGACTGAACGATCGCCCCGCGGTCACGGGTACGATCGGCGCGAACCGGACCGGCCCCCGCGGCCGGTCGTCACCCGTAGGAAGGGCCCCGTACCAGCATGAAGTTCGAGAATGTCACCGTCACCAAGCGCGCCAACGTCTACTTCGATGGCAAGTGTGTGAGCCACAACATCGAACTGGCCGACGGCACCAGCAAGTCGATCGGTGTCATCCTCCCCGCCACCCTGACCTTCACCACGGGCGCGCCGGAGATCATGGAACTGCTCGAGGGCCAGTGCAATGTCACCCTCGCCGGCGAGACCGAGGCCGTCACCTACAAGGGCGGCGAATCGTTCTCGGTGCCGGGCAATTCCAGCTTCCAGATCGAGGTCGTCGAGCCGGTCCACTACGTGTGCCACTTCGGCTGAGCTTCCGAAAACGCTTGCGGCTCGGACACCGGATCGGCCACCGGTCGCCGCGTCGCCGATCCTGGCCGCCGCGACCGGGCCCCGCACATTGGGATTGGTGGGGGAGGCCGCCGACGGAGTGCTCCTCACCAGCTCCACGCCCGCCGACGGGATTCGGGCGGCCGTGGTGATCGTGCGCGCCGCTCGTCCCGAAACGCTTGTGGCACAGCCGTATCCGATCGTCGTATACCTGCCGGCGGCCACCGGTTCCGGCGCCGCTGAAAGGATGGCCGCGGAGCTGCGGACCGAGATGCCCCGGGCCATCGCCGGGACACCGTGCTCCGCTGGCCCGGGGCGGGCGCGACCAGCGTGGTCCTGCAGCCCACCGGGGACGAACCGGACCTGGTGGGTTTCGTCCGGTTCGTCGCCGAGCGTGATCGCGACCTGGTGTCCTGATCCGACGGGTCAGCGCAGGTCGCGAAAGAATTCGCGGATATCGTCGACCAGCAGCTCGGGTTCCTCCATGGCCGCGAAGTGCCCGCCGCGATCCACGTCGACCCAGCGGGTGATGGTGTTGGACTCCCCGCAGTAGCGGCGGATGCACACGTCGTGCGCGAAGGCGATGACGGCGGTCGGCACACCGGAATTCACGCCGGGCACGCCCCACTCCCCGGTGTTGGCGTATCCGACATAGGCCGCGGAACCCGCGGTGCCGGTGAGCCAGTAGAGCATGACGGTGGTGAGCAGGCGATCGCGGTCGATGATCTTGTCGGGGTCGACGCCGCGCGGGTGCGTCCACTCCCGGAACTTGTCCATGATCCAGGCCAGCTGTCCCACCGGCGAATCCACCAGCCCGTACGCCAGGGCCTGGGGCCGGGTGGACTGAATCGCGATGTACCCGAACTCCTCCCGCATGAACGCCTGGATGCGCCGCACCCGGTCCCGCTCGAGCTCGGTGAGCTCGTCGATGTCGTCCGCGGCCGACGGCGGCGGCAGATTCGGGCCGCCGTTGACGTGCACGCCGATCACCCGATCCGGTGCTGTGCGGGCCACTTCCGGGCTGACCGCGCCACCGATGTCGCCGCCCTGCACGGCGTAGCGCTCGTAGCCGAGCCGGTTCATCAGCTCCGCCCAGACCCGGCCGATGCGGGCCCGGGTCCACCCCGAGTCGCCGACCGGTCCCGAGAATCCGAACCCGGGCAGCGAGGGAATGATCAGGTGGAAGGCGTCGGCCGGATCGCCGCCGTGGGCGCGCGGATCGCTCAGTGGGCCGATGACGTCGAGGAAGTCGGCGATCGAGCCGGGCCAGCCGTGGGTGAGCAGCAGCGGCACCGCGCCCGGTTCGGCGGAGCGGATGTGTAGGAAGTGGATGCGCTGCCCCTCGATCTCGGTGACGAATTGCGGATACCGGTTGAGTTCAGCTTCGGCTGCGCGCCAGTCGTATCCGGTGCGCCAGTACTCGACCAGGCCGCGCAGCCAGTGCACCGGAACGCCGGTGTCCCAGTCGTCGCCCGGCAGCGGGGCGGGCAGCCGCGCGTCGTCCAGGCGTCGCCGCAGGTCCTCGAGCTGTTCGGCGGGGATGTCGATGCGGAAGGGAATGATCTCGTCGCTCATGAGAACCACAGTATGAGGCAGTTAGGACAGGTTCCGCCCTAGCTGTGCGGCAGAATCGAAGTCGTGTTGGAATCCTCCGCCAGACTGCTCCGACTGCTCTCGCTGCTGCAGACCCCGCGCGACTGGAGCGGCGCGGAACTGGCCGCGCAGCTCGAGGTGGATGTGCGCACCGTGCGCCGGGATATCGAAAAGCTGCGCGCCCTCGGCTATCCCGTGGACGCCACCGCCGGCGCGGTCGGATACCGGCTCGGCGCGGGCGCGACACTGCCGCCACTGCTGCTCGACGACGAGGAGGCCGTCGCCGTCGCCATGGGATTGCGCACCGCGGCGGGTGGAACCATCGCCGGCATCGAGGAGAGCTCACTGCGGGCGCTGGCCAAACTCGAGCAGGTGCTGCCCTCGCGGCTGCGGCATCGGGTGACGGCCTTGCAGGCCGCGACCGTGGCCGTCCCCGATGGCGGCCCGCGCGTCGACCCGGACACCCTGACCGCCATCGCCGCGGCCATCCGTGACCAGCATCGCCTCCGATTCGACTACCGCACCCACGAGGGCGAAACCTCGTGCCGGACAACCGAACCGCACCGCCTGGTGCACATCGGCCGCCGCTGGTACCTGACCGGCTGGGACGTGGACCGCGAGGACTGGCGCACCTACCGTGTCGACCGCCTCACCCCGCGCGTCCCGACCGGCCCCCGCTTCGCCCCGCGCGAGGCGCCCGACGCCGCCGCTCAGGTCTCCCGCGGCGTCACCACCGCGCCCTACCGCTATCAGGCCCGCCTCACCCTGCTGACCTCGGTCGAGCGCGCGGCCGAGCTGATCGCCCCGACCGTCGGCGTCCTCGAGGCCGTCGACCCGGACACCTGCATCCTGCACACCGGCGCCGATTCCCTCGACGCCATCGCCGTCCACGTCGCGGGCTTCGGGTTCGAGTTCCGCGTCATCGACCCCCCGGAACTGATCACACGCCTCCGCGAACTGGCCGCCCTGCTGCACCGCGCCGCAGGCTGAGCGCGGGAGGTTCAGCCCGCCAGGGCGGTGCGGGTGGCGGAACGGATTGCGGCCGTGACGGTTTCGGGCTGTTCGAGCATGACCAGGTGGCCGCAGTCGCGGAGTTCGATGGATTCGGACGGGCACAGCGTCGCATTGAGGCGGGCGCCCGCGGCCGCGGAGAGGATGCGGTTCTTCGTGCCCCAGACGGTGGTGATGGGCGGGAAGCCGAGGGCAGGGCGGAAGTCGTCGAGGACGGCCAGCTTCGAGAGGTCGCGGGCGATGGCGGCGGGCGGGAGCAGGCGTCGCGGCTCGCTCCAGCGCTGGCGGAGACCGGTGAAGGTCGAAGCGGACATGCCGCGGCCGCGGGGGCCGAGCTGTTCACGGACCACGAGATTCGCGGCCAGGCCCGGGAGGCGGATCGCGCCGGCGAAGGAGTCCAGCGGCAGGTGCGCCGCCGTGCGGGCGGTCCAACCGGTCGGTGTGGGACGCAGGGTGGCGGCGGTGAGCGGACTGCACAGCACCAGGGCGCGCACATTCTGCGGATTGCTGCGCGCGTACAGCAACGACAGCGCGCTGCCGAAACAGTTGCCCACCATCGTGACATTGGTGAGCCCGTGCGTCTCGATGAACTCCGACACCATGCGCAGGTAGTTGTCGACGGTGTATCCGTCCGAGGGAGCGGCCGAGTCGCCGTAGCCGAACAGATCCAGGGCGTACACGCTGTTGGTGGCCGCGAGCGCGCGGGTCTGGTTCACCCAGATGCGCCGGTCACCGCCGATATTGTGCAGGAACAGAATCGGATCCCCGGATCCGGCGTGATCGTAGGCAACGGATACGCCGTGATAGTCGAACTCCGGCATCGGGCGCTCTCCTCGTTGAGTAGCGGTGCTGCACTGCGTCTGCGGCCTCGAGGGCCGTCAGCACCGACTCGCCCTCGCGCGGTACCAGCCATGTTAGCCGGTACCGCGCGTAACACAAGTTCCGGGTGGAGCGTCCGAGCGCTGGTCAGCGGGTGGATCCGGCGATCACCTCCCCGCCGTGGATCCAGGATTTCAATTCGGCCATGCCGGTGTCGCGATCCATAACGGGCCGGTATCCGAAATCGCGGGTGGCCGCGGCGGTGTCGTAGGTGCCCGAGCGGGTCATCACCGCCACCGAGTACCGCGACAGTGGCGGCGTCCAGTGCTCGGCGAGATACTGTATCCGCCTGAGGTTTTCGATCACCGACACCATCAGCGCCACCACGCGCGGATCGAGCCTGCGGCTCGGCCGCGGATAGCCGAGGTCCGCGGCGACGTCGCCGAGGAAGCCCCACACATCCGTCCGTTCGGCGTCGGCGATGAAATACGGCTTGCCGCCGACATTCTCGCCGGCCGCGGCCAGGACCGCGGCCTCGACGATATTGTCGACATGGCACAGCGAGGCGTACACGTCGTGCCCGCCCGACAGATCCGGCAGTGTCCCGGCCGCGGCCCGTTCCAGCAGCCGCACGATGGGCCCGGATCGGTCGCCCGCGCCCCAGATGGCCCGCGGCCGCAGCGCGCAGGTGGTGAAGCCGTCCGCATTCGCCTTCAGCACCAGCCGTTCGGCGGCGGCCTTGGTCTCACAGTAGTGATTGAGGTAGCGCCGCGGATACGGGACCGACTCGTCGATATCGATCTGGTCGCCGCCGTCACGGTCCATGAGCGCGCTCGGACTCGAGACGAACACGAACCGCCGCGCCCCGGCCGCCCGCGCGGCGGCCAGCAATCGTGCGGTGGCCGCGGTGTTCTCGGCCCAGAAGCGGGCGCGGGTGCCGCGCTCGTCGACGCGGGCGGCGCTGTGGAACACCACATCGACCCCGGCGACGGCCTGCTCCAGCGAGCCCGGATCGCCGAGATCCCCGACCACCCGCTCCACCCGGTCGAGGACCGGGGCCAGATCCCGCAGATTGCTGGTGCGCCGCACCAGAATCGCGGTCTCGTGGTCGCCGTCGTTCACCAGCCGGCGCGTGAGCGCCCCGTCCAGGAACCCGGAGGCTCCTGTCACCAATGCCTTCATACCGCCGCCTTCACGATGCCTCCAGAAGTGTGTGATCCCGTCGCCGCGCACGCCCGAGCCGCGATGCCGGACGTTCCCAGCGGACGCGGCCGGCCAGTTCGTCGGCGGCCATGCTGACCGGTATGCGGGTCGCCGGATCCGCGGCGCACAGGGCCGCGTCGGCCCACCACAGCAGCCGCAGCACGGGGCCGGCCGGCGCCCGCCCCGCGACCGCGGCGATCAGTCCGGCCAGCAGGTACAGTCGCGCGAGGATACCGGCCACGAAATACGCCCGCGTGACCAGCGGAACCACTTGCGGCCCAGGGGGTCTCACGCCGCTACCCGTCGAGTTGCCTGGATGCCCAGACCGCCAGCTTCTCGCGGCCGATCTTGGCGTTGTGGCGGATGTCGACCGGGAACAGCGGATGGAACAGGAACTCCGACACCGGCTTGGTGATGTCGAATTCGTCGCGCCGCCCGCGCAATCGATCCTCGACCGCGGCCCGGTCGGCGCCGGGCGCCAGTTCCACACACAGCACCGGCTGCTGCTGCCCGCGCTCGCCCACGCCGACCAGCGCGCTGCGGGCGACGCCCTCGACGGTGTTGAACACCTGCTCGACCTGCACGGTGAACATCGGCCCGCTCGCCGTCTCCAGTCGCTGGGTCTTGCGCCCGCAGAAGCGGATTCGCCCGGCGTCGTCGATCCAGGCCAGATCGCCGGTGCGATGCCAGATCACCGCACCCTCGGTGATCTTGCCGGTCCGGTCGGCCGCCTGCGGCCAGAAGTAGCGGGGGCTGACATTCGGCCCCGACACCACCAGTTCGCCGATCCCGCGGGAGGCCGCCAGCTCGGCCGCGCGCGCCTCCACGTCCGACCAGTCCGGCAGTGGATCGTCGGTGATGGCGATGATGCGAGCCCGGACGTGCAGCGCGGGCGCGCCGACGCACACCCCGTGCCCGGCGTGCGCCTGCTCCACGAGATCACCCAGCAGTTCCCGGGATTCGATCGTCGCCATGGGCAGCGCCTCGGTGGCGCCGTAGCCGGAGTACACCTTCGCCTGCTCGGGCAGCACCTGCCGCAGCGCCGCGATGCACCAATCGGGGACGGGCGCGCCACCCGAGTAGATGCTCTGGATGCTCGGCAGCGCCGCGCCCGTCTCCTCGACGTGGCGCAGGAGCGGGATCAGTACGGCGGGGGAGGCGAACATGGTCTTCACCCCGTACCGCTGCACCGCGTCCACCACGTGCGCCGGATCGGTCGCGCCGACCTTGGACGGAATCAATGGCGGTAGCACACAACGGGATCCGAGTACCAGTTCCAGGATGCCCGCCACCGGCGCGGTGATCAGCGAGGTGCCCGGCGCGACGTGCTCGCGGGCGGCATCCACCTGGTCGATCATGGCGCTGAGGTTGCCGTGGGTCAGCACCACCGCCTTGGCGGGCCCGGTGCTGCCGGTGGTGTAGGCGATGAGCAGCGGTTCGTCATCGGGTGCGGGCTCGCGCTCGGGCAGCGTGGAAGCCGGTGTGCGGCCCCAGCTTTCGAGGGTGGGCCCCTGCCACCACGAGCGCCCGACCGTGACCGCCACCCGCACCTTGCGGAAGTAGGCGCGGAACACGATGCGCAGCGCTTGCGCCTCGGTGATGCCGACGAAGGCCTCGGCGTCGGCGGCCTGCAGGCAGCGCAGCATCTTGAACACGCCCATGCCCGGGTCGATGACCACCGGCACCGCACCGATCTTGAACAGTCCGTAGAGGACCGCGTAGAGCTCCGGTCCCGGCCGCACCAGCACGATGGTGCGCACGCCGCGGGCGACGCCCGCCGCGGCGAAGCGCTCGGCAATGGTGTCCGACCAGGCGTCGAGTTCGGCGTAGGTGAGTTCCCGGTATTCGGGCAGTCCGGCTCGATTCTTCCCGTCGGCATAGATTACCGCCTCCCGTCCGGGATGGGCGGCGACGATATCCCGGAAACGATCGAGAGCGCGCCAATAAATGGTGGGCAAGGAATGCGACACACTTCCCCCAGTGAATTGTCGAGGAATGCGAGGAATGTATCGGTGAGGCTACACGGGGCGCTGTCGGACCGCTAGCCGTGGCACTTCGTATTCATTTGATATACAACGGTTTTAGTGTGTCTCCGGGTACCGACACCGGTTTCTCGCAACCCCCTATCCCACCCCTACCGGGCGGGCCGGGAAGCGTTCCCGAACGGTGTGCGCACCAGCGTCTTGCAGCGAATACGCCATGAAAAACACTCGAGCGCACGGTGATTCACGAAGCCGTCGGGACGCTCGACTACCGATGGGTACGGTAGCGTCTCACCTGGCATCGGGGCTACGGGATATCAGCGGGGCCGGCTCGGGGGACGCCGAATTGCGGTCGCCGCAGCCACATTCGACCGGGCGCACTCAGTCCAGAGAGCAGGGGTCACATGCGTACACGCTTCGAATCGATCGGTGCGTACACACCCACAACCGTCCGTTCCACCGAGGACGTGATCAACAGCCTTTCGGCACCCAGGGCATTGGATCTGGAGCGAATTACCGGAATCAAGAATCGCCGCGTACACAATAGCGATCCGGAGAATTACGAATCGTCGTTCGCGCTGGCGCGGAACGCCATCGAGGACTGCCTGGAACGCTCCGGCTACCCCGCGGCGGACCTGGACGTCATCATCTCGGTGTCGATCACCCGCTTCACCGCGCCCGGGCAGTACTGCTTCGCACCGTCTTTCGCCGCCCAGCTGGGCGCTGCCATCGGCGCGGGCAAGGCGCTGCACTTCGACCTGTCCAATGCCTGCGCGGGCATGATCACCGGCGTGCTGGTGCTGGACCGCATGATCCGGTCCGGCGTGGTGCGGCGCGGCCTGGTGGTCAGCGGCGAGCAGATCACCCCCATCGCCGAGACCGCCACCCGCGAGATCTCCCAGCCCTACGACCCGCAGTTCGCGGCCCTCACCGTGGGCGACGCGGCCGTGGCCGTGGTGGTCGACGATCAGGGCGACGACGCGGACGAGATCCACTACATCGAGCTGATGACCACCTCGGCCGGCGCCGAGCACTGCCTCGGCATGCCCAGCGACAAGACCACCGGCATCGCCATGTACACCGACAACCGCGCCCTGGCAAGCGAATCCCGCTTCCTGCAAGGCATTTCGCGAATGGCGGACTTCCTGCTGGAGACCGGGCGAGCCTGGGAGAGCGAGAAGTACGACTACTGGATCCACCACCAGTTCAGCGGCCCGGCGATCGACTACATCAGCTCGCTGACCGAGCGGCACTTCGACACCCCGATGCCGCAGGCGCTCAATGTCTACTCCGAGTACGGCAATACGGCGTCCACCTCGCACTTCCTGGTGCTGCGCGAACACCTGGCGCAGGGCCGGATTCCGCGCGGCTCCAAGGTGCTGCTGATCCCCGAGGCGTCCGGCGTGGTGTCCGGGCATCTCGCCGCGACCATCTCCCGGCTGGAGGCCTGAATACATGAGCACCGCAATCGTTTCCGCGGCCGTCTGCACCGACGCCGACACCGGCAGCTACTTCGAGCTGGCCACCCGCGCGGGCGCGCGGGCGCTGGCCGCGGCCGAGGTGTCGGCCGACCGCGTCGGCCTGGTGGTCAATGCCGGGGTGTTCCGGGACAGCAATATCGCCGAACCGGCGGTGGCGGCGCTGATCCAGAAGCGTCTCGAAGTGGGCCTCGAGTACGCGACCGGGCGGGTGCCCGCGTTCTCCTTCGACCTGCTCAACGGCGGCACCGGCGTGGTGCACGCGCTCCTGGCCGCCCAGTGCTTCACCGGTCTCGGCGATGTCGAGTACGCGCTCATCGTGGCCGGCGACACCCACCCCTCCACCGAACGCGGTCGCGCGGACTTCCCGTACGCCGCCGGCGGCGCGGCCATCCTGCTGCATTCCTCCGGCAGCGCGGGCGGATTCGGCCGCATCTACACCACCGAGACCCCCGGCGCGCTCGCCCCGACCGCGTGGGCCGACCTGGAGGCCGCTGGCACCGGCGGCCGCCACGCGCTGACCGTGCGCACCGGGGCCGCGGACCCCCTCGAACTGGCCGAGACCGCGGTGCGCGAATGCCTGGCCGGAGAAGGGCTGGAGCCCGGCGACTTCGCCACCGGGACCGCGGTGCTGCTGGCCCCGGCGCCGGTGCCCGGCTTCCGGGAGCGGGTCGCCGTCCGGACCGGGCTGCCGTCGGCGGCGGTGGCCGGGATCGACCCGTTCGTCGGCGACCCGTACTCCGCGGGACCGGTGCACGCGTACCTGAGCGCGGCCACCCAGGGCATGCTCGACGAGGCGCGCGCGGTGGTGTTCCTGGCGGTGGACGACAGCTCGGCGGCGGCCCTGGTCTATCGCCCGCACGCGCTCGTCACGACGTCCTAGGCGAATGTGAAATACACTACTTGACAGTACATTTCGAAACCGTTGTGCCCCGGCTGATCCTGGGCGCCCGCGCGCCCTCGCTGCAATGATGCCGCTCCAGCACACCGAAGCTCGCCGTGCCACGCCTGTCAGTCGGGCGCATCCCGATCGGTGGAAGGGACGTCAGATGGCACGGTCGGTCGCTCGGGACCGAGGGGAGACGCCGGTGAGGGCCGGCGACAGGACGAGTCGCGCGGCCGCCGGCCGGGCGGGCGCGACGGAGGCGGAGCGGCTGCGGGTCGCGCGCGCGGTGGCCGTACTGGGGGCCGCCGCCGGAGTGGGCCGGGTGGCGGCCCTGCTGGACGCCGATCTCGACGAGATCCGCCCGGTGGTCAGCGAATTGGCGGCGGCGGGACTGATCGTGGCGGAGTGCCGCCCGCATCCGGAGCTGACCGCGCCGGTGCTGCGCGACCTGCCCGACGAGGATCGGCGCGCCCTGCATGTGGGGGCGGCCGACCTACTGTACCGGGAGGGCCTGCCCGCGGCCACCGTCGCCCGGCACCTGGTCGAGGCGGGCGACGCCCGCGGATCGTGGGCGGCGCAGGTGCTCCTGCAGGTCGCCGATCACGCCTTCGACACCGATGAATTGGACAGCGCCGGAACCTATCTGGAGCTCGCGTACCGGGCGAGCCGGCGCGCCGACGAGCGCGCCGCCATCGCGACCCGGCTGGTGGCGGTGGAGTGGCGGATCAACCCGTCCAGCCGCACCCGCAATTTCGGCCGGTTGAAGGCGGCCCTGCGCACCGGACGGGTGCCGTATCCGGAACTACCCATGACCGTGCTGCAGATGCTGTGGCACGGCTACGTCCTGCACGCCGATCACGCGTTGGCCCGGCTGTGCCGCAGCGCGGACGCGGCCGTACCCGGCGATCGGCTCGCCTTCCTCGGGGCGTGGCTGCGCTACACGCATCCGGTGCAGGCGCAGCGGCATCCGTGGCTGGCCGGCACCCGGTCCGGCCCGGAATCCCGGTCCCCGGACCGTGACTCACCCCACCGGCAGGCGGCCGCGGTGCTGACGGGTCTATGGGAGCAGCGGCCGCCCGCCGAGACCGCCGCCGCCGCGCAGCGCATCCTGGCCCAGCACCGGCTCACCCCGGCCACCGTCGAGGTGCTGGTGGCGGCCGTCGACTGCCTGCTGCACACCGACCGGCTCGACGCCGCCGACGCCTGGTGCACGGCCCTGCTGGCCGAGGCGACCGCGCGGCGCGCCCCGACCTGGCAGGCGCTGTTCGCCTCGGCCCGCGCGGAGACCCTGCTGCGCAAGGGAAATCCGGTCGAGGCCGCCGGGCACGCGCTCACGGCCCTCAATCTGCTGCCCGCCGAACAGCTCGGGGTGTGGGTGGGCCGGGCGATCGGGGTGCTGGTGCGCGCGCTCACCGCGCAGGGCCGGCACGCCGAGGCCGCCGCGCAACTGGAGCGGCCGGTGCCGCGCGCCATGTTCGAATCCCGTTTCGCGCTGGGCTATCTGCGCGCCTGCGGCGAGCACTGCCTGGCCACCGGCCGGCCCGAGGAGGCGCTGCGGCACTTCCGCCGATGCGGACGGCTGATGGACGAGTGGGACATGGACTTCGCCTGGCTGGCGCCGTGGCGCAACGACCTGGCCGCGGCCGGTCTGGCGGCCGGGGATCAGCGGCAGGCGCGGCAGCTGGCGATCCGGCACCTGGACCTGATCGGCGGCGCCGAACAGCACCACACCGGCGGGGTGTCGCTGCGCCTGCTCGCCGCGGCCAGCGACCCACTGCGGCGGGTGACACTCCTGCGCCGCTCGGCGACCCTGGCCCGCTCGGGTGGCGACGAACTCGAATTGGCCACGGTGCTGGCCGATCTCGGGGCCGCCTACCGGGCGCTGGGAGAGGCCGACCGGGCCCGGCCGCCGCTGCGGGAGGCGGCGCGACTGGCCGAGACCTGCGGGGCCGAACCGCTGCTGGCCCGGCTGCAGGTCGATTCGGCGCCGGGCGCGCGGGACACTCTGGGCGGTACCGGTTTCGAGGCCCTGAGTCCGGCTGAATCGCGGGTGGCCGAACTCGCCGCGCTCGGCCGGCGCAACCGCGAGATCGCCGAGGCCCTGAACATCACCACCAGCACGGTCGAACAGCATCTGACCCGGGTGTACCGGAAACTCGCGGTCGCCCGCCGCAGCGAACTGCGGTTCGCGCTGGCCTCCCGCACCGAGCGGAGCGCACGGACCGCCACCGGATAACCGCCCGCCGAAAGGGGATTGACATGATCGCGTATCCAGCCGGGGAAACACAGGGGGTCGGCCTGGGCGTCTTCCTCGTCGGTGACCTGCCCGCCCGCTGAGCGCTATCGCAGCGAATCGGCCTTGCTGATCCAGCCCACCACCGCGCGGGCCAGGAAGGGCGGGGACAGCCGGGTGGCCAGGGCGGTCAGCTTGGTCTGCATGCCGACCAGGACGTGGGGGCCCGACAGCGGGCGGCGTCCGGTCGCCGTGCGCCACACCGAATCCGCGACGTCCCCGGGCGTGAGGTGCACACCGAGGGTGGTCGCGGATTTCGAGCCGCGGCTCACCTCGGTCATCATGTCGGTCGCGACGAACAGGGGGAGCAGATCGCTGACCGCGATGCCGTAGCGCCGCCACTCGAGGTCGAGGGCCTCGGTGAGGCTGCGCACCGCGGCCTTGGTAGCGCCGTAGGTCGCCAGGCCCGGCTGGCCGTAGAGCGCCGAGGCCGAGGCCAGATTGACGACCCGGCTGCCGGCGGTGCGGCGCAGATAGGGGAGGGCGGCGTGGCAGCCGTTGAGCACGCCCTTGACGTTCACGTCGACGAGGCGGTGCTGGCGTTCGAGGGGGATCTCGGCGAAGGGGCCCGAGACGAGAATGCCCGCATTGTTGACCAGCAGGTCCAACCGCCCGGTCGCGTCGTCGAACTCCGTCAGCGCCCGATCCCAGCCCGCCGGATCGGTGACGTCGAAGGCGCCGGTCACGGTCCGGCCGCCGATCTCGGCGGCGGTGCGGGCCACCGCCTCCGCGTCGATGTCGTACAGGCCGACGGTCCAGCCCTCGCGGGCGAAGCGGGCGGCGATGGCACGGCCGATCCCGCTGGCCGCACCGGTCACGAAGACCGCGGGCCGGGCATCGGCGGGCCTGGAAGTGTGGGCGGGCTGGGACATCGGAACCTCTCGGATCGGAGGGTCGGCGCCGCCGTGCGGATCAGGCGGCGCTGCGGCCGAGGCGACCGGGATCGATCATCGCACGATGGAACGCGGCCGCGTCACGCGCGGCGTCCCGGCCGTCCGCGAGCAGGCCCGCACCCAGATGGATGAGGGTGTGCGGGGCGCTCGGCCGCACCTGCAGGCGCAGCGGGACACCCGCCGCCTCCGCGCGTTTCGCCACCGCCAGCGCGTCGGCGAGCAGCATCTCCCGGGAGCCGACCTGCAGCAGAATCGGTGGCAGACCCGTGAAATCGTGATTCACCACCGACCAGCTCGGATCCAGCTCCCCGTCCACGGCGATGCCGCGTCGCACCACCATGTCCGGACCGGCCGCCGGCAGCACCGCGTCGTGGCGGGCGTTCGGGTGCGCGAGGCGCGCGGCGGAGTCGAAATCCGCCCACGGCGAGGTCACCGAGAGCGCCACCGGCAGCGGCAGGCCCGCGTCGCGCAGCGTCAACGCCAGTCGCAGCGCCAGCCCGCCGCCCGCGGAATCGCCCGCGACGACGATCTGCTCGGGCGGGAACCCCTCGGCCAGCAGATGCCGGTAGGCGGTGAGCGCGTCGTCGAGGCTCTCGTTGGGGTGGGCGTCGGGCAGCTGCCGATAGTCGACGGTCAGCACCGGCAGCTCGCTCAGCGCGGCCAGGCGCGCGGTGTGGCGGCGGTAGCTGTTGAGCCCGCCCGCGATGAAGGCGCCGCCGTGCAGGTACAGGATCGCGGCGTCGCGATCCACACGCGGATCGGAAACCGGTGCGCTCCAGAGCCATTCGGCGTCGAAGTGCTCGAATCGCAGCGGCTCGCGGCGGGTGCCGCGCGGGGTGCCCAGTACCCGGGCGGGCTGCTCGGACAGCCGGGTCATGCGGAACACCAGCTCGGCCGGGAGCGGGCCCAGATCGGCGACCCAGGCGCCGGCGCGCAGGAACTGCTGCAGGGTCGTGCGCAGGACAGGGTGGGCGAGCCTGGTCCCGATGCGCGCCGGCCGGATCGTTTCCACGACGACCGATGAAACGGGGTCCGAGGTCTGCGGCGTCGCCACGGGCGCTCCTGTCCGCGCCGCGAAACACCGGGCGCTGCTGAGACAACGATGTCAGTTCTGGCCGAGGGCCGTTGAACATCTTGACCGTGAATGCGCGGATTGTCATGTCCGAGAACGAAATTCCCACGTAAGAGGGGGTGCCGGCGCAGACGTCCGGTACGGCTCGGCGGCCGGGCGTTGACTTATGCAGGTAAATACCTGCATAATTTTCGCGTGCAACCCGAACCCGATATGGACGCGGTCTTCAAGGCCCTGGCCGACTCCACCCGCCGCCTGCTGCTGGACCGGCTGCGGGAGCACAACGGCCAGACCCTGCGCGAACTGTGCGAACGGGTCGAGATGGCCCGCCAGTCGGTGACCCAGCACCTCGACATCCTCGAGCGGGCCGGCCTCGTCACCGTGCTGCGACGCGGTCGCGAACGGGTGCACTACATCAATCCGACCCCGATTCACGACATCGAACAGCGCTGGATCTCCGTCTTCGATCGCCCCCGGCTGGATGTCCTGCGCGCCATCAAAGATCAGGCAGAGGAGTACGCCATGACCACCACCGTGCCGAACTACGTCTACGTCACCTACATCCACGCCAGTGCCGCCCAGGTGTGGAAGGCCCTCACCGACGCCGACCTGACCGCGCAGTACTGGGGCCACGAGAACGTGTCCGACTGGCGGCAGGGTTCGGACTGGGAACACCGCCGCGCCGACGGCTCCGGCAAGATCGATGTGGTCGGCAAGGTGCTCGAGGTCGACGAGCCGCACCGCCTGGTCCTCACCTTCGAGGATTCGATCGGCGCCGACCGCTCCCCGTCCGTGGTGACCTTCCTCATCGAACCCCACCAGGACATCGTTCGGCTCACCGTCACCCACGAGAACCTGCCGAACGAGGAGATGCTGCAAGGCATTTCGAGCGGCTGGCCGGCCGTGCTGGCCAACCTCAAGTCGCTGCTGGAGACCGGTGCCGTACTGCCGCAGGCGCCCTGGGAGATGTCGCAGGCCCACGCCTGATCCGCCGCGTACTCGGGGAACTGTCATGTTCGACGTCGCCGCGCTCCGCGGTGTCTATAACGACCTGCTGAAAGCCGCTGTCGCCGTGGCGGATTCGGGCCCACCGCTGCCGCCTCCGCCGGGGGAGTGGAACGCCGAGCGGATCCTGGCCCACGTCTGCCTCGTCACCGCCGCCACCCTGGCCAGCGCGTCGGCGGTGGCGGCCGGGGCGCACACCACCTACGACAACCGCCTCGCCCAGGACACCTGGACCATCGACCGTCTCGTCGATCTCGCGGGCGGCTGCTCCGGCCTGCGCGAACGCCTGCGCCGCCAGGCCGAGATGCTGTGCGGCTGCGGCGGGCCCGCTCTCAGCGACGCGGAGTTGGACACCCCGGTGCCCACCCGCCTGCTGTCCGCCGGCGCGCTGCTACTGGATCAGGCCGTGCCCCTGCGCAATCTGTTCATCGGCCTGATCGATGTGGAGATTCCCGGCCACACCCGCCAGCTGCTGGCGCTGCGCGGACGCGGCGACGGCACCGGGCGGGCCGAGGTCCGCGCCGGTGCCGTCACCGGGTGATCGCCGTGCGGTGATTACCGCGGGGCCATGCGGATCGCGCCGTCGAGGCGGATGACCTCACCGTTGAGCATCGGGTTCTCCACGATGTGGCGGACCAGCGCGGCGTACTCGGCCGGGTCGCCCAGTCGCGACGGGTGCGGGACCTGCGCGCCGAGCGCGTCGATGGCCTGCTGCGGCAGGGTCGCGAACAGCGGGGTGTGGAACAGGCCCGGCGCGATGGTCATCACGCGGATCTTGAACGAGGCCAGGTCGCGGGCGACCGGGAGGGTCAGGCCCACGATGCCGCCCTTGGACGCGGAGTACGCGGCCTGGCCGATCTGGCCGTCGTAGGCGGCGACCGACGCGGTGTTGATGATGACGCCGCGCTCGCCGTCGGCCTCCTCGACCGTCGAGATCCGCTCCGCGGCCAGGCGGATGACGTTGAACGTGCCGATCAGGTTAACGTTGATGATCTTGGAGAAGGACTCCAGCGGGAACGCGCCCTGCTTGCCGACCGTCTTGATGGCATTGCCGATTCCCGCGCAGTTCACCGCGATTCGCAGTGTGCCGAGCTCCTGAGCGGCGTCCAGCGCGGCGGTCACATCCGCTTCGCTGGTGACGTCGCCGGGCGAGAACACCACGCGCTCACCGAGTTCTTCGGCGATTGCCTTGCCGTCGGACGAGGGAAGATCGAGGATAACGACCTTCGTGCCGGCCGCGTGCAGTTCGCGCACGGTGGCCAGTCCGAGTCCCGACGCGCCACCGGTCACGACCGCGGCAATGTCTGCTGTCTTCACAAAACCTCCAAAACTCTTGGTCTTGTTAATGTAGA
This sequence comes from Nocardia niigatensis NBRC 100131, assembly GCF_000308655.1. Taxonomy (GTDB): domain Bacteria; phylum Actinomycetota; class Actinomycetes; order Mycobacteriales; family Mycobacteriaceae; genus Nocardia; species Nocardia niigatensis. Next base: position 92,160 of record NZ_BAGC01000039.1, on the reverse strand, counting down.
TTCTGCTTCGTCCACAGGGAAGCCCGCCCCGTCGGCGTGGCGTTCACGCGATGTCGCGAACCCTGCTACTCGCACGCGCGCGCGGATCGAACGGAGTGTCGCCCGGCGCGTCGAGTCGTTGGAATCCTGTTCATGCGAGAGAATTTCCGATCGGGACCGTTTCGTGCGCGACGCCCGGGGCGACGCGACGACGGCGGGCTGCACAGTACCGACGATCACCGACGACAACACACCGTCAGCCAGGACCGACCGCCGAGAGGGTCAGACGATGCCGAGCGACGCGCCCACAGCGGGAATGTTGAAGTCGTACAAAAAAGTCTCTCGGTGGTACCCGGCCCTCGACCCGGACGGCCAGGCCCCGGCCCCCGGGCAGTTCGACGCCGACGCGGCGTTCGCCGACGAGCAGGGCCCGGCCCGCTATCCGGACTACATCCAGGACGAACCCGAACTCGAGCTTCCGCCGGTGCCCGAATCGGTACTGCGGCGCAACCGCTTCGACGGCACCTGGTCGGATTGGATGACCGGGCGCGGCGAGAGTGGTTCCTACGCACCGCCGCAGCGCTACCGTGGCAGCACCGTCGTCGAATTCCCTACGGACAGTGGCGAACCCGTCGCGTGGCCGGTCGAGGAGGAGGCGCCGAGACTGGCCGACAGGGCCTCACAACTGCTCGACGCGGTCGCCGACTACGCGCCCGCGCCGGCCGAGCGCGCCCTGGGGCGACGGGTTTTCGCCCTCGCGGTGCTGATTGTTGCCATTGTTTTGCTGGCCATTGCCGGCGGGGTTGCCCTATATGTGCTGAATTCCCACGGCGGCACTTCGCAATCCATCGGCACACTCGCGGCCGGGCCCCGTTCCGGCCCGATCGCCGTCGCGGCGGCGTACAACGAAATGACGGCCCCCGCGATCATCGGCGACCATGGACCCACCGCGGGTATTCCGGCCGGATAAGAGGAGAGCGGAGACAATGGATCAGGACTGGAGCCGCTGGCTCGACGAGAAGCCCGAGGAGGGCGAATCGACGGGCCGTGCCGCGCGTTCCAAGGCTCCGGTGATGCGCTTGCGCAAGCGCCGCGGCGACTCCGGCGAGGCCGGCCCCGCGCCGCGCCCGATTCTGGTGGTGGGTGGTTGCGGCGGCGCTGGTACCACCACGACGACACTCGGCATCGCGGGGGAGATGAGCGTCGCGGGCGCCCAAACCGTCGCGGTGGATGGAACTTTCGCGGGCAGCGATCTCGCGTTGCGCGGCGCTGACGAGCACCTGAGCCCGATCAGCCTGCAGGCGTGGCTCTACGGCCGCGGCGACGACGAGGCCGCGCCGCTCAAGGAATGCCTCTCCCGCGCCACCTCCGGAATCGGCCTGCTGTGGCGCGATCCGGCTCCGCTGCGCCGCCGCGCCACCTACCTCACCGTCGCCCGCGCGCTCGGTGAGACCGAGTACACCCCGGTTTACGACGGCGGCAATCCGATCGCGAGCCGGCATCTGCGCCCGCTGCTCGAGGACGCCGATATCGCGCTGGTGCTGTCGATTCCGGCGCGCGTGGACGCCGCCAACCGCCTGCGCGTGACGCTCGAGTGGCTCGACGATCAGTTCGGCGGGCACGGCGAGGGACAGGGCGACGGCATCGTCGGCGACACCACCATCGTCGTGTCACATCAGTTGCCGGGCAGCGATTCTCGGATCGCTGAGCATTTGCGAGCGCATCTGGACGGCTGGGTCCGCGAGATCGTCGAGATACCCTACGACGCACATCTCGCACGCGGAGAGTTGGTGCGGCACAGCAACCTGGCCGCCGAGACACGCCGCGCGTATCGCCGCCTGCTTGCTGGAGTGGCATCATGACCGCAGCCATGAAGGAACGCCGATCCTCCTCCGAGGCCGCCCTGGCGGCCGGTGTGGTGCCGCCGCCGGAATCCCGCCGCGCACCGATCTGGGACCGACCCGTACCCGGCGGTGGCCGAGCGCCCCTGGTGTGGCTGCTCGGTGTGCACGGTGGCGCGGGCGCGACCACGCTCTCGCATGTGCTTGCGCCGACGGCGGATTCGTATCGGCGCTGGCCGGGCGTCTTCGAACGGGAGTCCCCGTTCGTGGTGCTGGTGGCGCGCGAGACCATCGCCGGGCTCACCCGCGCCCACGATCTGCTGCGCCAGCATCACGCCGGACTGGCCGGGTCGTGTGAGGTGCTGGGCCTGATCACCGTGGCCGCGCGGCCGGGCCGGCTGCCCGCCGAGATCCGCCGCTACCGCGATGTGGTCGGTTCGCTCGCGGGTCAGGTGTGGCAGCTGCCGTGGCACGAGGAGTGGACCCTGGTCGAGGCCGATCAGCTGCCGATGTGGTCGCCGGGCGACCCGGTGCCGGAGCAGCGCAAGCGCAAACCCGATCCGCTGGAAGAGATCACGCCCGATGTGCGGGAGCTCGGCGTGGGCATCGTGGCCGCCGTGCAGGACGCGCTCGACGCCCCCGCTCCCCGTTCCCGGATGCGGAGGAGTGATCTTGAACACTGATGGATTGTGTTGTGCGGGAAGAAGTTCCCGGTTGCGGGGACCTGCCCGGTCTCCAGGAAGGGCGGCAGGGCAGTCAGTAGAAGGAGTTATCGTCGCCGGTTGGACGGCTGGGCCGTGCATCGGCGAGATTGTTACTAGCAGTTCGCTTTTCGATAAGGACAGACAATGAGCATGCTCCTCGCCGTACACGACGCGTACGGTCAGCTCCTCGCCCAGGTCGGGAATCCGACCCCCGAGGCGCCGCCGGCGTCGGACAAATTGCTGAAACTGGTTCGGTATTTCACCTGGTTCGTTCTGTTGTCGGGAGTCATGGGCATCACCTATGCCGGTGGACGGTTTGCCTGGGAGAAATGGACGGGAGGCGGTTTGGAGTCGCCGAAGATGGTCGCAGGGGCCATGATCGGAGGGATCATCGCCACGAGCGCGGGCACGATCATGAACGCAGTGATCACCTAATGTCCGCCGCGCTGGTGCCCGCGGCGATGGACGCCGTGCTGGCCTACAAGCAGATGCCGTCGGATGTGATCCGGCCGATCATGCAGCTCATCGACTGGCTGCTGTGGTGCGTGCTGCTGTTCTGCCTGGCCTGGATGATCCTGGCCGCGGGCCGGCTCTGGTACGCCTTCCGCGACGACCTGGCCGCCAACGACGCGACGCACGGGGTGGTGATGAGCCTGGTGGGCGCGATCATGGCGACCTCGGCCAGCGGCATCGCACTGGCCCTGCTACCGACCTGACAGGCACGGGCAGCTGAATTGTCTACTGGCACACACACTTCGGAGGCCATGTCATGAGCGAGAAGGAGTCGCCCGAGCGCGACCGCGTCTCGTTCGGCGTCATCGCCTCGGCCGCCCTGGTGGCGGTCATCCTGATCGCCGGCCTGGTGGTCTACTTCGGGCACGGCGACAGCAAGCCGAGCGCCAAGCCCGAGGGAACCGTCCCGGCGACCTCCGAATCCGGCGCCACCGGATTCGCCTCACCCGAGGTGGATCTGTTCGGCCGCCGGGTCGACGTCCCCAACAACACGGCCGGCCAGCCGCTGCCGCAGGATCCGTCCAAGCAGCGCAAGGCCACCGACGCCGACTGGCTCACCGCCGCCCCGCAGGGGGTCACCGATCCCCACGGCTGGCAGCGGGTCTACGGCGCGTCCGTGCCCTTCTCCACCTCCGACGGTCCGGCACGCCTGGAAAACGGGCTGGCCGTCGGCTATTCGCACACGCCGCAGGGCGCGGCGCTGGCCGCCGCCCAGATCACCTACCGGCTCAACGCCCGTCCGGCGGACCGGGAGCTCTATGTCCGGCAGGTCCGCGTGCCCGCCGAGCAGCTCACCGCCTACGACCAGGCGCTGGCCGATCAACGGCTGCCGAAACAGCAGCCCGAGAAGGTGACCCGCTATCTGGTGGCCCCCGACGGCTTCCAGATCGAGAACTACGCCGACGACATGGCCATCGTGCGGCTGGCCGCGCGCGGGCCGGTGGTCGACAATCGGCAACTGTGGGCGGCGGTGCGCCTGATCATGGTCTGGGACGCCGGCGACTGGCGGCTCAAACCCTCGACTTCCAAGACCGCGCAAACCGAATACGTGGATTCGCTTGCGGGGTGGACCCGATGGTGACAACAACAGATATGGCATCGCGACCCATCGAGAGGTGGACCACATGCTGAGGCGGCTAGTCACGATCCTTGCGGTCGTCTTCACCGTCATGATCGCAACTCCGACGGTGGCCTACGGCCAGACCTACGGTTTCGACCAGGCCTGCAACGAATTACACGACTCCCTCGACGGGCTGGGCGTGCCCGGCATCTCGCTCGGCGACGCGGCCTCGGCCGCGTGCAAGGCGGGCAATGTCGCGACCCACCCGACCGATGCCGCCGCCACCGTGCGCGACAAGGCGTGGGACTCCACCTTCGGCAAGGTGGTGGACTCGCTGATGAACGGTCTGGGCGAGGCGTTGACCCTGGCGTTGACGTTCTGGATGAAGATCCCGAACGAACGCGTCAGCGACGCGGGCGCGCTCTTCACGAAGATCAACGACTACACCTATCAGGCCCAGATCCTGCTGTTGATGGCATCGGTGATCCTGTCCGGCCTGAAACTGGCACAGGCCAGACGAGGAGCCGCGGTCAGTGAGGCCACGGAATCGTTCTGGATGTTCGCGCGCGTGGTGTTCAGTTCCTGGATGCTGGGCGCGGTGGTGGTGGCGGCCACCCAGGCCTCGGACAAGTTCTCCGAGTGGATCATCAACGACTCCACCGGCGGCAATGCCAAGAACATCGCCGAGCTGATGGTGAAAACCTCGAAGCTGCAGGCGTTCTCGCCGGGTCTGGTGCTGATCATCGCGATCGTCGGCCTGCTCGGGGCGCTGGCCCAGATCGTGCTGGCCATCGTCCGCCAGGGCCTGCTGGTGGTGGCCGCGGGCGTGCTGCCGCTGGCCGCGGCCGCGTCCGGCACCCAGATCGGGCGCACCTCGTACTCGAAGCTGCTGGGCTGGATCATCGCGTTCATGCTCTACAAGCCGGTGGCGGCGATCGTGTACATGATCGCGTTCACCACCGCGGGCAACACCGACGACCTGACCGGCACCGTGAACCTGCCCGACGCGGACGAGGCCCAGCGCATGCTGGTCGCCATCGTGCTGCTGTGCACGGTCGCGTTCGTGCTGCCCGCGCTCATGCGCCTGGTCACCCCGGCGGTCGCCATTGTCGGTTCGGGCGGTTCGGGTTTGGCCGCCACCACCGGCACCCTGGTCGGCATCGCCGCGCTCGGCGCGGTCGGCTCCCGCGCGGTGGCCCCGCGCGGTGCGGCCGGGCCCGGCGCCGCCGGATTCATCGGACCCGGTCGTGGCGGGCGTCCCCGTCCCGGTCCCGGTGGCGGCGGTCCGGGTGGTGGCGGCGCGCCACGCCCGACGCCTCCGCCACGCCCGGCAGGTGGCGGTGGCGGTGCGCCCGCCGCGAGTCCTGCCGCCCAAGGCGGTGGCGGCGCAGTACCGTCAGGCGCGTCCCGCGTCGCCAACCGGGTCGCGCAGGTGCGTGCGGCGACCGCCTCGCTGAGCAAGGCCGAGTCCACCGCGGGCGACCTGGCCGGTGACCGCTGGGCCAACCGTTCACCCGACCTCGGCAGGAGCACCATCCCGCGATGACGATGACCGAGACCTACGAGCGCCGCTCGTACGGACTGTGGCAGAAGCCCCGCAGCGCCGGCCTTTTCGGCCTGCGCTGGGGGGAGACCGTGGTCGGTTTCGCCGTTGTCATCACCGCTCTGCTGACGGCGCTGGCGGCCGGCCCGAAAGCGGCCGCCGTGGTGGCGGGCATCGGCATAGTCGTGATGGTTCCACTGGTGTGGCGGTCGGGGGGCCGCTCCGGCTACGAGAACGGATTGATGATGTTCCATTGGTTGCGCGGCCGCTCCAAGGGCGAGCACGTCTACCGGGGCGGGCGCTTCTCCCGGATCCCGGGCGGCGTCACCCGCCTGCCCGGGTTGATGGCGCCCTCGCGGCTCTACGAGGGCATCGACGCCGGCGGCTACAGCTTCGGCATGATCCACCTACCGCAGTTCGCCCAGTACACCGTGGTGCTGCGCGCCTGGCCGCAGGGCCACGAGGCCGTCGACCAGCCGGTCATCGACCGCTGGGTCGGCGCGTGGGGAACGTTCCTGGCGTCGCTGGGGCAGACCTCCGACATCGTGGCCGTGGTGCCCGTCATCGACACCGTGCCGGAGACCGGAAACCGTTTGCTCACCGAGGTTTCCACCATCACCCGGCCCGAGGCGCCCGATCTCGCGCAGCAGGTGATGTACGAGCTGGCGACCGAGCTGCCGCAGGAGCGGGTGCAGCTGCTGCCGCGGGTCGCCATCACCTTCAAGGCCACCACCGCCGAGCGTCGCAAGAACCCGGCGGAGGAGGCGGTCGAGATCGGCCGCCGCCTGCCCGGCATCTGTGCCGCCCTGGCGGAGGCCGGAGTTCGGGCCCAGCCCATGGCCGCGGAGGAGATCATCTCGTTCATCCGCCGCAGCTACGACCCGGCCGCCCAAGCCGATCTCGAGGTCGCGGCGGGCGAACCCGGTGGGCACGGCCTGGATTGGGCCGACGCCGGCCCGGTCTCGCACGAGGAGCGCTGGGACCACTTCATCCACGACGGTGGCCGCTCGGTCACCTGGGAGATGGACACCGCTCCCGAGGGCGCGGTCGACGAACGGGTGCTGCAGCGGCTGCTCGCGCCGAATCCGGAGGTGCCGCGCAAGCGGATCACCATCGTCTACCGTCCGCACTCGGCCGGTGATGCCGCGCAGATCGTGGACGACGACTACAAGAACGCCCTGGTGGCACAGCAATCCGAGCGCGGCGTCGTGTCCGCCGCCGCCACCCTGCGTGTCGGCGCCACCCAGCAGGCCCGCGAGGAGCAGGCCCGCGGGCACGGCGTCACCCGGTTCGGCGCCCTGGTCACCATCACCGAACCCCTGCGCGGCGATCTGCCGCGCATCGAGGCCATCACCCGCGACCTGTCCACCCAGGCCCGCCTCAAGATCCGCCGCTGCTACCGCTATCAGGCGGCGGCGTTCGCGGCCTCCCTCGGCTGCGGGGTGATCCTCCCCGAACACGCCACCATTCCGAAAGCGCTTGCGGGGTAACCCATGCCACGTGACTTCGACCCTTCGGTCCGCGAACACGACGCCGCGCCGCCCGCGCGGCGCGGCTCCCGCCGCGACCCGGTCCCCGTCGACCCCTCCTACGAGGAGCCGGACCCGTACCCGCCGCCCTCCTCGCGCGTCATGCGTGACGAGCACCGCCCGCGCCGCGGCACCCTGCCGGACCGCCGCATGCTCCGCCGCGACCCCATCGAGCCGGCCGGCGAGGATCGGCCGGCGGCGGTCGTGACCGAGCCCGCGGGCGACACGGTGCCCGCGGAGCGGGAGTTCGTCGCCGATACCGTCGCGCCCCAGCGTGATCCGGCGTCGCAGCCGGTACCGCCGGTCGCCGCGCAGACGGTGGAGGAGCGCGTCACCGCGGTCACGACGGCCGAGGCCGAACCCGAGCGGATCGAGCCGCGCGCGGCGGTCCCGAGCCCGGAGCCGGTCGAGGTCGATGTCGCGCCGCAGCGCACCGAGACGGCGGCCGCGGCCGCCGACGTCCCGGCGGCCGGCCGCGACCCGGAACCGGTCCGGACGCCGGCCCGACGCCGGCTCCCGGCCCTGCCCGCCCTCGAACCCGCCGGTGGCACAGGCGAATCGGCGACGACCGAGAGTGCCCCCGCCACCGCGGCGACCGGGCTGGAGCTGGCGGTGCGCCCCGCTGCCGATTCGGGGGATGCGCTGCGGGCCGCGGCCGGCGTGCTGGGGGAACCGGCGTCGCAGCCGGCCGAGCGCTCGGAGCGGGCGCTGGACAAGCGATCCGGACGGAGCGGTGTGGCGTCGCGATCCGGCGGGGTGCGGGAAGGCGAGGCCGCGCGGCCGCGCCGGCCGGAACGGACCGAGGGGGATCGCATGGAGCGCAAGCGGAGTCGCGAGACCACACCCGACGCGGAGGCGGAGGCGGCGCGGCGCGGCGAACCCGGGGAACGGCGCCGCGAACGACCGCGCGCCGACGGAGAACCCGGCCGTGAACGGCGCGCCGAGGGCGAACCCGCCCGCGAACGGCGCAACAGCGATGGAGAAGCCGGGCGTGAGCGGCGTGCTGCCGACGGGCGCGAGCGCCGGGGTGATCCGGAGCGGGATGCCCGGCGTGCCAACGGATCCGAGGGTCGCGGCCGGTCCACGGACGCGGATCGGGTGCACCTGGGCGGCCGGGCCGGAACGCCCGGGCGGGCCCGTCCGGCGCGGCCGGAGGGCGAGGCGGGCGAGCGGCCGGTGCGCAACCGGCCCGTGCGCGACCGCCGGCCCGAGCGCGCCGCCACCGACGAGCGTGGGCGCGGCGGTGCGCGAAAGGGCAAGCGGGACAAGATCACCGACCCAGCCGAGCGCGAGGCCGCCGCCAAGCGGGCGGCGGCGCGCAGGGCCGCGGCCAAGAAGAAGCAGTCCGGTCCCAAGCTGCTCGACGACACCATGCGGGCCAAGCTCGAGGTGACCGCGCGCGAGGGCAATGGCATCAAGGCGGCCTGGGCCACCTTCCGGCTGCACACCGACGATCTGCGGCGGCGCAACTTCGCGGCGCGCGCCGAGCGCATGGAGTACGGCAGCTTCGACGAATTCGACCGCACCACCGCGCAACTCACCGACCGCGGCTACATCGGCGCGGGCGGCGGCCGGATGAACGTGATCGGCCGCCCGGTCGAGTACCGCGCCACCACCGCGCAGGTCGCGGGCCTGTGGCCGTGGTCGGTCGGTGCCGGCGCGCCGCTCATCGGCACCCCGCTGGGCTCGCACCTGCACACCGGCGCGCCGGTCTGCTTCGACCCCATGAACTGGTTCATGCGCGGCAGCTTCATCACCGCGCCCAGCCTGTTCGTGCTGGGCCTCAATGGTTTCGGCAAGTCCTCGCTGGTGCGCCGCATCGTGCTCGGCGGTGTCGCGCAGGGCATCACCCCGCTGGTGCTGGCCGATGTCAAGCCCGACTACCGCAAGCTGGTGGAACTGGTCGGCGGCCAGGTCATCGACCTGGGTTACGGCCACGGCAAACTGAACCCGCTCGCCGCCGGTGTGCTGGGCTCCATCGTTCCGCTGTTGAACGAGCTGCCGGAGTTGCAGACCCAGGTCATGCAGGAGATGCGCGCCCGCCAGGTCACCCTGGTGGCCGGTCTGGTGGAGCTGGTCCGCGGCGCCCGCGTGCGCGATTTCGAGGAGACGCTCATCTCCACCGCCCTGCGCATCCTCTACCGCGAGGGCAGCGGCTTCACCCCCGACCAGCCGCCCATCATCGAGGACCTCCTCGACGTGGTCGTGGCCGGCGGCGACGAACTGCAACTCGATGCGGGCGCGGACAATCCGGAGGAGTACCAGGAGGCCATCAAGGGCCTGCGCCGCTCGCTGCGCGCCCTCACCCAGGGCCCGTTCGGCGCGGTCTTCAACGGCCACACCACGACTCCCATCGACACCAACTCCACCGCCGTCTGCGTCGACGTCTCCCATATTCCCAACGGCGACAAGAAACTCAAGGCCGCCGTCATGCTGGCCTGCTGGGCCGACGGTTTCGCCTCCGTCGAGGCCGCGCACGTGCTGGCCGACGCGGACATGGGTCCGCAGCGCTACTTCCAGGTCGTCATGGACGAGCTGTGGCAGGTGCTGGGCCTGGGCGACTTCATGGTCGACCGCGTCGACGAACTCACCCGTCTGCAGCGCGGCATCGCCACCTCGCTCATCATGATCAGCCACACCATCAAGGACCTGCAGGCGCTGGGCTCCGAGGCGGCCATCGCCAAGGCGCTCGGCTTCCTGGAACGCGCTCGCGCCAAGATCTTCGGCGCACTGCCGGCCGAGGAGATCGCGCGCCTGGATTCCACCGTGCCCTTCACCGCGGCCGAGGAGGAGATGGTGACCAGCTGGTCGGCGCCGCAGGCGCTGACCGGTGAGGCGCTCAAACCGGGCCAGCAGCGCCCGCCCGCGCCCGGCACCGGCAAGTTCCTGCTCAAGATCGGTGAGGACCGCCGTCCCGGCATCCCGTTCCACATGGAGTTCACGCTCTCGGAACGGGAGAGCGGAATCCACGACACCAATCAGCGTTTCAGCGAATTCACCGAGACCACCGCGAGCCGCGGCTCGGACGAGGGGAGCGCCGCATGATGCCGCACCGGTCGTATCGAAGAGTGTCGCCGGAGGTCCGGCAGGCCGCCGTCGAACAGGTCATCGCCCTCACCGGCAAACTGCGCTCGGAATCCGAGGCCTGCCGGGTGGTCGCCGACCAGATCGGAGTGCACACCAATTCGGTGCGCAACTGGGTGCGTGCCGCCGAGAGCCCCGGCCTGGAACGCATGGATGCGATCGCGTTGCGCCGCAAGGTGGCTCTGCTGCAGCAGCAGTTGGCCGCCGCCGCCGAAATGAACCGTACGCTGGTGGAAACCCTCCACGACGCCAAGCGCGGCACATGAGCCGCTGCCGCGAGAACGAACACGCCGACGCCGGAAAACCCCTGGTATGGCCCGGGTATAGCACACAGCGACTAGCCTGGAAGGGTGGTCCGGTGCTGCGCCGCCGGCGTGGGCCGGTGAGCACCGGCACCGGTGCGTACGTTGCGAGCGCAGGCATGCGTCCCGCGATTGGGGTGGTGATGCTGGTAGTGAGCGTCGCGATGCTGGCCACCGCATGCGGCAGTGGCAGTTCGACCGGCGGCGGCTCGAATCCGTCTGCCGGGCAACCGCCCACGTCCACCACCCGGTTGCTGGAGAATGCCCCCGCCCCCGACCCGACCACCCCCGACGGTGTCGCGGTCACCGCGCTGGAGCAGATCTACACCTGGTATCCGGCCACCGAATCCGAGGGCGACGCGCTGCGCCGGGCTCGGAAATGGCTGGGGCCCAGCCTGATCCGTACACTGGACAGCCCGTCCACCGGCGTGGAAACCCCGAGACCGTCACTGCGCTGGGCCGACTGGGCCAAGGCGAACGCACACGTCGAGGCGTTCGCGTTCGCCTCCGGTGAGAAGGCCCCGGCCGGCGCCGATCCGAACCGGCAGCAGTTCAAGATCGGCATCGAGCAGACGGTCGTCTACCCGGACGGCAAGCGGGAAACACTACCCCCGGCCACGGTCGTCGCCACTGTCGTGCGCGGACCTGCCGGTAGCTGGTTGCTGGACGAATTCCGTTGAGCGGTAACGACATACAGGTCATCCCAGGAGGTTAGAGATGGCGAAGAAACCGATTGCGGACCCGGCCGAGCCGGGTCCCGATCGTACCCTGCACCTCGTATACGCGGGTTTCTACATCTTCGGAACCCTGTGGCTGGCAGTGCAATTGGGCAACCTGCTGAGCTCCCCGCGACAGCACCTGCCGATCAATCCGATCGCCATCGTGGTCAGCCTGATCAAGGGCGACCTGAAGTGGCCGACCGCCGCGACGGTGATCATCCTGCTCGTGGTCGGCTCGTCGCTCGGCTGGGTGTTCTACAAGCGCCGTCGCGCGGAGAACGCCAAGAAGGGCCGACTAGCGATCGACGACAAGGCCGATCACATGGGCACCGGCGGGGCCATCAAGCCGCTCACGCTGTCCGGCGTGCGCGAGAAGGCCGGCCAGATCGGCGTGCCGCTGCACATGCACTTCAACGGGGACATGATCATTCCCGGTTCGCTGATGCGGCCCGGTGATGTCCTGGTGCCGGGCATCCCGATCGGTATGTCGGTCGCCGACGGCGAGATGATGTACGGCTCCTATGAGGATCTGCAGGTCGACATCTGGGGTCCGCGCCAGGGCAAGACCACCTCCCGGGTGATCCCGGCCGTGCTCGCCGCCATCGGCCCGGTGGTCGTCACCTCAAACAAGCGCGACGTCGTCGACGCCACCCGGGATGTGCGTGCCGACAAGGGCAGTCAGATCTTCGTCTTCGATCCGCAAGGCGTGGCGCCGGATTCGCACGATCTGCAGGCGCAGCAGGAACCCGGCTGGTACTGGGATCCGCTGGCCTGGGTCGACGTACACCGGCCCGGCTGCGAGGTGCGGGCGGTCAGCCTCGCGGGTCACTTCTCCGACGCCGAGGGCAGTCCGTCCGCGGGCCAGGGCGCCGACTCCTACTTCGACCCCGAAGCCGAGGATCTGCTCGCGGCGCTGTTCCTGGCCGCGGGCTTCGAGGGCAGCAATATCCTGCGCGCCTGGGAATGGGTGAACAATCCGATGGACACCACGCCCATCGAGATCCTGCGCGCGAACTCGAAGCACTACATGGCCGAGGGACTGGCCGGGCAGTACAACCTCGACATCCGTACGCGCGACGGCATTTTCGGTGGCGCGAAGGCGATGATCCGGTGCCTGAAGTTCCCGCACATCCAGCCGTGGATCATCCCCAACGGCGGCCGGACGGCCTTCGACGAACTGGAATTCCTGGAGCGCAACGGCACCCTGTACTGCCTGTCGCTGGAGGGCCGGGGCTCGGCGGCGCCGCTGGTGAGCGCCCTGACCGCCGCGGTGATCGACGTGGCCTCGCGGGAGGCGTCGCGGTCCCCGGGCGGGCGGCTCCAGGTGCCGCTGCTGGCCGCCCTCGACGAGGCCGCCAATGTCGTGCGCTGGAAGGATCTGCCGAAGCAGTACAGCCACTTCGGTTCTCGCGGCATCGTGGTGATGACGGTGCTGCAGTCCTGGGCACAGGGCGCGCGCTGCTGGGGACCCGACGGCATGGAGGCGCTCTGGGGCGCCGCCAATATCAAGGTCATCGGCAGCGGCATCGACGACATGGCCTTCCTGCAGCAGCGCTCCGAGGCCATCGGCGACTACGACAGCATCTCGCAGTCGGTCTCGGAATCGAAGGGCGGCAAGAGCTATTCGCGCTCGCTGAGCTCCTCGCGCACGTTCAACGCGCACGCCCTGGCGACCCTGCCACGCGGGCGCGCCATCCTGTTCGCCTCGGGCACACCGGCGGTGCTGGTGCGCACGGTGCCGTGGTGGGAGGGCCCCGACGCCGCCGCCGTCGAGCGGTCGATCGAAGCCCACGATCCGTCCCCGACGCGCAAGACCGAGATTTCCGATCTGATCAGCCCCACGGTGATCAAAGAGACACTGCCGGATGTTTCGGCTCCCAAGGAGGTCCGACCGCTGTGAGCGAAGAGTCAACACCCATGGTCTACGCGAGCGTGGTCGAGTTCGTCGAGAACTACCTCAGCCTCGTGTACCGCCGCCAGGTGACCGATATCAGCGACACCGTGTGGTGCCCCGAATGGTGGAAGCACGCCGAGGCGGTCGCGCGACTGGACGCCATGTGGCGGGCGTGGGAGCACTTCCGCTACGACGGCAAGACCGGACTGAGCATCTGGTTCCTCGACCACGCCGATCCGCACATGGCGAAACTGTTCGATCCCAAGGGCCCGTTCAAGTACTGCAGTGTGCGCAACGGCCACAAGGACATGCTCACGCCGCTGCCGTTGAAGTCCCCTCAGCAGGGCCTGTTCAGCAATCCCACCATCGGGGAATTCCCGCTCTGACGGAAAACCGGGGCGCCGGTATGGTTCCGGCGCCGAAACGGAAAGTGGCGGATCGGGTTACGATCCGCCACGGTTCGAAACTATTGCTACTCAGACTCGTTCACGCGAGCGAGCGCGTTCGCGCTCCCGCTCGTGCGCTTCCTGCTCCCGGACCCGCCGCTGCGCCGCCTCCTGCTCCCGGAGTCGCACCGCGTCCTGTGCCGACTGGGCCTGTCCGACCTCCATCAGCAGCCGTACCGATTGCAGTTCGGGCGAGATGCCCATGCGCGAAAGGTGTTGGGCCAGAGCGGTTCGCCGCTCCACCGAGTCGTATCGCGCGGAGCCGCGGCCGGCCTGCTGCGCGGCCATGCGCGAGGCCTCCGCCTGGGCGGAGAATCGATCCTTTTCGAGGGATACGCCGCCGCCCGCCCGTTCGCGTGTGGGGCGCTCCAAGATTCGCGAGAGTTCGCGGTTGCGCGGATCGCGTGCCTTGGCATCCGCGGCCTCGCGCAGGCGACGCTCACGGGTTTCCTTCTGCCGGGCCTCGGTGACCCTGACGCGTGCTTCCGCTTCCTTCTGGCCACGTTCCCGGGTGCGCAGCGCGACAAGTGTCGCGAGCTGCAACATTTGCCTCATCATCGCCGCTGTTTCGCGGCCGATGTCGTCGAGTTCCTCGGCCATTGCCTGCTCCCCGATGCTGCAGTTGGATCACTGTGGATGATTGTGGTGCTTCGTCACGGATATCGCCACGCGAACGATGGTTCTGCGGAGCTGTCCCGCCTGCAAACGTGGACACCGGGAGAACGAAAGGCGTTGGCGCGGCCCGGATGGGGATTGCCCGGTGGGCTTTACTACGCCTTGGTACTCCGTTCTACGAGATTACCAGCGAAAACTGCGAAACCACCGTACGCGCGCGTCGCGATCCAGCATATATCGCACAATTCCGGCAGGTCTTGGAAAACTCAGGATTTTCTTTGGTTAGGGAAGCCTTAGGCAAGAGGTTCAACGGGACCTTTCCGAGACCTTCGCCGGAAAAGGAACGGGCCCGGCGCGGGATGCACCGGGCCCGAAAAACCATGCTGGTCAGTTGATTTGGACCGACTGGATGTTCACGTCCGCGGCCGGCTTGCCGTCCTGGCCGCCGCCCTGGACGCCCGCCTTGGCGATCTTGTCGAGGGTCGCCAGGCCGGCGTCGTCGACCGTGCCGAAGATGGTGTACTGCGGCGGCAGCTGGGAATCGCCGTAGACCAGGAAGAACTGGCTGCCATTGGTGCCCGGGCCGGCATTGGCCATGGCGAGCACGCCGCGCTTGTAGGCGACCGGGTACTGGGCCGCTTGATCATTCTGGCCGTACTGGTCGGTTGGGTATTCGTTGTCGAATTCGTAACCCGGGCCGCCCATTCCGCTCGCGGTCGGGTCGCCGCACTGCAGCACCTGCAGGCCCTTGCCGGTGGTGATGCGGTGGCAGCTGGTGTTGTCGAAGAACTTCTGCTTGGTCAGACTCTCGAAACTGTTGACCGTGCAGGGGGATTCACTCGGGGTCAGGGTCATGGAGATCGCACCCTGGCTGGTGTCCATGGTCGCCTTGACATCACCGGCGGTGGAGATGTTGGCCGTGCTCGGCGGATTCACCGGCTTGTCGGCCGGCTTCTGCGACGGACGGTACTCACAGCTGACCGAGGCCGGCTTGGCCTTGGCGGCCGGCGGGGGAGCCGCGGTCAGCGAGGCGTCCGGAGTCTCCGAAGGCTTGGCGCTGGTGCTGTTGTCATCACCCTTGGTCAGGAAGTAGATGCCGACACCGGCCGCGACCGCGACCACGACACCGAGGGCCGATGCCGCGATGGTAAGTTGCTTGCGCTTGCGCGCCCGCTGGGCCCGATTCTCCAGTTGACGCTCCAGCTTCCGCTTCGCCGCAGCGCGTCGCTGTTCATTGCTCGGCACTAACTGTCCCTCCGTGAACGGTCGGTATCTGATGTCTGTACAGACTGCGGCCGTCAGCCCAGCGGCCGCGGCAGACATTACCTGCATTCGCTGAGAAAAACCTACATATGGCAGGCCGCCGAGGCCGTCGGCCGGTAACCGGTTGGACTTGGCGGACGGCCGTGGTGAAAACTGGGGATCGTGACCAAGACCAGCAGCTTCCGTGCCCCGAGGGGGGTCCCCGACTATCTGCCGCCCACGTCCGCCGAGTTCGTCGCCGTCCGCGACGCGCTCGTGGCGACCGCGCGATTGGCCGGATACGGGCATGTCGAGCTGCCGATCTTCGAAGAGACCGCCCTGTTCGCGCGGGGTGTGGGCGAATCCACCGATGTCGTCTCCAAGGAGATGTGGACCTTCGCCGACCGCAATGGCGAGAGCTTCACCCTGCGTCCCGAAGGCACCGCCGGCGTCATGCGCGCGGTCATCGAGCACGGCCTCGACCGCGGCGCGCTGCCCGTGAAGCTCTGCTACGCCGGGCCGTTCTTCCGGTACGAGCGCCCGCAGAAGGGTCGCTACCGGCAGCTGCAGCAGGTCGGCGTGGAGGCCATCGGCATCGATGATCCGGCGCTGGACGCCGAGGTCATCGCCATCGCCGACGCCGGATTCCGCGGGCTGGGACTGGCGGGCTTCCGGCTCGAGCTCACCTCGCTCGGCGACGAGACCTGCCGGCCGCAGTATCGGGAACTGTTGCAGGACTTCCTGTTCAAGCTGCCGCTGGACGAGGAGACCAAGCGCCGGGCGCAGATCAACCCGCTGCGGGTGCTCGACGACAAGCGCCCCGAGGTCAAGGAGATGACCGCGGACGCGCCGCTCATGATCGACCACCTGTCGGAGTCGGCCAAGGCGCACTTCGACCAGGTCCTCGGCCACCTCGACGCGCTCGGGGTGCCGTACGTCGTCAATCCGCGCATGGTGCGCGGGCTCGACTACTACACGAAGACCACCTTCGAATTCGTGCACGACGGGCTGGGCGCGCAGTCCGGCATCGGCGGCGGCGGCCGCTACGACGGGCTGATGGCCGAGCTCGGCGGGCAGCCGCTGTCGGGCATCGGCTTCGGCATCGGCGTCGACCGCACGGTGCTGGCGCTCGAGGCCGAGGGCAAGTCGGCCGTCGGCGGACCGCGCGTCCAGGTGTTCGGCGTCCCGCTCGGTGAGGTCGCCAAGCAGCGCCTGGTCGTACTGGCCGCCGAGCTGCGCAAGGCCGGCATCCGCACCGACCTCGCCTACGGCGGCCGCGGCATGAAGGGCGCCATGAAGGCGGCCGACAAGTCGGGGGCGCAGGTGGCCCTGGTCCTCGGTGACCGCGAGGTCGCCGAGGGGGAGATCGGGCTCAAGGATCTGAGCACCGGGAAACAGCGTCAGATCCCCCTCGACGAGGCCGTCGCCCAGGTCGCGGCCCTGTTCGCGGGCGAAGAGGACTGATCCGCCGGGCGGTCCGGGCAGCGCCGCCGTCCGGACCGCCCGCGGTCGCCACGCCGGCCCCGGCCCGGGGTGGGGAGGACACGGGCTCGGGGTCGCGGAAATCGCGGTACGGGGTATGGACCTGCTGGTACCGTGCGGGGCGTCGCGGGGGCGGTACGTGCCGCCGGTAGGCACGACCCATCGAGACTTGGACGAATGCGCTGCTGTGACTGAAGAATCGAAACCGGGGTCCGCCGGCGAAGTCGGCCTCGACCTGGTCGCCCCCGAACTGCTGGCGCCGGCCCTGCGCAAGCTCACCCTGGCCGCGCTCGGCATCGGTATCGGCGTCGGATTGCTGATGGCGCTGTTCGTGCATTGGCCGATCGCCCTCGCCACCGGGCTGGTGCTCGGCGCGCCGACCGCGCTCTACGCCGTCGCCGTGCAGCGGCGGCGAATCATGGTGTCCGGCACCGTTATCCGCGCCCGCACCTGGCGTGGCGAACACCGCCTGGACCTCGCCGCCGCCACCGCCGCCGAAATCCTGGTCTATCCGGGGCGGATCAGCCGCATCGTGCTGCGGGTCACCGCGGGCCCCGATACCCAAGTCGTGCCGCTGGCCCTCTACAGCGACGCCGGCAGCGGCCGCGAACTCCACATCCTGGGCCTGCGCAAACTCGCCGACGCCCTGGCCGGCTGCCCGCTCGCCGCCGCCCTCGCCATCTCCGAACTCCTGGTTCAGCAGCTGCGCGCCGAGGCCCGCGACGCCGTCGCCGAGCAACGCCCGCTCTACCGCGCCGTCCGCCTGGTCCGCGCCCGCGACCAGGTCGCCCCCGTCGTCCTCACCGACTCCGACATCGCCGACCTCGCCCACTGACCGGCCAATTCGCCGATCCCCGAGGTGGATTCGCCGGCGGTCGCCGATGTCTGTTTGCTCACGCACTGCTCACGGGACGGGACGCCGGGATGTGAGCCTGGCTAGGGTGAAAGCGGACCTACCCGCCATCGCGAGGAGATCGTCGTGAGCACCACCGCGCCAGTGACCGTCACCGTGACCGGAGCAGCCGGGCAGATCGCCTACGGGTTGCTCTTCCGTATCGCGTCGGGCGCGCTGCTCGGGTCCGAGACGTCGGTGCGGTTGCGGCTGTTGGAGATTCCCGCCGCCGTCGGCTCGCTCGAGGGCGTGGCGATGGAACTCGAGGACGGGGCGTTCCCGCTGCTGGCCGGAATCGACATCGCCGATGATCCGTGGATCGGGTTCGAGGGTGCCAATATCGGAATTCTGGTGGGGGCGCGGCCGCGGACCGCGGGCATGGAACGCTCGGATCTGCTGGCCGCCAACGGGCCGATCTTCACCGATCAGGGCGCGGCCATCAATGCCAATGCGGCCGGCGACATCCGGGTGCTGGTGGTCGGGAACCCGGCCAACACCAATGCCTTCATCGCCATGAGCAACGCGCCCGACGTGCCCGCCGGCCGGTTCACCGCCCTCACCCGGCTGGACCACAATCGGGCGATCGCGCAGGTCGCGAAGAAGACCGGGGCGGCGGCCGCCGACATCGCGCGGATCACGGTGTGGGGCAACCACTCCGCGACCCAGTACCCGGACCTCGCGCACGCGACCGTCGGCGGGCGCGGCGCGCTCGAACTGATCGGTGACGACGCCTGGGTGACCGGCGATTTCATCCCGACCGTGCAGCAGCGCGGCACCGCCATCATCAAGGCCCGCGGCGCGTCCTCGGCGGCGAGCGCGGCCAGCGCCGCCATCGACCACATCCACGACTGGGTGCTGGGCACCGCGCCCGGCGACTGGACCTCGATGGCGGTGCCCTCGGACGGCTCCTACGGGGTGCCGGAGGGACTGATCAGCTCGTTCCCGGTGACCTGCGCCGACGGCGAATACACCATCGTGCCGGACCTGGAGATCGGCGACTTCGCCCGCACCCGGATCGACCAGAGCGTCGCGGAACTCGTGCGCGAGCGCGACGCCGTGATCGACCTGGGGTACGCGAAGCGGTCCTGATCGGCGGTGGTGATCAGCTCAGCTTGTTGATCACGTTCTCGCCGTACCACTTGATCTTGACGATCTTCTCCTCCAGCGACTCGGTGTCGTGCTCCATGGAGTACGAGTTGCGGAAACCGACGATCAGATCGGTGATGCCCTTCTCCTCGAGGCGCTTGACCCCGTCGGTGGTGTAGCCGTCGCGGGAGACGGCGTGGATTTCGAACTCGCCCGGATTGTCGCGCTCACTGCGCAGCTCGTTGATGCGCGCGAGGTACTTGTCCAGTTCGTCGGCCTTGCCGCCGGCGTGCATCCAGCCGTCGCACAACCGCACCGCGCGGCGCAGCGCGGCATCGCTGTGCCCGCCGAGCAGGATCGGCAGCGGCTCGGTCGGGGCGGGGGTGAGCTTGATCTTCGGGATGTCGTAGAACTCGCCGTGGTACTCGAAGTACTCGCCGGTGGACAGGCCGCGCACGATCTCGATGCACTCGTCGATGCGCTTGCCGCGCTTCTCGAACGGGACGCCCATGATCTGGAAGTCCTCCGGCCACGGGCTGATGCCCACGCCCAGCGCGAAGCGGTTGTTGCTCAGGCGGGCCAGGGAGCTGGCCTGTTTGGCCACCAGCACCGGCGGGCGGATGGGCAGCTTGAGCACGAACGGGGTCTGCCGCAGCGTGGTGGTGGCCGCGGCGATGGCGGCCGACAGCACGAAGGTCTCGATGAACGGCTTGCCGTCCAGGAACTCGCGATTGCCGTCGGCGGTGTACGGGTACTTGGAATCCGACTCGGCCGGGTAGGCGATGCTGTCGGCCACGGTGATGCTGTGGAACCCGGCGGCCTCGGCGGCCTGCGCGAGGGGGATGTAGTAGTCCGGGTTGGTCATCGCCTCCGCGTAGGTGAAGCGCATCGATCGTCCTCTCGACAGTGAGCCAGGTGCTAAAAACTAGAACCGATTCTAGTTCTTGAAGTGATGCTAGCGGGAGGCTCGCGGGAAAAGCAGTCGAACGAGCGATCCGCACCCCCGGCACCCGATCGTGCAGGGGGTGGTCATTTGTCGTATCCCAGCGGCCGACCGCCCGGTCGTTGCGGTCCCGGTGGTTGAGATGCCCGTCCCGGTGGGCTTGTTCGAATTCCTGGATCTTGTTCTAATCGCGTCATGACGATCGCCATCACCGGCTCCGGTTCCGGCATCGGCGCGGCCACCGCCGCCGCCCTGCGCGCCGCCGGGCACGACATCATCGGGATCGATCTGCGCAACGCCGACATCACCGTCGACCTCACCGACGCCGCGGCGCGGGCCGCCGCCGTCGAGGAGATCGTGGAGCGGTCCGGGGGAGTGCTGGACGGGCTGGTGCTGTGCGCGGGCGTCGGCCCCCAGGTGCCCGACCCGAACCTGATCGTGGAGATCAACTACCGGGCCACCGTCGCCCTGCTCGACGCCCTGCTGCCCGCGCTGCGCAAGGGCGAAAACCCTGCCGCCGTGGTGGTTTCGTCGGTCGCCTCCACCCAGATCAAGTGGGAGGACAACCCGATCGCCTCCGGCACCGAGGCCGAGGCCTTCGCCCGGGCCGGGGATTTCGCGGGCCACTACGCCTACGCGTCCTCCAAGAACGCCGTCACCGTGGCCGTGCGCGAACGCGCCGTCGAGTGGGGCGCGGCGGGCGTGCGCCTGAACACCGTCGCCCCCGGCAGTGTCGAAACCCCGCTGCTGCAGGCCGGTCTGGACGACCCGCGCTACGGGGACGCCATCCGCAACTTCGTGGCCCCCATCGGCCGCAACGGCAAGCCCGAGGAGATCGCCTCCCTCATCGCTTACCTGATCGGCCCGCAGGCCGGCTTCATCCATGGCGCCCAGTTCGTCATCGACGGCGGAATCGACGCGCAGACGCGGCCGACCGCGGTGTAATCCACCGCGGCGTGCTCATCGCGCGCCCTGAACGGTGGCCGAGCCCGCGGGGTGTACAGCCGCATTTCGGCCTCCACCGATGCCGCGGTGACCGGGGTACCCGACCCGATCGCCGCGGCATTCTGCTGTCCGGGGCCGGGTGAAAGCGGCTGTGCCGCACTGGGTTCAGGCCGGATCGGAGTCTGCCGGATCCGGGCTATCCTCGGCCTGTCCGATGACGCCGGGGGCGAAGATGCCCAGGTTGCCGGTGAGTTCGCTTTCGGCGGTGGGGCTCGGGTGTGGCTGCACGGTGCGACCGTGCCGGCCGTCTGCCGCGCCGCCCTTGCGCGCGCCCGCCGCGGCGGGGGAGCCCAGGAAACCGGAACCGGCCGGACTGCCGACGCCTGGGATACCGGCCGTGCCCGTGCCGAACGGATCGGCCGGATTGGCGATCTTGCCGCCGGGGATCGAGGCACCCGGGCCGCCTGGCGTCGAGGGCATGCCGCCGCCACCGGCTCCGATGCCACCACTGCCGCCTGCACCGACACCGGCCGCACCGGTATCCGGGAGGCCACCGGCCGGAGCGGTTCGTCCTGGCGTACCCGATGTGGGAGTTGTTGCGTGCAGACCACTTTCGAGCAGGGTCTTGGCCTGCTCCAGGATCGGCCTGCCGATGTTCTCCGCGAGCGACCGCGCGACCTCGGCCGGGTCCGCGCCGCCGCTTCGTCCGAGCAGCTGGCCGATGATGCCCTGTACCTGCGCGGTGTAGCCGGAGAGTTCGCCCTGGGTGGCATTGACGACCGCGACGGCCTCACCGAGGTGGTAGGTGGCCGAGGAGAGCAGCGTGGTCTGCCCGATCGGGGTGAGGATCAAGGGGGCGAGTGCCGTGGCCTCTTCGGCGAAGGCCTGAGCGATGGCGGTGAGCTGGATGTTGCCCTGCTGCACCACGGACGCGGCCCGAGTCGTGATCGACGACAGGTCGAAACCGCGCTGCGTCGTCTCCTGGCCGTGGTTACAGGCCTGGCGGCCCGACTCCTGCGCCCTCTGAGAAGCAGCTCCCTGCCACAGGGATTCGACGGTCCCGAGCGCGCCACCGCCGACCTGGACCGCGGACCCGATGACCTTCGACCCGGTGCTGAGCAGAGTCGCGGGATTCAACTCGCCGAGGACGCCGGTGCCGAAGCTCTGCAGCAGCTCCAGGAACGGTTTGAACAGCGCGTCCAGTCCCGGAATCGCGGGGACGGTCAGGCCCTGCACGAGATCTCCGACCGGGTCGGCGGGCAGCGGCGGCAACACGGCCGTGAAACCGGGTACGGCATGGTCATCGCCGAATGCGTCCGGTTCGAACGTGGGCACGTCATCGGGCACGGCATCCAGTGTCAGCTCCGGGATCGGGCCCGGCGAGAGGACGGTCGTGCTCTCGGCTCCCCGTCCGCTGCTGTCCGGATCGGCCGGGCGGAGCACATCGATGACGCCGGATTCGAACGGCCTCATGACTGTTCGCCGATCTGCCCGGCCACCGCGCCCAAACCCCGGGCGAAGTCGGCGTCGGTGGTGTCGTAGGTGGCGGCCGATCCGAAGGCCGCCTGACCGAGCGCGCCGAAGCGGGCCGAGAGGGCGTCGATATCGCGGTGGTGCAGCAACTCGGCGACCGCGAAGCCGGCCAGGAAGTCCGCGCCGATGAGTCCGAAGACCGGTGTCATCGCCGCGACGTGGGATACCGTGTCGCGGCCGCCCTGGGCGGCGATGTCGGCGGCGACGGCGTCCTGCGCCGCGGCGAATCTGCGAACCGCACCGGTGTCGACCGAGAGATCGGCCATGGCAACGCCCCCCTGATCGTCATGGACATACGGATGGCGAATATAGCGCCTTCAGCGTCCGGACCGGCGTGGCGTGCGCGGCCACACCGCGACGGCACCGTTGTTGCAAATTAGAACAAGTTCTATATTCTCGTCACCATGAAGGTCGCAGTCACCGGCGCTGCCGGGTTCCTTGGCACCAATTTGCTTCGCCTGCTTACCGATCGCGGTCACGAAGTGACGGCCATCGACCGGGTCGCGGGCGCGAGTCAGCCCGGTGTCACCTGGGTCAACGGCGACGTGCTCGATCCGGCGTCCATGCGGGCGGCCCTGGACGGCGCCGAGGTGGTCTACCACCTCGTCGCGCTCATCACCCTGGCCCACAAGAACGACGTGGCCTGGCGGGTCAACACCGAGGGCGTGCGCATCGTCGCGGACGCCGCGCGTGAGGTCGGCGTGCGGCGGATGGTGCACACCAGCTCCATTCACGCGTTCAACCAGTACTGCTGTGGCGGCCGGATCAACGAGCGTTCGCCGCGGTCCATCGATCCGGATCTGCCGGTGTACGACCGCTCCAAGTGGCAGGGCGAGATCGAGCTCCGCAAGATCATCGACAAGGGCCTGGACGCGGTGGTGTGCAACCCGACCGGTGTGTACGGCCCGATCGACAACACCGCCTCCCGGATCAACACCACGCTGTGGGACGCCGCGCGTGGCCGCGTGCCGGTCATGATCAGCGGCGGCTTCGACCTGGTCGACGTGCGTGACGTGGCGCAGGGCCTGGTGCTCGCGAGCGAGCGCGGCCGCACCGGTGAGAACTACCTGCTCGGCGGGCACTTCACCGACATGTTCCAGGCCACCCGCACCGCGGCCGAGGTCAACGGGAAGATGAAGCCCGCCTTCGCGATTCCGGCCAAGGTCATCAACGCGTGCATGCCGGTCATGGAGCCCGTCGCCCGCGCGCTGGGCAGCGACCGCATCTCCAAGGCGGCCATGGGCGCGCTGCTGTCGGCGCCGATCGTCGAGCACGCCAAGGCCGCGGAGGAGCTGGGCTACCGTCCGCGTCCGGCCGAGCAGACCATTCGCGATCTGGTCGCCTTCTACAACGGGCATCCGATCGAGGCCGACACGCAGAAGATTGCTTGACAGTCGTTAGAACGCATGTTCGACTGGGGTAGTGCGTTGGCAAAGGCAAACCCTCGGCGCCGATGACGGCGCGCTGCCCGGGCTCGAACGTGCGGGCTTCGTACGCAGCGTACAGACGCCCGACTTCGAGGGCATCACGTTTCACGAGGTGCTCTGCAAGAGTGCCCTGAACCGGGTGCCCGACAGCAATCTGCCCTTCAGCTGGACCATCAATCCCATGCGTGGTTGCTCGCACGCGTGCCGCTACTGCTTCGCTCGCGGTACGCACGAGTACCTCGACCTGGACGCGGGCGCGGATTTCGACTCCCAGATCGTGGTCAAGACCAATGTGGTCCCGATTCTTCGGCGCGAACTGCACAGGCGGTCGTGGCGGCGGGAATCGGTTGCGCTGGGCACGAATACCGATCCCTACCAGCGCGCCGAGGGCCGCTACCGGCTCATGCCCGGCATCATCTCCGCGCTTGCCGAATCCGGCACCGGATTCTCGATCCTGACCAAAGGCACGCTGTTGCGGCGGGATCTGCCACTGCTGGTCCAGGCCGCCGGGCAGGTGCCGGTGCATCTCGCGGTCTCCATCGCCATTCTGGATGAGGAGCTGCACCGCGGCCTCGAGCCCGGCACGCCGTCGCCGCGGGCGCGGCTGGAGCTGGTGCGCACCCTGGCCGATGCCGGATTCGCGGTGAATGTCATGGTGGCGCCGGTCATTCCGTATCTCACCGACTCGCAGGCGCATCTCGACGCGCTCTTCGCCGCCATCGCCGAGGCCGGGGCCGCCGGCGTCACGGCCTTCCCCATGCATCTGCGCGGTTCCACCCGCGGGTGGTTCCTCAACTGGCTGGCCGAAGCCCACCCGGCGCTGCTGCGGCGCTACCGGCAGCTGTATGGTCGCAGTACTTCGGTGACACTGGAGTATTCTGCGTGGCTACGCGGCCGAATCGAGCCGTTGCTGGAGAAGCACCGTTTGAACCGTGATCGGCCGGCCGAACCCGAGGTCCGCGCCGCCGAATCGCACACGCCCGATCCGCAGTTGGCGTTGTTCGCCTGACGGCGGTTCTTTGATCGAAACCATTGCACTTCACGGGTGTGTCGCGAATATTGCGGAGTAGTTTGGCGTTGGTACCTCACACCTGACGAGGAAGTGATGCACGCGCATGGTTTCGCAGCATGACGACTCTGTGACGGCCGGAAACGGCGGCGCCACAGGGAAATTGGCGGTCGAGAAACTGGAGAGGGTGGTCATCCGCTTCGCGGGTGACTCCGGTGACGGTATGCAGCTCACCGGTGACCGTTTCACCCACGAGGCAGCCGCCTTCGGCAATGACCTTGCCACCCAACCGAACTTTCCCGCGGAGATCCGCGCACCCCAGGGCACCCTGCCTGGCGTGTCGTCGTTTCAGATCCAGATCGCGGACTACGACATCCTCACCGCGGGTGACCAGCCGGACGTGCTGGTGGCCATGAATCCCGCTGCGCTGAAGGCGAATCTGGAGGATTTGGCCCGCGGGGCGACGGTGATCGTGAATACTGACGAATTCACCAAACGCAATCTCGCCAAGGTCGGTTATGCCGGTGATCCGCTCACCGATGACACGTTGACCGATTTCGTGGTGCACCGGGTGCCCATGACCTCGCTGACGCTCGGGGCAACCGAGCCGACCGGTGTGGGTAAAAAGGATGGGCAGCGCGCGAAGAATATGTTCGCGCTCGGTTTGCTGTCCTGGATGTACGGGCGGCCCATCGGCGGCACCGAACAGTTCATGCGGGAGAAATTCGCGGCCATACCGGATGTCGCCGAAGCGAATATCCTCGCATTCCGGGCAGGCTGGAATTACGGCGAAACGACCGAGGCCTTCGCCACCACCTACGAGGTAGCTCCCGCGACGCTGCCGCCCGGCACCTACCGGCAGATCACCGGGAACACCGCGCTCGCCTACGGCATCGTCACCGCCGGGCAGCTGTCCGGGCTGCCGGTCTTCCTGGGCACCTACCCGATCACCCCGGCCTCGGACATCCTGCACGAACTGAGCAAGCACAAGAACTTCGGCGTCACCACCTTCCAGGCCGAGGACGAGATCGCCGGCATCGGCGCGGCGCTGGGCGCGGCACTGGGCGGTGCGCTCGGGGTGACCAGTACGTCCGGTCCGGGCTTGGCGCTCAAGAGTGAGACCATCGGCCTGGCCGTCATGACCGAGCTGCCGCTGGTGATCATCGACGTGCAGCGCGGCGGGCCGTCCACCGGACTGCCCACCAAAACCGAACAGGCCGACCTACTGCAGGCGCTCTACGGGCGCAATGGCGAGTCGCCGGTGGCCATCGTCGCGCCGCGCTCGCCCGCGGACTGCTTCGACGCCGCGTTGGACGCGGCCCGCATCGCACTGACCTACCGCACCCCGGTGCTGCTGCTGTCCGACGGCGCCATCGCCAATGGTTCCGAGCCGTGGGCGATTCCGCAGGTCACCGAGCTGGCCCCGATCGATCCCGGCTTCGAACCCGGTGGCGCGGAGGGGGATTCGTTCCAGCCCTACGCGCGCGATCCGGAGACCCTGGCCCGGCCGCTGGCCGTGCCCGGCACCGTGGGCCGCGCCCACCGCATCGGCGGGCTCGAAAAGGCCGACGGCAGCGGCAATATCTCCTACGAACCGGCCAATCACGAGCTGATGGTGCGGATCCGGCAGGCCAAGATCGACGGCATCGCGGTGCCCGACCTCGAGGTCGACGATCCGGGGGATCGCGCCGAACTGCTGCTCATCGGCTGGGGCAGCTCCTACGGGCCGATCGGCGAGGCGTGCCGGCGGGCGCGGCGGCGCGGGGTGCCGGTGGCGCAGGCGCATCTGCGGCATCTGAATCCCTTCCCGGCCAACCTCGGCGAGGTGCTGCGCCGCTACCGCACCGTGGTCTGCCCGGAGATGAACGGCGGCCAGCTGGCCATGCTGCTGCGCGCCCGCTACCTGGTGGACGTGCAACCGTGGACCAAGATCGCGGGCACCGCCTTCCAAGCACAGGAACTGGTCGGCGTCATCGACGCGGCCCTGGACGGTTCCATCGCGGAGATGGAACAGGCCAAGGCCTTCGCCGCACGCGCGCGGGCGACCTACCGGACCCCAGGGGGCAAGTGATGACCATTCTCGAAAATCCGCTCGTGGGAACCGATCTCGGTCTCTCCGGACTGTCCGGCGTGCCGCGGGCCGACGGGCCGCAGAAGGCGAAGGACTACACCTCCGATCAGGAGGTGCGCTGGTGCCCGGGCTGTGGCGACTACGTCATCCTGGCCACCGTGCGCGGCTTCCTGGCCGATCTGGGGCTCGAGCGCGAGAACCTCATGTTCGTGTCCGGTATCGGCTGCTCGAGCCGGTTCCCGTACTACCTGGAGGCGTACGGGATCCATTCGATCCACGGGCGGGCCCCGGCCATCGCCACCGGTATGGCGGTGACCCGGCCCGACCTGTCGGTCTGGGTGGTGACCGGGGACGGCGACGCGCTGTCCATCGGCGGCAATCACCTCATCCACGCGCTGCGCCGCAATGTGAACATGACGATCCTGTTGTTCAACAACCGGATCTACGGCCTCACCAAGGGGCAGTACTCGCCGACCTCGGAGGCCGGGAAGGTCACCAAGTCCACTCCGATGGGCTCGGTGGACCATCCGTTCAACACCCTGTCGGTCGCGCTCGGCGCCGAGGCCACCTTCGCGGCCCGGGCGCTGGACTCGGATCGGACCGGGCTCAACGAGGTGCTGCGCGCCGCCGCCGAGCACCGCGGCACCTCGTTCGTGGAGATCCTGCAGGACTGCCCGATCTTCAATGACGGCTCGTTCGACGCGCTGCGCCGGGAGAACGCCGAATCGCATCTCATCCGTTTGCGGCACGGTGAGCCGATCCGTTTCGGCGCGGACGGTGAATTCGCCGTGGTCCGCGACGGTTTCGGCCTGCGGGTGGCGCGCGCCGACAGCGTCGCCGAGTCCGAGCTGGTGGTTCACGACGCCTATACCGACCACCCGGAATACGCCTACGCCCTGTCCCGCCTGTCCGACCAGGACCTCACCCACGTGGTGACCGGCATCTTCCGCAGCGTCTCCCGGCCCACCTACGACGACGGCGTCCGCGCCCAGCTGACCACCGCCGTCGAGCGCACACCGGTGAGCGGTGACTCGCTGCAGGAGCTGCTCACCGGCCGCGAGACCTGGACGGTCGGCTGAGCTTCCGCCGTCAGGCCGGAACGAAGGCGTTCAGCAGGCGCTGGAACAGATCGTCGAAGCGCTTGCGGGACGCCTTCTGGTCATCGGTGAGCCCGTCGGACACTTCGGGGGCGTACACGATCAGGTGCACGTCCTGCTCGGGCGACTGCGGCATGTAGTCGATGATCGAGGTGCCCTTGTCGGACTGCTCCGGCGTGCCCATGTCCATGGCGGCCAGCGCCTCGACCTCGGTGGCCGCGGCCCCGAGGACATCGGCGGGGATGCTCCCGTTCACCGGCTGAGCGTCGTTGTCGGCGCGCTTCACCGCCCGCCCGTCGGGCTGGACCTCGAGCGACGGGTGCAGATCCGTGCGCGTCTGCCATCCCGCGGGCATGGCCGTCAGCGTGAACAGCGCCACCGACCGCGCGGGCGCGGGCGCCGGATCGGCCATCGCGAATCCTCCCGCACCCGTGAGCATCACGGTCGCCGCCGCCGTGGCCGCCGCCGCGCGCCACCCGCGTCGCCGCGGCACACCGCCTCGACGCCATGACACCTCCCCCTGTCCCATTTCACCGAAAAGTCCTGCCGCCCTGGCGATCCGCATCCCACTCCTCCGAATTACCCTGCGGGCACCCACCCGCCGCCGCCGATTCTGCCGCCCGCCTGGCGCTCGCCCACGGAGCCACGCCGACAGCGGGCATCGCCCGAGACGACGAGGTCCCCGGGCCAGGGGACCGGGGACCTCGGGGCGGATACGTTCAGCGGAGGGCGGGCGGGTTGTTCAGGTCCGCTGCCGAGAAGGTGTCACAGGCCTTGACCTGGCCGGTCTTGTAGCCGGTGAGGAACCACTTCTGGCGTTCCTCGGAGGAGCCGTGGGTCCACGCCTCGGGGTTCACGCGGCCCGTGGAGGCCTTCTGGATGCGGTCGTCGCCGACGGCCGAGGCGGCGGAGAGCGCGTCGCGGATGTCGTTGTCGGTCAACGGCTTCAGGAACGGGGTGCTGGATCCGGGCGCGGGGAGCTTGTCGGCGTAGTAGGCCCAGACGCCGGCGTAGCAGTCCGCCTGGAGTTCGGTGCGGACCGCGCCGGACTCGGGGCCCTTGGGGTCGCGCTGGGCGCGGTTGATATCGCCGAGCAGGTTCTGGATGTGGTGGCCGAACTCGTGGGCGACCACGTACTCCTGGGCGAGCGGGCCGCCGCTGGAGCCGAAGCGGTCGACCAGTTCCTGGAAGAAACTGGTGTCGAAATAAGCGGTCTGGTCGGCGGGACAGTAGAACGGGCCCACCGCCGAGGACGCCTTGCCGCAGGCGGTGTTGACCGCACCCGAGAACAGCGTGACCTTCGGGACCACGTACTTGCGGTTGGTCTGTTTGGACAGCTCGGTGCTCCACACCCCGTCGAGGCTCTGCGCGGTGGCGATCACCCGGCAATCGACGTACTTGTTGGCGTCCGCACCGGTCTTGCAGTGCTGTGGAGTGACCGCGGTGTTCGACTGGGTCTTGCTGTCCGCGCCGGTGAACTGGCCCAGGATGCTGCCCGGGTCACCGCCCAGCAGCAACGCCACGATCACCGCGATGATGCCCACGGCACCGCCGCCGAGAGCCAATCCGCCGCCCATGCCCGGTCCGCCGCCGCCACCACTCACCCGGTTCGGGTCGATTTGCAGGCCCTCGTTGAAGGTCATGGCTATCACTGTGACACGGGCGAGTCGATATCGGTTTCCACTCGCTGAATGTGTCTCTCTACGATGGGTCTGCACCTGGTCACATCTCCCCGGTGCTTCGAGCCCGTCGAAAGGAATCCCGTGCTGCGCACCCACTTGGCTGGTTCGCTGCGAAGCGAGCACGCCGGTCAGACCGTCACCCTCACCGGCTGGGTGGCCCGGCGGCGAGACCACGGTGGCGTGATCTTCATCGATCTGCGCGATGCGTCGGGTATTGCCCAGGCCGTCTTCCGTGAAGGCGAGCCCGCGGAGGCTGCCCACAAGCTGCGCAACGAGTTCGTCGTCAAGGTCATCGGCGTGGTCGAGAACCGCCCGGCCGGCAGCGAGAACCCGAACCTGCCGACGGGTGCCATCGAGGTCAATGTGACCGAGCTCGAGGTGCTCAACGAGGCCGCGCCGCTGCCGTTCCAGCTCGACGACGAGCCGGGCGAGGAGGCCCGGCTCAAGTACCGCTACCTGGACCTGCGCCGCGAAGGCCCGGCGCACGCGATCCGGCTGCGCTCGAAGGTGAATGCCGCCGCCCGCGAGGTGCTGGCCAAGCATGCCTTCATCGAGGTCGAGACCCCGACCATGACCCGTTCCACCCCGGAGGGCGCGCGCGACTTCCTGGTCCCGGCCCGCCTGGCGCCCGGCAAGTTCTATGCGCTGCCGCAGTCGCCGCAGCTGTTCAAGCAGCTGCTCATGGTCGGCGGCATCGAGCGCTACTTCCAGATCGCGCGCTGCTACCGCGACGAGGACTTCCGCGCCGACCGCCAGCCCGAGTTCACCCAGCTCGACATCGAGATGAGCTTCGTCGAGCAGGAGGACGTCATCCTGCTGGCCGAGGACATCCTCGCCGCGCTGTGGCGGCTGGTCGGTTACGAGATCCCGACCCCGATTCCGCACATGACCTTCGCCGAGGCCATGCGCCGCTACGGTTCCGACAAGCCGGACCTGCGGTTCGAGGTCGAGATCACCGAGATGATGGAGTACTTCAAGGACACGTCGTTCCGCGTGTTCCAGGCTCCCTACGTCGGTGCCGTGGTCATGCCGGGCGGTGCCTCGCAGCCGCGCCGCCAGTTCGACGCCTGGCAGGAGTGGGCCAAGCAGCGCGGCGCCAAGGGCCTGGCCTACATCACCTTCAACGAGGACGGCACCCTCGGCGGCCCGGTCGCCAAGAACCTCACCGACGCCGAGCGCGAGGGCCTGGCCAAGCAGGTCGGCGCGGTTCCCGGTGACTGTGTCTTCTTCGCCGCCGGTGACACGAAGTCCAGCCGGGCGCTGCTGGGCGCGGCCCGCGGTGAGATCGCCCGCAGGTGCGGCCTCATCGACGAGAACGCCTGGGCCTTCGTGTGGATCGTGGACGCCCCCATGTTCGAGCCCGCCGCCGACGCCACCGCGAGCGGCGATGTGGCCCTGGGGCATTCGGCCTGGACCGCCGTGCACCACGCCTTCACCTCGCCCATGCCCGAGCACCTGGACACCTTCGACACCGACCCGGGTACGGCGCTGGCCTACGCCTACGACATCGTCTGCAACGGCAACGAGATCGGCGGCGGTTCGGTCCGTATCCACCGCCGCGACGTGCAGGAACGCGTCTTCAAGGTGATGGGTATCGGCGAGGAGGAGGCGCAGGAGAAGTTCGGCTTCCTGCTCGACGCCTTCTCCTACGGTGCTCCGCCCATGGGCGGCATCGCCTTCGGCTGGGATCGGATCACCGCGCTGCTGGCCGGCGTGGACTCGATCCGCGAGGTCATCGCGTTCCCGAAGTCGGGCGGTGGCGTCGACCCGCTGACCGACGCGCCCACCCCGATCACCCCGCAGCAGCGGCAGGAGGCGGGACTCAACGCCAAGCTGGACGCGAACGGCAACCCGGTCAAGGAAGACGCCAAGTAGCCGGATCACCTGGTAACGCCGCACCGCACGTCACCGTGTAGTGCGGCGTTTTCGTGTGCAGCGCGGCGTTTCGGGTATGGCACACCAGGTGGCTCGGCGACGGCTGAGCCACAGGCGAATCGGACTCAGACGACCAACCGGCCGGTGAGGGTACGGTAAGCGTAGGTGGTGGCGATGGCGGTCACCGGGCCGGCGACCAGCAGGCCCAGACCGCACAGCAGCGTGCCGATCACGGTCATGATCAGCACCGCGAGCGCGAGCAGGCTGACGTGCAGCGCGTTGGCGATCACCAGCCGCACGCTGGATTGGATTGCGGCGATCGGATTCTGGTCCTGGTCGATCACGAAGTGCAGCGCGAACATGCACAGCACGCCCACGATGATCGCGGGGAACACGCACGCGATCGAGGCCACGAAGCACAGCGCGAACACCATGAGCGCGGTGATCAGCACATTTCCGGCATTCACGAATCCGAAGAAGGCCGGGAAATCCGGTGGCGTCCCGTCGGTTTCGTAGAGCGCGCCGCGGATCATGGCGGCCTGCAGCAGCCACACCACCAGCGACGCCACCGCGAACAGCAGCACCACCGCGGACAGCGACTGCACCTCAACCATATTCACCAGCAGGGTGACCACCAGCCAGGCGATCATGCCGATCAGCACCATGCCCACCCAGGGAATGGGATTGAGCCGGAACCGATCCCAGCCGTAGGTGAGGGCCGCGCCGACATCGAGGGTCTCGCGGGGCGGCGTATAGACCTGCTGCGACGCCGGCTGCGCGGGCGGGGGACCGGCGGGCGGCGCCATCGCACCCGGCGGGAATCCGCCCGGCGGAGGCGGATTGCCGCCGGGCGGCATGCCGCCCCGCGGCAACTGCTGCGGTGTGCCGGGGCCGTAGCCGGCCGGCGGTTGTGACGCACCCGGCTGTGGGGTGAAGGCCGGCGGAGCTTCTACCGGCTCGCTGCCGTACTGCGCGGCGCCGGGTCCGTCGAACTGCGGGTACCCGGCGAGCCCGGGCATCTGGTGGCGGGCGGGCGCCGGGCCCGGTTCGGGCGCGCCGGAAACCGGTGCGGGCTCGGGGTTTTGGTGCTGCCCCGGGTGGGGCGGATACGGCTCGCCGCCTCCCGCGCCCGGACGGTCGCCCGAGGGGTCGTACGGTGCTGAGGGCGGCGTGCCAGTCATGGTCGCAAGCCTTTCACATTTCCCGGTTTACGGTGTGGCGCACAGCAAGTGACCATGAGACAACTAGACGGTCCTGGTTGTGTCAAGCAACCAGCGCCGCGTGGGCAAACCCTTTACAAAGACACGCCGTCCGACGCGCGAAAGGTTGCGCAACCGCTCGCTGAAAGTGACCTGACGGGAGTAACTTGGGTTCCGATGACCGCACTATTGGCCGAACGCGCCGCCGAAGTCGTGTCCGCGGCACAACAGTTGCTCACAAAGCGAATGGGTGCTGCGGTAAAGCTGAGTGACCCCATGGAACTCAGCGGCAGTGGTAGGACGACGGTGCTCCGCGTCCGCGTTGCGGAGAACGCCTTCTCCCTACCTCGCACACTCATAATCAAGCAGGTTGCCGGCGGGACGAACCACCGACGCACCGGTGGCATGGCCCCCGGTGTGGCCAGCATCGACTCCGCATTCCTGCGCGAGGCGGTCTCCTACCAGTTCACCACCGCCCTCGGCCGCGACCATCGGCCCGGCGCCTACCTGCTCGGCTACAGCCTTCCGGACCGCCTGCTCATTCTCAGCGACCTCGGCGAGAACACCTCTCTCACCGCGGTCCTGCAGTCCGGCGCGGAACCGAGCGGACGCAATGCGCTCATGGCATTCGCGCAGGCACTGGGCCGTATGCACGCGGCGACCGTCGGCCGCGAGGCGGACTTCGTGGCGCTGCTGCGCCGCGTGGATGTGGTGCATCGCGTGGACGGCATTGCGCAGCAAGCCGAATCCGCGGTCGCCGAGGTGCCGATCATGCTGCAGCGTGAACTGGGCATCGAGGTGCCGGGCGAGATCGCCGAGCGGATCGTGCGCGGCAACCGCCTCTTCTCCGCCGGCCGCTACCGTGCCTTCAGCCCCTCCGACCTGTGCCCCGACAATGTCATCCTCAATGACGAGGGCGCGCGGTTCCTCGACTACGAGTGGGGCGGCTTCCGCGACGCCACCCTCGACATCGCCTACGCCCTGGTCTCCTTCCCGGGCTGCCTGTGCGATTTCGAGCTGTCGCGCGAACGCGCCCGCCAGATGGTGGAGGCCTGGCGCTCCGAGGTGGTCGCGGTGTGGCCGGCCCTCGCCGATGACGACGTGCTCGCCGAGCGCATTCTCGAGGCCCGGCTCATCTGGGTGTGGCTGTCCACCTACTGGTTCCTGCCCGCCGACCACGCGCGCATCGCTGCCGCGCGCGAGCACGGCCTGTCCATCCCGCGCTCGGCCGCGCTCATCAACCGGTGGGCCGCGCTCGCCGAGGATGCCCGCTGCACCGGCGACGACACCCTCGGCGACTTCGCCGAACACGTCTCGGCCACCTTGGAAGAACACTGGGAGGAGTGATCCTCCGCGTTGGCGCGGGCCGGGATCCGAGGCTGGATCGCGGCCCGCACCGCTGTGCGCGGCCTCGGGGCGGGCGAGCGTGTCGGAGTCGCTGGGTAGGGTCGTCGGCGTGAGTGATGGGCTGTTCGATGCGCCGGGCACGCAGGCCGTGTCCGACGACTACGAGACGGGAGCCACGCGCATTCCCAGTGGTGACGACCGCTTCGCGCCGCTGGCCGTGCGCATGCGCCCGCGCACCCTCGACGAGGTGGTGGGGCAGCAGCATCTGCTCGGACCCGGCTCGCCGCTGCGGCGGCTGATCGAAGGGTCCGGCGCCGCGTCGGTGCTGCTGTACGGGCCGCCCGGAACGGGCAAGACCACGCTCGCCTCGCTGCTGTCGCAGGCCACGGGCCGGCGCTTCGAAGCCCTGTCGGCGCTGTCCGCGGGCGTGAAGGAGGTGCGCGCGGTCATCGATCTGGCGCGCCGCCGGCTCACCGTGGGCGAACAGACCGTGCTGTTCATCGATGAGGTGCACCGGTTTTCGAAGACCCAGCAGGACGCGCTGCTCGCGGCCGTGGAGAACCGTATCGTGCTGCTGGTCGCGGCGACGACCGAGAATCCGTCGTTCTCGGTGGTGTCGCCGCTGCTGTCGCGGTCGCTGGTGCTGCAGTTGCAGTCCTTGTCGGAGGATGACATTCGCACCGTGCTCACCCGCGCCATCGAGGATCCGCGCGGGCTCGCGGGGGAGTACACGGTCACCGACCAGGCGCTCGATCACATCGTGCGCGTCGCGGGCGGTGACGCCCGCCGCTCGCTCACCGCGCTGGAGGCCTCGGCCGAATCCTCCCTGGACGGCACTGTCGGCGTGGAACTCGTCGAGGCCAGCGTCGACAAGGCCGCGGTGCGCTACGACCGCGCCGGTGACCAGCACTACGACGTGATCAGCGCGTTCATCAAGTCACTGCGCGGCTCGGATGTCGATGCCGCGCTGCACTATCTGGCCCGCATGATCAGCGCCGGCGAGGATCCGCGATTCATAGCCCGCCGCTTGATGATCCAGGCCAGCGAGGAGGTCGGCATGGCCGACCCGACCGCGCTGCAGACCGCGGTCGCCGCGGCGCAGGTGGTGCAGCTGGTCGGCATGCCGGAGGCGCAGCTGGCCCTGACCCAGGCCACCATCCATATCGCCACCGCCCCGAAATCGGGCGCCGTGGTGAAGGGCATCGGCGCGGCCATGGCCGATGTGCGCGCGGGCAAGGCGGGCGCGGTGCCCGCTCATCTGCGCGACGGCCATTACGCGGGTGCGGCGGCGCTCGGCAATGCCCAGGGCTACAGGTACCCGCACGATCACCCGGATGGTGTTCTCGGGCAGCAGTATCCGCCGGACGAACTGGTCGGCGTGGACTACTACCACCCGACCGATCACGGGTACGAGCGCGAAGTCGGTCCCCGGGTGACCAAACTCCGCCGCATCGTCCGGGGTAGATAGCGCCGCCTGCGCGTGTGCTGCACGCGCCGAATTGCAGCGACTGCCAGAAGAAGTCGTCCGGTGTGCCGCGAATCCGCTTGCGGCGCGGGTCAGTCCGCCAGCAGCCCGTTGTGGATGGCGATCCGCTCGATCTCCGCGGGCGTGCCGCCCATGATGGTGCGCACGCTCTCGGTGATCAGCTCGATCGGCCAGTTCCACCAGGCGGCCCGCACCAGTCGCGCCACATCCGCGTCGGGGAAGCGCTGCTTCACCGGCTGCGCCGGATTGCCGCCCACGATCGTGTAGGGCGGCACGTCGGCGGTGACGACCGCGCCGGTGGCGATGATCGCGCCGTCGCCGATCCGCACGCCCGGCATGATCAGCGTGTGGTAGCCGAACCACACGTCGTTGCCGACCACGGTGTCGCCCTTGGACGGGATCGAGGTGAGGAGGTCCATGGTCTCCTCGGCCCAGGCGCCGCCGAAGATGGTGAACGGAAAGGTCGACACGCCCGAGGTCGGG
Source organism: Nocardia niigatensis NBRC 100131 (assembly GCF_000308655.1). Classification (GTDB taxonomy): domain Bacteria; phylum Actinomycetota; class Actinomycetes; order Mycobacteriales; family Mycobacteriaceae; genus Nocardia; species Nocardia niigatensis. The sequence goes on along the minus strand of NZ_BAGC01000039.1, from coordinate 56,132 downwards.
TGGTTGGCGCCCGCCATGATGAAGCGGGTGTCGCTCGCGATGGCGCAGAATTTGCCGATGATCAGCTTCTCCGGCCCGAAGGCGTAGAGCACATTCTCGGTCTCGAAGGCGGTCGGCGCCTGCGGATCGTCGAAGTAGCTGAAGTCGCCGACCTCGATATTCGGCGAGGTGACGTGCGGTTTCAGGAAGATGGTGCGGTGTGCGTGGGGGAGGGGGAAGCGCTGGGATGGGTCCGGGATCACAGTCACTCCGGCGATGGTAGCTATCGCCCGGTGGTGGGTGGAAACGCCCTGGGCCCGGACCGGTAGGCTGGACGGTTGTGCAGACCCACGAGATTCGACGGCGCTTCCTGGAGCATTTCGTAAAGGCCGGACATACCGAGGTACCGAGTGCCTCGCTGATCCTGGCCGACCCCAACCTGCTGTTCGTCAACGCAGGCATGGTCCAGTTCGTGCCGTATTTCCTCGGTCAGCAGACCCCGCCTTTCGACACCGCGACCAGCGTGCAGAAGTGCGTGCGCACCGGCGACATCGAGAACGTCGGCGTCACCACCCGTCACAACACCTTCTTCCAGATGGCGGGCAACTTCTCCTTCGGCGACTACTTCAAGCGCGGGGCCATGGAGCTGGCCTGGTCGCTGCTCACCAAGCCGGTCGAGGACGGCGGCTACGGCTTCGACCCCGAAAAGCTCTGGGTCACGGTCTATCTCGACGATGACGAGGCCGAGCGGATCTGGCGTGAGCTGGGTGTGCCGGACGAGCGCATCCAGCGTCGCGGCATGGCCGACAACTACTGGTCCATGGGCATCCCCGGCCCGTGCGGCCCGTGCTCGGAGATCTACTTCGACCGCGGCCCCGAGTACGGCGTCGAGGGCGGCCCGGAGGCCGACGAGGACCGCTACCTCGAAATCTGGAACCTCGTGTTCATGCAGAACGAGCGCGGCGCGGGTCGTGGCAAGGACGACTTCGAGATCCTGGGCCCGCTGCCGAAGAAGAACATCGACACCGGCATGGGCATCGAGCGCGTCGCGTTCCTTTTGCAGGGTGTCGACAACGTCTACGAGACCGATCTGCTGCGCCCGATCATCAACAAGGCCGAGGAACTGACCGGCCGCTCCTACGGTGTCGAGCACACCGACGACGTGCGCTTCCGTGTCATCGCCGATCACGCGCGCACCGCGGCCATGCTGATCGGCGACGGTGTGAACCCCGGCAACGACGGCCGCGGCTACGTGCTGCGCCGCCTGCTGCGCCGCATCGTGCGCTCGGCCCGCCTGCTGGGCGCCGAGAAGCCGGTGATGGGCGAGTTCATCAAGGTCGTCGCCGACCTCATGTCGCCGTCCTACCCCGAACTCCTCACCGACTTCAAGCGGATCGAAACCGTGGCCGTCGGTGAGGAAGCCGCGTTCCTCAAGACCCTGAGCACCGGCACCAAGCTGTTCGACGAGACCGTCGACGACGTGAAGGCCCAGGGCAGCAAGAAGATCAGCGGCACCGACGCGTTCACCCTGCACGACACCTACGGCTTCCCGATCGACCTGACCCTGGAGATGGCCGCCGAGGCCGGCCTGCAGGTCGACGAGGAGGGCTTCCGAGCGCTCATGGCCGAGCAGCGCAAGCGGGCCAAGGAGGACGCGCTCTCGCGCAAGCACGCGCACGCCGACCTCACCGTCTACAAGGAGTTCGTGGACCGCGGCGCGACCGAGTTCACCGGTTTCGACGAACTGTCCACCGAGGCGACGGTGCTGGCGCTGATCAAGGACGGCGTCCGGGTGCCGGTCGCCGAGGCCGGGCAGGACGTCGAGGTGATCCTCGACCGCAGCCCGCTCTACGCCGAGTCCGGTGGTCAGATCGCCGACCGCGGTTCGCTGGTGTCGTCGCACGGGCTGAAGGTGACGGTCAACGACGTGCAGAAGATCGCCAAGAAGGTGTGGGTGCACAAGTCCACCGTCGAGGCCGGTCAGCTCACCGAGGGCGACACGGTGCTGGCCCAGGTCGATCCGTCCTGGCGGCACGGCGCCACCCAGGGCCACTCGGGCACCCACATGGTGCACGCCGCGCTGCGACAGGTGCTGGGCCCCAACGCCGTTCAGGCCGGCTCGCTCAACAAGCCGGGCTACCTGCGCTTCGACTTCAACTGGCAGGGCGCGCTGTCCGAGCAGCAGAAGGCCGAGATCGAGGCCGTCTCGAACAACGCGGTCGCCGACGACTTCCAGGTCAACACCTTCGTCACCGACCTGACCTCCGCCAAGAAGATGGGCGCCATGGCCCTGTTCGGCGAGAACTACGGCGACGAGGTGCGTGTCGTGGAGATCGGCGGGCCGTTCTCCATGGAGCTCTGCGGTGGCACCCACGTGCAGCACTCCTCGCAGATCGGCCCGATCACCGTGCTCGGTGAGTCGTCGGTCGGTTCCGGCATCCGCCGCGTGGAAGCCTTCGTCGGCCTGGACTCCTACCGGTACCTGGCCAAGGAGCGGGCGCTGCTCGCCGGCATCGCCTCCTCGCTGAAGGTGCCGTCGGAAGAGGTGCCCGGCCGGGTCGAGCAGCTCGTCGAGCGGTTGAAGGTCGCCGAGAAGGAACTCGAGCGCACCAAGATGGCGGCCGTGCTGTCCAGCGCGGGCACCTTCGTGGAGCAGGCCCAGCGGGTCGGCAAGGTGCTGCTCGTCGCCGCCGCCGCGCCCGCGGGCGTGGGTGCGGGCGATCTGCGCACCCTGGTGCAGGACATCAAGGGCCGCTTCGGTTCCGAGCCCGCCATCGTGGTGCTGCTCGGCAATGCCGACGGCAAGGTGCCGTTCGTCGCCGCGGTCACCAAGGCCGCTCAGGATCTCGGCATCAAGGCCGGGGACCTGGTGTCCGCCTTCGGTCCGGCCATCTCCGGCCGGGGTGGCGGCAAGCCCGAGATGGCCCAGGGCGCGGGTTCCGACCCGTCGGGCATCGAGGCGGGTCTGGCCGCCCTGCGCGCGCGGGTCGCCGAGCTCGCCGGGTAAATGGGCGACTCGGACACAGCCGATAACCCGGGTCCCGCAGGCGGGACCCGGTCCACCCCCGGAGCAGACCCGGCAGGGGCTGATTCGGGGCATTCCGCGGGATTCGCTCGCCCGCCGACCGAGGCCTCCGGCGTCTCGGCCGGCGGGCGGGGCTTCGCGTCCGAGCGGCCCTCGCCGGAACGGGATCCGGGCCGCGGCCGGCGCATCGGCATCGACGTGGGTTCGGTCCGCATCGGTGTCGCCTCCAGCGATCCGGACGGCCTGCTGGCCACTCCGGTGGAGACGGTGCCGCGCGCCAAGAAGGTCGCGCCCGGCACCCTCGCGTCCGATCTGGCGAGAATTGCCGACATTGTGCGGGAGTACGAGGCAGTCGAAGTGATCGTCGGCCTGCCGCGCACATTGCGCGGGGAGAGCGGCTCGTCGGCTAAGCTGGCGGCCACCTTCGCGGGGCGTTTGCGGGCCCTGATCGCGCCGGTGCCGGTGCGACTTTCCGACGAACGTTTGACTACGGTGTCTGCTGCACGTGCGTTGCGAGACAGTGGAGTTCGCGCACGCGGGCAGCGGCAGGTCATCGATCAAGCCGCCGCCGTGTCGATCCTGCAAGGATGGTTGGACGAACGGAGTGCCCTTTTGAAGCCGCGCGGTGATGACGCATGACCGACCGCTGGACGCGGGCCGAGGAACGCTACCGGCAGAACGCCGAACGGCGTTACCGCCGCGACGATCTCGACTGGTCCGAGGCGGACGATTACGAGGACGACACCACCGTCATTCCCCGCTACGAGGATGAGCGTTACGACGACGAGCACTATCAGGGTGAGGAGTACGACGAGGAGCCTCCGCTGGAGCCGGAACCGCCGCGCCGCGGCACACCCCAGCGGCCCGAGCGCGGCCGGGGCGGCGAGCGGGCCCAGCGCGCCGAGCGTGGCCGCCGCGCCACCCGGTCGCAGTCACGGGCCGGTGGTGGATCGCGGGGCGGCCAGCGCCCCAAGCGATCCCGGATGGCGTCGCGGAAGGCGGCCGAGCGCAAGCGGCGGCGCCGCAATCTGTTCGTCATCGCGGGCGTGTTCGCCGTATTGTTCGTCGGCGCAGTCGGATTCGCGGGCTGGAAGTTCGTCGGCAAGCTGAGCCCGCCGCCCGACTTCTCCGGTCCGCAGGGCCCGCTGGTCGTCATCCAGATCAAGTCGGGCGACACCTCCACGCAGATCGCGCAGACCATGGCAGACAAGGGCGTGGTGGCCAGCAGCGGCGCGTTCTACGAGGCGGCCGTGCGCAATACGAACATGAACTCCATCCAGCCCGGCTATTACGCCATTCCCGGCCACAGCAAGGGCTCGGAGGCGGTGACCGCGCTGTTCAGCAAGGAAGCCCGGGTCGGCAACGTGGTCATCTCCGAGGGCCGCCAGCTGCACGACTCCAGCGACGTCACCACCGGCGCGCGCAAGGACGGCATCTACCGCAAGATCGCCGAGGCCAGCTGCGTCGGCACCGGCACCGCCGCCAAGTGCGTCACCTACGAGCAGCTCGACCAGGCCGGGGCCACCGCCGATCCGGCCGCGCTGGGCGTACCCGCGTGGGCGCTGGAGCGGGTCAAGTCGGTGCCGGATCGTTCCCGTCAGCTCGAGGGCCTGATCGCCGGCGGCACCTGGGATTTCGATCCCAGCGCCAACGCGCTCGACATCCTCAAGCAACTGGTGACCTCGAGCGCCATGAGCTACGAGGCCACCGGGATCGCGCAGTCCGGCGCGGCGAACGGCCTGACCCCCTACGACACGCTCATCGCGGCGTCGCTGGTGGAGCGGGAGGCGCTGCCGCAGGACATGTCGAAGGTGGCGCGGGTCATCGTGAACCGGCTCGCCGCGCAGCAGCCGCTGCAGTTCGACTCCACCGTCAACTACACCCTCGACAAGACCGAGGTCGCCACCACGGACTCCGACCGTGCGCGCAAGACGCCGTGGAACACCTACGCCATGGCCGGCCTGCCCGCCACGCCGATCTCCGCGCCGTCGCTGGATGCCATGCGCGCCATGGAGAATCCCGCGCCCGGGCCGTGGCTGTACTTCGTGACCGTCGACAAGCAGGGCACCACGTTGTTCACCGAGGACTACAAGGAGCACCTGCGCAATATCGAAAAGGCCAGGCAGAGTGGAATCCTCGACAGTGGGCGGTAGCCGGCGGGCCGCCGTGCTCGGCAGCCCCATCGCCCATTCCCGGTCGCCGCAACTGCATCTGGCGGCCTACCGGGCGCTGGGCCTGGACTGGAGCTACGAGCGCATCGAGTGCACCGCCGAGCAGCTGCCCGGCCTGGTGGACGGGCTCGGCCCGGAGTGGGTCGGGCTGTCGGTGACCATGCCCGGCAAGGTCGCCGCTCTCGACTACGCCGACGAGCGCACCGAGCGCGCGGTCCTGGTCGGCTCCGCGAACACCCTGGTGCGCACCGAATCCGGCTGGCGCGCCGACTGCACCGACGTGGACGGCGTGCGCGGCGCGCTGGAAGGCGCGGGCGTACAGGAGATCTCCCGTGCCGTCGTGCTGGGTGCGGGCGGCACCGCCCGCCCGGCCCTGCTGGCGTTGTCGGACCTGGGCGCGCACACCGTGACCATCGTGGCTCGCGACCGTGGGCGCGCCGCCGGCACCCTGGAACTGGCCGAGCAGCTGGGTATGTCGGCCGAGGTGCTCGGGTTCGACCCCGAGGGCCTGCTGTTCGTCTGCTCCGACGTGGACGCCGTCGTCAGCACCGTGCCCGCCGAAGCCGCTGCGGCTGTTGCGGATTCGGTGGCGGCCGCCCCAGTGGTGCTCGACGCCATCTACAACCCGTGGCCCACGCCCCTCGCGGAAGCGGTTGCCCGGGCGGGCAATACCGTGGTCAGCGGCCTGGAGATGCTGCTGAACCAGGCCTACGGGCAGGTCGAGCAGTTCACCGGCAAGCCCGCCCCGCGCGCGGAAATGGCTGCGGCCCTGCGGGATTGAATCGCCGAGCATCATCCACTAATCCAGAACGGCCGCGGATGCTTCCGCGGCCGTTTCCGGTTCGAACCCCTGGCGGAAGGTGAAAGCGTAAGGCGTCGGGCCGTTCTCGCGCAGGTGGTCCAGCCGTGCCATGGCGTCGGCCAGGGTGGGCAGCGTGCCCGCCGGTACCCACCACAGCACCATGAACACCTCGCGCAGCGGGACGAACCACTCCCGGCGACGGCGCACGAACTCCAGGTGGCCGCTGCGATAGACGTAGTCGAACAACGCGTTCCGCGATTCCCACACGCTCATGTTCACGAGCATGTGCGGGTCGTCGTAGGGGCGCAGGGAGGTGGCGTTGTTGGATTCGCCATCCACCATGCGCCAGACGAAGCCGGGGGAGGAGTCGGCGACGGCATTGATCTCGTCGAGGGCCGTGAAGAATTCGGCGACCCGGGGATCGCCTTCGGGGGCGACCATGCGCCCGATATTGAGCTGTGCGAGGTGCATGGCTCGACTATAACTAGTCGACATTGGTTTTAGAAAAGCTCACGCAGCATCGGCCCGGCGCCGGATCCATTCGCGCGGTCCAGCCCGCCACCGCGGCCGAGCCCGCCAGCATGGCCAGATTCATGCCGCAGACCAGGGGCGGGAAGTCCAGGGCCAGTTGATGGAATGGGCAATTACGCAGGCGGAGGGTGTCGCCGTCGAGATAGGGCTCGTAGCCGCGCTCCCGCAGCGCCTCGACCAGATCGCCGCCCGCCAGGTCCGGGCCGTGTCCGGCGGCCGCCCGCGCGATGGCCTCCTCGAAGCCCTCGTGCTCGACCGCCTCGGCGAGAACCGTTGCGACCGTGCGATAGTCGCGCGCCGGCAGCGTGACCGCGAACTCCGCGCCGGCCCGCCGGTAGAACTTGGCGGGCCGTCCCGAACCGGGTCCGGTGCGGCCCTCGGGGCGGCGGAACACCGCGTCCAGCAGTCCGGCCTCGGCGAGCTTGTCCAGATGGAAGGCCGCCAGCGGCCGTTTGATCTCGGCCGCCGCGGCCGCCTCGTCGCGGCTGACATCGTGGCCGGCGGCCGCGACATAGTCGTAGAGCCGCTTGCGGATCGGATCCTGCAGCAGGGCGACGGCTTCGATGCTCACGCTGTCTTTCTAGCAGCGTGTCGGGCCCGGCTGTGTCCGGCGGCCCCGCTCCGGCTATGGTTCTGGAACAAGTTTCAATTCATTCGGTTCGGCCGGGCGGCCGCGCAGGTTAAGGTGATCGTCATGAATGCGTGGGTGTTGCGCGCCGTGGGCTTGGGGGCGCTGACCGTTGTGCTGGAGGCCCTGCTCGGTTTCGGCATGAGGTACTGGCCGACCACGGGCGCCTGGATGCGGATCCTGTGCCTGATCGTGCTGGTCGGTGCGGTGATCGCGTGGGGTCTGCTGGACGGCCGCGCCGATCGGCGCGCCAATGCCGATCCCGATCGCGGCGCCGATCTGACCATGCGCTGGCTCAAGGCCGCACTCGCCGGTGGCATCGGCTCCGGGCTGGTCGCCTGGCTGCTCGACTTCGTGCCCGGCTTCGACCTCGGCGATCAGGGTCTGTTCTTCAACCTCACCTCGGGGGCGTCGTTCATCGTGCTGCTGATCTTCATCCCGGGCATGCTCGGTGTCACCGTCGGCCGCTGGCTGGCCGGCCGGAACGGCAAGCAGCAGCCGGGCACGCCCGCCGGCACCGCACCCAACCCGGAGCCCGCCAACGTCTGACGCTCCCGACGAGCACGACCCCCGCGCCACTCACGCTGTGGCGCGGGGGTTTTCGTATGCGGGGCCGATACGACAACGCCCGGGGCAGACACGACAGCGCCCGGCGCCGGGAGACCGGCGCCGGGCGCTGAGGTGAAAGCCGTTGCGTCCTACAGCAGAATCGCACCGCCGGTCGGGCCGCCCTCGCGGGCGATGGCCGAGTAGGCCGCGGCCAGCAGGCTCGGATCCGGGCCCTCGAGCCGGCCCGGCTTGGCCAGGCCGTCGAGCACCACGAAACGCAGCACGCCCGACCGGGTCTTCTTGTCGGTCTGCATGGTGTCCATCAACTGCGGTAGCGCGTCGGCGTCGTAGGTGGTGGGCAGGCCGATGCTCTCCAGGATGGTGCGGTGCCGCTCGGCGGTGGCATCGTCGAGCCGACCGGCCAGGCGGCCCAGTTCGGCCGCGAAGACCAGGCCCACCGAGACGGCCGCGCCGTGCCGCCACCGGTAGCGCTCGCGGCGCTCGATGGCGTGGCCCAGGGTGTGGCCGTAGTTGAGGATCTCGCGCAGATCCGATTCCTTGAGGTCGGCGGCGACCACATCGGCCTTGACCTGGATGGCGCGGCGGATGAGCTCGGGCAGCACGTCGCCGGTGGGGTCCAGGGCGGCCTGCGGGTCGCGCTCCACCAGCTCCAGGATCACCGGGTCGGCGATGAAACCGGCCTTGATGATCTCGGCCATGCCCGCCACGATCTCGTTGCGCGGCACAGTCTCCAGCGTGGCCAGGTCCACCATGACCGCGGCCGGCTCGTGGAAGCTGCCGACCAGGTTCTTGCCCGCCTCGGTATTGATGCCGGTCTTGCCGCCCACTGCGGCGTCCACCATGGCCAGCAGCGTGGTCGGCACATGCACGATGTCCACGCCGCGCATCCAGGTGGCGGCCACGAAACCGGACAGGTCGGTGGCCGCGCCACCGCCCAGGCTCACGATGACGTCCTTGCGGGTCAGGCCGATACGGCCGAGCACCTCCCAGCAGAAGCCCGCGACCTGCAGGTCCTTACCGGCCTCGGCATCGGGGATCTCCACCCGGTGCGCGTCGATGCCCTTGTCGGCGAGGGCCTTCCGCACCACCTCGGCGGTCTCGGCCAGCGGCGGCTGATAGAAGATCGCCACGGTCCGCACACCGGACCGGCCGGTCACCTCGTCGACCAGATCGCCCAGCAGCCCGCGCCCGATGATCACCGGGTACGGGTCGGCGGTGCGGACCTCGATGCGAGTCGGCTCGCTCATCAGGACTCCTCCGTGAATGGTCCCGCCCGAGGGCGGGGAAGTAGCGGGTCCCCGAAGGGATTTCGATCAGATCGGTGGTCGCCGGGCGGCGGCCGGACGCGGCAGGCTGTCGATCACGAGCCTCCGTCCGCCGTGGACGACGCCGGAGCGCTGGATTGCCCTGTGGCGCCGGCGTTCTCGTGCTCGCGGGCCCGCGCCCGGGCCCGGCGGGCCCGCGCCCGCCGGGAGCGGCCATTGCCGGGCGCGGCCACCGCGCCGGAGGGGCGGGCCGAATCCCGTTGTGCGGCGGGCGTGTCCTGTTCGGACGCGGACGACGCGGTGGCGGGATCCTGGCCACCGGCGGCCGCACTCGTGGGCGAACCGGCGGCGCGGGACGCCCGCCGGCGCCGTCCGCCCCCGGAACGCGCGCCCGGAGCATCGCCACGCGGTGCGCCGGACTCCTCGGTGTCGGACGTTCCCGTCGTGGCGGTGACCGCCGTGGTGTCGGCCGTCCGGCCACCGCGACGGCGCGAACGCCGGTTGCGCCGGGCCGGTTTCGTCCGCTCGACGGCGCCGGCCTCCGCGCCGGACGCGGTCTGCCCGGTGCCGGCGGCCGAATCGGCCTCGGCGGCAGTCGTGGTCGTGGCGGCGGTATCCGGCTTGTTCACCCCGCGACCCCGCCCGCCGCGACGGCGCTTGCGGCGCGCCCGGGAGCGGCTGCTCACGCCGGGCTCGGCGGTGGCGGGCTCGGTGGCCGAATCCTCCGGGCGCGCAATCGGTTCCAGACCCAGCTTGGCCAGGATCATGCGGACGACCCGGCCCGGGCTGCGGCCGTCGGTGCGCACCCGCACGGTCGCCACCTCGCGGTAGAGGGGGCGGCGGATCTTCATCAGCTCGCGGTACTTCTTGGCCGGATCGTCGCCGTTGAGCAGGGGCCGGTTGGTGCTGGCGCCGGTGCGGCGAAGTCCTTCGCCCACACTGATTTCCAGGTAGACGACGGTGCGGTCGCGCAGCAGGGCGCGCGTCGCGGCCGACAGCACCGAGCCGCCGCCGAGGGAGACCACGCCGTGCCCGGCGAGGACGGCGTCGCGGACGACCTCCTCCTCCATGCGGCGGAACTCCGGCTCGCCGTCCTCGGCGAAGATCTCCGGAATCGTGCGCCCGGCGCGCTCCTCGATCCCGGCGTCGGTGTCGTAGAGGTCCACGCCGAGTTCCCGGGCCAGCTTGCGCCCGATGGTCGACTTGCCCGCGCCCGGCGGGCCGACCAGCACCAGACTGACCGTGGGCCCGCCGGTTTCACCCGGCCCGCCCGCCGGTGCGGCGTCGGCGGTGTCGGCGAGCTCGGCCGCGGCCGGTTCCTGCTCGCCGGACACCGCGCTGTCGTCAGCGGTCACTGCCCGGCGTGGCCCGGGATGTGCGGACGAGCGTTGATCCGCTTCAGGTAGGCGTGGATGTTGTCGACGGTCTCGGGCAGCGAGTCGCCGCCGAACTTGTCCAGCACGGCCTGCGCCACGACCAGCGCCACCATCGCCTCGGCGACCACACCGGCCGCCGGGACCGCGCACACGTCCGAACGCTGGTGGATGGCCACGGCCTCCTCACCGGAGGACATGTCGACCGTCGACAGCGCCCGGGGCACCGTCGAGATCGGCTTCATGGCCGCACGCACGCGCAACGCCTCGCCATTGGTCATGCCGCCCTCCAGGCCGCCCGCGCGGTTGGTGGAGCGCAGCACGCCGTCGGGGCCCGGCCGCATCTCGTCGTGGGCCTGGCTGCCGCGGCGGCGAGCGGTCTCGAAACCGTCGCCGACCTCGACGCCCTTGATGGCCTGAATGCCCATGAGCGCGGCGGCCAGTCGCGAATCCAGGCGCGCCTCACCGGAGGTGAACGAGCCCAGACCGACGGGCAGGCCCTCGATGACGACCTCGACCACGCCGCCGAGGGTGTCGCCGTCCTTCTTGGCCGCCTCGATCTCGGCGATCATGGCCGCCTCGGCGTCCTTGTCGAACGCGCGCACCGGCGACTCGTCGATGGCGTCCAGGTCCGCGGCGGTCGGGACGACACCGGTGGTGTTGGCGGCGGCGCCGATGGACACCACGTGCGAGATCACCTCGACGCCCAGCGCCTGGCGCAGGAAGTTCCTGGCCACCGTGCCCGCCGCGACGCGCGCCGCGGTCTCGCGGGCGCTGGCGCGCTCCAGCACATTGCGGGCGTCGTCGAAGCCGTACTTGAGCATGCCCGAGTAGTCGGCGTGGCCCGGGCGGGGACGGGTCAGCGGGGCATTGCGGGCGAGGTCGGCAAGTTCGGCCTCGTCCACCGGGTCGGCGGACATGACCTGGGTCCACTTGGGCCACTCCGAGTTCGCCACCTCGATGGCGACCGGGCCGCCCATGGTGCGGCCGTGGCGCACGCCACCGACCATGGTGACGACGTCGGCCTCGAACTTCATCCGCGCGCCACGCCCGTACCCGAGTCGTCGCCGGGCCAGTTGCGCGCCGATCTCGGCGGAGGTCACCTCGACACCGGCCACCATCCCCTCGAGGATGGTGACGAGAGCAGGACCATGGGATTCTCCGGCAGTTATCCAGCGCAACACGAGTGACATCTTTCCATGACAACGGGGGTGCTCGAACACACGGTCCGCGCATAGCCCGATGTCAGCGCCCGGCCAGCACCGCCACCACGCTCGCGGCACACATCGCGGGCCCGTGCGCGAGCGTCCCGGCAGCGACCGCGGGCCCACTGGACGTCCACCGGGCACGGGCGTCGCCACGCGGTTGCGCGGACGGTGGCGACAGCGGGGACGGCGGCGATAGCGAGGGATGCGCCGCGAGCAGGCTGCCCAGGCCGGCGGCCGCGGTCAGCATCGGCGCGGCGAGCGCCGCCCAGCACCAGGTCTGCGGGCCGGCGAGGGCTGTCGCGGCTCCTAGACCGAGCGCCAGTTTGACATCGCCCGCGCCGAGGGCATGTGGGCTGCACAGGTGCACGAGCAGATACGGGACGGCCAGCAGCACCGCGCCGGAGAGGGCGAGAGCCGGTCTGCCCGTGGCGAATCCGTAGCCGAGCACGAACGCCGCGCCCGGCAGGGTGAGGGCGTTCGGTAGCCGCCGGCAGCACAGATCGCAGGCGCTGAGCGCGAGGCACCACAGGGCGAACAGCAGGGTCGGCAGTGCGGGCATGGTTCGAGGGTCGCGCGCCGGCGCCCGGCGCGGGGCGCGCGATCGCGAAATGTGGAGAACCGCTTGCTATGTGAACAGCGCGAGTTCCATAACAGGTCCATTCACGTGTTGCGTGTCGGCGTTGCGGCGTGTCGGCGGTAGCTTTGACCCATGTCTGCTGATCACGCTTCGGCCCGGCGCCCCGACTACGCGCTGCGCAGGGCCAATCTGCGCAATCTGCTGGTGGAGAACCGCGTCGATGCCCTGCTGGTCACGGACCTGATCAATATCCGGTACCTGACCGGGTTCACCGGGTCGAACGCCGCGCTGCTGGTGTACGCCTGGGACTCCACCGAGGACCGCACCATCATCTGCACCGACGGCCGCTATCTCACCCAGGTCGGCGTCCAGGTGCCCGATCTGCGCGCCGAGATCAACCGGGTCAGCGCCCGCCGCGTCATGGAGATCGCGGGGGAGTGGCAGACCGGCCGAGTCGGATTCGAGAGCCACGTGGTCACCGTCGACCAGCATCGGAGCCTGTCCGCGCTGGGCACCGGCCTGGACCTGGTCGCCATCTCGGGGCTGGTCGAGCAGCTGCGGATGGTCAAGGACGAGTTCGAGGTCGACCAGCTGCGCGCGGCCTGCGACGCCGCCGACGCGGCCCTGGCCACCCTGCTCGAGCGCGGCGGCCTGCGGCCCGGCCGCACCGAACGGCAGGTGGCCCGGGAGCTGGAGTGGCTCATGTTCGAGCACGGCGCGGAGGCGGTCGCCTTCGAGACCATCGTGGCGGCGGGCCCGAATTCGGCTGTCCCGCACCATCGCCCGACCGGGGCGGTGCTGGCCGCCGGCGATTTCGTGAAGCTCGACTTCGGCGCGGTGGTCGGCGGCTACCACTCCGACATGACCCGCACCTTCGTGCTCGGCGCGCCCGCGGACTGGCAGCGCGAGGTGTACGAGCTGGTCCGGCGCGCGCAGCAGGCCGGGCGTGAGGCCCTGACCCCGGGCGTCTCGACCAAGGCGGTGGACGCGGCGTCGCGTGCGGTGATCGAGGCCGCCGGACACGGTGAGCTGTTCGTGCACGGCCTCGGGCACGGTGTGGGCCTGCAGATTCACGAAGCGCCCGGAATCGCCAAAACCGGCACAGGTACACTGCTGGATGGCGTGGCGGTGACCGTCGAGCCAGGTGTGTACTTCCCCGGCCGCGGTGGCGTACGGATCGAGGACACGCTCGTGGTTCGCCAGGGGGGCCCGGAGCTGCTCACCCGCACCAGCAAAGACCTGACCGTCGTCGACTGACGCGCGGTTTGACCGACTAGTAGGAGATCCGAGGACAGTGGCGGACACCAGCGACTTCAAGAACGGCCTCGTGCTGAAGATCGACAATCAGCTGCAGCAGATCGTCGAGTTCCAGCACGTCAAGCCGGGTAAGGGTCCCGCCTTCGTGCGTACCAAGCTGAAGAACGTGGTCTCGGGCAAGGTCGTCGACAAGACCTTCAACGCCGGCGTCAAGGTGGAGACCGCGACCGTCGACCGTCGCGACATGACATACCTGTACCACGATGGCCAGGACTACATCTTCATGGACGGCGACACCTACGACCAGATCCACCTGAGCGAGCAGCTGCTGGGCCGCAATGCCGGCTTCCTGCTGGAGAACATGGCCGTGCAGATCGCCATGCACGAGGGTGAGGCGCTGTTCGTCGAGCTCCCCGTCGCCATCGACGTCGTCGTCACCCACACCGAGCCGGGCCTGCAGGGCGACCGCTCCTCGGCGGGCACCAAGCCCGCCACCGTGGAGACCGGCGCCGAGGTGCAGGTGCCGCTGTTCATCAACCAGGGCGACAAGCTGCGCATCGACACCCGCGACGGCAGCTACATCAGCCGCGTCAACAACTGACGCGACGGATAATGTCTTCCGTGGCCGATCAATCGGACAAGAAATCTTTCAAGAAGCTCGGCGCACGGCACAAGGCGCGCCGGCGCGCGGTGGATCTGCTGTTCGAGGCGGAGGCCCGCGACATCGATCCCGCGGACCTGCTGTCCGAGCGTGTCTCGCTGTCGGTCCGTGAGGAATCGGTGGCTCCGGTGAGCCCCTACACCCGGGTCCTGGTCGAAGGCGTCGCCGACGATCTGGACCGGGTGGACGGCACCATCGAGTCGTACCTGCAGGACTGGACGCTGGGACGGCTGCCCGCCGTGGACCGCGCCATTCTGCGGGTGGCGGTGTGGGAGTTGTTCCACGCCAACGACGTTCCCCCGGTGGTGGCGGTCGACGAAGCGGTGGAGCTGGCCAAGGAGCTGTCCACCGACGATTCGCCGTCGTTCATCAACGGGGTGCTCGGCCAGGTGGTCCAGGTGGCCCCGCAGGTCCGGGCGGCCGCGGCCGCGACCCGCAGCACGGTCGTCGCCGACGACGAGAAATAGTTCGCGAGCAGTAGTTCGAAGGAGAGGCGCAGGGTGCGCAAATATCTGGTCCTGGCCATGCGCACCCCGCGCTTCGACGATTCCGTCATCGTCCCGCACCAGGATTGGCTGGCGGAGGTCCGCGAACGCGGACAGCTGGTGGAGACCGGCAAATTCACCGACGGCAGCGGCGGCGCGTACGTGATCACCGCCGAGAATCTGGCTGCCGCACAGGAACTGATCCACACGGACCCGATTCACACCACGGGCGCTTCGGAACTCACCGTCCACGAGTGGGAAATCACCGGCTGAGCCGGATTTTCGTCATGCCCCGGCGGGCCGTAGCACGATGGTGCCCTTGGCGGCGCGGTCGGCCAGCAGGCGATGGGCCTGCGCGGCCTGGTCGAGTGGCAGCACCCGATCGACCAGGGGAGTGAGCGAGCCGTCGGCCGCCCGCGCCAGCGCGGCGCCGCGGGCAGCGGCCACTCCCGCCAGCCAGTCCGGTCCGGAGCAGCCGACGAGGGTGAGGCCGCGCATGATCAGATCCATGGCACTGACCTGGGCGGGCGCGCCGGACAGGAACCCGTAGCTGAGCATGCGCCCGCGCAGCGGGGTCATGAGATCCAATACTGCGAGCGCGGATTCGCCGCCGATCGAATCGAAGACCACGTCCAGCGTTGCGCCGCCGAGGATTTCGCGCAGCCGCTCGGTCCAGTCCGCGGCGTGGTGGTCGATGACCACGTCGGCCCCGAATTCCCGGGCCTGCGCGGCCTTTTCGGCGCCGCCCGCGGTCGCGATCACCCGCGCCGCGCCGTACTCCTTGGCCAGTTGCGTGAGATAGGCGCCGACACCCGTGGCGGCCGCCTCGATCAGGACCGTCTCGGTGCCGGTGAGCCGGGCGGTGTCCAGCAGGGGGATCGCCACCGAGCCGCTCATGGAGACGGCCGCGGCCTCGACGGTGCCCAGGCCGTCCGGAATCGGCGTCACCCCTTCGGCCGGGACGCAGACCTGCTCGGCGTACGTGCCGAAGCTGTTGCTGCTCACGACGACTCGCCGTCCGATCAGCGAGGTGTCCACACCCGCGCCGACTTCGGTGATGACGCCCGCGGCCTGCGTGCCGAAGACGATCGGGAATTCCACCGGCAACGGGAACGCGCCCGAACGCAGCATGGTCTCGGGGAACAGGACGGGGATCGCCTCGGCGCGCAGCAGGATCTCCCCGGCCCGCGGTCGCGGTGCGGGCACCTCGCCCGCAACCAGGACGTCGGGTGCGCCGGTGCCGGTCAATAGGATTGCTTGCATTGAAAACCTCATAAGTTGACTGACGGTCAAGATATATCTGCGAAGATATTGACCGTCGGTCAAGTTGTCAATGGAAGTGGTGATATGAACCCGCCCAAGGAACGCGCCGACGCCGCCCGCAACCGGCAGGCCATCCTCGAAGCGACGCGCCGGCTGTTCGCCGAGGAGGGCGCGGAGGCTGTCACCATGGAACGGATCGCGGGCGCGGCCGGAGTCGCCAAGGGCACGCTGTTCCACCGCTTCGGCAATCGGGCCGGGCTGCTGCACGAACTGGTCGCCGAGGGCGCGTTCGCCCTGATGGAGGCCGTGCGGTCCGGCCCGCCCCCGCTCGGTCCGGGCGCACCGGCGGGCGAGCGACTGCTGGCCTACTTCGATGCCATGACCCGCATGGTCGCCGACGACATCGAGCTCTCGGTCGCCTATCGGGCGATTCCACCGCACCCGCGCGCCGAGGAGTTGCACGCGTTCTGGGCGACCCACATCGCCACCCTGCTCCGCGAGGCGCGCCCGGATCTGGACGCCGAGGTGGTCGGCGGGCTGCTGCTGGCCCCGCTCGGCGGCGACCTGGTTCCGCACCTGGTCCGCAACGGTCAGAAGGACCGCCTGCTCGAAGCAGTTCGGCAGCTCGTCCAATCGGTCCTCGACGGATCTGCCCGGGTGGCGGAGGGGCTGGCTCAGGATGGGCTGTCGTCGTAGCGTTCGCGGGTGGCGGGGACGTACCCGATCGCGTCTCGGCCCAGCTCTCGATGGTTTGCATGACCGGCAGCGGACTGCGGCGGAGTTCGGTGCGCTCGTAATCGACGCGCAGCGGGACCGAGGCGGTGACCGCGCGGGCCCGCGTCGCCGACGCCCGCGCTACCGGCCGGCCGCCGGTGGCCTGCGTGGCCACGCGGCGCTGATTCCTCGAGCCGGAACGAGATCAGGTGAAGGACCAGACCGCGGCGGGGCGGCCGGTGGCCTTCACACGGACGCGTTCGCCGGTGCGGGAAAGGCCGGGGAGGGCGGCCAATGTCCGATTCAGGTTGCCGGGGTCGGGTTTGGTGCCGTGCAGGGCGGTGGTGAGGCTGACGGCTCGGGTGGCGGTGAACTGGTCGCCGGTGAGGGCGCGGGTGAAGGTGAGGTCCTTCCAGAGCATGTCGGCCAGCCGGGTGCGGGCGGCGGCGACGATCTGGTTGTGGTCGAACGCCAGCGGCGGGACGGCATCGAACGGAACCCAGGTCGCGCTGTCGGTGCCGTGCGGTCCGACCACGGCCCACATGGCGATGGACAGGGTCGGCCCGCGCGGATCGCGGTGCGGCTCATCGAAGGTGGCGACCTGACCGATGGCCAGGATGGCGTCCTCCGGCACGCCGAGTTTGGTGTGGACCGCGCGGTGGGCGGCCTCGGCGAGGCGTTCGCCGAGGCCGAGCAGCACACCCGGCAGCGCCAGCTCACCGGCGAACGGCTCCCACCGCCGCGTGGCGATGCCGAGGGTGGCGGTGGGGTCGTCGGGTCCGTAGCGCAGGGTGATCACGTCGATGGACACTGCGGATTGTTGCTCCACAAAGAGGCAATCATGCCTGAGCCGCGATCCGGAGCGTGCGATCGGCTCGGCCGGGGCCGTGGGCGGTGAGGACCACGGGCACGCCGAGTTCGGTTTCCAGGTGGCCGGGCACGTCGGCGGGCAGGTCGGCCAGGGCCGGGGTGGCGGTGCCCAGGAGGTCGGTGAGCCGCTGCTGGTGATCGAGGTCCTGCCAGACGCCGCACTCCAGGCGGTCGACGCACCCGTCCGGGGTGAGATAGCCGGTGGCGGTTCGGATGTCGCCGACGGCGTCGAGGTGGTTGACGGCCAAGCCGTCGATCCCGCCGCACGCTTCGACGGCGTAGCGCAGCAGCAGCGGATCGAGGTGCCCGCGGCGGAAAGCGCCCTGGTATTCGCCGGTTCCATTGTGCGGCTCCGCGATCGAGAGCGCCGGGTCCTCGGTGGGGAAGGGCCCGGCCCCGTGCCTGGTCAGGTACGCGCGGGTCACACCGAGCACGTAGGCGGGTGCGCCGAGGCGTGCGAGCATGGCGCGCGCGTTGCGGGGTTCGACGGTCGACCAGGTGGTGAACGGGTGGGTGCCGCGCCACTCGTCGAGCAGGACGCCTTGCGCGCCTTCGAACACCAGCCGGCCCTGGCGCGCGAACGCCGCGAGCTGCTCGCCCGGCAGGATGGCCACCGCCTCGGCGAACGCGGTGTAGGCGGCGACCAGGTCGTCGATCGGGTCGTAGCGGTGCCGCCCGCCGGTCAGCAGCGGCCCGTAGTGCTTCTCGAGGGCGATCAGCTTGCGCCGCAACACCTCCGGTCGCCGGCAGTCGGCGACGCGGGGTGCGTCGTGGCCGAGGGCGTAGCTCGCGGTCTCGCCGATGCCGATGCCGCACGAACCGTGCCGCGCGGTACCCCTCGTGTCCTCGCGGCAACGGTTGGCGGCTCCGTGGATCGGTGTGGTGAGCAGTGCCCGCTCGTCCACGTAGAGCAGGGACAGCGGATCGGCGACCCCGAGCGCGGCGAGGGCGCGCGCCTCGGTGGCCAGGGCCAGCGGCTCCACCAGCATGTGCCGCGACAGCAGGGTCGGCACCCGCGACAGGGTGCCGGACCCGAACTGGCGGAAGGTGTGGTGGCGGCCGTCGGCGATCACATTGTGGGCGGCCTGCGCCCCGCCGTTGAACCGCACCACCGCGGCCACCTCGAGCCCGGCCGCCGGTGAGCACAGCCAGTCGACGGTGGCGCCCTTGCCGGCGTCGCCGAAGCCCAGGTCCACCACGATCAGGTGACTGTCGCCGAACATGTTCTGTCCCTTCGTCTCTCGGATCGGTCAGAGATCCACGTCGTCGGTCCCGGCAGCGGCGGGCAGCGCTCCCACGCTGCGGCCGCGCCGGGCGCCGCCCAGCGGCGCGAGGGCCTTGCCCACCGCATCGGCCTCGCTGGTCGATCCGATGTCGCGCAGGTCGGCCAATCCCGCTCCGAGATCGATGCGGTCCTCGGCGATGCCGATGGTCAGCGCGATCAGCTCGCACACCGCGGCCGGATCGTCGAGCCGCAGGAACCGCTCACCGAGCAGCCCCTGCCAGTGCTCGGCGACCTCGGGATCCCGGTAGTAGCTGGACTGATTGGGCAGGATGTAGTGCACGTGCCAGCGGTCGGCGAGTTCGCGGTAGATCGAGTCGACGCTGATATCGCGGTCGACGTCGTCGCCGATGACGGCGCGAATGTGGCGGCCGGCCAGCCGGGCCTTGTTCAGTTCGTCGCCGACGATGAACAGGTAGCCCTTGCGGCCGCGCTTGTCCCACGCGTCGGTGGCGGTGTGCCGGGCGATGAAATACGCGGCCAGCTCGTAGCTTTCGGACTTCTGCCCGCCACCGCCTCCTTCGAGCAGGATGAGCCGCAGCTGCTCGTCCATCCGGTTGTCGGATTCGAACTGCCCGACCTGCAGCGGCACCCGGTCGCTGTCGGCGTCGCCGATGGCCCCGAACAGGATCTGCGGATCCTCGGCATATCCCTTGCGCTGCAACAGCCCGTGCAGTTTGGCCAGCTTCTCCTGCATGATGCGCGGCACGCTGCCCATGGACCCGGTGACGTCGAACAGCACCGCGATCGGCAGCGAGTTGCCGTGGTCGTCGGAGTCGCGCGACTCCCGCGTGCCCACCCCGAACGGGTCCAGGGTGGGATGCGCCTTCCACTGATCCCACGGCACCGACCGCATGTCCGCGGTGTAGCCGAAGTCGTCGAGTCCCTCGGCCGCGCGGAAGGTCCGCGCCGCGTCGTAGGCACTGTCGTCCCAGCGTCCGTAACCCATTGTTATCACTTACCTTTCGTGAGCTCGAAGGGCCGGAAGCGGCGCTTCCCGTAGAGCCGGTCGAGCAGATCGTCGAATTCCCCGAGCAGGTCGGCGGCCTCGGGCCGCAGGCGTGGATCGGATTGCAGGCACCCCGTGGCGTAGGACCGCATCGGCGCGGGTGCGCGGTCGCCGAGCATGGTGAGCATCAGTCGATGCGCGAGATAGACGTCGGTGGCGGGGGAGACCGCGTCCCGGATCTCCGGCGGATATTCGAGGGACTTCAGCGTGGCCGCCGCCGGATGGCCGGGCCGGGTCGCGAAAGACCAGCCCGCCAGCACGATTCCGTGCAGGCGCGGATGCACCAGCACATTGGCGGGGCTGATGGCGGTGTGCACCCAGCCCGCCGACCGCGCACCGGCGAGGCAGCGCAACAGCCGGCGGTGCATCCAGGCGTAGTCGCGCGGATCCAGGCCGCCCGGGTAGGCGGCGCGAACGTCCTCGAGTGTCACGAATTCCCCGGTGAGGGCGCCGAGCACGTTCACCGTGCGCTGCTCACCCGACGTGGAGTCCAGGTGATCGACGGTGTCGACCAGCTCGGGGAAGTATGGACCCAGCCATTCGTGCTCTGCGGCCACGATCGCGATGTCGCGCAGCGCATTTCGTTCCCCGGCGAGCAGCCGGTTGGCGGCGGGCCGTCGCGGGATCTTCACGACCCGATCCGAGCCGCTGCGATACACGTCCGCGACCGAGCCCGGCGCGTGCAGCGCGCCGACCGGATACGTGCCGTGTGTGCCGGTCACCTCGAGGGCGGGCTCGTCGAGGTCGAGCCACTGCCGGTACAACTCTGCCAGCCGCGCGAACGCGGCCCCCGCGATCGCGGTGTCGACGGGCTCGACCCGGTCGGGATGCACGATCGCCGCCAGCCGGTGGTATCGCCGCCGTGCGTCCTGGCGGGCCGTGGAATCTGTTGCGGCAGTACCGAACAGATCCTCGGGCCGGCGGGCCGCACGAATGTTCTCGGCGGTCTCCCGTGCTGTCGTCATTGTTTTAGGCTAGACGACTAAAACCGGGTGCGCCAGAGATTCGGGGCAACTTTTTGTAAGTTAGACAAAAAGCCTGGCGGGCTGCGTTCGCCGCCGCTAGCGGCCCGGTTGCGCGACCCATCCGGCGACCACGGCCAGCCTGGTGGGCCGGTGGGTCGCCACGAAGCCGAACGGGCGGTCGAACGTCACCTTTGTCTGCAGCACGGTGTGGCCCGGCTTCGGAAACCGGGCGCTGCCCAGCCTCATCGCCAGCGCGGTGACCGCGGCGGCGTCGAACCCGGTCTCGGTGAAGCGCGCGAACACGTCCTGCGCGGCCTGGTCCACATAGAGCGGGTGCTCCGACATCGCCGGGAAATGGCCACGCGCACTGTCGGTCACGGTGCTCAGCCCGAACAGTGCCGACTGTTCGATCAGGTTGTGCAGGCTGCGAATCTCGAAGGGCGGCACCAGGGTTTCCAGGGTGTCGCCCTGCCCGTGATCGGTCGCGGCCGTCACTCGCAGGCCGGGCGCCACGGTGCCCGCGGGCAGGTCCGCCCGGATCGGGGCGGCGCCGTCCAGGGCGGCGAGGCCGGTTGTCAGCACCGTGCCGGGCGAACCGTCGCCCAGCAGCAGGTGTACATCGAGATCGCCTGTGCCATAGATGATTACGCGGGTCACCGGATGTGCGGCGCCGAGCACGCACGCGTCCCGAGGGTGCGACGAGAATCGCCGCAGGGCGGGGCCGGTGTACCCGCGCCACGGGCCGTCGGCGACCTCCATGGTGGTCCGGTGGAAGGGCTGCAGCCAGGTGGTGCGCGCGGCCAGCGCGGTGGCGAGGACGAGGACCGTGCCGGCGTCGATCGGGAGCGGAAACTTCTCGATCAGGCCGTCGGTGTGACGGCTCGCCCAATTGTCGAGCGCGGCCTGGTCGGTGAGGGCCTGCACGATACCGGCGGGCAGGCTGCGCGACCAATCCGGGCGCAGCGGCAGATCCCGCCGGACCCAGAGCCCGAGGGCCGCCGAGACCGATTCGCTGTCGGTGAGCGTCCGCAGCAGGTCCAGGGCCAAATCGTGGCCATGGTCCGCGGGAATTCCGGTGGCCGCGGCGAGCTCGCCGCGGCCGGGCTCGTCGGCGGCGGACGCCAGTAGGGCGAGCAACGGCCATGCGCCGCAACCGGATAGAACGAAGTCGCCGGTCCCGGCGGCGGCGCACCAGCGGGCGGTGAGGCGGTTGGCGGCGGAGATCTGGGCGGACAGCGCGGTCGGCATGATGCCAGCCTAGGTGTGGTGTGTCCGGGGAGCGCCGGATACAGTGAGGTACAAAATGTCGTTTGCTCTCACCGAGGAGATCATGATGGTTGCCGCCGGGCCCGCCACGGACAATGCGCTGCGCTTGCAGACGCTGATGGCAGGGGACGGCACGGCCGCGCGGGCCTGGGAGCTGTTCGACAGCCTGCCCGCGGTGCGGGTCGAGGAGGTCACCACCGGTCGGTGGCGCGGGAACGAGGTGGAGACCGGGCATCCCTGGGACGGGATGCTGGTGGAAAGCGGCTGGTACGGAAAGCAATTCGACAGCGCCGACAGCGTGCAGCCACTGCTGTTCACGGATCCGGCGGGCGGCATCTTCGCGGTCGATCCGCGTCGGGTGCCCCTGTTCCTGGCCGGGAAGGTGCCCGTGACGACGCTGAAGCCGGTGCGCCGGTCGCTCGGGGTGCTGCGGCCGCTGCTGCGGACCCGCGCTCCGCGCGCCCGCCTGCGGAATCTGGAGTTCCGCGGAAAGACCAGCGCCGCAATGATCTACGACGATCTGCCGATCATCGACATCTTCCGCAAGGTCGACGAGGACACCCTGCTGGGCGTGATGGACAAGCGCGGACTGACCGAGCCGTACTTCTTCGTGCTGTACCGCGACCGCTGACCCCGGTCGACGAAGCGACTGTGCCCGAGCCGGACTCGGCCTACCATCGACGGTGAGGGTGGTCATCGGCTCGGGAGGTCCCGATGGAACGCACGACCTGTCTCATCGCCGGCGGGGGACCGGCGGGAATGTTCCTGGGGCTGCTGCTCGCCCGCGGCGGCGTCGAGGTCACCGTGCTGGAGAAACACGGGGACTTCCTGCGCGACTTCCGCGGTGACACGGTGCACCCGACCACCCTGGATCTCCTCGACGCTCTCGGCCTCGGGGAGGATTTCGCGAAACTGCCGCAGCGACGGCTGACCACCGTGCAGATCCCGATCGGCGGCCGCATGGTGCCGCTGGCGAGCTTCACCCACCTCCCGGGGGCGCACAAGTACGTCGCCATGGTGCCGCAGTGGGACCTGCTGGATCTGCTGGCCCGCGCCGGGGACGCCGAACCGGCCTTCCGCCTTTGGATGAACACCGAGGCGATCGATCTGGTGCGCGAGGGTGGCACGGTGGCGGGCGTGCGCTATCGCACCGACGACGGCGTCACCGGCGAGATCAGGGCCGATCTCACCGTGGCCTGCGACGGCCGGTCGTCGGTGCTGCGGGCCGCCGCCGGGCTGGGGGTTCGGAGCTGGGCGACGCCGTTCGATGCCTGGTGGTTCCGGATCCCGCGCCACGGCACCGACCCGTCCGGACTGATTCCCGTGGTCAGCGCCCATCGGGTGGTGGCCATGTTCGATCGCGGCGACTACTGGCAGAGTGCCACCCTCATCGCCAAGGGACGCGACGCGGAACTGCGTGCGCGGCAACCGGTCACGGAGATCATGCGCAGCCTGGCCGCGGTGGTGCCGTGGCTGGCCGACCGCACCGACGCCCTGCAGAGCTGGGACGAGGTGAAACTGCTGAACGTCGAACTGGATCGGCTCGACCGGTGGTACACCGGCGGACTGCTGTGCATCGGAGACGCCGCCCACGCCATGTCGCCCATCGGTGGGGTCGGCATCAATCTCGCCGTCCAGGACGCGGTCGCGACGGCGCGGCTGCTCGGCCCGAAACTGTTGTCGCACACCGTGACCACCGCGGATCTCGCCCGCGTGCAGCGCCGCCGGTGGCTGCCGACCGCTGTCATCCAGGGCATGCAGCGCCTCGCTCATGCGCAGGTCGTGCGTCCGGCGATCGCGGGTCAGCTGAACACCTCGAATTCCCGGGAGACGCCTGTGGCCTTGAAGGTCTTTCGGCGTATCCCGGTGCTGCGCAGCCTCCCGGCCTTCCTGGTGGCCCGGGGCCTGATTCCCGAACCGGTGCCGGACTTCGCACGCCGCCTCTGACCGATCTCCTGCGCGGGGGACCGCGCGGCGTCCGGACCCCTCGTTACCGGACGCCGCGCGGGCGGAATTGAATGCTGATGCGCGGCCCGACGGGTCTTCTGGTCTTGGGTACCGCGTGCTCCCAGGTGCGCTGGCAGGAGCCGCCCATCACGATGAGATCCCCATGTCCGAGCGGATACCGCACGCTCGCACCGCCGCCGCGCGGGCGCAGCATCAGGGCGCGCGCCGCGCCCACCGACACGATGGCCACCATGGTGTCGTGGGTCGCCCCGCGCCCGAAGGTGTCCCCGTGCCAGGCGACGCTGTCGTTTCCGTCGCGGTAGTAGCACAGGCCGGCGGTCGTGAACGGCTCCCCGAGTTCCTCGGAGTAGTGCGTGCTCAACGCCTCCCGCGCCTCGCTCAGCACCGGATCCGGTAGCTCGTGCCCGGCCTCGTAGAAGCGCAGCAGCCGTGGCACATCCACCATCCGGTCGTACATGGCCCGCCGATCCGCGCGCCACGGCACCTCGGTGACGAGCCGATCGAACAGCGCGTCCGCGCCGCTCAGCCAGCCCGGCAGCACATCCACCCAGGCGCCGTCGCCGAGCTCGGTGCGCCGTATCCCCTGCAGCGCACCGAGTTCCGCCTTCCCGAACCCGTCCAGAAGTGATCCCTGCCAAGGCGTCGACATACCGACGAACCTACCACAGGTCCGAACGTATGTTCGATAGTTGGTCGTGATGTCGCGGGAAGAGCGCGGAAAACGGCGGTGACGGCCGCCGAGTCAGATCTCGAGTTCCTCGTCGATCTTGCGGAGCTGGTGCCGGGCCAGGGCGAGGTTGCCGCGGATGCGGTCGAGCGCGAGATACAGGAACAGACGGTTCTCCGGGTGCGCGTTCAGTGGGCGCAGCAGGTGGTATTGACCGGTCAGGGTGATGAGGATGTCCTCGATGCCCTCGTCCAGGCCGAGCTGTTCGATGGTGCGCATCTTGGCGCGGACCACCTCGGTATTGCCGGCCGCGCCGAGCTGCAGGTCCAGAGACCGGGATCCGCCGGCGGTGCCGAGGGTCATCCCGCTGCTGTAGTCGACGACCGCCGCGCCGAGCGCCCCGTCGATGTTCATCATGTCCTTCAGTGCCACATCCAGATTCGACATTGATCTCCCTTTCCGTGTGCTGTCCGCGATGAGTGGAATTCGGGTGCCGTCAGTCGTGATGAGGTGCCAGCGTCGCCGCGATGGCGCGGGCCACCGGGCGGGCTTCGAGATGGACACGGGCCAGTGTGGCGTCGGAGTCCGTGAGCAGGGCCAGGCAGGCCCTGGGGCCGGCGCGGTAGACGGCAACGTGGCCGACACCGCTGTCGAGGACGACCTCGTGCAGGTCGGTGCCGTGCGTCGCGGCCGTGAAGGTCAGCGACACCGACAGCAGCGCCGCGGTCAGCGCCGCGATGCCGGTGGCCTCGATGGCCTCCGGCAGATCGTCGGCCAGCAGCAGTCCGTCGCAGGAGGCCACCGCGGATCCGATCAGATGTGGAAGGCGTCGCCGTAGCGTGCGCAGGTGGGTCTCGACGTCGCCGTCCGCCGGCTCCGCGTGCGGTGAATCGATGCGAACGCCGCTGCCCGGACCGGTCAGGGCGATGGCTTCGTGTGTGATCGTCATGGGCTCGTCTCCTCTGTCGGCGGGAACCTCTGCGCTGACGCGCGCGTGGAGCGTGCCCGCCCCGGTCGGGCGTCATGTGCGCGTGTCGATCGATCTCGAGCCGAACGCGTTGTGCCACTGCGTGATCACCGGCGAACTCCGCCTCGCCACTGGACAGCGTGACGATTCCGGACCCACCGCAACTTGGACGAGCGAACACAATGAGCACGACGTGCAAGGTTCAGCGACACCCGATCTCTTTGGGGCGCTGATGGTTTCACAAGCTCACCTTCGGCTCCATCCAGAATAGCGAGCTATCGGCGAATGCGCAGCAACAACTTGTGGAGCGGTGCGGGCGCGGACGTCTTGTGCGCCCGGGCATTTCGAATCCGACCGACCAGTCCAAGCGGATCGGATCGTGTATACATACGCGCGACCGTATCGTTTTCGGAATAGAGCAAGACGTCTTGACCGACCAATCTGATCGGAAATACCGTCACCTCCGAGGAGACGGCGGGGCCGGCGCGTTACCTGATCGTCGGCTTCACCGAGCGGTTGCGCCGCGATCGGCCGGGCGAAACCGATACGCGCGCACTGGAACTCGATGCCGAGCTGACCGTGCCGGCGGTCACCGGCATCAGCCAGGCGATCCTGGCGGGCGGAACCACCCGGGAGACGGCGGTCGAACTGCTCGACCACCGGCTCGGCCGGGTGTCCGCCGGGAAATAGGCGCTAGCGGCCCTGGGCGCTGACCTGCGCGCGGACGAAATCGACTACCGCATCGGTGAATTCGTCATTGGCGTCGCTGGCGGCGGTGTGCGCCGCGGTGCCGATCTCGGTGTAGTCGGCGTGCGGGACCAGGGCCCGGAACGCCGCCACGCCCTCCTCGCTGACGACATCGGAGAGCGCGCCGCGCACCAGCAGCACCGGGATGGTCAGCTCCCGCGCCGCGCTCTCCAGCAGCTCGGTGTGGACGTCGATCTCCTCGCCGCGCCCGTCGCGCGGGCCGCCCATCATGGCCGGATCCCAGTGCCAGTACCAGCGGCCGTCGGCGCGCTGACGCAGATTGCGCTGCAGCCCTTCGGGATTGCGCGGGCGGCGGCGGTGCGGGAGATAGGCGGCGACCGCGTCGGCGGCCTCCTCGAGGCTGGCGAAGCCCTCGGGGTTGCTGCTGAGGAAGTTGATGACGCGCTCCACGCCCTTGCGCTCGGGGCGCGGCACCACATCGACGAGCACGAGACCGGTGATGCGGTCGTGCTCCGGGTGGGTGGTGGCCATGAGCCCGGTCAGGCCGCCCATGCTGGCGCCGACGATGAAGGCGGGCTTGCCGAGTTCGCGCAGCACCGCCATCAGGTCCTCGACCATGGCCTCGCGCTTGTAGTTGCCCTCGGGGTCCCAGTCGCTGTCGCCGTGCCCGCGCGCGTCCAGGAGGACCGCGTGCATCCCGGCTTTGGCCAGGGCCAGGCCGGAGTCCTTCCACGAGCCGCGGGTCTGCCCGCCGCCGTGCAGGAAAACCACCAGCGGGCCGTCCTTGGGTCCCCAGCTGTCCCCGGCGATGGTGATACCGCCGTGCCCGCGGAAGCTCACCCGGGCGGGTTCGGTGAATTCAGCGTCGTTGCTCACCCTTCGAGCATCGCACACGTGGGTTTACGGTGTATGAAGACTGGCCGGTAGCTAGGACCGCGAGCTGTCCGGACCGGTCCTCGCGCCGGCCACCGGCACCCGCAGCGAGCGGTCGATCACCACGAGGACCAGGCATAATGCGGCCGCCGCCAACATGAACGCGGCCAGATCGTGCAACCCCGCGACACCGGAACCCGGTGTGAGGAATGCGCCACTGACCGCCGCCGAGCCGATCGCGCCGAAGTAGGAGAAGGTGCGCATGAGCCCTGCCGAGGAGCCGATGCGGTCCGGCTCGGCCTGGTGGTAGAGGGCGTTCTGATTGGCCAGATTGTTGAGACCCTGCGGGACGCCGTTGATGACGGCGGCCCCGACCAGCAACCACAGGGCGGCACCCGAGTGCAGGGCCAGCAGCAGCACCGTCATGACCACCTGACAGGTGGAACCGGCCAGCAGCTTGCCGCGAATCCCGGGATGCCGACCGGTCAGCGCGGAGACACCGATCGCGGTGGCCGACATGGGCAGCAGGATCAGGCCCGCCGCGGCGGCGGAGAGTCCGCGCCCCTCCTCCAGCCACTGGGTGAACCCATACAGGAAGCAGTAACCCACGAGAGCGGTCAGCAGCGTGCGGGCATAGGTGCCCAGCAGCGGCACATTGCCCGCGAGCAGCCGCACATCGAGGAACGGGCGCTCGGCCCGGCGCTCCCGCCACACCAGCGCGACCCCCGCGGCGATGGCCGGCACCAGCAGATACCAGTGCGCCGCTTGCGGTTTCATCAGGAAGAACAGGAAGCCGACCAGCATCGCCGCGAACAACCCGATCCCGGGCGGATCGATATCCGACAACCGGCCACCTTGCGGCGCAGTGGTTTTCGCGATCCGCCGCCGGCCGATGATCAGGCACGCCAGCGCCAGTGGCAGATTGACCGCGAAGGTCGCCCGCCATCCGCCGAGGTGGATCAGCAGCCCGCCCAGCGTCGGCCCGATGACAGCGATGGTCTGATTCGCCACGGCCAGGGCGGTGAGCACCCCGTGCGGACTGTCCTTGCCGGTCCGTTCGGACTCACTGCGGATCAGGTACATGGACGCGGGATAGCCCGCGCACGTGCCGAATCCGAGAATCACCCGGGCGAGCACCAGCACCCACAGACTCGGCGCGACCATGCCCAGCAGTCCGGCGAATCCGGTGAGCGCGGCCCCGCCGAGATAAAGGCGGCGCGGACCGTAGAGATCGATGAGGCGCCCCACCACCGGCTGCCCGATCGCGGTGGCCAGGTACAGGGCCGACACCAGCCATGCGGTCTCCGACGCCGGCGCGCCGAACGCCACCCCGATCGGCACCAGCGACACCGCGATGATCGACGAATTGATCGGATTCAGGATCGAACTGGTGATCATGGGCGCCAGCAGCCGCCGGTCGAACCCGTCGGGCGGCCGCTCGCGGGTGCGCCGGTACAGCGTCGAAATCATTGCGGCCCGAGTCTTTCCAGGAGCTCCAGCGCTTCCAGGAGGGTCTGCCGCTCCTCCTCGGTGTACCGCTCCTCGAGGGCGGTGGTGAGCCATTCCTGCCCGGCCCGGCTGCGGCCCGCCATCAGCTCCCGGCCCGCCGGGCTCAGGGAAACCAGTTGCCGCCGGCCGTCCTTCGGATCGGGCCGCCGCTGTACGAAGCCGCGGTCGCTGAGAATCGCGAGGTGGGTGGCGATGGCCTGCGGGCGCACCCGCTCCGCCGCGGCGATCTCGCTGGCGGTGGCGTCCCCGTTCTTCAACCGGCTCAGCACCGACAGCTGCGAGGGTGTCAGCTCCACATTGTCCGACGCCTCGAGGAACCGCCGCCGCAGGCGGCTCACCAGCACGCGCAGTTCCCGGGCCGCCTGGGTCGAGGATGCGGACAGGATGACGGGGGCATCGGTCATGTCTCGACCCTAGATAGCCAACCCGGATTGTGCAATTGGAATTGAACAACCTGGGTTGGCTGTTTCGAGGCGGCCGCCCGCCGGATCGGCGGAATCGTGAACCTGGCCACAGGGCCTCCGGGCGTGCATAGCTGCGGGCTTGCCGGTTGGTCTGGGAGTTTCGGGTTCCGGCAGGTCGCGGAGTGTTGCGGGACGGCGCGCCGCCGCGGGTTGCGGAGGGGTGCGGGGTCGGGAGGCGGTAAGCGCGCTGGTAGGGTGACCGCTCGAAAGACATCCTTTAACGGACCGTCCCGTGAGGCGGGGAAGGAGGTCGGCATGGCTGTGCCCGAAGACCGGGCGGCCAAGTCGAGCGCTGCCGAGTTCTCGCAGCGGCACGACCCGGACCGGGTCCAGGCCGGACGCGAGCTGCTCTCGGATTCGGATGTGGGCCGGACCATCGCGCGCATGGCGCACCAGATCATCGAGAAGACGGCTCTGGACTCCGGCGATCCTCAGGTTGCTCGCGTGGTGCTGATCGGAATCCCCACTCGCGGAACCACTCTCGCCCATCGCCTGGCCGGCCGGATCGAGGAATTCTCCGGCGTCCGCCCCGCGATCGGCTCCCTGGACATCACCCTCTACCGCGACGACCTGCGCTCCAAGCCGCATCGTCCGCTCGAGCGCACCTCGGTGCCCGAGGGCGGCATCGAGGACGCCCTGGTGGTGCTGGTCGACGATGTGCTGTTCTCCGGCCGCACCGTGCGCTCCGCGCTGGACGGCCTGCGGGACCTGGGCCGCCCCCGCGCGGTGCAGCTCGCGGTGCTCATCGATCGCGGCCACCGCGAACTCCCCATTCGCGCCGACTACGTCGGCAAGAACGTGCCCACCGCCCGCACCGAGGACATCTCGGTGCTGCTGCGCGAACACGACGGACGCGACGGTGTGTACCTGCGTCAGGAAGGTGACCACCAGTGAAGCATCTGCTCTCGGTCACCGACCTGGACCGTGACGCCGCCACCGGGCTGCTCGACGAGGCCGAGCGTTTCGAGCAGGCGCTGCTGGGCCGCGAGGTCAAGAAGCTGCCGACGCTGCGCGGGCGCACGGTCATGACCGTGTTCTTCGAGAACTCCACCCGCACCCGCGTCTCCTTCGAGGTCGCGGGCAAGTGGATGAGCGCCGACGTCATCAATGTCAGCGCGTCGAGTTCCTCGGTCTCCAAGGGCGAGTCGCTGCGCGACACCGCGCTGACCCTGCACGCGGCGGGCGCGGACGCGCTCATCGTGCGGCATCCGGCGTCGGGCGCGGCCCATCAGATCGCGCGCTGGTTCGGCGAGATGAACGAGGCCGCAAGCGGTTACGCCGGTCCCGGACCCGCCATCATCAATGCCGGTGACGGCATGCACGAGCACCCGACCCAGGCGCTGCTGGATGCGCTGACCCTGCGTCAGCGCCTCGGCGAGCTGGAGGGCAAGCGGGTCGTGCTGGTCGGCGACATCCTGCACAGCCGGGTCGCGCGCTCGAACGCGTTCCTGCTCGACACGCTTGGCGCGGAGGTCGTGCTGGTCGCGCCGCGCACACTGCTGCCGGTGGGCGTGGAAGCCTGGCCGGTGCGGGTCTCGGACTCGCTCGACGCCGAGCTGCCGGGCGCGGACGCGGTCATGATGCTGCGCGTCCAGGCCGAGCGCATGAACGGCGGCTTCTTCCCGTCGGCGCGCGAGTACTCGATCCGATACGGCCTCAACGAGCGCCGCATGAAGATGCTCGACGAGCACGCGGTGGTGCTGCACCCCGGACCCATGCTGCGCGGCATGGAGATCGGCTTCTCCGTGGCCGATTCCCCGAAAGCCGCTGTGCTGCAACAGGTCAACAACGGAGTCCATATGCGCATGGCGGTGCTGTTCCGCCTGCTGGTCGGAACCGACGAGGTGGTGGCATGAGCGTCCTGATCAAGAATGTCCGTCTGTACGGCGAGGGTGACGCGGTCGACGTGCTGCTGGCCGACGGTGAGATCCGCGAGATCGGCGCGGGCCTGAACGCTCCGGGCGCCGAGATCGTCGAGGGCGAGGGCCAGTTCCTGCTGCCCGGCTTCATCGACCTGCACACCCACCTGCGCGAGCCGGGCCGCGAGGATACCGAGACCATCGAATCCGGTTCCGCCGCAGCCGCTCTGGGTGGGTACACGGCGGTGTTCGCCATGGCGAACACCAGCCCGGTCGCCGACACCGCGGTCATCACCGACCACGTGTGGAAGCGCGGCCAGGAGGTCGGCCTGGTCGACGTGCACCCGGTGGGCGCGGTCACCGTCGGCCTCGAGGGCAAGCAGCTCGCCGAGATGGGCACCATGGCCGCCGGAGTCGGCGCGGTGCGCATGTTCTCCGACGACGGCCACTGCGTCTACGACCCGCTGATCATGCGCCGCGCCCTCGAGTACGCGAACTCGCTGGGCGTGCTCATCGCCCAGCACGCCGAGGAGCCGCGCCTGACCAAGGGCGCGGTCGCGCACGAGGGCCCGACCGCTTCCCGCCTGGGCCTGGCCGGCTGGCCGCGCGCCGCCGAGGAGTCCATCGTGGCCCGCGACGCGCTGCTGGCCCGGGACGCCGGCGCCCGCGTGCACATCTGCCACGCCTCCACCGCCGGTACCGTCGAACTGCTGAAATGGGCCAAGGCCCAGGGCATTTCGATCACCGCCGAGGTCACCCCGCACCACCTGCTGCTGGACGACTCGCGCCTGGAGACCTACGACGCCGTGAACCGGGTGAACCCGCCGCTGCGCGAGTCCTCCGATGTCGCCGCGCTGCGGCAGGCCCTCGCCGAGGGCATCGTCGACTGCGTCGCCACCGACCACGCCCCGCACGCCGACCAGGACAAGTGCTGCGAATTCGCGGCCGCCCGTCCCGGCATGCTGGGCCTGGAGACGGCGCTGTCGATCATCGTGGAGACCATGGTCAAGCCGGGACTGCTCGACTGGCGCGGCGTCGCGCGGGTCATGAGTGAGAACCCGGCGCGGATCGTGGGCCTGGACGATCAGGGCCGGCCGCTCGCGGCCGGTGAACCCGCCAACCTGGTGCTGATCGATCCGGCCGCCGAATGGACGGTCGAGGCCACGGAACTGGCCTCGATCTCCCGCAACACGCCTTACCAGGCGATGACCCTGCCCGCGAAGGTGACCGCCACCTTCCTGCGCGGCCGGCTCACTGCCCGGGACGGCAAGATCGTCGCCGGTTAGCGGCGGGTGGGGAACCCAGGAATGAGCGGTCAGGGGCCGGAGGCGGAAGCTTGCGTGACCACGCAGGCCCCCCGCCCATTCCTAGAAGGACACGGAGGACCGTAATGGAGCGCACACTGCAGGTACTGGTTCTGCTGGTGCTGTTCGCGCTGTGCCTGTGGCTCATGTACCGGGCGTGGACCCGGCGAGCGAAGAAGCAGGCCGGGGCGATCGGTGAGCTGCCGGTGGTGCCCGCCGACTGCGGCGCGCAGCTGCTCGAGCCGACCACCGGTCTCTACCTCGGCAGCACCCTCGCCCCCAGCTGGATTCAGCGAATCACGGTGGGCGACCTGGGTTTCCGCGCCACGGCGGAACTGACCCGATTCGAACGCGGCATCCTGCTGGAGCGGGACGGCGCGGCGACGATCTGGATTCCGCAGGAATCCATCACCGCGGTGCGCGCCGAGCGCGGGCACGCGGGCAAAGTGATGACCGAAGACGGTGTGCTGGTGATTCGCTGGACATTGCCGACCGGAACCGAGGTGGATACCGGTTTCCGCGGCGACGACAAAGCGGTGTACCCGGCATGGACCGCAGCAGCTACGAAGACGGGAGACGAGGCATGAGCAGCGGAAATACTGCCGTGATGGTGCTCGAGGACGGCCGCGTGTTCCGCGGGACGACCTTCGGCGCCGTCGGGCAGACCTTGGGTGAGGCGGTGTTCTGTACCGCCATGACGGGCTACCAGGAGACCCTCACCGACCCCAGCTACAACCGCCAGATCGTGGTGGCCACCGCGCCCCAGATCGGCAATACCGGCTGGAACGACGAGGACGACGAGTCCTCGAGGATCTGGGTCGCCGGCTACGCCGTGCGCGACCCCGCGCGCCGCGCCTCCAACTGGCGCGCCACCCGCACCCTGCAGGACGAGCTGGAGAACCAGAACGTCGTCGGTATCGCGGGCATCGACACCCGGGCCCTGGTGCGGCACCTGCGCACCCAGGGTTCCATGAAGGCGGGCATCTTCTCTGGCGAGCAGCTCGCCGATTACGAGGAGCTCGTCGCACGGGTCAACGGCCAGCCGTCCATGCTGGGCGCGGACCTGGCCGGTGAGGTCTCCACCGACGAGACGTACACCATCGACCCGGTCGGCGAGCACCGATTCACCGTCGTCGCAGTCGATCTCGGCATCAAGTCCAACACCCCGCGCATGTTCGCCCAGCGCGGCATGCGGGTGCACGTGGTGCCCGCGAACGTGACCCTGGACCAGATCAAGGAACTGAACCCCGGCGGCGTGTTCCTGTCCAACGGTCCGGGCGACCCGGCCACCGCCGACGCCCAGGTCGCGCTGACCCAGGGCGTCCTGGGCGAGGGCCTGCCGCTGTTCGGCATCTGCTTCGGCAACCAGATCCTGGGCCGGGCGCTGGGCCGCAGCACCTACAAGATGAAGTTCGGCCACCGCGGCATCAATGTGCCGGTCGTCGAGCATCATTCGGGCCGCATCTCGATCACCGCGCAGAACCACGGCTTCGCCCTCGAGGGCGAACGCGGCGAGGTCTTCGACACCCCGTTCGGCAAGGCCGAGGTCAGCCACGTCTGCGCCAATGACGGTGTCGTCGAAGGTGTGCAGCTGGTGAACGGCCGCGCCTTCTCCGTCCAGTACCACCCCGAGGCCGCGGCCGGACCCCACGACGCCGCCTACCTGTTCGACCGTTTCGCCATGCTGATGGAAGGAGCCTGATGCCACGCCGCACCGATCTCAACCACATCCTGGTGATCGGCTCGGGCCCGATCGTCATCGGCCAGGCTTGCGAGTTCGACTACTCGGGAACCCAGGCGTGTCGCGTCCTGCGGTCGGAGGGCCTGCGCGTGTCGCTGGTGAACTCCAACCCGGCGACCATCATGACCGACCCGGAGTTCGCCGACTCGACCTATGTCGAACCGATCACCTGGGAATTCGTCGAGAAGGTCATCGCCAAGGAGCGCCCGGACGCCATCCTCGCGACCCTGGGCGGCCAGACCGCGCTGAACTGCGCTGTCGCCCTGCACGAGAACGGCATCCTGGACAAGTACGACGTCGAGCTGATCGGCGCCGACTTCGAGGCCATCCAGCGTGGTGAGGACCGCCAGAAGTTCAAGGACATCGTCGCCAAGGTCGGCGGCGAGTCGGCGCGCTCCAAGGTCTGCTTCACCATGGACGAGGTCCGCGAAACCGTTGCGGAACTGGGCTTCCCGGTGGTCGTGCGCCCGTCGTTCACCATGGGCGGCCTGGGCTCGGGCATGGCCTACAACCACGACGACCTCGATCGCATCGCCGGCGGCGGCCTGGCCGCCTCGCCCACCGCGAACGTGCTCATCGAGGAATCCATCCTGGGCTGGAAGGAATTCGAGCTCGAGCTCATGCGTGACGGCAAGGACAATGTCGTCATCGTCTGCTCGATCGAGAACGTGGACCCGATGGGCGTGCACACCGGTGACTCGGTCACCGTCGCCCCGGCCATGACCCTCACCGACCGCGAATACCAGAAGATGCGCGATCTCGGCATCGCCATCCTGCGCGAGGTCGGCGTCGACACCGGCGGCTGCAACATCCAGTTCGCGGTGGACCCGCGCGACGGCCGTCTGATCGTCATCGAGATGAACCCGCGCGTCTCGCGCTCGTCCGCGTTGGCTTCCAAGGCAACGGGTTTCCCGATCGCCAAGATCGCCGCCAAGCTGGCCATCGGCTACACCCTCGACGAGATCCTCAACGACATCACCGGCGAGACCCCGGCCTGCTTCGAGCCGACCCTCGACTATGTCGTGGTCAAGGCGCCGCGCTTCGCCTTCGAGAAGTTCCCGGGCGCCGACCCTACGCTGACCACCACCATGAAGTCGGTCGGCGAGGCGATGTCCATGGGCCGCAACTTCTCCGAGGCCCTGGGCAAGGTGCTGCGCTCGCTGGAGACCAAGGCCGCGGGCTTCTGGACCCAGCCCGACGGCGAGTGGACCGACGTGCAGGCCATCCTGGACGACCTGAAGGTGCCGACCGAGGGCCGCATCTACCAGGTGGAGCGTGCGCTGCGGCTGGGCGCGAGCATCGAGGACGTGGCCGCCGCCTCCGGCATCGACCCCTGGTTCGTGGCCGAGGTCGCGGGCCTGGTGGAGCTGCGTCAGGAGATCATGGACGCTCCCGTGCTGGACGAGCCGCTGCTGCGCACGGCCAAGCACTACGGCCTCTCCGATCGCCAGATCGCTTCGCTGCGACCGGAACTCGCCGGCGAGGGCGGCGTGCGCGAGCTGCGCCACCGCCTGAGCATCCGCCCAGTGTTCAAGACCGTGGACACCTGCGCCGCCGAGTTCGAGGCCAAGACCCCGTACCACTACTCCGCCTACGAGCTGGATCCCGCCGCGGAATCCGAAGTGGCGCCGCAGCGGGAGCGGGAGAAGGTCATCATCCTCGGCTCCGGCCCGAACCGCATCGGCCAGGGCATCGAGTTCGACTACTCGTGTGTGCACGCCGCGCAGACGCTGTCGGACGCGGGGTACGAGACCATCATGGTCAACTGCAACCCGGAGACGGTGTCGACCGACTACGACACCGCCGACCGCCTCTACTTCGAGCCGCTCACCTTCGAGGACGTGCTCGAGGTGTACCACGCCGAGACCGAGTCCGGCACCGTCGCGGGCGTCATCTGCCAGCTGGGCGGCCAGACCCCGCTGAGCCTGGCGCAGCGCCTGACCGACGCGGGCGTGCCCGTGGTCGGCACCTCGGCCGCGGCCATCGACCTGGCCGAGGACCGTGGCGAGTTCGGCGATGTGCTGGTGGCGGCCGGTCTTCCGGCTCCGAAGTACGGCACCGCCACCACCTTCCCGCAGGCCAAGAAGATCGCCAACGAGATCGGCTACCCGGTGCTGGTGCGCCCGTCCTATGTGCTGGGCGGTCGTGGCATGGAGATCGTCTACGACGAGAAGTCCCTCGAGGACTACATCTCCCGCGCCACCGAGATCACTCCGGACCACCCGGTGCTGGTCGACCGGTTCCTGGAGGATGCCATCGAGATCGACGTCGACGCCCTGTGCGACGGCGAGGAGGTCTACCTGGGCGGCGTCATGGAGCACATCGAGGAGGCCGGTATCCACTCCGGTGACTCCGCCTGTGCGCTCCCGCCGATCACCCTGGGCCGCAGCGATATCGAGGCCGTGCGCCGCTCCACCGCCGCGCTCGCCAGGGGCATCGGCGTCAAGGGCCTGCTGAACGTGCAGTACGCGCTCAAGGACGACGTGCTCTACGTCCTCGAGGCCAACCCGCGCGCCAGCCGCACCGTGCCGTTCGTCTCCAAGGCCACCGCGGTGCCGCTGGCGAAGGCCGCGGCGCGAATCGCGCTCGGCGCCACCATCGCCGAGCTGCGCAAGGAGGGCCTGCTCCCGGCCGAGGGCGACGGCGGCTACGCGCCGATCGACGCCCCCGTCGCGGTCAAGGAAGCCGTGCTGCCGTTCCATCGCTTCCGCCGTCCCGACGGCTCCGGCGTGGATTCGCTGCTCTCCCCGGAGATGAAGTCCACCGGTGAGGTCATGGGCATCGACGCCGACTTCGGCACCGCCTTCGCCAAGTCGCAGTCCGCCGCCTACGGTTCGCTGCCGACCGAGGGCACCGCCTTCGTCTCGATCGCCAACCGCGACAAGCGGGCCATGGTGTTCCCGGTCAAGCGCCTGCACGACCTGGGTTTCCGCATCCTCGCCACCGAGGGCACCGCGGAGATGCTGCGCCGCAACGGCATTCCGTGCGATCGGGTGCGCAAGCACTCCGACGACGCGCCGGACCAGCCCAGCATCGTGGACATGATCAAGGACGGCGACGTCGACATCGTGTTCAACACCCCGTACGGCAACAACGGCCCGCGCGTGGACGGCTACGAGATCCGCACCGCCGCGGTGGGCGCGAACATCCCGTGCATCACCACCGTCCAGGGTGCGGCCGCGGCCGTGCAGGGCATCGAGGCCACCATTCGCGGCGGCATCGGCGTGCGGTCCCTGCAGGAACTCCACGCCACGCTGCGAGGCTGACGATGACGAGTTTCGGTGTGCGGCTGCGGGAGTCGATGCGCGAGCACGGTCCGCTGTGCGTGGGTATCGACCCGCACCCGCCGCTGCTGCGGGCCTGGGGCCTGACCGAGGACGCGGCCGGGGTCGCCAAGTTCGCCGACGTCTGCGTGCGGGCGTTCGCGGGCCGGGTCGCCCTGGTCAAGCCGCAGGTGGCGTTCTTCGAAACCTACGGTTCGGCCGGAATGGTGGTGCTGGAGGAGACCATTGCCGCGCTGCGGGCGGCGGGCACCCTGGTGCTGGCCGACGCCAAGCGCGGCGACATCGGCTCCACCATGGACGCCTACGCCCACGCCTGGCTCGGCAACGGGCCGCTCGGCAGCGACGCGGTCACCGTGTCCCCGTACCTCGGATTCGGTTCGCTCGCACCGGCGCTGGACCTGGCGCGGGCCAATGACCGGGGTGTGTTCGTGCTGGCCGCCACCTCCAACCCGGAGGCGGTGGACCTGCAGACCATCACCGGTCCCGACGGCCGCACCATCGCCCAGCGCATGGTGGACGACGCGGCCGCGGCCAACGCGGGCGCGGAGTTCGGGTCGGTCGGCGTGGTGGTCGGCGCGACCCTCACCGCGGCCCCCGACCTGAGCAAGCTCAACGGCCCCATCCTGATGCCGGGCGTCGGCGCGCAGGGCGGGGGAGTGGACTCCATCCGGAACCTGGTGCCTGGCAACGAGCTCGGCGCGGTCGTACCCAATGTCTCGCGCGAGGTACTGCAGGCGGGCCCGTCCGTGGCCGCCCTGCGGGCCAAGGTCGCCGAACTCACCGAGGAATTCGCCTTCCTGCAGAACTGATTCGCCGCAGGCGATCGTCTCTCGTGGCACCGGACCCGTTCCGGTGCCACGAGCTTTTCGGAGTGAT
This sequence comes from Nocardia niigatensis NBRC 100131, assembly GCF_000308655.1. Lineage (GTDB taxonomy): Bacteria > Actinomycetota > Actinomycetes > Mycobacteriales > Mycobacteriaceae > Nocardia > Nocardia niigatensis. Next base: position 18,011 of record NZ_BAGC01000039.1, on the reverse strand, counting down.
CCCCTCCGCTTCGCTCGATTCCGGCTACAGTGACGGTATGTCTGCCGCGGTGCCGCCCAATGAAATTGGCCATGCCCTCGTGCTGGGTGGCGGTGGCGCCGTCGGCCTGAGCTGGATGGCCGGTGTGGTCATCGCCCTGCGTGAAGCCGGCATCGACCCGGCCCGCGCCGAACGGATCGTCGGCACCTCGGCCGGAGCCGTCGTCGGCGCCGCCCTCGCCGCCGAGGTCGACCTGGCCCTGCTGCTGCGCCGGCCCACTCCCGACGCCTCCGGACCGCCCCCGATCCGGTTCGACCCGAACAGCTTCGGCGAGATCATGGGTCTGCTGGCCACCCCGGGACTGACGCCGGACCAGGCCCGCCGTCGCGCCGGCGAGCGCGCGCTGGAGATGAACCTCGGCGACCCGGCCGAGCACATCGCCCGCATCGGCGCCTTCGTCGGCCATGCCGCCTGGCCGCGGCGCGATCTGCGAATCACCGCCATCAGCGTCGCCACCGGCGACCTGCAGGTGTGGACCCCCGACGGCAAGGCCACCCTGCCCGAGGCACTGGCCTCGAGCACCTCGGTTCCCGGTGTCTTCCCGCCCATCCCGATCGACGGCATGTACTACTTCGACGGCGGCATGCGCTCGCCCATCAATGCCGACCTGGCGGCCGGAGCCGAACGCGTGCTGATCATCGAGCCGCTCGCGCACCTGTTCCCGCACAGCCCGTCCGACCGGGATCTGGGCGGCGCCGTAACGACTTTCATCGTCCCCGACGCCGACGCGATCGCCGCCTATGGTCCGGACCTGTTCAACGCCGCCGCCCTGGAGCCCGCCTACCAGGCGGGGGTGCGCCAGGGAGCGGAGGCGGCCCCGGGCCTGAAGGACTTCTGGCCGGCGGACTGACCTCCGCAGGGGTTCGAATCGCGGTGGGGAGCAACTGATTTCCGCCCGTGTGCCGGATTCGCGCTCGGTCGCCGCGCACTAGGCTTGAAACCCGACCGCTCGGTAGAAAGGTGGGATTTCTCATGTCCGACGCCGGCCTCGGCCTCGTCTCCTACGGCCAAACCCGCGTCCTGGTGGACGATTTCGCGACCAGCTATCGCTTCTACCGCGATGTCCTGGGCCTGCCCCTGAAGCAGGAAACCCCTGGTGACGTGCCCGAATCGGACGCCGGCCCGTACGCCTGCTTCGCGCTCCCCGGCGGCGATCTCGCACTGTTCACCCGCGCCTACATGGACGCCGCCCTCGGCGCCGAGCACCGGCCGCGCGGCGAGATCGACACGGTCGTCGTGGTTTTGCGCGTCGCCGAGGTCGACCGGGCGGTGGACATCCTGCGCGAACGCGGCGCCCGCATCGCCGCCGAGCCCGCCGAACAGCCCGCGTGGGGCATGCGCGTGGCGCATGTCCGCGCCCCGGAGGGCACGCTCGTGGAACTCTGTCAGTACGACGACTGACGCGATCTTGTTCGCTGTCGGCGAATCCGTCCGGCGACCCGATCGAACGCTTGTCCGTATCGCCTCACAACGCCCGCCGCATCGCGGCGGGCGTTTGATCGTCGCGCCCGGGAGGTTTAGCCCGTCAGCGGCCGCGTCAGGGCTGGGAAACGGGTCGTTCCGGCGGCTCCGGGGCGGCCCCGCACCGGTCCGACCTGCACCGGAAGGTGTCTGAATTGCGTGATTCAACCCTGCTCTCAACGCTCCGCGTGAGCCGCGACACGCGGTGCGGATTCGAACGACACGCCGAGAAATCCAAGAAAAATCCAGGTCGCGAGATTACAGCTCGGTCACGGTTTCATCCGGGGCCCGTCCGACCCCCGGGCGGCCCCGTTCCGTGACCGAAAAAGCCCTGGCTGCAAGGATATTCGTGGCCGCGGCGGTAGCATCCTGGCAGTCGGTCGGAGGTGGCCCGCGAGGCCGCCCATCCGGCCCGGTCGCGGCCCGAATCACGCGCTGACCTGGGGGGTGGGTTCGCAATCGGCAAGCGTCGTGGGTACGGTCGCTGAGACCACCGGGTTACCGGAGGTAGATCAAGCAATGAACGATGAGACGGAGGAACCGTGGCCCTTCCCCAGCTGACTGACGAGCAGCGCGCCGCTGCTTTGGAGAAGGCGGCTGCCGCTCGCCGCGCTCGGGCGGAGCTCAAGGAGCGCTTGAAGCGTGGTGGCACCGATCTGAAGACGGTCCTTGCGGACGCCGAGAAGGACGAAGTCCTCGGCAAGATGAAGGTTTCGGCGCTGCTCGAGGCCCTGCCGAAGGTTGGCAAGGTCAAGGCGGCCGAGATCATGAGCGAGCTCGAGATCGCTCCCACCCGCCGCCTGCGCGGACTGGGTGACCGGCAGCGCAAGGCGCTGCTGGCCCGGTTCGACTTCAGCGCCGAATAATCCGAGGGTGGTCGAACACACTCGGAAGGGTCGACTGGTAGTTCTGGTCGGCCCCTCGGCCGTCGGTAAGTCCACCGTCGTGCGCTGCGTGCGCGAACGACTGCCCGAATTGGTATTCAGTGTGTCGGCCACCACCCGGGCTCCGCGGCCCGGGGAGGTCGACGGCCAGGACTACCGATTCGTCACCCGTGAGAAGTTCGACGCCATGATCGAGGCGGACGAACTGCTCGAATGGGCCGACATCCATGGTGGACTGCAGCGGTCGGGCACCCCGGCCGCACCCGTGCGGGAAGCGCTCACGTCCGGACATCACGTCCTGATCGAGGTGGACCTCGAGGGCGCGCGCTCGATCCGCAAGACCATGCCGGAAGCCCTGCTGGTCTTCCTGGCCCCACCCAGCTGGGACGAGCTGGTGTCCCGCCTGACGTCACGCGGGACGGAATCGCCCGAGGTCATCGAGCGTCGCCTACAGACCGCTCGGACCGAATTGGCTGCATGTGACGAGTTCGACATCGTCATCGTGAACGACCACGTGACCAGCGCCTGCGAGCAGTTGGTATCGTTGTTCGTTAGCACAAATTCGGGGTCTTAGCCCCGGAACCGCCCGGCTCTTCTCTGTTTTGATCGATCAAGCAGGGCAGTGAGCCGGGCAGCCACCCTTCCGAACAACCCCGCAGGAGCCTTCCTAGTGAGTACGGACATCAAGACCGTTCCCGCCTACGACACTCCGGTCGGCCTCACCAACCCGCCGATCGACGAACTGCTGGAGCGGACTTCGTCCAAGTACGCGCTCGTCATCTACGCGGCCAAGCGCGCCCGGCAGATCAACGATTACTACAACCAGCTCGGCGACGGCATTCTCGAATACGTCGGTCCGCTGGTCGAGCCGGGTCTGCAGGAGAAGCCGCTGTCGGTGGCGATGCGCGAGATCCACGCCGACCTGCTCGAGCACTCCGAAGGGGAGTAGTCCAGCGGTGACCCGGATCGTCGTCGGAGTCGGCGGCGGTATCGCCGCCTACAAGAGCTGCAACCTCGTGCGCCGGTTCACTGAGACCGGGCACGAGGTTCGTGTCATTCCTACCGAGTCGGCACTGGAGTTCGTCGGCAAGGCCACCTTCGAGGCGCTGTCCGGCCACCCCGTGCACACCGGCGTCTTCGCCGATGTGCCGCAGGTGCCGCATGTGCGCCTCGGCCAGGAGGCCGATCTGGTCGTCATCGCCCCCGCCACCGCGGACCTCATGGCCCGCGCCGCGCAGGGCCGCGCCGACGACCTGCTGACCGCGACGCTGCTGACCGCGCGCTGTCCCGTCCTCTTCGCCCCGGCCATGCACACCGAGATGTGGGAGCACCCGGCCACCCGGGCGAACGTGGCGACGCTGCGCGCGCACGGCGCCGTGGTCATGGAACCCGCCTCGGGCCGGCTCACCGGCACCGACACCGGTCCGGGCCGGCTGCCCGAACCGGAGGAGATCTTCGGCCTGGCCCGGCTGCTGCTGGAACGGGCCGACGCCCTGCCGCGCGACCTCGAGGGCCGCCGCGTCGTGGTGTCCGCCGGCGGCACCCGGGAACCGCTGGATCCCGTTCGCTTCCTTGGCAATCGGAGTTCCGGAAAACAGGGCTACGCGATCGCCCGCCTGGCCGCCCAGCGTGGCGCGCAGGTCACGCTGATCGCGGGGAATACCATCGGCCTGGACGCCCCGGCCGCGGTCGAGGTCGTGCACGTGACCACCGCCGAACAGCTGAAGGTGGCGGTCGACAAGCATTCGCTCGGCGCGGACGCGGTCATCATGGCCGCGGCGGTGGCGGACTTCCGCCCCGTGGACGTGGCGACGGCTAAGATCAAAAAGGGTGCGGGAGAACCGGATTCGATCGCACTCGCCAAGACACCGGATATCCTGGCCGGGTTGGTGCAATCCCGTCGCGACGGGCACCTACCGGGCACCGCGATCGTCGGCTTCGCCGCCGAGACCGGGGACGAGCACGCCGATGTGCTCACCCACGCCCGGGCCAAACTGGCCCGTAAGGGCTGCGACCTGCTGGTCGTGAATGCCGTCGGGGAGGGGAAGGCCTTCGAGGTCGACACCAACGACGGCTGGTTGCTCGGTGCTGACGGCACCGAGATCGCCCTGGACCACGGGTCCAAGGCACTACTGGCTAGCCGAGTGCTGGATGCACTCGGTCCCTTGCTCCGCTGAAGCCTCGGCACCGCAGGGTTCAGGCGGTCGACGACCGCGTCCGCAGTCCGCGGACGCGGCCTCGCGACTGTCTGAGTCACAATGTGCTCGTCATGGAGGCAGCCTGCCCCTGTGACGAACATATTGGAATAACCTGAGACAAAGGGTTGTGCGATGCAGCGGAGACGCTACTGTCGCCACCCGATACGAGAAACCCGTTGAGGGAGAGGGAACAACTGTGCGCACGTCTGGCAGCCGCCTATTCACCAGTGAGTCGGTGACCGAGGGTCACCCCGACAAGATCTGTGATGCCATCAGCGATTCCATCCTCGACGCGTTGCTCGCGGCCGATCCGCGCAGCCGGGTCGCGGTGGAGACTCTGGTGACCACCGGTCAGGTGCACGTGGCCGGTGAGGTCACCACCTCGGCCTACGCCGACATCCCGACCATCGTTCGCGAGAAGGTCCTGGAGATCGGATACGACTCCTCCGCAAAGGGTTTCGACGGCGCCTCCTGCGGCGTGAACGTCGCCATCGGCGCCCAGTCGCCCGATATCGCCATGGGCGTGGACACCTCGCACGAGGCCCGCGTCGGCGGCGAGGACGACGAGATCGCCCGTCAGGGCGCGGGTGACCAGGGCCTGATGTTCGGCTATGCCACCATCGAGACCCCCGAGCTCATGCCGCTGCCGATCTCGCTGGCGCACAAGCTGTCCCGGCGTCTGACCGAGGTCCGCAAGTCCGGCGTGCTGCCGTACCTGCGTCCCGACGGCAAGACCCAGGTCACCATCGAGTACGACGGCGCCATCCCCAAGCGCCTCGACACCGTGGTGATCTCGACCCAGCACGCGGCCGACATCGACCTGGACAATCTGCTCACCCCGGACATCCGCGAGAAGGTCGTCGACTCGGTGCTGGCCGAGCTGCAGTTGCCCAACCCGCTCGACACCTCGAATGTGCGGCTGCTGGTCAACCCGACCGGCAAGTTCGTGCTCGGTGGTCCGATGGGTGACGCGGGGCTGACCGGCCGCAAGATCATCGTCGACACCTACGGCGGCATGGCCCGCCACGGTGGCGGCGCCTTCTCCGGCAAGGACCCGTCGAAGGTCGACCGCTCGGCCGCCTACGCCATGCGGTGGGTCGCCAAGAATGTCGTCGCCGCCGGCCTGGCCGAGCGGGTCGAGGTCCAGGTCGCCTACGCCATCGGCAAGGCCGCGCCCGTCGGCCTGTTCGTCGAGACCTTCGGCACCGAGCTGATCGACCCGATCAAGATCTCCGACGCCATCGGTCAGGTCTTCGACCTGCGTCCCGGCGCGATCATCCGCGACCTGGACCTGCTGCGCCCGATCTACGCGCCGACCGCCGCCTACGGCCACTTCGGCCGTACCGACGTCGATCTGCCGTGGGAGCGCACCGACCGCGCGGAGAAGCTGCGCGCGGCCGCCGGGCTGTAATTGACCGGCACCCCACCACTCTCGACGGGAGCGCCGGGCACGGAGAGCCTCTCCGAGCCCGGCGCTCCCGCCAAGCGCAGGGAGGTGGAGCGCGTTGGCGTGTTGCGTCCCATCGCGCGGGTCCTGCCCCTTCTCGAACCTGCCCACCTGGACCGGGATTTCGACTACCTGGTCCCGCCGGAGATGGACGAACTAGCCCAGCCCGGCGTCCGCGTCCGCGTCCGCTTCTCGGGCCGCCTCGTCGACGGCTACCTCCTCGAACGCCTCGAAACCTCCGACCACACCGGCAAACTCGTCCGGCTCGAACGCGTCGTATCCGGCGAACAGGTCCTCACCCCGGAAATCCTGAACCTCGTCACCGCGGTGGCTGCCCGCTACGCCGGCACCCGAGCCGACGTCCTCCGCCTCGCCATCCCACCCCGCCACGCCAAGGTCGAATCCGAAGGCACGGAGAAGGCCGAAGAATCCCAGCGCACCGCGAAGAAGAGCCCCGCCGCCGCATCCGGCGATCTCGCGGTGGCTGACGATGCGGATACTGCTGCCACTCCGAGAACTCGTGAAGACGCTGCGGCGCAACCTGATCGGGGTGGACCCGAGCAGGCCGACGTGGCGACGACCGCAATCACGGAGGCCGGGAACGAGGTCGAGAACGACGGCGCGGGCGACGTCCCGGCCGAGGCCGGCGATATCGGGGTTCAAGGGATGACGGTCGCACCGTCGGCACCCGGCAGTGCCGCCGATGCGGCGGCGGAAGCTGGTGTGGCGCTGATCGATTCGGTTGACGGCCCGGTAGATCCGCCGCTGCCTGCGGCTGGATCGGCGGTCGAATCCGGGAGCGGGGCTGAGCAGTTCGTGGCCGCACTGCCGGTGGGGGCTGACTATCCGGGCTGGGGACGGTATGTCCATGGATATTCGTTCCTGACCGCCTTGGCGGCCGGGCGGGGGCCGCGGGCGGGGTGGCAGGCGTTGCCGGGGGAGGACTGGGCGGCGCGGTTGGCGGAGTTGGCGGCGGTGACCGTGCGGGGTGGGCGCAGTGCGGTGATCATGGTGCCAGATCAGCGGGATCTGGATCGAGTGCTGGCGGAATGCGTTGGGCTGGTCGGGGAGTCGGCGGTCGGATTGGCGGCGGGGTTGGGGCCTTCGGCGCGGTATCGGCGGTGGTTGTCGGTGCTGCGAGGGAAGGCCCGGGTGGTGGTGGGGACGCGGAGTGCGGTGTTCTCGCCCGTGAAAGATCTTGGGCTGATCGCGATCTGGGACGACGGGGACGATACGTTCGCCGAACCGAGGTCGCCGTATCCGCATGCGCGGGAAGTGGCCATGCTGCGCGCGCACGAGACCGGGGCGGCGTTCGTGGCGGGCGGGTTCTCGCGGACGGCCGAGGTGCAGGCGATCGTCGAATCCGGGTGGGCGCACGATCTGCTCGCGGATCGTGCCGTGGTGCGGCAGGCCATGCCGCGCATCACCGCACCTGGCGATACGGACGCGGCGCTGGAGCGGGATCCGATCGCGCAGGCCATTCGGATTCCGGCCGTGGCGTTCACGGAGGCGCGCAAGGCGATCAAAGCCGGCGGGCCGGTGCTGGTCCAGGTACCCCGGCGCGGATACATTCCGGCGCTGTCGTGTGCCAAGTGCCGGACCCCGGCGCGCTGCCGTCACTGCAATGGCCCGCTGGCACTGCCCGACGGCGGGCCCGCGTCACGTGGCGCTTTGCGCAGTGGGCGGGAAGGTGTCGCGGAGGCGCAGAGTCCGGCCTGCCGATGGTGCGGAATCACCGAGGCGGCGTTCCGATGTGGAGCGTGTGGGTCGCGGGCGCTGCGGGCCGTCGTCATCGGGGCGTCACGCACGGCCGAGGAGTTGGGACGTGCGTTTCCCGGTGTGCCGGTACGGGGTTCGGGTGGTTCGTCGATTCTGGACACCGTCCCGGAGGGGCCGCAGGTCGTGGTGTCGACCATCGGCGCGGAACCACGGGTGCCCGGCGGCTACGCGGTCGCCATGCTGCTCGACGGCTGGGCGCTGCTCGGCCGCGCCGACCTGCGTGCGGCCGAGGATGCCCTGCGCCGCTGGATGTCCGCCGCGGCCCTGGTACGCCCGGGCGGCAGGGTCATCGTCATGGCGGATGCAGCGATCCCGACGGTGCAGGCGCTGGTGCGCTGGGATCCGGTGTGGCACGCCGGTTTCGAACTCGAGCAGCGCACCGAGGTGCGGTTCCCGCCCGCGGTCCGCTTCGCCGCCATCGACGGCACCTCGGACTCCATCGCCGAATTGCTCGGCGAGGCAGAGCTTCCCGGCGGTGTCGAGATCTTGGGTCCGGTGCCGCTGCCGCCGGGCGCGCGAAAGCCGTTCTCCTCCGGCGACTCTCCCGCCGAGGTGGAACGCATGATCCTGCGGGCCGACCGCGCCGTCGGCGCCGCCCTCTCTCGCGCGCTTACCGCCGCCCAGGCCGTCCGCAGCACCCACCGCTCGGACGCGCCCCTGCGCGTCCAGATCGACCCCATCGACATCGGCTAGCTCGGAGCTGTATCGGCGCGGAATCCTGCCCGGATCACCGCGCCGACCGCTCTCTGATCTCGTTCAGGCGCCGATGATTTCGTCTCGGGGGAGGGCGGCGAGTGCGATGAGGGCGTTGACGAAGCCGTGGCGGTCGGCGGCGGGCAGCTTGGCGAGGAGACGATCCTCCTGCGCCTGGATCCCGGCCTGTGCCGCGTCGCGCAGGCTGCGCCCCTCCGGGGTCAGCGCGAGCAGCCGGGCCCGGCGGTCGGCCGGATCGGGGTGGCGTTCGATGAGTCCGCGCTCCTGCAGGTCGTCGAGCACCGCGATGATGCGGGTCTTGTCGGCCCCGATCTCCTGGGCCAGCACGCCCTGACCTCGCGCCGGCCCCTCGTCCAGATGCAGCAGCACGACATACGCCCACATGGTGAGCCCGTGTGCGGCGAGCACCGGTTGCTCCGCCGCCATGAGGGCACGGCCCAGGGGGACGATCATCGCTGCCAGGTCCGGACGGTCTGTCATGCGGACAAGATTAAGCGGCGCACCGGTGCGGCCTCTCGATCGTGTCGCCCGCGCGGGCCGGAACCGTGTCGGCGTCGAACTGTTCGGCCTGCCAGGAGTCGACGCCCGGTTTCATCGGAAGGCGGGAGCCACCCGGGCCGCCCATTCGGCGTATCCGGTCGCCCGCCGGCCCAGCACTCGCTCGACATCGTCACTGACCAGCTGCTCCTCGGGGGTCGGCTCGCCGAGGATGGTGAGCGTGTGGTCCGCGACGGCTTCCGGCATGAACCGCAGCATGTTCACCTTGGCCTGCTCGCGGGTCAGCTCCGTGAACCGTAGCGGCTCGCCCAGCGCCGCCGCCAGCGCCTGCGCCTGCTGCCGCGGGGTGACGAGCTCCGGTCCGGTCACCGTGTAGGCCTGCCGGTCGTGGCCGTCCTCCCGCAGTGCTGCCGCGGCCACGGCCGCGATATCGGCCGGATCCACCTGCGGCAGACCGACATCCCCGAACGGCGCCGGAATCAGCCGCCCGGCCCGCACCGGTTCGATCCAGGCGAAGGTATTGCTGAAGAATCCGCCCGGCCGCAGCACCGTCCATTCCAGATCCGAAGCGGCCAGCGCCTTCTCGAACTCGAGCGTGCGCGCGTAGCCGTCACTGCCCGGCCGCGTCACGGCGCCCTGCGAGGACAGGAACACCACTCGCCGGACGCCCGCCGCCGCAACGGTTTCCAGGACCTCGGCGGCCGCCGGTCCCTCGACCAGCTGCGGGCCGGTGATGAGCAGGAACAATGCCCGCGCACCCGCCACCGCCTCGGCCAGGCTGTCCAGCTCCCCGATATCGGCACGGCGGTGCTCGGTGCCCTCCGGCAGATCCACCGGCTTCTCGCCCCGCGACACCGCGACCACCTGCTCGCCCGCCTCCGCGAGCTCCCGCACGAGCGCGCTGCCGACGTTTCCGGTCGCTCCGGTAACCACGATCATCTGTCCCACTCCTGAGTTAGTTGGCTGACTAACTCGAACCATAAAGCACGTGACCGGCCGCTGTCTATAGTTAGTCGTATGACTGACTCACAGCCGCGCGCGGCGACCGTCAAGTCGGGGAAGCGGCAACGGCTCGCGGACGCGGCAGCCAAGGTCTTCCACGAGCAGGGCGTGGAGAAGACCACCATCGCCGATATCGCGCGCGCCGCCGACGTTCCGGTCGGCAATGTGTACTACTACTTCAAGACCAAGGATCAGCTGGTCCATGCCGCGATCAGCGCCCACGCGCGGACCGCCCAGGACATCATCGCGGCGCTCGAGCAATTCGACTCTCCCGCTGAACGTTTGAAGGCCCTGGTGCGCGGCTGGGTCGACCAGCGCGAGCTCGCCGCCCAATTCGGTTGCCCCTCGGGCTCTCTCGCCGCCGAACTCGACAAACGCGCCGACGGCCTCGACCGCGAACTCGCCGACGTCATGCGCGGCCTCCTGGACTGGATCGACGCCCAGTTCGCCGGCATGGGCCGCACCGACTCCCGCGAACTGGCCGTCGCCCTGCTGGCCGCCTACCAGGGAATCTCTCTGCTCACCAATACCTTCCGCGACCCGGCCATGATGGCGGCCGAGGGTGCGCGCCTGGAACGCTGGATCGACTCCCTCGTCCCCGCGACCTGAGCTTTCGGACCGGTCTGCGCTCCGATGATCGGTCGAGCATCGTCGATGCACGATCCCCCAGGGCCTGGGGAAGTCGGTGCGGTGCAACGGGGCGCATCGCGTCCGCTGGGCGGGTTCAGTTCAGTTGCGGCTGAGCGGGTCTCACCGACCAGCGGCCCTCGTCGCGAACGATGCGGACCGGGTGGTCGAAGCAGGCGCTGATGTGGGCAGTGGTGATCACCTCGCCGACCGGGCCCGCGGCGACCGTGCGGCCGTCGCGTAGCAGCATGGCGTGGGTGGTGCCGGGCGGGAGTTCTTCCAGGTGATGGGTCACCAGGACCGAGGCGAGGCCGGGGTGGGCACGCTGCAGGATGTCGAGGCGCTCCAGAAGTTGTTCGCGCCCGGCCAGATCCAGGCCGGTGGCCGGTTCGTCGAGCAGGAGCAGGCGCGGGTTGGGCATGAGGGCGCGGGCGATGAGGGTGCGGCCGCGCTGGCCCTGGGACAGGATCTGCCAGTCCGCGTCGCGGCGATGGGACAGTCCGAGCAGGTCGATCAGCCGGTCGGCCTCGGCCACCTCGGCGGGGGAGGGATGCCGGCGGGGAATGAGGCCGGCGGTATTGGTGGCGCCCGTGATCACCACGTCGTGCACGGTCAGCGACCCGTTGGGGGTGTGGCGCGGATCGACGTGGCCGATGCCCGCGCGCAAGGCGCGCATGTCCACCCGGCCCAGCCGCTCGCCGAGCACCTCCACGCTGCCCCGGGTCGGATGCTCGAAGGCGCCGAGCATCCGCAGCAGCGTCGTCTTGCCCGCGCCGTTGGGGCCCAGTAGAGCCCAGTGCTCACCGGCGCGCACGGTGAGTGAAACCCCTTGCAGGATGGGGTTTCCGCTGCGCACCACCGTCACGTCGTTCACGTTCAGCACCGGGTCCGTCATGATCCCACCGTAGCAAAGTCCTCAGACAAGTTGAGGAGTGAGGTTCCGCGGGCCGGTCAGTGGCCGGGAGGTCTGTGTAGGGTGGCGACATGGCGATCGACGCGGTGCTGTTCGACTTCTCCGGCACGGTTTTTCGATTCGAGGAGGCCGCATTCCACGACGCACAGCTCACCGCCGCCGACGGTCGTCCGCTCGACACCCACGAGATCGCCGAGATCACGCGCCGGCTCACCGCGCCGGTCGGTCAGGCCGTGCGATTCGACGCCGAGGGCCAATATGCCTGGGAGAACCGGGATCTCGACCCCGCCCTGCACCGCCGGGCCTATCTGGAGGTCCTCGAACAGACCGGCGTCCCGCGCGATCAGGCCCTGCAGGTCTACGACCTGCTGCTCGATCCGCACGGGTGGACGCCGTATCCGGACGCCGGCGAGCTGCTGCAGGCCCTGTACGAGAGCGGCGTGCACGTCGGCATGGTCAGCAATATCGCCTTCGACATCCGCCCGGCCTTCACCGGCCGTGGCTGGGATCGATATATCGGCGATTACGCGCTGTCCTTCGAAGTCGGCGCGATGAAGCCCGATATCCGCATCTTCGAAGCGGCGCTCGACAACCTCGGGGTGACTCCTGGGAACGCGCTCATGGTCGGCGACAGCGCCGAGGCCGACGGCGGCGCGACCGCCCTCGGCTGCGCATTCGCCCTGGTCGAACCGCTGCCGACGGTCGAGCGCCCGTCGGGGCTGTGGGACGCCGTCCGTGCCCACGGGCTGCTGACCGCCTAAAGTCCAAACCAATCGGTTTGTGTTCCGCCTCACCCTTGTTGTAAATAGATTGTCGATATATCGTCGATAGTAACAAACACAACGACGAGCCTTGAAGGAGGCACGACCATGGAACACATGGACAACATCGAACGGGGCCGCGGCCCCTGGCGGCGACTGCGCGCCGAAGAGCAGCAGGGCCCCGAACATCCGCGGATGCGTCGCGGCGGCCCGCGTGGCCCGCGCGGCGGCGACTTCGGTCCGCACCGCCACGGCCACGGCCGCGGCTTCGGCCCGGACTTCGGTCCCGGGTTCGGACCCGGTCCGCACTTCGGTCGCGGTCGTGGCCGGGGCGGGCGCGGCCGCCGCGGCGATGTCCGCGCGGCCATCCTCCTGCTGCTGCAGGAGCGGCCCATGCACGGCTACGAGCTGATCCAGCAGATTCGCGAACGCAGCGAGGATGTCTGGCGTCCCAGCCCGGGCTCCATCTACCCCGCGCTCGCGCAGCTCGAGGACGAGGGTCTGGTGCTCATCGAGAAGGTGTCGGGTCGAAAGACGGCCAAGCTCACCGAATCCGGGGTCGAGTACGTCGAGGCCAACCGCGCCGATCTGGGCGATCCCTGGCAGGAGGTCAAGGACGGCGTCGGCGATCAGGCCCTGGACCTGCGCGGACTGGTCGGCCAGCTGATGGGCGCGGTCGCCCAGGTGGCCGCCGTCGGCACGCAGGAGCAGGCGGCCAAGGCGGCAGAGGTGCTCACCGAGGCGCGCCGCTCGCTCTACCGGATCCTCGCCGAGGACGACACACCCGAAAAGTAATGTCCTCGAAACTCTGCTTCTCGCTGGAACATTCGGACTGATTCCGACGAAGATTGTGACATGGGACAAAAGCGCCCCATGCGATCTTGTGACATGGGACAACAGAGGAGCCGGACTCGCGCACTGCGCCGCGTGGCACCGGTGGGGGTGATGGCGCTGGCGGCCGCCGTGATCGGTACGGCCGCCACACCGACGGGGACGTACGCACAGGCCGAGCCGTCCGTGAATCCGGTACTGCAGGTACCGGCGCAACAGGGGCCGCCGCAGACCGAACATCTGGCGGCGGCCCGCTATCTGAAGGAGCATCCGGACGCGGCGCCCCAGGGCGCCAACGACTTCGGCTGCAAACCGACCGCGGAGCATCCGCGCCCGGTGGTGCTCGCACACGGCACCGACTCCTCGGCCTACTCCGACTGGTCGGGCATCAGCCCACTGCTGGCCCAGGCCGGGATCTGCGTGTTCGCCCTCAACTACGGCGGCAAACCCGGCAAGGACACCTACGGCACCGAGGACGTGTGGGCCAGCTCCGCGCAGATCGGCACCTTCGTCGATCAGGTGCTCGCCGCGACCGGGGCCACCCAGGTCGATCTGGTCGGCTTCTCGCAGGGCGCCAGCGTGACCCGCTACTGGATCAACAAGCTCGGCGGCGCGCCGAAGGTCGGCCAGTGGATCGGCCTGGCCTCGCCCAGCTACGGCGGGATCATGTACGGGCTGGTACCGATCGCCGACGCGGTGCCGGGCATCTACAAGCTCGTGGAGATGGGGTCCTCCACCGCCGCCATTCAACAGGCGGCCGGATCGCCGTTCATCAAGGACCTGAACGCGGGCGGCGACACGGTGTCCGGTGTGAAATACACGACGATCGGCAGCCGCGTCGATGAAATGATCCAGCCCAACACCAATATCGCGCTGCATGGCGCGGGCGCCACCAACATCGTGCTGCAGGAGCAGTGCGCGGAGGACCTGACCGGGCATTTCCACCTGGTGTACGACCCGTTCGTGCAGCGGCTGGTGGTCAATCTGCTCGATCCCGCGCACCCCGTGATACCGGACTGCGTGCCGGTCGCGCTGGGCACCGGCATCAGCGATGTCGTGTTGGCGGCGCATTCCTGATCAGGGTGGTCACGGGCGTCCGTAAAATGAGACGACCGTATTCGTTCGCTATCGGGAGCTGCCCGTGACCATCCAGCCTGTCCGCCTGTTCGGCGATCCGATCCTGCGCGCCCGCGCGGCGGAGGTCGAGACGTTCGACCGGGAGGTGCGCCAGCTGGTCACCGACCTCATCGACACCATGTACGAGAGCGGAGGCGTCGGCATGGCGGCCCCGCAGATCGGGGTCGGGCTGCGGGTATTCGTGTACGACACCGGCGACGCGCAGGGACATCTGATCAACCCCGTTTTCGAGGTGGTCGGTGACGAGACCCAGACCGGGCCGGAGGGCTGCCTGTCGATTCCCGGCGTGCGCTTCGACGTGACGCGCCCGCTGACCGTGCTCGCGCGCGGGGTCGACATGGACGGCAAGCCCGTCGAATTCCGCGCGGAGGGACTGCTCGCGCGCTGTGTGCAGCACGAGACCGATCACCTCGACGGGGTGCTGTTCCTGCAGCGGCTGGAGTCGGCCTCGCGCAAGGAGGCCATGCGCACCATCCGGGAATCGGGTTGGTTCACACAGGGAGTCACGGTGTTGCCGGCGTCCGAGATCGGCGGCGGACGCCGCGCGGCGGCCGGTGACCGGGAACGGAGCCGCTGATATGCGTCTGGTATTCGCGGGAACCCCCGAACCGGCGGTGCCGTCGCTGCGGCGGCTCATCGAATCCTCCAGGCACGAGGTGGTCGGGGTGGTGACCCGGCCGGACGCGGTGGCCGGACGCGGCCGCAAGATCACCCGCTCGCCCATCGGCCTGCTGGCCGATGAGCACGGGATTCCCGTGTTCACGCCCAAGCGGCCTTCGGAGCCCGAATTCATCGAGCAGCTCACGGCTTTGGCGCCCGATTGCTGCCCGGTGGTGGCCTACGGCGCGCTGCTGCCCGAGCCGGTGCTCGACATTCCCCGGTACGGCTGGATCAACCTGCACTTCTCACTGCTGCCCGCCTGGCGCGGGGCCGCGCCCGTGCAGGCCGCCATTCTCGCCGGTGACGAGTTCACCGGCGCCTCGACCTTCCGCATCGAGAAGGGCCTCGACACCGGCCCGGTCTACGGCACCATGACCGAGCGCATCGCCGTCGGCGACACCTCGGGCACCCTGCTGGAGCGGCTCGCCGAGAGCGGGGCGGTCCTGCTGGAATCCACCCTCGACGGCGTGGAAGACGGTACCCTGCAAGCGATTCCGCAGCCCCTGGACGGCATCTCCTACGCCCCCAAGGTGGAACCCGAGGCCGGCCGCATTCGCTGGAACCAGCCCGCCCTCGCCATCGACCGGCGCATCCGCGCGGTCACCCCCGCCCCCGGCGCCTGGACCGAAATCGACGGCAAGCGCATCAAACTCGGTCCTGTCGAACTGGTCGAGGAGACCCTCCCCGCCGGCACCATCGACATCCGCAAGACCGGCGCCTACCTCGGCACCGCCACCACCGCGGTCCGCCTCACCCAGGTCCAACCCCCGGGCAAACGGATGATGCCCGCCCTGGACTGGGCCCGTGGCGCCCGCCTCGAGCCGGGCACGGTGATCGAGTGACCCGCCCGGAAGGCGAAGGCCGCGACCGCGACTCGCACAAGGGCGATCGCGCGCAGTCCGGCGACACCCCACGCCGCGGCTTCCGCCGCTCCGCCTCGGGTTCGGCCGCCGACTCCGGCGCATCGCGCGGAAGCGACCGATCCCAGGACGATCAGCGCCGCGGCTCCCGAACCGACGACGCCCGCGGCGCGAGCTCGCGTGGTGGACAGTCCGGCGAGAGCGATCAGCGCCGCGGCTTCCGCCGCTCCGCCTCCGGCGAGTCTGGCCCGACCCGATCCTCCGGATCCCGTGGGGCGGGCGGCGAGCAACAGCGCGCGGGCTTCGGTCGGGGTGAACGGCCCGCGAGGGAACAGAATTCGGGTTCGAACCGATCGGAGGGTGGCCTTCGCGGTCGCGACGGCTACGGGCCCGGCGCGGGCCGCGGGCGCTCCTTCGGCGACGGGCGGCAGGATCGGGACACGTCCCCCGGCCGCGACCGATCCGCCGGCGGCAGCTGGGACCGCTCCGGAGGCGGCCGCGCCGGCGATCGCCGGGATGACGACCGGCGTGGGGGATTCCCTGCGGGCGAGCGTGGTTCGGGGTCGAAACGGTCGGTGGGGGATGGTCGTGGCGGCGGGCGGGGTGGCTCGTTCGATCCTGAAAAGGCTGCGCGGCAAGGGGATCGGGGCTCGAAACGGGGCTCGTCGGAGGCGCGCGGTGGCGAGATGAGCAATGCGGCGGCCCGGCGGGCAGAGCGGGCGGCGGGTGCCGATCCGGTGCGGGTGGTGGCGCGGGATGTGCTGCGGGCCGTGCGGGAGCGGGATGCCTACGCGAACCTGGTGCTGCCGGGGCTGTTGCGGGAGCGGAAGATCAGCGGGCGGGACGCGGCGCTGGCCACCGAGTTGACCTATGGGGCCGCGCGGTCCCAGGGTTTGCTGGACGCGGTCATCGCGGAATGCGCGGGGCGCGGCGTCGACGAGATCGACGGGCCGCTGCTGGATGCGTTGCGGCTGGGCACGTATCAGCTGCTGCGGACCCGGATCGGGGCGCACGCCGCGGTCGATACGTCGGTGGCGCTGGTGCGGGCCGAGTACGGGCAGGGGCGGGCCGGATTCGTGAACGCCGTGCTGCGGCGGGTGGCCGAGCATACGGCCGAGGAGTGGGTGGAACGACTCGCGCCGCGGGATCCGCTGGGGCACTTGGCCTTCGAGTTCGCGCATCCCGTGTGGATCGCGCAGGCGTTCGCGGATGCGCTGGGCGCGCGGGCGGGCGAGCTGCGCGAGGTGCTCGAGGCCGACGACGCCCGGCCCGCCGTGCACCTGGTGGCCCGGCCCGGCGACATCACCGCCGAGGAACTGGCTCTGGTCACCGGTGGCGAGGAAGGCCGCTGGTCGCCGTACGCGGTGTACCTCGAGGGCGGGGACCCGGCGAAGCTGGAACCGGTCCGCGAGGGCATGGCCGCCGTCCAGGACGAGGGCAGCCAGCTGGTCGCCCTGGCCGTCACCCGCGCGCCGCTCGAAGGCGCCGACACCGGACGCTGGCTGGACCTGTGCGCCGGCCCGGGCGGAAAGACCGCTCTGCTGGCCGCGATCGCCGATATCGACGGTTTCCGCGTCGATGCCGTGGAACCCGCCGAGCACCGCGCCGACCTGGTCCGCCAGGCCACCCGCGGCATGCCCGTCGACGTTCATGTCGCAGACGGCCGCGACAGCGGCCTGACCCCGGGCTTCGACCGCATCCTGGTCGACGCCCCCTGCACCGGCCTGGGCGCGCTGCGCCGCCGCCCGGAGGCCCGCTGGCGCCGTCAGCCCTCCGACGTCCGCGACCTGGTCACCCTGCAGCGTGAACTCCTTACCGCCGCATGGGATCTCGTCCGCCCCGGCGGCGTCGTGGTCTACTCCACCTGTTCCCCGCACCTCCCGGAGACGGTCTCCGTGGTCGCCGACCTGGTCCGCCGCACCGGCGCGGAACAACTCGACACCCGCGACCTGCTCCCGGGCGTCCCGGAACTGGGCGACGGCCCCGGCGCCCAACTGTGGCCCCACCGCCACGGCACCGACGCCATGTTCCTCGCCGCCTTGCGCAAACCCCTTCAGCCGCAATAATTTCCGGCGCTCATCGTGTTCCGGTCCGCAGCGGGTGTCAGCCGGGGACGTTGCGGTCGAGCTCGTCGAGGCAGGCGGCGGTCGACGCATCGCTCGGCGCGCGCCGATCGCCGCGTGGGGAGCGGGTGTCAGCC
>NZ_BAGC01000040.1 GCF_000308655.1 Nocardia niigatensis NBRC 100131 | reverse complement strand
GTCATCAGCCCGAAAACGGTTCCGGCCGACCACAACACCCAGTCGACGGTCAGCGCGGCGCTCGGCCCGATGACGTCCTTGCCGAGCAGCAGCGTGCCCGCACCCACGGTGAGCAGCGCCATCGGCATCGCCCCGTAGAACTGCATCATGATCGGGTGCAATCCGTGCCCGCGCGCTTCCTCGGGATACCGCCGCCAGTGCAGCATCCAGGCTCCCGCCAGCACGATCAGAATCACCGCGGCAAGCGCCCACACCAC
Source organism: Nocardia niigatensis NBRC 100131 (assembly GCF_000308655.1). Lineage (GTDB taxonomy): Bacteria > Actinomycetota > Actinomycetes > Mycobacteriales > Mycobacteriaceae > Nocardia > Nocardia niigatensis. The sequence continues at coordinate 450,629 of NZ_BAGC01000040.1, read as the reverse complement.
CGTGGCGGCCGCCCGGAGCCCGGGAAACTGCAACGGCAGCGTCGCCGCGGCATTCCCGATGATCCCGGTCCCCATCACCACCGCGAACCAGTTCGGCGCCAGATGCCGCAACGGCTCCCAGTTCTCCCGCTCGCCCGCCGGTGCGGTGGACGCGCTGACTCGGGTCGTAAGAGCAGCATCGCCGGTTCTGCGGAAGGTCACTGTGGTCATGCCTCAACCCTCGCCGACCAGCATTTCCCCCGCTAGCACCCACGATCCGATGGATGCATAGACCAGTTCTATGCCCCACCCCAGACCCGCCCTATGACCGTAGGCGAGGTTCTGCGCTCCCGGAGCGGTCGGGCGGTGGGTGGGGCGGATTTGCGGAGGACTGCATGGTCGGGCCAGGCTCGGCCGGTGCGGAGGTTTTCGGGTCAGCCCACGCCGAAGGCCCGCCGACCGGTCGGCACTGCCCGGAGGTGGCGGACGATGCCCAGATCGGTGGGCTGGGCGCGGTGACTGTCGTAGCGGTCGAAGACCGCGGCCAATTCCGGTGACCAGCGGGCGAATTCGGCGCGGATGGGACCCTCGGTCTCCAGCTGGCAGACCACGCCCAGCGCGGTGAGGAAACAGCGGGCGAAGGGGGTGAAGTAGGCGGGCATGTCGAGCTGGCGGTGGACATTCGACAGGCGGGGAGCGAGCACCGAGCGGACGTGGCCGCGCAGCCAGTCGGTGGTGAGCCGGAAGGTGGGGACGGTCAGCGGCTCGCCGACGGCGTCGAGACCCTCGGCCAGGGCCGCCACGTCATAGCTGCGTCCGGGCTTGACGAACCCGTGCCGCCGCACCGCCGCGTCCAGTTCCGGTATGCCACCGTTGAACGCGGCCTCCATCACCTCACCGACCAGTTCCTCGAAGCCCGGCGGCGGCCAGGGCGTGCAGGCCCCGAAATCCACCACGCCCAGCCGCCCGTCGGGCAGCACCCGGAAGTTGCCCGGATGCGGGTCGCAGTACAGCAGCCCGGTGCGCGACCAGGCCGACAGCAGGAATCGGATGATGAGCATCCCGACCCGGCTGCGCTCTTCGGGCGCACCGGATTCGATGATGCGCGAAACCGGTGTGCCGGTGAGCCATTCGGTCACGATCACATCGCCGCACTGCGTGATGACCGCGGGCACCACGAAATCCGGGTCATCGGCGTAGGCCTCGGCGAAACGCCGCTGATGCTCGGCCTCGGCCGTGTAGTCGAGTTCGTCGGCCACACAGGTGCAGATGGCCTCGGTCACCGCGGGCACGTCCGCGCCGGGCGCGAACACCGTGGCCAGCACCGAGATTCGGCGCAGCTGCTCCAGATCGGCGAGCACCGCCTGGTGCGCGCCCGGATACATGACCTTCACCGCCACCGGCCGCCCGTCGCGCCAGACCGCGCGATGCACCTGCCCGATGGAGGCCGCCGCGGCCCGCCGATCGTCGAATTCGCCGAAATGCCAACGCCAGTTCTCGCCCATGCCCGCCGTCATGGCCTCCTGCACGGTGCCGGGCAGCATGGTGGGCGCCGAATCCTGCAGTTGGGTGAGTGCGGTCCGGTACGGGGAGGCGATCTCGGAGGGCAGCGCGAGTTCGTAGAGCGAGAGCAGTTGCCCGAGTTTGGTGGCGCAGCCCTTCAATTCGCCGAGCACCTCGAAAATGTGCTGGGCGGTGCGCATCCGGATCTCGAAATCCACCTCGGCCGCGGATCGCCCGAGCGCGCGCTTGCCGATTCCGGCGGCCTGCCGCCCCGCGAATGCGACCGGGAGACTGGCGATTCGCGCATTGCGGACCGCGCCGCGGACCGGCGGCCTGCCCCCGTCGTCCCCCGACCGTTCCCCGATACGCCGAATCGACATTGCTCACCTCGTCGTGTGCACGGCACTGCGCGGGCGGCCGGTGTGGCCATCATCAGGTCCGATGAGTGGCCCGCCACGGCGCATGCACGTGCAGTTTGGCACACGAAAGTCTAAACTGTCTGGGACGTATCCGAAAGTTGTCGAAAGGTGACAGGATGGGTGCCCAGACGGTCGTGGCCGATGTCGCCGACGAGCTCGCTCGCCGCGTCGCGACCGGGGAGTACGCGCCCGGGGATCTGATGCCGTCGGTCCGCCAGGTCGCCGACGAATTCGATATGAACCGGGCCACCGCGCAATTGGTGCTGGGCCGCCTGGAGTCCTACGGCTTCGTGGACGCTCATCGCGGCCGCGGTTTCACCGTCCGGGACGTACGCCGCGCGGGCGGCATGGACGTGTACCGGCGGCTGTTCCGGTTGTCCCTGCCCGCGCCCGAGGTGGCCGCGGAGATGTTCGGCAATATCGTCGCGGCCGAGCGCGCCATCGTGCTGGAGGCGCTGCTCGACTACACCGCCGCCGAGCGGGGCATCGAGCCCGCGGTGCTGACCGCCGCGGTCGACCAACTCGAAACGCAGGCCCGCAGCGCCGCACCCGATCACGTGCGCATGCTCGAACTCGAGGTCGGCCTGGTGCGCCTGGTGCTCACCGAGCTGGGGCACACCATGCAGCGCGCGGTGCTGAACTCGGTGGGGGAGATGCTGTTCGAGGTGCCGGAGGCGGTGGAGGCGTACTTCGCCGTCTCCGCCGATCTGCACGTGCTGGTGTGGCGGGCGCTGCTGGCGGTGTGGGAATCCGCGTCGGGTCCGTCACCGGCCCAGCTGGCTCTCTTCGAGGACCTGTTCGCCATGTACCACGAGAAGGTGCTGGCCCGATTCGACGAATTGCTGGGCGCGGGGCCGGATTCCGCGGTGCACCGGCACAGCGCGTCCGCCTGATCAGCCGGCGGCCGCCATGGCCGCCGCCACGAGTGCGCCGATGATCGCCAGCGCTAGCACCGCCAGGATCACCCGGTTGCCTTTGGTGGGGGGCTCGGCGGGCGGGTGGACGGCCATGGATCTGTCTCCTCCATCGGTGTGGTGATGGAGGTCATCGTATTCCGGCGGCTCCCAATATGTTTGGGGTCCCCGACGTTGGGGCCTGATCCCGGCCCCTTCCCGGGCCACGCCGGGGGAACCGGGGAGCCGGATGACCGAATCCACCACCCACTCCACCTCGGTGCCGCTCATCACCCGAACGAGCGCTCGGCTCGTTCGGGGAAGGTACGGATGAGCAGGTGAAGACACCGAAGGGTGCGCTGTCTGTGACAGAAAACGTCAGCTGTCGAGCCCACTCGGTAGCGGCCGAACAGCACCGCGGCATTGTGGCCGCCGAATCCGAACGAATTGTTCTGTGCGAAGTCGACATCGGTGTGCCGCGGCTTGGTGTGCACCACGTCCAGCTCGACGTCCGGATCCTGGTTCTCCAGGTTCAGCGTCGGCGGGATCACCTGGTCGCGCAGGGTGAGCACGGACAGAATGGCCTCGAGCGCGCCGACCGCGCCCGCCGAATGGCCCAGCGCGGACTTGGGCGCGTACACCGACGGGTGGGTGCCGACAGCGGCCGCGATGCCCTTGGCCTCGGCCAGATCTCCGATGCTGGTGGCGGTGGCGTGCGCGTTGACATGGCCGACCTCGGCCGGGCTCACACCCGTCGACGCGGCACGGCCGGAGCGGGTACATTGTCTCAGACGGCAATCGAGCGAGGAGAACGACAGCATGACCGAGGCGCTGCCCGACCGGCCGACCGTGACGAGCCCGCCCCTGCTCGCCCGCCGCTGGACCATCGACGACATCCCCGATCAGACCGGACGCACCGCCGTGGTCACCGGCGCCAACAGCGGACTGGGCCTGCGTACCGCGGAAGCCCTGGCCGCCAAGGGCGCCCACGTGATACTGGCCTGCCGCAACGAACTCAAGGCCACGGCTGCGCTGGAACAGGTGAGCACTGCCGCCACCGGCCCCAAACCCGAAGTGCTGCCGCTGGATCTGGCCGACCTGACCTCCGTCCGCCGCGCCGCCGACCACCTCGATGTGCGCGCTACCCCGATCGACATCCTGGTCAACAATGCGGGCGTGATGGCCCTGCCCCGGCATCAGCGCACCGCCGACGGCTTCGACGCGCAATTCGGCACCAATCATCTGGGTCATTACGCCCTGACCGGTTTGCTGCTGCCGCAATTGCTGCGCGCGCCCGAACCGCGCGTGGTGACCGTGTCCTCCATTGCCGCCTGGGGCGGCATCATCAATTGGCTGGATCCGAATTGGCGTGTGGTGTACAGCCGTTGGCTGGCCTACAGCCAATCCAAACTCGCCAATCTCCTGTTCACCGCCGAATTGCATCGCCGGGCCCGCGCCGCCGGCACGGCGCTGACCGCCGTGGCCGCGCATCCGGGTCTGTCGGCGACGAATCTCTACGATTCCGTCCCCGAGAAAGGAGTGGGGGCGGCATTGGCGATCGCCCAGCAGCGAATGCTGTTCTCGCTGGCGCAATCCGACGCCAAGGGCGCGCTGCCGCAACTCTATGCCGCGACCATGCCGGGCCTGGCCGGAAACTCCTACTGCGGCCCGGCCTTCGAAGCCTTCGGATATCCCCGCCGCACCCTGCGAAATCCCCTCGCCTACAGCCGATTCCAGGCCCGTCGACTCTGGGAGCTCAGTGCGGAGCTGACCGGCGTCGACTACGACTGGGTCTGACCGCGGCTACGACGGGTAGACCGCGATCTCGATGAGATTCCCGTCGGGATCGCGGCAGTAGTGCGACACCATCTCGCCCAGCGCGCCGATCTTGACCACCGGGCCGTTGACGATCTCGACCCCGCACGCGGTCAGATGCGCCGCGACCGCCTCGGGCGCGGCCGTGGTCACGAAGCAGAGATCCTGTGCCCCAGCGGCTTCGGTGGCCCCGGTGGTCCAGGCCGGGTCGGTGTCCAGCGCGCCCACCGGCCGCAGGTTGATCTTCTGATTGCCGAAGGTGAGCGCCAGGCGCCCGGCGGGACCGAACCGCTCCACGGTCATGCCCAGCACCCGGGCATACCAGTCGGCGGTCGCCACCGGGTCGAGACAGTTGATGACCACATGATCGAACCGGTCCACGGTGAATGCCATGCCGGCATTCTCCGTGGGTCCGGTGTCAAGATCAACGGCGGCGCAACAGCATTCCGCGGATATAGGCCGCCTGGCCGGAGTGCTGGATATCGTCGTCGACGACGCTGATCAGGCGCACGCCCAGGGTGACCGGCGGATCCCAGCGGGTGTCGACGATGCGGGGAAGATCGGCATCGGTGAGCCCGGACACGTATCCGATGGTCTGGTTGTGGACCGCGTCGAAGTAGCCGAGCAGCAGGTCGGCGGAAACACCTTCCAGCCGAGCCACTTCGGCGGAACTGTGCGCGTAGCCGGTGGCGGAATCATCGAAGGGCAGGTCGAAGCGCTTCACCCAGCCCTGCGCCGTCCACACCTGCTCGAGGCCCGCCACGTCCGCGATGTGATCGTCCTGCACGCGGGTCAGATGCCAGATCAGCCAGGCGATGGAATTGGCGTCCCCGTCCGGCCGTGTGGTCAGCTCCTCCTGGGTCAGCCCGGCCACCGCGCCGTGCACGTTCTCCTTGATCCGCCCGAATGCGTCCACCAGCAAGTCAGCGCTTGTCATGCCCTCATCCAATCACTGCGGGCCGCGGGTTATTCCGAGGCGCGCGCCCAATCCGGCACCCAGGTGCCGGGACGGTCCACGACCGCGGAGGCCAGATGGCCGTGCAGCGTCGTCAGCGTGGGATGCGGGTCCGCCGCACGGTGCAGCAGCGAGTGCGGGTAGACGGGCGTAGGGTCGCGCAGCGGCACCCGCCGCAGACCATAGGTTTCGGGCCAGAGGAACCGCGTGTCCTCGCCCACCAGCGTCGCGACCTCCGGGGAATCGGCGACCGCGTCCAGGAGCGGTTCCAGCCCGAAGTTCGGGCCGACCGAATCGATGGTGAGACCGAACGCCGCGGCGAGCGACGCGTAATAGGCGGACCATTCGGTACCGGCGACCAGGCTCGGCATCCAGATGCGATGGCCGACCAGGTCTTCCGGCGACAGCGTCCGCGCCTTGGCCAGCCGGTGGTCCGGGCCGATCAGCAACTCCAGCGGCTCGTCGAAGACCGGCGTGGCTCGCAGACCCTCGGGCAGCGCATGCCCCGGCGCGGGCACACACCGGAACGCGGCGTCGACCGAGCCCTCCAGCAGCGCCTCCATGGCCGCGCCCGCATGCGGCAGCCGCACCACGTCGAGTTCGATATCGGGATGCGCGCAGTGGAAGTCGCGCAACAGCCCGGCCGGGGCGAGCTGCCGGCCCACCACATCCACGCGCAACGCTCGTCGGCCCGGCGACACCGAGGCAAGCGCCCGTTCGGCGGTCTGCAGCAGAGTGCGGGCGTGCGGGAGGAACGCCTGCCCGTCCAGGGTGAGCCGGGCGCCGCGCGCGGTACGGGTGAACAACCGGACCCCGAGCGACTTCTCCAGGGCGGCAATGCGTTTGGAGACCGCCTGCTGGCTGATCGACAGATCCGTGGCGGCGTCCTGGAAACGCCGCGCATCCGCTACGACGACGAAGGTGCGCACGGCCTCGAGATCCATGCGACGAGCCTAGGCATACAACATCCGGTTGTGACTCGCGGGCGCCGCGGTTGTTTGATCCCGAGGTCGCGCTTCTGCTTCGATCTTGCCGGACAACGACGGCGAGACGGCGCGAGGCGGGCGGGTATGGCGGGCAGGCGGTCACTGGGACGCGGATTCGGCCGGCTGTGGGCGGCCTTCGCGGTGAGCACGGCGGGAACGTGGCTGGCCTTCGACGCCTTTCCCCTGATCGCGGTGCTGGTCCTGCACGCCGGGCCCGGACAGGTGTCGCTGCTCGCCGCCGCCGGACTCGCGGTCGGTGCGCTGGTGGCGATACCCCTCGCGCCGTGGATGGAATTCCGGCGCAAGCGGCCGGTCATGATCGCCACCGATATGGTGCGCTTCGCTGTGGTGCTGAGTGTGCCGCTCGCCTTCGCGGCCGGGGTGCTGACTTTCGCGCAGCTGGTTCTGGTTTCGGTGATCGTCGCGGCCTCGGACATCGCGTTCAAGGCGGCCTCGGGGGCGTACCTGAAAACCCTGCTGCCCAAGGAGGATCTGCTGCTCGCGAACGGGCGGTTCGAATCGACCATGTGGACCGCGAGCGTGCTGGGGCCGCCGCTCGGGGGCGCGGCGATCGGGATCTTCGGACCGGTCATCACAGTGGCGGCCAACGCGGTCAGCTTCCTGTTGTCCGCGTTGGGAATTCGCGCCATCGGCGGTGGGGAACCGCAGCCCGCTCCCAGCGGGAACGACGGTTTTCGGATGGCGGACCTGGTCGAGGGCTGGCGCTACATCCTGACCCACCACGCGCTGCGGCCCCTGTTCTTCAACACCATCCTGGTCAACGGCCTCATCATGGCGACCGCGCCGCTGCTGGCCGTCATCATGCTGCGCGAACTCGGCTTCGCGCCCTGGCAGTACGGGCTGGCGTTCGGCATTCCCTGCCTCGGCGGCCTGCTCGGCTCGCGGCTGGCGACGCCGCTGGTCGGCCGGTTCGGTCAGCGCCGCGTGCTCGTCGCGGCCGGAATGCTGCGGACCTGCTGGGTGCCCGCTCTGGTCTTCATCGGCCCAGGCGCGGCCGGGCTGCTGGTGGTGATCGTGGTGGAATTCGGCCTCATCACCTGCTGCGGGGTCTTCAACCCGGTCTACGCGACCTTCCGACTCCAGCATGCCGCACCCGACCGCACCACCCGCATGCTCTCGTCCTGGTCGATCACCAGCAACATGACCATCGCGGCCCTGACCGCCCTCTGGGGCCTCCTCGCCGCCGTCGCCGGCCCACATACCGCCATCGCCGTCGCCGGCCTGCTCATGCTCGGCACCGTTCCACTGTTGCGCCCCAACAGCTTTCCCCGCCTGCGCGCCCCGGAACCCATGGCCACGGCGAATCCGGGCTGATATCGGGGACAGCCCCGATGTGCCGTCACCGTGCCGGTGGTTCGGTGGATGCCATGAGCACCGCGAACTCCCCGGTCACCGTCCCGGGCTATGTCAACGCCATCGTCAGAACCCTGCTGCGCTCACCGTTCCATCGCCTCATGAGCAGGAACACCTTGCTGATGAGCTTCACCGGCCGCAAAACCGGCAAGCGCTACACCGTCGTCGTGCGCTACTTCCCCGAAGGCGACGTGCTGAACTGCTACACCGACAGCAAGTGGTGGCGGAACCTGCGCGGCGGCGCGCCCGTCGATCTCCTGCTGGCCGGCCGCACCCGTCCGGCGATCGCGACCGCTGTCACCGACCCCACCGCGGTCGCCGCGAGCCTGGGCGCCTTCCTCACCGCGGTACCGGGTGACTCCAAGTACTACGGGGTCCGCAGGCGGGACGACGGCGCCCCGGACCCCGACGACATTCTCGCGGCCGCCCGCTACACCACCCTGGTTCGAATTCGACTCCAATAGCCTTCCTCAGGATCCGCTACAGGCTGAACGCGATCGCGCGGAGTACCAGGACCGCGATGAACACCGCGGTGAAGGCGAGGTCGATCGAGACGCCGCCCAGCCGGACCGGTTTCAGGACTCGGCGTACCGGCGCGATCACCGGCTCGGTGAGGCGATGGACCACGTCCCGGGCCTTCCGCAGGGCCGGCGGGGTGTCGCCCAGCACGCCGATCCAGTCGATGATCAGGCGGGCTATCAGCAGCAACATGAACAGCGTCAGAGCGATCCCGAGCAGGGAACCGAGGAATGACATGGCGAACTCCTTCGTAGTGGCCGCCTCAGCTGGTCAACGCCGCATCGTCGTCGAAAGTGCCCTCATCGTCGACCATGATGGCCATGTTCAACGGCGGGCCCGCCGCAACCGTGCGAGAATTTGGGCTGCTGTTCGCCCCGCTCACCCCGGGATCGCACGAGGAGTCGAAGTGAGCAAGAAGATTCTGGCCGGCCTGCCCCTGGCCGTCGCCGCATTGTCACCGGCCCTGGCGTGCGTCGCCGCCACGCCCGCCCAGGCCGCCGTCCCGACCTACACCTGCACCGCGCAGACATGGGCCGGAGAGCAATTGCCCGCGGTGACCGTCCAGGCCAAGCACGGGAAGTATCAGGCGCAGGGCGTCGCCCAGACCACGTGGGGCGGGGTCGCCAAGTTCGCGACCATCGACTGCAAGATCGACAACTGAGACCCGGCCGCGCTCAGATGGCGCGGCGATGGTTCAGATAGGCGAATGAGGCGAGGCCCAGCGGGATCTGGCACCAGAAGGTGATGAGCCGGAATCCCAGGGCCGCGCCGACCGCCACCCCGCCGGTCAGACCCGCGACGGCGGCGAGCCCGGCCGCGATGGTGATCTCCTTCGTGGCGACACCGTTCGGGGAGGGCAGCAGCGGGGCCAGCGCCACGGTCACCAGCTCGACCACGAAGGTGTCCGGCAGGCTGAGGTTCGCACCGACCGCGTGCAACACCGCCCACAGCGCCACCACCATGAGCAGCGGCTGGATCAGCGCGCAGATCCAGAGCGCGGCCGCGCGGCGCGGCCGGACAGCGGTCGCGGCCACCGATTTCCAGGCCAGTTCGGCATCCGAGCGCGCATGCCGCAGGCGGGCGGGCAGGTGCCGCCATCCGCCGTACGCCTGCACCCGGCGGTTCATGGCCCGGGCGACCACCGCCAGGACGACGCCGCCCACGAGCCCGGCGATGATCATGATCGCGGCTGTGTGCCAGGGATTTCCGCCGATCAGGTGATGCCACCACGCCGAGAATCGAGCGCCCAGGTCGTGCCACGGGGGTTGGGCGCCATTGCGGCTCATCAGGCCCGGCGCGGCCAGCGCGGCGATCACCACCAGCGGAACCCGCACCATCAACGCGGCGAATCCCATCAGGGCGATGGACGCCGCCGCGCCGGTGTGGCTGAGCCCCGTTCGGCGCAGGAACCGCATCCGCAGCAGCAGTGAGGCCGCGGGCACCAATCCGATGGCCGGGACCGCGAGCTGGAGTGCGAACAACTGCCGGGCCGAGGTCTCGGCCGGTATCGAACCGCGCAACATGAAAACCGAGGTGGGCCAGAGGGCCAGCGTGGCGAGTGCGGCCAGGAGCAGCCAACGGGGGTCGGCTCCGGCGAGTGCGTGGACTCCGGCCAGTACCGCGTTCCGCTGCCAGAACCCCGCGGCCACCACCAGAACGGTGCAGACGACGGTTGGTAGTGCCTTTCTCGCAGATGCGGGAACGGCCGCCATCTGCCCTCCTCGGGTATCGCAGATCTCTTTATCGCCGGTGAATCGTGTACGCGCAGATCGACATTAACGGGCGCGGGGATCCGCGTTGCCGAATAGTCCCGTCGCCCAACGGCATCCGGACTGGATGTTTTGCTGACGTCGTGGGCAGGCCCGCACCTGGCGGGTGAGGACTACCTGGTCCCGACCACTATCGCGGACCACTCGGGGATTCGAACCCGGCGGCAATTGGATTGCCGCGTTCATTGAACACGATTTGAAGATCAAAATCGAGTGGGGCACTCCGTGTGGAGAGAATATCTCGCAAACTGCAAATCGTATTCGCGCATGCAATAGCCTGTGAGAACGCCCCGGCGATTCGCTCGATACCCGAGTAGGCTCACTGGGAGATAAGGGGTGCCGAGAGCAGTCGTAGGGGTAGGACACGACGTGGCGAAATCCATGACAGCGAGCGCAGTGCTGACCGAGCTCGAGCCGGTGGCGGAAGCGAACCTGAACAGGCATCTCTCCCTGGCCAAGGAGTGGCATCCGCACGACTACGTGCCCTGGGACGAGGGCCGCAACTTCGCCGCCATGGGCGGGGACGACTGGGAACCCGGGCAATCCCGGCTCAGCGACGTGGCCCGGGCCGCCATGGTCACCAACCTGCTCACCGAGGACAATCTGCCCTCCTACCACCGGCTCATCTCCGAATCGTTCTCCCGGGACCGCGCCTGGGGCACCTGGGTGGACCGCTGGACCGCCGAGGAGAACCGGCACGGCATCGCCATCCGCGACTATCTGGTGGTGACCCGCGGCGTCGACCCCGTCGCGCTCGAAAACGCGCGCATGATCTGCGTCGGGCAGGGCATCGACGATCCGACCGGCACCGGTGACTGCAGCGTGCTGCACGGCGTCGCGTACGTGACCTTCCAGGAACTGGCCACCCGTGTCTCGCACCGCAATACGGGCAAGGTCTGCCACGACCCCGTCGCCGACCGCATGCTCGCCCGCATCGCCATCGACGAGAACCTGCACATGGTCTTCTACCGCAATATCGCCGGCGCGGCCCTGGACCTGGTCCCCGACGACGCCCTCGCGGCGATCACCGCGGTCATCGAGAACTTCCGGATGCCCGGCGCCGGCATGCCCGACTTCCGCCGCAACAGCGTCCTCATCGCCAAGCACGGCATCTACGATCTGCGCCAGCACCTCGACGAGGTGATCCTTCCGGTGCTGCGGAAATGGAACATCTTCGAGCGTGCCGACTTCACCGCGCGCGGCGAGCAGATCCGCGACCACCTGGCCACGTACCTGGACAAACTCGGCAAGGATGTGACCCGGTTCGAAGAGCAGCGCGACCGGGCGCTCGCCCGCGACGCCGCCCGTCGCGCCGCCACCACCTGATCCGCGCCACATGTGAACAGCCACCGCGCTGTCCACAACCCCCATGTTCCCGCCACGTTCTCGTGTCCCGCCGCCACTAGGGTGTGGTCCACACGAAGGGGGAAACATGACCGACCTGCTGCGCGCCGACCTCACGGCGCTTCGGCTCATGGCCGCGGGCATCCACTCCGAGGCCGCCGCCATATCCGCCATTGATCCGGTCGAACTGATCGCGAAAGTCGGCCTGGCGATGCCGAATTCCGCGATCGGCACCGCCGCCGCCACGGTCGGCGACCCGCTCCTCGCCCTGATCCGCCGCCTGGCCACCCACCTCCACGCCTTCGCCGACGCCACCACCCACACGGCGGCCACCTATGAAGCCACCGAACTAGCCCTGCAAGCCCAGCTGAACGGCTACCTGCACGGCGCCTCCTGACCAGTGCCCGCTGATTTCGCGCCGGCACCGACAACGAACTGGCTGCCTGCCGAACGGCATTCGCCTTCGGGCCCGGGCGCCGGCTTCCGACAGCAGGCAGGCGGGTGCCTTCGCTCGCCCGCTCCAGGCCCAGCGTGGTCGCGGTGTCGTCGCACCGCGATGGGAAATGGTGCCGGAGGGGTGATCGGCCATGTGCGCCGGGCTCGGTGCCCTGCCGTCGGTCGGGGCGCTGCCGGCAGGACGGCGTCAGCTCCGCAGGTGGCCGACAGATTCGGAGTTCGTACTCGGATCGGGGCCTGACGAAGCGGATTTCGTGAATTGTCAGGGACTGCGCGGGAGGTGGGATGGTGCGGGCGGGGTTTTCGCAAGTGCGCGGGTGGGAGCCGGGGGCCGCGGTCGTGGCCAGTTCGGTTGTGGCGGTGGCTGATTCGGCGTTCTCCGGGGCCATGACGCGGGTGGGAGTACTGGCTGACGTCACGGTTGCCGGGTGGCAGGGGTCGGCGGGGACGGCGGCCGCGCTGCGAGCATGGCAATCGCGGATCGCTGCGAACCATGTCGGTGCGGCACTGCTCGACCTCGCGGAGGCCCTGTCCGAGGCGGGGGCGCTCGAGCATGTGTGCTCCCTGGTCGGCCGGCTTGCGAACGAGGCGAGGGCTACCGGGTGCCGGATCTCGGAGGACGGAACGGTCCGCGGGCCGCGGTCCGAGACCGGGAACTCGGCGCTGGACTTGATCTTCCAGGCGGGGTTCGACGAGAAGGCGGAAGAGTTGCAGGCACGGCTGGTGCCGTTGCTGGACCTCGCGGGGGAGACCGACGAGCGGGTCGGGGCGCGCCTCGATGCCGTGGTGGCGGCGCTGAGCGGGTTGGTCGTGGATCCGACGGGCGGTGGGCCCGGTACCCGGGTTGCCGGGTATCTCGACGGGACGGCGACGCTGCCGGAGGACCCGAAAGCGCTCGGTGCGCTGTGGAAGTCGCTGTCGCCCGCGGATCAGGACGCGCTGTTCGCGGTGGACCCGTTGCTCGGGGATCGCGACGGGTTGCCGGCTTTGGCTCGCGATCACTACAACCGGATCGCCCTGAAGCGGCTACGGGCCGAAACCGCGGCGGAGGATCGACGGCTGGCCGAGCGGCACCGGGACTGGGCGCGTGGCGAGAATCTGCCGACCACCAGCGCGGAGTGGATACGGTTGCGGGAGTGGGAAGCGGAGAGGGCCGAGACGCGGACCCGCGAGGCCGGGTACGCGGCGCTCGTGGATCAAGCCGGGGACGCCGCCTCGGGGCGGCTGGTGCTGGCGGTGGACGCGAACGGGCACGGCGCGATCGCCCTGAACGATCCGGACGCCGCCGTGAACGTCGCGACCTTTGTTCCCGGAACCGGATCGACGCTGCCCGACATCGGAGCCGGGGTGGACCGCGCGCAGGCGCTGCTCGACGCGGCGCAGCGGGCCGATCCGGCGGCACGGACCTCGGTCATCGCCTGGTACGGGTACGACGCGCCGCCGAATCTGGCCGAGGCCGCACGGGATCGCCGGGCGCGGGCGGGCGCGCCCGCGCTGGATCGGTTCGAGAGTGGTCTGCGGGCCGGCCATCCGGGACTCCCCGCCCATCAGACCGTGGTCGGGCACAGCTACGGGAGCACTCTGATCGGAGCGGCCGCCAGCGGAGCGAACTCTTTGGCGGCCGATGATGTGGTGTTCGTGGGAAGTCCTGGGGTAGATGTTCACAATGTTTCAGAATTGCGATTGACGGGTATTCCTGCGGGCCACAACGGTGCGCATGTCTATGCCACTGCCGATCCCGCCGATCCGGTGCCCAAGTTCGGGCAGTTTCTGCACGGGGTCGATCCGGTTGATCGCGAATTCCGCGCAACGGTTTTCACTTCTTCCGGAGCGACTATCGACCTCCCTGTGTTGCGCGCCATGCCGTTCGATGTCATGTCACACGGAAACTACTGGGAGCCTGGGAATCCGGGCCTAAGGTATCAGGGTCAAATCATCGCCGGATGCTATGGCCAATGATCCCGAACGGGCGGTTCGTTGCGTCGCGATAGCCGTAACTACTGGTTGCGGGATCGTTGCGGACGGGCGCGTACCACGTCTCTGGGCGGCCGACCAAACTGGTTTGAAACGGTCTGGTTCATGCTAGGGTTCCGTGAAGTTGGAATGGGAAGTCGGAGACAAATGCGCACTGAGAACATCAATAGGAAGTTCAAACTGCATGACGAGCGCAGGATCGCGGCCCAACTTCCTGAACAACTTCTTGGTTTGGATGTCGTAGGTTTTGGGAAGTTAGAAGAGTTTCCGGGTGAGTTGCTGAACTCCTTCGCGGAGTTTGCGAACGGTTCGGTGCCCCCGCGGTCTCGCATCTACCGCAACGCCCAGCCCAACCTCATCGACGCCTGGCTGCTGGAGTTGTTGCGCGGCGCGCGCATCGGTGACCGCTTCTACCTGCGCACCGGGCTGGAGTACTTCCCCTGGGCCGACTGTCGCGTCCTCGACCACCGCTGGCTGGAGTCGCTGCGCCGCGTCATGGGCACCAACCAGGGATATATTGCGCACGACAAGAACTCGGCCGTCATGACCATCGGCACCCAGTACGAGGTGCTCGGCTTCGTCGCCGGGTCGGGCCTGCCGAGCGTGGCCGAGGCCGCACCGGTCGAAGAGGCGCCGACCCGCCGCATCGTCCATGCTCCCGGTGGCTCGCCCGATCCGGTGACCACCGCGCTGAGCGGAGACCTGCGCGCCCGCCGCCTGGCCGCGCTGAACGCGGACGCGTCCGCCGCTCAGGACCAGAACCCGGCCGCCGCACTGGCTTCCATGCCCGATCTGCCCGCGACGCCCGCCCAGGACACGCCGGCCCTCGACCTCGTGGACGCGCTCCCGGTTTCCGCGCCGGAGACGGCCGCAACTCCCGAACTCGCGGCGTTCGAGCCGGCCGCCGCGGGCGAGACCGCGACCGCCGAGGCCGCCGCCCCGAAGGAAACCGCCCCGGAGGCCGCCGAGCCGGTGGACCGGCACGACGAGGCGCCCACTCAGCTTCTCTCCCGCATCGTGGTGCCCACCGAAACCGATTGACGGCTCGCGGCGCCCACGGTCTCGATCCGAGACTCGCCGGACGATCGTGGGTCCCGACCGAACCGGCCGGACCCGGCTTACGTTGTTCTCAACGCCGGGCTTCGTTCGCCGAGTTCGAAAGAGCCGAGATATGTCGACATTCAATGGGCTGCCCGCCCATGTCCTGCTGGTGCACGTGATTGTCGTGCTGGTCCCGCTGACGGCGGTGCTGCTGATCCTGTGCGCACTGTGGCCCGCGGCCCGTAGCCGATTGATCTGGCCCGCGGTCCTGCTGGCGGTGCTGGTCACGGTCCTGACGCCGGTGACCGTCGAGGCGGGGGAGTGGTTCCAGCGTCAGCTGGGGATGCCGCCGGGGGTGGACGAACACGCCCGGCTCGGGCATCAGATGCTGTATTTCGTTCCGCCGCTGCTCATTTCGGCCGCGATCCTCGCGTTCGCGCACGTGCGGCGGGGACGCGGGAAGCCGGTGGGCCGGGCGGTGCTGGCGGTGATCGCCCTGCTGGTGATCGCGAGCGGCGCGGCGGCCGGATGGCAGACCTACCGGGTCGGCGATTCCGGGGCACACGCGGTATGGAACGGCGTGCTCAACCACTGACATGGAGACTGTCGTGACCCGGCGGCCGGTCTGCGGGGCGGTCACCGGGCCACGGCAGTGCGGGCACGGTCAGATCTTGCGGATGACCGTGACGACTTTGCCGAGAATCTGGGCGTCATTGCCCGGAATCGGCTCGAACAGGGGGTTGTGCGGCATCAGCCACACCTGGGAACCGGTGTGTTTGAAGGTTTTCACGGTGGCCTCGCCGTCGATCATGGCGGCCACGATGTCTCCGTTATCGGCCACGTTCTGCTGACGCACGACCACCCAGTCGCCGTCGCAGATGGCGGCGTCGATCATGGACTGACCGACGACCTTCAGCAGGAACAGCGAACCCTCGCCGACCAGTTCGCGCGGCAGCGGGAAGACATCCTCCACCGCCTGCTCGGCCAGGATCGGGCCACCGGCGGCGATCCGGCCCAGCACGGGAACGTAGGTCGGAATGGGGTGCTCGTCGGAGGATTCCGCCTCGGTGCTGACCGTGCGTAGCTGCGACACGCCGGCGGTGGCGCGCACCGCCGTCTCGTCCAGGCCCCGGACGTCCACGGCGCGTGGGCGATTGGGGTCGCGGCGTAGGTAGCCCTTGCGCTCGAGCGCCCGGAGCTGGTGTGCCACCGAGGAAGTCGAGGTGAGGCCGACGGCATCACCGATCTCGCGGATGCTGGGCGGATAGCCGCGGTCGTGCACCGAGGTGCGGATGACCTCCAGCACCTTGCGCTGGCGCACGGTCAAATCCGCGCCGACACCGGACGATTCGGACAGGGGGCCGTTACCGTCGGGACCAAGGGGTCCGTTCTCACCATCCGCGCCGCCGTGTTCGCTCACCGCCGCCGTCCTCCGTTCACTGCTGTCGCTCACCGGAATTCGTTCCCGGATGCGGTCCATCGTGCCTCCGGGGAACTCGTGTCTCGACTGTAGTCCGTGTGACGCGTGTGATCAAACATCTGTTCGACGCATGTCGGGGAAATCAGTGACATTGTCGGTGGGTCGTGGTAGAAATTCGAACATCAGTTCTTCGAACACATGATCGAGCCAGTTGTCCAGCATCATTCGGTCCGCCCTACTTTGGAGGTTTCTTCGATGCGCGCCGTGGTCAGCGAAATCGACACTCTGGGAAGCGATCTGGGATTCGACAGCATCCCCTGGGAGCTCCGTTCCGATCGGTCCCGAACCTTGGCGCCCGTGGCCGCGGGTGGTCTCGCCGTGGACCGTCGTCCCTGCCGTGCGCGGGTGCGGCCCGCCGCTCGTCCAGGTGTTCGACGCGACCATGTCCTCGTGCGACACGCGGCCCGGCGCGCCCGGGGCGCGCATCCGCTGGACCGGGTGCGGCGCGCCCAGGTGGGTCTCGCGGCCCTCGCTGTCACCGCGCTGATGAGCGCGCTGGCCGTGGCCGGTCTGATCGGCCTGGCCCACTTGCGTTCCGGCGACTTCGATTCGCAGACCACGCCGTCCTCGGTGCAGCTGGTCCGGCCGCCGGTGCGATAGCGGGCCCGCTGCTGCGGTAGTTGCCGGGTCATAACCGAATTTCGGATAGGGATCGGCGGCCACCGGCGTGGCCGAAAATGCAGATTGAAAACTGAAACCTGTTGCTAGCGTCCTCCTGGATGTGACGGAGGCTACATCCGCGCGGCCCGTCGTCCGGCCAGCGCGCACTGCGACAGGGGGCGTCGATGCCGAGAGTTCGAGGGCTGGTCCGGGTGGCCGGAATCCTCACCTGCCTGATGATCGGGCTGGTGACCGCACCGGCTGTCCAGGCGGAATCCACCTACGCCGGTTATCTGGATCTGCCGTCGGTCAATGGCGACGGCACGGGCGGCGGCGGTCTCAATCCCGCCCTGCCCCTGGATCCGGACGGGCTCCGGGCCGCGCTCGACGACGCGCGCGCCGCGGGTGTCGAACCGCGGCACTACGCGACCCTGTTGCATCAGTACTGGCTGGTCACCGCGACCCGCAATGCCGATATCGACCTCGCCGCCTGGGATCCCGGACGCGGCGTCGCGGCCAATACCCGCACCTTCACCCAGGTCTACGTGAACTACCTGCGGCTCAACAACGCTCACCCGGACTACTGGTGGACCGGTCTGGCCGGTCTGGCCGGCGGGTCGTTCGCCTCGGGCTTCTTCGACATGGGCGACGTGTCGTCCATCCTCACCGTGCCGGGCATCCATCAGCTCGGCGACGGCGTCGCCGACCTGCTGCGTGGCACTCCGCAGCAACTGCTGGACATCCTGCCCGGCGACATCCGGACCCTCGGCACCGCGGGCGAGCGGCTCACCGCTGACGATCTGGCCTGGTACCAGACCCGGCTGATGATCATGCAGAAGCACATCTTCATCGACCAGGTGCCCATGCACGAGGCCTACGCGGCCGCGGGCCTGGCCGGGGTCGAGGAGATGTACCAGGCCGGAGTCCTCGACGAGAATGCCATCACCGCCTGGCGTGAGATCGACACCGGCACCCAGGAGGGCCTGGCCGACGCCGCGCTCCGGATGACCGACCGCGAGCAGAACCAGATCATCGCCGACCAGTGGGATGTCACGTCGCACGGTCACGGCGACATGGGCCGGGTCATGACGTATGTGAGCACCATCGCCGGCAAGGCCGCCGTCCCCGGCGTGCGCGCGCCCGGGGTCTTCGCACCCGTCACCCTCGCCACGGGCACCATGTCGCTGCGCGCGCCGCTGCCCGACTTCAACTGGGCCGACCGCGACACGCGGTGGAACTACATCATCCACGATCTGTTGCCGCGCTATCTGGAACTGTGCGCGAACCCGGCCGTGGCGAGACCGGTTCTCGCCGTACCGTTCCCGGTCATGCTGGCCAATGGGCGGCTGGTGCACCGGCTGCCGGATCTGCTCGGCGACCTGACCTCGCAGTGGCAGGTGACCGCCTGATTCGGGCCCGCGGACACGGGCGGACGCCGCCGACGGGGTCCGTCACGGTATCCTCGAGATTGCTCGAGGTTGCTGTGGAAGCTCAGGCATCGACGAAGGATCCCGGATGCATTGCCCGTACTGTCGTCATCCCGATTCGAGGGTGGTCGACTCGCGTGAGGCCGAGGAAGGCACCGCCATCAGGAGGCGACGTGCCTGCCCGGAGTGTGGGCGCAGGTTCACCACGGTCGAAACCGCGATCCTGTCGGTCGTCAAGCGCAGCGGCGTCACCGAGCCGTTCAGCCGTGAGAAGGTCATCCGCGGCGTCAGCCGCGCCTGCCAGGGCCGCGAGGTCGACTCCGACGCGTTGAACCTATTGGCTCAGCAGGTGGAGGATGCGGTGCGCGCCAAGGGTTCCCCCGAGGTGCCCAGTCACGAGGTGGGTCTCGCCATCCTCGGTCCGCTGCGCGATCTCGACGAGGTCGCCTATCTCCGTTTCGCGTCGGTCTACCGATCCTTCAGTTCCGCCGAGGATTTCGAACGCGAGATCGCCGAAATGCGTCAGCACCGCGCCGATCACACGGTAGGCGCGGCGACCAAGTAACCGGGCGACCACTTCCGGTTACTCAGCGATTCCCGGTCCGGCCCCGAGCGATTCGGGGCCGGACCGCTGCGTTTCCGCCTCCTGTCAGCGCTTCTGCTGGGGTGGGCGACGGGCGGCGTCGATCGCCTTCTCGATGCGCTTCGCCGAGACCGGGTACGGCGTGCCGAGCTGCTGGGCGAAGAGGCTGACGCGGAGTTCCTCGATCATCCACCAGATTTCGAGGATGTCGCGGCCGCCCCGGCGTGATTCGGGGAGATTGCCGACGAGGCGGTCGTAGGCGGCGTGGACGCGGTCGAGTTCGGCCATGCCGGCGCGGTCGCGATTGGCGGAGGCCGGGAGCGCTTCCAGGCGCAGGCGGGCGGCCTCCAGATAGCGGGGGAACTCCCGCAGCCGCGCACTGCCCCACTCGGCGATGAAGCCCGGGAAGATCAGGTCGTCGAGCTGGTGAGTGACATCGTCGGTGGCGTCGCGGTCACGGGATTCGGCCAGGGCTGCCCGCAGCCGGTGCGCCTCGGCGAGGACCGGGACGACCGAGCGCACGATGGTCGCGACCGCCGTGGCGAACTGCGGGCGGACCTTCTCCACCAGCGCCTGGAACTGCTCCGGGCTGCGCACCGGTCCGCCATTGGCCGCGATGAGTTCGTCGGCGGCGCAAGCGCGGCAGTCCTCCACCAGCGCGTCGAGGGTGCCGTACGGATTCTGGCTCAGCGCAAGGCGATCGGCGGGCGGCAGGCCCGCGGTGACGGCGCGGGTGCTGGTGGTGATCGCGCCGAGCAGCAGGGCGCGGGTGCCGGTGCGCATGGCGCTGGCCTGGGCGGCGGGGGAACTGAGCACACGCACCGCCACGCCCTCCGGTTCGGCGACCAGCGCCGGGTAGCCGGTAATGGTCTGGCCGCTGACCTGACGCTTCACCGCGGACGGCAGAGTGCCCAGGGATTCGGAGGTCCACACCGTGGACGGGGCCCGCTCGGCGGCGTTGTTGGCGCGCGCCACCGACTTCGAGACCTGGTCGGCCAGGGCGGATTTCAGTTCGGCCAGGCTCTTGCTGCGGGACACGATGGCGCCCGACGGGTCGGTGGCCGCGAAGGTCATGCGCAGGTGGCCGGGCAGGCCCGCCGGGTCCAGCATGGCGGCGGCGATGGTCACCGAGCCGAGCTGGGACAGCTCTCGCGCCAAACCGGTGCGCAGCGGTTCGGCGCGCGGGGTGAGGCGGTCCAGGGCGGCCTTGGCGAAGTCCGGTGCGGGAACCACGGTGCGGCGCAGCTGCTTCGGCAGTGTCTTGATGTAGGCGGCGGCCAGCTCCTCGCGCATGCCGGGCACCAGCCAGTCGAAGCCGACCGAGCGCACGTGCGCGAGCTGGGCGATCGGAATGTGCACGGTGACACCGTCGTCGGCCTGACCGGGCTCGAACTGGTAGGTGAGCGGGAAGGTCAGCTCGCCCTGCCGCCAGCTGTCGGGATAGGCGGTCGGATCCAGCAGTGCCGCATCCTCGTTCACCACCGTGGAGGCGGTGAAGTCCAGCAGGTTCGGGTCTTTGCGCTGGGTCTTGCGCCACCAGCTGTCGAAGTGCCGGACCGACACGATGTCGGCGGGGACGCGCTGGTCGTAGAAGTCGAACAGCACCTGATCGTCGACCAGGATGTCGCGCCGCCGTGCCCGATGTTCGAGATCGGCGACGTCGTCGAGCAATTCGCGGTTCCGCGCGAAGAACTCGTGCTTGGTCTGCCATTCGCCCTGTACCAGCGCGTGCCGGATGAACAGTTCCCGCGACAGCTCCGGATCGATCCGCCCGAAGTCCACCCGTCGCTGGGTCACCAGCGGAATGCCGTACAGCGTCACCCGCTCGTAGGCCGCGGCCGCGCCCTGCTTGGCCGACCAATGCGGTTCGGAGTAGGTGCGTTTCACCAGATCCCCGGCCAGCCGCTCGGCCCACTCGGGTTCGATCCTGGCCGCCGTCCGCCCCCACAACCGCGAGGTCTCGACCAATTCCGCCGCCATCACCCACCGCGGCGGCTTCTTGGCCAGCGAGGATCCGGGGAAGATCATGAACTTGGCATTGCGGGCTCCCAGGAACTCCCGGGTCTCCGCCTCCCGCACGCCGATATGCGACAGCATGCCGGCCAGCAGTGCCTGATGAATCGACGTCACATCCCACGGCAGCGAGTCATTGTCCAGCCCCGCCTTCGCCGCGAGGGTCTCGGCCGGCTCGGTCCTGCCACCGGACGCCGCGCCACGTGAACCGCCGCGCGCGCCCTGAGCTCCGCCCGCGCGACCCCGGTCGTCGCCGGTGACAGCGGCCCTGGTGCGGTCGGATTCACCGCTTCGGCCGCCGCGCTCGGAAGTGTTGCCATGGTTGGAGTTACGACTCCGGCCCGAGTCGTCGGCGTGCGTGCCGTGCTCGCCGCGTTCAGCGTTCCGCGGGGCGCCCGCGCGGCCGGCGTTGCGGCCGCGGCGGGTGTGGCTTCCGCCTTCGCTGTCACCGGAAGTCGTTGCGGTGCGGTCGAATTGGGCGTCGGAGCCCTGGGTGTTCCAGCCGAGGCCGCGGGTGATGGTGCGGAGCTGGCCGTGCAGGTCCTGCCATTCGCGGATGCGGAGGTAGTGCAGGAACTCGTCGCGGCACAGGCGGCGGAACTGGTTGGAGGAGAGGGCGTTCCGCTGTTCGCGGAGGTAGTCCCAGAGGCGCAGATAGGCCAGGAAGTCGGAGCCCTCGATAGTGAAGCGCGCGTGTTTGGTATCGGCGGCCTGCTGGTGTTCGACGGGGCGTTCGCGGACGTCCTGGATGGACAGGGCCGCGACGATGATGAGGACCTCGGCGAGACAGCCGCCGCGGTTGGCCTCGACCAGCATGCGGGCCATGCGCGGATCGACCGGGATCTGCGCCATTTCGCGGCCGATCGGGGTCAGGATCAGGCCGGCGTCGGGAAGGTCGGTGTGCGCGCCGGCCTCGGCCTCCGCGCGGCCCAGCGCGCCGAGCTCCTCGAGCAGCGCGATGCCGTCGCGGATGGCGCGGGCGTCGGGCGCCTCGACGAACGGAAAGCTCTCGATATCGCCGAGCCCGAGCGCGGTCATCTGGAGGATGACGGCGGCCAGATTGGTGCGCAGGATCTCCGGTTCGGTGAACTGCGGCCGAGATTCGAAGTCGTCCTCGGAGTACAGCCGGATGGCGATACCGTCCGCGACACGTCCACAGCGGCCGGAGCGCTGCCGCGCCGACGCCTGCGAGATGGACTCGATGGGCAGCCGCTGCACCTTGGTGCGCATCGAGTAGCGCGAAATGCGTGCTGTGCCAGGGTCGATCACGTAGCGGATGCCCGGCACCGTCAGCGAGGTCTCGGCCACATTGGTGGCCAGCACCACGCGCCGCCCGGTGTGGGATTCGAACACCCGGTGCTGCTCGGCCGCCGAGAGCCGCGCGTACAGCGGCAGGATCTCGGTGCGCGGCAGCCGCATATCGCGCAGCGAGTCGGCGGTGTCGCGGATCTCGCGTTCGCCGGAGAGGAAGACCAGGATGTCGCCGTCGCCCTCGGCCTGCAGTTCCCGTACCGCGTCGCCGATGGCGTCGGTGGGGTCGCGGTCGACGACCTCGGTGTCCTCGTCGTCGGGATCGTCGGAGGTGACCGGCAGTTCCAGCGACAGCGGCCGGTACCGGAGCTCCACCGGATAGGACCGGCCCGACACCTCGACAATCGGTGCGGGCGTGCCGTTTTCGTCGGCGAAGTGCCGCGCGAACAATTCCGGATCGATGGTCGCCGAGGTGATGACGATCTTCAGATCGGGCCGCTTGGGCAGCAGTTGCTTGAGATACCCGAGCAGGAAGTCGATATTGAGGCTGCGCTCGTGCGCCTCGTCGATGATGATCGTGTCGTAGCGGCGCAGCAGCCGGTCGCGCTGGATCTCGGCGAGCAGGATGCCGTCGGTCATCAGCTTGATCAGGGTGCGATCCGACGCCTGATCGGTGAAGCGGACCGTGTAGCCGACCACGTCGCCCAGTTCGGTGCCGAGTTCCTCGGCGATGCGCTCGGCCACGGTGCGCGCGGCCAGTCGTCGCGGCTGGGTGTGGCCGATGGTGCCGCGGATGCCGCGCCCGAGTTCGAGGCAGATCTTGGGGATCTGCGTCGTCTTGCCGGAGCCGGTCTCACCGGCGACGATCACTACCTGGTTCTCCGCGATGGCCTCGGCGATATCGTCGCGGCGCGCCGACACCGGCAGCTGTTCCGGGTAGGCGATGGTCGGGACGGCGGCGCGGCGGGTGTCCACCCGGCGCTGCGCGGCGTCGATGTCTGCTGCGAGGGCGGTGAGATCGCCGCCGCGGGCCTTGTCGAGCCTGCGACGTAACCGGTGCTCGTCGCGGATCGAGAGATCGGCCAGGCGGGAACGAAGCTCGCGAGAGGTGGCGGCGGTCCTGGTCATTGCATCGTCAACGATAGCGAAGAGACGGTCCGGGCCGGTCGGCGCGGTGTCCGGCGGCCTGTTCTCGCGCTTGCCGGGAGTGTGCCGCATCGGCGTATCGTCCGCGTTCGGGCGATTCGGCGTGCGACCATCTGGGCCATGGCCGTCACAGGTGGTACGCGCGTGGATCCGGGTGCTGCGCATCGCTTTCGGAGTCCTGGGCCTGGTGGCGCTGGTCTGGATTCCGCTGCGCAACGTGGGCAATCCGAACTGCTCCCATCTCAGCTTCTTCAGCTACTTCACGATTCAGTCCAACATCCTCGGCATCATCGTGCTGCTGGTCGGCGGCCTGCGCGACCCGTCCGGCGGGGGGGCTGGCAGGTGTGGCGCGGCGCGAGCACCCTCTACCTGACCATGACCGGCATCATCTACGCGGTGCTGCTGGCCGATATCGACGTGCAGCTGACCGACCAGTGGATCAACGACACCCTGCATCGGGTGATCCCCATCGTGATGGTCGCCGACTGGTTGCTGGTCGCCGCCGGTCTCGTGCCGACCGTCCGGCTCATCCTGGGCTGGCTCGCGTACCCGCTGGCCTACGGCGCGTACACGCCGATGCGTGGGCCGTTCGAGGGCTGGTACCCCTACCCGTTCATCGATCCGCGTTCCCAGGGGTACGTCCAGCTGTCGGTCGGGCTGGTGACCATGGCCTCCGTCTTCGCCATTCTGGGTGTGATCGTGGCGGCGCTGAACGGTTTGGTGCCCAGAGCGGTCGCCGCCCGCTGAGACCGGCTCAGGGCTCGCGGGTCAGGAGCGTCGTGGGTCGGGCGATTCGGAAGGCACGGGTCATGCGGACAGTGTCCGGGTCATGAACACACTGTGCGGATCCGCGGTGTAGTCCGCGAACGGCCCGCAGTGTTCGAACCCGTACCGCTCGTACAACCGCACCGCGGGCAGATAGAACTCCGACGCCCCGGTCTCCAGGCTCAGCCGCGCGTATCCGCGCGCGGTGGCCTCGGCGAGGATGTGCCGCAACAGCTGTGACGCCACCCCGCGACCCCGATACGCCGCGGTGGTCCGCATGGACTTGATCTCGCCGTGCACCGGATCCAGCTCCTTGAGCGCCCCGCATCCGGCCAGTTCCTCGCCCTCCCACGCTGTCCAGCAGGTGATCTGCGGCTTGCGCAGTGCCGCCACGTCGAGCGCGTGCATGCTGTCCTCGGGCGAGTTCGCCAGCATCTCGGTGACATGGTCTTCGAGCAGCCCGATCACCGCGTCCCCGCTCAGATCGTCGATCACAATGCGCATGCCGCCAGGCTATCCAGCGCTTTCGCCGGCAGGACCGCATGGGCTGGTACCGGATTCGGCGGTGCGCCCGCCACTTCCGGCGACTGACCGCCCGCGCCAAGCCGCCGACCTACCGTGCCGCCTGTTGCGGTGTGGCGTGTGTGCACTCCTGGGACCGGTGATACTCGGTGTTGCCGGACGGGTTTCGTGATCATTTCGGGTTATCCGGCTCGGCTGTTCGGGTCGTCGTGGGGCGAACCGCAACGGCATGGTTCCGAGCGTGCCACCGCGGGGCGTCGGATACGTGCACGCCGACTCGAAGCTCGAAGACGGCCCGGAAGCCATGAGGCTCCGGGCCGTCGCCAATCCTCCGGTGGCTCCGAAAATCATTGGCCGCGGTCGCGTGCGCGCTCCTAACCTGGCACCACATCCAACCCCGAAAGGACGATGTGGAAGCGACTGTCACGGTGACTCCGGATCAGTTGCCGGAGTTGCTGCTGCACGTCGCGGTGGTGCGTCCGGTGTTTCTGTGGGGTGCGCCGGGTATCGGGAAGAGTTCGCTGGTGCGCGGTTTCGCCGAGGGCCTCGGCCTGGAGTGCGTCACCCTGCTGGGTACGCAGCTGGCCCCCGAAGACCTCATCGGCGTGCCGCAGATCGTCGAGAACCGCAGCCGGTTCGCGCCGCCGGAGATGATCGCCCGCGAGCAGCCGTACTGCCTGTTCCTCGACGAACTCAATGCCGCGCCCGCCGAGGTCCAGAAGTCGTTCTACTCACTGATTCTCGATCGCCGCGTCGGCAATTACGAACTGCCCGCGGGTTCGGTCGTCGTCGGCGCCGGTAATCGCGCCACCGACAACGCTCTCGCCCGTCCCATGGCCTCGGCGCTGGTCAACCGCATGGTGCACGTGCACCTGCGCGCCGATATCGACGACTGGCTGAAGTGGGCCGCCGGCAATGACATTCACCCGTGGGTGATCGAATACCTCATGCAGCGGCCCGATCACCTGTGGGCGCAGCCGCCCAAGACCGAGCAGCCGTTCTCCACCCCGCGCGGCTGGCACATGCTCTCCGACGCTCTGCACTCCTACGGCGACGACATCGACGACGCCACCCTGTGGGTGCTGTGCTCCGGAATCCTCACCGCCGCACACGGTTCCGGCTTCCGTGCGTTCGTGAAGACTGTGCGCCACGCCTTCGACCTGGAGGCGGTCATCAAGGGCGATGCGAGCTGGCCCCGCGATCCCGCCGACCGCGACCTGCTGTACTTCCTGTCCGAGGCCTTCCGCGCCCGGCTCGTGAAGGAATTGCCCGCCTCCCGCGAGCACGCCTCGCCCGGGGTGAAGAGGTTCTCGCTGCGCGCCAAGACCATGCTCACCGAACTGGCCGAGATCTCGGTCGAGTGCGCGCAACTGGTCATCGCCGCCGACGAGGACGGTGCGCCGGTGCTGCCGTCCTGGTTCCTGGTCGAGGTGACCCGCGACCTGCCGCGGCTGGCCGCACGGAGGTAGCGGTGGCGGGACGCTCGAACCGCAAGCGCGGCACGGTGATCGATCCGTGGCGCGCGCACATCGACGCCGGCTGGCAGCAGGTCCTCGCGCACCCGATCTTCCGGCGGCTGCAGAACGGTCTCGGCGAATCCCAGCGCCTGCCCGACGATGTGTGGGCGGTCGCATCGCCGTGGGGCGGGGTGTACTGCAATATGAAAGTGCGCGCCACGGCGGCGGAATGGAGCTGGGTCTTCGCCCATCTGCTGCTGCATGTCGGATTCGGGCACCTCGACCCGCGCGGCGTGCCCGAGCGCGCGCTGGAAGCGAACGCGTACGCGCGCACGTGGCTGAACGCGGCGCACCAACCCCATCCGGTATACCGCGCGGCCTGCTGCGCGGTCGTCGACCAATACCTGTTGACGTTGAAGATCGGCTGTCCGCCGCAGGAATTGCCGCCCGCCCCCGGCGGTTCCGACGAGCTGCGGCTGGCCGAGCGCTGGTGGCGGTCGAGCGTCCCGGAACCATACCGCCGCACCGAGTTTCCCGACTTCTTCGTCGACACCGCCGAGACCGCGAAGAAGGCCGACCATCGCGGCCGTTTCGCCACCGGTATCGGTGAGGCGGCGCGTGACGCGCTCGCCGATGCCGGGCGTGACGTCACGCGCGGGCGGAGCCCGACCCTGCGCGTCTGGGACCGCGCCCTGAACTGGTTCGTCTCCTCGTATCCGCTGCTGGGCGCGCTGGCCGCGGGCATGAAGATCATCGCTGACGCGGATGTCGCTCGCGGCTGGGATATCTCGATCGCCGCGGTCAATGCCGAGGCGGCCGAGATCTACATCAACCCGTTCGCGGTGCTCTCCGACGAGGAGTGGCGATTCGTGCTCGCCCACGAGATGCTGCACGCGGCCCTGCGTCACGGCGACCGCGCCGGCCGGCGCGACCATTACCTGTTCAATGTCGCGTGCGACTACGTGGTCAACGGCTGGCTCGTCGAAATGGGCGTCGGGGAGCTGCCCGACGGACTACTCTACGACCCGCAGCTGAAAGGTATGTCGGCGGAACAGGTCTACGACCGCCTCGCCACCGACCTGCGCCGCCTGCGCAAGATCGCCACCCTGCGCGGTCGCGGCAAGAGCGACATCCTCGGAGAACCGCTGCCGCACAGCCACACTCCAGGGCACTACCTGGATCTGGACGAGTACTACCGCAACGCCCTGTGCACCGGGCTGGCCTACCACCAGTCCAGCGGTCGCGGCCTGCTCCCGGCCGGACTGGAACAGGAGATCCGCGCGCTCGACCAGCCGCCGCTGCCGTGGGATGCGCAGTTGGCGCACTGGTTCGACGAGCACGTGCCCGCCGTCGAGAAGCGCCGCAGTTACGCCCGCGCCTCACGTCGCCAATCCGCCACCCCCGACATTCCGCGCCCGGCGTGGGTGCGCCCGGACGAATCGGTGCGGCTGCCCACCTTCGGCGTGGTGCTCGATACCTCCGGCTCGATGTCGGTCGAGCTCATGGGTAAAGGACTGGGCGCCATCGCCTCCTACGCCCTCGCCCGCGACGTACCGCGCGCGCGGGTCGTGTTCTGCGACGCGGCCGCCCACGACGCCGGCTATCTGCCGGTCGACGAGATCGCCTCCCGCGTCCGTGTCCGGGGTCGCGGCGGCACGGTACTGCAGCCCGGGATCCGGCTGCTCGAACGCGCCGACGACTTCCCGGCCGACGGGCCGATTCTCGTCATCACCGACGGCATGATCGATGTGCTGCGCATCCGTCACGAACACGCCTTCCTGATACCCGCGGGCGCCGCGCTGCCGTTCCGCCCGCGTGGACCGGTGTTCCGGATTCGCTGACACACTGCCCGAATCGGCTCCGGGCTTCAGAAGGTGAACTGGTCGCCGTAGGCGGTGGTCTGCACGACCCCACGCGCGCCACTCACCGTGGTGGTGACGAAGGGGACGGCCGACACCGGCGAGGCGCACTGGGCGACGTTCAACGCGGCGTTGTTGAAGGTGATGCGGAACGGGAACTGGGTGTTGTCGTCCAGGGCCGCTGTGGCCGTTGTCGCGGTGGTGACCTGGCCGGGCCCCAGGGTGGCGGTCAGGACTTCGGTCAGGCCCAGCACCCCGCCGACGCTGGGCCCGAAGCTGATGTCGGGTGGGCTGACGGAGGTGCTGGGCGCCGGCGGCGGCGTCGGTGTGGCGGCGGCGGTGGTGGTGGGGAGCGTGGTGGTGGTAGTGGTGGCCGTGGTGGTGGTAGTGGTGGCCGTGGTGGTGGGGGGCGCGGTGGTGGTAGTGGTGGTGGGCACGACGGTGGTGGTGGCCGCCGCGGTGGTGGGGACGACGGTGGTGGGGACGACGGTGGTAGTGGGCCCGACGGTGGTGGTGGGCGCGGCGGTGGTGGTGGCCGCGGCGGTGGTGGGCACGACGGTGGTGGTGGCCGCGGCGGTGGTGGGCACGACGGTGGTGGTGGCCGCGGCGATGGGGGTGGCGGCGACGGTGGTGGCGGTGGCCGTATCACTCGGCGTGCTGACGGAGGTGCTCCCCGGGGTCACCGACGGGGAAATACTCGCGGCGAGGCCTTGATTGGGTTCGATGCCGACAGTGACGCCGCCGGCCACGCTGATCCCGCAGCCGAGGATGAACCCTGCGACGGCCTGACCGGATGTGATCGGGTCACCCTCCACATTGACCGAGTAATCACCGGACGCCTGCACCGCATGGGAGAACGTCATGAGAAAGTTCGGAGTCCGGTTGCCGGGCGCGGCCGTTGCGACACTGTCGACCGACGCCGTCAGATGAACTCCCGAACCGAACACATCCGCGCCGGGCGGCTGGGCTCGGCTCGTTTCGGTTCCCGAGGCCCACACGCCCAGGACAGCCAGGGTTGCCACGGCCGTGCCCGCCGCGGCGACGATGAGTAGACGCCGCAAAACCTGGATCCTTTCTCGAAGATGAGCGCTAGCTTTCTTCCAGAGTCCGATATCGCAGGAACAGCCACTATGTCTGTTGACCAAGCCTATCGGAGACATCGGTCCGGGTAGTGCACCCGGCGTAAGGCGTGTCAGCCGGGGAATTGCTGCCGATTTTCCAAGGCGCTCAGCCGGGCATCGAAATTCCGTATTTCCTACAGGATTCCCTTCATCGCCTCGGTCATCTCCTCGACCGAATGTCGCAGCAGCTTCAGCGCCGCCCGGGTGATCGAGGACGTGATCCAGACCGAGGCCGCCCTCAATCCCGGCAATTCCGGTGGGGCGCTGGCAGATTCGACGGGCCGGGTGGTGGGGATCAATACCGCGGTCGCCGGCATCGGGCTGGGCCTGGCCATCCCGATCAATCTCGACAAGGAACACCCGGACTCCGTCACCGTGCAGCGGGCCGTCGCCCGCGACGCCATCAGCGAAGCCGACCGTCAAGTCGTCGCCGCCACCGCTGCCGGCTCGCCCAACCGCGCGTAGATCGGCGATCGGGTCGACGGGGCCCGTCCGTTCGGCTCGGACGCATTGAATGACTCCTCTGTGCAATCTCTCGCTATGAACGTTCAGGGGCCGGGGCCGAGTGAATCGGCCGGGTGATCGGTCATCCAGTGGCGGTGCGCGGGCGGGGGATTCGGCAGGGGAAGGGCGGGGGAGCCGGGCCCGGATGGTGTCAGCATGGAAGGTGGGAGCCGGTCGCCGCGGTGAGAGGTGGTGGGGTGTGGGGGTTTTCGTGGAGCAGTACGGGGTGGTGCGGTGGGGCGCGGTGATCGCCTTCTGCCTGGCCGCCGCCCTGGTGACCGGCCGGCTGGGCACGGTGCGTCCGGGCATGTGTGCCGGGTCGCGCGCGGATCGGGAGTCCGATGCCGCGCACCTGGTGATGTGCCTGGTCATGCTGGGGATGTTGGTGTTCCCTACAGCCGCCGATCCGCACGCGGTGCGCGCGGTGCTGACGGCCATGGTGGTCGTGTACACGCTGTTGCTGGGGGATCGGATGCTGCGGTGGCGCAACGGGATCCGGGACGCCGACCTCGGGGGAGGCACGGTCGCCCCGTTCGCTTATCACCTGGTGGCGGCCGCGGCGATGCTGTACGCGATGAGCGGGCACGGGCCGCACGAGCACGCCGGGCACGGGCCCGCGGTGCCCGCGCCCGGTCCGGTGCTGGCGCTGGCGGCGCTGTTCGCGGTGGACGCGGCGGCCATGGCGGTTCCCGCCGTGCGCCGCCGCTTGCCGAGGGTGTACCCGCATCCTGTGGGGGCGGCCGGATCCTGGGCCGTGGTACCGCATCTGGTGATGGATCTCGGTACCGCCTACATGCTCGTCGCCGCCGCGGCCGGGTGACTCGGGGGCCGTTCGACCTGTTCACCGTCCTAGTGGTGAGATGGTGAGGAAAGGTCGGTTCGCCCGGATGGGCGTGGCCGGTATCGGGTGATGGAGGTGCTCTGGATGGGTTCGCTGTGGCATGGCTTCGCCGATATGGGTGCGGTCGAACGTGACGGGGCGTTCCTGGTAGCGCGCGGTGAGGGCGCGTACATCTGGGACGAGGGTGGCACGCAGTACCTCGACGCGACCGGTGGCCTCTGGTTCGCCAATGTCGGGCACGGCCGCCGCGAGATCGCCGACGCGGTCGCCGCGCAGCTGACCCAGATCGCGCACTACTCCAACTTCGGCGATCTGGCCTCGCCGGTGACCCGCGATCTGGCCGAACGGCTTTCGGCGCTGGCGCCGGTGCCCGGCAGCAAGATCTTCTTCACCTCGGGCGGCTCCGACGGCGTCGACACCGCCGCGAAACTGGCCCGCCGCTACTGGCAGGAGATGGGCCGCCCCGACAAGACCCTCCTGGTCGGCCGCCAGAAGGCATACCACGGCATGCACGTCGGCGGCACCGCGCTCGCCGGCATCCCGGTCAACGGCGAGGGCTACACCGGCGTCTTCATGCCCGACACCCGCACCATCGAATGGGATCAGGCCAAGGCGCTGACCGCCCTCATCGAGGAGGTCGGCGCGGACCGCATCGCGGCCTTCTTCGCCGAGCCCATCATCGGCGCCGGCGGCGTGTACCTGCCGCCGGAGGGCTACCTCACCGAGGTCCGCCGGATCTGCCGCGACAACGACATCCTGTTCGTCGCCGACGAGGTCGTCACCGGCTTCGGCCGCATCGGCGGATCCTGGTTCGCCTCTTCGCGTTTCGGCCTGGAGCCCGACCTGATGACCACCGCCAAGGGCCTCACCTCCGGCTACGTCCCCATGGGCGCCGTCTTCATCGCGCCCCGCATCGCCGAGCCGTTCTTCGCGGGCGGCGTGTGGTGGCGGCACGGCTACACCTACGGCGGTCACGCCGGCGCGGCCGCCGCAGCCATGGCCAACCTCGACATCGTCGAGCGTGAGCACCTCCTGGACGCCAGCAAGAACCTGGAATCCCTGCTGCACCAGTACTTCTCGCCGCTGGCCGAGCACCCGCGGGTGGCCGAGGTCCGCAGCGGCCTGGGCGCGGTCGCCGCGGTCCAGCTGGCCGACCCGGCCGAGGCCCTCACTATGGTGAAAACCCTGCGCGCTCACGGCGTCTCGACCCGCGCCGCCGGCCAGGGCGCTCTCCAGATCTCCCCGTCCTTCGTCATCACCGAGGCCCAGGTCGCGGAGATGGCCGACCGCTTCGCCCGCGCCCTGGGCTGAAAACTACAGACAGCAGAATCCCCTTCTCCATTTCAGTGAACAGCACTGCCCGTTGAGATCCCCAGCGGTACAGTCCTGTTCACGTTTTGGCGAGTTAATCGCCACTGTGTAGAACCGGGGGAGGGCCCTGACGGTGCCGAATGCATTCAATATCGGCAAGCTGTACGAATTACTGCGAACGCTCGCGGTCCCCCGAAGAACGTCCCAGAGTTTGGCCGAACCCTGCTACGCCGCAGGCGACCACTCCCGGGCCCCATCACCTGCTTGGTGACTGCGGATTTCGCCAATCCGTCGCCGCTGCCCGACGTTAATGCCCGGCTGGGTGTTGGGCATGGGCGAACCGTGCCGCGTGTCGGCGGCGATATCTGCCTGGGCATCCCGCCAATGCTGTCGGGTGATCCAATCGGCAGTGCTGTAACGCGGGAATCGGATGGGCCACATGGCCGCAGCGGGCGATCGCGGTCGAGAAGCACGACGAGGACTGCGTCGGATACAGCGATAATGCGAAACGGGTGTTCAGCGACGATGCGGCGCTGGACGCAATGCAACGAGAGGTGTTCGCTCAGAACGCCCGCGCACAGTCGAATCACGAGCACAGCCCGGGTCGGCCGTTGATCTCGCTTGTCTATTTCGCAGGCATCAGCTACACCGGCAACTCGAATTACCCGGGTGGTGTGCTGGAAGAATTGGCCGGTCTGCTGGCGCAGCAGCGCACATTCGACAACCGGCAGGAGCCCACGGAACCATTGATGCGCATCATCATCGCCAATGGCGGCGATGGAATGAAACAAGCCTCATGGGGTGGTGGACCATATGCTCGGTCGGAACGAGGGAAACGGCTGCCCTGCCGGCACCCACAGCGACCTGGAGGACTGGTCCAACGGGCCGTGACGACCCCACGCCGGCTGAGGTCGCGCTGGTCTGCTCCGGCGCGTTAGATGACCACCGGGTGGTCTGCGACCACGCGGCCGCCGACGCGGGCCCAGCCGTCGGAATCCCATTCGGTGAAGATCTGCGAGCCCTCGCCCTGGATGACGTTCAGACCTCGGGTGAGCAGGGCGGTCAGCGCGAGGGCGGCGGAGCCGGTGGCCTGGTCCTCGGGAACGCCCAAGGCGGGGGCGAACATTCGGGTCCGGACCGCGCCGCGCTGCTCGTTGGTCCAGGCCCAGCAGTAGTGCTGGCCCTCCGGGAAGTCGGCCGGATCCAGGGTGGCGATCTCCGCTGGATCCTCGAACTGGTGGAATTCGAAGGTCGGGGTCCATTCGGCCCGGGCGTGGGCCCAGGTCAGGCCGTCGGAGAGGGTCACCTCGACCGGTCCGGCGGGCACATCGATTATCTTCACGGGACGCTGCTGGTCGCTGAGCCACCACGCGGCGCCGACCAACGGGTATCCGGCGAAGGTCAATTCGGTGGCGGGGGTGTAGATGCGCATCTTCACTCGCCCGTCGACCGGGTCGTCGACCACCGCCGTCTTGCTGTAGCCGGCGCGGGTCGCCAGCGCCTGATGGTCGGCATTCTCGACAGCGGAGCGGCGGACGATGCCGAGCAGATTGCCGAAACGCCCGGCCGCGTCGGTGAACACGCGCACGACCTCGATTTGAGCGCTGTCGCTTTCCGGAACGGTCATGGGATGCGAGCTTACCGACAGTTATCGATTCGCGGGAGGGCTGCGGTGGCGAGCAGGTCTGTTCCTACGCCACAAGCGAAGTGCTGACGGCATTGTCGCCGATCGGCAACCCGATAGCGGCAATTGACTAGCTAATAGTAACGGGGCTGTACACCTTGGTGTGTACAGCCCCGTTACCGACGGGATGCGACTAAACGGTGGCCGTGGCCAGCGCCTCGGTCGACGCCACGGCCTGACCCACGCCCGCCACGATCGCGGCGGCGCGCAGCGCCTCGAAGATCACCTCGCGCGAGACGCCCGCCTCACGCAGCGTGTGCTCGTGTGCCTCCAGGCAGTGCTGGCAGCCGTTGATCGAGGACACGGCGAACGACCACAGCTCGAAGTCGGCCTTGTCCACGCCCGGCGAGCCGATGATCTGCATGCGCAGGCCCGCGCGCAGATCGTCGTAGCGGCCCTCCAGGAACGCCTTGCCGCGGTAGAACACATTGTTCATACCCATGATCGACGCGGCGCCCAGTGCGGCGTTGTACGCCTCGGCGGACAGCACGTCGGCCGCCTCCTCGGCGATCTCTCGCAGCGTGGTCGCCGAGCGGGTGGCCGCGGCCGACGCCAGCAGGGTGCCCCACAGCTGCTGTTCGTTGAGCACGGTGGTCCGCGACAGCGAGGACAGGTTGAGCTTCAGATCCTTGGCGTACTCGGGTAGCGAGTTCTTCAGATTCTCGATGGTCACGACGAATTCCCTTGCGAGCCTTTGCTACACCGACGCGGTCATGAGCTCGCCGGCCTGGATGGTCGGGTCGCCCTTCTTCCAGTTGCAGGCGCACAGCTCGTCGGACTGCAGCGCGTCCAGCACCCGCAGCACCTCATCGACATTGCGGCCCACCGAACCGGCGGTGACGGACACGAACTGGATCTCGTTGTTCGGGTCGACGATGAAGGTGGCGCGGTCGGCGACGCCGTCGGCGTTGAGAACGCCGGTGGCGGTGGCCAGTTCACGCTTGAGGTCACTCAGCATCGGGAACGGGAGGGTCTTGAGGTCCTCGTGCTGGGCGCGCCACTGGAAGTGGACGAACTCGTTGTCGACCGAGGCGCCCAGCACCTGCGCGTCGCGATCGGCGAACTCGTCGTTCAGCTTGCCGAAGGCGGCGATCTCGGTCGGGCACACGAAGGTGAAGTCCTTGGGCCAGAAGAAGACGATGCGCCACTTGCCGGCGTGGTCGTCGCTCGAGATCTGGGTGAAGTAGTCGTCGGGCTGCTGAGCGTTCACCTTCGAGAGGTCACCGCCGATGACAGCCTTCAGGTTGTAGGCGGGGAACTGATCGCCGATGGTCAGCAGGGCCATGCTTACTCTCCTCATATGTAGTCGTGCCGATTGTGTCGAGGCATATTCGATCTTTCCCGAACTGCGGTGAGAGGTAAACGTGATCAGTCGCACTACACTGATAGGTGTGACTGATCAAACTTATCAGCCCACCCTGTCACAGCTGCGTGCGTTCGCCGCCATCGCGGAATACCGGCACTTCGGCACCGCGGCGACGCGGCTCGGCGTGAGCCAGCCCACGTTATCGCAGGCCCTGGCATCACTGGAAAACGGACTGGGGCTCCAGTTGATCGAGCGCAGCACGCGCCGGGTCCTGGTCACCGCCGACGGCAAACGGCTACTGCCGCAAGCCATTGCCACCCTCGAGGCCGCTGACCGATTTATCGCCTCCGCCGCTGGTGAGGGGCTGCGCGGCACCCTGCGGCTCGGCATCATTCCGACTATCGCGCCCTACGTGCTGCCCACCCTGCTGCCCGAATTGCGCAGGCGGGTGCCCGCTCTGGTGCCGCACGTCATCGAGGACCGGACCGCGCGGTTGCTCGACGGACTGCGTTCGGGCGTGCTGGACGTGGCGCTGCTGGCGCTGCCCACCGACGCCGCCGGACTCGTCGAGATACCGCTCTACACCGAGGAGTTCGTGCTGGTGCTGCCGCGCGAACACGAATTGGCCGGGCGCACCGACCTGACCCCCGCCGATCTGGACGCGCAACCGCTGCTGCTCCTCGACGAGGGCCACTGCCTGCGCGACCAGACCCTGGACCTGTGCCGCACCCATGACGCCCAGCCGGGGGCGGTCGGCGACACCCGCGCGGCCTCGCTGACCACGGTGGTGCAGTTCGTCGCGGGCGATCTCGGCGTCACGCTGATCCCGGCCATGGCGGTGGCCGCCGAAACCGCGCGCGGCACTCTGGACATCGCGTCCTTCGCCGCGCCCGCGCCGGGCCGTACGGTCGGACTGGCCTTCCGGTCCTCCACCGCCCGCGGCGACGACTACGACCTGCTCGCCGAGATCATCCGGGAATGCCGGCCGCGCTGACGGCACCCCGCCCGGTGGTGACTCACGACAACCTGCGCGGTTGCGTCGCCCCAGGGTGTCTGAAACGCTCGGGTTCATGCGGATTCACCACCTGAACTGCGGCACCATGGGATTCGGCCTGATCGATCACTGCCTGCTCATCGAGACCCGCGACGCGCTCGTGCTCGTCGACACCGGGTTCGGGCTGGAGGCCGTGCGGCAGCCGGGCAGGATGGTGGGTGCCGGCCGTTTCCTGCTGGGGGCGAAACCGACCGAGGCCGAGACGGCGGTGCGCCAGATCCAGCGGCTGGGCTACGACCCGCGCGATGTCCGCCACGTCATCCTCACCCATCTCGACCTCGACCACTCCGGCGGGCTGTCGGACTTCCCCGAGGCCACGGTGCACGTCCACGGACCCGAATTCCGGGCCGCCACCGCCACTCCCACCCTCTCCGAGCGGCTGCGGTACCGGGCCGCGCAGTGGGCACACGGGCCCAAGTGGATGGTGAACGAGGTCGAGGGCGCCGAGGACTGGTTCGGGTTCACCGCGGTCCGCGACCTGCCCGGGCTGCCGCCGGAGATCCTGGTGGTGCCGCTGGCCGGGCACACCCGCGGGCACGCCGGCGTGGCGATCGACCACGGCAACGGGTGGCTGCTGCACGCGGGAGACTCCTTCGTCACCGAATCCACGCTGCATCCGGAGGAGCCGTTCACCCCGTTCTGGTGGAAGGTCTACGAGACCGGAGCCATTGTGGGCGAGGCATATCGGGCCAATCAGCGGCGACTGCGCGAGCTCCGGAAGCTGCACGGGCACCAGGTGACCATCATCAACTCGCACGACGCGGGCATCTTCGCACGAACAGCCGGCAGATGAATATGCCCACCTCGCCGGAACTCTCGGGGGCGGCGGCCCCGCAACCTCTCGGCGGGCGGTGGAGCCGCGCGCGGCTGCCGGCGGTGGG
Source organism: Nocardia niigatensis NBRC 100131 (assembly GCF_000308655.1). Lineage (GTDB taxonomy): Bacteria > Actinomycetota > Actinomycetes > Mycobacteriales > Mycobacteriaceae > Nocardia > Nocardia niigatensis. The sequence goes on along the minus strand of NZ_BAGC01000040.1, from coordinate 413,797 downwards.
CGGGCCTCTGTTTGTCTACGGGACGCTCCAATTCGGCGCGGTGCTTACCGAATTGATCGGGCGCGTACCGGACCGAGAGCCCACGCGACTGATCGGGCGGCGGGCGGCCGCGCTGCCCGGCCGCGCCTACCCGGGCTTGGTGACCGCGACGGACGCCGTGACCGAAGGGTTCCTGCTCTCCGGGCTCGCTGCCGACGAGTGGCGGGTGCTCGATGCTTTCGAGGACGACGAATACGATCTGCTGCCGGTGTCCGTGCACGTGGGAAATCGGGTCGGGTACGCGTGGACCTATGCCTGGACCGCCGAGGTCGAGGATCGCGACTGGTCGGCGTCGGTGTTCGAGGCCGGCCACCTGCCGCGCTACGTGGGGAAATGCGCTGCGTGGCGGCGCGATTTGGTCCTGCTCAGCGAGACTGTATGACGCCGGACACATTCGTCCGGTAGAAGTTGGTCGCATGGATGCAGAGGGCACTGAACTGAGGGTGGCGCGGTCGCAGGCGCTCGGAGATCTGCTGCGGCGCAGCGCCGCCCGGGTCCCCGACAAGACCGCGCTGGTCTGGCGGGACCGGCGGGAGAGCTACGCTGATCTCGACGCGGCGGTCAATCGGGTCGCGCACAGCCTCGCCGATCGCGGTGTGACGCAGGGCGACCGGGTCGCGATCTACTCCCACAACTGTCGCGAGTTCGTGCTGGTGTACTTCGCGCTGGCGCGGCTGGGCGCGATCTCGGTACCGATCAACTTCATGCTCACCGCCGACGAGGTGGCGTTCATTCTCGAACACTCCGGGGCCGTCGCGCTGATCACCGAGGATGGGCTGGCCGCCGAGGCCGAGGCCGCGGTGAAACAGCTGAGCGACAGCGAGATCCGGCTGTTCGGCTGGATCGGGCTGGGCGGGCTGCCCGCGACGCCCGGATGGGAGGACGTGAGCGCCTGGGAGCAGCACGCCGACGCCTCCGCGCCCGAGGTGTTCGTCGGCGACGACGATCCCATCCAGATCATGTACACCTCCGGCACCGAGTCCCGGCCCAAGGGCGCGGTGCTGTCCAGCCGCGGGCTCATCGCGCAGTACACCAGCGTGGTGGTGGACGGGCGGATGAGCGCCGACGACATCGAGGTGCACGCTTTGCCGCTGTACCACTGCGCCCAGCTGCACTGCTTCCTCACGCCCGACCTGTGGCTCGGCGCGACCAGCATCCTGCTGCCGGGCCCCGATCCGGCGACCGTGCTGCGCACCATCGAAACCGAGCGGGCCACCAAACTGTTCTGCCCGCCCACGGTGTGGGTGTCGCTGCTGCGGCACCCGGACTTCGACAGCTACGACCTGTCCTCGCTGCGCAAGGGCTACTACGGCGCGAGCATCATGCCGGTCGAGGTGCTGGTGGAGCTCTCCGAGCGACTACCCGGCGTGGGGCTCACCAACTTCTACGGCCAGACCGAACTCGCCCCGCTGGCAACGGTTCTCGCACCCGAGGACCAGCTGACCAGGCCGGGCTCGGCGGGCCGCCCGGCCCTCAATGTGGAGACCCGCGTGGTCGACGACGACGACATCCCGGTCGGCGTCGGCGTGGTCGGCGAGATCGTGCACCGCTCCCCGCAGGCCATGCTCGGCTACTGGAACGATCCCGCGAAGACCGCGGAAGCCTTCCGCAACGGCTGGTTCCACAGCGGCGATCTCGGCGTCCTGGACTCCGACGGCTACCTCAGCGTTGTCGACCGCAAGAAGGACATGATCAAGACCGGCGGCGAGAACGTCGCCAGCCGCGAGGTCGAAGAGGTCCTCTACGAGCACCCCGAGATCTCCGAGGCCGCCGTGGTGGGCATCCCGCACCCGCACTGGATCGAGGCCGTCACCGCGATCGTGGTGGCGCGCAACGGAACCGACCCGGACGCCGGCGCCGTCATCGCCCACTGCAGGCAGCGGCTGGCCGGCTACAAGGTTCCCAAGTACGTGACCTTCGTCGAGGCCCTCCCGAAGAATCCCAGCGGCAAGATCCTCAAACGCGAGCTGCGAACCGCCCACGCCCATCTCGCCGCCGGGGCCTGATCACGAGATCCCGTCCACGTGCGCGATATTCGCGCGATCGCCGGGGTCCGCACTCGCGGCCCCGGCGAACCAGGCGTCCAGCATCTCGGTCAGCTGCGCCCGCGACGTGAGCCGCAGGCTCAACGCCAGCACGTTGGCGTCATTCCACTTCCGTGCTCCCTCAGCGGTATACGCGTCCCCACACAGCGCCGCCCGCACGCCCGGCACCTTGTTCGCCGCGATCGACGCCCCGGTGCCGGTCCAGCAGCACACCACCGCCTGCTCGGCCCGGCCCTCGGCCACATCCCGGGCCGCGGCCTCGCTTGCCCAGGCCCAATCGCCGCGTTCGGCCGGATCGAGGGCGCCGTGCACGATCACCGCGTGCCCGCGTGCCCGCAGTTCCTCGACCACGGCCGTGGCCACGCCGGTGTCCTCGTCGGCGGCAACCGAAATCCTCATGGATGTCAGTATCGCCGCTCGGACCGGGACCCGGGGGAGAGAAGGCGAGGGGCCGGTCAGCGGCCGGCCGCGCGGGCCAGTTCCTCGGGGTACCGGGCCCCCGCGACGGCGTGGGAGGGCGCGGCGGCTTCGATGCGGGCCAGGTCGTCGGCCGACAGCGTGATCTCGGTCGCCGCGACATTCTGCTCGAGGTAGGCGCGGCGCTTGGTGCCCGGGATCGGGACCACGTCGTCGCCGCGGGACTGCACCCAGGCCAGCGCCAATTGGCCGGGTGTGACGCCCTTTTCGTCGGCCAGGGCGCGCAGGGCCTCGACGATGGCGAGGTTGGCGTCGAGATTGCCGTCGGCGAAGCGGGGAAGGCGACGGCGCATGTCGTCGGTGGGGAGGTCGGCCGCGGAGGTGATGGCGCCGGTGAGGAAGCCGCGGCCCAGCGGGGAGAATGGCACGACGCCGATGCCGAGTTCGCGGCAGGCGGGCAGGATCTCGGCCTCGATGTCACGGGTCCACAGCGACCACTCGCTCTGCAGGGCGGTCACCGGATGGACGGTGTGGGCGCGGCGGATGGTGGCCGCGGACGCCTCCGAGATACCGAGGTAGCGGACCTTGCCCGCCTGGACCAGTTCCGACAGGGCGCCCCAGGTCTCCTCGACGGGGACGTCCGGGTCGACGCGGTGCTGGTAGTAGAGGTCGATGTGGTCGACGCCCAGCCGGGCCAGCGATTCGTCGCAGGACTGCTTGACGTAGGCGGCGTCACCGCGCGCGCCCATCGCGCCCTTCTCGCCCCAGACGATGCCGAACTTGGTGGCGAGGACGACCTGGTCGCGCCGGTCGGCGATGGCGCGGCCCACCAGGCGCTCATTGGTTTCGGGGCCGTACACGTCGGCGGTGTCGAGCAGGGTGACGCCGAGGTCCAGGGCGCGGTGAATGGTGGCGATGGATTCGGCGTCGTTGTCGTGCACGCCGTAGGCGCTGCTCATGCCCATGCAGCCGAGGCCCTGCGCGCCGACGGTCAGTGCGCCGAGCTTCCTGGTCGCGATCATGCGGTGAATCCTCCTCGGTAGGGCTGGAATTCGCGGCGGGAGCCGCGCACGGACACGACGCTACGACCTGGAGTGTGCTCCAAGTCAACCGCGAACGCCGGCCGGGAATCAGCGGCGGTTCGGCATGTGGTGACGGAGCAGGACCGTGAGCTGGGTGCCCGCGTCGGTGAACGGCAGCGCGGACTTCAGCGCCCGGCTCTGCACGATCGCGCCCTCGATCACCGACAGCGCGAACCCCGACAGCGAGCACGCGGTCGCCCGCTCGATCCCGGCCTCCACCAACCCGTCGGCCAGGCGCGCGGTCCATTCGGAGAACGCCTGCCCGGCCGCCGACTGCAGGGTCGGGTCGAGTTCGTCGAGTGCGGCGGCCATCATGAACGATCCGGCCCGGAACTCGCTGGTCTCGAGCTGCCCGCGCCAGAAGCCCAGCAGCTCGTCCACCCACGCCTCCAGGGAGGGGGCGGCCGGGAGCGCGTCGGACATGCGGCTCACGTGCGAGTAGACCATGCGCGACACGATGCGCGCGGCGGTCGCCACCAATTCGCCCTTGCCCGAAGGGAAGTGCTGGTAGAGCGAGTTCCTGGAGGCATTGCTGCGCTTGAGCAGTTCGTTCAGCCCGGCCGCGTGCACGCCGTGCTCCTGGACGGTGGTGATGGTGCTCGCGATCAATCGGGCGCGCGGTCCCGCCGTCATTGCAATTTCCTCCAGCACTTGTGTGAACCGATCGGTCCATGTTAAACCTTACCCACGTGAACCGATCGGTTCATATGGGAAAGAGGAATTCCGCGCATGTCAGCCCTCATCGCTACCGCCACCCCGGTCGCCCACGCCGCCTTGCTGGGCCTGGGTGTGTACCGACCCCGCCGGGTGGTCCCCAATGCCGAGATCGTCGACCGCATCAACTCCTCGGACGAATGGATCCGGACCCGCTCCGGCATCGAGGCCCGCCACTGGGCCGAGCCGGACGAGACCATCGTCGGCATGAGCACCGCCGCGGCCACCGACGCGCTCGCCGCCGCGGGCGTCACCCCGCAGCAGATCGACGCGGTCATCCTGGCCACGTCCTCCCAGATGGTGCTGGGCCCGTCGGCCGGCGCGGTCGTCGCCACCGAACTCGGGATGCACGACACCGCCGCCTTCGACGTGTCGGCCGGATGCGCGGGCTTCTGCTACGCGCTGGCCAACGCCGCCAACCTGGTGCGCGCCGGACAGGCCCGGCACGTGCTGGTGATCGGCGTGGAACGGCTGTCGGACCTGCTCGACCAGGACGACCGCACCTGCGCGTTCATCTTCGCCGACGGCGCGGGCGCCGTCGTGGTGGGACCGTCGGACGCCGAGGGCATCGGGCCGGTGGCCTGGGGCTCGGACGGCAGTCAGACCGCGGCGATCAAGCAGGACAAGGACTTTCAGCAGTACTTCGCCGAGGTGGCCGAAGCCGAGGCCACCGGCGGCACCACGGTGCGGCCCTACATCCGGATGAACGGCACGGCCGTGTTCCGCTGGGCCGTCACGTTCCTGGAGAAGGCCTGCCGCGACGCCCTGGATCAGGCGGGCGTGACGGTCGAGGACCTGGACGCCTTCGTGCCGCATCAGGCCAACAGCCGCATCACCGATGCGCTGGTGCGCACCCTGCACATGCCCGAAAGCGTCGCTGTCGCAAGGGATATCGCTGAGACCGGCAATACCAGCGCCGCCTCGATCCCGATGGCCATGGAGCAGCTGATCCGGTCCGGCGCCTCGAAGCCGGGTGACACCGCGCTGCTGCTCGGCTTCGGCGCGGGCCTGGCCTACGCCGGTCAGGTCGTCAAACTCCCCGCGATCGCCTGAGGCGCGGCCCGCGGACAACGAAATCCGTTGTGTGAAACGACGGAAACCGTAGCAATGAGAAGCGCCCCCGCATGGACGTCCGTGCGGGGGCGCTTCCCGGTAGAGCTGGTCGACTAGACGGTGACGCTCGCACGCAGCGCGTGCGGCTCGATCGCGCCGCGGACCAGGGCCTGCGCGTCGATGGTCTCGGCCTTGTAGGGCAGGGTCGACAGGGTGCCGGTCATCTTGGCGACCGGATCCGCGATCGCCTTCGGGGTGCCGAAGATGAAGGTCCACTCGTGCTCGTCGCTCACGTAGGGCACGACGGTCTCGAACAGGTTGTGGAAGCGGGTCCACGAGCGCTTCAGCGTCTCGTTGCGCCACATGGTCTGACAGCCGGCCTGTGCGGCGAGCACGCCGCCCTCGGCGAGCAGCGCCTTGCAGCGGTTGAGGAAGTCGTCCTCGTAGAGGCGGTTGTGCTGCGCGTCCTCGACCCGCTCGTCCGGCAGGTCGATGCAGATCATGTCGTAGCGCACGCCCGCGGCCTCGGCCTTGGCCAGGAAGTCCCAGCCGTCGGCGTAGTGCATCTTGATCGGGCCGGTCTGTGCGACCGCCTCGGCCAGGTCGGCCTGGGTGTAGCCGTAGGGGAGGTGCTCGGCGCACAGCTCCACCTCGAGCTGGTCGATGTCGACGTGATCGACGAGCGAGGCACCCGCGGCCACCGACATCTGGGAGGCGACGCCCTCACCGGAACCGATGATCAGCACCTTGTCCAGCTTCTCGGCCAGCGCGTACCCCGGGACCAGCATGGCCTCGTGGTAGGTGAGCTGCGAGAACTCGGTGGACTGGCGGTCGTCGTCGGAGAACAGGGAGATGCCCTGCTCGGTCCGCGCGATCACCATGTGCTGGAAGGGGGTGTTGGTGTCGACGATGGTTTCCGTCGTGTTCCACACCCGGGTCAGGCCTGCGCCGACCGGCTCGTGGATGCGGCGGGCGGTGTGGCCGCGCTGGATGACCTCGATGTTGACCGAACCCGGAGCCAGTTCGTGCTGCAGCAGTTCGACGGCCTTGGTGGCACCGGAACCGATGCTGCCGCAAGTGAATACGTCGACGAAGATGTCGCCGGACTCAGGGTAGGTGTGGATCGAGGCGTGCGACTCGGCCAGGAGGGCCAGGATGGTGACACCCTGCGGCTCGAACTTCTTGCGCACGACATCGCAGATGGTCACCCCCGCGGCGACCAACGATTTTCGAAGCGCGGTTTCGAGTCGTTCGAGGTCGTCGCAGAGGCCAGCGTCGACACCACCGAACTCGGCCAGCACGTGCCAGCCGGTGAATTCTGCCGTGATCATGGCTAAAACTCACTCTCGCTCAGCGCCAGTGACATGGACTGTCAAAGGCGGAAAACCGTTGAAGGACACCGACGAATAGCTCGCCGTATAGGCGCCGGTCTCGAGGATCCGAACGGGATCACCGGCTCGCAACGTGGTCGGAAGGAGGACACGCGTGCGTTGATAGAGTACATCGTCGCCGTCACACGTAGGACCGGCAACCACGGCCTCGTCCTTCGGATCCGTGTCCCGATCGGTTTGGAATCGGTAGGCGATGTACTCGTTCTCGGTCTCGGCCATGCCGTTGTAGCGGCCGATGTCGAGGTATACCCAGCGCCGCCCGTCCGGCGCCGTGCGAACATTCACCACTTCGGCGTGAATCACACCGGTGTTGCCCACCAGGGCGCGACCGGGTTCCACGACGAGTTCGGTGTGCTCCGGGAGATAGCGGTCCGCCGCCTCGGCGATGGCCGCGCCCAGCTCCGCGAGTCCGGGAGCCGGATCGGCGTACGAAATCGGAAGTCCCCCACCGATATTCACCGCCGTGACTGGAATGTCCTTGATCGCCAACGCTTCCGCGATGGCACCCGCCTGCTCGATGCCGATGCCCCACGCCTTCGGGTCCAGCTGCTGCGAGCCGACGTGGAAGTAGGGGCCGACCACGGTCAGGCCGAGGTCGTGCGCGCGCACCAGCAGCCGCTTGGCCTCACCGGGTGCGCAGCCGAACTTGGTCCCGAAGGGCGTCTGCGACTGCGGCGCCGACGACAGGAACCGGCATTCGACCTCGGAACCCGGCGCATGCTCGGCGATGCGTTCCAGGTCGTCCTCGGTGTCGAAGGCGTAGCGCCGCACACCCGCCGCGTAGGCGGTGGCGATCTGGGACGCCTTCTTGATCGGGTTGCCGTAGCACATGACGGCCGGGTCGACGCCCTGTGCGAGGCAGAGGTCTATCTCTCCGACGCTGGCGACATCGAACTCCGCGCCCTCGCCGTTCAGCAGCCGGATGATCTCCGGCACGGGACTCGCCTTGACGGCGAAGCGAATTCGTGCCGCGGGAAGGGCGGCGTGCAGTGCGCGGTAATTCGCGCGGACCTTGTCGAGGTCGATGACCAGACAGGGTGACTCGGGCAGGTTTCGACCGGGCAATCTAAGGGAACTCTTTTCTGTCGGCCGCTACGGCAGGGACTCAGGCAACCTGCGAGACGATACACGCGTTGGGCCTCGGAAAACGAACCGGTAGACGATCGATTACGTCACTCCGGCGCCGGGATTCGTTCACCTGCCCGCGTGCGGCCCGACGAGCGTGGGACCCCGCACCGCCGTGGGCCCGGCCGACTCAGCCCGCGGTGACCGAAACCTCGTCGAACACCACTTCGCCCGCGGCATCGGACTCGGCCAGATCCACGATGGCGTCGATGGACCAGCCGTGGTCGCCGTTGGGGTCGTCCAGCACCTGGCGGACGTCCCAGAATCCCGGCCGCTGTTCGACCCGGAACAGCTGGGGTCCACGGGCGTTCGGGCCGGTGCCCAGGGTCTCGTACTCGTCGAAATAGGGGCCCAGCTCGGCCTCCCAGTCCAGCTCGTCGCCCATCTCGGCGAGCGCCTCCCAGCGGCGCAGCGCGGCCAGGTCGACCCGGCGGAACATGGCATTGCGCACCAGCACCCGGAAGGCGCGCTCGTTGGCGGAGATGGGCCGCACGGTCTCGGCGCCGAACGCCAGCTGCTGCTCGTCGGACTCCGCGCCCGGATTGGTCAGCTGCTCCCATTCGTCGAGCAGGCTGGAGTCGACCTGGCGAATGAGCTCGCCGAGCCACTCGGTGATGTCGTCCAGTTCCTCGGTGCGCGCCTGCTCGGGCACGGTCCGCCGCAGGGCGCGGTAGGCGTCGGCCAGGTAGCGCAGCACCACGCCCTCGGAGCGGGCCAGCTCGTAGCCGGACACGAGCTCGGCGAAGGTCATGGACCGCTCGACCATCTCGCGCACCACGGACTTGGGCGAGGGCTCGAACTCCGACACCCATGGGTGCCCGGCCTTGTAGGTCTCGAACGCGGGCTCGATGAGCTCGGCCGCCAGCGGCTTGGGCCAGGTGACCTCTTCGAGGAGTTCCATGCGCTCCTCGTATTCGATGCCGTCGGCCTTCATCTCCGCGACGGCCGCGCCGCGCGCCCTGTGCTGCTGGGCCATCAGCAGCTGACGCGGATCCTCGAGCGTGGACTCGATGAGTGAGATGACGTCGAGGGTGTAGGTCGGCGACTCCTTGTCCAGGAGTTCCAGCGCCGCCAGCGCGAATGGCGACAGCGGCTGGTCGAGCGCGAAATCGCGCTGCAGGTCGACCATGAGCCGGGCATGACGCCCGTACTTGTCGGGTTCGTCGAGCTGCTGCACGACGCCCGCGTCCCGCAGCGCCCGGTACAGCCGGATCGCCTTGAGGATGTGCTTGCGCTGCGCGGCCCGCGGCTCATGGTTCTCTTCGAGCAGGTGCCGCATGGCGTAGAAGCAATTGCCCTTGCGCGCAATGACATTCAGCAGCATGGCGTTGGTGACATGGAAGCGCGACACCATCGGTTCGGGCGAGGCCGCGACCAGCCGGTCGAAGGTCTCCTCCGACCAGGACACGAAACCCTCGGGCGGCTTGCGCTTCTGGACCTTCTTCAGCTTCTTGGGATCGTCGCCGGCCTTGGCGATCAGCCGCGCGTTCTCCACCTCGTGCTCGGGCGCCTGCACCACGACGGTGCCCATGGTGTCGTAGCCCGCGCGCCCGGCCCGGCCCGAGATCTGATGGAACTCGCGGGCATTGAGCCGGCGGGTGCGCACGCCGTCGAACTTGGTGAGCCCGGTCAGCAAAACCGTGCGGATCGGCACATTGATGCCGACACCCAGGGTGTCCGTGCCGCACACCACTTTCAGCAGTCCGTCCTGAGCGAGCTTCTCGACCAGCCGCCGGTACTTGGGCAGCATGCCCGCGTGGTGCACGCCGATGCCGTGGCGGATGAACCGCGACAGGGTCTTGCCGAATCCGGTGGCGAAGCGGAACTCGCCGATGGCCGCGGCGATGGCCTCCTTCTCGGCCTTGGAGGACATATTGACGCTCATCAGCGCCTGCGCTCGCTCCATGGCCGCGGCCTGGGTGAAGTGCACGACGTAGACCGGCGCGAGGCTGGTGGTCACCAGGTCCTCGAGCGTCTCGGTGATGGGCGTGCGGACGTACGAGAAGCTCAGCGGCACCGGCCGTTCCGAGCCGGAGACCACTGCGGTCTCGCGGCCGGTGCGCCGGGTCAGGTCCTGGGCGAAGAAGTCGACCTCGCCGAGCGTGGCCGACATGAGCAGGAACTGCGCCCCGGGCAGCTCGATCAGCGGTACCTGCCAGGCCCAGCCGCGATCGGGGTCGGCGTAGTAGTGGAACTCGTCCATGATGACCTGGCCGATGTCGGCGGCCGCGCCCTCGCGCAGCGCCAGATTCGCCACGATCTCCGCGGTGGCGCAGATGATGGGAGCCTCCGGGTTCACCGCCGCGTCGCCGGTCACCATGCCCACGCGGTCGGCCCCGAAGATCTCGCACAGCGCGAAGAACTTCTCGCTCACCAGGGCCTTGATCGGTGCGGTGTAGTAGCTGCGCTGACCCTTGTTGAGCGCGGCGAAGTGCGCGCCCAGCGCGACGAGCGACTTACCGGACCCGGTCGGGGTGTTCAGGATGACGTTCGACCCGGTGACCAGTTCCAGCAGCGCTTCTTCCTGCGCTGGATACAGATTCAGGCCGGCCGAACTCGCCCAGTCGGCGAAGGTTTCGTACAACCAGTCCGGGTCCACGTCGGATACGGCACGGTCGGGAACCAGTTCGGACAGCTGCACGCCGCCCAACGTTACCGGTCGCCGCCGCGAACACCGGTAGCGACCACTACCGCAGCGGCGGGTTCTCCGGTCCGTCGCCGTCGGCGTACCCGGCCTGCTCGGCCAGGAAGCGTTCGAACTCCGCTCCCAGCTCGTCACCCGTCGGCAGGTCGTTCTCGCTGGCCAGCAGGCTGGACTGGCGTTCCTGGGCGGTCACGAAGCTGTCGTACTGGCGTTCCAGCGCCGACACCACGGTCTCGACCTCGGAGTTGCCGGCGATCTGCTCGTTGACCTGTTCGCGGACCCGCGCGGCGGCATCGGTGAGCGCGGCCAGCGGTAGTTCGAGGCCCGCGTTCTCGGCCACGTTCTCCAGCAGCGTCTGCGCGGCCTCCGGGTAGGCGGTCTGGGTCAGGTAGTGCGGGACGTGCACCGAGAACCCGACCGACTCGTGCCCGTGCTGGGCCATCCGGAACTCCAGCAGCGAGGACGCGCTGCCCGGCACCTGCAGCTCACCCGGCCAGCGCTGGTGATCGCCGATCAGATCGGAATCGGAGGCGTGCGCGGTGACGCCGAGCGGACGGGTGTGCGGAATCGCCATGGGAATCGCGCTCAGACCGATGGTCCGGCGCACGCCCAGCTGCTCGGCGAGCAGGCGTACCGCGGTGACGAACCGCTCCCACCGCAGATCCGGTTCCAGCCCGGCGAGAAGCAGGAACGGCGTGCCCGCCGTGTCCTTGAGCGCCCACAGGCTCAGTTCCGGCTCGGTGTAGTCGGAGAAGTGGTCGGTCTTGAAGGTCATGAGCGGCCGCCGTGAGCGGTAGTCGAGCAGTTCGTCCATGTCGAACGAGGCGACCAGTTCGTGCTCGAGGCTTTCCTTCAGATGCGTGGTGGCGAGGCGTACCGCGTGCCCGGCATCGGTGAAACCCTCGAGACCGTGCACCAGCACCGGACCCGAGCCGTCGGCGGACGACATCTGCGGAGCCGGGAACTCCAGCTCGTACATTCGCGACTCGTAGTCCATCGCGTACTCCTTCCTGCGTGGCCCACTTGCGCGACCAACCCACATTGTCCCTCATGCGCATGACAGGCGTGCACCACCCGCACTCGCTATGCAACACGCCGGGCCCGGACGCGCATTCCCGGGAGTGTGCCGCGCGGCGTGGCATTCGGTGTGAACAGCCGATTTTCGGCATAGTGAATCGAGTGACCGCGCCTTTCCGAACACCCGCACGCAGCCGCCTCAGGACCGCGGGCGCCGCGGGAATAGTGGCGCTGAGCGGGTTGCTCGCCGCGTGCGCGACCTCGGTTTCCGGTCATCCCATCGCCGCCCGCACGCCGGTCACGGCGACCGCCCCCGACAACGGTCTCACCGGACTGCTGCCGGATCCCTCGCAATTCCCGTCGAGATACACCGCGCTCGTGCTGCCCGCAGACGCCGCGAGCCAGGCCGCCAACGACCTCGAGGGTTACCTGCCGGGGGCACAAGTGGATCCGGCCACCTGCGCACCGGTCACGCCGACCGCGGGCCCGGCCGTGGCGGTCGGCACCGACGACGCCACCCGCGCGACCCTCACCGTCGCGCTGACCCGCTCCGATCAGCCGCTGTCGGCACTGCGAGATCAGTTGCAGCGCTGCGGGACCGTGCACGTCGGGCACTCCGGACTCACCTCGGTGGTGACCACCCAGCTGGACCCGCCGCCGCCGGTCAATGCCGACGACTCACTCGCATTGCGGCGCACGGTCGGCTCCGACAACAGGGCGACCGGCCTCACCCGGACCATGCAGACGCTGGTGGGTCAGATCGGCGATGTGCGAATCGCGGTGACGTACATGACCTCCGGGTCCACCTCCGACAGCGAGGCCCTCGACGCGCTGTTCACCACCGCGTTGCGCAAGGTCCGCAAAGGCTGAGCCCCGGGGAGCGGCGGCGCTGCGACCCGGGGGAGGGAGCCGACCCCTGCCCGTTCTCGGCTCCCCGGCCCGATCAGCAGATCGGTAGCGGGGTGGCCGACCCCGACGCGGAACCGCTACCCGCCGAACCGCTTCCGCCCGAACCGGTGGCCGAGCCGCTGCCCGCGGAACCGCTGTCGCCGGAGCCGCTGGCCGAGCCGCTGCCCGCGGAGCCGCTGCTCGACGAACCCGGGACCAGCGACGAGATCGGTGGGCAGGTGCCGCCCCTGCCCACCACGTAGACGATGGTCGAGTTGGCCAGACCCTGCCGGACGCCGATGGTGTAGGTGCCGTCATTGGCCGGGTGCCAGGGCATGTTCGCGGCCGCGCCGGCGCCGTACGAGGTCGGGGTGAGGGTGCCGATGACCGTGCCGTTCACCAGGAAGTCGACCGGGCTGAGCTGGTCGGCACCGCTCAGCGAGGCCTGGATGCTGCAGCCGTCCGCGACATCGCACGGCTTGTCGCTGGTCAGCCCGGCGACGCTGATGTTGGCGATCTGCGCACCGGCCGGGGCGGCCAGCACGGACCCGGCCACGACGGCCAGCGCCGCGACCGCGCACGCACCCGCGGCGGGGCGCCGCAGATCTCGCACGGCGGACCGTTTCGGGTCGGGGGAGAGCTGATTACTCATGGGTGAATCCTTTCGGCGCGTTGAAGGGGTCGCGCCGGGCGGACTGTAACAGTGGTGGACCGCTAAAATGAGCGAAATCCCCACTGCTGCAACATGATTCGGTTTTCGCATGACCGGGCAGCGTTACCCGCCGGTGTGGTAGCGCTGCACCAGCTCGGCGCCCAGCCGGGCAAGTTCGGCGCGCACCGATTCCGGCTCGACCACCTCGAGGGCCGCGCCCCAGCCCGCCAGCTGCTGGGCGATCATCAGCGGCGTCGGCGCGGTGACCCGGGCGCGGATCCGGCCGTCGCCGACCGGACCGTCCAGGACGCAGTGCCGTCCTTGCTGTTTGTGCAGCACCGGCGCGAGCGGCGCCGGGACCAGCACGGTCGCCGAGAGCGCCGAACGCTGCCGTTCGACCTCCTCGACCACCTCCGACCAGGCCGTCGACAGATCGAAATCCTCGGGCCGGTGGGCGATCTCGTCGGTGATCGCGAGGGTCGCGATGCGGTCCACGCGGAAGGTCCGCTGCCCGTGCTCGGTCCCGGCCACCAGGTACCAGCCGCCGTCCTTGTCCACCAGGCCCCACGGATCGACCACCCGTTCGGTCCGCCGCCCGGCCCGGTCGTAGGCGAACCGGATCCGGCGGCGGCGCACCACGGCTCGCTGCAGCTCGTCCACCAGGGCGGGCGGGCGCTCGTCGGATTCGCCCCAGCGGGCCGGGTCCACCACGATCGCCCCCGCCGCCGCCTCGGCCTCGGTGCGGAAGGGTTGTGGCAAGGCGCGCAACAGTTTCCGCAGGGCCGACTTGGTGGCGGGGGTGGCCGTCGCGACCGGGCCCAGCAGCAGGAACAGCGCCTGGGCCTCGGGGGCGGTGAGGCCGCTGAGATCCGTGCGGGCGCCGCCCACCAGCGCCCAGCCGCCGCCGCGCCCGGGCTGCGGATAGACCGGAATCCCGGCCGTGGACAGCGCCTCCAGGTCGCGCCGCGCGGTGGCCACCGACACTTCGAGCTCGGCGGCGACCTCCGCCGCGGTCACCCGGCCCCGGGTCTGCATGAGGAGCAGGGTTGCCACCAATCGATCCGCGCGCATATCCGGAATTCTGCCCGGAAATGTGCTCATTCGGTGAGCACTTTGCGCGCGATGATGGTGTCAGACCGAGAAACACCCCCGACCGAGGAGAACGACCATGCTGCGTGGAATGGCCACCGTCAACTACTTCGCCGACGATCTGGAGGCGGCCAAGGACTGGTACAGCGAACTGCTCGGTGTCGCACCGTATTTCACCGTGCCGGGCGGGTACTACGAGTTCCGTATCGGCGACTACCAGGCCGAGCTCGGGATCATCAACCGGAAGTTCGCGCCCTCTCACCCGGATGTCCCGGGCGGTCAGATCGTGAACTGGCATGTCGACGATGTGGCGGCCACCTTCGAGCGGCTGCTCGGCATGGGTGCCACCGTCTACGAGCCGATCATCGAACGCGGTGAGGGGACCGGGTTCGTGACGGCCTCGGTGGTGGACCCGTTCGGCAATATCCTCGGCATCATGTCCAATCCGCACTACCTGGAGGTCCTGGGTGAGTCCCGGCCGCGGTGAATCCCGGTCTGCATGGCGCGATACTCCTTCCGGCACGGTGCGCGACGTGTGCCGAGGCGGACTGTAACAGCGTGACCATGCTCGTCCGGCAAAAATGAAACGAATCCATTTCAAGTCTGGGCCCGGTGCACAGTAGCACCGGGCACCGACAGCCGGAGGCCGGCGACGTCCGGGACGCGCCGAACAGTCCACGGCGCGCCGAAACATCCACAGCCACAGCGAAACCCGAGGTCGGCCGCCGGGGACAGTCCGGGCCGCGGCGCACCCTCGACGGCATGAACGCATCCAGCGAACCCACGCCACCCGTCGAGCCCGCCCCGGCTGTCGAACCCGCCCCGCCCAAACCCGTCCCGCCCGGGCGTTCCGGCCCCGCCGCCGATCCACCGTTCGAGGTTCCGGGGGAGCCTGGGCCACGGCTGCGGGCGCCCGGCGATCTGATCGCCGCGGTTCCCGCGATGCTCGGGTTCATGCCGGCGCGGTCGCTGGTGGTGACCGTGCTGCGCGCGGATCCGGCGTCGCCCGACCTGGCGGCGGTCGAGGTGGTGACGCGGGTGGATCTCGACAATCCGGGGCGCAGCGCGATGGGCATGCTGGTCGAGCGGGTGGCGGGCATCTGCGTCCGGCACCGGGCCGTCGCGGCGCTGGCCCTCGTCGTCGACGACCGGGCCACGGTGCCGACCCGCAACCACCCCGGCGTGCGGGCGCGCAAGCACCACGATCTCGTTGCGGCGCTGGAACATCGGCTGGACGCCGACGCGGTGCCGCTGGCCGGGGCCTGGGCGGTCCAGGCCATCGGCGCGGAACTGCCGTGGTGGACGCTGTCCGGGCCGTGGTCGCGCGGACGGCAACCCGATCCGGCGGTCTCGATGGTGACGCTGCGCCATGTCCTGGAGGGCCGGCCGCTGCGCGGGTCCAGGCGGGAGCTGACCGACATCCTCGCCGTCGACCCGGTGGCGCGCGACGCCACCGCTGCCGCCATGGAGGTGGCGGTCGCCGCCGCGGCCCAGCGACTGGCCCGGGTTGTGCGGCACGGTGATCCGCGCGTCGGGCTGCGGCTCGAGGTGTGCCGGGTACTGCGCTATCTGGAACGGGTCGAGACGGGCGTGCGGCTCACGCCGGCCGAAGTGGCGGCGGTGGCGGTGGCCCTGCGGGATTCGGCGCTGCGCGACATCATGTTCGGGCTCGCCCCGGGCCCGCACGCCGACGGCGCGGAGGCGCTGTGGCTGCAACTGGCTCGGTCGCTGCCGGATCCGGATCGTGCCGAAGCGGCCGCGTTGCTGGGTTATTGCGCATACGCGCGCGGGGACGGACCGCTCGCGGGTGTGGCGCTGGACGCCGCCCTGGCCGCAGATCCGAAGCACCGCATGGCGATGCTGCTGGACCTGGGCTTACAGACGGGTCTGCGACCGGACCGGTTGGGCCGTCTCGCGGACTCCGGCCGGGAGGCGGCCGCCGAACTCGGCATCCACCTCGGGCCGGAGCCGCGATGACGATTGGGACTCAGCGCAGGGGAGAGCGGAGTCAGCGCGCGCTGTGCGCGCGGTCGCCCAGGGAGCGCAGGAAATCCCAGGCGTCGGAGACGATCTCGTCGAGGTCGGTGTGCTCGGGCGTCCAGCCGAGCTCGGCGATGGCCTTGGCGCTGGAGGCGATCAGCACGGCCGGGTCACCGGCCCGCCGCGGCGCGTCCACCGCGTTGATCGGCAGGCCGGTCACCCGCGCGCACGCCGAAATGACCTCGCGCACCGAGAAACCGGTGCCGCTGCCCAGATTGAAGATGCGGTGCACACCTGGCTGCGACTGCGCCAGTGCCCGCAGATGTGCCTGCGCCAGATCACGAATGTGGATGTAGTCGCGCACCGCGGTGCCGTCCGCCGTCGGGTAGTCGGTGCCGAACACCGAGATCGACTCGCGATGACCCAGCGCGGTCTGCAACACCAGGGGGATGAGATGGGTTTCCACCACACGGTTCTCGCCGAGCCCGGCGTACGCGCCGGCCACGTTGAAGTACCGCAGGCTGGTCGCGGCCAGGCCGTGCGCCGCCGCGTAGGAGGTGATGGCGTAGTCGATGGACAGTTTCGAGGCGCCGTACGGGTTGGTCGGCTGCTTGGGAGCGTCCTCGACGATCGGCACCTGCTCCGGCTCGCCGTACACGGCCGCGGTGGAGGAGAACACCAGCCGCGGGGTGCCCGCGTCGCGCATGGCCTCCAGCAGCGCGAGGGTCTTCACCACGTTGCCGTGCCAGTACTTCTCCGGCGCCACCACCGATTCGCCGACCAGCGACTGGGCTGCGAAATGCAGCACGCCGTCGAAGGATTCGGCCGCGATGAGCTCGGCGCCCACGGCGGCGACATCACCCTCGACGAACTTCGCCCCGGCCGGGACGCCATCGGCATTGCCGGTGGACAGATCATCGACGACCACGACCTCGTGACCGTCCTCGAGCAGAACCTGCGCGCAGACGCCACCGACGTAGCCGGCGCCTCCGGTAACCAGAAGCTTCACGTATCAGACCAACTTCACTTGGACGGCGTGCGCCATCTCATCGGACAGTTCGAATCCCTGATGACCGGGCACCGAGATGATCACCGCACCCGGCTTGGTCTCCACGGTCACGCGGGCATCGGGCACCACGCCCGCCTCCCGGAGCTGATTGATGGTCTCCGGATCGGTCTGGATGTGCTCGGAGAGCCGGCGCACCACCACGGCCTGCGCCGGGCCGATCGGCAGGTCGCTGAGCCGGACCAGCTTCTCGTCGGCCGAGGCATTGCCCTGCAGGCCCAGTTCGTCCAGGCCGGGAATGGGATTGCCGTAGGGGGAGGTGGTGGGGTGGTTGAGCACCTCGACGAGGCGGCGCTCGACCTCCTCGCTCATCACGTGCTCCCAGCGGCACGCCTCGGCGTGGACGTTCTCCCACTCCAGGCCGATGATGTCGACCAGCAACCGCTCAGCGAGCCGGTGCTTGCGCATCACGGCGACCGCCATGGCGCGGCCCTTCTCGGTCAGTTCGAGGTGGCGATCACCGGCGACGGTCAGCAGACCGTCTCGCTCCATCCGTGCGACCGTCTGGCTCACCGTCGGGCCACTCTGCTCGAGACGCTCGGCGATGCGCGCGCGCAGCGGCGTGACACCCTCCTCCTCGAGGTCGTAGATGGTACGGAGGTACATCTCCGTGGTGTCGACCAGATCCTTCACCTGTTAAACCCCTTCGTCGGCACGAATTCTACCCATGCACGGCGGCTGCACCGGGCGACAGCTTATTTCGGGAACGCACTGTCAACACCCAGGACGGGCAGCGTGTTCCTTGCGGGTTTCCCGATCACAGACAGCGTCGGCGACACCCTGCCATCCCGGTACGACAGCATTGCGGTGTCCAAAGCCTACGAACCCGCGCGACGCATTAGCGTGGCAGGTATGCCTGGCCGAGATCGTGGTGACGGAACCCCCATTGGCGATGGAACAGCTTCCGGTGACGGAACAGCTTCCGCCGGGGGAACCGTCGTCTGGTCCGATCGCTTCCTCGAGTACACCTGGACCCCGGAGCATCCCATGCGGCCGGTGCGGCTGCAGTTCACCATGGCGCTCGCCGAGGGGCTCGGACTGCTCGACGGAGTGGAGCAACTCACACCCGGGGCGGCCGCTGAATCGGAACTGCTGCGGGTGCACACCCACGACTACATCGAGGCCGTCAAGCACGCTCGGCAACCTCCCGGCCCCGCCCCGACCGCCCCGCCCTACGGACTCGGCTCGGCCGACAACCCCGTCTTTCCGCACATGCACGAGGCGGCCTCGGTGATCGTGGGCGGTACTCTCGCCGCGGCACAGGCGATCGCGGCGGGGCGCACCCGGCGGGCGGTGAGCATCGGTGGTGGTATGCATCACGCCATGCCGGCCTCGGCAGCGGGGTTCTGTGTGTACAACGATGTAGCGGTGGCGATTTCGTGGTTGCTGGACAACGGCTTCGACCGCATCGCCTATGTCGATGTGGATGTGCACCACGGTGACGGTGTGCAGCGGGTGTTCTACGGTGACCCGCGCGTGCTGACCATTTCGGTGCACCAGCACCCGGCGACGTTGTGGCCCAACACCGGATGGCCGGAGGAGACGGGCATCGGCCCCGCCGAGGGCACCGCCATCAATCTGCCGATCATGCCCGGTACCCGGGACTCGTTGTGGCTGCGCGGTTTCCATGCCGTGGTGCCGGGCGCACTGGCGGCCTTCCGGCCGCAGATCGTGATCAGCCAGTGCGGGGTCGACACCCATCGCGAGGATCCGCTGGCGGATCTGGAACTCACCGTGGACGGTCAGCGCGCGGCCTTCATCGCCATGCGCGATCTCGCGGATCGGTATGCCGAGGGTCGCTGGCTGGCCGTGGGCGGCGGCGGGTACGGGCTGATCCGGGTGGTGCCGCGGGCCTGGACCCACCTGCTGGCAACGGCTTTGGACCGCACCATCGACCCCGCCACGCCCACGCCGCCGCAGTGGCGTGAGCAGGTGGGCGCCTACGCGCCCATGGTCGCCGTGCCCGAGAGCATGGGCGACGGCGCGGATATCGGCTTCGCGCACTGGGACGGCCCCGGAGGCGGCCGTGACACCGGTGACGAGCGCGCCGACCGCGCCCGCCGCGCCCTCGACACATCCGTATTGGCTACGCGCCGGGCGAGTTTCGGCCTGCTCGGCCTGGATCCGGAGGATCCCCGTGACTGACCCCGCTCCCGTTCCGCTGCTGCCGCCGGACACCCCCGGCACGCCCGTGAATCCGCCTCCGCCGCCGGAGCATTGGTTCGCGGACGTGCTGGCCTCCGACGGCGGCGTGGTGGGACTGCGGCCGATCACCCCCGACGACGCGGAGGCGCTGGAGCGTTTCCACGAGGGGTTGTCCGACCGCACCCGGTATCTGCGCTACTTCGGTCCGTACCCGCGCATGACGCCGAAGGATCTGTACCGGACCACGCACGTGGACTACCGGGATCGGGTCGGGCTGGTGACCGAGCTCGGCGACGAGATCATCGCGGTCGGCCGCTACGAGTATCTGGCCGATCGGTCGGGTCCCCGGGCCGCCGAGGTGGCGTTCGTGGTCGCCGACGGGCATCAGGGGCGCGGGCTGGGTTCGATTCTGCTCGAGCATCTGGCGGGCGCGGCGGCCGAGAACGATATCGAGACCTTCGTCGCCGAGGTGCTCGCCGAGAACAACGCCATGGTGCAGGTGTTCCGCGACGCCGGATATCAGGTGCAGCGCAGTCGCGACGGATCGGTGCTGCACCTGGAGTTCGCCATCGACCCCACCGAGGCGCTGTTGTCGGTACGGGATTCCCGGGAGCGGGCGTCGGAGGCGCGCAGTGTCGGGAACCTGTTGTCGCCCAAGTCCATCGCGGTGATCGGGGCGACGCCCTCGACCAGCCGGGTGGGCGGCGCGGTGCTGGCCAACCTGCTCTCGGGCGCCTACCAGGGACCGGTGTTCCCGGTGAACCGCAATCGCACCGCGGTGCGCGGGGTGCGGGCGTACCCGACGGTGCGCGACATTCCCGACGAGGTCGATCTGGCGGTGATCGCGGTGCCCGCCACCGAGATCGGGTCCGTGCTCGACGACTGTATGGCCAAGGGCGTCAAGGGTCTGGTGGTACTGACCGCCGGGTTCTCCGAATCCGGCCCGCGCGGCTATCAGGCCGAGCGGGAGCTGGTCGACGCCGCGCGGGCGCACGGCATGCGGGTGGTGGGGCCGAGCGCGCTCGGAATCGCCAATACCGATCCGGAGATCGCCCTCAACGCCACCCTCGCGCCGGTGCTGCCCGGACGCGGGCGTATCGGATTCTTCTGCCAGTCCGGACCATTGGGCGCGGCGATCCTCGGCGAGGCGGCGGCGCGGCAGCTGGGACTGTCCACCTTCGTCTCCGCCGGTAACCGCGCCGACGTCTCCGGCAATGACCTGCTCCAGTACTGGGACAGCGACCCGGACACCGATGTGGTGCTGCTGTATCTGGAGACCTTCGGCAATCCGCGCAAGTTCTCCCGCATCGCGCGCCGGGTCGCGCACACCAAACCCATCGTGGCCGTGAACAGTGGCCGCAACGTGTCGCGGGTGGACACCGACCGCGATCTGGATCGGTCGCTGGTGCGCAATCTGTTTTCGCAGGCCGGGATCATCCAGGTCGATTCCATCACAGAGCTTTTCGACTGCGCCATGCTGCTGGCCTATCAGCCGCTGCCCGCCGGGCCGCGGCTGGCCGTGATCGGCAACAGCGCGGCGCTGAGCTGGCTGGCGGTCGACGCGGCGCGCGGTGAGGGACTCGAGGCCGGCGAGCCCATCGACCTGGGGCCGCAGGCGGGTCCGGCGGACTATCTGACCGCTGTCGCCGCTGCGGTCTCCGACCCGGCCGTGGACGCGGTCATCGTCATCTACTCGCCACCGGTGCCGGCGGCCGTCGCCTCCTACGCCGAGGCCATTCGCTCCGGCGCCCAATCCGACCCGGCCACACCGGTTCTCACCACTTTCGTCGCCGATCAGGGCATGCCGAACCTGCTCGCCACCCGCGGGCTGGGCGGCATCCTCGAGCGTGGTTCCATTCCCTCGTACGGGGATCCGGAACGGGCGGCGCGGGCCCTGGCCCGGGCGCGGCGCTACGCCGACTGGCGGACCCGCCCGCTGTCGCCGGTGGTCCGCCCGTCGGGCGTCGACACCGCGCGGGCGCGGGAACTGGTGGCGGAGTGGATCGACGAGGACTCCGCGCACTGGTGCACCGACCTGCAGGCGGCGGAACTGCTGGGCTGCTACGGGATTCGCGTGGTGGAGTTCCGTGAGGTGCTCGACGCCGATGCCGCGGTCGCGGCGGCCGAGGAACTGGGATTCCCGGTGGCGGCCAAGGCCACCGGCGAAATGTGGCGCAATCGGCCGGATCTCACCGGGGTGCGGCTGGACCTGTGGCGTCCGGACGCGGTGCGGCGCGCCTTCACCGACCTGAGCGAGATCTCGGGCAATCCGGTACACATTCAGCGCATGGCCACCAAGGGCGTGGGCTGCACCTTCCGGGTGCAGGACGACCCGTCGTTCGGTTCGGTCATCAGCTTCGGTCTGTCGGGAACGATCATCGATCTGCTCGGCGACCGTGTCTACCGGGCGCTGCCGCTGACCGAGTCGGAGTCGGCCGAACTGATAGACGCGCCCCGTGCGGCCCCGCTGCTGTCGGGCACCGTCGCCGGGCGCGATATCGGCAAGCCGGTGGACAAGGGCGCGCTGGCCGAACTGGCGCAACGGATCTCGGCGCTCTGCGACGACCTCCCGGAGGTGCGGGAATTGCAGTGCGAACCGGTACTGGCCTCGCCGGAGGGCGCGGCCGTGCTGTACGGGCGGGTGCGGATCGGACCGGAACCCAACAGGTTCGACATCGGTCCGCGCCGGATGGGCTGAGCAGTCGCCACGAGCGGCTCGGGACACAGGGAGCACGGCTTCCGGAGAGGTGAACGTAGTGCAGGCAAACCAGATCGAGACAGCGACCGCACCGCTGCGCGACGACATCCGGTTCCTCGGCGGGATCCTCGGTGACACCATTCGCGATCACGAGGGCGCGGAGATCTTCGACCTGATCGAGCGGGTCCGGGTGGAGGCCTTCCGGATTCGCCGCTCCGAGGTGGAGCGCAGGGCGGTGGCCGACATGCTGCGCGATGTCGACATCCGCACGGCCATCCCGGTGATCCGCGCCTTCAGTCACTTCCTGCTGCTGGCCAACCTGGCCGAGGATCTGCAGCGGGATCGGCGGCGCGCGGTGCACGTGGCGGCGGGGGAGCCGCCGCAGGATTCCAGCCTGGCCGCCACCTACCGCAAGCTCGACGCCGCGGTCCCGGACGGGGACGCGGTGGCCGATCTGCTCGCCGACGCGCTGGTGTCGCCGGTCATCACCGCGCATCCCACCGAGACCCGCCGCCGCACCATCTTCGATGTGCAGGGCCACATCACCGAGCTCATGCGGCAGCGGCAGCGCTACAACAAGTTCGAGCCGGAGTTCGCCGAACTCGAGGTCGACATCCGCCGGCAGGTGCTGCAGCTGTGGCGGGCGGCGCTGATCCGGTTGGCGCGCTTGCGGATTCAGGACGAGATCGAGGTGGGGCTGCGCTACTACGACCTGACGCTGTTCGATGTCATCCCGCGCATCAACGAGCAGGTGCGGGCCGCGCTGCGCTCGCGGTGGCCCGGGCACGAACTGCTGGCGCGCCCGATCCTGCGGCCCGGCTCGTGGATCGGCGGCGACCGGGACGGCAATCCCTTCGTCACCGCCGAGGTGGTGCACCGGGCTACCCACCGCGCGGGCGCGGTCGCTTTCGACCGGTATCTGAAATCGCTACTGGAGCTGGAGAAGACGCTGTCGCAGTCGGCGCGACTGGTACCGGTGACCCCGGAACTCGAGGCTCTCGCCGACGCCGGATTCGACGATTCGCCGCAGCGCGCCGACGAGCCGTACCGCCGCGCCGTACGCGGCATCCGCGCGCGGCTGAGCGCCACCGCCTGCCGGGCGCTGGGTGAGATCCCCGCCGGCGGAATCGATGTCGGCGCCGAGCCCTATGCCGGGCCGGGGGAACTGCTGGCCGATCTGGGCGTGGTCGACGCGTCCATGCGTGCCTCCGGCGACGGGCTGCTGGCCGATGACCAGCTGGCCCGGGTGCGGGCCGCGGTGCAGACCTTCGGTTTTCACCTCCAGGGCCTGGACATGCGCCAGAATTCCGAAACCCATGAGCAGGTCGTTGCCGAGCTGTTCGCCTGGGCCGGAGTGCATTCCGACTACGCCTCGCTCGACGAGGACCGGCGGGTCGAGCTGCTGTCGGCCGAATTGACCACGCGCCGGCCGCTGGTCGGACCGAACGCGGTGCTCAGCGAGCTCGCTGCCAAGGAGCTCGGCGTGGTGCGCGCCGCCAAGGCGGCGCTCGACGACCTCGGCCCGGACACCGTGCCCAACTACATCATCAGCATGTGCACCTCGGTCAGTGACATGCTCGAAGCGGCCCTGCTGCTGAAGGAGGCGGGGATCCTCGATCCGGGCGACGCGGACACGCCGCCGTCCAGCCCGGTCGGGGTGGTGCCGCTGTTCGAGACCATCGACGACCTGCGCCACGGCGCCGATATCCTCGGCGCCGCACTGGAAGTGCCCGCGTATCAGCGGCTGGTGGCCGCGCGCGGCATGCAGCAGGAGGTCATGCTCGGCTACTCCGACTCCAACAAGGACGGCGGGTATCTGGCCGCCAACTGGGCGCTGTACCGCGCCGAGCTGAACCTGGTGGAGGTGGCCCGCAAGACCGGAATCCGCCTGCGGCTCTTCCACGGTCGCGGCGGCACCGTGGGCCGTGGTGGCGGGCGCAGCTATGACGCCATCCTGGCCCAGCCCGCCGGCGCTGTGCGCGGCGCGCTGCGCCTGACCGAGCAGGGCGAGGTCATCTCCACCAAGTACGCCGACCCGGGCACCGCCTACCGCAATCTGGAGGCACTGGTCGCGGGCACCCTGGAATCCACGCTGCTCGACGTCGAGGGCCTGGGCGCGGATGCCGAGCCCGCCTACGAAATGCTGGACGAGCTGGCCGAATTGGCGCGCGCGGCGTACTCGAAGCTGGTCCACGAGACCCCCGGTTTCGTCGACTACTTCCGTGCCTCCACCCCCGTCGCCGAGGTCGCCGACCTGAATCTGGGCAGCCGGCCCGCCTCTCGCAAACCCACCAACTCCGTCTACGACCTGCGCGCCATCCCGTGGGTCATGGCCTGGAGCCAGTCCCGCGTCATGCTCCCGGGTTGGTACGGCACCGGCACCGCCTTCGAACAGTGGATCGGCGACGACCCGGCCCGCCTGGCCGCCCTCTCCGACCTCTACCGGCGCTGGCCCTTCTTCCAGACGGTGCTCTCCAACCTGGCCCAGGTCATGGCCAAGGCGGACATGGACATCGCCGCGGCCTACGCCGATCTGGTCCCCGATGCGGCCTTGCGCGACACCGTCTTCGGCATGATCTGCGACGAGTTCGGCCGCACCGCCCGCATGCATGCCGCCATCACCGGCACCGACGAACTCCTTGCCGACAACCCGGCCCTGGCCGAGTCCATCCACAACCGCTTCCCGTACCTCGAGCCTCTCAATCAGCTCCAGGTCGAGCTGCTGCGCCGCCGCCGCGCCGGCGACACCTCCGAACTGGCCGAACGCGGCATCCTGCTCACCATGAACGGCCTGGCGACGGCCCTGCGCAACTCCGGCTGACCGAGCCGATCGAAGTCGCCTGTCCCAGAAACCTGGGGTCGAGGGAGATAAGGGTTCATGGTCGCTGTCCATGTCACGTGGACCCCGGCCACCGCGGGTGCGCACACGATCACCCTGACCCAGGGGAAGCTGCTGGCGTCGCAGACCGTCATGGTCGCTGCCGCGACCGCCGGCACACCCGTGCCGACTGCGGCCACCGCCGACTGCTATGGCGCCGGAACCTGGAGTTTCGGCGCCTGACTCCGGCCTTCTCGTAGGAAATTGCCTACGGTTGACGTGTAGGCATTTTCCTACCTATCGTGGGGTCATGCCGTACCGCGTGAAATCCGGAAGCGCCGATCGGGTGTTCGGGGCGCTGGCCAATCCGACCCGGCGCGACATCCTCGAGCTGCTGCTCGAGGGGGAGCAGTCGGTGCAGGTGATTGCCGAGCGGTTCGATATGGCGCGGCCCAGCGTCTCGGAGCATCTGAAAGTGCTGCGGGACGCCGGGCTGGTGGCCGAGGACAAGCGCGGCAGGCAGCGGTTCTACCGGGTGGAGCCGGAACCGTTGCACGACCTGCAGTCCTGGCTCGATCCGTTCGAACGGTTCTGGCGGGCCCGGCTGCGTGACCTGGGCGCGGTGCTCGACGCCATGCCCGACCAACCCGACCGGAAGGACCGATGATGACCGACGACGTCACCGCGATCGAACTCGATCACTACTACCCGCATCCGCCGGAGAAGGTGTGGCGCGCGCTCACCACACCGGAACTCATGGGGCAGTGGATGATGCAGCCCATCGGCTTCGAACCCGTGGTGGGCAACGTCTTCGAGATGAAGACCCAGCCCATGCCCGGCCAGAACTTCTCCGGCGAGATCCACGGCACCGTGCTGGAGGTCATCGCGCCGCAGCTGCTCAGCGTCAGCTGGAACGACGCGAACTCCGATCGGGACAACGGCTGGGTGATCAGCTGGACTCTGCGGCCGGAGGGGCACGGCACCCGAATCCTGTTCAGCCACCGCGGTTTCGATCCGGAGGACCCCGTCATGCAGCGGGCGCGCACCATCATGGGCGGCGGCTGGAAGGGCATGCTGGACCGGCTCGAATCCGTCCTCGTGGACGCCTAACCGGTCCGGCACCGCCCCCCGGACGTCAGGCCATGAAGGCCGCCACGTGATCGCGCACCCAGTCGGCGTAGGTGCGCGGGGCCCGGCCGAGCACCCGCTCGACCTCGTCGGTGACGATCTCGTTGCCGCCGGCACGGACGTACGCCTGCCCGGCGAGAGCGCCGTCGGCGAACTCCTCGGACATGCCCGCGCCGAGCATGAATTCGCGCGCCCGCTCCTCCGGCACATCGGCGACGTCGACCGCCCGGCCGAGCGCCGCGGCCAAGGTCGCCGCCTGATCACGGGTGCTGAGCACCTCGGGGCCGGTGAGGGTGTACACCTGCCCGGAGTGCTCGTCCGACAGCAGCGCCGCCACCGCGACCTCGGCGACGTCCCGTGGATCGACGACGCCCTGCCCGGCCGTCCCGGTCATGTTCGGCACCGGTTGCCCCGCGCCCAGCATGGCCGCCCAGCTCAGAGTGTTGGAGGCGAAACTGCTGGGCCGCAGGATGGTCCACGCCACCCCGCTGTCGCGTACCGCGTGCTCACCGGGCAGGTGCCAGGTGCCGACCCGGCCCACACCCGGCTCGCCGGTCCCAATGGCGGACAGCTTCACCAGCCGCCGCACCCCGGCCGCGCGGGCCGTCCCGGCCAGTGCGCGATCCAGTTCGACGTAGTCGGGGCCGAGCTGCCCGATGAGGAACGCCGCCTCCGCGCCGTCGAACGCGGCGGCCATGGACGCGGTGTCGGCGTAGTCGCCGCGCACCACCTCGACCCCGGCGGGTACCCGCGCGCTCTCCGGGTCCCGGGTCACCGCACGGACTTTCACGCCACGCTCGGCCAGCAACCGGACGACTTCACTCCCGATGGTGCCCGTGGCACCGGTGATAACGATCATGTGCACCAGCCTGACGAGCCGGCACCCTCGCGCTATAGGAAAAACCGGCACAGCCCCGGCCCGCGAGACTACCTAGAGTTGATTCGGTGACCATCGCGCAACTCCCGGCCCCTGTCGTCTCCGCCGACGAGCTCGAACACCGGCTGAGGCCGCCGGAGTCGCTGCGGCCCTGGATCACCGAGATCGCGCACATCCCGACCGTGCGGCCGGAGGCCATGGCCTTCACCCACGTCCCGCAGGCGGTCACCACGATCGTGCTGCGCACCGAGGAATCCGGCCGCCGTGACGCCCTCGTCGTGGGCCCGCGCACCCGCGCCAGCTACGCCAACCCCAGCAAGCCCGCCGGGTGCACGCGCATTCGCCTGGCCCCCGGTGCGTCCCAGCCGCTGCTGGGCCTGCCCGCCGCGGATCTCACCAACCGGGTCGCTCTGCTCGCCGACCTGCCCGGCGCCGCCGCCGATCTCGCCGGCGCCCTCGCCGAGCTGGCCCCGGAGGACATCCTGCCCTTCCTGGAATCCGAGCTGCCGCAACGCCTCTCGGAGGATCGCACCCGCCGCGACCACCGCCGTCTGCTCGGCTCGGCGGTCGCCGCCATGGACACCGCGGCGCCCATCGCCGATCTGGCCACCAGCCTCGCTATCAGCGAACGCCAACTCCGCAATCTGTTCACCACCGGAATCGGCGTCTCGCCCAAGCACTATGCCCGCATCGCCCGGGTCCGCCAGATCCTCTCGGCCGCGGGCCACACCCCCTGGTCCCATTTGGCCACCGCCAGCGGCTATTACGACCAATCGCACATGACCGCCGACTTCCGCTCCCTGATGGGCGTCCCGCCCACCGCCTACTTCCGCGGCGACATCCCCGCCCCGACGCCCTGCCAATCCCTGACCCGCTTCACCGGCTGACCACCTCCGCGCGAGCGGCGGCGATTCGGGAGGCGATCGCATCCGACCGGGGCGGGCTCGATTTTTGAAATCCAAACATTTCACAGTTTGCGAACGCTACTGTTCGTAGGTCGCGAGTGCGGCCACGGACAGGGAGAAAACATGAACATGAGTCGTCGAATCGCTTGGGGCGGACAGGGATTGGTGGCCGCCGGAGCGGTGCTCGCATTGACGGCGGCGCCGGCCGGGGCGTATCCGACCCTGAGCATTGCGGGCAATCCGGGTCAGCTCCAGGTCGGAAGCACCTATGTCCTGTCGGACGCGACCGCGGGCTGGGGTGCCTGGGTGTACTTCTACGACAACGGCCAGTGCATCGGCGGCGAGCAGCTGGGCATGGACAGCGTCGCGGCGCTCCAGGACTGGACCCCCACCACCGCGGGCACCCACACCCTGCAGGCCAAGCAGGGCTCGGACACCCAGACCCTGACCGTCACCGTGCAACCCGCCCCGGCCGGTACCCCGGTGCCGACACCCCCCAAGGCCACCTGTGGCGGTGGCGGCAGCTTCCAGCTCCCGAGCGGCAGTTTCGGTCTCTAGCTCGGGCGGGCCCGCGCCGCGTCGAGGCAGACGGGCTCGAACGCAACTTCTGACAAGCCGGTTGGTCGGTCGGATCGCATGAGTACGCCGGCCGACTCTGCGTGCCCGGAGGGGACGTTCGGGCAGTGGAATCGGCCGGCGGGATCGGGCCAGCGCCTCGAAACACGGCCCGATGATCAGGGGGTGTGGAGCCGGGCGGACCGGCTCCACGGAGGGAACTAGCTGGCGTAGGCGCGCAGGCGGTCGGCGCGCTCGCCCTTGCGGAGCTTGGACATGACCTCGCGCTCGATCTGGCGGACGCGCTCACGGGACAGGCCGAAGAGCTTGCCGATCTGGTCGAGGGTGCGCGGCTGGCCGTCGTCGAGGCCGTAGCGCAGCCGGATAACCTGCTGTTCGCGCTCGTCCAGGGTGGCCAGAACGGTGCGCACGTCGCGGTGCAGCAGACCGGCGATGACGGCGCTCTCGGCCGAGGTGGCCTCGGAGTCCTCGATGAAGTCGCCCAGCGGGGCCTCTTCGTCATTGCCGACCGGCATGTCCAGCGATACCGGGTCGCGGCTGTGGTCGAGCAGGTCGGCGATCTTCTCGACCGGGATGCCCGACTCGTTGGCCAGTTCCGCGTCGGTGGCCTCGCGGCCGAGCTGCTGATGCAGTTCGCGCTTGATGCGGGCCAGCTTGTTCACCTGCTCGACCAGGTGGACGGGGAGGCGGATGGTACGGGACTGGTCGGCCATACCGCGGGTGATGGCCTGCCGGATCCACCAGGTGGCGTAGGTCGAGAACTTGAAGCCCTTGGTGTAATCGAACTTCTCCATGGCGCGGATCAGGCCCAGGTTGCCCTCCTGGATCAGGTCCAGCAGCGGCATGCCACGGCCGGTGTAGCGCTTGGCCAGAGAGACCACGAGGCGGAGGTTCGCTTCGAGCAGATGCTGGCGGGCGGACTGACCCTCGCGAACCAGGATCGCCAGATCCTTCTTCTTCGCGGCGGACAGACGCTTGCCGGTCTCCAGCAGGTGCTGAGCGTAGAGGCCCGCCTCGATGCGCTTGGCCAGCTCGACCTCGTCGGCTGCCGTCAGCAGCGCCGTCTTACCGATTCCATTCAAGTACACACGTACCAGGTCGGCGGCGGGGCTTGCGGCATCGAGATCTTGTTCGCTGGTGCGCACGTCAGTGGTGGCGGGGCTTGTCATGACTTGCCTCCTGTCGGTGGTGTCTCGCTCCGTTCAACGGACCCGACTTCAGGAAAGTTCCCCGCCGGATCATCGGTAAACCGCACCTGAGCTGCGGTTTTTAGGGTGCACGGCTGAGAAGTTCCTGAGAAGCGCGCATCGCTGGGAACACGCGCCGCCGGCGGACGGCCCTAGGTGTCCGGGTGGTTGCCCGCCGCCGGACCCGAACTTTCTGACGCGACAAGCGAATACGCGTGAACCGACCTTGTGCGGGCGTCTTCGTTCGAGCAGGTAGTGAAACGAAAGGCGGCTCCGCCACATTCCCGCGCCGGACCGGATCGGTATGCGCGCGACATGGGATCGTGATCGACCTCACCGCCCGTCATCGGCGGTTTCGAGCCGGAACGCCGACGGCCGCCGGGGAGAACCCGGCGGCCGTCGAGGGAGAGAGCGCTCAGCGCGGATGCACGAGACCGTGGCGGACCAGTCCGGCCACGATGGTCATCGCCGCGGTCGCGAACTCGGGGGTCGCGGCCTCGCCGGTTTCGCTGAAAGCCAGCAGTTCGAGGAGTTCGCGCAGGGGCAGGCCGTCGGGACGCATGCCGGCCAGCAGCGCGGCGGTGGTGTCGTCGACCTCGTGCTGCCAGCGCGGGCCGTCGCCGCGGTGCAGCCGGGCCACCGCCTGCGCCCAACCCTCGTCGCCGGGGAGGTAGACGCGCTCGAGCGCGGCGGCCGGATCGACCTCGTAGCGCGAGTCGAGGATGAGGTCGTTGTCGACGGCCGCGGCGCGCAGCCAGGCCGAGCGCTCGAAGTAGGCGAGGGCCTCCGGCCCCAGCGGATCGTCGAAGCCGTGGGTGAGATCCTCGGCGAGGAGTTCGGTCGGGCCGTCGATGGCGCGCAGATAGACGAAACCGAAGCCGATGCCCGCGA
This sequence comes from Nocardia niigatensis NBRC 100131, assembly GCF_000308655.1. Taxonomy (GTDB): domain Bacteria; phylum Actinomycetota; class Actinomycetes; order Mycobacteriales; family Mycobacteriaceae; genus Nocardia; species Nocardia niigatensis. The sequence goes on along the minus strand of NZ_BAGC01000040.1, from coordinate 383,370 downwards.
CCCCGGCCTCGCGGAAGGCGTCGAGCCAGCGTTCGGCGCGGTCCTGGGCGGCGGCCTCGCGCGGGTCCAATCCGGCGTCGCGCAGCCAGGTTCCGACATAGAGGGCCGGATCGGCGATGTCGCGCTGCACGATCCACGCGTCCACGCCATGGTCGGGCAGCCAGCTCGCGACCCGGCCGCGCCAGTCCTGGCCGTCGACGTGCACCCAGGAGGCCAGCAGGGCCGCGGTGCCGCCCGGGTTCAGCAGGTCCGGGATGCCGGAGATGACGAGTTCGCTGGCGCCGTCCAGGTGCAGGCCGGAATCGCGGTAGGTGTGCTCGACGCGGGCCGGGCCCACCACGAACGGGGGATTGGCCACCACCTGATCGAAGCGGCGGCCGGCCACCGGCTCGAACCAGGAGCCTTCCAGCAGTTCGATATCGAGGTCGTTGAGGGCGGCGGTGGCCTCGGCCAGCCAGAGGGCGCGCTTGTTCACGTCGGTGCCGGTGACGCGGTCGCCGTAGGAGGCGGCGTGCACGGCCTGGACGCCGCAGCCGGTGCCGAGGTCGAGGACGGTGCCGGTTTTGCGGGTCGGGGTGGCGCGCAGCAAGGACAGCGAGGCCTGGCCGACGCCGAGCACGTGATCGGTGTCGAGGCTGCGGCGGCGCATCGAGTCGTCGAGGTCGGACAGCACCCAGCGGGTGCCCTCGCCCAGATCGAGGGGGCGCAGGTCCAAGGCGGCGCGGATCTCGTCGCCGTCGCGCTCCAGCAGTCCCGCGTTGATGGCTCGGTCGATGCTCACGGGCGAAAGGGCCGCTGCCGCTTCACGTTCGGGGACGGTGTCGCCGAGCAGCAGCAGGCGCACCAGGGTGCCGAGCTCGCCGAGCTCGGCGGCGGCGCGGCGGACCGGCACGGGTTCGCCGCGGCCGAGGGCGGCGTGGGCGGCGTCGCCCAGCGCCTCGAGCAGGGTGTCCGCGTCGTAGCGGACGCGGGTCAGCGCCGCGCGTAGGTCGGGCGCGAGGTCGGCGAGCAGGGACGAAGTAGTCGTCAAGCGCGGGATGACGGAGCGATTCGTCGGCATGAGGAGGAACTCTGCCACCGCAACCGATGGGCATCCGCCGCCGGGCCCGGTTCCCTTGCCCGGAGGGGGTGGAAACCAGTTGGTTGCCAGTCGCCCCGAGCCATGAATTCGAGCTCACTTATCGATGTATTTGCGATCTCACCTGCGGTTATTCGCCCCGCTCGCAGGGATCTTCGTTGCTACTGTGACCTGGATCACCAGGAGGTATCGCAGTTGACAACTGAATCCCAGACCGGCCACCCGGATCCCGACTGGCCCGAGGTCTACGACAGTCCCGAATTCCAGCGCCTGCGGCATCGCTTCCGGCGTTTCGTCTTCCCCATGACCGCTCTGTTCCTCGTCTGGTACGCGCTGTACGTGCTGCTCGCCGACTACGCGCACGGCTTCATGTCGCACAGGGTGGGCGGGAACATCACCGTCGGGTTGATCTTCGGCCTGCTCCAGTTCCTTTCGACCTTCGCCATCACCGGCCTCTATGTCCGCTACGCCGACCGCACCCTCGACCCGATGGCCGAGCAGATCCGCGCCGAACTGGAAGGGCCGAACCGATGACCGGATATCTGGCGGCGGGCGTGGAGGGCAGCCACCCGGGGCTCAACATCACCATCTTCGCGATCTTCGTGGTCATCACGCTGGGCATCGTGGTTTGGGCCAGTCGTGCCAACCGCACGGCCGCAGACTATTACGCCGCCGGGCGCGCCTTCTCCGGGCCGCAGAACGGCATCGCCATCTCCGGTGACTACCTGTCGGCGGCCAGTTTCCTGGGGATCGCCGGGGCCATCGCGGTGTACGGCTACGACGGTTTCCTCTATTCCATCGGGTTCCTGGTGGCCTGGCTGCTGGCGCTGCTGCTGGTGGCCGAATTACTTCGCAATACCGGCAAATTCACCCTCGGTGATGTGCTGGCCTTCCGGATGCGGCAGCGGCCGGTGCGGGCCGCCGCGGCCACCTCGACGCTGGCGGTGAGCCTGTTCTATCTACTCGCGCAGATGGCGGGCGCAGGCGTGCTGATCTCGCTGCTGCTGGGCGTATCCGGTTCGGCGGGACAGAATCTGGTGATCGCGGTGGTCGGGGCGATCATGATCGTCTACGTGCTCGTGGGCGGTATGAAGGGCACCACCTGGGTGCAGATCGTCAAGGCGGTGCTGTTGATCGGCGCGGCCGCGGCCATGACGGTGTGGGTGCTGGGGCGCTACGACTTCAATTTCTCCAGCGTGCTGCAGGACGCGGTGAACCACGGTGGCAAGACCGGCGCGAAGCTGCTCGAACCGGGCGCGCGTTACGGCAAGAACGGGACCAGCAAGCTCGACTTCCTCTCTCTCGCACTGGCTCTGGTGCTCGGCACGGCCGGGCTGCCGCACGTGCTGATGCGGTTCTACACGGTGCCCACGGCCAAGGACGCCCGCCGTTCGGTGGTGTGGGCGATCGGCCTGATCGGCGTCTTCTATCTGTTCACCCTGGTGCTCGGCTACGGCGCGGGCGCGCTGGTGGGGCCGGAGAAGATCGCCAAGGCGCCGGGCAAGGAGAACGCGGCCGCGCCGCTGCTGGCCTTGGAACTGGGTGGGCCGGTGCTGCTGGGATTCGTTGCGGCGGTGGCGTTCGCGACGATTCTGGCGGTGGTCGCGGGGCTGACCATCACGGCGTCGGCGTCCTTCGCCCACGATGTGTACGCCAATGTCATCAAGCGCGGGAACGGTGACAGTAAGGACGGCGAGGTGCGGGTCGCGCGGATCACCGCGGTGGTGATCGGGGCGCTGGCCATCGTGGGCGGCATTCTGGCAAAGAACCAGAATGTGGCGTTTCTGGTGGCATTGGCGTTCGCGGTGGCCGCTTCGGCAAACCTACCGACCATTTTGTATTCACTGTTCTGGCGGCGCTTCAACACCGCCGGAGCACTGTGGAGCATCTACGGCGGATTAGCGGTCACCATCGTGCTGATCGTGTTCTCGCCGGCGGTCTCCGGGGCGCCCACCGCCATGATCAAATCCCATGACTTCCACTGGTTCCCGCTCGCCAACCCGGGGCTGGTGTCCATACCGGTTTCGTTCGCTCTGGGCTGGCTGGGAACCGTGCTGTCGAGAGAACACGACGACGCCAAGTACGCCGAGATGCAAGTGCGGTCGCTGACCGGCACCGGAGCGGAAAAGGCTGTGCAACACTGATGTCCGAATAAAGTGGCGGAAAGTTCGCTGAAAAGCGTTTCAGAATTTCAAGATCAACATTTTGAAGATCAAAAATACTGCCACGCAACGAGGTTGGGCTGTGTATGCTATTGATCATGCACGGCCCCACTGCGAGGTGGGATGACGGCGAGGCGGTGTCGTATTGGACCTCAACAGGCTCCGGATGCGTAGAGCGAGTGCTATTGCAATCGCTTTCGGCATACTGGCATTGATGGTCACAGGGGTGTTCGATCGATTGTTGCTGGGTGTTTTCATGGCCACCGGTCTGACGCTCGGCTGGGTGAACGCCCGGCTTACCTGGATGTCCATCGTTCGTATCACCGACGCGGAAACACCCAGCAAACAGAAATTGGCGCTGTCCTCGGCATCGCGGTTGCTCATTCTGACCGCGCTGTCCATTGTGGTGGCATTCCTGACTCGCCCCTACGGCGTCGGAATCTTCTTCGGGCTGGCGGCCTTTCAGCTGATTCTGGTTCTCCATACCGCTCTGCCCGAGGTGAAAGGGCTTCGACAGCAGTCATGAGCATTCCCGTCGCTTTCCTCGCCCATTCGTCGGCGCCGGCGCTGCTGGCCGCCGAAGACTCCTCGGGGGAGTCCAAGATCCATGTCGGCGACCACGCCCAGGCGCACCTGCTGGGCATGACCTTCAACGTGGACACCATCGTGTCCACCGGGGTGGCCGCGCTGATCGTGCTGGGCCTGGCCTTCTATCTGCGCGTGAAGATCACCTCCGGGGTGCCCAACGGCGTGCAGCTGTTCTTCGAGACCATCACGGTCCAGATGCGCAGTCAGGTCGAGACGGCCATCGGCATGAAGGTCGCGCCGTTCGTGCTGCCGCTGGCGGTCACGCTGTTCACCTTCATCCTGTTGTCGAACTGGTTGTCCGTCTTGCCTGTTCAGTACGGTTCGGGGGAATTGATCGCGCCGCCGGCGTCCGATTTCAATTTCACGCTCTCGCTGGCGCTGTTCGTGTTCCTGCTCTATCACGCGGCAGGCGCGTGGCGGCGCGGCCCGGGCGGGCACGTGAAGCAGTTGCTGAAGGGTCACACCGGCTGGGGCCCCATGGTTTTCATCAATGTGGTCGAGGAAATCGCCAAACCGCTGTCGCTCTCCTTGCGACTTTTCGGCAACATGTTTGCGGGCGGCGTGATGGTTTCGGTGATCACCTTGTTCCCGTTCTGGATCAGCTGGGGTCCGAATGCCGTCTGGAAACTCTTCGACCTCTTCGTCGGAGCCATTCAGGCATTCATCTTCGCCCTGCTGACCATCCTCTACTTCAGCCAGTCGATGTCGCTGGAGAGTGAAAACCACTGAGCGGCTTCAGTCGTTCAGCGCAGTAACCCTTTGTCAAAGGAAGTGAAAAATGGCAGACCCAGCAACCGCGAGTATCGTCCAGGGCGCTCTCATCGGCGGCGGCATCATTCTGGCGGGCGGTGCCATCGGCGCGGGTATCGGTGACGGTCTGGCCGGCGCCGCACTGATCAACGGTGTCACCCGGCAGCCGGAGGCGGAGGGCCGCCTGCGCGTGAACTTCTTCCTGACCGTGGGTCTGGTCGAAGCGGCATACTTCATCAATCTAGCGTTCATGGCCTTGTTCGTATTCGCTACTCCCGGTAAGTAGACGTCATCATGTCTCCCAGAACGGATGTGGAGGCCGCGGGGAACTTCCTGGTTCCCAACGGCACCTTCTTCGCTGAGTTATTGATCTTCCTGATCGTGCTCGGAGTCATCTGGTTCTTCGTGGTTCCGCCGATACGAAAAGTGTTGGCGGAGCGGGAGGCACGTGTCGAGGTCACGACGGCGACCGCCAAGGAAGCCAGCGAAACCTTCGCCGAAGCCGAGGCGCGCTACGAGTCCGCGCTCGAGAAAGCCCGTACGGAAGCGGCCGACATCCGCAACCAGGCCCGGGCCCAAGGGCGCGCGATTCTCGATGAAATGCGCGGCGAGGCACAGAAAGAGGCCGACCAGATCGTGGCCGAGTCCACGGCGCACCTCCGCGCCGAGGCCGACCAGGTCGCCGCCGAACTACGCGAAGCCGTCGAACCACTCGCTCAGGACCTGGCCGGCCGGGTCCTGGGTGGGAACGATCGTGCCCGGACCAGCGCGGGCCAGCAGAGAGGACGGGGGTCTGCATGATCCTCACCGATACCCATCTCGCCGAGGGTATTTACAACATCACCTTCGATTGGCCCGTCTTCTTCAGCCAGCTGTTCGGCTTCGCTGTCATCGTGTGGTTCGTCATGAAATACGTGGTGCCACCGGTGAGGAGAATCATGAACAACGCGCAGGACCAGATTCGGCGGCAACTCGAGGAGAGCGAGGCGGCGGCGGAGCGCTTGGCCACCGCCAAGGCCGCCTACGACAATGCCGTCGCCGAGGCGCAGGCCGAACTCGATCGCATGCGCGAAGAGGCCCGGGCCGACGCCGACCGCATCATTCTCCAGATGCGCGAGGCCGCCGCGGCCGAGGTGGAACGAGTGCGCAAGCAAGGCCGTGATCAGATCCTGCAGTACCGCAGGCAGATGATCCGCGACCTGGAACAGGATCTGGCCGCCGCCATGCTCGCACTCACCGAGGAGAAGGTGCGCGAGCAGATCGGCTCGCCGCAGGCGCGCGCCGAGAGTATCGAGAAGTTCCTCGAGGACCTCGAGGCGCTGGCCAACTCCGGCGAGGCGGCCCGCCGCCAGCCGCAAACCGAGCGGAAATAAGCCCGGGCAAGGCACGCCCCTGAAACCTCCGGGTTTCAGGGGCGTTGCCGCGTGTGCGGGCCGGAATCGGTTCGGGCCGAGGGGAATCGGTTCAGGCGGGCAGGCGGCCGGTGAGGCAGTAGGACTGGCCCGCGGGGTCGGCCATGACGATCCAGTGCTTGCCGATTTCGACGCGGCGTGCGCCCAACTGCTCGTGCCAGGCGGCCGTGGCTTCGATATCGGTGCAGGCGATGTCCGGGTGCGCCGACGTGGGCCGGTCGTCGCCGAGGCGTTGCAGCAGGAAGTCGAGGGGGATGCCCGGCCGCGCCGAGAGGCGGGCGAATTCCGGCAGCGTGCTGGGCCGCCACGACCATGCGGTCAGGTCGGTCCAGAAGCGGGCCTCGATGTCGAAGTCGCTCGCGCCGATGTCGAGGCAGATCTGATCGAGGCGGGTGCGGTCGCCGGCCGGGCCGGTCACGGTCGGGGTGAGCGGGCCCGCGGAATCGCGGAAAGGCGTGAAGCAGAACGGCATTCCGGCGGGGGAGCGCAGGACGGCGTAGCCGATGCGCGAGGTGAGGATGTAGTCCGCGGCGAGGGTGGCGCCCAGCCGCTGGGCGCGCTCGGTGGCCGCGTCGACATCGTCGACGTCGAGGTCCAGGTGCACGCGCGCCGGCCCGTCGATCGACTGCATCTTGACCGTCGCGGCGCCGGAATCCGGGAGCAGCGTGACGAATCGTCGTGTTCGCCGCGCGGGGCGGAGAGCTCGGTGCCGGTGACCGTGGTCCAGAAGCGGGCGCAGTCGTCGAAGTGTGCGGCGGGGCGGTCCAGGAAGGCCCACACCCAGCGAATCGTCATGCTGTCTCCAGGGTTTCGCGCTTGCGGAAGGTCTTGCGGTAGGCCAGCGGTGGCACGCCCAGCTCCAGGCGCATGTGGTGGCGCAGCGAGGCCGCGGTGCCCATGCCCGCGCTGCGCGCGACCTCGTCGACGGTCAGGTCGGTGGTCTCGAGCAGGTGCCGGGAATGGCGGATGCGCTGCCGCAGGATCCACGCGCCGGGCGCCATCCCGGTCTCGGCCTTGAACCGGCGGGTGAAGGTGCGCACGCTCATATGAGCATGCGCGGCAAGGGAGTTGAGGTCCAGCTCCCGTTCCAGATGGTCCAGCGCCCAGCGGCGGGTCGGCGCGGTCCCCTCACTGCCCGACTCCGGGACCTGCCGCTCGATGAACTGCGACTGGCCGCCGTCACGCCACGGCGGCACCACGCAGTAGCGGGCCGCGCCATTGGCGGCGGCGCTGCCGTGATCGGTGCGGATCAGATCCAGGCACAGGTCGATGCCGGCCGCCAATCCCGCTGAGGACCAGACGTTTCCGTCCTGCACGAACAGCAGGTTCTCGTCGAGCAGGACCTCCGGGTAGAGGGCGCGGAACCGGTCGGCGAACTGCCAGTGGGTGGTGGCGCGGCGGCCGTCGAGGATGCCCGCCGCGCCCAGGACGAAGGCGCCGGTGCAGATGGAGACGATGCGCGCATCCGGGCGGATGGTGGCCAGCGCCGCGGCCACCCGGGGCGGCAGCGTGCCCTCCTGACGCGGCTCGGTGATGCGGGTGCCGGGCACGATCACGGTGTCGGCGCGGGCCAGCAGTTCGGGGCCGAACTCCGGGATCACGGTGTAGCCGCCGGTCGCGGCGACCCCGCCGGTGCCGATGCCGCAGGTGTGCACCTCGTAGAGCTGGTTTCCGTTCTCGTCGACGGCGGCGCCGAGCACGACGGGCGGGATCGACATGTCGAAGCCGACGGTCGGTTCCAGGACGAGGACGGCCACCAGGTGGGGTGTCGGCACGATGCTCCTCTCGCGATGGCTGGATCTTGACGCATTGTGGCATTCTGGCCACTCGTCGCGAAAGAGCTTTTCGGTCACGCTCGATCGGTGAGCGAACTGACCGACGATCTCGACCGGGAATCACCGGGTGGCGCAACCCCATTGGGTGCGGCCCGCACCACCGATCCGGAACCCTCCGCGGCGAGCGGTTCGACGCAGCCTCCGCGTGTGCGTTCCGGACTGCATCCGGCCTGGATCGTGGCGGTGGTGGGTTTCATCGCCCTGCTCGGCGCGGCCGGCTTCCGCTCGGTGCCCGGCGTGCTGATGGATCCGCTGCACGAGGAGTTCGGCTGGTCACACGGCACCATCGGCGCGGCGGTGTCGGTCAATGTGCTGCTCTACGGCCTGATCTCGCCGTTCGCGGCGGCGCTGATGGATCGTTTCGGCATTCGCCGGGTGGTGGCGTGCGCGCTGGTCCTGATCGCGGCGGGCAGCGGGCTGACCGTCTTCATGACGCAGCCGTGGCAGCTCATGGCGACCTGGGGGCTGCTGGTCGGCGTCGGCGTGGGCTCGATGTCCATGCCGTTCGTGGCCACCATCACCGGTCGGTGGTTCGTGAAGCAGCGCGGGCTCGTCACCGGGGTGCTCACCGCCGCGGGCGCCACCGGTCAGCTGGTGTTCCTGCCCGTGATCGCGAGCCTGGCCCGCGATTACGGCTGGCGCACACCGACTCTCGTGGTGTCGGCGACAGCGCTGGCGGTGGTGCCGCTGGTGCTGCTGTTCATCCGCGACTTCCCCAGCGATGTCGGGGAGCGGGCCTACGGCGCCGAACCCGGCAGTGAGGTCGGGCTGCGCACCGCGGCGCCCGGCGGCGCGGCCCGCGCGGTGACGGTGCTGGCGAGCATTGTCCGCAAGCCCGTCTTCTGGCTGCTGGCCGGCGGTTTCGCCATCTGCGGGGCCTCCACCAACGGCTTGATCGGCACGCATTTCGTCAGCGCCGCCCACGATCACGGGATGCCCGCCACCACCGCGGCCGGACTGCTGGCCCTGGTCGGCGTCTTCGATGTGGCCGGCACCATCGCCTCGGGCTGGCTCACCGACCGCCTGGACTCCCGCTACCTGCTGGTCGCCTACTACTCGCTGCGCGGCCTCTCGCTGCTGTGCCTGCCCATCCTCTTCGGACCGGACGTGCACCCGAGCATGTGGGCGTTCATCATCTTCTACGGTCTCGACTGGATCGCCACCGTGCCGCCCACGGTCGCCCTGTGCCGCACCCACTTCGGCGCGGACGGACCTGTCGCCTTCGGCTGGGTGTTCGCTTCGCACCAGATCGGCGCGGCCCTGGCAGCCTTCGGTGCGGGCGTCATCCGCGATGTGGAGGGCAACTACACCATGGCCTGGTTCATCGCGGGCGGACTGTGCGGTCTGGCAGCCCTGCTCTCCGCGAGAATTCGCCCCTCGGCTGCCTGATTCCACGAGCCGGCGGTGGAACGGCGGTTCAGCCGTCGATTGCCTTGTGCGGGTTCGACTCCAGCGCGATCTGATCGCTTCGTCCGTCCCAGCGACTGGGCTCGTCCTTGGTGCGGGGCGGGCGGTCGTTGGCGATGAGCACCGCGATCCAGGGGAGCGGGATGGAGACGCCGATGATGAGCAGCGCCAGCCACCAGCTGTGCCACACGCTGTACGCGACGGCCGCGCCGATCAGGCAGGGGATGCGCAGCGACATGATGGTGAGGTAGCGCCGCACCCGGTCGCGATGCTGCTGCTCCAGCGAGGGCGCGGCCTCGGTGATCAGCGCCGGGTGCTGCTTCTCCTCGCCCGGGAAGTAGCCCTGGGATTGGCTCGGTGGTTTCGGGATGGCACCGGCGGGGTGGAACTCGACGTCCGGGCGATCCTCACCGCTCATGCCGTCGGCCTGGGATTCGCCGTCACGCTGCATACCCCGAGTCTTCCACTACCGCGCGTCGGATGCACACGCCACCCCGCCCCGCGGCAGGCCGACCTGGCATGATTGAACCCGTGAGCGCAGACACCCTGGTCCGTCCGGACGAGACCACCGACGAGTCGACCGACAACGACACTCCCAAGGTCTTCCACTACGTCAAGAAGGAAAAGATCACCGAGTCCGCCGTCATGGGCACCCACGTGGTGGCCCTGTGCGGCGAGGTCTTCCCGGTGACCCGCTCCCCGAAGCCCGGCTCCCCGGTTTGCTCGGACTGTAAGCGGATCTACGAGATGATGAAGAAGGACTAGCCGTTTCCACTGGTCAGCGCGTTGTAGACCAGGTCGAAAGTGTCATTTCGGTGTAACTCCGCCCGGGTCTGTCAAGCCTGTGACCGCTGAACCGTCCGCCGCCACCGTGCGGCGAACGCCTGGTGGATGTGGTGGTTCTGGGCTGTCGATGCGCCCGGTGCCGAGAGCCAAGACCGTGCTCGGTCAGTTCGGGAGGTCGCGGGCGAGGGTTCGGCCGAGGACATGGCGAAGCGCGAATTCCAGCTCAGGTGTGCGGAATCGGTGTCCGGCGGCGGTCAGCCGGTCGGGGATGACCCGTTGGCTGGCGGACGCCAGCTCGCGGGCGCCCTCGGCGCCGAGCAGTAGTCGCGGCCCGAATCCCGGGATCGGGACGAGCGCGGGGCGGTGCAATACCCGCGCCAGTGCCGCCGTGTAGTCGCTGTTCCGGACGGGGTCCGGTGCTACGGCGTTGATGGGACCGGAGAGCGTTTCGTCCCACAGCGCCCGGTGATAGACGTCGACCAGATCGTCGATCCCTATCCACGACAGCCATTGCCGTCCGTCTCCCATTCGCCCGCCCAGGCCGGCCGAGAACAGCGGACGGAGCAGGCGCAGCGTGCCGCCGCGCGGCGACTGGACGATGCCGGTGCGGATGGTGGCCACCCGGACGCGGTCCGCGGCCGCCAGCGCGGCGTCCTCCCAATCCGCAACGACATCGGCCAGGAAACCGCTTCCGCGGGAGCTGTTTTCGGTGAGCGGATCATCGCCGCGATCGGCTCCGTAGTAGCCGATCGCGGAGGCGCTGAGGAAAACTCGGACACCTGATCGCGCCGCCAGGTCGGCGAGGCGGCGTGTCGGTTCGATTCGGCTGTCGCGGATGTCGTGCTTGTGTGCCGAGGTGAAGCGCCCCGCGATCGACGCGCCCGCGAGGTGGATGACGGCATCGATATCGGCCAAGAGGTCGCTGGCCGGCTCGGCCGGATTCCACTGCCGCTCATCGGGAACGGTGGGCGGCCGCCGAACCAATCGGATCACCGCATGGCCGCCGGTGGTCAGGAATGCGGTGAGCGCGGATCCGACCAGGCCGGAGGCGCCGGTCACCGCGATTCTCGCCGGGCAACGCCCGGCAGCCCGCCGATGCGCGTCGAGATCGCCCGCCAGCTGCCGGGATCGATAGGCGAACATCGATTGCAGCGCGGCGGCGGGCACGGGTGTGTCGACCCGGTCGAGCACGCGGGTGTGTCGTTCGTCGACTGCCTCGAAGCTGTGAGTGTGTTTCCACGGCAACAGGTTCGAGACCATCTCCGACGCATTGCCGCCGACGGCCTCGTCGCTGAACCGTCGTGGCGGGTCGTAGTCACTCGCGATGTGCTGTGCGACCCAGCGCATCCCGCCGGGCAGCGCCAATACCGCGCGGCCGTCGGACAGAGAGGATGCCTCTGTCACGAGCCGGACCGGCGACCACGGAGGGCTCAGGCGTGTGAACGCACCGGGACGCTCGAACCAGGCGAATACCTCGTCCTGCGGTGTGGCGACCACACTCGACCACTCGATACCCACGCACGGGACTCTAGCGCGTCGAGGCCGCGCGCCCGTGTTCCGACGCCTGCAGTGTCGACCGCCCACGATCCGCGACATAGGGCGCATCGTTTTTGCATCGATTGAATGCTACTGTCGAAGCAGTCAGCTAGGCCACTATCCGCCCGGCTCGCACGATTGCTGGAGGAACGATGAACACGACTCCACCTCGCGGACCTGTGCGCTCGATGTGTGCCACCGCGCCGCGAAGTCTTTCCGTGGCCGCCTCGGTGGCCGGTCACGCCCACGTCGCGTCCCGCATCGCGGTCGCGGGTCCCGGGACCCCAGCCTGGGCGCCGGCTTGCGACTGCGAAGTCCTTCCCTACGACGCTGATTCGAGGCTGGGTGGACATGCGCACATCGGCGTCGCGCAGTCGGTCCTCGGGCACAGGCCGGTTGTGGCGTCGGCCCGAGCTGTGGCGGTGCCGCGATGAATGCGACTGCTCCCGCGCGGCTGATCGGGCTCGCGACCGCGGCTTACGGTGTGGCAGTGTCCATCCGGCCCGAGATTCTGCTGCGCCCGACCGGACTCGGCACCGGTGGTGAACCCGAATTGCGGGCTGCGGCGCGGCTGGTCGCGCTGCGCGACCTGGTCTCCGGGCTGGCCTTGGCGTTCGCCGACGACCCTCGTGCTCGCCGGACCGCCGTCATCATCAGGGTGGCCTGCGACGTGGCGGACACGTCGGTCTTCGCCCTCGCGCTCGAGGGTCGCGCCGAACGCGTGAAAACCCTAGCGGTCACCTCGGGCTGGGGTCTGCTGTGCGCCGCGAGCGGGGTGTACGAGGCGTGGCAGGGTGCCCGGCGGGCCGATCTCATCGATGGCGGTGATCCAACGGTGCCGGGACGGATGGCATGACCGATATGCCCGATCGGTCAGGTGGCGACCAGTTCCGAGCTCAGTTCGCGCAGGGCCGCGATCGCGGCGGACAGCACTCGATGCGCTGCGGCCAGGTCCGTATCCGGCAGATCGGCCATCGCCGCGCGAGTTCGACTGCCGATCGGCCCGAAGAATTCGCCTGCCACCGCCATTCCGTGCTCGCTGTAGTGCAACAGCACCCGGCGACGATCCACGGTGTCGACCGTGCGCATCAGATGCCCGGTCGAGATCATGCGTTCCACCAGGTAGGTGACCGCAGCGGGGGAGATGCCCATCAGCGTGCCCAGCGCGCCGGCGGTCAGGGGCGTGCTGTCCGCATCGGCGGTGGCCACATGCAAGAGCGCGCGGAAGTCGTTGGGGCGCAGTGTGTTCGTGCGTGCGAACGCGTGCCCGATCAGTTCGGTAACCGACGACAGCGCACGCAGATCTCGAGCCAGCTGGGTCTCCAGCCGCGCGCGTTCGTTCGTTGGTTCCGCAGGTCGGGCAGCGCCGTTGGTCATCATCGCCTCCGTTTCTTTGTTCGCGAGCCTAACGCGACCGTCGTTGCCGAATATTTAAGAATCTGAAATAGTGACCGGCGTGGAGGCGTGGGAGCGGTTCGCGGTGCTGGTCACCGGCCGCAAATCATGGGTACTGCTGGTGGTCGTCATCGCCGCCGCCGTGGCGACGATGGCCTTCGTCGGCACCGGCGGATCAGGTGGGCAAGCGCCCGACTCGCTGCCTGCATCCTCTGATTCCGCACGCGCTGAACGGGCCCTGTCGCACTTCGCGGACGGTGATACGGCGTCGGCGGTGCTGGTGGTCTCCCGTGTCGATGACACCTCGCTGTCCACCGCCGATCTGGACTCCGCCCGTGCGGCACTGTCGCGCATGGGTACGGCGCTCGGGCCCGGGCTCGTCACCGCTCCGGATGGCAAGGCTGCCCTGGGGCAGGTAGCGGTGCCCGCGGGCCTCAACGGTTTCGCGCTGTCGGACCGGGTGCGCGAACTCCGCGCCGCGGCGACAGCCCAGGCGCCCGCCGACCTGCGACTGCAGGTCACCGGCGGACCGGCCTTCGGTGCTGATATCGCGGAATCGTTCTCGGGAGCAAACGTGCTGCTCTTGTCGGTGACGGCGCTCGTGGTGATGGTCTTGCTGGTCGTGACCTACCGCTCCCCGGTGCTGTGGTTGCTGCCGCTGTCGGTGGTCGCGCTCGCCGACCGGGTGGCCGCCGCCGTCGGTGCGGGATCGGCCGGAACGATCGGGCTGTCCTTCGACGGATCCACCGCCGGTATCACCAGCGTGCTGGTCTTCGGTGCCGGGACCAATTACGCACTGCTGTTGATTTCCCGCTACCGCGACGAGTTGCACGCCACACCCGACCACCGGACTGCGCTGCGGATCGCGGTGCGCAAGGCGGGCCCGACGATCTTGGCGAGCAACATCACCGTCGTGCTCGCCCTGCTGACGTTGCTGCTTGCCGTTCTCCCCAACACTCGCAGCCTCGGGGCGTTCGCTGCCCTCGGTCTACTGATCGCCGTGGCGTTCGCTCTCACCGTGCTGCCGCCCGCCCTGGCACTGTGTGGGCGAAAAGTGTTCTGGCCCTTCATTCCCCGGCCCGACAACCGTGACGTCGCCCGAACCGGCGTATGGAGCGCGGTGGCACTCAGGGTTGTGCGCCGTCCGCGATTCGTCGCCGCGACCGCACTGATCCTGCTGGCGGCCTGCGCCGCGCTGTTGACCGGCACCCACATCGGACTCAACCAGGCCGAGCAATTCCGGGTCCAGGCTGAATCGGTCGACGGACTGAACACCCTGGCCGCGCACTTCCCCTCCGGTTCCTCCGACCCCGCGCTCGTGGTGGCCGACAGCAAGGCCGATGTGGCCGTGCAGGCCGCTCTCCAGGCCACCGACGGCGTGGTGAACGCGTCTTCCAGCGGCACGGCCGGTGGTCTGACCCGATGGACCGTGGTTCTCGATTCCGCGCCGGGATCGGCACGGGCCTTCCACACCATCGAACAACTGCGCACCGCCTTGGCGCCGATTCCTGGTGCCGACGCATTGGTCGGAGGCTCGGACGCCAAGGCATTGGACACCCGTAATGCCTCCCGCCGCGATCAAGCGCTGGTGCTGCCACTGATCCTCGGAGTGGTGCTGACCGTATTGCTGGTGCTGCTGCGCGCCCTCCCTGCCGCCCTGCTGCTCGTCGGGGTGACAACGCTCAGCGCCCTGGCGTCGCTCGGTCTCGGAAGCTGGCTCAGCGCACACGTCTTCGGTTATCCCGCGTTGGATACGAACGTGCCGTTGTTCGCGCTGCTGTTTCTCGTGGCCCTCGGTGTGGACTACACCATCTTCCTGGTCGCCAGGGCGAAAGAGGAGGCTGCCGACCACGGATCCACCGACGGCATGATCCGCGCGGTCGCATCCACCGGTTCGGTGATCACCAGCGCGGGCATCGTGCTGGCGGCGGTGTTCTGCGTCCTGGGGGTGCTGCCGCTGATCACCCTGACCCAATTGGGAATCGTGGTCGGTATCGGCATCCTTCTCGATACGTTCCTTACCCGCACCGTCATCATCCCGGCCCTGTATGCCGTGATCGGACCACGCATCTGGTGGCCCAACCACCTGGCGAACAGGCCCGACGAATTCGCGCCGAGCGCCGCCGCGCCGACCCATCGATAGCGGGGGCGGAGCATGCAGGCAGGTCGACCGAACCGATTGCTGCATCGTTTACGCATCGATTGCGTAGGATGGTGAGGTCAACCAAGGAGGAACAATGAATCGCAATCGCCTTCGGCCCATCGCCTGTGCGGTGGCGGTGTTTGTCGCCGCCGTCGCGACCGCATCGGTCGTGCCCGCCTCCGCCTCGGCGGAGTCGCCACCCCAACCGGTCCCGCAACTGGACACCGCCCGTTATCTGGGGACCTGGAATCAGCTCGCCGCGATTCCGCAGTACTTCAACCTGAACTGTGCTCGCGACACCCAGGCCGAGTACACCCTCGACCCCGATGGCGACATCGCCGTGCGCAACACCTGTACGACCTGGGCCTCGACGACCAACGAGATTCGCGGCACTGCCACGATCAACGATCCCGTCACCCGCGCGCAACTTCATGTCAGCTTCCCCGGCGTACCCACCCAGGACAGCCGCACCGGGCCGACGAACTACATCGTCACCGCGCTGGCCGACGACTATTCCTGGGCGCTGGTCACCGACCCCTATCGCCTGTCGGGGTTCGTCTTGTCTCGTCCCGCGCAACTCGACCAGGCGCAGTGGGACCGGGTGCGCACCGCCATCGCCGCGGCGGGGGAGGACGCCTGCCTGTATCTGACCTCGCCGACGACAGGTGGCCTGGACCGGATTGCCCCGCTGTGTAGCGTCTGAGCGACGTGCCTCGGCACGAATCCTGCGGGGTGCCGCACCGAGTTCCACTCGGCCTCACCAGTCCTCGCCGGCCACGGTATACGCCGCCTCGGCGCACCCTCCGACCGCGCCAACGCCCGTAACGTGTGGGGCATGGGCGAACGGGTGGTGATCATCGGCGGGGATGCTGCGGGGATGGCGGCGGCGTCGCAGGCGCGCAGGTTGAAGGGCGCGGCAGAGCTCGAGATCGTCGTTTTCGAGCGGGGGCACTTCACCTCGTACTCGGCGTGCGGGATCCCGTACTGGGTGGGCGGGGATGTGGGCGGTCCGGACGACCTCATCGCGCGGACGCCCGCCGAGCATCGGGCGCGGGACATCGATCTGCGGCTGCGGACCGAGGTGGTGGAGATCGATGTCGCCGGGCGGCGGGTGCGGTCTCGTGAGGTCGACACCGGGCGGGAGAACTGGACCGGCTACGACAAACTCGTGATCGCCACCGGCGCGACGCCGATCCGGCCCGCGCTGCCCGGCATCGACGCGGCCGGCGTGCACGGGGTGCAGACGCTCGATGACGGGGAAGCCCTCATCGGCACCCTCGAGTCGATCACGGGACGTCGCGCGGTGGTGGTGGGCGCGGGGTACATCGGGGTGGAGATGGCCGAGGCGTTGATCAACCGGGGATTCCAGGTGACCATGCTCAACCGCGGCGCCGAGCCCATGTCGACCCTCGACCCGGATATGGGCGTGCTGATCCGGAAGGCCATGCAGGGCATGGGGATTCAGGTCGTAGGCAATGCGGAGCTGACGGCCGTCCACACCGATGAGCAGGGCCGGGTGACCGGCGTCGCCACGGCCGATGCCGAATACCCCGCCGATGTGGTGGTGCTCGGTATCGGCGTGCGTCCCGCCACCGACCTGGCTCGCGCGGCCGGTCTCCCGCTGGGGGAGTCGGGTGGTCTGCTCACCGACCTGGCCATGCGGGTGCGCGGGCACGAGAACATCTGGGCGGGCGGCGATTGTGTGGAGGTGCTCGACCTGGTGTCGGGCTCGGAACGCCACATTCCGCTGGGCACGCACGCCAACAAGCACGGTCAGATCATCGGTTCCGGCGTCGGCGGCGACTACGCCACCTTCCCCGGTGTCGTGGGGACCGCGGTCAGCAAGGTGTGCGATCTGGAGGTCGCCCGCACCGGTCTGCGGGAGCGTGACGCCCGGGCGGCGGGACTGCAATTCGTCACCGTCACCATCGAATCCACCAGCCGCTCCGGCTATTTCCCCGGTACCGCGCCCATGACGGTGAAGATGCTCGCCGAACGCCGCACCGGCCGCCTGCTCGGTGTCCAGATCGTCGGGCGCGAAGGGGCGGGCAAGCGGATCGATATCGCCGCCGTCGCTCTCACCACGCGCCTGACCGTCGATCAGATCGTTGCCCTCGACCTCGGCTACGCCCCACCCTTCTCCCCGGTCTGGGACCCTGTCCAGGTCGCCGCCCGCAAGGCCGTCACGGCGGTTCGCCGTGACGGCAGGTAGGTGTGTGATGGCCGGCCGCGCTGACCGGCGGCCCGATCCGGCGGGTCAGCCGTAGAGCTGGACGAAGCGGTCCAGGGAGCGTTCGACGTCGCCGCGGAGGGCGCGCGCCACGGCCGAGCCGATGGGGCCGAAGAGGGGTGCGCCGCCGAGGTTGAAGTCGGCGGTGACCTTCGAGCCGGTGGGGCTGGCGGAGACACGGAGTTCGATGCCGAATCTGGTGCCGCCGATGCCGGAACCGGTGAGTACCAGGCGGGTCGGGGGTTCGGCGGTGTCGACGATCCAGGTGACGCGATTGCGGAAGCCTTTGACGGTGGCGACGCCGATGAGGCGGGTCCCGGGGGTGAGCGCGTCGGGGACGGGGCCGCGCCAGCCCTCGTGAAGGGTGAGCCACTTGTCGAGTTCGGGCAGGTCAGAGGCGTGCGACCACGCCTTCTCGGGCGCGATCGGGACGTCTACGGAGACCTTGAGCTTAGCCACGAAACACATGGTATCTGTTACATGATGTAGCTCTAACGAGGCATAAACTGCGGTATGCCTCGGTGTCGTGCGCCAATTCATCCGCCTGCAGTCGGTCCGGCCGACCGGCATCCCACACACGACTGGGCGTCATGACCACGGCACGAGAAGTCCCCGATCCCTGGGCGAGCCGGCGCGGCACTCCGCATTGGATTCCATCGCGTGGACTGAGCAACGGCCTGGATGCCCGTGCCTGGGCAGTCCTCGCGGACTTGGACGAATCGCAGGTCTACAGAGTGCTTTTCGCGCTCTCCGATGTGGGAATCGCCGGCTATGTCCTTCCGGTGCGCGCGACGCCGCTGGCGGCCGGTGATCCGGCCGTCGTCTGGCGGCTGTCGGTCGACATCCCGCAGTATCGCGCGGCGGAGGATCTGTTGATGGAGTTGCTGCGTTACGGCCGCTCCCGGCGCTCGCGGCAGCCGGCCCAGGGCCGTCGCCGCCGTCGCCGTGTGCCGCTGGTCCGCGAGCGCCGTGAGCGCCGGTAGGTGTTTCGGGCCTCGCCGAATCCGCTCGGCCCCTTGAAAGTTCCCGCGCTGCAGGCGCATTCCACGCTGCGCTACCAGGACTGGCGGGCCGTGGTCGCGGAGTTCGTGGCCGCCCGCCTCGGTGGGGCGGCCGCCGACCTGATTCCGCGGACGGTCGCGCACTGTGCGCTCGGCGCCGCCGTGGCGGGATACGAGCACTGGCTGTCCCGGCCCGGGCTGGATCTGGCCGAGGTACTCGACCGCACCATGCGGTGCCTGGACACCGCCTTCGCCGGCTGACAAGACATTCCCGCCTCGGAAGAGGCGGCATCCCTACTGCTGTGTCGCCTCCGCGCCGGCCTCGTCGTCCCGGTCGGGCTCTTCGCCGAGCAGCTCGTCCTGGACGGCTTCGAGCATGCACGTGTTGTTGTCGAGCAGTCCCAGAATCTCGTCCAGCCGGTCCCTCTTCATCACTCGATCGTCACCTCCTCCCGTTCCGGTGGCAACACCATGCCGCTTCGGCCGCCGATCGCGTGAGATTTCTTGAGTCATGACTCAGTAAATGGTTATCCTGAGTCGGAACTCAGGAAAGGTTGGGCCGATGGCGAATCCGCTGCTGCTGGCTACACACATCACCATCGCGTTGACGCTGACGATCCTCGTCGGCGTGCAGTGCACCGAGTTGGCGCGAATCCGGCTGGAGCCCAGTGGAATCCGGGTCGAGGGAGCTGTCCGGGCGGTCCGGCTCACCCTGCTTGCCGTGCCGGCGTTCACCCTGTTGACCGCGGTCACGGGCTTCGCCGTACTGGCCGACGGCGCGAAGGGTGGACCCTGGCTCGGGGCCGGAGTGGTATCGACCGCCGTGATCGGCGCGAGCTCGGGGTGGACGCGTCGGCGACTGGCCGACCCCGGTTCGAACCGGACCGGCCGTGGTGCGGGAGTGCTGGCCGCTGTCCAATGGGGTGTTCCCGCACAGACATTGGCCGCGGCCTTCTTGATGGCCGACCGGCCCGACAACCCGGCGATCGCCTTCGCACCCGTCTTGGTCGCCGTCGCGATCACCGCCGTCGCGTACGTCTCGGCGCGGCGCATGACGGGGGTGCCGGCTCCTCGGTGACCGGGCCGCGCTCGTCCGTGGTTCCGGTCGGATTACTCGTTGCCGGGGGTGGTGCCCGTGCGGCCCGCGTCGCGCTGATCCGCCGGATCGGCCGACGTCGGGGGCGGGCCGGGCGCGGCCTCGGGGGACGCGTCACGTTGGCGGGCGTTCCACCAGTGGCGCAGCTGGGTCAGCCGGGTGGCGCGGGCGGGCCAGAATTCCTCGACGCTGGCATTGAATTCGGCGCCGAGGATGATGGCGAAACCCAGGAAGAACGTGAACAGCAGGAAGGCGATGGGCGTCGCCAGCGCGCCATAGGAGATGCCGGTCCGGGTCACCCACGCCAGGTAGCGGCGCAGGCCCTCGCTGGCGGCCATGAAGAACACGCCCGCGACCAGTGCGCCACCGAAGAGCCGATGCCAGGGCAGGGTGCGGTGGAGAGCGGTCTTGTAGAGGAACGTGAGGCCGACGATCAGCAGCAGACCCGTGGCCGGGTAGTAGAAGGTGTCGATGAGACGCAGGCCCGGCTCCCGCCAGCCGTGTGGCAGCACCCGTCCGATGAGGGTGGGGCCCAAGGCAATCAGTGGCAGGACGAGCACCGCGATCACCAGGAACCCCGCATAGAGCAGCAGCGCGAAGATCCGCTGCCAGACCGGGTGCCGGGCGGTGGCCTGGCCGTGCGCGGCGGTGATGGCGTCGACGAAGGTCGCCATGGCCGACGATCCCGCCCACAGCGACAGCACGAACCCGACCGACACCACGCCGCCGTGTCCGCGTTGCAGCACGTCGTTGACGGTCGGCTGCACCAGACTGTCGACCACGCTGGGGCTGAACGCCTTCCGCGCGAACGCGACGATCTTGGACTGCACGATGTTCAGCGTGTTCGGCCCGAACCAGTGCCCGACATAACCGAGACTGCCGAGCAGTCCGAGCAGCAGCGGCGCCAGCGAGAGCGTCTGCCAGAAGGCGGCCGCGGCGGACTTGGTGAAGATCGAGTCGTTCCACGCCTTCACCGCGACGTGGACGACCAGCTGCCGGATGCGGTCCCAGCGGGTGTCGGCGAGCACAACGGACGCCGTAGGTGCCGACGCGTCGGCGTGTTGCGGAGATTCGTCGTGCGCGTTCATCGTGGCCTAAGCATCGCCTACCAGCGCTTCGAATGGGACGGGACCCGCAATGTGTCGTGCGGCACTCGGCGGGACTGTGTCGGATTGGAAAGCTGTCGGGCTCACTCGCTAATCTCTACCGAGTGACTTCGGGTGGTGGCGGTTCGTTACGTGCATGGCAGCGCAGAGCGCTCACCAAATATCTGACGACCAAGCCACGCGACTTCCTTGCCGTCGCCACACCCGGCGCCGGAAAGACCACCTTCGCGCTGCGCGTGGCCGCTGAGCTGCTCAACGACCGCACGGTCGACCAGGTGACGGTGGTCGCGCCCACCGAGCACCTCAAGCATCAGTGGGCGGCGTCGGCCGCGCGCAACGGGATCCAGCTGGACTCGAACTTCTCCAACTCGACCGGCTCCACCTCGTCGGACTACCACGGCGTGGTCGTCACCTACGCGCAGATCGCGTCGCATCCGTTCAAGCACCGCGTCCGCACCGAGAACCGCCGCACGCTGGTGATCATGGACGAGATCCATCACGCCGGCGACGCCAAGAGCTGGGGTGAGGCGGTCGAGGAGGCGTTCGCCGACGCCACCCGCCGGCTGGCGCTCACCGGTACCCCCTTCCGCAGCGACGACTCCAAGATCCCGTTCATCACCTACGAGGCCGACGAGTCCGGCTTCGAGAAGTCGCGCGCCGACCACACCTACGGCTACTCCGAGGCGCTCGCCGACGGCGTCGTCAGACCCGTGGTGTTCCTCGCCTACTCCGGCGAGGCGCACTGGCGTGACAGCGCGGGCGAAGAGTACTCGGCCCGCCTCGGCGAACCCCTCAATGCCGAACAGACCGCCCGCGCCTGGCGCACCGCCCTCGACCCGGCCGGCGACTGGATGTCCAAGGTCCTCACCGCCGCCGACACCCGCCTGCGCCAGCTGCGCGCCACCGGCATGCCCGATGCGGGCGGCCTCGTGATCGCCACCGACCAGGAGAAGGCGCGCGACTACGCCGAACTGCTGGAACACATCTCGGGCACCAAGCCGACCGTCGTCCTCTCCGACGACCCGGACTCCTCCGACCGCATCGGCCAGTTCAGCGAGACCACCGATCCGTGGATGGTCGCGGTGCGCATGGTGTCCGAGGGCGTCGACGTGCCGCGTCTGGCCGTCGGCGTCTACGCCACCAGCGCTTCCACTCCGTTGTACTTCGCCCAGGCCATCGGCCGTTTCGTGCGTGCCCGCAAGACGGGTGAGACCGCCAGCGTCTTCCTGCCCTCGGTGCCGGTGCTGCTGGACCTGGCCGCCCAGCTGGAGCTGCAGCGCGACCACGTCATCGGCAAGCCGCACCGCGAGGCGAACTCGCTGGAGGACGAACTCCTCATCGACGCCAACCGGCAGAAGGACGAGCCCGGCGAGGAGGAGAAGAAGTTCGTCGCCCTGGCCGCCGACGCCGAGCTCGACCAGGTCATCTACGACGGCGACTCCTTCGGCACCGCCACCTTCTCCGGCAGCGACGAGGAGGCCGACTACCTCGGCATCCCCGGCCTGCTCGACGCCGACCAGATGCGCGCTCTGCTGCGCGAACGCCAGACCCGTCAGCTTCGGGATCGCAGCGCGGCCGCCGAGTCCCGTCCGAGCGGCGCCGGTGTGGAGGCCGCCGCCGAACGCGCGGCCACCTCGGACCGCCTGTCCGAACTGCGCCGGGAACTGAACAGCCTGGTCGCCATGCATCACCACCGCACCGGCAAACCGCACGGTGTCATCCACGGCGATCTGCGCCGCGAATGCGGCGGCCCCCCAACCGCACTCGCCACCGCCGACCAGCTGTCCCAGCGCATCGCGGCCCTGCGCCGCATCTGACCCGGCCGGGCTAGGTCACCTGGAGTTCGACCTCGACCGGGTCGCCCGCGCTCAACCCCTCGGCGACGCGGACGGCCTTCTTCATCGGCAGCACATATGTTCCGCGCTTGCCATCGGGAAAGATCGAGGTCGACCACCGGCTGCTGCCGACTGCGACCTTCACCTTCACCGAGCCGAATCCGGAAGCGGTATGGCCGAAGCGCTCCTCGATCTCGTCGGCGACCGACTCGGGCAGGCTCACGAAATGCCAGGAGGCCTGGGCTTCCCACTCCCAGAGTTCGGCGGTGAACGAGTACGTGGAGATCGCCATGTGCCGACGGTAGCGGTCCGGTCCGACAGAATCGGGCCGGGAGAGTGGGGCGTCAGCCGAAGTACACCGCCGGATCGAGCGCGTCGATGGGGGTCCATCGTGGGATCGCGACCGGGGCATCGGTCGGCGTTCCGGGCGGGGCGCTGCGGTAGCCCTGGAGATCCAGTGCGAGCCAGGGGTTTTCGTCGATCAGGCGGACCACCGCGTAACAGGTGGCGAGCATGTGGAGGCAGCGGGCGTTGCGGGCGCGGCAGGAGCAGTCGGTGGCGGCGAGGATCGGGGTCACCGAGATCCCCGCGCCGGCCACCGCGGCGTGCAGTTCGTCGCTGAGGGTGAGGGCGTCGGCGGGCACCACCGCGGCGATGGCGTCGATGGTGGCGCGCGGAAGCGACGTCAGCTCCAGGTGTGTCACCGACGCCTCGGACCCGCGGTGGATGTGCGCCTGCACCACGGTGCCCTCGATCTCGGTCCGGACCCCGTTGTTGCGGGCGATGTTGCGGGCCCGGGGGAGCAGTGGCTCGGGTTTGGTGAGGCTGAGCGGTTCCGCGAGCCGCACCCAGTCCTTGCCCCAGGCCGTGTACCCGAATTCGTTGTCCGCCATCTCAGTTCTCCCGCTTCCGGCGCAGCAGCTCCAGCAGTCGCTCGTCGTCGAGTCGCGCCAGCTCCGCGACCCCCGCCGCATCGCTGAGGTCGGTGAGCGCCGACTTGCGGTCGTGCATGCCCGCGATGTGCTCCTCGAGGGTGGTGCCGGAGGTCAGCGTGGTGACGGTGACGGTGCGGGTCTGCCCGATGCGGTGCGCGCGGTCCGACGCCTGCGCCTCCACCGCCGGATTCCACCAGCGGTCGAAATGGATGACGTCGGCGGCCCGCGTGAGCGTCAGCCCGGTGCCCGCGGCCCGCAGGCTGAGCACCAAAATGGGTGGGCCGTCCGGTGACTGGAAGTCCGCGACGATTTCCGCGCGCTGCTGCTGGTTCAGCCCGCCGTGGAAGAATGGCGCCCGCACCCCGAACTCCTCGGCACAGTGCCGGACCAGCAGCTCACCGGTCTTGCGGTACTGGGTGAACACCAGGGTGGGCGCGTCCACGTCGAGATTGTTGGCCAGGATGTCGGAGCAGATGTCGAATTTCCCGGAGCGCCCGAGCAATTCGTCCAGCTCCCCGGTGATCAGCCCGGGGTGGTTGCACACCTGC
Organism: Nocardia niigatensis NBRC 100131; assembly: GCF_000308655.1. Taxonomy (GTDB): domain Bacteria; phylum Actinomycetota; class Actinomycetes; order Mycobacteriales; family Mycobacteriaceae; genus Nocardia; species Nocardia niigatensis. The sequence goes on along the minus strand of NZ_BAGC01000040.1, from coordinate 359,527 downwards.
TTGAGCTCGGTCAGCACCGCCAGCACCCGCGTGTGCCGCTGCGCTCCGGTTCCGAAGCCGGCGGCCTCGGCCCGGTCGAGCAGCTGGTCGTAGAGCCGTTGCTGCTCCGCGCTCAGGTCGCACACCAGATCACAGTGGATCTTGGCGGGCAGCGCCGCGGCCACCTGGGATTTGCGGCGGCCCAGCACGATCGGCTCGACCGCGTCGCGCAGCCGCAGCACCGCACTCGCCGATCCCTCGCTGATCGGCCGCACGAACCGCCGCCGGAACTGCGCTCGGTGCGTGAACTCCTGCGGCACGATGAGATTCAGCAGCGCCCACAATTCGTCGAGGTGGTTCTCCACCGGCGTGCCGGTGAGCGCGATCCGCGCGGCGGCCGGAATCGCTCGCGCCGCCTTCGCCACCTGCGTGTGCGGATTCTTCAGCACCTGCGCCTCGTCGAAAATCACGGTGGCCCACGGCTGCCCGGCCAGCGCCGCGCTGTGTCCGCGCAGCGTCGGATACCCGGTCACCACGATGGTCCCCGCCTCCGCGTCCGGCGCCTCCCCGCCTCGCCAGCCCACGGCGCGCAGTCCGGGCGCGAATCGTTCGATCTCGTGCGCCCAGTTGCCGACCAGTGATGTGGGACACACCACGAGTTGTGGCCCGTCCCCGGCCTTCCCGAGCAGATACCCGATGGCCTGCACCGTCTTGCCCAGGCCCATTTCGTCGGCCAGCACCGCGCCGCCGTGCGCGGCGACGGTCTCGCGCAGCCAGGTGATGCCGCGCGCCTGATAGGGCCGCAGCTCCGCCTTCAGCCCGGTCCGCAGCTCGGCGCCCAGCGCCACGGTGTCGCGCAGTGCTCGCAGCGTCCGGCCCGCCGACACGACGGCGGTGCCGGTGGCGTTCGGGACGGCGTGCGCGGCCAGGGGTAGACGCCGCGCCTCGACCTCCGTCTCGATCGCCTCGCGCAGCAGATATATCGATTCCCCCGAATTTTCAATAGCGATAGTGCATAACCGTTCCGGTTCCACCAGAGCGCATTCCACGTCGGTGACGCCGATGCCGTCCCGGCCGGGAACGGCGAGGGCGAGGGTCTCCACCTCGCCCAGGTCTCGCGGTGCGCGTCCGGTGGCGTGGCCGTTCCACGTCCAGAGCGCGACCATATGTCGATCCTGCAGGTAGGTGGCTTGCGAGGTCTCCGGCACTCATCCGTTGTACCCGGCCGATCTCGCCGTGCGCACATGATCAATCTCGCGTTGCGCGCAGCGTGGTCGACGTGTCCCATGCCACAGCGCAATTGGTGTGGCGTAGGCCACAGCCGCGACTGAAGGTCCGGAAACAGCGGCAGCGGGCGACCTGCTGGTCGCCCGCTGCCGGGTTTTCTGTTGGGAAGATTCAATTGTCGAGCGGGCTCTCGGAGAATGATGGCTCCCGATCGAGCCTCTCCGAGGTGGAGGAGCTTGTTACAGCGCCGGTGCCGACTCCGTGTCGATCACGGCCTCGAGCGCACGAAGACGGTCCATGTGCTCGTTGGCGTGATGCTGGCAGAAGAGCAACTCTCCACCGGCAGGAAGGGTTGCGCGCACGCGCGCAGCCGCCCCGCAGCGGTCGCAACGATCGACCGCGGTCAGTGGGGTGCTTGTCAGGGTTCCTGGCATGACTCCTCCGTCCTGGCTCCGGGCGCTCGCGCGCCGTTTGCCTGGTGTGGGGGCTCGCGGTCCATTCCGCGAACCTCGCTACCGCTACTTCCCAGCAGTGGCTGTTGACTACTTTGTCAGACGTTCGGCGCGAGGGCTTTGTTCCCGTGCAGTTTCCCATGTGTTTTCTCTAACACGACCTGCGATTTCGCTGAAAGCGAACAGGTCCTGGTGACTGCCCCCGGAGATGTCGAAACCTCCCGTTCGAACACGCTGATCGAGTTGTCTATCCGGAGACTACCCGGGCGCACCGACACTCACACTCCGATTGGTCTCTGTGGCTGGGACGCCAGCAAACCGTAATCAAGGCGGGTGGATTGGAGACCTGTCCGCGACCGCGTGACCTCGATCCATGGCCCGCGTCGATACCGGAAGGGGTACGTGCCTGCCGGCGCTGTTCGCGCAGCGCGAACGGCGGATTCGCGCGGGCGCTCAGAACCAGGACTCGTCGAGCTCCAGGGTGGTGCGATCGCCGGAGTCGAGCAGGTCGAATTGTGGTGCGGTGCGCGGAAGTTCCCAGCGGAAGAAGTACCGGGCGGCCAGCCGCTTTCCCTGGCGGAAGGCCTCCCACTCGGCCGCGTGCGGACGGTCCTGTGCGGGCAGGGCATTGGCGGTGACGGCCTGCTCGAGCCAGATCCAGGCCAGCACCACGTGGCCGAACGCCTCCAGATAGACCGCCGAATTGGTCAGGGCCGCCTCGGGATTGCCGGTGCTCCACAGACCGGCCGTGGTGGCGGCCAGGCGACCGGCGGCGGCCTCCAGCGCGGCGGCGTGCTCGGACAGCTCGGCGTCGCCGCTCGCGCGGGCCGCGGCGATGGTGGCGGCCATGGTCTCCAGGAGGGCGGCCAGGGCCGCGCCGTTGTCCAGGGTGACCTGGCGGCCGAGCAGATCCATGCTCTGAATGCCGTGGGTGCCTTCGTGAATCGGGTTGAGGCGGTTGTCGCGGTAGTGCTGCTCGACGTCGTAGTCGCGGGTGTAGCCCGCGCCGCCGTGGATCTGGATTGCCAGGTCGTTGGCGGCCAGGCACCACTGACTCGGCCAGGACTTGGCGATGGGAGTGAGGATGCGCAGCAGGGTGGCGGCGCGCGCCCGGCCGGATTCGTCTGCCGCGGTGCGGTGTTCGTCGACCAGCTTGCCGCAGTAGAGCTGCAGCGCCAGCGCGCCCTCGGCATAGGACTTCTGGGCCAGCAGCATGCGCCGCACGTCCGGGTGCTCGATGATCGGCACCTGTGCGCCGCCGTGGGCGCTGACCGGGCGGCCCTGCGGGCGGCTGCGGGCGTAGTCGAGGGATTTGAGGTAGCCGGTGTAGCCCAGCGCCGTGGAGGCCAGGCCGACGCCGATGCGGGCCTCGTTCATCATCGTGAACATCTGGGCCAGCCCGTGATTCGGCTCTCCGACCAGATAGCCGATGGCGCCGGGCTCGCCGCCGGGGGTGAAGTTGCCGTCGCCGAAGACCGGAGCGGTGTTGACGGTGCCGCGCCAGCCCATCTTGTGGTTGATGCCCGAGAGCGCGACATCGTTGTGGACAGTCGCGTCGCCGTCCGCGTCGGGCAGGAACTTGGGGACGACGAACAGCGAGATGCCGCGGGTGCCCTCCGGTGCGCCCGGAATGCGGGCCAGCACCAGATGGACGATGTTCTCAGAGAGTTCGTGGTCGCCGCCGGAGATCCACATCTTGTGCCCGAACAGACGGTAGGAGCCGTCGGCGGCGGGGACGGCGCGGGTGGTGATGTCGGCCAGGCTGGAGCCGGCCTGCGGCTCCGACAGCGCCATGGTGCCGAAGCTGCGGCCGTCCAGCATCGGGCGCACGTAGGCGTCGATCTGCTCCGGGCTGCCGTGCGCGGCAAGCAGATTCGCATTGCCGGTGGTGAGCAGCACATAGGCGGCGGTGCCGACATTGGCGGCGTGGAACCACGACATGCACGCGGTGTAGACCGAGTGCGGCAGCTGCATGCCGCCGATCTCGTAATCCATTGCCGCGCCGATCATTCCGGCGTCCGCGAAGGCCCGCAGCGCCTTGCCGACCGCGGGGATGATGTGCACGCGCTCGCCGTCGAAGGTGGGCTCGTGCAGATCGTTCTCGCGATTGTGCGGCGCGAAGTAGGTGGTGGCCAGGTCCTGGCACAGCCGCAGCACCTGGTCGAAGGTGTCGCGGGAGTGGTCGGCGAAGCGGTCGCGGGACGTCAGCGACTCCACGTGCAGCCAGTCGTAGAGCAGGAACTCGAGGTCGCGGGCGGACATGATGCTGGACGGATTCATGGTTCCTCGGACGGTCGGGTACGGGAGTCGTACCTGCCGGTCTACCAGAAGGCGCGCGGCCGTCCGAGAGGGCGGGGCGAGATCACGGTCGGTGGCCAGGAGCGCACCGGAGCGCGGCCGCGGTGCGCCCGCCCGAAGTGGCCGGGCGACTGCCCCTTCCAGGTCCGCAACGCCGAGGCGAACGGAGACGCTGGCGTAGCCGAGTCGATCGGCGGCCTGTTCCACGGTGAGCCCGGCGATCAGCAGCTCCTCGGCGAGCATGCCGACCGTCTTCTGGCTGAGCTCGCGGAGGGCACTCACCTAGATTGGACAGGTGGGAACCGAACAGGACACGACGCCGCCGACCCTGCTGCACATCTGCTCCCGAGCCGACTGGGAAAACGCACGCGCCGCAGGCGAATACCGCGCCCCCTCGCTGGCCGAGGCCGGATTCATCCACCTCTCCGCGCCCTATCAGGCCCACCTGCCCGCCAATCGCCTCTTCGCCGGACGCACCGATCTCGTACTGCTGCACCTGGATCCGGCTCGGCTGAACTCCCCGGTGCAGTGGGAGCCGGGCGTGCCCACCGATCCGGAGTCCATGCGGTTCCCGCACCTGTACGGCCCGCTGCCTCTCGCCGCGGTCGTCGAGGTCACCGCATTCCTGCCCGGCCCCGACGGATCGTTCGCCCCGCTCACCGCGGAGTGACCCGACGCTCGCCCGTCCGAGACGCGTGCGGACGGGTGTGCCGGAATGTAGCTCCCCGGGATTCGGGCGGGTTGTCCTAGTCTGGACGGCGTGAACGTCGATGTGACTGCGCTGCCCGGTATCGGTGTGCGGAAGGATTTCGAGGTCAGATCGGGGCGGCGGATCGGAGTGGTGGCGCACCGGGACGGCGGCATCGATCTCATCGTGTCGCAGCGGGACGACCCGGACGCGTGCCAGGCCCAGGTGCCGCTGACGACCGACGAGGCAGCGGTCCTGGCGAATCTGCTGGGCGCGCCGCAGCTGGTGCAGCAGCTGAAGGAAGAACACTCGGACCTACCCGGGATCACCACCAGACAGCTGACAATCGGCGGCAATTCGCCATACCGGGGACGCATGCTCGGCGAGACCGCCATGCGGACCCGGACCAAGGCCTCCATCGTGGCCATCATGCGGGCAGGGCAACTGCACCCCTCACCCGGACCCGATCAAGTGCTCGACTCCGGTGACGTGCTCGTCGTCGTCGGCACGCCGCACGGGCTCGACGCGGCCGCTCGCATTCTGGCCGACGGCTGAAGCAGTGGATTCGACCGGTCTAGCCCTGTTCGAACTCGGCGCGATCTTGTTCGCGCTCGGCATGCTGGGGCGGCTGGCCGCCCGCTTCGGCATGTCGCCGATTCCCTTCTATCTGCTGGGCGGCCTGGCCTTCGGTGAGGGCGGCATCATCAAGATGCGCGCCGCCACCGAATTCGGGCACCTGGCCGGCGAGATCGGCGTGGTGCTGCTGCTCCTGCTGCTCGGATTGGAGTACACCGCCGCCGAACTGGTGACCGGACTGCGGCGGTCCTGGCTGGCGGGCCTGCTCGACATCGTCGCCAATGCCACGCCGGGCGTGGTGGTGGCGCTGATCCTGGGCTGGGGCCCGACCGGCGCGGTCACCATGGGCGGCGTCACCTACATCTCGTCCTCCGGCATCGTCGCCAAGGTGCTCAACGACCTGGGCCGCCTCGGCAACCGCGAGACGCCGGTGGTGCTGTCCATCCTGGTGTTCGAGGATCTGGCCATGGCGGTGTACCTGCCGATCCTCACCATGATGCTGGCCGGGCTGAGTTTCGCCAACGGACTGCGCTCGCTGGCCACCGCGCTGGTGGCGATCACCGTGGTGCTCATCGTGGCGCTGCGCTACGGCCGGTACGTGTCGGCCATCGTGGACAGCAACGACCGGGAAGTGTTCCTGCTCGAGCTGCTGGGCGCGGCCCTGCTGGTGGCGGGCGCCGCCTCGGCGCTGAAGGTGTCGGCGGCGGTCGGCGCGTTCCTGCTCGGCATCGCCATCTCCGGATCCACCGCGCAGGAGGCGGCGAAACTCCTCGAACCGATCCGGGATCTGTTCGCGGCCATCTTCTTCGTGGCCTTCGGGCTCAGCACCGACCCGCGAGCCATCCCGCCGGTGCTGGGCTGGGCGGTACTGCTGGCGGTGGTGACCACCCTGACCAAGCTCGCCACCGGCTGGTGGGCGGCGTCGCGGCAGGGCATCCGTCGCATGGGCCGGGCACGCGCGGGCGCGGCGCTGGTGGCGCACGGCGAATTCTCCATCGTCATTGCCGGACTGGCGGTTTCGCTGGGCGGCGTGAGCGGTCGGCTGGCCGCGCTGGCCTCGGCCTACGTGCTAATGATGGCCGTGCTCGGCCCGATCGCGGCGCGCCTCGTCGAGCCGGCCATCCGGCTCGTCCAGCGTGACCGCGGCCGCATCGACCCCGTCCCCGGCTGAATTCCCGTTGGCCCCGGCCGGATTCGCGGCCACCCGGACCACCTTCGCCGTAGCCTTGCGCTTTCGCACCGCGACCAGGCGGTGCGAGAGCGCCACCGCGACCGCGCCCACCGTGAAACCGATGAGCAGCGCGAAGAAATGGCCGTAGTCGGTGAAGGTGCGGCCGTGCCAGACGCCGTACGCGTAATAGACCAGCATGGACAGCGCCCATACCCAGCGGGCCGGGCCGCGCAGCCGGAAGGCCAGCGTGGCCATCATCGCCGAGATGCCGTAGCTCGGGCCGACATCCGAGGCGAACGCCACCCGGGTCGGGATCAGCTGCTTGTCCAGCTTGTGGGCGATGCCGATCACCGTGATCACGGTGGCGCCGACATGACCGATGGCCACCACCAGGATCCAGCGCAGCGACCCCAGCCACCGCTCGGCCAGCGCCATCAAGGTGACCAGGATGAGAATGTCGGCCCACGGGAAGCCGCCGTCGGTCCAGAACGCGGAGGCCACCAGCACCTGGATCGGATCCTTCTGCATATTGCGCAGATTCGTGGAGGCGGAGAAGATCAGCCGCCGGCCCACGATGTCGCTGGCCCCGCGCAACGTCCACCAGGTGATGAACAGGGTGAACGCGTAGGCGATGCACGCCGGGGTGACGGACAGGAGATCCCGATAGGCCTGGATCGCGCGCCGCAGCCGCTGCGGCTGCCGCCACCAGTCGTCGATACTGCGGACCTCCTCGCGCAGATCGACGGTGCGCAGCCAGGGCGGCTGATAGGTGCCTGCCATGGCGCCATGGTAGCCCGAGGGGCACGGGCCACCCGGTGCATCGCGCGGCGAACGCCATGGCGACCATGCCACCGGCACCGCGCGAACCACCTAGCGGATTTCCGGCGAAACACGCGGCGGTGCGGGCCGCCCGCCCGCGTCGCGGACAGCGGCGAAGTACTGTTCACCCGGTGTGGCAGGCCGCTCGGACGGCGCCGGAATCGGCGCGGGGCAGGAGGTGCAGACGGAATGAGACTGCGGCGAGTGATTCCGGTGCTGGCCGGGACCGCGATCCTGGTGCCGTTCGTCGGCTTCACCGGCTATACGGTCGGCCGCGCCCGGCTGTCCCCGCACCCGGGCACGCAGGTCGTGGTGGTCCTCGGCTGCCGGCTGCGCCACGATCGGGTCGCCCCGATGCTGGCCCGGCGGCTCGACCGGGCCCTCGACGTGGTGCGGGCCGAGCAGGACCGGGGCCGCGCACCACTGGTGGTGGTCTCCGGCGGGCAGAGCGGGCGCGAATCCGTGGCCGAAGCCGAGGCGATGGCGGATTATCTGCTGGCGCAAGGCATTCCGGCCGACCGCATCATCCGGGAGCACCGGTCGCGCAATACCGAGGAGAATCTGCGCTTCACCCTCGTCGAGTTGCGCGAGCGTGGTCTCGATCCGGACGCGGTGCGAATCACCTTGGTCACCAGCGACTTTCACGTACTGCGTACGGCCGGCCTGGCCCGGCGGCTCGGGTTGCGCGCCCAGGTCACCGGCGCGCGCACCTCCCGCCTGCTCACCCGCAAGTCCTTCGCGCGGGAATTCGTCGCCGTGCTGGTGCGGCTCGGCCGGGCCGGATAGCGCCGCCGATCAGAGCCGCAGATCCAGACGGCGCATGACCCGGTCCACCACGTCGGGCGGGACGCCGGGCTCGCGGCGGGCGGCGAGGGCCTCGGCCCGGCCGGCCTCCAGTACGTCATTGGTGATGGTCCGCATCTTCGCGGTGTAGGCCAGGGTCCGATCGGTGTGCATCCGCGCATTGCCTGCGGCGGCTTCCGGATCCGCTTGGGCCAGACGGCGTTCGAAGCCCAGGCGCAGCCGGTCGTAGACCTCCTCGGGCAGGTGTTCGGTGTCCGAGATCTCCTCGAGCCGGGCCAGTTCGGCGTCCAGTACCCGGGTCCAGAGCTGGCGTTCGAAGGCGCGTTCGGCGCCGGTGTCGGCGTGCACGCCCGTCGCCGACACCACGGCGGGCAGGGTCGGGCCCTGCAGCAGCAGCGTGAACAGGACCACCGTGATGGCGGTGAACAGGATTTCGGTGCGGCCCGGGAAGGGTTTTCCGCTGTCGGTGCTGAACGGCACGGCCAGTGCCAGCGCGACCGTCGCGACGCCGCGCATTCCGGCCCACCAGGTGACCACGGTCTCGCGCCAGGTGTAGGGCTCGTCCTTGTCGCGGGTGCGCCACCAGGATTTGAAGATCGCGGTCGTGGTGAGCAGCCAGATCAGCCGCAGTCCCACGACCACCGCGATGACGACCACCGCCCCGCCGATGAAGCGCGGCCAATCGGGTCCGGCATCGCGCAGCACCGTGCTCAGCTCCAGTCCGATCAGACCGAAAGCGAAACCGGTGACCAGCATTTCGGTTATCTCCCAGAAGGAGTCGCCCACCAGCCGGTAGTCGCTGTCGCTGAAATCGGTGGCGGCGTCGGTGAGATACATCGAGCACACCAGCACCGCCAGCACCGCCGACCCGCCCCGCGATTCCGAGAGCCCGTAGGCCGCGAACGGCAGCAGCAGGCCCAGTGCCACTCGCCAGGGTGCCTCGTCGAGCCGCTGCATGAGTTTGCTTCCGGCCCAGCCGAGCAGCAGCCCGACCACCGCCCCGACCAGCGCCGACACCAGGAAATCGCCGAAGGCGCCCCAGGCCGAGAAGGAACCGGTCACGACCGCCTGGATCGCGGCTGTGTAGAGGACGATCGCGGTCACGTCGTTGAACAGGCCCTCACCCTCGAGCAGCGCGACCAGGCGCCGGGGCAGGCCCAGCCTGCCCGCGAGCGCCGAGACCGCCACCGGATCCGGCGGCGCGACCAGGGCTCCCAGCGCGACCGCCGCGCCGATCGGCACGGCCGGATACCAGAGGTGAAAAGCCCAGGCCACGGCCACCGTGGTCACGATGACCAGCACCACCGCCCGCAGGCTGATGGCCATCCAGTTCTCGGCGAACTGCCGCCACGAGGTGCGCCGCGCGGCGGCGTACAGCAGCGGCGGCAGCACCAGCGGGAGGATCAGTTCGGGGTCGATCTCGATATTGGGCACCTGCGGAATCAGGGCCAGTACCACGCCGAAGGCGGTCATGAGTACCGCCGGAGCCTGGCCCAGTCGCCGTCCGAGCGGCTGGGCCAGGATGGTCGCGAACAGGACCGCGAAGATCAACTCCAGCTGGTGGTGCTCCACGGCAGTCAGTTTGCTGCCGAAGTGCCCGAAAGTCGATCATCGGGCGCGGATTCTCAGTGAACCGGGCCGGTAATTCTCAGCCCGCCCGGTCCGGAGTGGAGCCGGCCCACATTCGGGCGGGTGCCGCTATGAATAGCGGGAACTGCGCTGTGGCGGAACCGGATTCCGGTCGGGGCGCGCCACCGGGCCGGCGGCGGCCGGGTAGTACTGGTCCGAGCGCCAGTCGCCGGACGTGGACATCTCGTGGCGGCCGGGGGCCTGGTAGTCGGGGGCCGGTGCGTACAGGCCCGCGGTCCGGTAGTCCTTGGGGCCGGGTTCGTCCTGGCCCGAGCTGCGCGTGTCGGCCACCGCGGAGGCTGCCCGCAGCGACCAGCTCACGCCCGGTGCGGGTTCCGGCACGACGGGTTCGGGCATCATGGCGCGCTCGTCCACCTCGGTGAGGCCGACGTGGATGAGCAGGATCAGGGTCACCATGCTGACGCTGATCATCAGCGGGGCCAGCAGTTCCATCGCGCCCGCGCCGTGCGGGGTGGCCGGATTGTTCATGTGGTGGGCGCTCATCGACGCCATGCCGGTGTAGTGCATGCCGCAGACCGCGACGCCCATGATCAGGGCCGCGCCGATGGTGGCCCAGATACCCTTGATGACCAGCGTGAACCACAGTGCCGCGGTGGCCGCGACCACCGCGATCACCATGGACAGCGTGACGATGCCCGGGTTGTAGTTGATCATCGCGTCGGACCGCATCGCGTACATGCCCGAGTAGTGCATGGCGCCGACGCCGAGCCCGGTAACCGCGCCGCCCGCGAACAGCGACAAGCGTCCGAAGGGCTCGCGGGCCACCACGAACAGCCCGAGCCACACCACGGTGACCGAGATGATGGCGCTGAGCAGGGTGAGCGGCACGTTGTACTTGATCACCGCGCCGCGGATGGTGAAGCCCAGCATGGCGACGAAGTGCATGACCCAGATGCCGGTGCCGCCGATGGCGACGGCCGCCGAGATGAGCCATCCGCTGCGTCCGTCCCCTGACCGGGCGCGTGCCGTGCACCGCAGACCGAGTAGGGATCCGGTGACGGACATGATGTAGGCCAGCACGGGTGTGATCCAACCGTAGCTGAAGTGGTGAATTTCCAGCACTCGAACTCCATTGCCAGAACAGGGGTTTCGCATCGCAGACGCGACGACGGCAATCTACCGGGCAAGGTTCGAATTGGGAAATTGAAAGGGAATGGTTTCATTCGATTTACTTCCGGATGGGATGTTTCCACCGCGTCAGCAATCTGCGAGCCTTCTGAATGTCATGCCCGCGTTGGAGTTTCGACATTCAGAGATTGCATTCCGCATGTGTCAGCCGCTCGTTACGCAGGTAACACATGTGAGGCAGCTATCACTCGGCACCCAAGTCGGCGAACATCTTTCGCTTCATGGCAGGCACCGAGTTGGCGGTCCGGAAGAAGAGTTTGCCCGCACTGCGCGCGAACCGGCTGTCGGACACCGATTGGTTGGCGGCGGTGAGCGAGGCCCGCACCGCCGCGAAGCCGTAGTCGATCATGTCCGTCTCGTATCGGCGGATGCCCTCGAGCAGTCCGTGCTCACGGCGTTCGGCGGCCACCAATGCGCGGCACAGGCCCCGGGCGTCGCGCAGTGCGGTGTTCGCGCCGATACCGGCGAAAGGGGTCATGCTGTGCACGGCATCGCCGAGCAGTGTGACGTTCGTGGTCGGCCAGGCCGGGATCGGGACCGAGGTCTTGATCGGCAGCAGGGTCGCGGTCTCCGGATCGGAATCGATGACCAGCGCGCGTAATTCGGGTGCCCAGCCCGTGGTCATGCGCACCGCCAGCGCGTGCAGGCCGGCGGCCGGAAGCGCCTCCAGGTCGGTGCCGTAGCGTTCGCGTTTGGCGCCGAAGGCCCAGAAAACGTACGGCCGGGTGTTGTCGAGCAGCAGTCCGGGCTCCAGGCCGGGCTGGTTGCCGGTCAGGGCCTCGGCGCCGGCGGGGATGTCGAATTCGTGTGGGGCGAGGAACATTCCGCAGCCGCTGGGCGGGATGACGCTGAGCGGATTGCGCAGCAGCCGGGCGTCCAGACGGGCCCGTGATTTCTCGGTCAGGCCGTATTTGCCTGCGATGGTGACGATTCCGGTGTCCACCCGCTCGGCCTGCGGCAGGTATTGTGCCCGCACCCGGGAGGTGCCGCCGTCCGCGCCGACCAGGACATCGCCGATCTCGGAGTCGCCGTTGGTGAAACAAGCCAGGACCCGGCCGTCGGGCAGGCGGTCATAGCGGTCGAACATGCTGCCGTAGCGGACGACGTCGCCCAGGTCGGCGAGTAGCAGCTGTCGCAGGGTGATCCGGCTGATGCCGTAGTGCCCGCCGGTGGTGTGCGCACCCTCCTCCGGGTCGATCTGCAGCAGCTCGCGCAATTGTTCCGTGACGAAACCGAACCCGTTGGCGCCCTTGCCCGCGCACGCGAGGAACGTCGAATACAGCTCCGGCGAGAGCAGTTCGGCCAGGGCGTTGCTGCCGTGCGGGTTGATGTGGATGCGGAAACCCTGCAGCCGGTCGGTGCGCTGGGTTTCGCGTTCGTGCACGCTGACGCTCACGCCGGCTCGGCGCAGGCCGTTGGCGAGCGCGAGCCCGCCGATGCCGCCGCCGGCGATGATCACGTGCAGGGGTGTGTTGGTGGCCATGGCGTCGTCCTCTCCTGAGGTCAGATCCGGCTCCAGCCGAATCGGCTCGGGCGTTTGCGGTTCGCCCGCTGCTGGTGGTGCGCTCCCGCTGCGGCCCACGCCTCGATCATGCGATCGAGCAGCCGGGTGAGAGTGTCGACATCCTCGGCGGACCAGTCGGCGATCACCTCGCCGAACACCTGGTCGCCGATCTCCAGGAACTGCGCGAGCTCGGCCCGCCCCGCCTCGGTCGCCTCGACCAGCACCGCGCGCCGATCCGCGGGATCGGGGGAGGTGCTGATCAGCCCGGAGTCGATCAGTGCCTGAATATGCCGGGTGATGGAAGACGGCAGAGCGTCGAGGCATTCGGCGATCTCGCCGGCCCGCAACGGCCCGGACTCGACCGCGCACTGCAGTACGCCGACCCGGACGGGGTCGTAGGCGCGAGAAGTGCCCTGCCGCATGGCTTCCGCGAACCGTGCGGTGCTGCGGGCCAGTCGCGACACCTGTTCTTTATTTGCTTCCATGAATCAAATATAAAAGTTGATTCCGTGAAACAAAAGAGTGTGGCGGGAAACGGACATAGGCCCGCCTCTAGCGGTGAGGCGGCGAAGGCCCGTAGCGTGCGGTCGAGCGGAGTGGCACTGGAAGCCAAGGGGGACATATGGATACGCGGCTCACGAGTTTCAGCAATGACGGCCTGACGTTCGACGTGATCGACGACGGGCCGCTCGACGGGATCCCGGTGGTGCTACTGCACGGATTCCCGCAGACGGCCTCGGAATGGTCCAGGCTGACGCCCTATCTTCACGAACACGGTTACCGCACAATCGCTCCCACCCAGCGCGGCTATTCGCCCGGGGCGCGGCGGCGCGGGCGGCTCGCGTACCGCATGAGCCTGCTGATCGGCGACACGGTGGCGTTGATCGAGGCGCTCGGGGGAGAGCCGGTTCATCTGGTCGGGCACGACTGGGGCTCCGCCGTCGCCTGGTCGACCGCCGCGGCGCGGCCCGATCTGGTGCGCACGCTGACTTCGGTGTCGGTGCCCCACCCGATGGCGTTCGCCCGCACCATGGTCGCCACCACGCAGCTGCTCCGGACTCCCTACATGGTGCTGTTCCAGATTCCGTGGTTGCCGGAGTTGGTGCTCTCCAAGGTCTTCCGTGCCCTGAATTCCCCGGCCCGCTCCGAGCTGCGCGGCCGTGTCCTCGCCATGTCGGGCATGGACGAGGAGCAGTTCGATCGCGTGACCCGGGAGGTGATCGAGACCGGGGCGCTTCCGTACGCGATCAACTGGTATCGCGCGATGATGATCATCGATCCGAGCCGCGCGTGGCGCAAGGTGACCGCTCCGACGACGCATGTATCCAGCACCCGGGACCTCTACATCGTCGATCAGAACGCCACCCTGACGGCGCGCTACGTCCAAGGGCCCTTCGCCCGCGAAGCGCTCGACGCCACCCACTGGATCCCCGAGGAACGGCCCGCGGAACTGGCCGCGGTCATCATGGCTCGCGCGGCCTCTGCCTGACGCGGACGGGTCTGGCCCGGAGCGTGGGCCCGACTCGGGTCTCCTCCTCGTTGCATGCCCGGTAAGTGGACGCCGGGTGTGTCGTTCGCGCTCCCCGGCCGCGGGGAGCGGCCATCATGGTGGGCGAACGAAACCGTGCATTCCGGGTGCGGAACCACCCGGCCACAGGAGGCAGCAATGAGCGACCACGAAGTCAAGATGATCATCCTGTCCACCGACAACCTCGATGAATCCATCGCCTTCTACACCGAGACCCTGGGCATGCCCCTGAAGTTCCGCGACGGCGCCCACTTCGCCGCCCTCGACGGCGGCCCCATCACCCTCGCCCTCGCCACCGCTGTCGACCACCCCATCCACGGCCAGGTGGTCGTAGGCATCAAAACCGCCGACGTCGACGCCGCCGCGAAGGCCATCGAGGCCAGCGGCGGCGGCATCGTGAAGGGCCCCTACGACGACGCCCACGAACGCCGCGCCGTCGTCTACGACAACAAGGGCAATGGCCTGGTCTTCTACAGTCCCCTGTCTCGATGACCAACCCCCGCATTACCGTCGAACCCGTCGTCGACCACGAATACCGAGTCCAGGTCGACGACGGCGCCGACTCCGCCGAATCCGAATTCATAGTCGCCCCGGACGTCCTCGCCGAACTCGGCTTCGCCGCCGCGGACGAGGGGCGCATCGTAGAATTGACCGCCGCCTTCCTGGCCGACCACCAGCCGATCATCGACTTCCCCCAACTGGTCTATCTGGACGAGGTCGCCGCCGCCTTCGACGACTACCAACCCGAACTCCGCCGCCGCCTCGGCTAGCGTCCGGCCGGCATGACAGCGTTGAAGCTCCGAACAAAGCTGCGGCCATCGCGTATCACGGTGCAGAGCAATGGGATTCAGAACACGGCCTCGCCGAACCGTTTCCCTGCCGACGGGAGACGGGTCAGTCCCACCAGCACGACAGCAGTGAGGAAGTCGCGCTGCGGGCGATGGGGATCTCGCCGTATTGCCCGCCTTCGAACGTATCGGGGCAGTAGAGCCATCCCTGCAATGCGAGTGTCGAAGCATCGGCCAGACTCCGTGGCGGCCGCAGCACCCGCAGACGCATCCGATCCGACCCGAATGCCAAGGGCTCCGCGCCCCATTGCGTGGCCCAGAGCCGCAGAACCGCGGCGTGTTCACGGCCACCGATCTGAAAGTTGATGGCACCCGTCCACCCCAGCAAGGCAGGGACCAGCCACGGATTGGGAGCCGCGATCAGGGCGATCTCACCGTGGGAGCGGCGCCCACCCCGCGCGGCGATGGCCCATTGCTCCTGCCACCGGTCATCGAGCGGCTGGAATCCTTCGGGCGTCGAGGTAGTGACCCCCAACGTTGGCTCGTCGTCGCGCGCAACCCGATCCCGTGTCCGCCGATCCCACTCCGCACTCAACCAGTCAGCACGGTCGAGCTCCGTATTCGGCATGGCCGCAACAGATTCGACCCGATCCCATACTCCCGCTTCCATCAGCACCGGCCACCACCCGGTCCGCGGATAGCAATCGCGAACCGCCGCCCACAACTCCGCCCCCGACTGCGCCCCGTCGACAGACCCAGCCCACACCGACGTGCCGAGCACAGTCCGCAGCCGTACCGACATCCCCGGCACCCGCACACCAAACTCACCCAGCGCACTCACCGGATCGTCATCGCGCGCGAGCACCGCACCCGTAATCGATGCCGACTCACCCCCGAGCACCCCCCGGACCTCACTCGACTCCGGCTGCGAACTCAACGAGCGCCGTGCACTTTTCGCCGTCCGAAGAGCCCGAGCCCGCTCAGCAATATCAGCACTACTCTTCTCCACCCCCTCGACCTGCCGCCACACCTCTCGCAGCCGCCCAGCCGTGTCATCCCCACCAGTCGCCCCGGACATAATCCATCCCCTCCCCATCCGGCCCCAGCGTATGCCACAGATCTTGCGGGCCCACCCTCCCGCCCGGGTCAGCGCTGTCAGACCGGGAGGGCATCGACTCCCTCACAGACGAGCAGCAGGTCCGCACGCCCGAGGCGCTGTTCGATCTACTCGACCGATTCCTCGCCGTACGCGAAAGCCGCGAGTGACGCTGTAGGAGAAGGATGTCGGAACAGGGTGTGGTAGCCCTGGCATGCGGACCAGCCGCGGCACCGCGTGATGCTCGGCCAGGACACGCTCGGAGCCGTCCTCGTGCGACCGCCACTCGAGGAGTTTCGTCCGACCCGCCTCGGTGATCATGCTGGAGGTGCTGGAACGGTGCTTCCCGCCGGATGCCCTCGACCGCCCCACCGCCGGCACCGGCCGCAGCCACGTACGACGTTCCACGATCCAGTCCGACATCGGCGAACGTCAGCTCGTGCACAAGGGTGTCGACGCGCGGACGAGGGCTGCCGAGTGGAGCGCGTCGAGATGGTTGCTTCCGGCGACACCGAGCACTGCGGCGGCGACCAGCGCTGGGCAGTCGGAGCGCGTCAATTCGATTCGCTCGCTACTCAATTCGTCGATGATCGCCACGTTGAGGCCGTCGATCGCCGGCCGTATGCCGGACAGATCCGTCGCGGGTACCGGGGCTGACGCCAGCCCGTAGCGCCACTCGGTCACCAACCCGCGTTGAACGATCTTGCTGGCCTCGATCTGACCTTGGAACACCTGCCGAACCAGCTGTGCGGGCAAATTCCGCTCCGCCCCCAACTGACCCATCGCATCGTAGATCGCCTGCTCCCGAACCGGATCGTCGATCACCGGCTCACCCCCGCCCCGCGCCGCCCCCTCCCACTTGACCGCGGCGACGGTATCCGCAGTAGCGATTCGCTCGGCCAGTAACTCCACCAGCCGATCGACGGATCCCGAATCGGCTTGTGCCGCAGCCACTCCGAACTGCCCCACGGCCAACATCACCGCCGTTGCCGCCGCAACCGCCAGGCTTCTCATCGATGCCGTCGCTTCCACGGTGCGAACCCTACCGCCCCGATCCAGCGAGTACCCCGGACGCGCAGCGATCCGCAGATTGTGCGGAAACCGAACGGGGGCATGGAATGCCATCGATCGAGGTCGACATGGCTCCTGGCGGGGCCGCCCAATGCGCTCGCGCCGGCTGTGATCGGTTCACTCACGGCGTGCGACAGCGCTTCGCGCGGCTCGGCGGCCACCGCCGGGGGGTGGCAATGACCCCTCCGCACGCGACAAAGGCACATTCGCATCGCCCGCTGCCACGTCGCCCAAGCCCAAACGCGTGGGTCACCGCGCCCCTACTCTCGGGTCTGTTCGTGCAGAGTGGCCAGGGGCCGAGCACAGTCGACTACCTCGTGGGCTATCTCGAGAGCCTCGTTCGCCTGGTCGAGCGGAGGTTCCTCACCCGCGTGCGCGGCGCGGTCACGGACCTTCCCGAGCTTCTCCTCGATCTTCTTTCGGGAAGCCGTCGAGCCCCCGAACCTGCGGACCAATTTTGCTACGTCGGCTATTCCATTGCAGTGCAGCAGGAGTTCTTCCCTCACCAATTCGTCGGTGTCAGCGAGAAGCGTGTGTACCTGATTGGTGAGCGCGATCTCCGCGGCAGTGCAGCCATCGATGACAGCACGTCGGGTTTGGCGAGACTTCAACCAGGAACGCGCGTCGCGAAGGTACTGCCATTCCGGCGGCAGCACCGCTCCGGCCCCGGCGAGGTGGAAGGATCGAGCCAAGATGTCCGAGGACGGCACCCTGACCGGCTTCGGCAGCGCGGTGGACCCTTTGCTGGTCCAGTTCACTGGTCGGACAGTGCCATCGTCGTGACGCGCATAGGCGACGTAATGATGTCCGAGAATGATGCCTTCCCGACGCCCATGCCCGAGGAGGTTCAGTTCGGTGTAGGTGTCGAGCCACATCGACACCCGTCCCCACCAATCAGCAAGATCGTCTTCGATCCTCACGCATACACCCGACACATCATTGTCGGATCCGGCGGTTGTGAACCTGTAGTACAACGATTCGATCAGAGCGCTCAGTGGTCTACCTTTGCGTGCCGGGACAACATGCCCCCAGCGAGCCCGTTCCACTGCGACGTCGGACGGCGGGTATTCATAGTGGTACTCAGGGCCCACAAGCGTCGGAAGAGCGATAGCTGGGTCGTCGGGTAGCGACGGCACCGTGATCGTCAGTGGTTGACCACCGATCACGGTCGGGTAGGACCGGCCGAGGCAATCAGCCGCCACCACAAGACCATGCGGACAGTCGAAGAGCCGGCCCTCGACAATCCGCGTTACGCCATCCGCAGGACCACTGTCGGATGGCAGTCTGATAGCGACATGCTCCTTCACACGAGTCATGATGTCAGATTGCCCCGCCCCGGCAGCCGTCCACCGGGCGTCTGCTGACGTCGCTGATCGCGCTGTTCGAGCGGTTGGCGTGGCAAGCGGGAACGCCGATCGACGCAGGCTGGACGCTGTGCTCGTCAGCAGATGCTGCTTCGGATGAGGACGATACCGCCCTCCGGTGAGCAGCCGTGCAGTCGGAAGTTGCGCGCCGACAGTGGAAAAGGCTCGAGGCGGGGTTCGTGTCAATACACTGGACGGTGAACTCCTAGGCAGGAGGGGGCTTCTGAGCACGCTCTGGAATTTCGTCGTCGATCATCGCAGGCAACTGCTCACCGACTCGTACCTGCATGTATCCGCGGTGGTGCAGTCGATGCTGATCGCGACGGCGTTGGCGGTGCTGATCGGGATCGCGGTGCACCGCAGCCCGTGGGGGTCGGCGCTGGCGACCGCGCTGGCCAGCATCATTCTCACCGTGCCGTCGTTCGCGTTGCTGGGCTTGCTGATTCCGGTGCTGGGGCTGGGCGTGCGGCCGACCGTGGTCGCGCTGGTGCTGTACGCGCTGCTGCCGATCCTGCGCAATACGATCATCGGGCTGGGCGGGGTGGATCCGGCGGTGTCGGACGCGGCGCGCGGGGTCGGGATGAACCGGCTGCGGGTACTGGTCGGCATCGAACTGCCGCTGGCATGGCCGTCGATCCTGACGGGGATGCGGGTCAGCACCCAGATGATCATGGGAATCCTGGCCATGGCCGCCTACGCGAAGGGGCCCGGCCTGGGGAACCTGATCTTCTCCGGGCTGGCCCGGCTGGGCAGCCCGACCGCGGTACCGCAGGCCCTCACCGGCACGGTGCTGATCATCGTGCTGGCCTTGCTGCTCGACGCCCTCCTGGCCGGTGTCGGCCGGCTCACCACCCCGAGGGGGATTCGTGACTGAAACCGTCACTGCGGCACACGATTTCGCGTACACGCCACGTGGCGCGCGGATCGTGCTCGACGCGGTCACCAAACGCTATCCGGGGCAACAGGATCCGGCGGTCGACGAATTCTCGATCACCATTCCGGCCGGGGAGATCGTGGTTTTCGTCGGCCCGTCGGGGTGTGGCAAGACCACCATCATGCGCATGATCAACCGGCTCATCGAGCCGAGTTCGGGCACCATCACCATCGACGGACGTGATATCGGTCGTCAGGATCCGGACCAGCTGCGCAGACAGATCGGGTACTCGATCCAGCAGGCCGGGCTGTTCCCGCATCAGACGGTGGCGCGCAACGTGGCCACGGTGCCCGCGCTGCTCGGCTGGAATCGCGCGAAGATCGACGCCCGCGTCGACGAGATGCTCGACCTGGTCGGCCTGGATCCGGGCACCTTCCGCCGCCGCTACCCCCGCCAGCTGTCGGGCGGTCAGCAGCAGCGCGTCGGCGTCGCACGCGCACTCGCCGCGGACCCGCCGGTCCTGCTGATGGACGAGCCGTTCGGCGCGGTCGACCCGATCACCCGCGGGCTGCTCCAGGACGAACTGCTGCGCCTGCAGGCCGAACTGCACAAGACGATCGTCTTCGTCACCCACGATTTCAACGAAGCCGTCAAACTCGGCGATCGAATCGCGGTGCTGGGCAACGGCTCCCGACTGCTGCAATACGACACCCCGGCCGCAGTCCTGGCCGCACCCGCCGACGACACTGTCGCCGGATTCGTCGGAGCGGACGCCGGGCTCAAACAGCTCACGCTCACCCGCGTCGAGGACGTCGAACTCGGGCAGTGCCCGACGGCCGCCGAAGGCGATGAGACGCAACCCCTGCGCACCGCTCTCGCCGAGCGGGAATGGCAATGGGGCCTCGTGCTGGACGCGGAACACCGCCCGCTGCGCTGGGTTTCGGCCCCGGAGCTGGCCCACGCCTCCTCACTGCGCGAGGCCGGACACCCGGTCACCGGCACGGTCGCTCTGCGCTCGTCCCTGCAGGAGGCGCTGGAAATGCTGCTCACCGAGAGCACCGCCCACGCGGTGGTCACCGGCGATCACGGCGAATACGCGGGGTTGATCGCGATCGACACCCTCGTCACCCACCTCGCCACCACTCGCGCCGAAAGCAGCCGAGGCGCTACGAAACCCGCCGATGCGGTCGAGGATTCCGGCGCGGTGGAATCGGGCGAGCGGCCATGAGGGGGCGGAGTACCGAGCGGCGGTCGGAGCTCATTCGGCTGGTGGCGCAGCCGGTGTTGGCGGTGGGGCTGGGGGTGGCGGTGCTGGTGTGGGCATTCGATCGGGATCTGACAGCCACACAGCAGGCGAGTATGAATGCGGCGAATATCGTGACCGTCACCCGACAGCACGTCGTGATCACGGCGACGGTGGCGGTCATCGTCGTCGCTCTCGCGGTTCCCTTGGGGACCTTGCTCACCCGGCCCGGATTTCGCAGGCTGGCACCGCTTTTCGTGGGGATCGCCAATACCGGTGCGGCCGCGCCGGCCATCGGGCTCATCGTGCTGTACTACCTGGTGACCCAGCGCACGGGGTTCTGGGTCGGGGTGGCGCCGATCGCGTTCTACGGGTTGTTGCCGGTGTTGCGGAACACCATTCTCGGGTATCAGCAGGTTGATCCGACGCTGGTGGATGCCGGGCGGGGACAGGGGATGTCCGCGGCTATGGTCTTGCGGCGCATCGAGTTTCCGCTCGCCGTGCCGTACATCCTCGCGGGTCTGCGGACTTCGCTGGTGCTGGCGGTGGGGACCGCGACGCTGTCGTTTCTGGTCAGCGCGGGTGGGCTGGGAATTCTCATCGATACCGGATACAAGTTGCGGGACAACGTGACGCTGTGGGTGGGTGCGATGCTGGCGGTGGCGCTCGCGCTGCTGGTGGATTGGCTGGGAGCGCTCGCCGAACAGTTCCTCGGCCCACGGGGTCTGCGATGAGGAGGCGATGGACAGCGGTGCTGGCCGCGCTCGCGCTGATGCTGGTGGCGGGATGCGGGCTCGAATCCGGCGGGGCGGTGCCGTTGCAGGTCGGACCGGGCAGCATCCGGCCGGATCCGGGTTTGCAGGGGGTGGCGATCACGGTGGGGTCCAAGGATTTCACCGAGCAGAACATTCTCGGCTATGTCATCGAATTCGCGCTCACCGCGGCGGGCGCTCGAGTGCGCGACCTCACCAACATCACCGGGTCCAACAGTCTGCGCGATGCTCAACTGCACGGACAGGTCGACATCGCCTACGACTACACCGGCACCGGCTGGATCAACTATCTGGGCAACGAGACGCCGATTCCGGACGCGCAGAAGCAGTTCGAGGCAGTCCGCGCCGCCGACCTGGCCGCGCACGGCATGCTGTGGGCGGACGTCGCCCCGATGAACAACACCTACGCGCTGGTCACCAATGCGGCGAGCGCACAGCGGACCGGAACGAAGACGCTCTCCGACTACGCGCGCGCCGTGAACACCGAACCCGGCACCGGACCCACCTGCCTGGGCACCGAATTCAGTGTCCGCCAGGACGGATTCCCGGGCATGGCCCGCAAGTACGGCATCGACACCGGCAAGGTGCACAAGCAGATCATGCAGGACGCGCTGGTCTACACCTCCACCGCCAACGGCGGCTGCCAGTTCGGGTCCGTCGCCACCACCGACGGCCGCATCAAAGCCCTCGACTTGCGCATACTGGACGACGATCTCGGATTCTTCCCGAAATACAATGCGGCACTGGTGATGCGGAAATCCTTCGCCGACGCCCACCCCCAGGTGGCCACGCTGATGGAGCCGATCTCACGGTTGCTGACCAACGAGACGATCACCGAACTCAACCGCAAGGTCGACCTCGAAGGCGCCGAACCCGCAACCGTCGCCCGCGACTGGCTGGTCTCCCAGGGGTTCGTCACGGCCCGATGAGCCCCGGCCCACCCACCGTCGCCGCGTCGCGAAGAGCGCGACGAACGGTGCTGCCCTTACACACCTTTCGGACGTCGTGCTCGAGACTTGATACGAGATCGGGCCGCTGAGCTGCAGCTCAGCGGCCCGATCTCGGGTGATCACTAGTCCAGATAGTCGCGCAGGACCTGCGAGCGGCTGGGGTGGCGCAGCTTCGACATGGTCTTGGACTCGATCTGGCGGATGCGTTCGCGGGTGACGCCGTAGACCTGGCCGATTTCGTCCAGGGTTCGGGGCTGGCCGTCGGTGAGGCCGAAGCGGAGGCGGACTACGCCGGCCTCGCGCTCGGACAAGGTCTCGAGGACCGACTGCAGCTGGTCTTGCAGCAGGGTGAAGGAGACCGCGTCGACGGCGACAACAGCCTCGGAGTCTTCGATGAAGTCGCCGAGCTGGGAGTCGCCCTCGTCGCCGATGGTCTGGTCCAGGGAGATGGGCTCACGCGCGTACTGCTGGATTTCCAGCACCTTTTCGGGCGTGATGTCCATTTCCTTGGCGAGCTCTTCCGGGGTGGGCTCGCGGCCCAGATCCTGGAGGAGTTCGCGCTGGATGCGGCCCAGCTTGTTGATGACCTCGACCATGTGCACGGGGATGCGGATGGTCCGGGCCTGGTCGGCCATAGCGCGGGTGATGGCCTGGCGGATCCACCACGTCGCGTAGGTCGAGAACTTGTAACCCTTGGTGTAGTCGAACTTCTCGACCGCGCGGATCAGACCGAGGTTGCCCTCCTGGATGAGGTCCAGGAACGCCATGCCGCGGCCGGTGTAGCGCTTGGCGAGCGACACGACCAGTCGCAGGTTGGCTTCCAGCAGGTGGTTCTTGGCGCGGTTGCCGTCGCGCATGATCCACTGGAAGTCGCGGCGCGACTGCACCGGCAGCTTCTCGCCCTTCTCGGCGAACTCGCGCAGCTTCTCCGTCGCGTAGAGGCCGGCCTCGATGCGCTTGGCGAGCTCGACCTCCTCCTCGGCGTTGAGCAGCGCGACCTTACCGATCTGCTTCAGGTAGGCGCGGACCGAGTCGGCGGAAGCGGTGAGTTCGGCGTCCTTGCGGGCCTGGCGCAGCGCCTCGGATTCCTCTTCGTCCCAGACGAAGTCGCCGGACGCCTTGTCCTTCTCAGAAGGCTCGTCGGACTCCTCGGACTCCTCGCCGGCGGCGGGAGCGGCGGCGGCCTCGCCGCCCTCCTCCTCGTCCTCTTCGACCTCGTCGACGAGTTCCTCGTCCTCGTCGAGGTCGTCCTCGTCGATTTCGATGTCACCCAGGTCGTCGAGCTCCAGCGACTCGTCGTCGATGACCTCGTCGGCCTCAGCGCCTTCGGCGCCGGGCTCGGCGGCCTTCTTCGGCGAGGCCTTCTTCGTGCCCGCCTTCTTGGCGACGGCCTTGGTGGTCTTCTTCGCGGCGGTCTTCTTGGCCGCGACCTTCTTCGCCGCGGCCTTCTTGGCCGGGGCCTTCTTGGCGGCAGCCTTCTTGACCGGCCGTGCTTCAGTGGTGTCTGCTGAGTCGGCGGCCTCGGCCGATTCGGCGGTCTCTCGGGTATTCGTGGCTACCACGTACGCCCTTTCGTGACGGTCTCGTGCGGCGTCACGCCAGAGTGGTGATCCGGCGGAGCGGTTCTGTCGGGGGGTAAACCGGCTCTCGTGCCGGTGTCGGTTTCCGGCTCACCGCCGGGCATGTGTTCCATTGTAACGATCGAACCAGCTTACTTACGGTGCGATACCGGCTGACACCGCCATGGCTGCTCCGACGATGCCGGCGGTGTTGCGCAGCGCGGCGGGCACCACGGGGGTTCTGTTGGAGAGCAACGGAATCCACTCCTCGTAGTCGCGGCTGATGCCGCCACCCGCCACGAACACGTTCGGCCAGAACAGGTTTTCCAAGGTAACCAGCACCTTGCTGACCTCCCGCGCCCACTCCGGGTAGGTCATGCCGACCCGATCCTTGACCGAGGCGGCCGCCCGGTGCTCGGCCTCGCGGCCGTCGACCTCGATGTGCCCGAGCTCGCTGTTGGGCATGAGCACACCGTTGTACATGACCGCCGACCCGATCCCGGTGCCGAAGGTGAGCAGCATTACCAAGCCGTCGAGATCCTTTGCCGCCCCGTACCGGTCCTCGGCCATCCCCGCCGCGTCGGCGTCGTTGAGGACGGTCACCTCGCGGCCGCCCAGCGCCACCGAGAACAGGTGCCGGCCGTCGATGCCGATCCAGGTCTTGTCGATATTGGCGGCCGTGCGGATCTGTCCGTGCAGCACCACACTCGGCATGGTGATGCCGACCGGGCCCTGCCAACCGGACTGGGCGACGAGTTTGGCGACCGCCTCGGCGACCGCGTTCGGAGTGGCCGGATGCGGCGTCGCGATCTTGATGCGCTCGTAGACCAGTTCGCCCGTCGCGAGATCGACCTCGGCGCCCTTCACACCGCTGCCACCGATATCGATACCGAACGCGCGCCCCGGATCGGACATGGACCACTCCTCGTTCTCCAGTGATGCCGGCGAGTCGCAGCCACCGGCCGATGACGGCTCGAGCGGACCACCGCCCGTGTGTCGTGCACGACAAGCCTAATGCGCGGGATGCCGGATCTGTGCTGCGATGGAGCTCGTGCCGGAATCGAATTTCACTTCCACTGTCCCCGCCGCCGCCACGAACACCGACACCGCCGACATCGCCGAACTCCGCCGCGTCGCGGTATATCTGGCCGAGACCGCCGCCGCGCACGTCCGCGTGCGCCGCCCGCAGGTCTTCGGGCCCGGCGCGCACGAGCAGGACGCCGTGCAGTCCAAGAGCACCCCTACCGACCCCGTCACCATCGTCGACACCGAGACCGAGCAACTGGTCCGCAAACTGGTCGCCGAAGTGCGCCCCGGTGACTACGTGGTCGGCGAGGAGGATGGCGGCAGCCTCGCCGACGATCCGGAGCTCGTGCATTGGGTCGTCGACCCCATCGACGGCACCGTCAACTTCGTCTACGGCATCCCGTCCTACTCGGTGTCGGTGGCGGCGGTGCGCGGCGGCCGTCCCGTCGCGGGCGCGGTCGCCGATGTGGCGCACGTCGTCACCTACAGCGCCGGGCTCGGTCTGGGCGCGCACCGCGCCGATTCCAGCATCGACGGCACCGCCCCGGGCGGCGAGCCGATTACCTTGCGCGCCAACGGGGTCGGCGCGGTGTCGATGGCGCTGGTGGCCACCGGCTTCGCCTACGCCACCGAGCGCCGCACCCGTCAGGGCGAGCTGGTGGCTCAGGTGTTGCCGCACATTCGCGACATCCGCCGCTTCGGTTCGGCGGCACTGGACCTGTGCGCCGTCGCCGAGGGTCGCACCGACGCCTACTACGAGCACGGTCTGAACCTGTGGGACTGGGCGGCGGGCGCGCTCATCGCCACCGAGGCGGGCGCGCGCCTGATTCTGCCGCCCGGACCCGACTCGCCGGGCGCCGCAGGCGATTTGGTGTCCGCCGCCGCCCCCGGCATTGCTGACGAACTGTTCGGTCTGTTCGGGCGGCTGGATGTCACCGCCCCTATCCCGGTTCCGTGACAGGGGGCTGGACGACCATCGGATCCCACTGACCGCCTTTTGGGGGTCATGCGCAACGAATCGCCGCGATCGAAGGATCGCGGCGATTCGTGTTATCCGGATTTATATACAGCGTTGCGCCGGTAGGAGTTTCGCGCGGGCTCCGCGAGTCAGAGCAGAGCCCCCGCAAATGAGATTCTCAGCACTTCGCGTGCCGAGCCGCCTCCAGCAACTTCGGGTCGATGGCGGGCGCGGTGCCGGGCGTCGGATTCTTCAGCGACTTGAGCACCTCCTCCGCGTCGGTGTCGGGCCGTATATCGCGGAACAGCGAGCCCAGCACCATGTCCACGGTGTCGTCCTGGCGCTGATCCTCGATCAACTCGGCGCACGGCGCCACCAGCTGCACCGCCGCGGCCGCGGGCCGGCCCTTCGCGCCGAAGCGGATCTGCCCGGTGCATTCCAGGTCGCCGTTCACGTAGACCGAATCGTTACCGATCTGCACGTCGGGTGCGCTGGCGAAACCGAGGTCGCCGAGCTCCGAGGCGACGTGCGCGGCCTGGCCGCGCTGGCCGTTGGCATTGAGCACGCGCACCTTCGACTGGGCCAGGGCCGCCGGCTCCACATCCCGCAGTCGCGACGCTCCCACCCGCTCGCCGAGTGGGGCGGGCTGGGCCGCGGACGTGGTCGAGGCGGGGCTGGGCGAGTTGCAGGCCATCGCACCCTGGTCACCCTCGCTCGTGGTCAGCGCCTTGAACCACACGACGGCGCAGATCAGCGCGATGACGCCCACCATGGCCGCCCAGGGCTCCCAGCGCCGCCGGATGAAGGACCGTCCATTCGGATCGGTCGAGTTACCTTGGGTGATCAGTGAAACCACGGACACACTCTACGAAAACGTCGCGATTGCCGCGTGAACGGCCACGGCAAGTCGGCGCTCCGGGTGTGGCGGACAGGTCTCGGAGTGGTGCGGAAGGTCTCGGCGAGTTCCCTTGTCGGTGACGATTACCCCTCAGTTTGAACTCGCGAGGGTTTTGATTGCGACTTTTGTCCCGGGGTCCGCTATTGTCTGGCGGCCCAGATCGTACAACCCAGGTGAAACTGGGGTTCGATTTCGGGAACAACAAGGGCATGTCCTGCGTTGACCGAGCGCGATCCGCTGCGGATGAAGGACTATCCGGCTCGGATCTGTGACCGGTGTACGCGTGATGTACACCACGGGCGGGCGGCATCCCACCCGGTCCGGCTCCGCGAGGAGCCGGTCAGGACGGTGCCGGTCCGGGATATACGGAGTAAGGACGAGGGGAAGACGACATGGCAACCGACTATGACGCACCGCGGCGCAATGAATCCGACGACGTGTCGGAGGACTCGCTGGAGGAGCTGAAGGCTCGCCGCAACGAAGCCGCGTCCGCCGTCGTGGATATCGACGAATCCGATACCGCGGAATCGTTCGAGCTTCCCGGCGCGGACCTTTCCGAGGAGGTGCTCTCGGTCCGGGTCATCCCGAAGCAGGCCGACGAGTTCACATGCTCGAGCTGCTTCCTGGTGCACCACCGCAGCCGACTGGCCAGCGAGGCCGGCGGTCAGCTGATCTGCATGGACTGCGCCGCGTAAGGCACGCTCCCGGAGCGCAATTCCCGTCAGCCCGCGTTCGGTCCGCCGAACGCGGACCGGACGGGGCTACGCGAAAATCCTCGGGAAGGTCAGGACTGCTCGGCCGCGTTCTTCAGGCCGAGCGCGGTGATGATGCGTTCCGGATGACGCGTGCTGACCAGCCAGTACGGCGTCGGATCATCCGGGTCGTCGAGCACGAGCAACACCATGGGCCCGATCCAGGCCCGATGCTGGACGAACGCGGCGGGGTCGAGCTGTCGGCCCAGCGCCGCGCTTTTCGCGCTGGTGGGCACCGGTGCGGCGCGCTTGACGAAGGTCGCGGGCAGATGAGCGCGATCGGTGCGCAGCTCCGGGACTCCGGCGTCGTCGGGGGTCACTTCCACGCGGTGGCGGGAGAACCACAGCAGCACCCACAACGGTACCGGGAGCAGCAGCACATATGGCAGCCACGCCCGCACTCCCGGTGCGCCCATGTGGATTTCGGCTGCCAGCAGCCCCGTCACGACGAGCGCGACGGGCCACCACCACAGCGGCACCCAGAGGCGCTCGGTGTAGAGGGGCTCGGTCTGCCGCTTGGGATCCATGGTTACCTGAGGGGGCTGGTCGGACACGACTTCAGACTAGGTCAATGACCGAAGGGGGGAACGCGTAGGCTCGGCCTACGTGACCGGTATTCCACCTATTCCCCTGCTGCGGCTCGATCCCGGCATCCCCGTACCGACGCGTGCCCACGAGGGCGACGCCGGCGTGGACCTGTGCACCACCGAGGACGTCATCATCGAACCGGGGGAGCGGGTGCTCGTCGGCACCGGCATCGCGGTGGCGCTCCCGATCGGCACGGTCGGGCTGATCCATCCGCGGTCGGGTCTGGCGGCAAAGGCGGGACTCTCCGTTGTCAATACCCCCGGCACGGTCGACGCCGGTTACCGCGGTGAGATCAAGGTGTGCCTGATCAATCACGATCTGCGGACGGCCATCGAGCTCCGGCGGGGTGACCGCATCGCCCAGTTGCTGGTGCAGAAGGTCGAATTGGTGGACTTCGTGGAGGTCGAGGCGCTCGACGACACCGCGCGCGGCGCAGGAGGATACGGATCCAGCGGTGGGCACGCCAGCCTGTCCGCGCAGTCCGGTGGGGCGGGTCAGGCGACCGGCAAGGAGGCATGACGATGGTGTTCGGACGCAAGAAGAACAAGGGCGACAGCGGCGACGCGTCGCGGTACGACGACGAGTACACCGAGTACGACGAGTACGACGACGCGGACGAGTACGACGAGACCGGCTACGCGGCAGACGAATTCGAGTTCGAGGAGCCCGCCGCGCGCGGCCCGGAGACCGGCCCCTACGACTACGAGGACGTCGCCGACCGCCTCGAGTCCATCGCCGAGCAGCGCCTGGATCTGGGTTCGGTCATCGTGCCGGTGCCGCCGGGCGGGCAGCTGCAGGTCGAGATGACCCCCGAGGGCGCGCCGCAGGCGGTCCACCTGGCCACCCAGCACGGCCGGATCACGGTGGCGGCCTACGCAGCTCCCAAGACCTCGGGCCAATGGCGTTCGGTGGCAGCGGATCTGGCCGAGACGCTGCGCAAGGACGGCGCGCAGGTGTCGGTGGTGCAGGGCCCGTGGGGTCGTGAGCTGCATGCCGTCACCCAGGGCGCGGATCTGCGGTTCATCGGCGTCGACGGCTACCGCTGGATGGTGCGCCTGGTCGCGGCCGGTCCGACCGGCGCGGCCGACGAGAACACCCCGCTGGTGGCCGCGGCCCGCGCGGTCATGCGCGAGACCGTGGTTCGCCGCGGTGACGAGCCGCTGCCGGTGCGCGAGCCGCTGCCGGTGGTCCTACCCCAGGAGCTGGCCGATCAGCTAGCCGCCGCCCACCAGCAGCAGCTCGCCGCACAGCAGCAGGCCATGCAGGCCCAGATGGCCGCCATGCAGGGCGGCCCGGCCTACCAGCCCGAGCAGGCGCCCTCCGAACCACGTCGTGGCGCGGAGGGTTCCGCCATGCAGCAGCTCGGCCTGAACTGACCGGACGGTCTGGATTCGGCTGTAGGACAAGACAAACGGGGCACCGACACAGTGGCGGTGCCCCGTTTCGCATTCGGCGCAATGATTGCGCGTACCCGCGTCCTCGGCGGCGCCGCGGGGTGCCGCGCAGTCGCGTCGCGGTGGATCAGGAGGCGGCGATCCGGCGAGGAAGCAGGGCGTTGATGCCGCGGGCGCCGAGGATGGCCGGGTCGGCGCCCAGCTCGTCGAGGGTGATGGCGTGCAGGGTCGCGTGCGGAAGCGTGGTGGCCCAGCGTTCGGCGACGGTGAAGGGATGGACCGGGTCGTCGATCGCGCCGACTATCTCGACCGGGGCGGTGACGGCTGCCAGGACCTCGGGTTCGGGCCAGCGGTAGGCGGCGGCCTCTTCCAGTGCGGCGGGCAGATCGGGCCACTGGGACGTCCAGGAGCGGGTCAGGGCCTCGGCGAGCCAGGCGGGGCTGGATTCGCGCATGCGGGTCAGCACGGCATCGAGGCCGTCGGCGCGCAGCTGGGCGGCGGTGGCGGCGGCGCTCAGCGCGGCGGGGCAGCCGGTGATGTCGGCGCCGGTCCAGGCGGGCAGCGCGGCGACCACGCCGTAGACCGAGTCGGGGTGGTGGGCGGCCCAGTCGACGGCGACGGCCGCGCCCAGCGAGATGCCCGCGATCAGGACCGGGCCCGAACGGGCGGCGGCGTCGAGGGCGCTGCGGTAGCTGTCGATCACGCCGCGCGGGTCCGGGTCGACCGCCAGGAACGGCAGATCCAGTGCGGCGCAAGCGGATCCGAATGCGCGGCGGGCGAAATGGGCGTCGGAGCCGGTCCCGGGTAGGGCGACGGCGACGGCCGGACATGGTAGATCGGGCACCGGCCGAGCCTACTGGGGACGGGCGTGCATGGCGGGTGCAGGCCGGTCCATCTACAGTGGCCCTTGTACGGCCACGGGCGGCCGGGTGTCAAACCACCGGGGCACCGTGGAAGGAAAAAACGACGTGAGACCCACGCCGTCGAGCTCTACAGGAGAGCGTGCGAGATGCCATCCGCGGGTGGGAAGGACACCCCGTCGGGATATTTCCGGCGGCTCGGCCGGCGCCTGACCGAGGACCTGGATCGTTTGGATGCCGAGGAGCTCGCCGAGACGTCGGAGGCGTCGGGCGCGTGCCGGGCATCGGAGTGCCGGCGCGGTGAAGAGGTCACCATGCTGGGCCGGCTCCGCAGTGTCGAGGCCTGTCCCAAGTCGGCGGGCGCCGAGGTCGAGGCCGAGTTCTTCGACGGCACCGACAGCGTCGCGCTGGTGTTCATCGGGCGGCGTCGTATTCCGGGAATCGAACCGGGCCGTCGTATCCTGGTCCGCGGCCGGATCGGCGAACGTGACGGCGGCAAGGTCATCTACAACCCCTACTACGAACTCCGCGGGAACTCCTGACACTTATGCCGAACCCCACCAGCAACGGCCAGGGCCGTGATCGCCCCGAGTCCTTCGGAGCGAATCGTACCGAGTCCTTCGGCGCGCCTGCCCCGTTCGATCCGCCCACGGTCCAGCTCAATGCCGTTTCGGGTGACGAACCGCCACTGCGTATGGACCACGCGCTGCTGGACGAGGACATGCAGGCGCTGGTCGACGCGGAGCGCGCGGCCGGTGAAGCCGACGCGGACGAGGAGCCCGAGCGGACGCTGCTCGAGCAGATGGGCGGCCTCAGCGGCCTGATCTACTCCTCGCTGCCGGTGCTGGTGTTCGTGCCGGTGAATTCGCTGCGCGGGCTGACCGCCGCCATCTGGGCGTCGCTGGGGGTGGCCGCGGCGATCCTGGTGTGGCGTCTGGTGCGTCGCGGTCCGATCCAGCCGGCCATCTCGGGGTTCCTGGGGGTGGGCGTGTGCGCGTTCATCGCCTACCGGATGGGTGAGGCCAAGGGGTTCTTCCTGTTCGGCATCTACGCGAGCCTGGTGTACGGCGGTGCGTTCCTGATGTCGCTGGTGGTGCGCTGGCCGTTGGCGGGCGTGATCTGGGGTGCGCTCAACGGACACGGCACCGACTGGCGTTCGGACAAGCGGGCGATGCGGCTCTACGACATCGCGACCGCGGTGTGGGCGGTGGTGTTCGTGGCCCGCTACCTGGTGCAGAACCACCTCTATGTCTCCAACAGCACCGGTCTGCTGGCCGTGGCGCGTATCGGCATGGGCTGGCCGCTGACCGCGGTGGCGGCGCTGGTGACGTTCTGGGCGGTGCGCAAGGCGGGCCATCTGCCCTCCTCGGCCGCGAAATCCGCCGAATCCGAGGGCTGAGCCCCCGAATCCTCGGGCTGGACAAGCGCCCGATCGGCCCCTTATCGCGCTAAATGACCAGGGCGCAACACCTTCGGGGTGGTTGGGGGACGAAAGGGGGTGGCCACCCCACCCCTGGGGTACCTATTTCGGCGGCCCCCCGGCGAGCACGATCGTTCTCAGAAGCTCTCAGCGGCATTCGGAGAAAGGATCGCGGAGTTGGTTACCGACGACAAGGCAGTGGCAGCGCAGGAACGGGGCGAGGGGCTCGGAATCGCGGTGCAGACAGCAGCCTCGCGCCGGCACCCGGCGGGGCGGGGAGGCAGCAAGACTGGCAGTGTGGCGACGTCGGAGTCCCGGCGCGCCGCAGCGGAATTGGAGAAGCTGATCGGCCCGGCCGCCGCCGGTGACCGGGACGCGGTCTCCGAGATTCTCAAGATCGTCTACCCCCTGGTGCGGCGCTACTGCGCGGCCCGGATGGGCGGGGCGGGTCACCTGCACGTGACCGCGGACGATGTGGCGCAGGAGATCTGCCTGGCGACGGTGCAGGCCATCCCGCGCTACCGGGATCAGGGCAAGTCGTTCCTGGCGTTCGTCTACGGCATCTCGGCGAACAAGGTGGCCGACGCGTTCCGGCGGGCGCAGCTGCACCCGGCCTACCCGGTCGCGGAGTTCCCGGACGCGCCGATGAACGAGGCGGGACCCGAGGAGCGGGCGCTGGCGATGGAGACCCGTCGGGCGGCACGCGATCTCATGCAGGTGCTGTCCTCGACCCACCGTGAGGTGCTGGTCATGCGGATCGTGCTGGGGTGGACCGCGGCGCAGACCGCCGAGGCCATCGGCACCAGCCCGGGCGTGGTGCGGGTCATGCAGCACCGCGCGCTGAACCGGCTGCGGGCCGAACTGCGGGCGGCGTCCTGACGGTTCGGTGAGCGAGCGTCACAGTGATGACGAAAACGGCGAATGGGCCGGGCGCAGGGGGTGCGCCCGGCCCATTGTCGTGTCCGGAGCCGTGTGGTCGGGTCGGGAGCCGTGGCCGGCCCGCGATCAGGCCGGGGCGTCGGCCGTTCCGAAGCCGTTGACGCCGAGCGCCTTCCGCAGGTCGTCCTCGGCCTCGACGGAGGCGACGAACAGCAGCTCGTCCTCGCCCTCGAGCGGATCGTCGGCCTGCGGGACGATGACGCGGCCGCCGCGCAGGATGGTGACCAGGGCAGCGTCGCGGGGCAGCTGGAGGGTACGAACGGCCTTGCCTGCCAAGGGGGTATCGGTGGGCAGGGTGATCTCGACCAGGTTGGCCTGACCCTGCCGCAGCGTCATCAGGCGTACCAGGTCGCCGACCGAGACGGCCTCCTCGACCAGGGAGGCCAGCAGCCGCGGGGTGGAGACGGCCACGTCAACCCCCCATGACGAGTCGAACAGCCACTCGTTGCGGGGGTCGTTGACGCGGGCCACCACGCGCCCGGCGCCGAATTCGGTCTTGGCCAGCAGGCTGAACACCAGGTTCACCTTGTCGTCGCCGGTGGCGGCGATGACCACGTCGTAGGTTTCCAGCCCGGCCTCTTCGAGGGTTTCGAGCTCGCAGGCGTCGGCGTGGGTCCAGACGGCGGCGGGCGCGACGGTCGGGTCGATGTGGTCGAGGCGGCGTTCCAGCAGCATGACCGCGTGGCCGCCGCGTAGGAGCTCCTGGGCGATGGAGCGCCCGACGGCTCCCGCGCCGGCGATGGCAACCTTCATGATCAGTCCTCGCTAGCAGGGGGATTGGCGGCCAGTGCGACGGCCTCGCCGACGGTGCCGGAGGTGGCTGCGACGTAGACCAGGTCGTCGGCCTGCAGCATGGACTTGCCGTTGGGCAGCACGCCCTGCCCGAACCGGATGATGAAGGCCACCCGGGCGCCGATGGCGTCCTCGAGCGAGTGCACCGATCGCCCGTACCAGTTCTCGTGCAGCTCGAGTTCGGTCACGGCGACGGTGCCGGTGGGGTCGCGCCACGTGGTGGCGGCCTGGTCGGCGATCAGGGTGCGCAGAAAGCGGTCGGTGGTCCAGGGCACGGTGGCGATGGTGGGGATGCCCAGCCGCTCGTACACCGCGGCGCGCTTGGCGTCGTAGATGCGGGCGACGACGCGCTCCACGCCGAAGGTCTCGCGGGCCACGCGGGCGGAGATGATGTTGGAGTTGTCGCCGGAGGAGACGGCGGCGAAGGCGCCGGCGCGTTCGATTCCGGCGCGCATCAAGACATCTCGATCGAAGCCGACGCCGGTGATGCAGAGACCCGGGAAGTCGCGGCCCAGACGCAGGAAGGCGCTCGAGTTCTGATCGATCACCGCGACCTCATGGCCGATGCGGACGAGGGCGCGGGCGAGCGAGGAGCCGACCCGCCCACACCCCATGATCACGACGTACACCGTACGAACCCCATTCCCGAAAACCGTGGTGTGCGGTCTGGTTGCTTGCTCGGGTCGCAACCGTACCGTTCGAGTTTCACTGCGGGCACTTTCCCCCTCCGGAAGGTGTTCAAACCGGAACCGGGAAAACCTCACAGCCCGCACCCGCCACCCTACGACTGCCAGGTGCCGCCGTCGCGCCGCGAACACGGGCGGTCGCGCACTGCCTTATGCTGCCTGGAGTGTCGAAGTTGACGACGGCCGCCAAGCGCATGCTGGTCGGCCGCCCATTCCGCAGCGATTCTCTCGGGCATACGCTGCTGCCCAAGCGGATCGCGCTCCCGGTGTTCGCCTCGGACGCGTTGTCCTCGGTGGCATACGCGCCGGAGGAGATCTTCCTGGTGTTGTCGGTGGCCGGACTGTCGGCCTACGCCTACGCGCCGTGGATCGGTCTGGCGGTCGCGCTGGTGATGGCCGTGGTGGTTGCCAGCTACCGCCAGAACGTGCACGCCTACCCGTCCGGCGGCGGCGATTACGAGGTCGCGACCAAGAACCTCGGGCCCACCGCGGGATTGACCGTCGGCAGTGCGCTGCTGGTCGACTACGTGCTCACGGTCGCGGTGTCGATCTCGTCGGCGGCCTCCAATATCGGGTCGGCGGTGCCGTTCGTCGCCACACACAAGGTGTTGTTCGCGGTTTCGGCGATCGTCATCCTCACCGCGATCAACCTGCGCGGGGTGCGGGAATCCGGCACCGCCTTCGCGATTCCCACCTACGCCTTCATGATCGGCATGTTCATCATGCTCATCTGGGGTTTCGCCCGCATCGGCCTGGGACAGACCGTGCACGCCGAGTCGTACGGCTTCGGGTTGAAGGCCGAGGACGAGCATCTGTTCGGGCTGGCGTTCGTGTTCCTCATCGCGCGCGCGTTCTCCTCCGGTTGTGCGGCGCTGACCGGTGTCGAGGCGATCAGCAACGGCGTGCCCGCCTTCCGCAAACCCAAGTCCCGCAATGCGGCGACCACCCTGCTGCTGCTCGGCTGCATCGCGGTGACGCTGTTCATGGGCATGATCGTGCTCACTCAAAAGGTGGGAATCGTCTACGCCCACAACACCGACGACCTGATCGGCGCGCCCGCGGGCTACGAGCAGAAGACCCTCGTCGCGCAGCTGGCGGGCGCGGTGTTCTCCGGCTTCCCGGCCGGCTTCTACTTCATCACCATCGTCACCGCGCTGATCCTGGTGCTGGCGGCCAACACCGCCTTCAACGGCTTCCCGGTGCTGGGTTCGATTCTGGCGCAGGACCGTTTTCTGCCGCGCCAGCTGCACACGCGCGGTGACCGGCTGGCGTTCAGCAACGGCATCCTGTTCCTGGCGGGCGCGGCCATCGCGTTCGTGGTGCTGTTCGGCGCCGAGGTGACGCGCCTGATCCAGCTGTACATCGTGGGCGTGTTCGTGTCGTTCGTGCTGAGCCAGACCGGCATGCTGCGGCACTGGACGCGACTGCTGCGCACCGAGACCGATCCGGCGATGCGGGCGCGCATGAAGCGGTCGCGGGTGATCAACGCCATCGGTCTCACCATGACCGCGACAGTGCTGCTCATCGTGCTGGTCACCAAGTTCGTGGCGGGCGCGTGGATCGCGATCGTGACGATGGCGGCCATCTTCGGGCTCATGAAACTCATTCGCCGCCACTACGACACGGTGTCGCGGGAGCTGGACGAGAGCGAATGGGACAGCGTGCTGCCCAGCCGTACCCACTCCATCGTCTTGGTGTCCAAGCTGCACCTGCCCACCAAGCGCGCGTTGTCCTACGCGCGCGCCACCCGGCCCGACACGCTCGAGGCCATCACCGTGAACGTCGACGAGCCCGACACCCGGGCGTTGGTGCGGGAGTGGGAGCGCAGCGATATCGCGGTGCCGCTCAAGGTGATCGAGTCCCCGTACCGCGAGATCACCAAGCCCGTGGTGGATTACGTGAAGCGCGTGCGCAAGGACTCCCCGCGCGACGTGGTGACCGTGTTCATCCCCGAATACGTGGTCGGCCACTGGTGGGAACAGCTGCTGCACAACCAGAGTGCGCTGCGGTTGAAGGGCCGGCTGCTGTTCGAGCCCGGCGTCATGGTGACCAGCGTGCCCTGGCAGCTGTCCTCCTCGGCCGGGCGAGCCCGCCCCGGCCGGTTGGTCAATGCTCCCGGTTCGGTGCGCCGCGGATTCGGGGACCAGCCGTGAGCGCTGGATCCGACTGGTACGGAGAGGTCTTCGAGGTCCGGCTGGGCCCGCCCGGCCACGGCGGCTTCTGCGTGGCCCGGCACGAGGGTCGCGTCCTGTTCGTGCGTCACGGCCTGCCCGGTGAACTGGTCCGCGCCCTCGTCACCGAGGACCGCGGCGGCTCCTTCTGCCGCGCGGACGCCATCGAGATCCTCGACGCCTCACCCGACCGCATCCCCGCCACCTGCCCGGTCTCCGGTCCCGGCGGCGCGGGCTGCTGCGACTTCACCTTCGCCACCCCCGAGGCCCAGCGCGAACTCAAACGCCAGGTCGTCGCCGAGCAGCTCCGCCGCCTCGCGGACTGGGAACCCGACTTCATTGTCGAGGCGATCCCCGCGCCGTCCGGCCTGCCGAGCGGTGTAGTGGCACAACAGCTTCCAGCGTCCGGCCCGATCGCGCGACCGGAAGGACCCGGTCGGCTCGGCGGCGTGACGACCGGAATCAGTTCGACTCTGCTGGGTGGTGCCGCCGGGACTTC
Organism: Nocardia niigatensis NBRC 100131; assembly: GCF_000308655.1. Taxonomy (GTDB): domain Bacteria; phylum Actinomycetota; class Actinomycetes; order Mycobacteriales; family Mycobacteriaceae; genus Nocardia; species Nocardia niigatensis. The sequence continues at coordinate 323,002 of NZ_BAGC01000040.1, read as the reverse complement.
CGCAGCTGCACAACGCCCGAAGCCGGTCCGCGACGCGGAAGCCGAGGCGCGTGCAGGGTCGCGGGATGACGGCACGGTTCCGGGTGTCGGGCCGGCGCCCGGCCGCATCGGCGGCGTGGCAACGCACTTGGCGAGTGCTCTCATCGGCGGGAGCGGCTCCGGCCTGCCCGACGCGACTGTGCCCCGCGCGGATTCGGATGCCCGTGCCGACCGGGGTCCGGGTGGTGAGCGGGGACCGGCGAGTTCGGCCGCGACGTACTCCAGTGGCTGGCGCAGCCGGGTACGGCTGGTCGTGGATGCCGAGGGGCGGGCCGGGGTGCACCGGTACCGGAGTACCGAGGTGATCGCGGATCTGCGATGCCCGCAGCCGATGGCCGGGGCCGTGGCGGGGATCGCCGAGCAGGTGTGGACGCCCGGGGCGGATCTCGTGGTGGCCGTGGATGGCGACGGCATGCGGCATCTCGTCGAGCTGGCGCCCGCCGGCGCTGCGGAGAGCGGCCGGCGTGCGCCTCGTGAAAGGGGCAGCGGGCCAGGAGGTTCCGGTCGGCGCGGCGGCGGTGATCGGCGCAGTGCCGCCGCCCGGCGTGCGGCGGCGCACAGTGCGCGGACCGAGCGCGTGGTGGACGGCACCGGGCGAACCGTTCAATATGTCGGCGAGCGCCGGTGGGAGCTGTCGGCGACCGGGTTCTGGCAGCCGCATTACGGTGCGGCGCAGTGCTATTCGGATGTGGTGGGGGAGTGGGCCGACGCCGCGCCGGGCGCCCTGGTGTGGGACCTGTACTGCGGCGTCGGCGTCTTCGCGGCCCGGCTGGCCGAGCGGGTCGGGGACACCGGGGTGGTGCACGGCGTCGAGTCGGCGCGCACCGCCGTCGCGGAAGGCCGTGCCGCACTTCGGGATCTGCCGTGGGTGGACCTCACCGCCGACCGCGTCGAGCGCTGGATCCACGAACAGCCGAGCGCCGCACCGGATGTCGTCGTCCTCGATCCGCCCCGCGCCGGCGCCGGCAAGGACGTGATCAACGCCCTGAGCGAGCGTTCCCCGCGCCGCATCATCCACATCGGTTGCGACCCTGCCGCTTTCGCCCGCGATGTCGGCCTCTACCGCGCCGTCGGCTATGAGCCCGCGGCTCTGCGCGTCTTCGATGCCTTCCCGGGCACTCACCACGTCGAGTGCATCGCGGTGCTGGAGCGCTGACCGCTTCTTGACGATCAGGGAGCGCTCACCGAGGAGTTCTGTCCGAATCCCGGTGAGAGCTCCTTGATCTTGTCGCGTACCAGGCGCGGTGGGAGGTGGCTGACTCAGGCCAGCTGCCAGGTGACGCGGACGCTGGCGGACAGTTCGCTCTCGCCGAGCTCCACCGGCACCGCCGCACCCGGGGCCGCCAACTTGTTGGCGGCGAACGCGATCCGCGGCGCGGGCGCCGGACCGGAGACATCCTCGGTGATCTCGAGCACCGGTCCCAGGGTGCGGCCCGCCCGGAACACGTACTGTTCGGCCTTGCCCAGCGCATGGTCCCAGGCGGCGTCGCGGGCGCGAACCAGGAGGCTCTCCTCGTCGGCGACGGTCAGCGTCAGCCCGCCGAGCCGCACATCATCACCGCCGGCGTCGACCGCGTGCGCGATGATCGCGGCGGGCCCGCCGCTTTCAGTGGGTCGCGCCTCCCCGCCGGGTCCGGCGATCTCGCGCAGCGTGACGGTCAGCGAGGTCCCGGCGATGTACCCGACCAGCTTCTCCCGATTCCCCTCGGTCCACACGGTTTCCGCGCGCACCGTCAGCCCGCTGGTATTGATGTCGCGCACCTCGACACCGTCCGCGCGCAGCGCCGCGATCACGGCGTCGGCGCGTTCCCCGGCTCGCGCGTAGGCGGCGGCCACCGTGTCGGCCCGCGTCTCCACCGAGATCGGCACCCGCATGATGTCCGGTGTCGCGACGGCACTCCCGGAGCCGATGATCGTGATGGTGCCGATGGCGTTCTCGCTGCTCACGGATTCCTCCTCGATCGATGCGGGCACAACCCAGCCGATGCTACCGACGCCTGCCGCCCGCCCGCCGCTGCCGCACATGGCCGCGGACGCCACCGCGCGGACGGAGGGTGAAGAGGTTCAGGCGACCGGTGTTCCGGTTGCCTGTTCGAGGGTTTCGGCGAGTGAGCGTGCGCCGGTGGCGATCTCGCTCGCCGCGGCGAGGTCCAGCCGGATGTCGAGATCGGCCGCGGCGGCCGGGCCGTCGTGATGGGTGAGTCCGGATTCGGTGATCACGTAGTGGAACGCGGTTTCGCCGATCCGGACCGTTACTGTGCCGGCGGGCACGAGTTCGGCGACGGCCTGTCCCAGCGGGAGCGCGAACCAGTGCGCTCGGACCGCGTCGGTCGCGCGCTGCTCGCCGAGGTGCGCCGCGCCCCACGCCGAGAGCGAGTCCAGCACCGGGCGCAGTGCCGCACCCGCGTCGGTGAGTTCGTAGACCGCGGTCCCGGTGCGCGGCCCGACGCGGCGTTTGGTGAGAATCCCGTCACGCTCGAGGTCCTTGAGCCGGGCGGCGAGCACGTCGGTGCTGATGCCGGGCAGGTCGGCGAACAGGTCGCTGTATCGGCGCGGGCCCGAACACAATTCGCGGACCACCAGCAGGTTCCACCGGTCGCCGACGATGTCGAGGGCGCGGCTGACGGTGCAGTAGTGGTCGTAGCTTCGGCGTGGCACGATTCCACTGTAGCCAACAACTTGGAAATACCAAGTGCAAACTTGGAAATTCCAAGTAGAGTGTGCGGCAACCACACCGAGAAGGGGTCGTTTCATGCAGGTGAAGCAGTCGAGCAAGCTGGCGGGCGTGTCCTACGAGATCCGCGGACCGATCGCCGAGCACGCCGCACGGCTGGAGGCGGAGGGGCATCACGTCGTGAAGCTCAATACCGGCAACCCGCTGACCTTCGGCTTCGAGGCGCCCGCCGAACTGCTTCAGGACATGGTCCGCAATCTGCCGCAGTCCAGCGGCTACTCGACCTCCAAGGGCCTGCTCTCGGCGCGGCGCGCGGTGGTGCAGTACTACCAGACCCTCGGGCTGTCCGACCTCGACGTCGAACAGGTCTTCCTCGGCAACGGCGTCTCCGAGCTCATCATGATGGCCATGACCGCGCTGCTGGAGAACGGCGACGAAGTCCTGGTTCCCGCACCGGATTTCCCGCTCTGGACCGCCGCCACCGCGCTCAACGGCGGCCGTCCGGTGCACTACATCTGCGACGAGGGCTCGGACTGGATGCCGGACCTGGCGGATATCGAGTCCAAGATCACCGACCGCACCCGCGCGCTGGTCATCATCAACCCGAACAACCCCACGGGCGCGGTGTATTCGCCCGAGGTGGTCCGCCAGATGCTGGAGATCGCGCGCCGCCACAACCTGGTGGTGTTCTCCGACGAGATCTACGACAAGATCCTCTACGACGGCCTGACCCATACCGCGACCGCCGCGCTGGCCCCGGATCTGCTGTGCCTGACCTTCTCCGGGCTCTCGAAGTCCTACCGCGCCGCCGGATTCCGCGGCGGCTGGCTGGCCGTGACCGGTCCGATCGAGCACGCGGACAGCTACCTGGAAGGCCTGACCATGCTGTCGGGTCTGCGCCTGTGCGCGAATGTGCCCGCGCAGCAGGCGATTCAGGCCGCCCTCGGCGGACATCAGAGCATCTACGACCTCACCCTGCCCGGCGGCCGCCTGCGCGAGCAGCGCGACCGGGCGTGGGAGGCGCTCAACGCGATTCCGGGCATCTCGTGTGTGAAGCCCCGGGGCGCGCTGTACGCCTTCCCGCGCATCGACCTCGACATGTACCGGATCCACGATGACGAGCAGTTCGTGCTGGATCTGCTGCTGCGCGAGAAGATCCACATCGTGCAGGGCACCGGCTTCAATTGGCCGCGCCCCGACCACTTCCGGATCGTGACGCTGCCGCACGCCGATGAGCTCGAGGCGATCATCGAGCGCATCGGACGTTTCCTGGCGACCTACAAGCAGTAGGCCTCAGACCGGGCGGCCGGCCGTCATCCCGCCGTCGACCACGAACTCGGCGCCGTTGCAGTAGCTGGATTCCTGGCTGGCGAGGAACACGACCAGCGCCGTGACCTCCTCGGGCACGCCGAGGCGGGCCAGGGGGTTCGCGTCGCGATCGGTGGTGGTGCCCTCGGGCACCCCGATCATCGGGGTCATGATCCCGCCCGGGTGCACGGAATTCACGCGCACGCCGTGCGGGGCGAGCTCGAGCGCCGCGGACTTGGTGAGCCCGCGCACCCCGAACTTCGAGGCGGTGTAGGCGTGCGCGCCCGGCACGCCCTGGATACCTGCGGCGGAGGAGATGTTCACCACGGCCGCCGGCCGGGCCGCCACCAGGGCGTCGCGGGCGGCGGTCAGGCCCAGGAAGGGGCCGGTGAGGTTGATGGCCAGGGCCCGCTGCCACTGCTCCTCGGTGTAGGCGCCGAGCGGCCCGAAGTCGAGGATGCCGGCATTGTTGACCAGCACGTCGAGCTTGCCGAAGCGCTCGACCGCCGTGTCCACGGCCATACGCCAGTCCTCGGCCTCGGTGACATCGAGGTGGACGTACGCCGCGGCGTCGCCGAGTTCGGCGGACAGTTTCGCGCCCGCCTCGTCGGAGATGTCGCCGATGAGCACCGAGGCGCCCTCGGCCACGAACGCCCGCGCGTGCGCGGCGCCCATCCCCGATGCCGCGCCGCTGATCAGCGCCACGCGTCCGTCGAGTCGTCCGCTCATGCCCGTTGCCTTCCGTCGAGATCGATGATGGTCCGCTCCGGCCGGAACACGCAGCGGGTGGTGGTGTAGATGGTGGGCATGCACTTGTTGCAGTGCACGCAGGCCGACTGGGTGGCCGCGTCGGCCTGGATGCGCTGCAGCAGATTCGGCTCACGCAGCAGCGCGCGACCCATGGCGACGAACTCGAAGCCCTCGGTCATGGCCAGGTGCATGGTGTCGAGATTGGTGATGCCGCCCAGCAGGATCAGCGGCATGGACAGCTCGCGGCGGAACTGGCGGGCCCGCTCGAGCAGGTACGCCTCGTGGTACGGGTACTCCTTGAGGAAGGCGCGTCCGACCAGTTTGAAGCCCATGCGCGCCGGACCGGGCAGCACCTCGGCGAACTCCTTGCGCGGCGCGTCGCCGTGAAAGAGCAGCATGGGGTTGAGAAGTGAACTGCCCGCGGTCAATTCGAGCGCGTCGAGGACGCCGTCGGCCTCCAGCCAGGCGGCCACCTGGATGCTCTCGGGGACCGTGAGCCCGCCGCGGCGGCCGTCCTCCATGTTCAGCTTGGCGGTCACCGCCATCCGGTCGCCCACGGCATCCCTCACGGCGCGGGCGATTTCGCGTGCGAGCCGGGCCCGGTTGGCGAGGGTGCCGCCCCACTTGTCGTGGCGGCGGTTGAGCAGCGGGCTGAGGAACGAGCTCACCAGGTAGTTGTGGCCGAAATGGATTTCGACCGCGTCGAATCCGGCCTGCTCGGCCAGCAGCGCCGCATTCGCGTGCGCCGCGATGAGTTCCCGGATCTCGGATTCGCCGGGCACGTGCATGGCCTGCATGCTCAGCGGGCTGAACATACGGCTCGGGCACAGTGCGGGCGCCCGGTTGGAGGCGGCGTTGGCGACGGGCCCGGCATGCCCGATCTGAGCGCTGACGGCCGCGCCCTCGGCGTGCACGGCGTCGGTCAGGTCACGCAGTCCCGCAACGGCTTCCGGCCGCATCCAGATCTGGTGGCGGTCGGTGCGGCCGCCCGGCGCGACCGCGCAGTAGGCGACGGTGGTCATGCCCACCCCGCCCGCGGCGACCTCGCGGTGGAAGTCGATGAGCTCGGGCGTGACCAGCGCGTCGGGGGTTCGTCCCTCGAAGGTGGCGGCCTTGATCACCCGGTTGCGCAAGGTGATCGGGCCGAGTTTCGCCGGTGCGAAGATCTCGTTCATGGTTGTTCTCCCGGTGCGGTGAGTCCGGCCACCACGAAGTTCCGCAGGGCCGTCAACGCTGGTTCGGACATCCCGCGATCCTCGATCTCGGGGGTGCCGAACCGCATGATGATCAGGTCGAAGGCCAGCATCCAGCGCCGCTGCGCCTCGCTGGCCCGCAGCTCGGGCAGCAGCGCGGTCCAGGAATCCATCCGGAACCACGGTCCCTGCCACGAGGTGAGGTGGCGGCCCAGCACGAACCGGGCCAGCAGCCGAAGATGCAGGCGCCCCAGCGGATCCGAGGCCAGCTCCTGGAACGGCGCGAGGATGGTGTCCACCACCGCGGGCACCGAATCCCGCCCGCCCGTGGCCCGCGCCAGCCCCTCCGCCCACAGCGGCCCGAGCCGGGCCTCGATGAGCGCGCCGACCAGCGCCTCCTTGGATCCGAAGTGGTAGTGCACCGCCGCGGGGTTGGCGCCCGCCGCCGCGCACACCGCCCGCACGGACACCTCGTCATAGGGCTCGGTCAGCAGCAGTTGCTCGGCCGCCGCGAGCAGCCGTTCCCGGGTTGACGCGGATACCTTCTCGACCATGGGAAGAAGTCAAACACGCTTCAAACACTATTTCAATCATTGATTGAAAACTGGGATTGCCCGGTGCGGGAAGCGGGGATTTCGGGTATCGCCGGTTCCGGGCGGCACGGTCGCGCCGGGCGAGGCCGACCGGTTACTCGCTCTGGGACCACGCGGCGACCGGCAGGGTCAGGTAGACGCCGATATTCCCGTCGACGAATTTCTCGAGATCGGCGAGCAGCTGGTCGCAACGCTGCTGCCGGTTCTCGGCCCGGCTCGCGAAGTACTTCGACCGGACCTCGATGACCACATCCAAGCCCGACCGGTCGAACTTTCCCAGCGGCCGGAATCGGATCTCCACATCCCCCGGCCGGAGGTCACCGTCGTACGGCTCCTCGGGGCAGTCCACGGCGTTGGACACCAGATGCGGCAGCCATTCGCCCAGTTCCCGCAACACGGTCTCGGGCAGGTCCGCTTTATGGGTCACCTCGACGAGCGGCATCCGGCCAGTGTATTGGCCACGGCAAGAACCGGCTGGTGGGCGCGCGTCGGCCGGTGGTGAGTGCGCGGGCGATGGTCTCCTCGATGACCGTGCTCCTGGCGTTGGCGCAGTGCTGGACGTACTTCCACTGTCGTTGCGCCAGTTCGTGTTTGGTCAGCTCGTAGCGGGCGCGTTCGTCGGGGTGGCCGCGGAGCCGATCGCGGCAGGCCAGGACTCGTTCGCCGATGAACGCGGCTGAGATCTCGTCGTCGTCCATGGTGGCCACCGGGCCGGTCTGGTGGGCGGGATCAGGAGGCGCGGACGCTCGCGATGATCTGCCCGGCCCGATCGGCGCGCAGCTCGCCCTCGGTGCCGCGGTCGGCCAGGATGGCCAGCACCAGCAGCGCGTTGCGCGGCCCGGTGAAGGCGAACGTGTAGACCGAGTAGCTGGTCGTCGTGCAGCCGGGCGCGGGCGGCTGCCAGCTGCCGGTCGCCTCGACCCGCTGGCCTGTGAGACCGCTGGCGGTGGTGACCGCGGCCGGTGCGCCCGGATTGCCGCCGGTCGCGTCCGAATAGCCGCCCTCCGCCGAGATTTTCGCCACCCGGGTGGCCGCGGCGGCCAGATCGCTGCCATCGGTGCGGGTCAGGAAGACGAGGGTCCGATACGCCGAGCCCGCGCAATAGTCGTTGCCCTCGGTGGCCTTGCCGTGCCCGATGACGGAACCGTCGGTACCGGTCTGCGCGGTGATCTCGGCCGGGTCGGCGATCGTCCATCCGGCAGGCACGTCATAGCTGATGCCCAGCGTGGGGGCGACCACGGTGGTGCTGCCGGGCTTCGGCGCGCCCGGCTTCGCGGGCCCGGTCGCGGACGGGCCGCCCGGAGAGTCGGTCGCGGAGGCGGTGCTGCTGCCGGAGGAGTCCTGGCTCAGCGTGTAGGCCGCGAAACAGCCGGCCAGCACGATCACGGCTGCCAGTGCGCCGAGGATGTACGGCGTGCGACGGCCGGCAGCTGCGGGCAGCTGCTCGTTGCCCGGAATCGGTTGCTGCCCAGCATAATTCGGCACAGGATGTTGTCCAGTGGCGTACGCGGAGTGCTGCCCGGTGGAATAGGGGGAGCGCTGCCCGGTGGTGTACTGCGGCTGCTGCCCGGTTACGTACGGGGAGTGCTGTCCGGTGGTGTACTGCGGCTGCTGCCCGGTTACGTAATGGGGGTGCTGTCCAGTCGCGTACTGGGGAACCTGGCCGGTGCTGTACCGAGGAAGCCGGCCGGTGTCGTACTGCGGCTGGTATCCCGGGGGCAGCTCGGTGGCGAAGCCCGGATACTCGGCCGACCGCTGTGCTTCTTCGGCGGCGTGTCCCCAGTCCTGTTGTCCCGCATCGGGATAGCTCCAGCCGGGTGGGTTCGCCCAGTGATCATTGTTGTCCGTCACGCGATTTCACCCTCCGGCCGCACCGAGCCGCCTCGGCTCGGGCGGGGGCCTCACCCTATCGGGTGGGTACTAGCCCTGCGATTCCGGCGCGTCCGGGCCGGATTTCGGCCGGGCCGGAGACACTCGGATCACACCGGCGTCCAGATCGAGGCTGACGCGCGGCCGGTGGCTCTCGCCGCTGCCGTCCTCACTGCCGTCGTCTTCCAGCTTCTTGCCGGGGAAAAGCTCGCCTATGACGCCCACGAATCCACCCTAACTCTCACATCCGGCCGTAGCGCGGACCGCGATACCCGTAGCCGCGCCGCCCGCGCGCGAAGATGAAGAACAGCACCGGGAACAGAAAGAAGGGGAAGAAGTGGGTGACCACCGCGAATCCGATCAGGAACATCACGAGCACGCCCGCGCCGATCGGGGCCAAGGGCAGCGCCCGGCGGGGGGCGCCCGGCGGGGTGAGGATCTGCGGTGCGGGCGTTTGCGGCCGGGGCAGGTCTGCGAACAGCACCGCCAGTTCGCCCACGGTCTTTGCCGCGTACGCCCGGCCGACCCGCTCGTCGTATTCGGCGACGTCGAGCCGGCCGGCCGCGAAATGCTCGCCCAGCGCCGCGGCGGCCTGTTCACGTTCGGCGGTGCCGACACGGACGGTGGACGGTCCGTAGACCGCGGGATCGAAATCGGTCATGACAATCCACCTCGGGGGAGGGAAGCAATCTCGTTGTCCGCCAGCGTAGGCGTGTTCGCGGCGGCGCGCCTGCACGCGTACGCGTAATCCCGGCTACGCCTGCCGACGTATGCCCGCCGCGTCCGTTCCGGCGGCCAGTCCGGCGAATTCGGCGATCTTGGGATGGTCGGTGTCGGTGCGCCACACCAGCCGCACCCGCGCCTCGGCCAGGCCGGTGAGCGGGACGAACGCCACCTCCGGATGGGTGAAGTAGGTGGGCATGGCGGTGGTGGTGGCGAAGACCGCGTTGTTGTGGGCGACGGCGGTGAGCATCTCGGGTTCGGTGCGCGCGGGCGCGACCCGCGCAATGGGCCGGCCGCGCGGCGTGATCGCGGGCGGCCAGAAGGCGCGCGCGAATTCCGGCGCGACATCGGGGTGCGGCCCGATCACCCGCAACTCGGCCAGGTCCTCGACGTCGAGGCTGTTTCGGGTGGCCCACGGATGGCTGCGGGCGATGGCCAGCACCCGCGGGAACATGCCCACTTCCGGTCCGACGGTCAAGCCGAGCTGTTCGACCGGGGCCAGGCAGATCTGGATGTCCACCTCGCCGCGCCGCAGCGGCCCGAAGATGTCGGTCCACGACAGCTGCGTCAGCGCGATCTGGCATTCCGGATGCCGGGCCCGGAATCCGGCCAGCCCTCTGTCCAGCGTGGACGCGTAGGGCCCGAGGAATCCGATGCGCAGACCCCGTGCCGCGGTGCGGGTTTCGGCGATGGCCCGCTGCAACTCCTGGAACGCGGGTCGCGCGCGGGACAGCAGATGCTCGCCGAGTGGATTGAGGGTGACCCGGCGGCTGGTGCGTTCCACCAGGCGCCGGCCGACGCGGCGTTCCAGGCTGCGGATCAGCTGGCTCACCCGGGGCTGGGACAGTCCGAGGCGGTCGGCGGTGCGGCCGAAGTGCAATTCTTCGGCGAGGACCACGAACGCTTCCAGTTCGGCCGGGTCTACACGGGTTTCTCGAGGCGAGTCTTCGATCAGCATTTCTTATCGATCTTCGCGGATTTCGGCGTTGATGGCTATCCGACACGTGACGGATGCTGGGGCGGTGAGTGAATCGCGCCGACTTGTGGTGGGCATCAGCGGGGCCACCGGCATCGCCTACGGCGTGCGGGTGCTGGAGCTGGCCCGCAAGGCCGGCGTGGAGACGCATCTGGTGGTGACGCCGGCCGGGCAGCAGACCCGCGCCTACGAGACGGATCTGACGGCGGCCGATCTGTCGGCCATGGCCGATGTGGTGTACCGGCCCGCCGACATCGGCGCGGCCATCGCGTCGGGTTCGTTCCGGACCGCGGGAATGATCGTGGCCCCCTGCTCGATTCGCACCCTGTCCGCGGTCGCCTACGCCAACAACGACTATCTGCTCACCCGCGCCGCCGACGTCACGCTCAAGGAGCGCCGCCGCCTGGTGCTCATGGTGCGGGAAACCCCGCTCACCATGGCGCATCTGCGCGCCATGACCGCGGTCACCGAGATGGGCGGCATCGTCATGCCGCCGGTGCCCGCCTTCTATCTGAATCCGGAATCGGTGGCCGACATCGTCGACCACACCGCCGGGCGCGCCCTGGATCTGCTCGGCATCGACGTGCCCGACCTGCCCCGCTGGGGCGAGTGACCGACCACCGCGTGCAATCGAAACCGAGGAAAACCCCTGTGCCGCACTTGAAGAGCCTGCGCGAGTTCATCGAGGCGCTCGACGCCATCGGCGAAATCCAGCACATCGACAGCGAGGTCGACTGGAATCTGGAGATCGGCGCGATCATTCGCCGCTCCTACGATCTGCGCGCCCCCGCGCCGCTGTTCAACACCATCACCGGGTACCGGGACAGCGGATTCCGCGTGCTCGGTGCGCCCGGCGCGCTGTCGGGCCCGCGACACCGTTTGGCGCGCATCGCACTCGCGCTGGGCCTGCCCGCCGACGCCACCGGTCAGCAGATCGTGGAGGCGCTCGCCGATGCCCGCACCAAGCCGGGCATCCCGCCCGTGGTGGTGGATCGTGCGGCCGCGCCCTGCAAAGAGAACGTCATGCTCGGCGAGGACATCGACCTGTTCGTCTTCCCGACTCCGAAGCTGCACGGCAACGACGGTGGCCGCTACATCCAGACCTACGGCATGAACATCGTCAAGACCCCCGACGGCTCATGGACCAACTGGTCGATCAACCGCATGATGATCCACGACCGGAACACCCTGGCCTGCCTGATCCCGGGACCCCAGCACCTGGGCATCATCCGCTCGAAGTGGACCGAGATCGGCGAGCCCATGCCGATCGCGCTGGCCATCGGCGTGGAGCCGGGCCTGCCGTGGGTGGGCGGCATGCCGATTCCCGAGGGCGAGGACGAAACCCACTACCTGGGCGCACTGTTCGGTGAGGGCCTGGAACTGGTCCCGGCCGAGACCGTCGACCTGCTGGTGCCCGCCACCGCCGAGATCGTGATCGAGGGCCACATCGCGCTCGACGAAACGGTCATGGAGGGCCCGTTCAACGAGTTCCCGGGCTACAACGCCACCGAGGCCGGTCCGAAGGCCGTATTTCACGTCTCCGCGATCACCTACCGCGACGGCGCGATCCAGCCGACCGTGGCCGCGGGCCCGCCGGTGGAGGAGGACCACACCATCATCGGCACCACCAGCGCCGCGGAGATCCTCTATCTGCTGCGGCAGGCCGGCCTGCCGATCTCGTCGGCCTGGTACAACTTCGAGGCCGCGGTGCACTGGCTGACCCTCGCGGTGAAGCAGGACTGGCACGAGACCACCGGGCTGGGCTCGCATGAGCTGGTGGACCAGATCGCCGAGATCATCTTCACCGGCAAGCCGTCGGTCAACGCGCCCAAGATCCTCGTGGTCGAGGACGATGTGGACATCACGAATCTCGACGAGGTGGTGTGGGCCTTCGCCACCCGCTCGCATCCGGATGTCGAACGCGGCGAATTCCATTACCCGGCAGCGGTTTCCGACCAGCTCGCGGTGTACCTGTCGCCGGAGGAGGCGCATTCCTTCATGGCGGGCAAGGTGATCTACAACTGCTTGCTGGCCGATCACTTCCCGCAGGGGCGCCGCCCGGTCAAGGGGAGCTTCGAGAACGGCTGGCCCGCCGAGATCCAGCAGCGCGTCCTGGACCGCTGGCAGGAGTACGGCTACCGCTGACAGCGGAAACAGACCGCGGGCGGGATCGTGCGACCGGACGAGGGGTGTCGGACGAGGCTTCGCCCGAGGCGGATCAGATGCCGCCGTGTGCCGCGACCGCGCGCACGGCGGCATCGGCCTGCCTCCGCGGCCTGACTGGTGAGCTGATCGATACTGGCGGGCGGCAGCACGGCGACCCGGACGGTGGTCTCGGCGTGGACATCATTGGCGTACGGGACGCCCGCCGGCATGGACGTCGCACCGACGGACATGCCCGGGGTGCGGGTGATCAACTGGTGCGGCGATTGTCGCGATCGGGAACATGAACCGCACCCGGCCGTCCAGGACCGGGAACAGTCCGCAGCCGAGACTGTCGCGCGCGACAGTCGATTCGTCGTGGACGATGGGCGGGTCTCGAATTCCTTTGCCAGGGTCGCCGATCGGCCAGGGCGAGCGCGTAGGTGAACGACTTGGCGATCGACCGAATCGTGAAGACGGCGCCCAGATCTCCGCTACCGCGGACGCGCCCGTCCGCGGTAGCCGGGCAGATGCCGAACGAATCGGGTTGCACCGCCGCCGGTTCCGGAATGTAGTCCGCCGGCGTTCCCGACGTGTCGGCCCGGCGCAGCTCGTACACTTCGTCGATGATGCGGGCCACGCCGCCTCCGGAGGGGGCCACTGGGCCACGTTGACCGGCGTAATCTGTGTGGAGCCTCACATCTGTCACGGATGTCGCAGGTGGCGTTTCGTTCCTGGCATCGGGGGCCGGAAACGGCTCCGTAGACTGTTGCAAACACAGGAGACATCCGGAGGGAGCAATAGCCGTGGGAGTGCTTTCCCGGGTCGACATGCCCGAGGACCTGCGCCGGCTGTCGGTACCGGAGCTGCACGAGCTGGCCGAGGAGATTCGCGAGTTCCTGGTGCGGAAGGTCGCTGTCACCGGCGGGCACCTGGGTCCGAACCTCGGCGTCGTGGAGCTGACCATCGCGTTGCACCGGGTTTTCGATTCCCCGGCCGACCCGATCATCTTCGATACCGGGCACCAGGCGTACGTGCACAAGATCCTCACCGGCCGCAAGGACGGGTTCGACACGCTGCGCAAAGAGGGCGGCCTGTCGGGGTACCCGTGCCGGGCCGAGAGCGCCCACGACTGGGTGGAGTCCTCGCACGCCTCGGCCTCGCTGTCCTACGCGGACGGCATCGCCAAGGCGTTCGCGCTGACCCGGCAGAAGCGCCACGTGATCGCGGTCGTCGGTGACGGCGCGCTCACCGGCGGCATGTGCTGGGAGGCGCTGAACAATATCGCCGCGGGGCAGGATCGCTCGGTCATCGTGGTGGTCAACGACAATGGCCGCTCCTACGCGCCGACCATCGGCGGGCTCGCCGAGCGGCTCGCGGGCCTGCGCACCCAGCCCGCCTACGAGCACGCGCTCGACGCCACCAAGCGGATCGTCCAGAGCATTCCGCGGGTGGGGGATTCGGCCTACTCGATGCTGCACGCCATCAAGACCGGCATCAAGGACGCGGTCGCGCCGCAGGAGCTGTTCAGCGATATCGGGCTGAAGTATGTGGGCCCGGTCGACGGGCACGATCCGGTGCAGCTGGAGGCGGCGCTGCGGCGGGCCAAGGACTTCGGTGGTCCGGTCATCGTGCACGCGGTGACGCAGAAGGGCCGCGGCTACAAGCCGGCCGAGGACCATGAGGCCGATCAGATGCACGCCATCAACCAGATCGACCCGGAGACCGGTGAGCCGCTGGGCGGCCCGTCCGCGCCGAGCTGGACCTCGGTGTTCTCCAAGGAGCTCATCGCGCAGGCCGAGCAGCGCGACGACATCGTGGCGATCACCGCCGCCATGCCGGGACCGACCGGCCTGACCCCGTTCGGAAATCGCTTCCCGGACCGCATGTTCGACGTCGGCATCGCCGAACAGCATGCCGTGACCTCCGCGGCCGGCATGGCCCTGGGCGGTCTGCATCCGGTGGTGGCGATCTACTCCACCTTCCTGAACCGCGCCTTCGATCAGCTGCTCATGGATGTGGCGCTGCTCAAGTTGCCGGTGACGCTGGTGCTCGATCGCGCGGGCATCACCGGCGACGACGGCGCCTCGCACAACGGCATGTGGGACCTGTCGGTGCTGGGCATCGTCCCCGGTATCCGGGTCGCCGCCCCGCGCGATGCCGTCCGGCTGCGCGAGGAATTGGGGGAGGCCCTGCACGTCAGTGACGGGCCCACCGCCATCCGCTTCCCGAAGGGCGCTGCCATCGAGGAGATTCCGGCGGTGGAACGTTTCGAGGGCGTGGACGTGCTGCGTCTGCCGGATGTGGAAGACGCAGCGGCGTATTCGGTGCACGCCGATGTGCTGCTGGTCGCGGTCGGCGCCTTCGCCGAACTCGCGCTCAAGGTCGCGGATCTGCTGGAGGCCGAGGGCGTCTCGGTGACCGTGGTCGACCCGCGCTGGGTGCTCCCGGTGTCCGACACCGTGGTGAAGCTGGCCGAGAACCACCGCCTGGTGGTCACCCTCGAGGACAACGGCGTGCACGGCGGTGTCGGTTCGACCGTTTCCGCCCGGCTCCGCAGCTCGGGTGTCGACGTCCCCACCCGTGACCTCGGCGTCCCGCAGCAATTCCTCGATCACGCCTCGCGTTCCAGGATCCATCAGGAGCTCGGCCTCACCCCGGGTGAGGTGGCGCAGCGCGTGCACGTCTGGCTCGGTGCCGCCGAAGCCTCCGGCAGCGAGATCGAGCAGGCCCTGCTCCCCGCGGCAGAGTAGCGCCCGTCAAGTCCGGAACAGGCCCGCGATCCTTCGATCGTGGGCCCGTTTTCTATGCGGAGCTGCGGTTCTCGCGTAGATTCTGAAACAGGTTACAGTTTCGGGACGGGAGTTCGGATGTCGTTTGTGCTTGTCGAGAAGCCGCGGCCGGGGATCGCGCTGGTCACGTTGAACCGGCCGGACCGGATGAACGCCATGGCGTTCGACGTGATGGTGCCGCTGCGGGAGACCCTCGAGGGCGTGGCGGCCGACAATGAGGTGCGGGTGGTGGTGCTCACCGGGGCCGGGCACGGATTCTGCTCGGGCGCGGACCTTCAGCACGCCGGGAAGGTGCCCGGGGTAGAGGGCTTGACGCGCACCAGCATCGCGCGCCGCTCCATGGAGCTGCTGAACAATGTGATGCTCACGATCAAGCGGATGCATCAGCCGGTGATCAGCGCCATCAACGGCGCGGCCATCGGCGGCGGGTTCTGCCTGGCCATGGGCACCGACATCCGAATCGCCGCGGAGGACGCCTATTTCCGCGCGGCCGGCATCAACAACGGTCTCACCTCCGCCGAACTCGGCATCAGTTACACGCTGCCGCGGGCCATCGGCTCCACCCGCGCCTTCGAGATCATGCTCACCGGTCGCGACGTCGACGCGACGGAAGCCGAGCGCATCGGCATCGTCTCCCGAGTCGTCCCCGGCGACAAACTCCTCGAGACCGCCTACGACACCGCCGACCAGATCATCCGCTGGAGCCGCGTCGGCGGCGAACTCACCAAGCGCCTGCTCTGGAGCGGACTGGAGGCCGGCAGTTTCGAATCCCACATGCAGAACGAGGGCCTGGCCCAGCTCTACGTCCGCCTCACCACCGACAACTTCGATGAGGCCATCCGAGCCCGCCGCGACCGCCGCCCACCCGAATTCCAGGACTGAGCGACGACCGCCGGAACCTCAGTGCGGGCCGCCGGATCCGAGCAGGTTCGAGCTGCCGGATCCGATGCTGCCGCCACCACAGCCGGCCTGCTGCGGCGGTTGCTGCGCGGTGGACCCCGGTGGCGCGGCGACGACGCTCAAGGTGACGGAAGCGGACTTGGATGCCTGGGTGAAGGTGATCTTGTGCGTTCCGGGGGGTCCACTTCGGAAATCCCTTGTGCCCCAGCTTTCTTGGGCGATACTTCCGGATCAGCTTTTCGGGTAGAGGGCTTCGCTCAGACGCGGGACGGTCAAAGTGCGCTGCCAGGGACGGGCGCCACCCGCGGTGAGGTAGCCCTCGATGAGGCTCGGGGCTTCGCCGTTGGCGACCGATTTGGGCAGGCCGTCCCAGCACATGCGGCGCAGCAGGTCCGGGGTGAGCAGGTTCTCGACCGGGACCGACACCTCGGTGGAGAGGTCGGTCATGGCCGCGCGGGCGCACTGCAGGCGGGCGGCGGCGGCCGGGTCGCGGCGCTCCCAGCGGTTGACCGGGGGTGGGCCGTCGAAGTGCTGGGTGAGCGGCGGGAGCTCGCTGTCGGGGAGGGCGCGGGCGCGTTCCACCGCGCCGAGCCATTCGCGCGAGTAGCGGCGCTGACGGGGTCCGCCGAAGATCGGCAGGGTGCGCAGCTGGGCGATGGACTTGGGTTCGTTGGTGGCGGCGGCCACGATCGCCGAGTCCGGGAGGATGCGGGCGGGGGCCACATCGCGCAGCCGGGCCAGGCGGTCGCGGGTCGTCCACAGTTCGCGGACGATGGCGAGCTGGCGGGTACGGCGCAGGGTGTGGATGCCGGAGGTGCGCCGCCAGCGGTCGGCCTTGGGGCCGGCGGGCTCCGCGGTGCGGACGTGCTCGAATTCCTCTGCGGCCCATTCGGATTTGCCCTGATCGGCCAGGTCGGTGGCGACGGCGTTACGCAGTTCGATGAGGAGCTCGACATCGAGGGCCGCGTAGTTCAGCCAGTCGTCGGGCAGCGGCCGGGTGGACCAGTCGGCCGCGCCGTGGCCCTTGCGCAATTCGCGGCCGAGCAGCTTCTCCACCATGGCGGCCAGGCCCACGCGCTCGTAACCCGCGAGGCGGCCGCCGAGTTCGGTGTCGAAGAGCCGGGCCGGGTGCAGACCGAGTTCGGCCAGCCCGGGCAGATCCTGATCCGCGGAGTGCAGCACCCACTCCAGCGGGTTGATCACCTCGGCGAGGGGCGTGAGGTCCCCGTCCACGGGGATCGGGTCGATCAGGAAGCTGCCCGCGCCCTCGCGCCGCAGCTGGATCAGGTAGGCGCGATTGGAGTAGCGGAAGCCGGAGGCGCGCTCGGCGTCGACCGCGAGCGGGCCGCTGCCGGCCGCGAGCCGGCGGGCGGCCGCGGCCACTCCGGCGGCAGAGTCCAGTACCGGCGGTACACCATCCACTGGCGCGAGCAACGGTACCGCGGCAGTGGCTTCGTGTTCATCTGGTACGGACATGGTCTTGAACTCTACGGGTTGGGCATTGGCGGGCCGCGTCACGTCGGTGAAACGACCGGCCGTGACACTGCGTCGGGCCATGGGGAATCGTACGTGGCGCCCGTCGATTTCGTTGCAGTACAGATGTTCTCGCAGGCGAGAGGGCATTTTCCGGCGACCGGCACGGAGATTCGCGGTGCGGCCGGCCTGTTCTCGCCCCCAATTACTCGGTGCCCTCGCCCCGGCGCACGTCCAGCCGGGTTACCCCCGCGGGCGGCAGCCCGGCCGCGTAGGCGAGCACCTCGCAGAAGGCTTCCACGTGCGGCCGCATGACGGTGTCGGACACGGTCCAGGAGGCGCGCAGCTCGAGCTGGTGCGCGCGCGGCGGCCCGGCGATGTCGCCGTAGCGCACCGAGCTGGTGGAGGTGACCGTGCCGCCGAGGGCGGTGAACGAGGTGCGCGAGTCGAGCGCGTCGACCAGCCAGCTCCACGCCACCTCCGGCAGCAGCGGGTCGGCGGCGAGCGCGGAGTCGATGTCGGCCTGGATGTAGGCGACCAGACGGAAGACGCCGTGCCAGGCTTCCTGCCCGGCCGGGTCGTGCAGCAGGATCAGCCGGCCGAACGCGTCGCCTTCGGAGTCGACGGGCACCACGTTCGTGTCGGGTCGCGTGACTTCCGCGCCGAGGGCGTACGAGTACGGGGCGAGGCGCTGCGGCGGGCGGATCGGTGCCAGCTCGATTCGAGGATGCACAGATGCGGTTCCCATGGCCTCGACCGCGGCGCGGAACCGGGCTGGTTCTTCGGGCTCCGGGGTCGGGGCAGCGCCGTCGCGGAAGTCGAGCGGTGTCACGAATGGCACCGTAGACCTCTCCGGTGCGGAGTAGTGCGAGGCGCGCCGCCGGGCCCCTTTACGATGGGCAGTGATGAGTACTCAGACCCGCCGCCAGCTGACCGATGCCCCGTTCCTCGCCGCCGCCACCGGTGGCGTGCCGCATCGGCGTCCGGTGTGGTTCATGAGACAAGCCGGCCGGTCCCTTCCGGAGTATCGGGAGGTGCGTGCCGGAATCGGCATGCTGGAATCGTGTTTCGACCCGGAGCTGGTGTGCGAGATCACCATGCAGCCGATCCGCCGCCACCAGATGGACGCGGCAATCCTGTTCTCCGACATCGTGGTTCCGCTCAAGGCCGCCGGCATCGACCTCGACATCGTGGCCGGAGTCGGCCCCGTGGTGGCGAACCCGGTCCGCACCGTCGCCGACGTGCGCGCGCTGCCGCGCCTGCGCGCCGAGGAGGTGGGCGCGGTCACCGCCGGTGTGAAGCTGCTGCTCGACGCACTCGGTGACACTCCGCTCATCGGATTCGCCGGTGCCCCCTTCACTTTGGCGTCCTACCTGGTCGAGGGCGGGCCCAGCAAGAACCACGAGCGCACCAAGGCGATGATGCTCGCCGATCCCGAGACCTGGCACCAGCTGCTGGGCGTGCTCACCGACATCACCATCGAATTCCTGCGCGCCCAGATCGACGCGGGCGTCGACGCCGTGCAGCTGTTCGACTCCTGGGCGGGCGCGCTGAGCCTGGCCCAGTACCGGGAATACGTTCTGCCGCACTCGGAACGGGTCTTCACCGAGATCGCGTCGTCCGGTGTCCCGCGCATCCACTTCGGTGTCGGCACCGGAGAACTGCTGGGCGCCATGGGCGAAGCGGGCGCGGACGTGGTCGGCGTCGACTGGCGGATCCCGTTGAACGAGGCCGTTCGCCGCGTCGGCCCTGGAAAAGCCTTGCAGGGCAACCTCGATCCCGCCGTCCTCTTCGCCGGCCCCGCCGCCATCGACGCCGAGGTCCGCCGCATCGCCCGTGAGGCCGATGAGGCAATAACCTTGGGAGCCAAGGGGCACATCTTCAACCTCGGGCACGGCGTTCTCCCCAATACCGACCCGGGCGTCATCACCGAGACGGTCGCCCTCATCCACAGTCTCCCGGCACCGCTCTGACCCAGGCGTCCGCGCCGCCGCGATGCGGCGGAACTGCGATCCGCGAGTCTGGCCGGTTTCGCGCTGTCCGTCCAGGCGTCGCGCGGACGCATCGGTGCGGGCTCATGGTTGTATGCGATCTCACCGTCGTTCCGCGCCGTGACGAACGGCTGATCATTGGCGAACGTCGCGAACGGCTGCTCGGCCCAGGCCGGATCGGCGTCGCTGGCCGCCGACGTCCGGGCGCCGCATGAACCGGGGATCAGTGGCGGGCAGACCGTCCGGGTCGAAATCCCATCATTGCCCGACGTCGACCGATGCGGTACTCGTGGTGCGGCATCGATCACGTCCCGGTGTGGGCCGGATTGGGCGAATGTGCTGGTGAGCGCGGCCCGTCACAATCCTTCCCGATCGGGCCGGGATTGTGGTGCTCGGCACCCGGGCGAACTACGACAGGCTGTCGGAGTAGGTTGGTCCGGGAGCGGCTCGTTGTCGAGGTGCGGGCCGCGGGTCGCGCGGGCGCGGCGTTGAACGAGTGGCGAGGAGTGGTCGATGCGGGTCGCGGTTGTCGGGGGCGGCATCAGTGGACTGGTGGCTGCGTATCGGATGCGGAAGGCGCTCGGGGACGCGGCGGAACTGATTCTGGTGGAGCGGCGGGATCGGGTCGGGGGGATTCTGCGCACCGTGGAGATCGAGGGGGATCCGGTCGATCTCGGAGCCGAGGCCTTCGTGGGGCGGCGGCCCGAGATTCCGGAGCTGATGGGGGAGTTGGGGATCGAGGACCAGCTCGTGCATCCGGCCGGGAAGCGGCCGCTGGTGTGGTCGAACGGAGCCGGGCATCGGCTGCCGGAGCGGACGCTGATGGGTATCCCCGCCGGGCCGGAATCGGTTGCGGGCCTGGTGGATGCGCAGACCCTGGCCGCGATCGAGCAGGAGCCGTCGCGGCCGCTGCGGTGGGAGCGGGGAAGCGACGTCTCGGTGGGGGAGCTGGTGCGGGATCGCTTCGGGGAGCAGGTGGTCCGGCGCAGCGTGGACCCGCTGCTCGGGGGTGTGTATGCGGGCCTTGCGGATTCGATCGGCGTGCGTGCCGCGCTACCGACGCTGGCCGCCGCCCTGGATCGCGGCGCGACCAGCCTGACCCGGGCCGTGTCGGACGCCCTGCCGCCGCCCAGCACCGCGCCGGTCTTCGGCGGTATCCGTGACGGCTACCGCGTCCTGCTGGACGCGCTGCGCACCGCCGCCGACGTGAAGGCCGAAATCGGCACCGCGGTAACGACTCTCACCCGCACCGCGCAGGGCTGGCGGCTCGACCCGGTCGGCGACGTGGACGCCGTGATTCTCGCCACCCCCGCCGCGGTCACCGCGGAACTCCTGCGCGAAGTGGCACCGCAAGCCGCCGAACTGGCCGCCGGCATCGAACTGGCCTCCTCGGCCGTGGTGGCCCTGGCTCTCCCGCCCGAGACCGCCCTCCCCGACAATTCCGGCATCCTGGTGGCCACCGGTGAACCCTTGCGAGCCAAGGCATTCACCCTCTCCAGCCGCAAATGGCCCCACCTCGCGGCCCGTGACGTGGCCTTGGTCCGAGCCTCCTTCGGCCGCTTCGGCGACCCGACCCCACTGTCCTGGTCCGATGACGACCTCATCACCGCCGCGGTCGAAGACCTGACCACCGTCACGTCGGCCGACATCCGACCCCTCCGCGCGGTGGTCCAGCGCTGGCCTGGGGGCCTCCCCCAATACGCCCCGGGTCACACCACCCGCATCGCCGACCTGCGTTCCGCCACAGCCGATCTCCCCGGCCTGGCGCTGGCCGGCGCCTACCTCGACGGCGTCGGCGTCCCCGCCTGCGCCGCGACCGGCACCAAGGCCGCCGCCCGCATCATCGACCACCTGGCCTGACCCCTGGAATCCACTCGCCTGCCGAGGAGGGCCGTCTCCAGCATCGAGGTCCTGGCGCGGAGACTCAGCGCGGCACCAGGTCCGTCGGGTCGGTGTTCGCACCGCAAACGATGACCGCCACCCGTTCACCGGGGGCGGGGACGTAGGCGCCCGAGAGGAGAGCGGCGAGAGCGGTGCAGGCGCCGTGTTCGGCGGCGACTCGGCGGCAGTCCCACAGGGTTTGGCGGGCGGCGGCGATCTGCTTGTCGGTGACGAGGACCGAGCGGACGTCGCCTTCGGCGGCGGCGGACAAGGCCATCGCAGTGACGCGGCGCGCGCCGAGGGAATCGGCTGCGATGGAGTCGATCTCGACGTCCACGGGCTCACCGGTCTCGAGAGCGGCGTTGAAGGCGCGACAGCGTTCGGGCTCGACGGCGACGACGCGCACGCCGTGATGGTTGGCCGACACCGTGATCCCCGTCAGCAGCCCGCCGCCGCCGACGGCCACGACCACGGTGTCGAGTTCTGGTACCTGCGTGACGATTTCGTCGAGCAGTGTGCCCGCGCCCGCCGCGATGTAGGGGTCGTCATAGGCGTGTGAGCGTAATGCCCCGCTGACGGTGGCGTATCGCTCGCATTCGGCGGCCGCGTCGGCGTAGGCGTCGCCGCCGCACAGCACCTGTGCCCCCAGCGCGTGTAGGCGCGCCACCTTCACCGCGGGTGCGGAGCCGGGCAGGAAGACGGTGGCGGCGGAGTCGACCAGCCGGGCCGCCCACGCGCACGCCACCCCGGCGTTCCCGCCGGACGCGATGGTGATTCCCACCTTGGGCAGCAGCCCCTGCTCCCGCTGTGCCAGTACGAAATTCGCGGCCCCGCGCGCCTTGAAGCTGCCGGTGTGCTGCATGTGCTCGAGTGCGAGCCAGACCTCGCCGGCGACCGGCACGGTGTCGGCGTCCGCGCGGGCGAGGACGACCGGCCGGGTGTGGCCGGAGATGCGGTCGGCGGCGGTTATCACGTCGGCATAAGTCGGATGCACTGGTGCTCTTTCGTTTGCGTCGCGGATTCTCGTCCCACCGAGTGGGTGCACGGCACGGCTCAGGAAACGCGCTCGAGCCGATGGACCCCCTTGCTCCACTGTAACTTGCGCTGGACATATGCCCAGGAACTCGAAGCGGCGACCCCCGGGGCCATCGCCCGGTCGGGGCCGGCGATCATCGAGATCCGCGACGCCCGCCATGACGGCTCGGGCCGGCTCATCGGCTCCTGGGCCGCCGTGGCGAGCTGAATCACGCCCTGCCCCACTTCTGGCCGGTGCGGGCGCAGTGGCACGATGGAGGCCATGGCGCGACTCGACTACAAGGCCCTCAACGACACCATCCGCTACCTCATGTTCTCGGTGTTCCAGGTGGAGCCCGGCGTGCTCGGCGACGACCGCCAGGCGGTGATCAAGGAGGCGCGCGCCTTCTTCGACTCGCTCGAGGAGCGCGGCGTGGTGGTGCGCGGTATCTACGACGTGGCCGGCCTGCGCGCCGACGCCGACTTCATGATCTGGTGGCACGCCGAGAGGATCGAGGATCTGCAGGCCGCCTACGCCGAC
Organism: Nocardia niigatensis NBRC 100131; assembly: GCF_000308655.1. Lineage (GTDB taxonomy): Bacteria > Actinomycetota > Actinomycetes > Mycobacteriales > Mycobacteriaceae > Nocardia > Nocardia niigatensis. The sequence goes on along the minus strand of NZ_BAGC01000040.1, from coordinate 300,143 downwards.
TTCCGTCGCACCACCGAGCTGGGCCAGATCTCGAACCCGGTCTGGAGCAATGCCGCCCTGCACCGCCCGGCCGAGTTCAACAAGTCCCACATCCCCGCCTTCCTCGCGGGTGAGGAGCCGGGCAACTACATCTGCGTGTACCCGTTCGTGCGCTCCTACGACTGGTACCTGCTGCCCGACGAGGAGCGCCGCAAAATGCTGGCCGACCACGGCAAGGAGGCCCGCGACTACCCGGACGTGCGCGCCAACACCGTGGCCTCGTTCGCCCTGGGCGACTACGAGTGGATCCTCGCATTCGAGGCCCCCGAGCTGCACCGCATCGTGGACCTGATGCGCGATCTGCGTGCCACCGAGGCGCGCCGCCATGTGCGCGAGGAGGTTCCGTTCTTCACCGGTCCGCGCGTCGAGGTCGAACAGCTCATCGCCGCCCTGCCGTAGGGCATCGGATCTCGGAACTCTTCGGGCCCGGCCGCATCGTGCGGCCGGGCCCGATCCGTGTTCGCTCGAAGTTGTCCGATTGCCTGCCCGGAGAATTCGGGGCATGCGTGTATTCCTGTCTCCCCCATAGTCTTTCTGCGCATCGATCAGCTGCGCTGTCCGAGGGGTGCAGCCGGGGCGAAATCGAGTTGTGCAGGAGCGCTGTCCGTGGGCGCGGGATATCCCGCGCCCTCGAACACGCGCATATTTCGCCGCCGGTGAGAGCGGCAGACTATCGTGTGCACGATGGCCTGGCCGGTTGCTGTTGTGGTGCGGCGAGGTCTCATCTGTTGAGTGGTCTATTGGTCTGCATGTTTGTTCCACCGACATCGGAGGGCTTTGCATGGCGAAAGATTTGACGCAACTCGAGCTGCTGACCGAGCTGGAACCGGTCGTCGGCAGCAATATCGACCGGCACCTGTCCATGGCGAAGGATTGGAATCCGCACGACTACGTGCCATGGGACGACGGCTACAACTTCGCCGCGATGGGCGGAACCGACTGGGCCCCCGAGCAATCCAGGCTGTCGGAAGTGGCGAAGGTCGCGATGATCACGAACCTGCTCACCGAGGACAATCTGCCCTCCTACCACCGCATCATCGCGGAGAACTTCTCGATGGACGGCGCGTGGGGCACCTGGGTGGGGCGATGGACCGCGGAGGAGAACCGCCACGCCATCGCCATGCGCGACTATCTGGTCGTCACCCGCAGCGTCGATCCTGTTGCGCTCGAGCACGACCGGATGGTCCACATGACCAGGGGCGTGCACGCACCCCAGGGGTTCGGCGGGGTACTCGATCAGGTCGCCTATGTCACGTTCCAGGAACTCGCCACTCGCGTCAGCCACCGCAGTACCGGCCGGGTGTGCAACGATCCGGTCGCCGATCGCCTGCTGGCTCGCATCGCCGCGGACGAGAACCTGCACATGATCTTCTACCGCAATGTGACCGGCGCCGCGCTGGACGTCGCACCGGATCAGGCCATCGAAGCCATCACCTCGGTGGCGCTGAGCTTCACGATGCCGGGCCACGGCATGCCGAACTGGCGTCGCAATGGCGTGTTGATGGTCAAGCACGGCATCTACGACTTACGCCAGCATCTCGACGAGGTCCTCTGGCCGGTGCTGCGGACCTGGAAGGTGTTCGAGCGCAACGACTTCACCGCTCGCGGCGAGAAGGTCCGCGAAGGACTCGCCATGTACCTCGAGAAGCTCGAGAAGGACGTCATCCGATTCGAGGAACAACGGGCCCGCATCCTGGCGCGCGAAGCGGCCAAGGCCGAGAAGGGTCTCGCGACCGTCCGGTGAGCTCAGCTGGTGGAGTCCGCCGCGGGGTGCAGCCGCAGCGAGATCGAGTTGATGCAGTAGCGCTTGTCCGTGGGCGTGGGGTAACCCTCGCCCTCGAACACGTGCCCCAGGTGGCTGTGGCAGTTGGCGCACAGCACTTCGACACGTCGCATGCCCAGCGAGTTGTCCTCCACCAGCACGACCGCGTCCGACTGCGCCGGGTCGAAAAACGACGGCCAGCCGCAGTGCGAGTGGAATTTCTCGGCGCTGCGGAACAGTTCGGCTCCGCAGGCCCGGCAGGAGTAGACGCCGTCGGTCTCGGTGTCGGTGTACTCGCCTGTGAACGCCCGCTCGGTGCCCGCTTCGCGCAGTACCCGGTATTCGTCCGGGGTCAGCTTGGTCCGCCATTCCTGCGGGGTCAGCTGGATGCGCGGGGCGGGCAGTCCCGCAGTCTCGGTCGTCGAGGTGTCGCCTTCGGAACTCATGGTTCCACGCTAGTACGCGGCGCCGGCCTTCGTCCGCGCCGGAGCGGCGACCTCGGTGTCCTCGGTGTCCTCGGTGGCCCATTCCGGGTGCATCCAGGCGGGGTCGAGGGACTTGCCGACCTGCAGCCGGCCCTCGCGCTTGGCGGCCAGGTAGCGGTCGCCGAGGACGCAGAACGCGACGATGAGCAGCAGCGTCCAGCCGAAGGTGGTGCGCAGGTACTCGAGCACCCGCCCGACGTGCTGCCAGCGGTCGGAGAGCCACTTGTCGTAGGACATGAACCCGAACACCGCGACCCAGGCGGGCCAGTTGCGCATCACCGAGTTGCGCAACACCACGGTCATCAGCAGCGGGAACAGGAACATCGAGTAGTACATCTGGCCCAGCGGCCCGAGCAGCAGCACCGTGGTGATCATGATGCCGGCGGAGGTGCAGACGAAGAAAACCTCGTCGTCGCGGTAATACCGGTAGAGCAGCCACAGGGTGAGGGCGACGATCGTGGCCATGGCGATCCGGATGGTCCAGACCAGCCAGTCGGCGACACCGTAGTAGGCGCCGTTGCCGACGATCGCGCTGTTGAAGTAGTCACGCGAGGCGGACAGGTAGGGCAGCGTCTCGGTCCAGAACTGCTTGTAATCCACGATCAACGGCCAGGCGAGCAGGTTGAGCGCCACCGGGATGCCGAGCGCGGTGATGAACACCTTCCACTGTCCGCGTACGAGCGGAATCAGTAGCAGCGGCGCTAGCAGCGGTCCCTTCACCGTGATGGTCAATCCCAGCGCCACACCCGCCCACAGGTCCTTGCGCTTCAGCACCAGGTGCAGGAACCCGACCATGGCCAGGAACAGGCACCCGTTGATGTTGGTGAACACCAGCGTGTTGGTCACCGTCTCCGAGCTGAACATGGCCAGCAGCAGGGCCGGCGCGGCCACCGAGTTCAGCGTGAAGTCGAACAGCTTCAGCAGCAGGTACCAGGCCAGCAGGATGGCGAGCGCGTTGACCAGGATGAAGCACCAGCGCGACTTCTCGGGGTCGATGATCGCCAGCGGCGAGATCAGCAGCGTCCCGCCGGGCGGGTACAGGTAGTGCGGGTCGGTGGTGTCGTAGTTCTCGCCGTAGATGGCGTGATGGTTCAGGAACGCCAGCGAGGCGTTGTACACCGGACGGAAGTCGTCGGTGATGTACCCGTTGACAGCCTTGATGAACACCCGGTTGAGCACGGTGAGTATCGCGATGGGCCACAGGGCGAAGCTGAATACTTCGGCGGTGGTGCGAGCAGTGCGGGGCTCGAGCTGGCGAAGGAACACTCGGGCACGGTACACCGAAACCCGCCGTCACACATGCGCCGACCCGCCTTAGGGTTGCGTGGCACACACCGCACCCACCGGTCGGAGGAATCCCCGGCCGACCCCGAATGGTCCAGCCAGTCAAGCACACTCCTCCGGCCGGGGCGGGGTGACCGGCGTCACTCGGCGGGTCCGGTCAGGCCGGGCAGGCGGTGCCGTCGGCGGGGAGGGTGGCGTCTTTCAGGTAGTCGGCGAGGGACTGCTGGGCACAGCCGGAGTGGGTGAAGGTCGGGTGTCCCCAGCCCTGCCAGACGACGGTGGAGGTGCGCGCCCCGGCCGCGCCGAGCGCGCCGGTGACGGTGGGGCGGCCGTCCTGGCCGGTGACGGGGTCGGCGCTGCCGCCGAGTACGAGGACGGGCAGGTGGAGCTTGTCGGGCAGCGTCATGGGGGTGGCTGCGGGCCAGGCCGAGCAGGCCATCAGGTCGATGGCCGCGACCTTGCCGAACACGGGATACTGTGTGCCCCAGGTGGTTTCGAGTGACTTGGCCTTGTCTGGGGTGGAGGGCTCGTGATTGTCGCTGCAGCGGTTGACGAATTGACCGTCGCTGGCGACGCCCGCGGCGGCGCGCAGCACGAACGGGGTGATCGGCCCGTGGTCGCCCTTGCCGAGGGCGCTGAGCGCGTCGGCGAATTCGGTGATCTGCGGATTGCCGGTGGCCCGGGAGTCGCCGAGGAATCCGCTCAGGGTGGTGACCAGGACGGAGGCGGACAGGTCCCCGAGCTGTCCGGCCGCGGCCCTGTTCACCAGATCGATGACGGCGGTCCGCGGGTCGCCGCCGAGCGAGCAGTTCAGCGACGCGCACCGCTGCCCGAACGCGGTGAGCGCGGCCTCCTGCCCCTTGACCCGCTGTTCGGCGCGCCCGTTCGCGTCCGTGCCGACCGCCTGCGGCGAGTCGAGGACCAGCCGGCCGAGGTGCTCTCCGTACTTGCGCGCGTAGTTCAATGCCACGTTCGCGCCGGTTCCGGTGCCCAGCAGCGCGATGTGGTCCACCTGCAACTGCTTGCGCAGCTGCTCGAGGTCGTCGGCGGCGTGCGGGGCGTCGAAGGTGGCCTGGGCGGGGGCCAGGAAGTCCAGGCAGGCCACGGTGGCGTCGCGCCCGGCGGTGCTCATGGCGTCGACGGCATCGGTTGCGCCGCGGGTGAATTGGCTCTGATCGGCGATGGCCTTGCGCTGCGGGTCGGTCATGCAGGCCACGGGCTGGGAGCTGCCGATGCCGCGCCGGTCGACCGCGATGATCGGCCGCGCGGCCAGCAGCGCGCTGGCGGGCCCGGCCGCGAGCCCGGCCAGGGTGGCTGTCGAGGACCGATCCGATCCTGAGGTCAGGATGAGCGGTGCGGCGTCCTTGGGGGTGCGGTCGTAGCGGGCCCGGATCGCCGCATTGCGGAAGTTGCCGGCCACGTTTCCGGCGACGTCCACCTGCGAGGTGTATTCGGCGCATTCGAGCATCAGTCCCTGCGGCGGCGCGCCGAGCGACAGCAGGCTCAATGTCGGTGCGGTGCAGTCCTTCCAGGCCAGCTCGGCCTTGGGCACCTCGGGGGCGGGCGGGGTGGCGTCGGCGGGCGCGGTGGAGGTGGCGGCGGCTCCGGCCTGGTGCGGCTGTTCCACGGCGACGGCGGGCCGGTTGGACGGCCCGGCCCCGCACGCGGTGGTCACCAATATCGACAGTGTCGACGCCAGCAGAGCGGCCCGAGTCCAGCGCATGCGGTACAGCCTGCCAGGTCCGGCACGCGGTTTCAGCCTCGGGTGTGCGCGCGTTCCCATCGGGTGAGGATCGTGCCGTCGGTGTCGATCAGCAGGTGGCAGGGGTTCATCGGGGTGGGCAGGGCCTTGGGGGACACCGCGATTCGGCTCGCGGTCCCGCCTACCAGCTGCGGGGATACGGTCAGGCACAGCTCGTCGACGGCCCCGGCGGTGAGGAATTGGCCGAACAGCGAGGGGCCGCCTTCGCACAGCACCCGCCGCAGTCCGCGTCCTTCGAGCGCGGCGCGGACGGCGGTGACGGTGGCTTCGCCGGGCTCGGCTTCGATCACTTCGGCGCCCGCGTCGATGAGCAGCTTCTTGCGGTCGTCGGGCGCGGCGGTGGTGGTGAGGATGATCGGCCGCGCCCCGGTGTCGGTGAACAGCTTGCTCGCCGGATCGAGGGCCGCGGTGCTGGTGACGACCGCGATGCGCGGCGGTGTCCCGTCCGGGTCGCCGCCGAGGCCCTCGCGGTGCAGCCGCTTGCGCAGCTCCGAATCGGTGTGCGCCGCACCGTAATTCTCCGCGCGCACGGTCCCCGCGCCGACCAGCACCACGTCGGCCAGATCCCGCAGCAGCCCGAAGATCCGCTTGTCGGCGGGCGTGCCCAGCGCACCGGATCGCCCGTCCACACTGACAGCCCCGTCGATGCTGGTGACGAAGTTGACACGCACGTACGGCGCGGATGGCTCGATCGGATACGCGTACAACTCGACCAGGTCGTCGCGGGTGAGATCTGTGAGCTGAATCGCATTCGGCATACGCTGCATAAGGCCCCATCACACCACGCATCTACGCTGACGCAGTGCAACAACGCCTCGTCGATCGCCACCCGGAGGTTCCGGCAGACCAGCTCGTGGCCCAGATGGTTCCCCCGCCCACCTTCGACGAGGTGAGCTTCGGTTCCTACATCCCGGATCCGAAGGAACCGTCTCAGGCCGCGGCCGTGCTGAAGGCCGAGCTTTTCGCGGATCAGGTGGCCAAGCTCCGCAAGGCCGCGGACAAGAAGAGCCTGTTCGGCAAGAAGAAGCCGGTGCACGGCATCGGCCTGTACCTGGACGGCGGCTTCGGTGTGGGTAAGACCCACCTGCTGGCCTCGATCTTCCACAGCGTGCCGGGCCCCAAGTCCTTCGGCACCTTCGGCGAGGTCACCAATCTGGTCGGCGCGCTGGGCTTCAACAATGCGGTCGAGCGGCTCTCGGGCAACAGTGTGCTGTGCATCGACGAGTTCGAGCTCGACGATCCGGGCGACACCATGCTGGTCTCGCGTCTGCTCACCGAGCTGACCGACCGTGGTGTCTCGATTGTGGCCACCTCCAACACCCTGCCGGGTCAGCTGGGTGAGGGCCGGTTCGCCGCCCAGGACTTCCTGCGCGAGATCAAGAAGCTGGGCGCGCTGTTCGAGGCGGTCCGGGTGGACGGCCCCGACTACCGGCACCGCGATCTGCCGCCCGCCCCGGAGCCCACGGCCTTCGAGCTGCTGGCCGAGAAGGCCGCCGACACCCCGGGTTCCACGCTCGACGATTTCGACGCGCTGATCAAGCACCTGAGCACGCTGCACCCGTCCCGTTACGGTGCGCTGATCCACGAGGTCTCGGCCGTGTACATCTCGGATGTGCACTCGGTGACCGATCAGGCTGTCGCGCTGCGCGTCGTGGTGCTCGCCGACCGCCTGTACGATGCGGGCATCCCGGTGACCGTCTCCGGCGCGAAGCTGGACCAGATCTTCACCCAGGAGATGCTCGACGGCGGCTACCGCAAGAAGTACCTTCGCGCGATCTCGCGTCTGCTGGCGCTGTCGCGGTTCGAGGTTCCGGCCCACGCCTGATCTCCCGGCGGTGAGGGCACCCCGGCCGCTCTCATAGTTTCCTTAGGTAATAAATTCCGGGGGTCAGCGAAAGCCGTGCCGAATTCGGTTTTCGGCCCCGGAAGGAGAAACGCCTTGCGTACCCGTGCTGCCCAAGCCGCCGCGGTGGTCACCCTCGCCCTGTCCGCGACCCTCGGATCGGTGGCGACCGCCTTCGCCGCCGACCCGCCCGTCGCCACCAGCAGCGTGCTCGCGAACACCGACAGCCGTGCCCTCGGCCTGACCGGCGTGCTCAACGCCCGGGACGCAGGTGGCTACCGGACCGCCGACGGCCATGCCGTGCGTAGCGGCCTGGTCTTCCGCACCGGCGACCTCAGCAAGGCCACCGACGCCGACCTGGCCCAGCTGGCATCGCTGAACGTGGCCTCGATCCACGATCTGCGCACTGGCTACGAGCAGCGGTTCATGGGCGTGGACAAGGTCCCGGCCGGTGCCGCCGAGCATCACGACGACATCATCGGCCAGGCTCCGCCGCAGGTGATGGCCTCGACCCTGTCCGCGGGCACCGACCTGTACCGCGCCTTCATCACCGCGCCCGGCGCGAACGAGGGCTTCGCGAACGTGCTGCGCGACATCGCCTACCACCCGGGCGGCGTGCTGTTCCACTGCACCGCGGGCAAGGACCGGACCGGCTGGACCTCGGCCCTGCTGCTGACCATCCTGGGCGTGGACAAGGACACCGTCTACTACGACTACCTGCTGTCGAACTACTACCGGGGCGCCAAGGACGGCGACATGATGAACGGCGTCACCGCCTCCGCCCTGGATTCGGCCTTCGATCAGGTGAACAAGAGCTACGGCAGCTTCGACGACTATGTGCGCGAGGGCCTGCGGCTCTCGGACGCGGACGTGGCCGCGCTGAAGGTGAAACTGTTGGCCTGACAAGGTCGTTCACGATGTCACGGCGAACGTGATCGGCCGGGCAACGCCCGGCCGATGTGAGCCACGGCAAAGTGGTTGATGGTCTCGCGTCGCACCGATAACGTACCGGGCCTCATGGGTTTCGGTTTCCTGTTCTTGGGATCGCTTCGCCGCGTTGAGCTTTGCTCCGCGTCGAGTCCCCACCCACGCCTGTCCGCCTGTCGGCGTTCGATTTTCGCTTGGGCTCCACCCATCCGGCTCGCGCCGAGCCGAGAACGGGAGATCCCTGTGCTCATTCTCCAACGCGCGACCGTCTCCCAACCGACCCAACCCGGGCGCGGTGGTGCTGGTGACCCCGATCTCCGGATGCGCCGGCGTTTCACCGGTCGCCTTCTGGCACTTCAGAATTCGTGCAGCATGACGTAGTCGTGGTGCAGCTGAGTGCCGACGGTGAAGGTCTTGGTGCCGGCGACGCGGAAGCCGTGCTTGCCGTAGAAGCGCTGAGCGCGAACGTTCTGCTGGTTCACGCCCAGCCATACGGCCCGGCTGGCGTCGGCCCGGGCCTGCTCGAGGGCGGTGCCCATGAGAGCCGCGGAGACGCCGTTGCCGTGCTGGCCGGGCAGCACGTACATCTTGCTGAGCTCGGTCACCGGGTGCAGCGTGATGACCTCGGCGACGTTCGGATCGGCGGGCGCCATGGCGTTGAGCAGCGCGTAGCCGACGACCTCGGTGTCCAGCACCGCCTTCAGCACCACCCGGTCCGGATCGGCGACGTACTCGCGGAACCGGCCCGCGGACAGCACGTCCGCGATGAAGGCGGCCACGTCCTCGGATGTGGTTCCGGGCGGGCAGGCCAGGGGAAACGTCGCCGCGGCGACGGCGGCGAGGGTGTCGGCGTCGTCCGGGGTCGCGGGCTGGATGGCTACGGTGTCGCTCACCGCCCCAGTCAAGCAGGCTCCGCGGCGGGCTGGGTGGCCGCGGGGGCGGCTTCGGTGCGGGTGTGGAAGACCCGCGCGAACCCGATCAGCACCACCGCGAAGGCGAGCGGAATCGCGAATCCGGCACGCAGATTGGCGGCGTCGGCGACCGCCCCGACCACCGCGCCGCCGACCAGCGTGCCCGCGTAGTTGAACAGGTTGAGCCGCGCGATGAGCGCGTCCAGGTCGCGGCCGCTGGTGAGTTGCCCGGCCTCGCTGAAGCACAGTGGCGCGATCACCGGCAATCCGAATCCGGCGACCAGGAATCCGAGGATCGCCGCCACCGGTCCCGGAGCGGCGACCACGACCACCAGTCCGACCGACCCCACCGCCGCGGCCACCCGTACCACCATGCGCGGCCCCAACCGGCGCACCCACAGGTCGCCGGTGAGACGGCCGAGCAGCGACGCGCCCTGATAGGCGGCCAGCGCCAGCGCGGCGGTCGCGGACGAGGACAGCAGCTCGTCCTTCAGGTACAGCGCCGACCAGTTGCCGACCGCGAGGTCGATGGCGAAGGCGAGGGCGATCACCGCGCCGAAGATCCAGAAGATCCGCATCGGCACCGGGCTGGTCGGTTCGTGTTCGGCCGGACCGGCTTCGGCCTCGTCGGTGCCCAGCAGCCGCGGTCCCGCCGCCAGACAGCCGATGGCCACCACGGCCGCGGCGACCAGGATCGATGCCGACAGCGGCACTTTCAGAGCTTCGAACGCGGCGACGAACAGCGCGCCCGTGATCGATCCCGCGCTCCAGGCCGCGTAGAACGACACCAGGATGAATCTGCCATAGCCGTGTTGAATGAAGACGGCCTGCATATTGGTTCCGGCGTCCACCATGCCGACCGCCACGCCGTAGAGCCCCAGCGCCACGAAGGCCACGACGATGTTCGGCGCCAGCGCGATCCCGACGCCGGAGACGGCGATGAGCGCCAGCCCGGCGCGCAGTGCCGTGCGGCTGGACCAGTGCAGCGCGATCCGCTCGGCGGTGATGCTGCCCGCGCCCGCGAGCAGTGAGATGAGCGCGACGATCGCCACGATCAGCCCGTCGGACAGCGCGAACTTGTCCTTCATCTGCGGGAGTTCGGTGAGGATCACGGCCAGGAAGAACCCCTGCAGCGCGAAGGCCACCGAGTTCGCAGAGCGCGCTGCCCGCAGTGTCGGGGTGAGAGCGCTGAGCTGCTGCTTCGGGGACTGACGCGGGAGCATTTCGAAAGAGTAGCGGCGGTCGGCCGCTCCGGCATCCCGGGCACGGGTTACGATCCGCGTCGCGCTTGATCACACGCGGCTCGCGGTTGGGTAACGAATCTGGTCGCTTTTCTGTTTGCGGGCGCATGCCCTGCGGCACTCTGGAAGTGACGGTTCGGGCTGGTGGTTTCCGATACGACGGAAGCGGTCCGTGCGGTGAGTGTGGTGGCTGGGGTGATCTTGTGAGCACGAGGCGAGTGGAAGTTCCGCGCGAGCGGTCGGTGGCCCTTGCCGATCCGCATCCGCGCTCGAATCCTGCGACGGCCGTGGGAGATTCGGCCGTGCGCGGCGCCGACGGGCGCGGCCACGCGGCGGGGGAGCGGTGCCGGGAAACCGACTGCGCGGACTGCCGCTGGGATGTGCAGCGGCTCAAGTTCTGGCTGCGCGGCCGGCTGCTGGCGGCCGGCGCCGAGGATGTTCAGATCGATGTCGCCGTCGGCGCCCGGATCTCGGACGTGCTGTGGCGCAAGGATGATCGCAGCGTCGCCATCGAGGTGTCCAGCGCGCCACCCGAGTTGGCGCGCGCCCACGCGATCACCGCCGAACTCCGCAACGAAGGCTGCAGCGAGGTGCTGTGGATCTGCCCGCCGGGTTTCTGGACCGCGCAGTTGCCCGCGCTCGGCCTCGACGACTTCGCCGCCGAAGGCTGCGAGTACCGGGTGCTCGGTGGTTTGCTGGTGTCCGGCCCCGGCGGTGTGGTCTCGGCTCGCCAATCCGCCTGTGAACTGCGGGAATTCGTAACAGGCTGGGTCGCCGGGGAGATAGCGTTCGGGTGCCGCGACGAGCACACGGGAGGATGGGCGACAGTGACCGACTGGGAACGACACACTCGGACGCAGGCGGCCGTCATCGCACGGCAGCGTCAGGAGCTTCAGAATCAGCGCACCGCACTGGCTCTGGCCCGCAAGGCGACCCGCGACAAGACCAAACAGCTGCTGCGCATGACGCACCGGCTGGAGCGGGCGGAGATCGCCGCTCAGCAGCAGGCCGATGATCTGGCCCAGACCCGCCGCAAGATCGCCGACCACAATCGGGTGGATGCCACGCTGCGGCTGACGGTGGCCGGTCAGAAGTCCGCGATCCTGCACTGGCAGCTGATCACCTGGTTCGCGGTGATGGTGATCATCACGTTCATCGCGGCGGGGCTGGTGCTGAAGTAGCGCCGGGGTCGGCGCGAATCGCCGCCTGAATTTCCCTCCCCTTTCAACGTATATCGCAGTGGGGGGCTTGCGGCAAGGCCCCGGATGTGCCGCACAATCGTCGGCCGGAAGGCGATTACCTGCGGAAATCAGAGGATGGCGATTCATGGCCGATGTGATCATTGCCGGTGCCGGGCCCACGGGACTGATGCTCGCCGCGGAGTTGCGGTTGCACGGGGTCGAGGTGCTCGTGCTGGATCGGGACCCCGAGCCGACCAAGGTGGTGCGGGCGATGGGGATGCACGCGCGCAGTGTCGAGGTGCTGGATCAGCGCGGTGTGGCGGATCGTTTCCTGGCGCTGGGCAAGCAGCACGATCCGAGTGCCTTCTTCGCCGGGATCGCGCCCGCGCGGCCGCTGCGCTTGGACACCACGTTTCCGTTCGTGCTGGGTCTGATGCAGCCGGTCACGGATCGCCTGCTGGCCGAGTGGGCGGTCGAGCTGGGCGCGGAGATCCGGCGCGGCTGTGCGGTGACCGGGCTGAGCCAGGACGCGGACGGGGTGACGGTCGAGCTGGCCGACGGTTCCCGGCTGCGCTCGCGCTATCTGGCGGGCTGTGACGGCGGCCGGTCCACGGTCCGCAGACTGCTCGGTATCGGCTTCCCGGGCGAGCCCGCCAAGCACGAGACGCTGATGGGCGAAGTGGAACTGACCACACCGCAGGAGGAGGTGATGCCGCTGGTGATGGAACTGCACAAGACGCATCGCCGCTTCGGCGCGATGCCGCTGGGCAATGGTGTGTTCCGCCTGGGCGCCCCCGCCGACGGCGTCGCCGAGGACCGTGACGCCCCGCCCACCCTCGACGAACTCAAGCGGCAGGTCCAGGCCATCGCGGGCACCGATTTCGGCGCCCACTCACCCCGCTGGCTGTCCCGCTTCGGCGACGCCACCCGCCTGGCCGACTCCTACCGGTCCGGCCGTGTCTTCCTGGCCGGCGACGCCGCGCACATCCACCCGCCCAACGGCGGCCAGGGCCTCAACCTCGGCGTCCAGGACGCCTTCAACCTGGGCTGGAAGCTGGCCGCGGCCGTAAACGGCTGGGCCCCAGCCGATCTCCTCGACACTTACGAATCCGAACGCCGCCCTGTCGCGGCCGGCGTCCTCGATACCGCCCGCGCAATGAGCGAACTCACCTCCCTCGAACCCGGCCCCCAGGCCCTCCGCCGCCTGATCACCCAGCTGATGGATTTCGAAGAGGTCCACCGCTTCCTGATCGAGCGCGTCACCGCCCTCGGCGTCCACTACGACTTCGGCCCCGGCGACGACCTCCTGGGCCACCGCCAGCGCGACGTCACCCTGAAACACGGCCGCCTCTACGAGCTCATGCACGAAGGCCGCGGCCTGCTCCTGGATCAGACCGGCCAGCTCTCGGCAGCGGGCTGGTCCGACCGTGTCGACCATGTCGTCGACCTCAGCGAGGAACTCCCCGCCCCCGCCCTCCTGCTGCGTCCCGACGGCCACATCGCCTGGGCCGGTTCCGACCAGCACGACCTCCTCACCGTCCTGCCCCGCTGGTTCGGCACCGCCACAGGCTGATTCGGCCCGCGCGGCGCTGATCCCGCCTGTCGGCCGACGGTCGCATCCCGGGCGGCACCTGGTCTCGCAAAGGTCTTCGAGTCAGGGAGCACTCGGCGTGGGTGAGATTCTCGGTGACGGCTCTCCGATCTCGAACCGGTCAGCGGGTGAGGCGGAACGGGGCGCGGTGCCACTGCCAGTCGTGGCGGAGGACCAAGGCGGCCAGGTCCAGGAGGTCGATGCCGGTTTCGCGGCGGTAGGCGTCGAGGGCGGGCCAGGACATCGGGGCGGCGGTGAGGCGGCTCATCAGGGTGGACTCGTGGTGTGCGTTCACGGTGCGGGACAGCAGGTCTGGGATGCCGTGGTGGCTGCCGGTCCAGGTGAGCCAGCCCCAGCCGCGGGTGAAGGCGTGGGCGCGGGTGGCGGCGGCGCGGGCGCGCTGGGGGTGGAGGGCGGTGTGCGCCAGCGGGAGGACGTCGATGAGGACGGTGCGGCCGTCGGTGAATCGGGCTGCGGCGGTGGGGTAGTGGACGCGCTCGGCGCCGTCGAGTTCGTAGGTGACGGCGGCGGGGAGTTCGCGGAAGGATTCCACGCGGGGGCTGGCGTCGAGCAGGCGGAGCAGGCGGGCTTGCAGCGCGGTGTCGAAAGTGACTTCGCGGCCGAGCTTTTCGGAGTACATGCGCCCGCGGCCGTCATCGTCGTAGTCGAGGCGCCCGGCCGGGAGGACGGGGAGGTCCTCGGGGCCGCCGTCGCCCCATTCGACGCGCGGCAGCCACGCGTTCCACATGTCGTCGGGCGCGTCGTCGGCTCGGGTGGCGGGCAGCAGGTGCCAGCGCCCTTTCTGTTGCCAGCCGGCGATGCGTTGAAAGACGAAGCCCGCCAGTCGTTTCGAGTCCTGCAGATCGTGCCCGGCGAGGCGCAGCTTCAGATACGCCCAGTCCTGTGCGGCGATATCGCCGTCGGTGGCATAGGTTTCCGCGAGCAGGGTCCGCACCAGTCGCTCATCGCCCCATCCCACCGGGTAGCGTGTCGCGAACACATCCAGATCGTGCTCCCCGGTGGCCAGAGTCTGCCGCAGCATGGCGCCCACGGCCCGCGTGTACAGCTGCCGCGCTCGATCGCGCGACACCCCGAATCGCGCCCCCAGCAGCGTCAGCGTCTCCGGGCCTTCCCCGTCGAGCCCCAGTCTGCAGGTGATCAGTTCCGCGTCTCGCGGCCGATCGGCCACGACGTCGCCGGCCATGGCGGCCAGCACCTCATTGACGTGCTCCAGCCCGAAGTCGACTCCCTCGGCCGGATCATCGCGCGGTGTGGTGCGCGCGGTGCGTGCATCGCTCGTCGTCAAGGCCCCTACCCGTCTTCGCCAGTCTGTTCGACGAGCCTAACGGTGCCCACCGACACACGGCGCACCACGCGCGGAACGGTCAGGATCCGATGACGGCATTCATGATGGTGCCCGCGCTGGTGGCGACGATCCCGCCGATCATCGCTCCGGCCACCATCTTCGGGGAGGCGAGCCCGCCGCCCGACCACTTCTCCCAGGCGAAGCGGCCGCCGGCGTAGGTGATGCCCAGGACACCCGACAGCAACACGAACCAGGTGAAGTATCGGACGAGCTTCATCAGCTTGTCCGCGACCGGCGGTGTCTCCGGTGTCGGATTGCCGAGCTGGGCGAGCACGGCGTGTTGGGAAAGCACAGTGTCGTGGAAGGCGCTGAGCAACATGGTCACTCTGACAAGGTTACCGCGAAATCGGGCCGATATGGCTGCGAATGTGCTCGGGATCTACTGCGTGAGAACAACTTTCGCGGCGTGTGCGCTGCGTGTTGTGGCTTGTGTTGAGCGGATGACGGGATTCGAACCCGCGACCCTCACCTTGGCAAGGTGATGCGCTACCAGCTGCGCTACATCCGCATCGCCGCCCTCTGGACCGTTTCGGCCCGTCCGGCTGCGAGAGAGAACACTAGTCCACCCGCGCGGCATTTCCAAAACGCCTGGCAAACCCCGAGTTCCCGGGATGCGGCGAGGGGCTGGTGAGCGGCGTTCCGATCTTGGCGCGGCGGCTATTTGGGAGTGTCCTCGGTCATCGGGACGATGGCCGAGATGAGAGTCGAGTCTCCGATCCTGGTCGTGATGACCAGCTGGGGGGACCAGGTGCGCTTGGTGGCGTCGGGATGCTGTTCGGTGACGACCATGATGTGCTGGCCGTCGAAGGGGCCGGGCATGATCTGCACGCAGTAGGTGGTGCCCGCCGGGATGCTGTCGATACCGGCCTGGATCTGCTCGATGGTCGGCGTGGACGCGTCGGGGGCGAACATCTCGCGGACCGCCTTGCCGGAGCGGTCGACGTAGTAGCGGTTCTGCAGCGCGAGAATCGCGTCCGGCCCGGACTTGGTGCTGCCGGGCCCGTTGCCGCGGACATTGCCGCCCTTCACCTCATTGGGGCAGAGGCCGGCGGGCAGCCCCGATGCCGGCTGGTCGGTCGGCGAGGGCGCGGCGGGCGCGGATGCGACGGGCGCGGCCTGCGGGGTGGCGACATGCGGTTTCGCGGGTGCGTCGCCGCCGGTGGCCTTGGCGATCTGGACGGCGATGGCGGCGGTCACCGCGAGGACAGCGAGCAGTCCCAGCAGAGGGACGGCCCACTGGCCGCCGTTCAACGTGGGAAGCGTGAATCGCGGCCCCTGCCGGGACGGCCGCGCGGCCCGTTTCAGGGGTCTGCGAGCGGTCGGGTATCCCGGCGGAGGGTCGTCGATGCCCGCGGCCTGCCGGGCGAGGTCGTAGGCCGCGAGAGCCCTCGGTGGATCGCCCGCCTTCCGGGTGCGGCCCAGCCGGGCGTGGGATGCGTCGGTTTGCCGGACGGCCGATGAATTGTCCACGGACCCGGCGTGAGACGAGCCGGCGCTCGTGTACCCCGAAGTGCCGTCGCCCCAACCGGCGGCATGCCGCGCTTGCGAGGAGCCGTTCGCTACCTGCGGCTCGTAATACTCGTCCTCGTCATCGAATTCGTCGTACTCATCGTCGAATTCGTCGGCCTCGTACTCGTCGTACTCCTCGCGGTAGCCCGCACGCCCACGGTATTCCGCCTTCCGGCCGGAGGCGTATTCCTGGTCGCCGGACCCCTCGGGCCCGGTCGCGTTGTTCGCGTAGCTCTCGCGGCCGCCGGAGCTTCCCCGGCGGTCGTCGGACTGCTCGCCGTATCCGGCATGTCGCGGCCCGGCCGCGCCGGTGATCCAGTCCGACCAGCTGCCCGTGTACGTCTCCGCCCCCTCGTGCGGCGGGGTGGGCGGCTCCGATTCCGTTGTCCGCGGCCCCGATTCGGTGGTGCTCATGGCGTCGCTCGCGGACTGAGGTCGGGGATGAGCGGTGCCCCGCTGGTGGTAGGCGTGGTGCTCGGGCCGGAGGAGAAGGTGAGCACCGGGACGCCGCTACCGGGCGTGCCGGTGCCGCCGCCGAGCGGGAACTGCCCGTTGGGCGCGACGCTGGTGGGCGTCGTCGAGGTGCCCGCGAAATCCATTCCCAGCGTGGGCTTGTCGCTGCCGCCACTCGGAATGGCCCCGGGCGTGGCGGACCCGGACAGGTCGTGGGCGACGGCCGCGAACCACTGTCCGACCCAGTCGGTGGGGCTCTCCCCGAAGCCCGCGCCCTGCGCGTGGGTGTAGTCGTGCTTCTGCGCGGTGTCCCAGTACCGCACCCAGGTGGTGATGTCGAGCAGGTCCTTGTTGTCGGTGACGTTCTGGGTGACGGCGGTGAACGCCTGCGTGGTGAGCCGGCTGATGGTGGTGGGCGGCACCAGGGTGGTGACCGCGCCGACCAGCTTGGCCCCGAACACCGCCAGCCCGGCGAGGGGGTTGGCCAGTCCGGCGGTGGCGATCTCGGTGATATTGGCCGCGGTCAGGATGTTCTTCGCTACGGCCACAATGGAATTGATGGCGATGGTGCCGACCTTGAGCAGCGCCTGGAACGCGCCCGGGATGTCGACCTGGGTGCTGGGGTTGGAGGCGTCGGCGATGCGCTGCGAGATCGACTTCTGCGGCTGGTAGGACAGGTCGGTCAGCGAGTTGCCGGATACGTCGTTGTTCACCACCGTGGTGGCGGTCTTGATCGAGGTGAAGGCCAGCGCTTCCGCGATGGACTTCAGCGACCCGATCGGGTCTCCGGCCGAAATCTCGGTCTGCCCAGCGATATTGGCGACGGTCCGCACGAGCGGCGCACCCACCGGGGTGTCGCAGGCGAGGTCACCCTCGGTGCAGAACTCGGCGACCCGCCCGACAAGGCTTCCGAAGTTCTCCAGGGTGGCGCTGTCGGGAGCGATGCCCGCCCCGGAGGCGGTTTTGGTGGCGGGCGGATCACCCAGTGCCGCCACCGATTTGCCGTCCGTGCCGGGTGCGGCGGTGGGCAGCTTCTGATCGGGCTTGCCCGGGAACAGCGGTGCGTTGGCATTGCGGTTGGGGTCGCCGAAGAGCGCGACGGCCGCGATCCGCTCGGCCGGGACGGTGCCCTTGCCCGCACCGACCTCCTGCGCGAACTGTGAGGCCACGTGCGCGCCCTGCGAGTAGCCGGCGATGGCGAGTTTGGTGTTGGGGCAGCGGTCGGTGACCTGTTTGGCCATGGACCGCAGCCGGTCCAGGCCGCCGCTGACGGATTGGGTGTAGGTGGTGGTGGAGATCGACACCGCGCCGCCGAAGGAGGCCTCGTAGGGCACGTAGGCGCGGTCCACGAGTCCGGCGTCGCTGGCTGCGGCCATCATGGGCCGGAAGACTTCCGACAGCATGCCGGTGTCGGTGGTGACGGCGGCGTCGGGGGAGGATTCGCCGGTGCCCTGGACGCCGAGTGCGAACAGCGCCGGGCATTTGTCGATGGGGACCGTGGTGTCCGGCGGCCCGCCGCGGGCCAGACCGACGGCCGCCGTGGCGACCACGCACACGGCCGCGGTCAAGAGGACAGAACTCCGAAACCCCAGGGTGGGCAGCAGTTTCCGATGCACGTCGCACCTCGTTCAGGTCATGGACTGGCTGGTTCCGCGCCGTGCTGGCCGCGTTCGGTGATCCGCGCCCCGGCAATGCGCGCCGCGGTGAGGATCTGCTCGGCCAGAAGCCGAACCGGTTGTGGGGGAGTGCGAGTGGGATCGCCCTCGTCCACCGGTGACACACCGGCGGCCGGATCCCATTCCGCCATCTCGTAGGGTTCGAGGGCGCGCCACTGTTCGAGCCAGCCCAGCCGCCAGGTGCGCGCCCCGAGCGCGACGGCCAGGCCCTCCATTTCCTCGCGCCGCTGCGCGACCGGGATCGGCAGTGGCCGAGCCGAATCCGACACCGTCACCACACCGACCACCTGACTGCCGGCGGGCGTGGCGCGGGCCTGATGCGCCAGCAGCGCCCGATGCAGGGCATTCACCCCGCGCAGATGACTCCGCCCGACCAGCACCACCAGCGGCGAATCCAGATCCCCCGCGAGCCCGATCCGCGCGGGCCACCGCTGCCCCGCGTCCCCGGCCCAGCTGAGACTGGCCGCGAGACTGCTGACTCCGGCGCCCCCGTGCACACCCACCAGCCACACCAGCGGCGGCCGCGGCGGGCGATTCGGCACCGACCGATGCCACATCGGCACCGGCGGCGCCGCGGGCGCGGGCTGATTCGGCGGATCCGCCTCGAAGTATCCCGGCGCGGGCGCGCCGGGTTGGTCCGCTGCGGGCGGGCCGGAATGTTCCGCGCCGCTGCGCCATTCACCGCCACCCAGTGGTCGCCAGGCGGCGCTCGGCCTCGATGTCGGCCCGGCTGTTGTCTCGCTGCCATCTTTGGCGTGGTCCGCGGTCGGCGGTGTGGCGCGGCGGGGGTCGTGCAGCGTGGTCATCGCAACGCTCCGAGCAGGGTGAGGTAGGCGTCGCGGGTGGGGGCGGCGAGGTGGTGCCAGGTGATGGGTCCGCCGGTGGCGAGGTGGAGGTCGAAGGGGATCGGGACGACAGCGCGGACCCAGGAGCCGAGGTGGGTGCGCACGTGATCGAGAACCGTTGTGGCAGAACCGGGTACCTGTTCGGTGACGACGATGACGGCGTCGCCGACGACGAACTCGCTGAAGTTCTCGTCCAGCCAGGTGAGTGCGGGCTGCAGGCGGTTGATGGCGTCCGGCCGCGCGGCCACGGTGATCACCAGCCCGACCCTGGGATCGGCCAGCAGCGGTGCCGCCAGCCGGCTGGTGACCGGCGCGCCCGCGTCGAAAACCCCCAGCAGCCCCGCATTGTCGAGATGCCGCGCGACCGACACCAGAGATTCCCTGCGCGGCAACGGATCCGGCGTCCGCCCCAGCACCCGCACCCCGGTCGAGGTCTGTCCCGAGCACGCCCCCACACTCGACGCCAGCCCCGGATACGTTGTCCCGAGCCACTTCTGCAAGCTCCCCACCGGTGCCGCCGCGTCACACCCGCGCAGCGCCACGTCCCCACCCCCGAGTGTGGCATCGACCACCACCGGCCACACCTCGCCGTCACTGTCCACCGCAGCCGCCGCGGCCATCCCCAGCGCCGTAGTACTGGCCCCCGAAGCCCCCGACCCGCCGAGTACCAGCACCGGTGGCACCACAGCCCGCACCAGCCGCCCCTGCCCACCCCGCAACGGCACCCCATCGGTGGGCGACCCGGCAGGCCCCGGCTGCATCAGCTCACTGAACTCCGAATCCCCCTCGCCCCCGAACTCACTCGCCCGCACCGCCTCCACCAACCGCGCCGCCACCTCCGCCCGTCCCACCGCCCCGGCGCGCCCCGCAGAACCAACCGCGTGCACCGACTCTGGCGGTATCGCCGGATTGGCTGGGCGTGCTGGCTCGGCCAGCGTCACCGAATTGGCTGGGCGTGCTGATTCGGTCGGGGTGGCCGAATTGGCTGGGCGTGCTGATTCGGTTGGGGTGGCGGGATTGGCCGGTCGTGCTGGCTCGGTTGGGGTGGCGGGATTGGCCGGTCGTGCTGGCTCGGTTGGGGTGGCGGGATTGGCCGGTCGTGCTGATTCGGCCGGGGTGGCCGAATTGGCCGGGCGCGCTGACTCAGCTGGGGTGCCGGGATCGGTCGGTCGTGCTGACTCGACCAGCGTCGCCGTATTCGCTGGGTGTGCTGACTCGGTCGGGGTGGAGGGATAGGCGGAGCGTGCCGACTGGGCTGGTGTTCTCGAATTGGCTGGGTGTGCTGAGTCGGCTGGTATCGCCGAAATGGCCGCGCGTAGCGACTCGGCCGGGTGCGGCGGATTGGCCTGGCGTGCTGGGGTGGTCGGTTCCGGGGGATCTGCTGGGCGCGCAAGGGAGGTCAGGTTTGTCCACTTGTGTTGGGGCTCAGAGGCTTCCGGGTCCTCAGGGGGCGTAGGGCGGAGCCGGTCGTCGATGTCGACCATGGCTCACCGGCTTCCGGCGACGATGGAGGTGATGCGGATCTGGCCGTCGCGGGCGGCGGTCGTGGTGATGACCTGCTGCCAGGAGGTCTGGCTGCCGTCGGGGTGTTTCTCGTCGACGGTGACGTTCCAGCGGTCGGCGTCCGCGCCGGTGATGCTGACGCAATGCTTGGTCCCGGCCGGGGTGGCCGAAATCGCGTCGCGGGTGGCCTGTTCCGGAGCGACGCGCGCGTCCGGGGTGAGCAGCGCGCGCACCGCGCCCGCGTCCCGCAGCACGTACCAGGCGTATTCGAGGTGCATGATGACGCCGGGCCCGCTGGTGAGGTCGCCCGCGGTATCGCCGCTCACCCGCTGCGGCGTACTGAGTTCCTGACACCAGGCCACCAGCCCCGGCTGATTCCCCGCCGCCGTGGGCGTGGCCGCCGCGCTTGTCTCCGGAACCGCCTGCGGCGCCGTCGAGTCGCTCGGTGCGAGTACCAGCCAGCCCACCACGGCCACCAGCACCAGCGCCAGCGAAATTCCGGCAATCGCCAGCGCTCGATTGCGGATTCGCATCCGCCGCTGTGTCTGCGCCGCCCGCCGCCGCGCCTCGGACACCAGCGCCGCCATCGGATCCTCGGCCATCAGGTCGTCCGCCCGCACCGACGCGCGCCCGGCCTCACCGCCCGCCGGCACCGCCCCCTCGGTCAACCACGAGGCCCACCCCGGAGCCTCCTCTTCCACGGCGGCCCCCACCGCCTCCGCAGCGTCCGGAGCCAGCACCGGCATCACAGGCCGCCCGCCACCCCGCCTCGCCCCAGCCCCCGAACTCTCTACGGCCCCGCCCTCATTCCACTCGAACCGGCCCCGCTCCACCGCAAATCCGCCCGGCCCACCCACAGCCCGATGCCGCGGTTTGGAGACGTGATCGGAGCGCTGCGGTATGCCGGTGCCACAAGAGTCCCCAGCCGTCGAGGCGTCGTCAGGGAGCTGAGGCGTCAACGTGTCATCAGGGAGCTGAGGCCTCGAAGTGCTGTCAGCGTGCCGAGGCTCGGAGGTGGCACCGGAATGCTCAGCCGTGGAACAGCTGTCGTAGTACTGAGGCGTTGCCGCGTAGTCAGGTTGTCGAGACTCGAGGGTGCCTTCGGGCTGCTGGGACGTGGTGGTGCCTTCAGGGTGCCGAGGCATGGACATGCCTTCAGGGTGCCTGCCCTCGGAGTGTCGGGGCGTGGAGGTGCTGTCGGAGTTCCGAGTCTTGGGGATGCTCTCGGCGGGAAGGGGTTCGGCGGTGTTGTCCGGGGGTGGATGGCCTGGGGTGGCGTCGGAGGTGTTGTCTGGAGTCACGGCGTTGCCCGTGCCGTTCCGGTCACGCACCCGGCGCGGCGGGTTGCAGTGCGGCCATGAAGGCTTCGGGGGTGAGCGGGGGCATCTGCGCCACGGCGGAGCGGAACGAATCCACCTGCGCGTTCACGCCATCCACCACCTGCTCGACGACGGGCGCGGCCTGCGGCGCCACCGCGGCCACCTGCTGCCCGAAGCCGGTAGCCGCCTGCTCCACCACCGGAGCCGCGGCCTCCACCACCGGCGCGACCTGCTGCTGAACCTGCTGAGCGACCGGCGCGACCTGCTGTTCGATCTGTTGAGCGATCGGCGCGACCTGCTGAGCAACCTGTTGCGCCGCGGGCACGATCTGCTGCTCGACGGTGGTGGCGACCTGCTGCATCACGGGCGCGGCCACCTGCGCGATCGGCGCGGGCAATCCCGCGATCGCCGAAACCGGCTGCACCCCGGGCAAACCCGTCACCGGATCCGAAACCGGCACCTGCGCAGCGGTATCGATCAGGGGTGGCGGGGCGGCGGGTTCGGGCTGCTTTGCGTTCCCTCCGCCGAGCGCACCAGCGACGATTGCGCCCAACGTCCCGATGACGCCCACTGCTGGAATACCGACTACGGCAGCTCCAGTAAGGCAACCAGTCACGCCACCGACCAACGCGCCAGCCGGAGCGCCAACGCCCGCAGTTGGGACGCCGCCGATAACACCGCCCGCGACTGCGCCGACTACAGCGCCGACCGCACAACCTGCCGGAACCAGCGCGACGGTTGCCGCGCCACCGGCGGCTAACCCGAGGCCAGCACCGACAACGCTGGAGGCGGCCAGTCGATCGGATTCATCCTCGGAGTAACCGAGACGGTCGAATGCGGCGGCAATCTGCCATTCGGCCATGTCAGCGTAGGCCTGGGCCTTGTTGCGAGTCTTTGTGTCGACCCAGTCCGGCAGCTGAACTGTGTTGTTTCCCAGCCGAAGCTGATGCGGATCAGAGGGCATTACTTCCGGCGCATTCGCCGCTGGCTGTTCAGGCTGCGAATCCTGCGGTTCAGTCGGCTGGACCTGTGGCTGGGTCTGCGGCTGAATGATGGTGTCCTGCTGCGGCGTTGTCTGCTGCTTCGGCCGGGGACGGTTCGGGGGAGCGATCGGCGGATCCGGGATGTAGTCCGCCGGGCTGGGGGAGGAGTTGGCGGGCGGCTGTTGCGGCTGGGTGCTCAGGCCGGGTTGCCCGTCGCCGGGTACGGCGAGGCCCGGCTGGCCCGGGGCCGCGGCGGCCACGCCTTGGCCGGCCACCAGTGCGATGGGCAGCATCGACAACAGGATCGAAGTTCGTTTGGTCTTCATGTCCCCAATTCCCCTTCCCCGAACGGACAAATGTCGGGTGTGCGGCCCGAATCCCCCGGATGCCAGGGCATTCCATACCGCTCGGGCATTCCCTACCACTGGCCGATTGCACAGGTGGCCCACCGGAACCAGGTCCCGATGATCCATCATCAACCCCACCACCTGCGATGATCATGTTGCGGCCCTGATGTTACCCGGATCGCGGGCCCCCGCAACCGGTTCCGTGACAGGAGTGACCAATTGTTAAACCGTGCCGGGCAACACTCGTAGACAGTCGGCGGGCCCTCGTAGGATCAGCGGCGTCGCCCGCCCCCGCGTCACCCGAACCGGCGTCACCGCAACACTTCTCGACCGCCACCAGGTCCACCCGGAGGAATCCTCATGCGCGCCAAATCGGCACACCACGCGCAAACTTTCACTGCCACGGCCGTGACGCTGCTCGTCTCCGCGGCCGTCCTCGCCCTGTCTGCCTGCGGGATCAGTGATCAGAGCGCCGCGAAAACCACCACCACAGCGGTCGATCCGGCCCGCGGTCCCGCCGACGTGCACTGGGAGAACTACCAGGGCGTGCAGCTCCCCATCGGCAGCCACGACGGTCCCAGCAAACTCGGCGCCACCGCCGCCGGCTTCTCGCACACTCCGCAGGGTGCGGCCTTGGCCGCCATCAATCACAGCACTCGGCTGTCACTGGCCCCCGATGGCGCATGGCCGCAGGTGGCGGCCATTTCGCTGATTCCCGGTCCGGCCAAGGATTCCTGGGTGCTGGCTCGCGCGCAGGTCTCGATCACCGCTCCCGCGAATCCGACGGTGGCCCCGCGCATCACCGCCTACAAGCTCACGGCGTACGCCCCCGACCGCGCGGATCTCACCGTCTACGCCACCTACTCCGACGCCAGTATCACCGCGACCGCCGAGACCGTGCTGTGGGTGTCCGAGGATTGGCGGCTGCTCCTCGCGGACCCCGCCGCCAAAACCGCGACCGTGCAATCGGTTCCCAGCGTCCCCGCGGACGCGGTCAAGCTGGAGCCCCCGAAATAGCGCCTACCCGACCAGCTTCAACCCGATCACGCACGCCACGATCCCACCCAGTAGCACCAGCTTGACCGCATTGACGGAGGCCCCGCCGGTGGCCATGGAGTAGACGACGGTCAATACCGCCCCGATCCCCACCCACACCGCGTACGCCGTTCCGACGGGCAGCCCGCGCATGGCGTACGCCAGCCCCGCCATACTCGCCACGAGCGCCACGCCGAACAACACCGTCGGCCCGAACCGGCTGAACCCCTCCGACTTCCCGAGCGCGGTGGCCCACACGGCCTCGAAAACCCCGGACACGACCAACACAATCCACGACATGACAACCTCCGAAGGCCGTCTTGTCGCACACCGGGTACGGCTCCCTCGTCCGGGCCCCCAACCGGGGACTGCCTACACGATGGCAAATGCCCAGCGACCAGGGCAAATTCCCCGCCGGCGATCTCGGCCTCCATCCGCCGAGACCACGGGCCCCTCTCACCGCCAGATCCCGCTCCCGAGAAACCGATCCCACTGCTGCCCGGTGAAGACGAGCGCCGGCCCCGCCGGATCCTTCGAGTCACGCACCCCGACGATGCTCGCGCCCCGCCCGATGAACGCGATCTCGACACACTCGTTGGCGTCTGCTGATCTCGACGACTTGAACCACCTGGCGTTCGAATTATCGGTAATCACGCCGTGTACTCCTTCGCGATGTCCGACATCAGATCTCTGGTGTCATTCTCGCTCAACGCTACTCGCCGAATGCTTAAGATCGCTCTTCTGAACCGCTCGATCACCCGGTCGCTCTCGAGGTAGAGCGCCCCCTCTGCGCCATCGATGTAGACGCATGGTGGCTCCACCAAATGGTATGAGAGGGGCGGGAATTCAAGCATCGTGAATGACATGATGACGAGGCCTTCGTGCATGTTCACGCTGAACGGCACGACTCGGATCGAAACGTTGTCCCTGGTGCCGGCTTCGCAGAGATAGCGCAGTTGGGCGGCCATGACTGCAGGGCCCCCGGGACGATGGCGCAAGACGGCCTCCGACAGCAGCGCATGCATGCGGTAGGCCGGTTCCGCTATACGTTCCTGCCGCCGTGCGGCGAGCTCCAACCGGCGATCGACATCGATTTCGGAGAGGTCCGGGTGGGTCGCTCGAATAATCGCTCGGCGATAGTCGGAAGTCTGCAACAGGCCCGGCACATGGACGAGTTGATGACTGACCCAATGGTTACTCGTCGCCTCGAGTCGCAGGTAATGATCGAAATGCGGAGCGTACTGATCAGCGTAGGCCTGCCACCATCCCTTGTACGTGCCCTGGAGCTTTGCGGCCTTGTCTTGTTGCCGGACCTCATGCCACATCTCCAACGCCTCTCGCCGGATGGCTGGGCTGACCTCGTAGAGATCCAGCAGTGACTTCAGCTGTGGTGTAGTGACTTTCGTCGGTAGTCCGTCCTCCAAACGAACCATCGTTTGCTTGGAAGTGTCTATTTGCAAGCTGGCTGTCAGCAGCGACGCTCCGACATGCTCGCGGAGCCCGCGAAGAAATCGACCGAATGCCCTTTTTGGAATGGTGGATCCGACCATTTCGTTAGCCTCGCTATCTGGGGAGTGCCTTTCGTGGGGTGGTCCGTCGTGGAACGCCAACGTAATTCGTTGAAGCTCTTCCATAAGGTTCGCTGTGCAATCACAGTGAAGTCAACCGAGAATTCGCTACGAGGAGGTCGAAATGCCCTGGGACGCATGGGCGCTGCTGTCCATCATCGTGGTCTGCACCGCCATCACCGCCCGCACCGCCTGGGATTCGTACCGTCTCGCCCGCGAGTCCCGCCCCACCACCCTCCGCCTCCCCCTGTCCACCGGCGGCCACCTCGACATCCCCTGCCGGTCAAACCATCCCACCGGCCGCCACCGCCCCCACACCCCGAGGTAACCCCATGACCCCCGCCGAAATTGCGGTCCTCGCCGCCCTCCACCCCAACCACACCCTCACCGCCCCTCAAATCCAGTACTCCGCGGCCCTGACCACCTGGCGCACTCGAAACGCTCTCTCCCACCTGAAATCCCGCGGCCTCATCACCCCCACCCACCCTCGCGGCCGCTACCGCCTCACCCCCCGCGGCCGAGCCGCCCTCGCCACCAAGTCCCGCCGCTTCGCCTGACCCACCTCGCCCGTGGCGAAGCACGATATCGCTACGGCTGCGGCACGATCCATCCGTTGGCGTCAACAGAGAGAACGGAATCTCTGGTCAACGCGGTGTTGCCCTGAACTGGATCGTGGTGATCACACTCGGCCGGCGCACCGGCTGTACCGGCCGCCCGTCCTCGGCGAAGAGGTAGAACTCGGGCGTCCTGCTGCCTTCACCATCGGATTCCGGAAGGTTCTCGAAGCAACTCGTCGTCCCCGCAGCCGTGTTCAACGAGCCGGTCACGCACTGAGTGCGGAGTCGAGTTCAGCGAGAAGCTTGGCCTTCGAGCGGGTGCCGACCACAGTCAGGATCGGCCGGCCGGCCCGGAAGAGAATGAGGGTCGGCGCCGACATGATTCGGTAAGCGGCTGCGAGGGAGGGGTTTTCGTCGATATCGACGTTGCGGATGCTGAGCGTGTCAGCGTGTTCCTCGGCGATCGCTGCCAGGACGGGCGCGATCATGCGGCACGGGGGACACCACGTCGCCCCGAACTCGACCAGCACGGGGCGGGGTGCTGGAGGACCTCGCGCTCGAAGGTCTCGTCGGTCACGGCTTTCAGGTCAGCGACATGGTTCGACGACATCAGAATTCCTTCGCTTCGGACGAGCCGGATGTCGGCAGCGCACTGCCGCAGCATGAATCGGCCTGCCGGGCCTGCGCCGCTGCGAGTTTGCCGGCGAGGGCGGTGCGCAGGGCGCCGAGCTGATCCATCAGGGCGTCGACTTCGCCGAGTCGGCGGCGGTAGACGTCGATCGAATCCGAGCACGCGTCTCCGGCATCATGGCCTGCCCGAAGGCATTCCACGAACGGTCGCGTGTCCTCCAGGCTCAACCCCACGGCTTGCAGCGTCAGAATTTCCTCGACCAGCCGCGCGTCGGCTTCGCTGTACTCGCGATAGCCGTTGGTCTCCCGGCGTGCCTCGAGCAAGCCTTGCGACTCGTAGAACCGCAGTGCCCGGGTTGTCGTTCCCGCCTGTTTGGCCAGCTCACCGATCCGCATGGACCGACCGTAAACGTTGACCTGGACGTCAAGGCAAGACGCGAGGATCAGCGAGATTCGTCGGTGTCCTGCACGGTGCACCACAGCATGCGAATCCATCCCGGATAGCGGGCGCTTTCCACGTCGTACAACTGCACATCCAGGTCGAATTGCGTCCGGGCGCGAATATCGCGGACCTGCACCGACCGATTCCCGCCCTCATGGCCGCGCTGTTGCCCCCACAGGCGCCGGAACTCCGGATGCCATCCGAGTTCCTTCAGATACGGCCGCGACCATTCCGGGGAGTCCAGGGTGGCGATGCGCGCCCGCAGCACCTCCACGGACGCCGCGGCGACGGCGTCCACGTCGGCGATCGCCTCGCGCGCCCGCGGATCCTCGAACAGCCAGGTCAGCCAGCAGCTTTCCTCGGTCAGCCCGGGAAACGCCTGGCGCGCCGCCTGATTCAAGGCCAGCACATTCCAGCGGGAATCGAAGTATCCGGCGGGATCCGGTCCCAGCCGGTCGAGGCGGGCGCGCATTCCGGGCGTGATGGCCGCGCGCAACTCCGCGGGATCGGGGGCGGCGGGGTCTCGTAGCCCGGCCAGGTCGAACAGGTATCGACGCGATCGATGCGAGACCGGGTGCACCCGATCGAGGTATCGGAGCAGCGCTTCGACCACGGACTGGGTCGGCCGTCCCCGCCGCCCGAGTTCCAGATGGGTGATGTAGCTGGCGCTGACACCCGCCGTCATCGCCAGACGCTCACGCGAGACCCGGCGTTCGTCGCGGAGCCGCCGCAGCGATTCTCCGAAACTCGGCGGCTCGAGGTCCGCCATATAATCGATATCCACCTTCGGATACACCCGGACCCCTGTCTCTTCACGATGGCGACGCTGTGATGCCGCCCACTTTCCACGCTAAGCCCGCACAACCTCGCGATCGGTGCTGTGCGTGCCAGCTGTTCGACTGACAGCGTCCCCATGTTTCGCCGCCGCGGCCGGTGGATAACCCTGTGGGCCACGGTCACTCTGGGCCGACAGCTGTGCACACAGGGTCATAGCCAGGCCCGGGCCGGATTCCTAGAGTCGTTGCGGGCCGGCGACGCAGTGAGCCGCCTCGCCGCCCAGCTCCACAGCTGCGGCCGGCCGTCGGCGAACCACCTGCAGGGGAGTGCGACGGCCGGCCGCGGAACGAATCTGCCGCGGAACACATCTCGCGCCGCGGGCGTCGGAGCCCTCTCGGGCGGACCATTCCCGCGTCAGGACACGGCGAACGAGGATCCGCAATTTTGCTGTGGGCGCACGTTTATCGCTTGTGACTGCCACCGACCCCGGCGCTCAGGGCCGGTCGTGTGGTGCGGAATCGCAGGTCGCTCCCACCGGACCGATTCGGGCGCGCGAGTTTTCAGCACTGCGTTCCTCGTAATGCGCCTTCCGCCAATGCATGAACTTCACACGCCGCTTTTTAAGATCAAGCCAGTCGTTATGTTCGGCACCGATGTGGAGCCTGTGGTCGGGCGGGCTCCGAGGGGAGTTGAAATGGCTGTCCTGATGGACGCGCAGTCGTACCCGGTCGAGAAGAGATTCGGAATGGTCACCGAACTGGCCGAATCGGTTGCTCTGCAAGTGGATGCGGAGATGCTGGACCCGCCGGAACGCATCGTCGCCCAGCACGAGAAATGGCGGCTCGGCGTGGCCACCCTGCACCGCATCCGCCTTTCCGGAGTCCGGGTGCGCCGCACCCCCGCCCACATTCACCGGACCCCCTCCTCCGCGGTCGCCATCATGCTGCAGCGCCAAGCCGTGCGGCATCAGTACCAGCACGGTCGGCACACCGTCACCGAACCGGGGGAGTGCGCCGTCTGGGACTTCGCGGCCCCCTTCGAGGCCGGATGGGACGGCGTCGGCGAATCATGGTGCGTCGCCATCCCCCGGGACCGGCTCGGACTGTCGGCCGAAACCGTGGCGGCCGCCACCGGCCGGCTGCGGGACAGCCCGCTGCACGACATGATCGCCGGTCAGATCACCGAACTCATCGAAGGCGCGGAGGCGCTCGAACGCGATCCCGCCGCCGTCATGGTCGGCCAGTGCTGTGTCGAGATGGTCCGGGCCCTGCTGCTGTCGGCCTCCGGGCCCGCGGCCGGCGACAAGGCCGCGCCCGCACAGTCGACCGTGGTCCGCACGGTCCAGAGCTACGTGCGGGCGCACCTCAACGACCCGGACCTGCGAGTCGAGCAGATCGCCGCGGCCCACAACATGTCACCGCGCTACCTGTACCGGCTGTGCGCCGGCGCCGGAATCCGGCTGGAGCAGTGGATCATTGCCGAGCGACTCGCCGCCGCGCGCGCCCTGCTGGTGGATCCCGCGCACGGCGGCCGCACCATCAGCGCCATTGCCCACACCGTGGGATTCCGCGACGCGACCCACTTCACCCGGCGATTCCGTGCCGCCTACGGCATGACACCGCGGGACTGGCGATACGCCGGAGCCATCGCCTGACCGTCGGCCGAAGCTTCACCCGTGGCTCGCCAATCACGCGGCCCCACATCATAGGCGGCACGAAACCGGCGGGTGAAGTGACTGGCATCCCGGAACCCGGTGGCACGGGCGATCCAGCCGATGGTCCGGTCGGCATGCCGTGGATCGATCAGCATCCGGCGCGCCAGCGCCAGTCGCTCCTCGATCATCCACTGCCGCATCGACCGCCCGGCATCGGCCCACAGCCGGTACAGCTGCCGCACCGAAATATTGTGCGCGGCCGCGACTTCGGCCGCGGTCACGTCATGGCGTCGCAGATGCGCCCGCAGATAGGTCTCGATCTGCTGCATCAGTAGTGCGGAGGGCAGCGCCGCGCCCGACCCGTCGGCCGCGCGGCCACCGGCGGCCGACACCACCAGCGCCCGAATCAGATCCACGGACGATCGCCCGAGTTCGACTGCGCCCGGATCGGATTCGAGGTCCTCGGCCCGGCAGGCGAGATCGGCGATGAACCCGGACACCATCGGATACAGCGGACTGGCGCGCACCCCGAGCGCCGCGGCCCGCAGCGTATCGCCCGGCAGATCCAGGTCGTCGAGCGAAACCCGCAGGCTCACACTGATCGACGGGCTCGGTACCCGCAACGAGAACGGAGCATCGACGTCCACGACACCGAACGTTCCGGGCGTCAGCACCTCCTGAACGCCGTGGTGCTCGTGTACCCGGGTGCCGTCGAGTTGACGCGCGACGCCCACGATCCCGGCCGGGCCGGCCCGCACATGCCGGGCGGTCCTGAGCACCTCCACACCGGCGGACTCGGACCGGAACACCTGAACGGCGCCGAAGGACCACATCTCGATACGGCCGTGCACCGCACGCGGATCCGCGAATCGCACATCCGCCGCCGCAACCCCCTCCTCGATGGTCGCCGCCATCGCCGCGGCCCGTTCGTGCCGCGGCAGCGGCCGCGTGTCGAAAACGACGGCCATCCCAACCTCCACCATCTCGACACGGGCACGCTCCGGCGCTGGCGAACATAGCCGGGGCGCCGCGCATCGAAGACTAGCAGCAAGCCATCAGCACACGGTCCTGAACCCTCGGCGTGAATTGTGAAATCGTGACTGTGTCATCTGGTTTCGGGGTCTCGTCCCAGGGTGGGGCGCGGCGCTTCCCGGCGACTGTAGCAAACACTCAGCGGAATGCTTTGTCTGCCATCGGAACCGGAGCGGGGCCACCCGTGCCGACACCTTCCGGTTCAGTCCGGAAAGGTCATCCGGTCGCACAATCTGTGCCCGCCAATGGCCGACCGGATTATCTGAAATTCAATCGATTCACAGTTTGGCAGTTAGCGTTCGTCGCCTTCGCGTGGATGCGAGGTGATCGAACCGGAAGGGTGCATGACGAACAGGCGGGCATTGGGGCGAATCGGCTGGGCCGTACAGGGATTGGTAGCCGCGAGCGCAGTCGTGAGCCGCGGCGTCGGCCCGCACACTTCGGGCCGGGACACCGTCGTGTCCCGGCCCGAAGTGTGCTGCGGAGCGAGAAGAACTACTGGCCGCCGGTGTTGCAGACGCCGTTCAGGATGGCGGCGTTGTTGCCGACCAGCGCGACGTCGCCCTTGGCGAGCGCGTCGGCGTAGTTGTCGATCGCCCACTTCTCCTGGCCGCTGGCATCGATGCCGTGCAGGCGGTCGGCAGCGTCCTGCTTCTGCTGCGGGCTCGGGCCGAGCGAACCGTAGCTGGCAAGGATGTCGTTGGCGGCCTGGCAGGCCGGGGTGAGGGCGTTGGCGGCGCCGGCGGGCAGCACCAGCAGGGCGCCCACGGCGCTGGCGGCCAGCAGGGTGGAGGGCAGGATCTTGCGCATTCATTCACTCCCAAGAGCTCGTGTGCGGTTTGCGCATCCGAGTTTGCCTGATGTTCAGCCGAAAACGATCACCGACATCGGCCCAGCGGTACCCCGAGCGGACTGATTAGGGAGAAATCCCCCAATGGTTTCCGGCTACCCGGGCCGGTGGATCGCGCGCGGCCTACGCGAGCGCAACGCGGGCGGTGGGTCGGTCCGGGCCGGTCGAACACTGACAGATCCAGTTCGGAAGGATCTGCCATGCACCGTCTACGGCGTTGAACGGGATCGCGATCGGCAGGGTGTGGGACCCGAAACGCACGGTGCCGGTCGCCATCAGCAGGCCGTGACGCAGCAGAGGCACGTCGTGGATCCGATAGCGGGTTGGCTCGGTCGCGTCACTGGCGGCCCACGTTGTAGGTGCCCTGCTCCGGATCGACGATGGCGACCTCGGCGCCGGGAATCAGTCCCGCGGCCATAGGCGTGGCCAGGATCTCGTCGATGGTGCGCACCAGGTCCGCGTCCAGCGCCCGCTCACCGCGGGTGGGAGATGTACACGCGGCCGTCACGCACAAGCAGGCCAGCAGGATCGCTGCCGCGGCCCTGGCGTACCCGGCTCCCCGCCGTGAATCCATGATCCCCAGCGTTCAGCCTCCCCCGCTGGGCGAAGACTCAACGTAACGCGGAACCTCAATGCGAGCCAATCGAATTCAACTGGCGGCGGCACCGTCCCCCGGACGCACCCGGAGGACGGTCCGCCCCGTCCGTTCCCGACTGCCGCTGCCGATCCCGTTCGGCGATCCGCGCGAACAACCGGACCACGGCATCCTCGAGCCGCAACCCGAGCGATTCGGCCCGCAGCTCAGCCATTTCCAACGCGAACTCCCCATCGGCAGGGGAGGGGTCGCTCAACATCTCGTCCAGCGCCATCCCGTCGATAGCCTGCTCCCGGGTCAGATCCCACCCCGGCAGCCAGCTCAGAACCCACGTGCCACCACCGGGACCGAACACCAGATGCGCGGTCTCGGGAGTCATGTCGCTGGTAATCGCGCGACCGGATATACGGAGCGCCATAGCCTTTCACCCTCTCGGAGTGGGGAAGCACCTAGAAATCTACGGGCGCGGGCTTAAAGATCTCTATCGAATTCCTTGCCCCGCGGTGGCCGCCGAGGGCCGGCCGCCGAACACCGTCGCCCTCGACGGTCACGGCGGCCGAACCGTGGCCGGCCGGCCACCAGCCCGCCCGGCCCGAGATGGTCGTCGTACGGCCGGCATTCGGTGGTCAGTTCTCGTTGCACACCGCAGCGGAAGCACAGCTCCGAACCCGCCCCGTTCACGAAACCGGCTAATTCGACCAGTCGATCCTCCGGCAGGCACATGCGTTGGTCGCCTCGAAACACGGGGGTCGCGGCAATGCGGGATATTCGACCTCGAGCTGAGGATGGGCCCAGGCCATCGTTCAGATCGTTCTGTGTTCCTTCGTAAGTTGGTTCTGTTGCCGTGACCTGGCAGTCTCGACGGCAGGCCCGATTGTTCGCCTCAGCAAGCGTGCTGTCCTGTGGAAGAGTGGTCCCTGCTCACGAACTCGGACCTGCGGATCCGGATCTGGGTCGATCAAAACGATGAAGGGGAGGCTTGATGGAGACAGCGTTCGATGTTGCCGGGCTGGTCGGCTATCGCTATCGCGTCGATGACTACTACGAAGTTGGTCGGGAGAAGATCCGCGAATACGCGCGAGCTGTCCAGGACTCCCATCCAGCACACTGGAGCGAGCCCGCCGCGAACGAACTCGGGTACGCCGGCCTGGTCGCGCCGAGCACGTTCGCCTCGATCGTCGCCATGCGGGCCAATCGTGCTCTGCTCGAGAACGTCATGACCGGCTACGACATGTTCGTGCACACCGATCAGGTCTTCGAGATGTACAGACCTCTCCTGGCCGGTGACCGATTGACCAGTGATGTCGAACTGGCCTCGGTTCGCCGTGTCGCAGGCAAGGACCTGATCACGATCACCAACACATTCACCGACCAGTCCGGCCAGATCGTGCAAATCATGCACACGACGGTCGTGGGCATCACCAGCGCTGACATCGATGCCGAGATCAGCGATGCCCTCGCGGGCGTGGTCATGAGCGGATTGGAAGTCGCGCCGACGCCCGCGGCTTCGGCTCCGCACGCCGCCGGGCAGACAACGACCGATCAGCCCGCGCAGGCCGCCCCTCAACATTCGGACGTGTCGCGAACACGTTTGCCGCACACGGCAATCGGCTTCGACGACATCGCCGTCGGCGACGAGCTACCGGCCCGGACCGTCCGACTGACCCGGGGCGACCTGGTGAACTACGCGGGCGTCGCCGGTGATGTGAATCCGATCCACTGGAACGAGGGAGTCGCTTCACTGGCCGGCCTTCCCGATGTGATCGCGCACGGCATGCTCACCATGGGCCTCGGAGCCGGATTCGTCACCGACTGGCTCGGCGACCCCGGCGCCATCATCCGGTACGGAGCCCGGCTGTCGAACTACACGGTCGTCGAAGCAGCCTCGGCCGGGGAGGTGGAGTTCACCGGCCGGATCAAATCGATCGACCCGGAAACCAGAACCGCCACAGTCGTCCTCACCGCGAAATCCGGCGGCCGCAAGATCTTCGGCCTGGCCACTACAGACATCCGCCTCAAATAGACGGACGACTCCGTGACGTCGCGCTCGGCAATGTGCTGTGTTACCGAGCGCGCCCATCGGCTACATACCGCTGATGGTCGGCGGTCTGCCTGTTGATCACGCGAGCGGTCGAGCCGGTCGGTTCGGTCGGCACGATCAGCGGCGGATCAGTGCACGGCTACAGTCGATACGATCCAAACTCGCACAACCACTGAGGAATTGGCGAATTTCGGGAGATTTGCAGTCCGTAGTGCGTGACTACACCGTTTGTTCCGAACTCGGCGTGAGTGTGCGTCAGGACAGGACGTTGCTTCCACCCGCGCGCGAACCCGTACCGTCGGATGCTGCTGTACGTGCCACCCCCGAGGGCACTACGGTCATACCCCGCACGACGAACCGACATCTACGAGGCCAAATTTCGGGTCTGGCGGCGGTCAGCTCTTCTTCAGCTCCTCAGCGAGCATCACGATGATGTCGCTGGGACCGCGGACATAGGTGAGCTTGTAGATGTCCTCATAGGTCGCCACCCCACGAAGCGGATGGCAGCCGTGCTTCGCGGCTATCTCGAGGGCCTTGTCGATGTCATCGACTGAGAACGCGACGCGGTGCATGCCAATCTCATTGGGACGAGTGGGCTTCGACTCGATCGCTTCGGGATGGATGTACTCGAAGAGCTCGATGCGACCATGACCGTCCGGCGTCTGGAGCATCGCAATGTGTGCGTGGTTGCCATCAAGGCCGACGGCAGTATCGGTCCACTCGCCGCTGACTGTGTCACGGCCGACGACGGTGAGACCAAGATCGGTGAAAAACGCGATCGCTGCTTCGAGGTCACGAACGGCGATGCCGACGTTCTCGAGTTTGATGGCCATGCGTCGCATGCTACCGAGCTGGGCCGATCAGGTCTGGTGGCGAGCCAGGACCCAGGACCAGGTACTCCGCCCGCTTCCTGATGAGCGCCTCGAACTCGGCGAAGTTGCTCGGGTCGAAACTGGCGCGTCCGACGCGGACGGCAGCGGTCGGCGGCAGTGACTCGGTCATGGCAATCCTTTCATTCGGCAAACGGCTTCGAACCTCGCGCAACGATCACCGATGGCGCTGGCAGTCCGGTGCGAACATCCGACAGCGGATCGAGCCGGGAGCAGAAATTGCCCGCGTCACGTTGCGTCGGAAATGATGGGCCCGCAACGACTTCAAGACGAAGTGGCAGACAGGATGGACTGATGTCGTCGACCCCGGCAGCGACCCACACACCCGATCCCACCGCTGGGCGGCCGGGCACACGAGCGCTGCCCGATCCACGTCTGGTCCGTCTGGCCATGAGTCTCTACCCGCCGCTCTTGTGCGCCGGTGTCCGCGTCACCCGCATCGCAGACGACTGGACCTGCGTAGAAGCCACGCACCGGGTTCGCCCATGGAACCGCAACCCGAACCGATCGGCCTTCGGCGGCACTCTGTACGCGATGACCGATCCGTTCTTCGGGATCATGGCCCGTGGTCAACTCGGTTCCGGCTACCGCGTCTGGACCAGTTCGGCGAGTATCGAATTCATCGCGCCCGGCCGTGAACTGATGACCGCCACCATGTCACTCCCGTTCGAGGAAGTAGCGGCCATTCGCGCCACAACGGACGACGGCAGCAAGTCGATCACCACGCATACGACTGAAATCGTCTCCCATAGCGGCGTTCTCGTCGCTCGCGCGACCCAGCAGCTGTACGTGCGCCGCACGAACTAGCAGTTCCCCAGCCGCAGTACCGGAGTCCTGTCCGCGGCTGGTTGCCGTGCGCCGACGTCAATCCGGAGACGCGCCGCCCCGACCGGCCGGTATCGATGCGATCGGGGCGGTTGTGCATCTGCTGGCCACCGCTATCGAGGAGGTCCGGGACCTGTCCTTGATGAGCGGCATCCTGGCCGACGGCTCCTATCGTCTGCTGTCGGCCCGGGTTGGCCTCACTTCACATGCCGAGCGAAGAACCGGTTCCCCTCATCCCCCGCGTGCTGTGGGACGCCGGTGTGCCCGCCCATATTGGCGTGCAGCGTCTTCTCCTTGGAGCCGAAGGCATCGAACAGGTCCAGAGCCAGCTGCCGGTCGTTTCCCTCGTCGTCCCACTGCAGCAGGACCAGCAGCGGAATGGTGACCTGCCGGGCCTCC
The DNA here is from genome assembly GCF_000308655.1 of Nocardia niigatensis NBRC 100131. Lineage (GTDB taxonomy): Bacteria > Actinomycetota > Actinomycetes > Mycobacteriales > Mycobacteriaceae > Nocardia > Nocardia niigatensis. The sequence continues at coordinate 263,821 of NZ_BAGC01000040.1, read as the reverse complement.
TCGAACATGACGCGGGGCACGAAACTGCCGGCGAAAAGCACGGCGGCCGAGATACGCGGCTCGACCACCGCCAGCCGGACGCCGATGGCGATCACCCCTCCCGAGAACCCGACCGGCCCGCCGATCTCGGGCAGCGCCAGGAGGGCGTCCAAGGTGGCCCGCCATTCCGGGACCGCCTTGTCGACCAGCGGGAGGGTGAGCCGTTCGACGATCTCGTCGCTGACCGGCTCGCCCGCCTGTATCGCCCGGCGCAGGTCGGCGCGGGCCTGCTCGGCAGCGGCGGAAGGGGGCCGGTCACCGCTCCACGGGAGCTCGATGGTGGCCGCGGCGTATCCCGACGCCGCGGCGTGCTTGGCCCGGGCCGCCAGTCGGGGGTACATCTTCTTCAGTCCGCCCGGGTGGCCGAGCAGGATCAGCGGGGCCGGTGCGGATGCGGATCCGGGTGTCCACAGGATGCCGGGGATCTCGCCGAGGGTGAATTCGCGCTCGAGGATGCCGTCGTCGAGGCGCTGTTCGGAAATGAATTGCACGGTTGTGCCTTTCGGGAGTGCTCTTTGAACGGCGCTCCCGGACGACCTATCGCCCGACCGTGACCCCGGAGGGGAGCACCCATGTCGATACTGCGTTCACGGGTACCACCTCCTCGTTCTCTGGCACGGCCTCCGGAAAACTAGCAGCGGTCGCCGTGGCCGTCAAAGGGTTTTCGCGGTGCCCCCGGGACCGGATGTCACGGAGCCACTCGCGTGAAGGCATCGTGGATCGGCTCACGAAACTGGCGGGTGCTGGCCCTCGCCGAGCGACGGTGACCCCGCCCGCAGCCGAATCGGCCGATCTTGGATGGGGTAGGTTCGAAAGAGGGGACGCGACAGGAGGATTCAACGATGACTGCTGTGCAAGGTATGTCGGTCGATGTCCGGACGCCGGATGGTGTCGCCGACGCGTATGTCGTCCACCCCGACGATGGCGCCGCCCATCCGGGAGTGCTGGTGATCCAGGACGGCTTCGGACTGCGGCCGAGCCTGCGCGCGCTGGCCGATCGTATTGCGGCCCATGGCTACACCGTTCTGCTGCCGAATGCCTTCTACCGGCACGGGCGTGCACCGGTGATCGAATTGCCGGATTACATCGACCCGTCGGAGCGGCCGGAGATCTTCCAGCAGGTCTTCCCGATGATCCGCGACCTGACACCGGATCGAATTCGCGCCGACGCGGGCGCCTACCTCGAATGGCTGGCAGCGTCGCCGCTGGTGACAGCGGGAAAGGTAGGTCTCACCGGCTACTGCATGGGCGCCCGGCTCGCGGTGATGGTCGCCGCCATGTACCCCGATCGTGTCGGCGCGGTGGCCGGCTTCCACGGCGGTCCGCTCGTCACCGACTCCCCGGACAGCCCGCACCTGACCGTCGGAAACATCACGGGGGAGCTGTATTTCGCCCACGCCGGCGAGGACCAGCACATGACCCCGGAACACATCGCCCAGTTCGACAAGGCCCTCGAAGCCGCCGGCGTCCGCTACCGCACCGAGGTCTACCCGGGCGCCCAGCACGGCTACACCCAGGCCGATACCGCCGCCTACGATGCCGACTCCGCCGAACGCCACTACCGCGAACTGCTGTCCCTGTTCGACCGCAACCTGCGCTGACAGCAGACGCTGCCGGTCCTCGAAATCCGCATCGGCGAATCGATTTCGCCGTGCGACCTCGGGCTGCCGGCTCGCACCCCGAGATCTTCAGCGCACCCGCTGGTAGCGAAGGTAGACGACCTGAGAACCGAATATCCGCGACTCGACCAGCCGCAGATCGAGGGCTCTATCGAGCCGCGGAAAGTACGGGGTGCCGTCGCCGAGAACGATCGGGCGAACGAACTGCCGGTATTCATCGACCAGATCCTCAGCGATAGCCGCCGCAGCGATCCCCGCCCCGCCGATGGCCACCGCGCCACCACCCGGCCGGTCCCGCAACCGTCCTATCTCGGTGGCGATATCCCCGGTGGCCAGGCTCGCGTTGCCCTCCACCGAATTCAGTGTCCGCGAGAACACCACCTTCGGAATCGGCCGCCAGATCCGCGCGAACTCCAAGTCCGTCTCGTCGGACATGGTCTGCTCGGCCGTCTCCCACACCAGCATCGTCTGATACAACCGCCGACCGCACACATGCGCCCCAAGGTCCCGAGTCTGCTCGTTGTGAAACCGCATCAGCTCCGGATCAGGCGCAGTCCACCCGATGTCGTCCCCGGGCCCCGCGATGAACCCATCCAGCGATACCGTCATCGAATAGACCACCGGCACCATCAACGTCCTCCTCAACGACTGACCAGAACCGTCCGAGCACCAGATCCCCCGCAAGGGCCGCTCCCATCGTGCTCGCCGCACACGCGGATCTGCCACGCAACAGACATATTCATGCCGGGCACGAGGGTGGGAAGACCAGCGACCAGGGGCGAAGGACAGCGAGGCGCGCGGCATTCGCTCAGCGTGCGGGCGTCGGCCGGCGTGCCGGTTGCCCTGCTTCGTGCGCTCGATCAGGCCGAGGGCGCGCAGGTCCGCGAATGCCCACCTACTCCGACGAGCGCGGGCATCCGCGCCTGCGGATGGGGCACGTGCCGTTCAAGGTCGGGCCGATCGAGCGGGACGCGCGCCTGCGCGCCATGCACATCGCGGTGGCGGAGATCGAGCCCGAGGTGCTCGACGACGCGCACCGGCGGCAGCTGCTCGAGTACTTCGACATGGCCGCCAATTCGCTGATGAACCTTGACGGTCTTCTCGGACACGCACATCAGCACGCCCATCGTGTACGCCTCATGCAGGTGCCGGCGGCGCGGATCGGCCGGGCGGCCCGTCGACGCCCGAGGAAAACCAGCTGAACGAACTGCGAGCACACCTGTGCGGACGCGTCCCTGTCAGCCCAGTGCCGCCGATGGCCACACCTCTCGCTGGGCTACGGATATGCGCCGGATTGCTGAGCAACGCGCCTGCGCCGGTGCGACGGCCCTTCAAGGGGCGATCGCACCGGTGAATTCTCGTTGTGCCTCCAAGGCACCGGGCGGGCCCGAGTCAAGGGCCCTGATCTGCCCCTCGAGGGCGGAAAGTGCGAGATTGCACCGGTTCTCGTGAGTCCCGGACGGGCGGCGCAGTCGTGGCGGCGCCGCCCGGTGCGAGCTACACCAATTCGGGAACGCGCAGGTGCGCGAGCGCCAACTCGAACTCGCGGACCTCGGTCACCTCACTGCCGGTGCGGCCGGCGATGGACGCTCGCATGTCGGCGGACCGGTCGGCGTTGCGCGCCATGGCCTCGGCGTTGTCGAACGTGACACAGGAGACGCCGCGCCCGGATGACCGGTCGACCATGAGGCTGGCGCTGCAGAACCCGTCGAGCTCCTCCATCCCCGGGAGTGCGGCGGATTTGTACAACTCGATCGCGGCGTCGAGCCGTTCCGGCGCGTTCCTGACCCAGGCCGCGCGCACGCACGAGCCCTCGCTGGCATGGTGATTGCGATGCAGAGCGGCGATCTCCCATTCCTCGACCAGCGTGCTGCCGTCGCTGCCGAACATCTGAGCGGCCCGATCACGAATCGAGCGAACCCGGCTCGAACTGTCGTGCAGCGCCTGTTCCGTCTCCCACGCGGTAGTGACGATGCACCGCCCGGAGCTCCGGTCCACCAGCAACGACATCCCGACCCAGCCGGGTATATCAGACAACTCGGACATCACGTCATCGCGCATGTAAGCAATCCCGGCATCCATAGAGGACAGCTGCGCCTGAATCGTGCTAGAGCGTGCGAACACGTTCGATCCACCTCCTCTGAGCGGGGGCAGCGCCTCGGTGACGCCACCGACGCCCCCCAGCCTGCTCCCGCACGATGGCTGTGGCAATAGCTCGGCCCGCAATCGCCCAGCAGCCTGGGCGATCACCGCAAACGAATCTCCCAGCGAGGGTTCGGCAACAGCTATCGCCGCCCTGGCTGCGTGCTCAGCCGACGTCCAACCTCAGCGACTTCGCGCGGTACACAGGTGCGTCCATCAGCCAATGAAGACCGGGCATGGGGTCGACCTCGGCGCTGTCGCGGACCACCGAGTCGCCTCGATCCTTCGCCTCTCCCGCAGAAGCTGATCGAACTCCGCGCGAACCTACAGGCAGCGCTGGCCATTCGGCAGTTAGAGCACGCAGGGAGCGGATATCGGAATAATGCGACAGGTGGGAGAACTGCCGCGCGCCACATTCGCGGCAGGTGGATGAATACGTATTGCTCAGAGTGCTTCGCGCACAACATCTCCCGCCCAGGCGGGGCCGCGGCACACGCTGCCCCACAGACCGAATACTCGACAGGGGCCCCAGTCTGCGTCACGGCTGAGCTTCACGGCCGGAGTGAGCGTGCCGGTCGGCTATGCGCCGGGGCCGTGGACCAGCGAGCCGACTGCGGTTCGGCCGCGGTGTGCTGGTGAGCCTGGATGGTGACATCGCCACAGTGGGCCCCGCCCCCGAGGGCGGCCGGCAGGTGCTGGTGGACGCCGCTGACGGCAATCAGTCAGGAGCGTGCTCGCGCCGAACGCGATGACTGCGACGCTGATCGGGGCCATGCTGATCCAAGCCGCCCGCAACACGTCCGGTCGAGTGCTCACCATCTGATGCATCGATTGTCCGCGGCCAGTGCGCCCGGCGAGACCAGCGGTGATAGTGGGCTTTCACGATGAATGCGGAGTCCTTCCCTCGATAATGGGACTCCAGATATAGCGAATATCGGGCTCGCGCTCCGCGTTTCGCATCCCGTCGGTCCGGTCCACCTCGACAGGGCCGTGACGCTCATAGAATCGGCGTGCCAGGAGGTTGGCTTGGAAGGTCCACAGTCCCAGACCGGTCGACCCGCTTCTCGTCGACAGCGCTGTAGTAGCGGCTGAGCAGATCGCTCATCTGGGCTCGATCTTCGGCTTCGAAGGCGAAAGATGTCATGCCAGCACTGTGGTCGGCCGACCTTGCGTGGGGCTTGCACAGCACATGCGCTGCCGTGCAAGGGGATTCGCTTGCGGAGTGACCGTCGCCGGCCGCAGGGCCGCTGCCGTGACGAGCGGAAGCGGAGAGTCTCGGGGTCCCGAGCTGAAGTGAAGCGACGATCTGCAGCCGACGCCTCGCTACGGTTCGATCAGCGCGGTATGCGGCAGTTCGGGATTGTCGCACTCTCGTCCATACTGCGGTGGCCGCTGGGGGAGCGCTCGTCGGAAATTCTGTGGTCGGGTTCGTGATCGCTGGCCACACTGCCGCTATGGCGACGATGGAGAGGGCCGCGCGGATATCGATTCGGGGCCGAGCTATCGGGTGGGGTTTGGCCTCATGGGCATTCTTCGCGAGTTCAGGGCCATTGGCCACAGCGGTGATGGCGGCGGGTTGGTCACCAGCGGCGGTGACTTCGGTGCGGATCACGTTGGCCGCGGCACTGCTGGTGCCGGTCGTCGCACTCGTGCGGCCGCGGGCGCTGAGGTTCCGTCGAGCGGATCTGTGGTTGCTGCTCGGATATGGAGCGCTCGGCGTTGCCGGCGTTCAGCTATTGTTTTTCGTTGCGGTGGAACGGGTTCCGGTCGCGGTGGCGATGGTGCTGGTCAATCTCGCGCCCGCTCTGGTCGCGCTGTGGGTGCAGATCGTGCGGCGCACTCGGCTGCCCGGCCCGGTTTGGCTGGGCATCGGGTTGGCGGTGGCCGGATTGGTCGTTGTCGCGCAGGTCTGGCAGAGCACCGGGCTGGATCTGCTCGGTATTGCCGCCGGTGTGGCCTCGGCCATCTGCTCGGCCGGGTACTTCCTGCTCGGCCGGCACGGCACGAACAGGCACGATCCGGCCGGGCTCACCGCGGTCGGATTGACTATCGGCGCGCTTGTGATGGCGATTTTCACCCCGCCGTGGATTCTGCCCTCCCAACTGCTCACAGCCCCGGCGACACTGGGGGGTCTGCAAGTGCCGGCGTGGCTGGTGCTGCCGGCGCTGGCCGTGTTCGGAACCGTGGTGCCGTACCTGGCCGGTCTGCGAGCTCTCCGCGACCTGCCGCCCGCATCGGCCAGTGTGCTGGCCGTAGCGGAACCCCTGATCGCCGCCGTGCTGGCCTGGCTGATGCTAGGCCAGACGCTCGGCCTGCTCCAGATCGCCGGAGCGGCGATCATGCTGATCGGCGCACTGCTCGTGCAATTGACCATGCCCGCGAACTGATCCCACCACCGCGCACAGGCGAGTCACCCCGTGGATTGCTGCTCTCGCAGGACCGCTGCGTCATAGGCGGCAGTCGGTTCCGAGAGGCCGCCATCGGTTGGCCGGGGTGCGCCCCGTAGGTGAACAGCCCGGAGCTCGTCCATGAAGCGTTCCCACAGCGCGGGCCCGCCCTCGGCGAGTACCGTCAGCTCCGGAGTCGTATCGAGCCACCGCGCCCCCCAGGCGCCGAGCTGAGCCATCAGGAAGCCCTGGCGCAGGCATTGGAGGCCGCCGGTGGCAAGGACGTCCGCATCGGCGGCGGCGTCGCCACGGTCCGGGCCTTCCTCGACGCCGATCTCATCGACACCCTGCATTTCGCCGTCGCCCCGGTCGAAATGGGCCACGGCGAACGACTGTGGACGGGTCCCGAGGAACTCACCGACCGCTTCCCTCAGCTCATAGACCACCATGTTGGTCTCGTTGCGGGTGGGGGACGTCCGAACCCCCGGGAGCCACGGCTATTTCAGGGCCACGAGTTCGTGCAGGGTGGTACCGGTGCGCTTCTCGGTCCCGTGGCCGGTGTGAACCGTCAGCTCGAACCCGGATTCGAAGCGGAAATAGGCGGGATGCCCGATCATGCGCTGTACGAGCGGTTTCACCGCCCGCGACCGCACGACCGGGACATCGTCGAGCATGTCGTGGGCATGAATGACCGACTCGACCGTCAGGCGCAGTTCCAGCCGCCCGGGGATGCTCAGCTCCAGCCATTCCGGGTACGTCCGCCCGGCCACCGGGTGAAAACGGTGGGGACCTTCGGTGAGCACCGTTTCACCCGACGACAGCACGATGTCGTCGCCGCGACCGAGCATCAGGGGCGCGATTTCGCGCCCGCCGCAACGCTTCTGGGTGCGCACATCGGCGAACAGCAGCGAGTACTCGTCGTCGTACAGACGACCCCAGTGCCAGCGTTCGATGATCTTCTTCATATCGCCGGCGCCCCAATTGTGGTCCGCGTATCCACGTCCGTTCGCGGGCAGCACGGTCCCGTCGATCCGCACGGTGCCGGTGACCCGGGCCCGGGGCGCCCCGACCACCCATCCGAAGGAATTTCGCGCGTCGAACCGGGTCTCGCCGCCTCCCGGCATCCAGCTGGGCATCTCATTGTGGAAACGCAGGTCGAACACCACCCCGTCGGCCTCGAGATGGACGTGGTGCACCGGCAGGCCGTCGTCGCGGAATTCGGTGTGCGCGTGGTTGTCTCCGATGCGGACATCGAACCTGTCGCCGGCGAAGGAGGCGGCCTCGCGCCGGTACCTCCGGACGGCCTGCCGGCGCGAGCCGTCGGGGAAGTACACGATCAATTCGACCCAGGGCCGGGCATTCGGCAGATCCTCCGGCCGCCGTTTGGTCAGGAATCCGACCACGACATGCCCGGAGTCGAGGCGGGCGTCGAAGTACCAGTGCTCGAACGCCAGTCGGCCGGTAGCGGGATGGAGTGCGTTGTGGTGGGGCTGGACATCGGTCAATGTCGCATCCTGACGGCCCGGGCCGTTCCACGTCTCGACAATGTCGGTATTCATGGGTTTCCTCGCGTGGATCGATCAGCGCCGCAGCGCGCCACTGGCATCGAATTGCGCCTCGCGGCCTTGCATCTGGGCTCGGTACCAGTTCTCCCGGTGCCGGAGCATGACCTTCTCGTGCACGCGCGCGAACGGCGGGCAGCTCCGGCGGACCAGTTCCATGACGGTGATGAGCGGGAATCGTGCGATCGGGATGAGGATCCACGGAAACGCGGGCGGCATCCGGTAGCGGCGGCGAGTGAACGGCGCCATGTACATCGCCGAGTACACGGAGTTGATCCGGAAGTTGTACGCCGCGCGTAGCCGGGTCAGACCGCGCTGGCCGGCTCGCGGAGCGAACGCGGCCGGATAGGACTCGATCAGTTCGGCGCCATCCGTTCCCGCGTCATACGAGCGCGAGGCGATGGTCATCGCCAGCACGCGCAGCGCATCGATGATCGTCTCCGGATACCACTGGACCCGGACCCCGAGCAGATGACCCATATACCTCTGAAAGTGCAGCAGCGCACGGATTTCCGAGGGCGTGGTCTGATACCCCAGCGCCCACAGCCCGAGCCCGGGGGTGAGGCTGCCCGCGAGCAGGGTCAGCAACTGGTAGGTCTGGCTGATCGGCAGGCCCCACCGGTCGGTATCCCACTCCGGATGCTCGGCGACCCGCGCGCGGACCGACACGTGCATGATGCGGACCTTCAGGGCCGTGGCCCGCCCGGCCGCGCCCGGGGTGAGCAGCGCGCCGGGCTGGGACACGTCCATCCAGAACCGGCAGGTTTCCAGGAATCTGCGCAGCGCGCTGTCACCGGCGTAGCCACCGGCCAGCGACAACGGTTTCGCGACAGCGGATTCGGTGTACATCTCGAGGGTCTCGGCTCCGGCGAAGCTGAAGAGCATGGTGCCCCAGCGGCGCCAGATGGCCGCGCCCTGCTCGACCAGCGCCGGATCCACCCAGTCGGGCACCGCCTCGAACTCGGCGAACAAGGCCCGCATGGCCGGTGGCGCGTCGGGTACCGAGTCGATCCCGGAGGTCAGCGCCTGCTCGAGCATCGCCCGGCCGCGCTGCCGCCCGATGTCGCCGTGCATCACCTCGGCGACGAATCGCTCGGCGACCGGATCGCCGGTGAACAGGTCTTCGCACAGCGCACTCGCCTGGGCATCGGTCGGGAACACGGTACTGCCGGTGAGCGCCCGGACGATTCGCTCGAGGCGCTGCACCCCCGGGGTCTGCCGCGCCTGCCAGTACCGGAACGCGGTCGGACCGCGCTCGGGTTCGGGGATGCGCTGCGGCTGTGCTTCCACCGTCATGGCGGGGTCTCCTTCGTGTACTCCGGGTTCGTGTCTATGACGAGGAAAGAACTTGGCGCGCAGTCTCATTCACGCACCGTCCGATACCTCAGCATCATGTCGTGGTCCTCGTGGTCGAGGAGATGGCAGTGCCAGACATAGCCCTGGAGCTGTCCGTCGCCTGCCTGGTCCGCGGGCATCCCGTGGCCGCCGTGTCCGGGCATATCGGTGCCGCCGTCGCCGTCAGCGGCCGACGGCGCACGGGAGAACGGTGCGTCCGGGTCGAAACCGAGCTCGTCTGCGGTGGGAAAGCGGACGATGATCCGGGTGACCGTGCCGCCGTCGACGCGGACGATGTCCTTCCAACCCGACTCCCAGTCCGCCGGTGGCTGTTGCGGACCGGCGAGAAAGTTCTCGGCCGACGGCGCCCAACGCACGCCGACGGGTGGCTGCGGATCGGCGACCTGAAAGTCGACGGTCCGCAAGGGCGTACGGCCCAGGATCCGGAAGTTGACCAGGTGCAGGTGAATCGGATGCGGGTCCGGGGTGATGTTGATCAGGTTCCACTGCTCGACCGTGCCCTGGCGGGGCATCTCGATATCGGGATTGTCGAAGGTGATGTTGTTCAGCGTCATGATCGACGGCGGGTCCCGCAGCTCGTACGGCTGACTGATGGTCAGATTCCGGACGACCTCGGGGGTCTCCAGCGGTGGCATCACCGGGGGAAGACCGGGTCCGCCCCGAAGCTGTTGCGGCACAGGGCCGGTGAAGCCGCGGCGGTCTCCCACCCGGAATCGGCAGAACAGCGGCATGGCGACCTCGCCCAGTACCGCTGCCTGGAACGGCGGCGGTTCGTCGTTGCGCAATTCGACGGTGTCGCCGGGTGCCATTCCGGAGAAGTCGACCAGCAGATCGACACGTTCACCCGGTTCCAGCAGCAGGTTCCGGACCTCGACCGGACCGTCGAGCAATCCGTGGTCGTTGCCGATGACCCAGAATCGCATGTGGTTGCCGAAGAACAGATTCCACAGACTGAACGAGGCCGCGTTGAGAACGCGGAACCGGTAGAGCCCGCGCGCGACCTCGAGCTGGGGCCATACCGTGCCGTTGACGAGTCCGACATCGCCGACCGCGCCGCCTTCCCACGAGCCCTGCGGGACGATGATCGTGGAACGCATGTTCTGCTGCCCCTCGGGGGTGAACAGCTTCTCCTGCAGCACCAACGGCACCTCGAACTCGCCGGCCGGCAATCCGAGCGGGTTGCCGGGCTCGCCGGTGTCGAATTCGTCCCGCAGCAACACCATTCCCGCCAGCCCGGTGTACACATTGGCGCGCGTCATGCCCATGGCGTGGTCGTGGTACCAGAGCGCGGCCGCCGACTGCCGCAGCGGAAAACGGTGCACGGCAGTCTGACCGGGGAACACCAAGCGCTCGGGATGCCCGTCGCTGTCCGGCGGCGTCACCCCGCCGTGCAGATGCAGCGAGCACGGCGGTGAGGTCCGGTATCCGTCCGCGACACCGTGCAGGCTGGTGTCGAGATCGGCCGCGAACGGATGGACGCCGATCCGGTTGACGAACCGGACGGTCAGCGGCTCGTCGACGCGATGCTCGATGGTCGGGCCCAGATAGTCGGCGCCGCCGTATCCCAGCGCCGGAACCTCGCCCATATCCCGATGGAATCGATGTGTCGTCGACGCGGCGGCCAGGTCCAGGTCATCACCGCGAAGGACCGGCAGCAGCGGCAGGTCGTCGGCGAACGGCCGCATGGACGGCGAGTGGAACAGCAGCGGACTGTCCGCCCGGGGCGTCGGCGGGGCCGCGGACGCCCGCCTCCCGGACCGGCCGTACATCGCGGCCGCGGTCATCGCGACACCGACGCCACGCAGCAGACGCCGGCGATCGAACGATGCGCCTCGCCGGTCGACAGGAGGCCTCATCGCACACCCTCATGCACTCAACGTACCTTTCGGTATAGCTCACGGTACTTTTGAGTATGGTACCGAGCAATGGCCGTGTGGCAAGGAAAATCCCGGGCGAACCGTCGCCTAGCATCGAATGCGTGGCACTTCCAGACGCTCAGGTGGAATCGAACGCCGGGGATCCGCCGGGTTCGCGGCCGGACTCCGGTGCTCGCCCCCGCCGGTCCAAGAAGGCCGAGGCGCAGCAGCGTGGCCGCAGCGGTTCCGCGCGTCTGTCGTATGAGGACTGGATCGACGGCGCGCTGGCACTGCTGGCCCGAGAAGGCGTGACCGCGATCAAGATTCCGCGGCTCTGCGCCGAACTGGGCGTCACCAAGGGCAGCTTCTACTGGCACTTCGATGATGTCGAACAACTCATGGAAGCCATGGCCGACCGCTGGTGCGCGGTGCAGAGCGATGCCATTCGCGCACTGGGCACCATCGATTCCATCCCCGTCGAGCAGCGCATCGAGAAGATGGCCTCGCTGCTCATCGACCAGAGCACCTGGATCGTCGAAGCCGCGGTGCGTGAATGGGCGCGCAACGACGAGAAGGTAGCGGGTGCGGTCCAGGCCCTCGAACGCAAGGTTTTCGAGGTCGTGCAGCACACCATGCTCGAACTCGGCTTCGATGACGCCCAGGCGCGTCTGCGCGCCGGCGCGATGGTCTATCTCGGCATCGGTCTGATTCACGGTCGTGACAGTCTGCCGACCCCCACCGCGGCGGAGACGCAGGCGATCATCGACCTGCTCACCACACCGGCCCGCACCGGAGGATCACGAACGGCTCGATAGCCGCGCCCTCTCGCGCAACGGATTCGGTGACCGATTCGAATGCCCTACTGCGGAAAAGGCGGTGCCTGTTACGGTTCGCCGCCGCCTCTGTGGTGGCGGGCTTGTCGAGTAGAGGGATCGGTCGGGGATGAAGCGTGTGCTCGGGGTGGGGTCCGCCGGTGCGGCGGCATTCGCGATGGCCATGGGCGTCGCGGGCGCGGCGCCCGGCGACGTGAGCAATGGCGACCCGAATCTGCTTGCGCAGCAACAGATTCGGCAGGTTTTGGTGGGTGTCGATATCGGGCCGGACCTGTGGGTGTTCTCGCCCCCGGCATCCGGGCTCGCCTGTTACTGGGGTTATGTGCCGTACCCGGGCGTCGACGCGCAGGGCAGGCCGTATGCGCCGTGGGCGGATACCGTGCGTGTGGTGGGACCCGGCGGCTGGACCGAGCGCCTGGAGTCGGGTTCGGTGATCGAGACCGACTGCTACATGCGCCGAGCCGGGGTGTGAACCGGTCTCCAGGAGCCGAGCAGCCGAGTGCCGGCCGCGCGCAACAGCCGGTCGACGATCGCGTCCGGCGCCGCGATCCCGCCCTCGACGATCCCTGCCCGGCCGATGCCGGCGTTCTGACTCACCCCATGTCTACTTCGCGCGATAGTGGACGATAGGACTGATCCGAGTGCTGAGCAGGCATTACGCGTGGGGGAGTGGTCGAGCTACCGCTCGCCGGCCGTGCTCGGAGTGCTCGATGCGAGCAGGCGGTCGGCGAGGGCGCGGAGCTGGTTCGCGGGCCCGCCGGTCGAGTAGAGCCCGCCGACCGCGAACGTCCCCACGATGGCGATGTGGAGTTGGTCGGCGAGCTGATCACTGTCGGTGCGGCCGAGCCGCGCGGTGAGCGCGTGCAACCGTCGCCGCAGCTCCTCCTCGTGTTCGAGGCAGCGCTGCCTGATCGCTCCCGTTGTGGCGCTGTCGAATTCGGCGGCGGTATTGACGAAGGCGCAGCCTCGATAGCCGTCGCGCGTCGCGAGATTCTGGATCCACGTGAGCTGGGCGTGAAGTTCGTCCGCCGGCTCGGAATGCTCTGCCGCGGTCGTGTCCCACTTGGCCCAGAAGCTATCGTCCCGTCGCTGCAGTACCGCGAGAACGAGGTCGTCCTTACTGGGGAACCAGCGATACAGGCTCGCCTTCGCCATACCCGCCCGGCGCACGACCTCGTCGACGCCGACGGCGCGAACTCCGTTGTCGTAGAAGAGTTCCACCGCGATGTCGACGAGCTTCTCGCGCACCGCGGCGCCGCGCAACTGCTTGGGACTCTCGCTCATCAGGTCTCCTGCGTACTCACGGTGATGGCGGCCTTGCCGAAGCCGCGTCGGCCGGTGACCCATTGCTGAGCATCCGCGGCACGGCTGAGGTCGAACTCGGCGCCGACCGACACCCGGACCCTACCCGCGTCGACCAGCGACGCGATCGCCCGCAGCGCTTCGGGATCCGGCTCGACCAGGCACGAGACCGCCTTGATACCGCGTTCCGCGGCCACGGTCCGATAGCCCGTGATCGACCACGCGGTCGCCAGCGCGATTGCGCCGCCCGGTGCGACCCGGTCGAACAGCGACCTGCCGAAATCGCCTCCGACGAGATCGATTGCCGCGTCCACCTTGCCGATTCCGGTGACCGCCACGGGATCGGTGTAGTCCACGCAGGACTGCGCGCCGAATTCGTGCAGGATCGCGTGGCTGTCGGGTCGTGCCAGCGCTGTCACCGTGGCGCCGCGCGCGACCGCCAACTGCACGGCCAGATGTCCTACGCCGCCCGTGGCGCCGCTGATGAGGACATGCCGCCCGGCTCGGACTCCGGCGGCGTCCAGCATCTGCCACGCCGTCAGCGTGGCCATCGGCAAGCACGCCGCCTCGGCGAAGGACGCCGAGTCCGGCATCGGAACCAGTTGATACGCGGGGACTGTCATGTACTCCGCGTATGTGCCGGCCGGATAGGGAAACCAGGCCAAGCCGAACAGCCTGTCGCCGAAGGCATACCGGCTTACCCCATAGCCGACGGCATCCACGACCCCCGCGACATCCCATCCGGGGATGCAGGGGAGACGCATCGACTGCTCGTAGCCCGCGCCGCGCCCGAGGTGCATATCGATCGGATTCACACTGGTCGCCCGCACCGCGATGCGCACCTCCCCGGCCGCGGGCTCCGGACGCGGAACCTCACCGATCTCCAGTGCGGACCCCCAGCTTTCGTGCAGTGCGGCGCGCATCGTGGCGGTGCTCGGCTGCCTGGCTCCGACGATCATGACGCCCGTATCAGGTCCGAAGCGTCCACGCCGCATTGCCGCGCGACACCGGCGACATCGAAATTGAAGCTCTCCCAGCTCACCCGGCCATCCTGGAAACCGAACAGGATGAAGACCGGCACCGACACCCGATCGCCATTGGGTACCGCTCCGCCGAAGGTGAAGGCCGGCGTGAACCCGATCTCGCCCCAGCAGCACATCGTCTCGCCATCGAGCCCGTGACCGTCCAGCCGCACGGTGTAATCGGGAGCGAATGCGAACCATCCCGCGATCGCGCGTTCGATCTCCGCTCCGGCATACCGAGTGCCCAGCGAGGGCGACTCGAGCACCCCCTCCGGGTGATAGATCGTCATCGCGGTCGCGACGTCCTGCCGGCTCTTCGCCTCCGCCAATCGCCCGACGATCTCGATGGCCTCCGCCGTCTCCACGGCCTGTCCCCGCATATCGTGCTCGCTTCCGTCACCCAAATCGAGACCGATCTGTCTCGATTTCTGAGTGTATCGGGATCGGCCGACCGTGGCAATGGACGGGTTGGCGATCCTGGATGCGCTGTGCCGCAGTCGGTCTCGCTCGCGATGCCTGGTTACTCCGAAACCTTCGCCTCGGATCTGCCGTGTCGCGGAAGTGCCTGACTGATCGCGATGGCCGCCACCGAAAATCCGATGGGCAGCGAGAGGCTCGCCGAGAACGCATGAGCGAACGACTGCGGGCTCTGGGCGCCGTCCAGCCGGGAGTAGAACACGCTGCCGACCAGAGCGATACCGACCGCCCCGGTGATCCGGCGGAGCGCGACCGCTCGCTGGAGTGGCTCGCCGGCTACTGCGCGACGGTGTCCTCCTCGACCGAGATCCTCGAAACCATCGACGCACAGGGCGAACTGCCCCGCAAGAAGGTCAAGATCTATCCTTGGGGGCAGCCCGGCGATATCCGGCCGGATGCGGTGATACCGCGAAACGAGAATCCCGGATCTGAGGCCAGATCCGGGATTATGTATGCGCGGCTACAGACGCACCGGGTAGGTGGGCTGCTGGATATCGGGCTTGATGCGGTCCTCGACGAAGATTCCGTGCCAGATCATGAAGACCAGCAGTGTCCACAGTCGACGGCTGTGGTCGGCCTCGCCACGGCGGTGACTCTCCAGCATGGCCTTGATCGCAGGCTTGTCGAGCAGGTGATCGGTCTGTGATTCGGCGATCTGCGCGGCCGCCCAGTCGTAGAGCTCCGGGCCACGCAGCCAATGCCGCAGCGGCACCGGGAATCCGAGCTTGGGCCGGTGCAGCACATGTGCGGGGACGATGGTCTCGAGGGCGCGGCGCAGCGCGTACTTGGTCGTGTTCTTCGTGATCTTCTGGTCCAGCGGAATCTGCTCGGCGATCGCCAGCACCTCGGGATCCAGGAACGGCACGCGCAATTCGAGAGAATTGGCCATGGTCATCTTGTCGGCCTTGACGAGGATATCGCCGCGCAACCAGGTGAACAGGTCCAGGTGTTGCATCCGGGCCACCGGATCCCAGCCGCGTGAGCGAGTGTAGATCGTGGCGGTGACATCCGTTGCGCCCCATTCCGGGCGGAATTCCCTCAGCACAGAACGCAGTTGAGCATCGCTGAAACTGCGGGCGTTGCCGTAGTAGCGCTGCTCGAGCGGCAGGGAACCGCGGTGCAGCAGACTCTTGCCACGCCGACCGTCCGGGATCCGATCAGCGAGAGCTCCCGCGAGCCGGCGCACCGGACCGGGCAGATATTCGAACGGCGCCAGCGACAGCGGTTCACGGTAGACGGCGTAGCCGCCGAACAACTCGTCGGCCCCTTCGCCCGACAGCACCACCTTCACGTGCTTGCGCGCCTCCTGCGCGACGAAATAGAGCGGCACCAGAGCCGGGTCGGCGACCGGATCGTCCAGGTACCAGACGATCTCGGGAATCGCGGCCGCGTACTCCTCGGGGGAGACCACGCGGATGTGGTGTTCGGCGCCGATGGCCGCGGCGGTCTCGGCGGCCACATCGGCCTCCGAGTAGCCCTCGCGCTCGAAAGCCGAGGTGAAGGTGAGCAGGTTCGGGTTGTGCCGGATGGCGAGCGCCGCGGTGGCGGTGGAGTCGATGCCGCCGGAGAGGAACGCGCCGACGGTGACGTCCGCGCGCATGTGCTTGGCGACCGAATCCTCCAGCACCGCCGCGATCTCGCGGTAGCGTGCGTCTTCCGAACCCGCGGCGAACTTGCGGACCCGGAACTTCGGCTCGAAGTACCGGACGGGCTGTGGGCGCGCACCCGGCCGCAGCGTGGTGTACGAACCGGATTCGAGGCGAGTGATGTTCTTGTGCAACGATTCCGGCTCGGGAACGTATTGCAGCACGGCGTAGTGCTGCATCGCGCGCAGGTCGAGTTCATCGGAGAGCCCCAGTGTCGGAAGAAGCTCGATGATGTTCTTCTTCTCGTTCGCGAAGGCCGTTCCGTTCGGGCCGCTCGCGATGAACATCGGCTTGATGCCGAACGGATCTCGCGCCAGCAGGAGTTCCCGTTTCTCGGTATCCCAGATCGCGATGGCGAACATGCCGCGGAAGGTCGAAATCGCCGACAGCCCCGAATAGTGATACGAGGCCAGGATCGCCTCGCCCTCGCCTTCGGTGAAGAACATGGGCTGGTCGCCGAATTCGTCACCGTGGTCGGCCTGCAGCTGCTCACGCAGCTCCAAATAGTTGTAGACCTCGCCGTTGAACAGCAGCACATACCGCTCGCGGTTCTCCGCCGGCCCCCAGAACAGCGGCTGGTGCGAGTGGTCGATATCGACGACCGACAACCGATTGAAGCCGTAGACGATGTGTTCGTCGTGCCAGGTGCCGCGCTCGTCCGGGCCGCGGTGACGCGAGCACTGGAGCGCGTCGTAGACCCGGGCCACGACATTTTCTGTCGCTTCGTCAGCTGCTAGAAATCCGAGCAGTCCACACACTGTGGGAAGAACCTCGTTTCCGGTGTCGGGGGGCAAGCGGTACCCGGCATTACGAATGCGTGCCGAAGGCGAAATCCGTTCTCCGAGTATGCCGTATCGCTCGTGATCGGGCGGACTTCGGGGCCGATCGCCGACCGCGTGGCGCGGGCCCGAGGGAGTATTCTCGCCGCACGGCGACGTTGTCGTGAGGGGTGAGTTCCGATGTGCCCGCACAGCAGAACGGGCCCGGTAGTGACCGGGCCCGTTCTGTGCATTCTCTGGTGCGCGATACTGGGATTGAACCAGTGACCTCTTCCGTGTCAGGGAAGCGCTCTCCCGCTGAGCTAATCGCGCCGGAAAATCCCCCGTGGAGCGGATGACGGGATTCGAACCCGCGACCCTCACCTTGGCAAGGTGATGCGCTACCAGCTGCGCTACATCCGCGTGCTCACCGGGCCTTGTGGGCCGATCGGCTTGCGGGACAGAACATTAGCCTATGGGTGGGTGGGTAATGCAAATCGCCAGGAAAACGGGGGATTTCGGGCGTGGCAGGGTTGGTTATTCGGCGAGAGGCCGGGGTTCGGGGGCGGGTACGGCCTGGGCGCGGGAAAGGCGCACCGCCGCAACGCACATGACGACGACCGAGGCGGCCACGAAGGCGGTGCCGACGGGGCCGGAGCGGAGACGCTCGTCGAGGACCGTCATGCCCAGGAAGGCCGCGCCGAGCGGTTCGGCGACGGTGAAGGCCGGCAGCGAGGCCGACAGCGGGCCGACCTGATAGCCACGCTGTTGCACGTACAGGCCGAGCATGCCGCAGGCGGCCAGCACGTACAGCTCCCAATCGGTCAGCGCGGTGCCGATGCTGATCCGGAACTGCTGGGTGACATTCTCGGTGAGGGCGGCGGAGATGCCGAACAGCAGACCCGCGGCCGTGCCCAGCAGCAGGGCCTGCAGGGTTGGCACGCGCACGGTGGTGGCCACGGCGATGCCCGCGACGATCGCACCCAGCATCAATCCGAGCGGCAGCATCCATCGGTGCCAGGCCGCGTCGGTCACCCCTTGGGTCGGGTCGCCGACCACCAGGAAGCAGGCCAGCGCGATCGACAGCGCCGCCGCCTGTATCCACATCGTGGCGGTAACCCGGCGGCCGCTGTAGTGCGCGGCCAGTGGCAGCGCGAACACCAGCGCCGTCACCAGGATCGGCTGCACGACCAGCACCGAGCCCAGCGCCAGCGCCGCCACCTGGAACGCGAATCCGCCCGTGTCCCCGATCAATCCCGCCAGCCAGCGTGGGTTCCGGATCAATTTGGCGACCAGCGCGTCCCCTTCGGGCACATCCGCGGCGGCCCGCTGCTGCGCCACCGCCGACACCGCGAACAAGATCGCCCCGATGAACGCGCAGACCACCGCTGCCACAGGTAGGTTTCCCACCCGGCCAGTCTGCCCGACCAGCCCGTTCCGGTCGGTAGCCAGGGCCAGCTACCAGCGGAATGCGAGGCGGTCGACGGCGAGGGGGCGTCAGCCGTCGATTTCGTCGGCCCAGGCCTGCAGGCCGGCCAGGAAGCCCCGGCGTTCCCCGGCGCTGAGCCGGGACATGGCCCGCAGCAGGGCGTCGGAGCGGCGGTCGATGAAGGTCGCTACATCGTTGCGGCGATCGTCGGGCAGTGACAGCAGGGTGCGGCGGTTGTCGTCGGGATCGTTCTCGCGCTGCAGCCAGCCGGCCCGATTCAGTTCGCCCGCAAGCTGACTCGCGTTGGTGAGGCTGATGCCGAGCCGGCGGGCCAGATCACTCACGCTGAGGCGGCCCGCGGCCAGCACCTGGGCCAGGACCGCGCCATGGCGATTGCCCAGTCCGTCCGCCTCGAAGGACGCGCGCAGGGTGGCGGGCATATCGCTGTGGGCGCGGCGGAAATGCGTGGCGATGAGCGGCGCCAGCGCCTCGAGTCGGCGCTGGTCCGCGGCGCTCACCGGTGTGCCCGTGGTGTCCGCTGCTCGCTGTGGCCGAGGCACGCACTCTCCGTTCGATGTCGAACCGCTGTCTTGACAGTGTCAGCATACAGGTTCAAGAATTTGAACTATTCGGAAATATGAACTATCTCGGAGGTTCGCCCATGCGCATCCGCCTGCTGACCGCGGCCGCCCTGCTCACCACCGGATACCTGTGCGGCGCATTCGGTTACGGCCTGATCAATGTCGCCCAGGCCTTCAAGACCGTCCCCCTGGACGTCCGCTTCACCTTCCACACCGCCCTCATGAAGGTCAACGGCCCCGTCATGCAGTCGGCCATGGCGCTGGCCGCGCTCACCTCGCTGCTGCTGGCCGTATGCGGCGGCGGACTCGTACGCCGCTTGGCCGCAACATCTTTCGGCCTCGAGGTGGCGACCTTCCTCATCACGCGATTCGGCAATGTGCCCATCAACGGCAAGATCAAGCAGTGGGCCGTCGGCCCGCTCCCCGCCGACTACGCCCAGCTGCTGCACCGCTGGGAGCTGTTCCACATCGCCCGCACCGCCACGGCGCTGCTGGCCTTCGCGCTCATCATCACCGTCGCGGTCTTCGCCCGGCCGGCCGTCGAGCCGTCGGGTCAGGCGGTTCTGGCGGCGCCCAACTGAATTCGCGCGGCCGGAGCGGCGCCGTGATAGAAGTACCGCCCGAGCCCCACCGAGAACACCAGCATCCCGTACAGCGCGTGCTCGACCGAGGCGGTGAACAGTGACTGCGTCCGCATGTACCGCGCGGCGAACAACCACCCGCCGACACTGCTCGCCGCCACCGAGAACCAGCTGCCGAACACGATGTGCACGTAGCCGAATGCCGCGGCACTGGCCGCCACCATCGCCGTCCCGTCACCGAAGACGGGCTGGTAGCGGTGGAACAGGAAGGACCGGAAGATCAACTCCTGCGGATACACGCTCAGCGCGGGATACAACACCATCACCGCCAGCCAGATGAGCGGATTGCGCCGCGGTAGATCGAACAGATCCTCCCGGCGCAGTGTCGCGGTCACCGCGGTCAGCGCCAGCGCGTTCGCCCCCGCGGTCACGGCCATGGACCGCGCCTGCTCCGGGAACGCCTCCGCCCGCCACAGCGACCCGCGATCGAATTCCTTCGACCGCCGCAAGTACACCGTCACCCCGGTCCCCAGCACGAGCAGCGCCGGAATCGGCGGCTTCCCCCGCAGTACCGCGTTGTAGAGAGTCGTCCCGCCGAAGAACAACGCAGCGTACTCGGCCGCCAGATAAACCCGCCGCCACCGCCGAATCCTCATGGGCTCCAGCATAATTCCCCGCGCGGATTCAAGATCATCTTTCTTCCGGGTCGGGGATCGGTGGATACCGTGGCCTGGTTCGCGCCGGCCCCGGTATTCACCGCTTCAAGGTTGCGTGTTCGACCACCACACGCTGCCGTTGGCGACTGCGCGCCACCCTACGGCTCGGGCTTACTTCCTGTTTCAATGCGCAAACGATGCATGAATTCCCACCGCGCTGGAAGATTCGGCGTTCACGCGGGTGGCATCAAGACCGAGTCGATCAGGTAGACGGTGGCGTTCGCCGTCTGCACGCCGCCACAGATCACCGAGGCGTCGGCGACCTTGATCTCGTCGCCCGACCGAGTCACGCGCACGGTGGCACCTTCGACGGTCTTGTGCTCGCCCGCGATCTGGCTCGGCGCCAGCCTTCCCGGCACCACGTGATAAGTCAGGATGCTCGTCAACTTCGCCGAATCGGTTTTGAGCGAATCGATCGTCCCCGCGTCGATTTTCGCGAACGCGTCATCCACGGGCGCGAAGACGGTGAACTGACCGCCGTTGAGCGTGTCCACGAGGTTGACCTGCGGATTGAGCTGACCGGATACCGCCGCGGCCAGCGTCTTCAGCAAAGGGTTGTTCGATGCCGCGACAGCAACCGGCTCTTGCGCCATGCTGTCGACCGATCCCGGTCCGGTCGGCACCTGTTTCGCATAGTCAGCGCAACCAGGCCCGACCAAATCCGCCGCCGCACCGCGCGAGGCCGGCGACGTGGACGCGGCCGAGGTGGGCATCGCTTTCGATGTGGTGGACGAGGAACCAGAGTTGTTGTCTGAGCAGGCCGAGGCGCCGAGCAAGGCAACCGCCAAGGCCAGACCGGTCACTACCGAACGTTGGGCTTTCCGCATTGTTCCATCGCTTTCGTCGATTGGATCCTTTAGGGCGTCTGTTGTTGTGTGGGCCGGCATCGCCTACGCCCAGAGCCGTCAACCATTTCCGAAGGTCCGGTGCTGCACCTCCCTCATTGCGCTCCGTCAGCGACCCAGCGCGACAATCTCGACGAGCACCACCTGACTCTTGCACCATTCTGACACGAGTGCATCGGTTTTGCATCGAATTATCCGAGATAGTGGAGTTCGCCTGGGCCGCGGAGATCGAAAGACCGCTGCCAGTGGACATAGTCCACGCGCGAAGATCTTGGGCGGCAAAGGTTTTGGCTTCGACCTGCCACTGCCCGGTCAGCCGTCTCCGAAGCCGACAGCCCCGCACCCGTCCGCGTGGTCGACGAACGATGTGAACGACCCGACCTCCTCCGACCACGAGCCGATACGCGATGCTGAAGCATGGGTCCGGCGGAGAAGGGCCCTTCGGCCCTGACGCCGCCCGATTCCGAGCAGGCACTCTTGAACGCGGAGATTCACGAGGGGTCGAATTGAGGCAGTTGTACAGCGGTCACCGGTTCGAAATCGACTCGCCGACTCGATTGTCGGCACAGCGAAGCAAGGAGTGTCGGCGATGCTGGGCGAATTGAACGATCCTCAGATCGAGCACGTACTGCGCAGTGAGGTGGTCGGCCGAATCGGATGCATCAGCGACGGCCGCGTGTACGTCGTCCCCATCACCTACGTCTACGACGGTGAGTGCGTCTATGGGCATTCGGGCGACGGAGACAAGTTGCGCGCGATGCGTGCCCATCCGCAGGTCTGCTTCGAAATCGAGCATGTGGACAATCTCGCGAACTGGCAGAGCGTGATCGCGTGGGGCACGTTCGAGGAACTCCACGGGCAGCAGGCGGAGGAGGGCATGCGGCTACTCGTCGACCGTCTCCTGCCCCTGCTCTCCAGCAGTACGAGCCGACCGACACATGATGCGGCGCCCGCCGGTAGCGGGCAGGCAGCGATTTACCGGATCCGGTTGGAGCGCCGGACGGGACGATTCGAAAAGCAGTGACATTCGCTGCTGTCCGCCGATCACCGGATGGTGACGGTCCAGGACAGCACCGGCCGACAACTGGCCGGACTGGCGCTGGAACTCGACGTGGACGGCCGTGGGTACGCGATCGGCCCGGA
This sequence comes from Nocardia niigatensis NBRC 100131, assembly GCF_000308655.1. Taxonomy (GTDB): domain Bacteria; phylum Actinomycetota; class Actinomycetes; order Mycobacteriales; family Mycobacteriaceae; genus Nocardia; species Nocardia niigatensis. The sequence continues at coordinate 241,527 of NZ_BAGC01000040.1, read as the reverse complement.
GATCTCGGAGAACGGGCACCGGCTCACACTGACCCCCGCTCGATCTTGATGACCCACGTGCTGCTGCACGGACTCAGCGGTATCGGCCCGTTCGAGAAGATGCTCGCCGACGGGTTCCCGGCTCTCGAGATCAAGGACCGCGCGGTCGTTCTGCGCACCCCCAAGCGGGTGAGCCGGCTGCTCGACGAACGTGGCCGGGCCGTCGGCCGGATTCCGCTGGGGCCGCTGCGGCTCTAGCTCGGCGCTGGAGGGTGGCCGGCTGCGTGCTCGCCTCGCCCGTTTCGGGTGAAAGCGCGATCGACGCGGATCAGGACGGCCGGAGGACGCAGCGGAAGCCCAGATGGCAGGTGGCGGTGTCCTCGGTCTGGCTCTGCCGCGCGGCCGGGCGATAGCGCAGGCAGTAGTTGGGGGCGCAGAGGTAGGAGCCGCCCTTGGTGACCCGCCGGGGGAAGCGCTCGGTGGGCGCGGAGGATTCATTGCGCGGGGCGCAGCAGCCGGCGGCCGGGCCGTGGCGGTCGGTGAACTCGGACTTCGTCCACTCCCACACATTTCCGGCGGTGTCGACGAGGCCGTAGCCATTGGGCGGATAGGTGCCCACGGGAGTCGTACCGGGAGTATCGGATTGGCCGCGGCCGCGATGGAACTGCCAGGGGAACTGGCCCTCCCAGGTGTTGGCCATGCGACGGCCCTTCGGGGCGAATTCGTCACCCCAGCTGTAGACGCGACCCTCGAGACCGCCGCGCGCCGCGAATTCCCATTCGGCCTCGGTCGGCAGATCCTTGCCGGCCCAATGCGCGTAGGCCAGGGCATCCTCGTAGCTGACCTGGGTGACCGGGTGCTTGTCGCGTCCGTCGAGCGTGCTGCCGGGACCGCGCGGATGCCGCCAGTCCGCGCCGGGCACGTAGGCCCACCAGCGCCGCCAATCGTTCAGATCGACCGGTCCCGGGGTCTGCTGGAACACCAGCGCACCGGCGACAAGGGCGTCGGGATCGGCATCCGGATAGTCAGCGGCATCCGGAACGCGTTCGGCCACAGTCACATACCCGGTGTCCTTCACGAAGCGCCGGAACTGGGCATTGGTCACCGGGTGGCGGTCGATCCAGAACGCGTCCACCTGCACCCGATGCACCGGGCCCTCCTCGGGAAAGAAATCCTCCGAGCCCATGTCGAAAGCCCCGGCCTCGACGCGCACCATGTCTCGGAGCCGGCGGTCGGTCTGCTGCATTGCCTTCGTGCCCTTCGTGTCTCGCGTGATCCGGCGGCCGGGCCCGGCGATCATCCCGGGATCAGGTGATCAGCCGACGTCGGGTGATCGCGTGGTGGCCGATCATCAGCGCACCGGTGGCTATCACGGCCATTGCGGCCGCCGGGGGTGTCGAGGCGAACAGCACCGCGCGGGTGGGGGAGCACCGGGCGGTGAACTGAGGGTCTTCACCCGTACCGGGTGAAAGGTACAGGGAAGTCCACCATGGATAGCGCATTTTCAGCTACCAGATTGGCGGGGAGTGTCTCGACACTGGTCGATGCAGCGCTGCCCGATGTCGGGGGCGTGGGTTCGCGAGACTGCCGGCCGGTACGGCCGGCGGGCAGCGCGGCCCGGGAAGATCAGCTGAGCTGAACCACGGCGGTGGCGCGGCCGAAAACCTTGCGGCCCTCGTGCGTTGCGCTGATCGCGACGGTGGCGGTGCCGGTCTGCGGGTCCAGCTCCTTGACCTTGCCGGTGAACTCGATCGCCGTCGGGCCCTCGGTGCCGACATAGACGGGATTGCTCATGCGCACGCTCAGCTGTCGCAGTGCACCCGGATCGCCCAGCCAGGAGGTGACGAAAGCGCCCGCGTAGCCCATGGTGAGCATGCCGTGCGCGACGACGCCGCGTTTCAGCCCCACCGCGCGGGCGGCCCCGGCGTGCCAGTGAATCGGGTTCGGGTCGCTCGCCACCCCGGCATAGCGGACCAGATCGCCGATCGTGAGAGTCACTGTGCGACAGGGTAGTGCGTCGCCGGTGGCGACTCCTGACGCCGGGCGCGAAGTGGAACTGCGGTACGTGGCCACGGTGGGATGCCAGTCGCGGAGCTCGGTCCGTTTCGGACCCCGCGCCACCAAGGTATCCATCCCGCGGTGTACGAGCTCCCCGATCAGGCGGGCCGCCGCCAGGTGATCGGCCGACAGCTCCGGGTGGCCGATCAGACTGGTGGTCCCCGTGATCACGGCCTCCCCGGCCTGATCGGTGACCACATTGTCGAGGACGAACATGTCCCCGCCGCACGCCTGCCGGAACGATCGCAGAGCCACATTGATGGTCAGCCGGTCCCCGACCACCACCGGACGATGCAGCGTCAGCACCTGGTCCGTCTGCACCGAGGCCCGCAGGTCGTACCCGGTCAGCATCCCGGCCAGCGCGTGCTGCACCGCCGGGGCCAGCAACGCGATGAAGGTGGGTGAAGTCACCAACCCCGCGTACCCGAACTCGGCCGCGCCCTCCTCGTCCCAGTGCGCGGGGCCGTCATCCTGGACCGCCGCCGCGTACTCCCGCACCTTCTCGCGCCCGACCTCGTAATATCCGTCGACCTGGAACCGCCGGCCCACCATCGAGCGCGCATGCTCGATCGGATCGAACCGCTCGACCCCGGACTCCGTCACCCGCACTCCTCCGCCGATTCGATGGGAAATCAACAAAACCCGCTCGTCCGCACCCGGTCCGATGACATCCGGCCAATCGGCAATGCCGCCACCCTTCGCATCCGAGCCATCGATGTCGAGCGGGTGGCACACCGGGCCGAGAATCGGACCCCGGAAGAATCTCCAAGCGGCGTGGCACTCGCAGAGTAACCACCCTGCGGCCGAACTTCGCCGCGGACATCCCCGCAATGCGCAAAATCCTCGCAATCGTGGGCGCGGTCACGGATCGCCCTCCAGCGGCCGGGTGGTGATCGTTGCCCGGAACCGCTGGGGAGGTTCACTGCAGTTCGGTTCGACCGCAAGGGTTTCCGCGGACCAGGGCACGCATCGTCATGGATCCCGAATCCGCCGGGTACTTCGACGACAGGATCCCCGGCGCGAGGCAGCCGCCACGCTGACTTCAGCGACTCGATCAGCCGGGGTGCGGGGCGTCGCCGTACACCGTGAGCCAGATGGCACGGCCCAGTGATCGCGCCATCTGCTCGTCGTCGACCGGCGCGGGGCCGAGCAGGAAGTCGATGGAGCGTTCCACCATGCAGGTGAGAACGATTGCGGTGGAAGGGATGTCGACGCGGGCCGGGATGTGGGCGGCCGCCCGGTCGGCCTGCAGGCGGGCGCACACCAGGGCCACGAAGCCTTCGATGCGCCCGCGCCAGTAGCAGCCCACGTCGGGGTCGTAGGCCGCGACCTCCGAGAGCGCGCGCAGCAGTTGTGCGTGGGCGCGGGATCCGGTGATCATCTCGCGCATGGCCTGGACCACGCCCGCCTCGCCGTCGGCGTGACTGCTCGTCCACCAGTGTTCGGCCGCGCGGAACTGGTCGTCGGTGGCCAGCTCGGCCATGCGGATCAGCAGCTGGCTCTTGTCGGGGAAGTAGCGGTAGAAGGTCGAGCGGGCGATCTCGGCCTCGGTGGCGATGCGGGCGACCGCGAGTTCGGTGAAGGTCGAGCCACCGGCGAGCAATTGATCGACCGCGGCCAGGACCCGGCGCTCCACGGCCTCGCGGCGTTCGTCGCGCTGGCCCCGGCCGCTCTTCGCGGTGCGGGTCAGCGATGGCACGAGGGCTCCCGGTGCATGCGGCCATTCTGCCGCAATCGGCGGCATCGCACGGGACACGCGGAATCCGTTGACAAGAAACGTTTTCCATCTCACTCTCTTACGTGAGACACAGTGTCCGAACAGTGTGTCCCGCAAAGTGGGAGTACCGATGCGCAGCGAATCCGCCGATGTCGTCATAGTCGGAAGCCGGTGCGCCGGTACGGCCGCCGCGATCGAGTTCGCCCGTCGCGGCCGTCGCGTGATCGCCCTCGACAGCGCCCGCTTTCCCTCCGACACCCTGTCCACCCATCTGCTGTGGCCGACCGGCGTCGCCGAACTGCGCGCTCTGGGGGCCTTGCCGCGGGTGCTGGAAATCGGCGCACCGCCGTTGCGTACGGCACTGGCCGGTGGATCCGGCCACACCGTGCGCACCCCGTTCGCGGCCGTGTACGACATCGACTACGCGCTGTGCGTACGCCGGATCGGCTTGGACGCCGCGCTGGTCGGCACCGCGCGCGACCGCGGCGCCGACGTCCGCGAGGGCATGCTGGTGACCGAGTTGGTGTACGAGTCGGGCCGGGTCGCCGGCGTCCGCTACCGCGATCGCAAGGGGGAGACGGCGGAAGTGCTGGCCCCGTTGGTGATCGGGGCCGACGGCCGCCACAGCACGGTCGCCCGGCTCGTGGGCGCCGACATCCCGTACCGCAGCACCGACAGCGGCCGGGCCTGCTACTTCGGATACTGGGCCGACGCGGACCCGTCCTCGCGGACGACGGCCGCGCAGTGGCGCACCGGCGAACTGCTCGGCACCGCCTTCCCCTGCGACGACGGCCTGGTGCTGTGCCTGATCCAGCCCCCGGTGGAACGGGCCGATCGCAGTCCCCGCGCGGCCGGGCGGCTCTATCGCGAGTTCATCGCCGAGATGCCGGAACTGGCTGCGCGCCTGCGCGATTGCACGCCCGTCGGGCGGGTGCGCAGCGCCGTCGGTCTGACCTCCTACTTCCGTCGATCCGCGGGACCCGGCTGGGCGCTGCCCGGCGACGCGGGCCACTTCAAGGATCCCGTCACCGCCCAGGGGATTCGCGACGCGCTGCGGTACGGCCGTCTGCTCGCCGCGGCCGCCGCCCCGGTCCTCGACAACCCCGAACGGCTGGATCGCACGCTGCGGCAATGGGAACGCGGCCGCGAACACGACTGCCTGCCCATGTACCAGTGGACCAACCGGCTCGCGCGCGGCGAATCGATGACACCGCTGGAAGCCGAGCTGTACAAGGCGGCCGCGCACGACCCCGACCTGGCCGCCCGGGTCCTCGAGGTGATGACGCGGGTGCGGCGCCCCGATCGGATGCTGCCGACCGGCCTGTCGGCGTCGCTGGCCGCGCGAGCCGTCTGGCACGGGCGCGGGACGCCGATGACGGTGGCGGACAACCTGATCCGGGAAGTCCGCGACACCGCGAGCGAGCGCTACGAGCGCTGGACGGCGCGCCGCCATGGCCTGCCGCCCCTGGCTCCCGCGCCGCCCACGAACACCGGCGCGTCCGAATAGGGCTTACCGTCGCCGCCGGTCGCCGACCGGGTCCATGTTCTCCGCTGCCACCCTCGACTTCCGTCTCGCGAGCCAACCGTCGACTTCTCATCCCTCGAACCAATCCGACGCCGTGTGATGTCTGCCCGAGGAGAATCCCGTGAACCGCCCGTATCCCGAACCGTCATCCCACTCCGTCCCTCGTCGAACCATCCTGCGCGGCAGTCTGATCGCCGCCGCGGCGGCCGGTCTGCCCGCGTTGTCGCAGCCGGTGCGGGCCGCCGCGTCCGGCAGCGGGCGCAGTGTGGCCGTTTTCGGCGGCGGCGTCTCCGGACTGACCGCCGCGCACGAACTGATCGAGCGCGGCTTCGAGGTCACCGTGTACGAACCGGTCGCGCTGGGCGGCAAAGCGCGCAGCATGAGCGTGCCGGGGACCGGCGCGGGCGGTCGGCTGGATCTACCCGGTGAACACGGCTTCCGATTCTTTCCGGGCTGCTATCAGCACATTCCGGACACCATGAGCCGAATTCCCTTCCCGGGCAATGCCAATGGCGTGGCGGACAACCTGGTGCGGGTGCAGGCCGCCACCGTCGGATTCCGGAACCTGCCGCCGGCCGTGACACCGGTCGAGATCGGCGGGCTCGCCGAGATCACCCCCGAGACCGTGCGCACCACCCTGGCCGCCGCCGTGGGCTTCATCCCGGAACTGCCGCCCCAGGAACTGGCCCTGTTCACCCGGAAGATGCTGCGCTGGTTCACCAGCAGCACCGAGCGCCGCTTCGGTGAATGGGAGTACCAGTCGTGGGCGCAGGTGATGGAGGCGGAGGGCAAATCCGACGCCTACCGCGAGTACGTGGTGAACGCGCTGACCCGGATCACCGTGGCCGCCAAGCCCTATCGCAGTTCGGCCCGCACCATCGGCACCATCGGTGAGGCACTCGTGCTGGCCGGGACCGGACTGGTGCCGCAGTACCGGGGCGGCGTCGACCGCATCCTCAACCGGCCCACCAACGAGGCCTGGATCGACCCCTGGGCCACGTACCTGCGCGGGCGCGGCGTGCGGTTCGAGATGGGCACCAAGGCGATCGGGCTGGAGCTCGGCAACGGCCGCATCACCGGCGCGAGGGTGAGTGGCGGCGCGGGCGGCCGCGTGGACGCCGACTGGTACGTCTGCGCCATGCCGGTGGATCGCGCGGTGCCGCTGCTCAGCGACGACATCCTCGACGCCGACCCGCGGCTGGCGGGCATGCGTGAGCTGGAGGTCGACTGGATGGTGGGCATTCAGTACTACCTGACCCGGCCGACCGAACTCCCCGAGGGGCACATCGCGGCGCTGGGCACCCCGTGGGCGCTCACCGCTCTGCGGCAGGCGCCGATGTGGGTGGGGGACTTCGCCTCCCGGTACGGCGACGGCAGTGTCGTCGAATGCCTGTCGGTGGACGTCTCCGACTGGGACACCCCGGGCATCGTCTTCGGCAAGCCAGCCAAGGAGTGCACCAAAGACGAAGTGGCGCAGGAGGTATGGGCGCAACTGTCGGCCTGGCTGAACAACTCGACGGGCTGGCTGCGGGACGAGGACATCCACTCCTGGTTCCTCGACACCGGCGTGCACTGGGACGACGGCGCCGCCGCCAACGACACGCCCCTGCTGGTCAACACCGTCGGCTCCTGGGACCGCCGGCCCGACGCCGCCTGCGCCATCCCCAACCTCTTCTTCGCCGGCGACCACGTCCGCACCCACATCGACCTGGCGACCATGGAGGGCGCCAACGAATCCGGCCGCGCCGCCGCCAACGCCATCCTCGACGCCGCCGGCGCCCCCGGCTCCCGCGCCGAAATCTTCCCCCTCTTCGCGCCCCCGCTCTTCGACCCCCTCAAAACCCTCGACGCCGACCGCTACCGCTCGGGCCTGCCGCACCTACTGGACGTGTGACCCCTCATCCCTTGGCCTGCCCGAACGCGGCCAGCACCTGCAGCCGCGATCGGCGGGCCGGCGTGGCGGATCTGCCCTAGTTGCGCTGCGAGCCTGGCGTATTCGGAAAACGCGGCCCCGATCGTCGCGGGTACGCATCGGCAAAATCGCCACTGCACCGCTGCCGCGCCTGGTCGGACACACCCGCCCCGGCGATCTCGACCCGGATGCCGACCAGGCACCGGCGGCGTGGTCGTTGCCGATCCAGCGTCGCCACGACCTCGATGCCACCATCGTCACTTGGCGCCCATGGCGAGTTCGACCCCCGGTCCGGGCCTGGCGGTGGACACCCCTGTGCATGTCCTGGCCGGGACCGGCACTCTGACCACAGAGTTGGGTGAGCTCGACCTGGACCCCGGCGCCCCGGTCCGGTAGCCGCGGGCTGCGCCGCGCTCCTACACCGCAGGTCCGGACGGGCTGCGGCATCTGCGGGTGCGACCGCACCAGCAGTCGCCGGTACCCGACCCGGACGGGCCGTGGTGACCGGCCGGCGAGTCGACGCGGGCGGCTACTTCGCGACCGTCAGCAGCACCGCGCTGTCCTCGAGGGCTTCGAGACCGTGGCGCGCCTGCGGGACCACGAGCAGATCACCGGCGCGGCCCTCCCACACGGCCTGCGGGCCGTGCAACCGTACCCGGCCACGCAATACGAACACCGTGGCCTCGCCCGAATTATCGTGTTCGGCCATCGATGTGCCCGCCGCCAGCGCGACCACGGTCTGCCGCAGCCGATGCTCGTGCCCGCCGTATACCGTGCTCGCGCTGCGCCCCGCCGGGACCGAGATCGCCCGCGCCAACTGCTCACGGGCCAGCGCATCCAACGAGAACTTCTCCATCACCCCACCATCCCCGCTGCCGCATCATCGATCAACTTCCACCTGCTGCTCGACAATGATCGCGGCCCGCGACGATAGATCAGTCCGGCGCTGGGTAGCACGATCAACTGCGCAAGCTTTGCGCGACAAGGGTTTCGATGGTGCGGTGAGCGTGGTCGGCAACGAACCGCATCGCCCCACGAGCGGCCGCCGCTGTCGAAGGGCTACCCGCAGTCGATGTAGACACGCTCGGCCGAGCCGCCCACGACACCAGAGGGCGGCTCGTCGTAGTCGAAGACCATTACCCGCAGGGCGGTCTCAGGCGGCCGTCCTGGCGTCTCCGGCCCGCCCACGCTTGTCGCCCGCTCAGCGGCGACGATGCGGTGGCGGTGGCGCGCCCGAGTCGATCACCGGCTACGCCGTACATGCCGAGCCCATGGTTCGGTACATTCCGCCGCTGTCCCCGGTCGCCGCTGTCGTCCACGTCGCCGGATACGACGACAACGACCCGGACCGGGTGTTCGCCATCGCGCCACACGAACCCGGCACATCAGGACGACGCTGGCGAAGCATCGGCAGCCGATACTGACACCCACGGCCGTTCATGCTCGGCGATAACTGTGCGGTCGCCGCGGGGGAGTGGTCTCATCCAGCACCGTGGGGCATACAGTGAATCAGTAGGCCAGACGCTGCCGGCGCAGCGATGGTGATGCCCGGCAGCCCCTGATCAGGAGGCGCGTCACATGCCCGAATCGCCGTACCCGAACAACACCGCACAACCCCACGCCGTAGCGGACGGGCGACGATCATGAGCGGCAACAGTTTCGGGGCTCGCGATGTCTGGACGGTCGAGGACCGCGAGTTCACCATCTACCGACTGGACCGCATTGCGACCGCGCACCGGCTGCCCTACAGCCTCAAAGTGCTGCTGGAGAACCTGATCCGATGCGAGGACGGGCACCGGATCAACGCCGAGCAGATACGCGCACTCGCCGCGTGGAACCCCGACGAGGTCGCCGCCACGGAAATCGCGTTCACCCCGGCACGAGTGTTGATGCAGGACTTCACCGGAGTGCCGTGTGTCGTGGACTTGGTCGCGATGCGCGATGCGATGACCGCCCTGGGTGGGGATCCTGGCCGGATCAACCCGCTGATCCCGACCGAGTTGGTCATCGACCATTCGGTGATCGCCGACGTCTTCGCCCGCCCGGATGCCTTCGCGGTCAACGCGGAACTGGAGTTCACCCGCAACGTCGAGCGCTACCAGCTGCTGCGGTGGGCGCAGCAGGCCTTCGAGAACTTCGCCGTCGTCCCCCCGGACACCGGCATCTGCCACCAGGTCAACCTCGAATACCTGGCACGAGTGGTGTTCACCCGCGACGACCCGGACGGCGGGCCGCCGCTGGCCTACCCGGACACCCTGGTGGGCACCGACTCGCATACGCCGATGGTCAACGGGCTCGGCGTGCTCGGTTGGGGCGTCGGCGGTATCGAGGCCGAGGCTGCGATGCTCGGCCAGCCGATGAGCATGCTGATTCCGCAGGTTCTCGGGATCAAACTGACCGGCGAACTGCCGGAGGGCACCACCGCCACCGACCTGGTGCTCACCGTTGCCGAGTTGCTGCGCCACACCGGTGTGGTCGGCAAGTTCGTCGAGTTCTACGGCCCCGGCGTGGCGAACGTGCCCCTGGCCAACCGCGCCACCATCGGCAACATGAGCCCCGAATACGGCTCCACCTGCGCGATCTTCCCGATCGACGCGGTCACCCTGGACTACCTGCGGCTCACCGGTCGCCCCGAACGGCAGACACGCCTGGTCGAGGCCTACGCCAAGGAGCAGGGGCTGTGGCACGACCCCGACCACGAACCCGACTACAGCCAACGCATCGAACTGGACCTGTCGACCGTGGAACCGTCCATCGCCGGGCCCAAGCGCCCCCAGGACCGCATCCCACTGACGCGGGCCCCGCACGCGGTCGCGTCCCTGCTGGTCGGCGAACCATCCGTGGCGGCATCGGCCGGACTGGACGAGGCCTCGGGCGAATCGTTCCCGGCCAGCGACCCGATCGCCATCGACCACGACCGCGCCGCCGACGGACCGAATGCGCCGTGCGACTGCGAGCAGGCGCACCGGTGGCCCTCGGCGCCGCAGCAGGTGGCCTTCGCCGACCAGGCCGCCACAACGGTCGATCATGGGCACGTGGTGATCGCCGCGATCACCTCGTGCACCAACACCTCGAATCCGTCGGTGATGATCGGCGCGGCACTGCTGGCGAAGAAGGCCGTCGAGAGGGGCCTGACCCGCAAACCGTGGGTCAAGACCTCTCTCGCGCCGGGCTCGCGGGTGGTCACCGATTACTACGCGCGTGCGGGACTCACCCCCTACCTCGACGAACTGGGGTTCTCGCTGGTCGGCTACGGATGCACTACCTGCATCGGCAACTCCGGGCCGCTGATCCCGCAAGTCAGCGCCGCCATCGCCGCCGGTGATCTCATGGTGTGCTCGGTGTTGTCGGGCAACCGCAATTTCGAGGGCCGCATCCACCCGGAGACCCAGATGAACTTCCTCGCGTCTCCACCGCTGGTCATCGCCTATGCGCTGGCCGGCACCATGCGCATCAACCTGCTGCGCGACCCGCTGGCGACCGCCCCCGACGGAACCCCGGTATACCTGCGCGACATCTGGCCCAGCACCGCCGAAATCGAAGAGGTCATCGCCACCAGCCTGCGCTCGCAGATGTTCACCCACGGCTACGCCGATGTGTACACCGGCGACGAACGCTGGCGCGGTCTCGACGTCGCGGCAGGGCAGGTCTTCGGCTGGAACGACGAATCGACCTACGTCCGCCGCCCGCCCTATTTCGAGCACATGACCCCCGACCCGCAACCGGTCGAAGACATCACCGGTGCCCGGGTACTGGCGGTGCTGGGCGACTCGGTGACCACCGACCATATTTCCCCGGCCGGGGCGATCAAACGCGACGGCCCCGCCGGAACCTACCTGCAGCAGCACGACGTCACCCCGCAGGACTTCAACTCCTACGGGTCACGTCGCGGCAACCACGAGGTGATGATCCGCGGCACCTTCGCGAACATCCGGTTGCGCAACCAGCTCGCACCCGGCACCGAAGGCGGCTTCACCCGGCACCTGCCCGACGGAGCGCAGATGAGCATCTTCGACGCCGCCTGTGCCTACGCCGCCGAACAGGTGCCGCTGCTGATCCTCGCCGGAAGCGAATACGGCTCCGGGTCCTCACGAGACTGGGCAGCCAAAGGCACACTGCTACTCGGCGTGCGGGCGGTGCTGGCCTGCTCCTTCGAGCGGATTCACCGATCGAACCTGATAGGCATGGGAGTGCTACCGCTGCAGTTCGCTGACGGCCAATCGGTGCAAACACTCGGACTGACGGGCGAGGAAACGTATTCGATCACCGGGCTCACCCACGCCAACACCGCGGATACCTTCCCGCGGCAGGTGACCGTCCGCGCAGTCGACAACGCCGGGAACACAAGGGAATTCGCCGCCACCGTGCGGATCGACACCCCGGCCGAGGCCGCCTACTACCGGCACGGCGGGATCCTGCACTACGTGCTGCGTCAACTGCTCACCGATTGAGCCTCACCCTGGAGTCGTCGACAACGAAAATTCGCCACCCAACACGACCGACCGCTGCCATAACAGACAAAAGGAGACACTATGACCGGTCATGTCACCTTTCGCAGAGTCTACGACCCGGTCTCCGCCGCCGACGGGGCACGGATTCTGGTCGACCGGATCTGGCCCCGCGGGCTGCGCAAGGACAGCCTCGTCCTCACCGAATGGCTCCGCGATATCGCACCCTCCACCGAGTTGCGGCAGTGGTACAACCACCAGCCCGAACGATTCACCGAATTCCGGCGCCGCTACCTCGCCGAACTGGCCACACCACCACACCGCGCCGCGGCCGATCACCTACGCCAACTCGCCACCGACACCGACGTGACACTGCTGACCGCGACCCGCGACGTAGACCACAGCCAAGCAGCGGTCCTCGCGCACTGGCTCACCGACACCGAAACCCCGGACCGGCACCGGCCGCACTGAACGCGACCCGACCCATGAGGGTTCGGATCACTTCATGCCGCTACAGCAGCGACCAAGCGGGACCACGCGACACCATCGGGAGCGGGAATGCCACACCACCATGGTCTGGATGCTCGACCGGCACCCGGCCCCGAACCAGCATCCGCCGATTATCCGGCGATACAGGCGCCCGCTGCCGAGACGCCCGGCGAGTTGGAAAACGCCCTGATCCGATGCCGGGCTTGCCCGCGGCTGGTCGCCTGGCGCGAACACATAGGCACTATCAAGCGCAGCACCTACAGCGACTGGGACTACTGGGCCAAACCCGTCCCCGGATTCGGCCCGGTCAACGCCGCGGTCGCCCTCATCGGCCTCGCTCCAGCGGCACACGGCGGGAACCGCACCGGCCGCATCTTCACCGGCGACCCCTCCGGTGACCTGCTCTATGCCACCCTGCACACACTCGGCGCCGCCTCCCAGCCCAGCTCCACCCACCGAGACGATGGCCTGACCTTGCACGACGTGCGTATCACCGTCCCCGTGCACTGCGCCCCACCCGACAACCAGCCCACCACCATCGAACGCAACACCTGCCGCCCCTGGCTGACTCGCGAACTCCACCTTCTGCAACCCACCCTGTCCGTCGTGGTCGCCCTCGGCGGATTCGCCTGGCGCGCACTACTTCCGGTCCTCACCGATACCGGCTGGACCCTGCCCACGCCCCACCCGACCTTCGGCCACGGCCGCCACGTCCGTCTCGACCACCCGTCACGCCCACTGCACCTATACGGCTGTTACCACCCCAGCCAACGCAACATATCCACCGGAACCCTCACCCCCACCATGCTCCACGACCTCCTACAGCGCGCCCTCGCCACAGCAGCAACAGCCACCCGAAATAACGAAAGTGACGAGCGCTACTGACGTGCGCCTACCTCAGCCACTGACCCCGAAGAACTGAATCACCCGAGATTGGGACTGTGTGTGGACGACCTCACGCTGCGCCGCGGGAAGAGCTACGCCAGCGTGTTGATCGACGCCGCTACCCATGAACGCATCGACATACTGCCCGATCACAAGTCCGACTCGTTGAGAGCCGGGCTGTGCGAGCATCCCGGTGTCGAGATCGTCGTGCGGGATGGCTCCACAGCCTATGCCGAGGACGCCCGCCGGGCGCTGCCCAAAGCGGTGCAGGCATCCGACCACCGGCATCTGTGGAACGGACCGGGGCGTGTGGTGGAGAAAGTCAGGCCCTGGTCGCCCCCGCTCGCAGGATGAACAGGGCAGGATGAACAGGTATGGGAGAGCGCGAATCTCCCGCACTGACCGGTGGTTGCGCACACGGCACCTGCGGCTGCCCTGCGATCTCGAACTCGGTGACTCCGGCCGAGGATCCGACCGGCCGGTTGGTGTCCGCATGAGCCGTACAGCATCGCTCAGCTCTCGCGCGTATTTGGTGGCGACGGCCTTTTCGGGTAGGGACGAATGTCCCTACCCGGCGAAATGATCATTGAGTTGTGTTGGAGCCTGTGGAGGAAAATCGATACAGGTCCCGGGCAGGCGACACTGTGATCACGCGCTACCACTCACGGGTCTCGGGACTTCGGGGTGTCGGTGATGCAGTTCGTTGATCTCACCCCGCCGGCGGCGCGTGGTCGCCGGCACGGTCCGCGGGGCCCGGTGTTCGTGTGGGGCAATGTCGTGGTGCTCGGCTGGCTCGCTGTAGCGGTCGTTTTGCTGGCTACCCATGAGGTTTTCAGCAGTGTGCCTGCGTGGGCAGCGCTGCACGCCTTGTTGCTCGGGGCGGTGACCAACGCGATCGTGATCTGGTCGCAGCATTTCGTCGAGACGCTGTGCCGGGTGCCTGGCCCGTCGCCGCGGCGATTGGCGCTCGGGCTGAGCCTTCTGAACCTGTGCATCGTTGGCGCACTCGTCGGCGTAACGGTCGATCTCGCGGTGCTCGCCCGGGTCGGCGGGACCGGTGTCGCAGCGATCGCGACCGTGCACACCGTGCATCTGCTGCGGACGAACAAGACGGCGATGGCTGGACGCTTCACCTATCTGATCGGCTTCTACACCGCCGCGAGCACCGCGCTGATCGCCGCTGCAGCCGCTGGCGCCGCGATGGCGATCGGTGTCGGAGAGTGGTATCCGCGGCTGTGGGCGGCGCACGTCCACCTCGCGCTGCTGGGCTGGGTCGGGTTGTCGGTGCTGGGCACGCTGTTCACCCTGTGGCCGACCACCACCGGCACCCGGATCACCGCTGTCAGCCTGACCGCTGCGCGGCGTGCCCTGCCCACGCTGATCGCGGGACTGGTTGTTGCCGTCGGCGGCATGCTCGCGGCCAATGTGTGGGTGACAGTGGCGGGATTGGCTTGCTACGCCACGGGAATCGCCCTCGTGGCCAGCCCGTTGCGTCCCGTGCGCCGTCCGCGGAGTCCTGCGGCGTGGATGCTCGTTGCCGCCGCTGTCTGGCTCGCTATTGCGGTGGCACTCGACGCCACCCGGCTGCTGCTGGCCGGATCGGTCGATGCGCTGCCCACGATCATCGCCACCGTCATGCCGGTGCTCGCAGTCGGGTTCGCCGCCCAGGTGCTCATCGGCGCGCTGACCCAGTTGTTGCCGGTCGTGCTCGGTCGCGGCCCGGCCGAACACAAAGCCGTCGCCGAGATCCTCGCGCGCGGTTGGCAACTGCGGGTCGCCACAACGAATCTCGCCGTTGTCCTGGTCGCCGTCGCCTGGCCGAGCCCCCTTCCCCAGATCGGGTGGGCGGTCGCGGCGCTGAGCGCCGCCACCTTCGTGGTGCTGGCATTGCGGGTGGCGGTCCCGGTCGCACGGCGAGGCACCCTCGACGCCGAACCCAGCCGCCGGCAGCCTGGCACCACCACCGGTGTCCTGGCCGGGCTGATCACCGTTGTGCTCGCCGCGGCACTGGCCACCAGCGGAGGCCACCACACCGGCACAGCCACGGTCTCCGGCGACGCGCACACCGTCGAGGTGACGCTGAGCGGAATGCGCATTCGCCCAGCCAGCGTGGACGTCCCGGCCGGCACCCGCCTGGTGCTGCGTATCACCAACCAGGATCCGATGGTGCACGACCTGCGTCTGGACACCGGTGAGCGCACACCTCGACTCGCTCACGGCCAGACCGCGCTACTCGAGGTCGGGCAGGTGCGCGGTGACCGGCGAGCCTGGTGCGACGTGGCCGGGCACCGCGCCGCCGGAATGACCATGAGCATTCACGTCCACAGCGACCACCCGCACACCCCGGCAGGGTCGGGCAGCGGAAGCGGCACGACCGCCGGTCCCGGACTCGACCTGGCCGCAGGCCCTTCACCGGGATGGGCACCCCGCGACGCCACGCTCGCACCCGCCACCGGCCTCGTGCATCGGATCGACCTGCGCGTCAGCGAACAAGACGTGGAGGTCGCACCGGGACGGCGGGAACATCGCTGGACCTTCGGCGGCACGACACCCGGCCCTGCGCTGCGCGGGAAGGTCGGCGACCAGTTCGAGATCACTCTGATCAACGACACCGCAATGAGCCACGGCATCGACTTCCACGCCGGCGCGGTGGCTCCGGATGGGCCGATGCGCAGCATCGGTCCCGGCGAACGGCTGGTCTACCGGTTCACCGCACAACGCGCCGGAGCGTGGCTCTACCACTGCAGCACCATGCCGATGTCTCAGCACATCGCCGCCGGCATGTACGGCGCGGTGATCATCGACCCGCCCGGTCTTCCCGCCGTGGACCGCGAGTACCTGCTGGTCAGCTCCCAGCTCTACCTCGGCGACCCCGGCAGCGACCCCCCGACGGCCGAAATCCGTGCCGGACAACCCGATGGCTGGATGTTCAATGGCATGGCCGCCCAGTACGACCACGCCCCGCTGCCCGCACGTACCGGTGAACGGGTCCGCATCTGGGTCGTCAACGCAGGTCCCGGCGATGCCACCGCCTTCCACATCGTCGGCGGCCAGTTCGACACCGTCTACCGAGAAGGCAACTGGCTGCTGCGTCCTGGCGATGCTGCCGGTGGCGCGCAAGTACTCGACCTCGCTCCCGCCCAAGGAGGATTCGTCGAGCTCACCTTCCCCGAAGCCGGCCATTACGCGTTCGTCGACCACGACATGCGTCACGCCGAGAACGGCGCACACGGCATCATCACCGTCACGGAGCACCAGTGATCGACATCTGGACCATTATCCGATTCCTGCACGTCCTCGGAGCCATCACCTGGGTCGGCGGACAGCTGACCATCACCCTCGTACTCCTGCCACCCGCACGAGACAAGCTCGCCATCGCGGATCGCGCCGAGGTCCTGCGTGCCGTCGGCAAGCGGTTCGCGGCCATCACCTTCGCCGGGTTCCTGCCGGTGCAGATCACCACCGGCATCCTGCTCGCCGGTCGGCACGGCGTCACCTGGGCATCGCTACTGCAACCCGGCTACGGCCGGACACTTGCGGCCAAGCTGCTTTTGTTCGCGGTCGTGATGGCCGCGGCCGGTGTCCACGGGATCGCACAAGCCAAGACACAGCCCGGTACAGCTAGAGCAGCTTCCCTCACCGCACTGATCGGCTCGCTCGGCATCGTCCTGCTCGCCACCGGCCTCGTCGAAGGTTATGCAACCTGAACCACCCCGATCCTGGACGACCGGTCGGCGGCCCTGATTCATCGGAGATCCGCCCGCGGGCCGCGCCGCGCCAGGGTCAGGCCCATTCCTGGATCCCGGTGTCCCGCATCCCGCACCACCGTCAACCGCCACAACCCTCGATGACTACGTGCGTCGGCGTGGCGGCCACCAGGGCCGGTTTCAACTGTCGGTACTGCCGAGGACTTCCCGGGCCAGTTCCCGCAGTGCGCGGCGGTCTTCGGCGAGCGCGGCGTGGCCGGCCGAGGTGGCCCGATACACCCGGCGTGTACGGCCGTCGACCACCTGTTGATGGGACGTCAGCAGTCCGTCGGCTTCGAGGCGATGCAGAGTGGGGTAGAGCGTTCCAGGACTGATGTGGTAACCGTGGTGGCGAAGTTCCTCGGTGAGCCACGCCCCGTGGACTTCCGCTTCGGCCGCGTGATGGAGGATGTGCAGTCGCACTGCGGCCCGCTGGAATTCGCGCATGTGAGCCACCTCCAGATAGATGACGGAACCGATATCGGTTTCCGATTCTATGGTCACCGTCGATCAAGCGGCACGAGCATTCTCCTGGCCGACGGGTGTGGAATTCGCAACCAGTCGCGCGTCCAGTGACCATCGACCCGGGCCGGCCCACAGCAGGAAGATCAGGCCGAGGAGCATCGACAGATCGGTGCGGGCGTCGTGCGCCATTCCCCAGAACCCTTGGACGCCGGAGAATCCCCCGGGACGCAGCTCCCGCAGCTTGGTCAGAATGATCGCGAGGCTGATGTCGATGAGCAGCGGAACGGCGGCGAGCCGGGTCAGCAGGCCGATGATTATCAGTGTGCCGCAGACGATTTCGACTACACCATCGAGGTCGGCGAAGAATGTGGGAGCCGGGATGCCGATCTTGTCGAACCGGCCGGGCCCGAGTTGGTGTGGATACAGGAATTTTTGGATGCCCTCGCCGAGGAAGACCAGCCCGACCGACAATCGCACGCAGATCACCGCGGGAGGACCGTCTGGCCGGAGGATCGCCTGCCAGGACCATCGAACCGAACTTGCCGCCATATCGACCTCCGGAATCGTCGCTCGATAGTGCACCAGGACGGCAGCCTACCGCCGCTGAGCTCCACTGGATCGGAGAGCGGCGGCGTGCCCGGAACGGCTCAGGTGATCGGCAATCCGATCACGGATGCCCCGACCCCGAGTGCGGCCGCCGCCAACAGCGCGCTGACCACGCCGCGCCGGGCGGCCAGCAGCCACAGCGCGGCCGCGGCCAGCACCGCGAACTGCCAGACCTGCTGGAGGGCGAGTGCCAGTGGGATCGCCGAGCCGAGGATCGCGCCGATGACCGCGGGACCTGCGCCCGACAGGAAGGCCAGCACGCGGTCGTTCGCCCGGAGCCGATCGAAGTGCGGGCCACCGAATATGACGAACAGGAACGACGGGGTGAAGGCGACGAACGCGGCGAACAGGCCGCCCAGTACACCGGCCGCCGCGTATCCGACCACCGCCACCGTCTGCACCACCGGGCCGGGTGTGATCTGGCCCAGCGCAACAGCATTGAGGAACTGACCGGCGCTCATCCAGTGATAGCGGTCGACCGCGTCGGCCTGCATGAGCGGGATGATCACGAACCCGCCGCCGTAGGACAAGGCGCCCACTTTGAACGCCACCCAGCTCACCGCCGCCAGGCCGCCGAGCGCTGGAACCGCGGCCGCCAATGGCAACGGCCCGGCTCCGATGCTGGATCTGCTCGGAATACCGGTGCGGACAACAACTTCCACGATGCCCGCCACGACCAGGACCAGTACCAGCCAGGGGCCGATCGTCGCGGCCGCCACCCCACCGACGAGCAGATATCCGACCCACCTGATCCGTGCGGGCCCGGCCGTCCCGGCACGCTGCCAGCCGGCGGGCAGCAGCCCGCTGCCGGCCTGCACCGCGACCGCTGCCACGGCTGCACCGGCACCGGCCGCCGCGCCCTGAGCCCATCGGGGAGCGCCACCCGCGAGGAAGAACGCGGCCAGCACCAGAATCAACACCAGACCGGGCACAATGAAACACACCCCGCCCACCAGCGCCCCCACCGTTCCCCGTAACCGCCACGCGCAGTAGATCGCCAGCTGGGTGGACGCCGGTCCCGGTAAGAGATTGGTCGCGGCGATCGCGTCCTCGAACTCGGTCGCGCTGATCCAGCGCCGCTCCTCGACGCACAATCGGCGCAACAGCGCGATATGCGTCGGCGGCCCGCCGAATCCGATACAGCCGATCCGCCCCCACTCCCGAACGATCGTCGTCAATCGAACATCGACGGCCTCGCCGGAGAGTTCCTCAGCCGCACCGGCCACGCCCGCGCTCCCTCATTCGATCGGACTCATCGGGAAACGGATCCCGATATCGGCAGACGATAGCAGCGGTGGCCGGACCTCGCTGACCTGCCGGGACTGTCCCTGTTCGCCGCCACCGCGGCCCTGTCCGTCCTGCTCGGAACATTGCACACCGACACCGTCGTCCAGGCCGCGCAAATGCGGGACTTCGACCCGGGGGCGTCGGCGCGCCACGCCGGCCGCTATGTCCTCGCGGTCGCCCTCGCCGGTACCTGGGGAGTGGGATGGGGTGTGGCCCATGCCGATTGGGCGACCGCGGCCGCCGCCGTACCCCTCGCCGCCGAGGACGCGCGCGGCTGCGTCAGCGATCGTCACCCGGCCGCGAGCGACTCCCGCGTCGTCGCAGCCGGTCGACGATCAGATCGGCGCGGTCAGCGGCCCGAAGCCTCGACCCGCACGCTGACGTTCTTCATGATCGGCTGATCGCTCTGGGTGCTGTAGTCACCGATCGCGCACAGGACATTCATCTCCGGCATGTATCCGGCCGCACAACCCCGCGGTATGTCGTACGGGATGACCTTGTAGCGGTTCAGCTTCCGGGTGCTGCCGTCGCGGGCGATGCTGGTGATATCGACCTCGTCGAACTCACTGAGCCCTCGCTCACGCATGTCCTCGGCGTTCATGAAGATCAGCGTGCGCAGATTCTTCACGCCCCGATAGCGATCGTTGTCGGAGTAGATGGTGGTGTTCCACTGATCGTGTGAGCGTCCGACAGGTGCACCATGCTCATCGAGTCCTCCACCGAGGTGGACTGGATTCCCTTGCGCTGCATGTCCTTCTCGGTGCGGCCCAGGCACGGCGGGATGAGCGCCCGCCGCCCGTGCACGAGATGACTGCGATTCAGCTTGGTGCTGACCTGAATCGTCAACTCGCAGTTGCGCAATGCCTCGAAGGTGTAGGGGGTGTCCGGGGCGGCGAGCGCGAAATTCCCGCCCATGCCGACGAACACCGTCACCCGGCCGGCCGTCATCGCCTCGATCGTGGCGACCGTGTCCAGGCCGTGCGCACGCGGCGGCTCGATGCCGCACGCCTCGCCGAGCCGCTCCAGGAACGCCTCGCTGGGCCGATGATCGATCCCGCAGGTGCGATTGCCCTGCACATTGCTGTGCCCGCGCACCGGCGACGGCCCCGCGCCCTCCCGGCCCAGATTGCCGCGGAGCAGCAGCAGATTCACGATCTCGCGCACGGTGTCGACGCCGTGCTCGTGCTGCGTGACACCCAGACACCAGCTGATGATGGTGCGATCGGCGGCGCGGTAGATGTCGACGGCCGCCCGGATCCGCTCTTCGCCGACCCCGGACAGCTGTTCGATCTCGGTCCACGACGTGGCATCGCAGACGGCGCGATATTCCTCGAATCCGCTGGTGTAGCGGTCGATGAATTCCCGGTCGACTGCCTTCGGATCCGACTTCGACTGCTCCAGAACGGCTTTGGCCATACCGCGGAGCAGGGCCATATCGCCGCCTATCCGAGGCTGCAGGTTCAGGTCGCTGGTGGGTGTCGCCCGGAAGGCGGCCATCGCGAGGAAATCGTGCGGAACGATCGCCCTGCGGGCGGCGGCCTCGACGAGCGGGTTGATGTGCACGATCTTCGCGCCGCGCTTGTTGGCCTCGACCAGCGACGTCAGCATGCGCGGCGCGTTCGACGCCGCATTGACCCCGAGGATGAACAGCGCGTCCGTCGTCCCCCAATCCTTCAGATCGACTGTGCCCTTGCCGGTTCCGAGCGCGGCCTGCAAGGCGCGCCCACTGGCCTCGTGGCACATGTTCGAGCAGTCCGGCAGATTATTGGTGCCGAGTTCCCGCGCGAGCAGTTGGTACAGGAATGTGGCCTCATTGCCGAGCCGGCCGGACGTGTAGAACGCGGCCCGATTCGGGTCATCCAGTTCGCGCAGGGCGCGCCCGGCCAGCTCGAAGGCATCCGCCCAGGAAATGGGTACGTAGCGATCGGTCTCGGGGTCGTAGCTCATCGGTTCCGTCAACCGGCCCTGGTTCTCCAGGTCGAACTCACTCCACGCCGACAGCTCCGTCACGGTATGAGCGGCGAAGAACTCGCGCCCGACTCGCTTGTGTGTCATCTCCCACGTGACGTGCTTGATCCCGTTCTCGCAGATTCGAGATGCAGGCCCTCGAGATCGTCGGGCCACGCGCACCCGGGACAGTCGAAGCCGCCGTTCTCGTGATTCATCGTCACGATCGCCCGCGGCCCGGCGACCCCCTCGCGCTCGCGGGCGAGGAAAGCGGTCACGCTCTTGGCCGCACCCCAGCCGGCCGCGGGGTGGGTATAGGGGTGGAACGCAGGCTCAACGCTGTCGCCGGAGTCGGCGCCCACGGGTGGAACGGTGGCCATCACGCATCCCTTCGACGATCCGATGATCCGGACCGCCGGCTCGACCGAGCCCGGGCCCGTAGCTGTCCTCGTCCTCGTCAACGCTCGCCGATGTCGTCCAAGACGCATCAACGAACAAACGATAGATCTCGCCGATCAGTACGCGCCAGCGGCCGCCGAATACCTGCTATACCCGAGACAGCAGAAAGGCCCGGCGTGAGCCGGGCCTGATCTGTACGAAACATGGTGCGCGATACTGGGATTGAACCAGTGACCTCTTCCGTGTCAGGGAAGCGCTCTCCCGCTGAGCTAATCGCGCGGGTCTTTTGCTCTTCAAAAAGAAGAGGCGGCGACGGGAATCGAACCCGTGTGCACGGCTTTGCAGGCCGTTGCCTCACCACTCGGCCACACCGCCAAGCAGGCCGTGTCGGCCTCTCGAGCGGATGACGGGATTCGAACCCGCGACCCTCACCTTGGCAAGGTGATGCGCTACCAGCTGCGCTACATCCGCATTTCGCCCCGGGCGCCTTTCGGCTGTCCCGCTGACGAGAGAGAACATTAGCCGACGATCCGCGCAGGTAACAAATCGCCTGGTGAGAGGTGGTAAATCTGAACTACAGCTGTGTAGTTCGCGCGGCCTCCCCGGCGCAGAACAAGCCGCCCCCGAAATTCCGGGGGTCGCCCGCAGCCACGCAGGCCACCTCGATCCCACCCCGCCGCAACCAATACCCCGTAGCGAACGGGCAACACTCCGATGAACCTCGCGCGACACGACAGCCCGCCCGTCACAACCCGATTTTGCGCCCACACGCACGCGATTTGGTGTGACGACGGCGATCTGTGTAAAGTTCTGTCTCGTTCGGAACGGCAAAACGCCAGGAAGAACAAGCCGCCCTGGGGCGGCGAGCTACGGTTCTATAGCTCAGCGGGAGAGCACTCGCCTCACACGCGAGGGGTCGCTGGTTCGATCCCAGCTAGAACCACTGCAAACAAGCAGGCCAACACGGTAAACGTGTTGGCCTGCTTGTTTCGTGCCAAATCCGCGTCACCCGGCGGGTCGGAGTATCTCGGAGCGGCCCCGATGGATAGCGGCTAACCATTGTGATCTACATCACTCCGTGTGGTTGGTGTTCGGTGACGACGTCGTCCAGGTTGGTCGTGCAGCCCGTGATGTCGGTTCCGTGGAAGGTCTGCCCGGATCCATCCGGGGTTGTAGGAGCGCGGAACCAGTTCTCCTCCAGCCGCCTTATGCCCCGCTGATTATCACCGTGCACAGTGACCGTTGGTCGCGAACCTCCACGTGCGTTCGGTCGTCGTCAGTAAGGGCTGGTCGACTCCAAGAAACCAAGTACGCGGCACTCGAACTGGCCCAGTACGAGATTCGTGTCAACTCGGTGCATCCGGGCATGGTCCGCACCCCGACGACCCAGGGCATCCCGGAGGACTTCCTGCAGATACCCCTGGGACGTGCCGCTGATGCCAGCGAGGTCGCGAACTCAGCGTGCCCCACAAGCCGTTCGGATGACTGGATCCGCCCTCGGAGCGGCCCGCGCCTGTCCCGTTGGCCGGAAGGTTGCGGCATGTCACCAGCCAGGCCGCCCTAGCGTGGGCCCACGCGGGCGTCGGTGACCGAACCGATGCCAGGACAGGAGGTTTCCCTATGTTCTCCGAGCGGGCGTTCTTCTCGTTCGTCGATCTCGCCGACCCGGGTCTGCACCGGGAGTACAACGAGTGGCACATATTCGACCACCGGCCGGAGAATCTGCTGTTGCCCGGGGTGGCGTGGGGCGACAGATGGGCGCGACCCGCCGAGTACACGCAGCTCGGCGCGTCCTGCCCGGAACTGTCCGGGACCGATTACATGGCGATGTATTGGTTCCGGTCGCCGTACGAGGAGAGCCTCGCGGAATGGCGGAAACTCGGCGAGGATTCGATTCAATGGGGTCGCGGCCCGCTGCTGCCCGGCGTGCGCAGGCCGTTGACCGCGTTCTTCACCCCGGTGAAGGGCTATGTGGCGCAGCGCGCCCGGGTCTCCGCCGACGCACTACCGTTCCGGCCGAACCGTGGCCTCCACGTCACGGTGAGCCGGTTCGCGGAGCCGCACGGTGCACGGACTCATGACCACTACGGCTGGTACGACCGCGTGCGGCTACCCGCTCTGGTCGATAGTCCCGGGGTGGCCGGCGCGTGGACCTTCGCATTGCATTCGCTCCAGAAGCATCCGGCCCCGCCGCTGGATGGCACGGCCGAATACCTGCCCGGCTCGATCCGGATCCGGCTGCTCTACCTGGACGCCGATCCGGCCGAGGTAACGCGCGAGCTGGCGGCTCGTGAAAAGGAATGGGATGCGGCGGGATTCGGGTCGCCGTGTCCGGAGGTCGAGACGACGCTACTGGCGGGGCCGGTGCGGACGATCGACCCCTGGGAGAACCGGTGACGGTGCGCATGGGTATCAGCACCCCGGTGGTGCTGGACATTCCGGGGCGGTCCGCCGAGTGGGAGCACGAAGCGGGCATCGAGGAAATCGCACGGATCGCCGAAACCGGTGACCGACTCGGATTCGACCATGTCACGTGCAGCGAACACATAGCGGTGGCAGAGCATTCCGAGTCCACGATGCTGAAGGGAACACGGGGGACCCGGTACTGGGATCCACTGGCCACCCTGTCGTACCTGGCCGCTCGGACGAAGCGAATCAGATTGTGCACCAGCGTTCTCGTGCTCGGCTACCACCATCCGCTGGCCATCGCCAAGCGATACGGCACCTTGGATCGCATCAGTGGTGGTCGCGTGGTGCTCGGCGTCGGTGTCGGAACCGCACGCGAGGAATTCGAATTGCTCGGTGCGTCGTTCACCGATCGCGGACGGCGCGCGGATGAAGCCGTCGCCGCGCTGCGGGCGGCGCTGGGCCAGCGGGTACCCGAATTCACCGGGCAGTACTACCGATTCGCGGATCTGGTGGTCGATCCAAGCGCGGTACAACGGCACTTGCCGATCTGGGTGGGCGGTGCCAGCGATGCCGCGCTGCGACGGGCCGTCACCCTCGGCGACGGCTGGCTGCCCGCGGTACTCACACCCGGGCAGCTGCGGGCTCGGCTGAAGGAATGCGATCCACCAGATTTCGATGTCGTGGTGGCAACGTCGGAGGCGCTGGATCCGGTCGCCGCACCCGAACGCTCCGAACACGTGATCGCTGAACTGGCCGAAGCGGGAGCCACCATCGTGCAACCCCGTCTGATGCATCGGTCGCTCGGCCAATATCTCGAACAGCTGGAGGCCCTTTCGGGCCTTTCCAGCTTCGAGAGCGCCGCGACTCCGGGGTGCGGCGCGGGAGGCGAAAACCCGCCGCACTGCGGTTGAAACCGTCAGACGCCGTCGGCGAGCAAGGCGCGGGCCTCTGGACTGCCGTCCAGAGCCGCGTCACGCGTTGTGTGATACGCCAGCCTTCGGCAAAGCGGTGCAGGCGGATTCGGTGGGCCCCGGCGCGCATGATGGGGAATCCGTCGGCGTCGTGCCGCACCAGGAGCGCCTTGCAGACGGCCACCGCGTCGTCCTCGTCGACCGAGATGGTCGGCGGGCCGAAGAAGTGCGCACTGCCGCCGCCGATGAGTGTCTGGTGACTATCGGACCGGAGCATCGCGCGCACTTCCTCGCGACTGTGCATGCGCCAGCCTTCGACGTCGTATTCGCTTTTCTCGGACCACAATTCAGCAGTCCGGTCGGCGTCTCCGGAATCGGCGAGCGGACCGTACGAGGTGAGCAGGCGCGTCACCGCCAATTCGTCTTCGACTCGTTGAACACGTCGCTCCAAGCGAGCCAGCGCGTCATCCACGGACCGCCTCCTGACCCGTCGGCGCGCTGTTCTCGACGTCGGTCGACGGCTCCAGGCCCATCAACCGGGCGACGGCCCGGTGCCCCTCCAACACGACCTTCGCGCGGTCCGGATCGAGGCGTCTCGCGACGGACTCCATATTGCCGCTGACAATCCGAACCGGCCCATCTGCCAAGTGCGCCAGACCTTCCCGCGCCACGTCGGCGGGCTCGGACACCGTCAACCCCGGGGCGTCGAAATTCAGCCCGACGCGTGCCATAGCCGGGGTGCGAGTGACCCCGAGGATCAACTCGAGGACGTGCACGCCGTGATCACGCAACTCCAGCCACAGACCCTCGGCGAAGATTCTCAGGAACGCCTTCGAGCCGCCGTAGGTCGTGTGCCGCACCGACCCGGCGAACTCCGCCAGCGAGCCGACGAGCAGGATCCCGCCCCGCCTTCTGTCCCGCATGGCGCGACCGAAGTGCCGCACCAATGCCAAGGTCGCGGTGATGTTGAGGTCTATCACCCGCTGGAATTCGTCCGCGTCGCCGTCGAGGAACTCCATGCTGTGGGTGTTGGCCCCGGCATTGCAGATGAGCAGACCAACCTCGATGTCCGCGGTAGCCCTGATGATCTCATCGACACCGCCGTCGACGAGATCGACCGCCAGCGTCCGCACGTCCACACCGAGCTCCCGGCAGGCTTCGCCGGTCTCCGCCAGCGGCTCGGGTTTGCGCGCCGCCAGCACCAGATTGATATTTGTCGCCGCAAGCTGCCGTGCGAACTCGGCCCCGACACCCTCCGAACCGCCGGCGATCACCGCCCAAGGTCCGTACATGGACAGATCGGGATTCTGCAATGTTCCTTTGTAGTCGCTCATGATCGTCAGTTTGTTCGCGGGGACTGTATCGAAGGGGTTGGGTTCCCGTTGGGCGGAAGCCGATTTGCTCCGGTCGTCGGCGACGTCATGACCGATATGTTCCGCGGTTGGGCGCCCTGCCGCGCAGAGCGAGCCTGTCGAAGAGGAATCCGGCAACGTTGTATCGATCGGCCGCTTTCCAAGGGCCTGCGCTGGTATGACGTTCGGTGGTCGACGGCGTGTCGATGCGGGTGCGGCGAGCCACGTTGGAGGTGGCTCGCCAGATGGGGGGAATTGCCTTCACTTCAACCATTTTCGGCCTGTGGTGACTACCCGAAGGTGCTGGGCTCGTTCGAATTCGTGTCGTCGCAGGGCGTGCTACTGCGACTCGATGGCGCGTGAGGTTGTTCGCTGGACGTTGTCGTCCTCGACGACGAAGGTCAGGGGCAGGACGACGATTGCCTGCACTCCACCGTGATTGGATTCGCGCAGGCGGACGGAGACGCCGTGACGGCCTGCCAATTTGGCGACGACGAACAAGCGCTGACGAATTTCCGGCAGTCGCCCGAGCGTTGCGCTGATGGCTGTCACGCTTGCGAGGATGGTCTCCGGATCCAGCTCCGAGATCGCGTCACCTGCAGACCGCATCTCGCTGACGGCTTCGTCGGCCTCGTTGCGCGCCAAGGTCAGGTTCTTGGCGGCAGCCGTATTGCCTGCGAGCACTTGCAGTGTCAGGAAGCGCTCCCGTTGAACGGCCGCGACTATCTCCACGGTGGGCCGGGTGGCCTTCTCGAGCTCGACCGCCCAATTGTGGGCTTGCCGACCGTTTTCCAGCAGATAGGCTGCGGCGCCCACACTGGAGCCGAGCATGGTCACGCTGGGTATCAGGACAATGGCCAATATGCGGCCCCGAATACCGTTACCGGCCTTGATCACACGCGCACGGTAGGACCGTCCGCGCGCCGTTTCGATGCGGAATTTCCACTCAGTGGGAGCGCAGGTCGAGAATTGTGGTCAGCCTACGACGCGGCTTCGCTACCCGATAGGAAGTCGCGTCGGGCCCGGGTGCGCCCGGGTCGCGGACCGACCCCGCGCTGACTCCCAGATCCGAGTCCGTGTGGCAGCCCGCGGCACCGTGGCATCCTGACCCGGGTTCAGGCTGGGCGGGATTCGGCGACTGTCACGTCCTGCGGACCCCAGAAAGCGCGCATCGCCGTGATCAGTCCCTGCTCGTCGAAGGTCATGACATCGATCGGTTCGATAGTGATCACTTGATCCGGTGTTGTGGTGACCACGCGCATGTGGAAGGCAGCCTGGTCGCCGGATGCCCGCACGAGAAGCAGTTCGGCGCTGGTGTCGACGGGATCGAGTGCGCTGTAGAAGGCGCTGATCTCTTCGCGACCGCGGCGGATCTTCCCTCCGACAGGATCCTCGACAGTGGCGTCCTCGGCGTAGAGCGCGGCAATGTCGGCGGAGGCAGCGGTGCCGAGCCGGCGGATGTATTCGTGGACCGAAGCGATGATCTCGTTCGCGGAGGGCACGGGGTTCCTTTCTGCGGCAGCGCGTTCCGCTACCGGCTGGCACAGGAGATCAGATCTCGGCGAGATCGACGCTCCGATGTCCGCGAGATGGGACAGCACTCTGGCCGAGGGGATAGGCCGTGAGTCACCGTGACGACATGCAAACGAAGATTCCTGAAGTGGTGCCCGCCGGTGATGTCGGCGACTGGTCGGACGAGGTCGATGTCGTGGTCGTCGGCGCGGGGATCGCTGGGGCGTGTGCGGCGGCCGAGGCAGCGGCACAAGGAGCCCGGGTGCTCGTTCTGGAGCGTGCGGCGGTCGCGGGCGGAACATCGGCGATGGCGGGCGGGCACTTCTACCTCGGCGCAGGCACTCCGGTGCAGGTGGCGACCGGGCACGCCGACTCCGTCGAGGAGATGGCAAAGTACCTGACCGCGGCTTCGGCGGCACCGGACGCGGACAAGATCCGCGCCTATTGCACCGACAGCGTGGAGCACTTCCATTGGCTCGAACGGTTGGGATTCACGTTCGAGCGCACCTTCTACCCCGAGAAAGCGGTAATCCAACCCGGCACCGAAGGCTTGATGTACACCGGCAACGAGAACGTCTGGCCGTTTCGTGAACTGGCTGTGCCTGCACCGCGTGGACACAAAGTGCCGGTTGCCGGTGACACCGGCGGTGCGGCACTGGTGATGGATCTACTGGTCGAGCGACTTGCGCGGCTGCGGGCGGAGATCCGGTATGAGACCAGTATCCGGCAGTTGGTGTGCGACGAGACCGGCACCGTCGTCGGAGCGCGATGGAAGCAGCCGACGGACCAGGGAACGGTCCGTGCCTCTGCGGTAGTTCTCGCGGCGGGTGGGTTCGTGATGAACCCGGCCATGGTCGAGCAATTCGTCCCGATGCTGGCCGAGAAGCCGTACCCCCTGGGCTCCTCCTTCGACGATGGGCTGGGAATCCGGTTGGGAATGTCGGTGGGCGGGGCGACAGAGCACATGGACCAGTGCTTCCTGACCGCGCCGGTCTACCCACCCG
The DNA here is from genome assembly GCF_000308655.1 of Nocardia niigatensis NBRC 100131. Classification (GTDB taxonomy): domain Bacteria; phylum Actinomycetota; class Actinomycetes; order Mycobacteriales; family Mycobacteriaceae; genus Nocardia; species Nocardia niigatensis. The sequence goes on along the minus strand of NZ_BAGC01000040.1, from coordinate 212,876 downwards.
CGCGCCATCTGACGGGCATCATTGTGAACGTGTTGGGGCGACGGTTCGTTGCCGAGGATTCCTACCACGCGCGCAGCGCCGGATTTGTCATGGAGCAGCCCGGTTCGAAGGCGTATTTGATTGTCGACGAGGCACATCTGGAGAAGCGTGACTTCCAGCTGGTGCCCTTCATCGACGGATGGGAGACCGTCGCTGAGATGGAGGCCGCTCTGTCGATTCCCGCAGGCAGCCTTCAAAAGACGCTGAGGGACTACAACATTCATTCGGCAACCAAGCAGGACCCCGCCTTCCACAAGCAGCCCGAGTACGTCGAAGCTCAGGATCGTGGCCCGTGGGCGGCCTTCGACCTCTCGTTGGGGAAAGCCTCCTACGCCGGCTTCACTCTGGGCGGGCTGCGCACCTCGGTCGACGGGCAGGTCAGCCGCGCAGACGGGACGCTGGTCGCGGGCCTCTACGCCGCGGGCGCCTGCGCGCCGAGTCTGGCTCAGGACGGAAAGGGCTATGCCAGCGGTACCCAGCTGGGCGCAGGCTCTTACTTCGGCCGCCGCGCCGGGCGGCACGCTGCCGCGAGGGCGGCTGGACCTGGCTCGATAGGCGATACGGAGAGCTGAGCACAGCTCGCTCGGAGGGGCCAGGGCGAGGCCCTTCCCGCTGAATGGGAGGCCGCCGTTGGCGTCACCCGACGAGCCCTATCGTCCTGACATGCCAAGTCCTTGTGACCCAGTTCACGCGTGAGTTTCAGCTCCCGCCACCCGGTTTCCGCACCAGACGGATTCCGGCGAGTACGGGTCACCATTCCCGGAAGGTCCACACCATGACCAATCCCGTCGACACCGTCGCCGCTGTCGTCGCCGCTGCCGGCGCCTCGACCTTCGAGGCCCGCAAGGTCTCGAGCGGGTACTCCTGGCCGGAGTGCCCGCGGTGGCACGAGGGCACCTTCTGGTTCTCGGATATGTACACCGGAACCTTGAAAACGCTTGATGCCGACGGCAATGCCGCCGTCGTCATCGACGCCACCGGCCGTGCGGCGGACACCGGAGTCCCGATCGTGCTGGGTGGTTTCGGGTGGTTGCCCGACGGCCGTCTGATCGTGGTGTCCATGCACGAGAAGCTCGTGCTCGTGCACGGTGGCGGCGGCCCCGCCGACCTGTCGGTCTACGCCGATATCTCGCAGTACTGTTCGGCCGCCGCCAACGACATGGTGGTCGATGCCGACGGTCGGGCCTACATCACCCAGCTCGGTTTCGACCTCTTCAACGGCGAAGAGCCGAAGCCGTCCCCGCTGATCGTGGTGGAACCCGACGGTGCTGTCGGAACGCCCGAGAAGGTCGGCCCGCTGCTGTGCGCCAACGGAATCGCGGTCAGCGCCGACGGTACGAAGGTCTATACCGCCGAGGTCATGGCCTTCAAGATCACCGTGCTCGACCGTGCCGCCGACGGCACGCTGTCGAACCCGCGAGACTTAGCCACCTGCCCGTTCATGCCCGACGGCATCGGACTCGACAGCGAGGGCGGCGTGTGGGCGGCGATGCCGGGCGGCGGCTACGTCGCGCGCTTCACCGAGCAGGGCCTCACCGACGCGGTGCCGATGCCGCTCGAGAACGGCATCGCCTCGGCCTGCCTGCTGGGTGGACCGGATCGTGACCGGCTCTACATGACAGCCGGCTACGAGGTCTACGACTTCGAGAAGTCGGCAAGGGAGGCGCTGGGAAGCATCTGGGTGGCCGACGTGGCACATCGTGGCGGCGACACCCGCCCCTGACCGGACCGACACAGCGAAAGATTCGAGGAAAAGACAATGGCAACACTGGATTTCAGCGATCGCGTCGTCATCGTGACCGGCGCGGGCCGTGGTATCGGGCGGGCGAACGCACTGCTGCTCGCAGCCCGCGGAGCCGCCGTAGTGGTGGGTGATCTTGGCGCCCGCATCGATGGCTCCGGCGTCGACGGCGACGACCCCGCCGGAACCGTGGTCTCCGAGATCACCGCCGCCGGCGGCAAGGCCGTCGCCTGCAATGCGGACGTCTCCACCGAGGAAGGGGCGCAGGCCCTGGTCGATGCCGCCGTCGCGTCGTTCGGGAAGATCTCGGCTGTTGTCAACAACGCGGGCATCGTGCGCACCGCACCGTTCCGCGAGGTTCCCGACGAGGAGTACCAGCGCCATCTCGACGTGCACTACTTCGGAGCGCTGCGGCTGTGCCGGGCGGCATGGCCGCATCTGCTCGAGGCCGAAGCCCCGCGCGTGGTCAACACCATCTCGCAGGCGATGCTGGGCAACCCGGGTATGTCGCACTACGGCGGCTCCAAAGGAGCATTGTTCGGTCTCACCCGCAATCTGGCCGTCGAGGGCCTCGAAGCGGGCATCAAGGTCAACGCGATAGCCCCGGGCGCGGGCACCCGCATGGCGGAGGCCGCGGCCGACACGCTGTCACCGGAGGTCATGGAGTACATGCGCACAGCTTTGCTGCCCGAGCATGTCGCACCCGTCGTGGCGTATCTGGTCCATCCCGACTGCCAGGTCACCGGCGAGGTTTTCAACGTGGCAGGCGGCATCGTGAACCGGCTGGCGTTGGTCAACACCGTCGGCATCCACGACCCCTCGCTCACCGTCGAGACCGTTGCCGAGCAGTTCGAGCAGATCATGGCGATCACGCCGCAGGCCCTGCCACAGGTCGTCGCCCCGGCGCAGGTGCCGGTGTCCTGAATCCCGACGATCTTTCTGGAGAGCCAACACATGAGTACAACCGAGACGACGACCAGCACCGAGTATCCGTTCGGCGCCGTCACCGCCGCCGAAGCGTCTGCGCGGTACCAGGCCATCGCCGCCGAGCGACCGATGACGAAGATGACGATGCCCTTCGGCGGCGACGCGTGGATCATCCACCGCAACGCCGCGGCGCGAGAGATGCTGAGCGACCCCCGCTTCGTGCGTGAGCCCTTCCGCACCGGCGACCGCGTCACCCCCTACTTCGTGGAGTTTCCGGACTTCCTGCGGACGACCCTGCAGTTCGAGGATCCGCCGCACCACACCAAACTGCGCAAACTGGTCCAGCGCTCGATTTCACCGAAGCGGGTCAAGGCGATGCGCGACTCGGCGGTTGAGTTCGCCAACCACCTGATCGACCAGATGATCGCGAAGGGTTCGCCGACCAACCTGGTACACGACTACGCGGTGGCCTTGCCCATCCAGATGCTCGCCAACCTGCTCGGCGTTCCGCCCGCGGACCGGCCGAAGTTCCAGAAGTGGAGTTCGTCCACCCTGGCCGTGGCCAACATGCCCGAGGCAGAGGTCGTCGCGAACATGACCGAACTGGTCGTGTACATGATGGCCCTCATCGAGGAACGGCGGAAGAATCCACGCGAGGACCTGATCAGCGACTTGGCCAACGCCCGCGACAAGGACGACAGCCTCACCGACGCCGAAATCCTGCCGATTGCGCTGGTGCTCATCATCGGCGGGTTCGACAACACCGCGAACTTCATCTGCGCCGGTGTGCTCTCGCTGCTGCGCAATCCTGATCAGCTCGAGCAGTTCCTGCAAGACCCGGACGGGATCGCACCCACAGCGGTAGAGGAGATCCTGCGACACGGCCGGATGTCCTTGGGCGCCACCGTGACCGGCGGCGGCGGGCTCGTTCCCTTCGTCGCCACCGAAGACGTCGAACTGGACGGGCAGCTCATCGCCCGCGGCGAAGCTGTAATGGTCGATCCCGCGTCGGTCAACCACGACGGCGTCGCGGTCGAGCACGACGAGGTCTTCGACATCCACCGCAGCAATAACCCGCACCTGACCTTGAGCTATGGCCTGCACCATTGCCTGGGCGCGCCACTGGCCCGGATGGAGATGCAGGTCGGTCTGGCCGAACTGTTCAAGCGACTGCCCGGCCTGAAGCTCGACGGTGAGGCTGTGATCGACAAGGACAATCTGACCCAGGCGATCGTCGATCTGCCGGTCAGCTGGTAGGAGCGTGCCGATGCCCAAAGTGTTCTACACCCAGCCCGACGGCGTGGTGAAGGTCATCGACGGCGCCGCCGGCGACTCGGTCATGTCGACCGCTGTGAAGAACGGCGTCAACGGCATCGTCGGCCAATGCGGCGGCACGCTCTCGTGTGCAACCTGCCACGTCTACCTCGACCGCGGCGAGTTGGGGTACTTCCCGGAACCCGGCGAGGACGAGGACGACATGCTGGACTGCACCGCGTCGGACCGGAAAGACAACTCACGCCTGTCCTGTCAGCTGACGCTGTCGGACGGCATCGACCTGCACGTGACGATTCCCAGCGAGCAGGTCTGATCGATGACAGGATCGCAAAACACGCCGATCAAGGAGCCGCCGGTGCCGCACAGCGTGGTGGTCGTGGGAGCATCGCACGCCGGAGTGCAACTGGCCGATCGCCTCCGCGCCGAGGGTTTCACGGGGGAGATTACCCTGATTTCCCACGAAGCCCACCTGCCGTACCAGCGGCCTCCGCTGTCCAAGGCGTGGCTGAAGGGCGAGGCCAGCAGCGAATCGTTGTTGTTGCGCGACCCGGCCTACTATGCCGACCACAAGATCGAATTGATCACTGGGGCGCTGGTCGAGGGACTCGAGCGCACCTCGGCCGGTGTCGAGGTGCGTTTCTCCCGCGAGGGCGAGCATCATGCCCGGCGATTCGACCGACTGGTGCTCGCGACCGGAGCCAGAGCGCGGCGCCTTCTCCTGCCGGGCGCTGAGCATCCCTATGTGTTCGTGCTCCGCGACCTCGACCACGCCCGGTCGCTCGCGGCGCGAATGCAGGCCGGGCCCGTCGTCGTGATCGGCGGCGGGTTCGTCGGTCTCGAAGTCGCTGCCACGGCACGTGCGCTCGGGGCCGAGGTGACCGTGATCGAGGCAGGGGAGCGGCTGCTCGCCCGCGCTGTCGGCCCGGACACGGCGGGCATCTTGCTGGCCGCGCACCGCGCGATGGCCACCGAGGTCCTACTGGGCGCCACTCCGACAGAGATCCTGCATGACGAGGGTGGGATTCGCGCGGTGCGGCTCGACGACGGCCGCGAGATTCCGGCCACGACGGTGCTCGTCGGTATAGGTGCCGCGGCGCGTACCGAACTGGCCGAGCGGTTCGGGCTCGACTGCGATGGCGGCATCGTGGTCGATGAACGGTGTCTGGCCTCCGACGGGTGGACGCTGGCGATCGGCGACTGCACCACTCACGTGTCGGCGACTGGCAGCCATTACCGGCTCGAATCGGTGGACAACGCGATCGATCAGGCCAACACCGCCGCCGCGGTGCTGCTGGGCCGACCGGTGCCGGAGCGGGCCGCCCCGTGGTTCTGGTCCGATCAGGGCGGCCAGAAGCTGCAAATCACCGGCCTCATCGGTGGGTACACCTCGACGCTGGTGCGGGTGGATCCGGATCGCCCGCAGCGTCGAGTCGCGCTGTACTTCACCGACGACGCGCTGGTGGCCGCCGAATGCCTTAATTCCCCAGCGGACTTCATGGCGCTGCGCTCAGCGTTGGGCAGGGGGCGCCGTCCGAGCCCACTCGACTTGTGCGACAACAGCATTCCGCTCAAGAAGCTCTTGGCGCCGGTACGCGGCTGAGGTGGTCCGCCACCCACCCCGACTTTGCGAGAGCGGAGTCCCGAATCATGGCGAAAAGCCGACCCCCGCTCGCGACAGCCCACGATACGACCGTCGCCTTGCCCCGAGGTGGACAACGGACATGATCGCGAAACGAATGAAAAGCGTTCTTTGACAACGTTTCCCGGACCTGACTGTGCTGATCCGATCCGATCGGGCAGGCGCAGGCCGTGTCGCGCGGCCCGAGAGAAGGCATTAGGCTGTTGCGAGAATTCGCCGACAACCCCTGTCGTAACGCCTTGGTGCGTGGTCGAACTGCATGGTCTTCGATCCGCAGTTGCTTACCGAGGACTTGATCGAGGAACGCTGGCAGGCAGCCAACCAGCCAGCCGCCCTGGAAACACTGCGCGCGATGTACGGATCGGAGGCACGCGCCCCGCATGAGCGGGCGCGTGCCGAGTTCCGGACACCGTCGTATCGGTCGATGCTGCACAAGGTGAAATGCCCGACGCTGATGGTGTGGGGCTGCGACGACCGTCAGTGCCCGCTGGCCATGGCGCAGGTGCCGCTGCGCTCCCGAATGCCGAGTTGCACGTTCTGTCGAACTGCGGACACTGGGTGTTCGTCGAAGCCAAGCACGCCTTCGAACGCATCGGCATCGAATTCCTTCAGCGCTGGACGCTTTCGCGCAGTAATGCGAATCGCAGATGAACCGGCCCGCGCTCAGCAGCCCCGCGCCCGCTGAGCTGATCGCTGCGGAGCACCTAATGCGCCTGGCCGACCTCGTGGCGTTGCGCACCCGTCTTCGGCGAGGTAGGAGGCCGGCAGGGTGCGGCCGGCATTCGCGTCGGCCGGGATCCGAGCATGGCGCTGGCCGCGCACGAGGGCACCGCGGAATCCGCGGGTGTCACCCGGGCGACGGTGGAGCGGGGCGGTGCAGCTCGGGTCGAGGTGCGGGTGGAACTGCGCAACGCGGCCACGCGCGCGCCGCATCATCTACAGCCCGCATCCGGCACCGGACGAGTTGTGGGACGTCACGGGTTTCGCTGAAGAAGCTCTTGTTGGCCCCGGCGGTGAACTGAGTCCTTTTCATGCGGCGCCAAGCACGGCGCGCACGCTCAAGGGCGGCGGTGCGCCGGGGGCCCGAATCAGGCGGACAGCAGGAAGCGGGTGTTCGCCAGAGCGCCGACTTCGGTCACTGCCGCGCGAGCACGGGCGACTGAGGCGGTCTGCATGGCGAAGCCGTGCCCCACGCCCGGATAGCGCAGCTGCGCGGTTGGCACGCCGGCGTCGCGCAGCCGGTCGCCGTAGGCTTCGACGGCGTCGCGGAGCGGGTCGCCGTACCCTACGGCGATGATCGCCGGAGGCAGGTCCGCGAGTGAATCCGCCAGTGCCGGAGTGCCGTAGGCGTCGTCTGCGGAGGGGTCCTCGCCGAGGTACAGGTCTTTCATCCAGTCGATGTCGGCGGCGGTGAGGAAGGGGGAGTTGCCGAACTCGCGCATCGAAGGGCGTTCGGTGCGCCGTTCGATGCCGGGATAGAACAGCACCTGCTGGGCGATGGCTGGCCCGTCCAGATCTCGGCTGCGCAGCGCCGTCGCTGTCGCGAGGCTTCCGCCTGCACTGTCGCCACCGACCCCGATACGGTGGCTGCCGACACCCCACGCGTCGGCGTTCTCATGAACCCAGCACAGCGCCGCGTACGCCTCCTCGTTGGCCACGGGGTAGCGGTGTTCTGGGGCGAGCCGGTACTCGACGTTGAACACAACTGCGCCGGTAGCCTCGGCGATGTCGCGGGCGAGCCGGTCGAACGACCGCAACGATCCCATGATCATTCCCCCGCCGTGAAACCACACCAACGCTGGCGCTGCCGTCTCCGGGGCGGCATAGGGGCGGTAGACACGCAGCGGGACAGTGCCGTGCGGGCCGTCGATCGTCGCGTCTCGCACCGATGCCATAGCCGGACCGGCCGGGCGCACAATCGACTCGAGTGAGCGGCGGGCTGCCTCGACGCCCGCAGTGCGCAGTGAGCCCGCTCCCTGGCTCTCGATTCGCGCCACGAGTGCGGCTACGTCGGGATCCCACGCGAAACGGTAGGGCGGGTGCCCGGTCGGAACGGTCATCGGTCTACTCCTCAGGAATGGCGGGATCGGCCGGGGGAATCACGGCCGTGCGCGTGGAACGCAACATCATCCCGGTGCTCGTCTCGCCGCCACGGCGGTGCTCGTCCATCAACGCGACGAGCCGCTCGTTGTCGTGGCGGGCGAGCGCTTCGATCATCTGGTCGTGTTCGGCCACCACGCGCTCGCGCGCGGCCGGGTCGTAGAGATATGCGGCGTGGTACGGCATGGCCAGTGTCCAGAGCCGGCGTACTTCGGCGACCACCAGGTTCAGCGGTGACCGCTCGAAGATGGCGAAGTGGAACGCATGGTTGTGCAAACGCATGGCGAGCACATCACCGCTCGTCGCCGCATCGGCCACCAAGGCGGCGGCGCCAGCGACCTCGGCAAGTGCCTTCTCGTCGAACAGCGGCAACGATCGCAGCACATCGGGCTCGAGTGCGGCCCGCATGAGATAGATCTGGTCGAAGTCGCTCTGTTGCAGGCGGGCTACGGTGTAGCCGACGTTGTGCTCATGCTCGACCAGACCCTCGGCAGTGAGGTGGCGCAACGCCTCTCGAATCGGAAGGCGGCTGACGCCGAGGCGCTCGGCCATCAACACCTGACGGATCGGCTGGCCGGGCAGCAGCTCACCGCTGACAATCAGCCGCTCGATCTCCTGCACGACCCGTCCGGTGGACTGGCCGACATCGCGGCCACCCTCCGCTGCTGCTGTACTACTGCTTCGGCTGCTCACGGATTCCCGAAGATACCAGCCGCCCGCAGGGCTTCGATCCGCTCGGAGCTATATCCCATGGCGGTCAGAACGCCGGTGGTGTCGGCGCCGCGCGGTACCGCCGGGCGCGGGGTTCGGTGCGAGGACCGGCTCAACTTGACCGGCACGCCGACACCTCGGTAATCCTCTGTCTCGAGGAACAGACCGCGGTGCCGCGTCTGGGCAGCCTGCAGCGCTTCGTCCACGGTGTTCACCGGAGAGGCAGCCACCCCGGCCTGCTCGAGCTGCTGTGCAAGTTCGTCCCGCGAGCAGGATGCGATCCGCTCGGCCAGGATCGCGACGAGTTCCTCGCGATGGTCGTAGCGCTGACCGTTGGTGGTGAAACGCGGGTCTTCCGCGAGCGCCGGCGCCCCGAGAGCGGTTGTGAGCGAACGGAACTGGCGGTCATTGGCCGCGCTGACGAAAAGGTCGCCGTCCGCAGCCTCGAAGACCTGATACGGCACGACCGTCGGGTGGAAGTCCCCGGTCCGCTGCGGCACCTTGCCGCTGGCGATCCAGTTGGCGGCGTGCGGATGCAGCAATGAGATGACCGAATCCAGCAGCGCTATGTCGACGAGCTGGCCCCTGCCGCTGTACTCCCGTTCGAGCAACGCCAGCAGGATCCCATTGACTGCGAGGTTGGCGGTGACGATGTCGACGATCGGCACACCTACTCGCAGCGGATTGCCGTCCCGGTAGCCATTGATGCTCATCAGACCGCCGAAGGACTGCAGCACCGCGTCGTAACCGGGCAGCCCGCCCATCGGCCCGTCCACCCCGAATCCAGTGATACGGCAGTAGATCAGCTGAGGAAAGCGCTCCGCCAGCACGGTCTCGAAATCGAATCCCCAGCGCGCCATGGTGCCCGCCTTGAAGTTCTCGATGACGACATCAGCCCCGGCCAGCAGGTGCGCGAGGATCTCGCGGCCCTCGTCGCTGCGCAGGTCGAGTCCGATGTTGTCTTTGCTGTGATTGAGGCCTGCGTAGTAGGCGCTGCTGGTTCCCTCGTCCACGAACGGCGGGCCCCAACCGCGGGTTTCGTCCCCGTCGGGGCCTTCCACCTTGATGACCTCGGCGCCCTGGTCTGCCAGCATCTGCGCGGTATAGGGGCCTGCCAGCACCCGACTCAGATCCAGCACGCGCAACCCGCTCAGCACGGTGCCGGCGGTTGTGGAGTCTGCGGTCCGCCAGGCGGCACGGCCATCGATGCCTGTCGCTGGGGGCACGGTGACGTTCATCGAGAAGTCCCTTCTGCTATCGCGGCTCCGGTCGGCTCGGTGCCGGTGACGAGATCCCAGACATCGGTGCCCTCGTCCAGGATCTGGCCGGCCAGAATCTCGGACCAGTACCGCTCCGAGCCGAAGCGGTCCCGCCAGCTCCACAACGCGGTGGTGGAGCGCCCGAGCCGGTGCTCGGAGGTGAAGCCGATGGCGCCGTGGATCTGGTGTCCGGCGGCGGCCACTTCCCGGGCTGAGGCGGAAGCGATGACCTTGGCAGCCGCGATCGCGGTACGCCGTGCGGAGGAGCCGTCATCGGTGTCGATGGCCGCCTCGGTCGCGGTCTCCATCAGCGCTGTGAGCGCGGCGAGCCCGGCGAGGCGCTGCTGGATGGCCTGGAACTTGGCGAGTGGGCGGCCGAACTGGACGCGCTCGGCGGCGTAGCGCAGCGTCCCGTCCCGCACGGCATCGGCAGCGGCAGTCAGTGCCACCGCGTAGGCGAGGGCGCCGCGCTCCTCGAGTTCGTCTGCGTCGACCGGCGATTCGTGCAGCTGGACCGGGGTCTGGTCGAAGCGGTAGTCGTCGAGCGCGGCGCCGAGCAGATCGCTGCCGCGCTCCACCGTGATTCCAGGGGCGTTCGTCGCGACGATCGCGATCGTGGGCCGCGCATTCGCTCCGGACGCGGACAGCAGTATCACTAGTACGGCGGCGTTGGAACCGTGCACAACGTCGGTGACGGTGCCGTCGAGCACGACGCCATCCGCAGTGTCGCGTGTGGCGCAGGCATCGCCGGCAACGGCGAAGGTGGCGGGTCCGGTCGCCGGGCTGCCGGTGCACTCGGCGACAAGGCGGCTCGCCAGCGCGCTGTGCTCGAGCAGCATCGTGTGGGCGCCCTGCCCGGTAACGGCGTGCAGAACCGACAGTGCGTCGGCCGTGCTGCCGCCGCTACCGCCTTGTTCCTCCGGAATCCCGATCTCGGTGAAACCGGCCTCGGTGAGCGCGGCCCAGAGTGCGCTGTCGATTCCTGTGGCCGGGGTGTCGGTGGTTGTCCCGACACGCTCGGCCATGGCGGCGACCGTCGCGGCCAGTTCGGTGTTCCAGTGGGTCATCGCAGTCCCATTCCCCGCGCGACGATTCCGCGCAATATCTCGTTGGTGCCGCCGCGCAAGGTGAATGCCGGAGTGTGCAGGATCGCGGTGGCGAGCAGGCGCGCGAACGGGTCGCCGCCGTCGCGCCGCGGCGTGGTCTGCGTGCATGCGCGGATCGCCTCGACCACGTCACCCTCGAAGCTGGAGCCGAGATCCTTCACCATCGCGGCGAGCACGTCGGGCTTGCGACCAGCGGCGAGCTCGGTGGTGACCGTCAGCGACATCCGGCGCAAGGCCCAGGCCCGCGCCGTGAGCCCACCAAGGGCGACCCTCTGCTGCTCGGTCGCGCCGGCCCGGCGCAGTTCGGCGGCCCAGGCGCGCAGTAGCGGCATGGTCGACAGGTAGCGCTCAGGGCCCGAGCGCTCGAAGGCGAGTTCGCCCATCACCTGGGTCCAGCCCTCTCCGCGCCTGCCCAGCAGAGCGTCGGCGCCGACGTGAGCGTCGTGGAAGATGACCTCGTTGAAGTGCGCGCCGCCGTCGATGCTGCGCAACGGGCGCACCTCGATGTCCGGGTTGTCGAGGTCGACCAGGAACTGCGAGAGCCCGGCATGCCGGTCACCCGGGCCGCCGTCGGTGCGGGCCAGCAGGACCATGGCCTGGGCCACGTGGGCGCCGGTGGTCCACACCTTGGTGCCGCTGATCGTGTAGGAGCCGTCGGCGTGCTCGATCGCTCGGGTACGCACGGCGGCGAGGTCGGAGCCCGCGTCGGGCTCGCTCATCCCGATGGCGAAGAAGATCTCGCCCGCCGCGATGCCGGGCAGATAGCGCTGCTTCTGTTCCTCGGTGCCATTGGCCAGGATGCCGGGGGCCATCTGCCGGTCGGCCACCCAGTGCGCGGCGACCGGTGCGCCGTGGGCGAGGAGTTCCTCGGTGACGACGAACCGTTCGAGCAGGGGGCGTTCGTGGCCGCCGTAGCGTGCGGGCAACGTCATGCCGAGCCAGCCGCGCGCGCCGAGCCTGGCGCTGAACGCCGGGTCGAAGCCGCTCATCCAGTTGTCCGGTGCGGGGGAGAAGGTGCCTGCGTCGAGTTCGGCCTGCAAGAAGGCGCGCACCTCGTCGCGGACCTGTCGCAGCTCGGCGCGGTCGGCGGTGTGCGAACCGCTGGGGGTGGTGGCGACAGCGGTCATCGGCCCGGCCCCCGTGACGACCAGGAGCCCTCGCCCTTACGCGACATCGACCACATCTGCACGCCGCGTTCGATCTCCAGTGCCGAGGACCAGCTCACGGCGGGCGGGCCGAGTTGGAGTCGGGCGCTGTTCATGATCCGCCGGGTGAGTTCGGGGTCGGCGGCGGCCGGCGCGGTCAGTTCGGCGATGCGCGTGTCCAGTTCGGACTCGCCGACCGCGAGGTGCGCCAGCCCGCGGGCCACGGCCTCCGTGCCGGTCAGCGACAGTCCGCAGGCGGCAAGCGCGATGGTGTTCGACCAGCCGACTGCGCGACCGAGTAGGGCCAGGTGCCCGCCACCCGGGTGGATGCTGCGGGCGAGAAACCCGCTCTCCAGCCGCGATTCCGGGGTGACCACCATGAGATCGGTGGCCAGCGCGAGGTTGAGTCCGGCGCCGACGGCGCCGCCGACCACCCTGGAAACGGTTGGAACCGGCAGCATGCCCACACGGACGAAGGCGCCATAGACCGCCGATGTGCGGCTCACCGCTTCGGGGGAGGCCGGGTCGCTCGAGGAAGTGGCCAGGTCACGGGTATCGGCGCCGCTGCAGAAGTAGGTTCCGGCCGCGCGCACCACCACCGCGCCGATATCGGCGTCGGTCTCGACCCGGGCACAGAAATCGTCGATGATCGCAGCCATTTCCAGGCTGATCGCGTTCTTGCGGCGAGGATTGTTCAGGGTCAGCTGCGCGACACCGTCGGTGAAGTCGGTCAGGACCGGCGATTCGGACGGCGCGGTGACCGGATTATCAGGCGGCATGCCCCAACCGTAGCAGATTGGATCCAAAATAAAATCCAATAATGTTGACAATTGTGCGCACGGTTCGGAGAGTAGGAACGCGGAGGACGTCACCCCTGCGATCTGGTGACGACATCGACGGAAAGGTGAACTCGTGTTCGAGTTGAACGGACGGATTGCCCTGGTCACGGGCGCAGGCCAGAGCGTGGGGGAGGGGATCGCGACGGTGTTGGCGCGTCAAGGGGCGAGTGTCGTGGTGAACGACCTGTTCGCCGAGCGTGCGGAGAAGGTCGCCGAGGCCATCGTTGCCGAGGGCAACAAGGCCATCGCCCGGCCCTTCGACGTGACGGACTATCAGGCGACCATCAACGCTGTTCGTTCGGCCGAGGCCGAGCTGGGGGGCCACGTCGACATCTTGGTCAACAACGCCGGAGTCGCCGAGGACCGTGTCAGCAAGCCGTTCCGAGAACTGACTCCTGAACAGTGGCCGCCCTCGATCGAACTCAATATCTACGGCGCGATGAACTGCATCAAGGCGGTCATCGACGGTATGTGCGACAACGGCTGGGGCCGGGTCGTGCAGATCTCCTCGGGATCAGCGCGCACAGGGCAGAACATCAACGTCTCGATGTACGCGACCGGCAAGAGCGGTATCGAGGGCTTCATCCGCCACCTCGCTGCTGAGACCGGACAGTACGGAGTGACAGCCAACATCGTCGCGCTCGGCCTGCAGGCCAACCTGGTGCACAAAATGCCGCCAGAGCAGATCGAGCGGCTCATCGCGGGCATTCCGATCGGGCGACTGGGCGACCCGATCGAGGTCGGAGCCTTTTGCGCCTATCTGGCCTCGAACGAGGCCGGCGGAATGACCGGGCAGACACTGGACTTCAACGGTGGGTCGCAGACCCGATGACCAGCACTCCGCCGGTGCCGACAATCCTGTCGCTGACTGCGCTCCGAGTCACCGATCTGGCCAAGTCCGCCGAGTTCTACACAACCGGATGCGGTTTCGTCGAGGAGAACTCATTCTCCACCGACACGTTCGCCGCGATGATTCTGCGCGCCGGATCGGCCGGGGTCGAGCTCATCATGCCGCACGTCGATGCCTTGCCGCCCGACCACGGCAGCATGTTCGTGAAGCTGGTACTGAACACCGAGAACGTCGCCGGGCTGATGGCCGCCGCGTGCGAACACGGCGGCACTGAGGAGATGCCGGCGACCACATCGGAACGGTTCGGCGGGCGCACTATCGGCAAGGTTTTCGATCCCGACGGCTACCTCATCGAGGTCGTCAGCTCGCCCGCGCGCTTGCACGCCCACTGAGCGGGAAGGCCGGGTCTCGCAGCGCCGCGCCGAGTCTAGCGTGACGCCGTTCACACCCGACGCAGAGATGGAGCGCAGTCGACGATGACCTGGGGTAGTACTTGTGATGTTGTAGTGGTGGGCTCCGGCGGTGCCGCGCTGGCAGGAGCATTGGCCGCGACCCACCGTGGCTTGTCGGCCTGCGTGATCGAGAAGACCGACCGCTTCGGCGGCACATCCGCGTATTCCGGCGGCAGTGTGTGGCTGCCGGGCAATCATGTGCTTGCCCGGCAGGGCGTGGACGATTCGGTCGAACAGGGGCTCACCTACTTTACCGCGCTTGTCGGTGACCGGACCCGGTCCGATGCGCAGCGCGCTTACCTGGAGACCGGCCCGGTCGTCGCCGACTTCCTGGAGAACACGATCGGCATCCCGCTCGAGCACCGGTCCTTCCCGGACTACTTCGACGCAGAGGGACGAAGCGCCAACGGCCGCAGCATCTTCGCCCACCCGATCTCGGCGGACGACGTCGGCGACCGGATCGACGATATCCGTCCGATGGTGCCTGCCGACCAGTTCGGTATCGAGATGGACCGGTCGGTGCTCGATGGCGGCCAGGCATGGATCGCCCGAATGCTTCTCGCGCTCGACGCCTCCGGCCGCGCCGAGATGAAGCTGTCCACCCGCGCCACCGGCCTTGTGCAGGACGAGGAGGGGCGGGTCACCGGTGCCATCGTCATCGGCGCGGACGGTACGGAGAGCCGTATCCGCGCGCGTGCCGGAGTGCTGCTGGCCGCGGGTGGTTTCGAGCGGTCGCCGGAACTGCGGGCGAAGTGGCAGGGTCTGCCGACAGCCGACTGGACCTCTTCACACCCCGACACCGGTTCGGGCGACGCGCTCACGCTCGCCGAATCAGCTGGTGCCGCAGTGGATCTGCTGGACCAGTCCTGGTGGTGCCCGGCCACGCTGTTCCCGAACGGGCACGCCGCGTTCACGCTCGGCGTGCGGGCTGGGATCATCGTCGACGGCACCGGTGTGCGTTTCGCCAACGAGATGCTGCCCTACGACCGGATGGGCAGGGCGATGCGGGAACGGATGCATCTGGGACACGGCGACGCGTTCTGGTTCGTCTTCGACGACCGGTTCGGCGACGACCTGCCCGCCATCTGTCTCCCGGCACCCGGCAGGGAGGAACTGTCAGCGGCCGGACTGTGGCACACAGCGGACGATCCGGCTGCACTTGCCGTGGCGATCGGGCTCGATCCCGGGCAGTTGGACGCAACAGTGCGCCGATTCAATGGTTTCGCCGAGCGTGGCCGCGACGAGGACTTCGCTCGCGGCGAGGATCCCTTCGGCCGATTCTTCGTTGGAGCGACCTCGCCGGAGCAGTGTTTGCGCGCGCTGGATGGATCCCACTTCCACGCGGTGCGGCTCGTCCTCGGCGATCTCGGCACCAAGGGCGGCGCGGTGATCAACCGAGACGGCGCGGTAGAGCGTCTTGACGGCTCGGTGATCCCCGGGCTGTACGCCGCGGGCAACGCCGCGGCTTCGGTGGCCGGGCCTGTGTATCCGGGACCCGGCGTGCCGCTGGGCTCGGGGATGGTGATGGCCTACCGGGCGGTGGCCGATATGGCCGGCCGGGTCGGCGGAGCCGACATCCCTGCGTCATGAGCGGCAGTGCGCACACCGGTCATCGGTGTCGGTGAATTCGAGCGAATAAGCCTCCCGATCAACGAGATGTCCGCCGCTGAGGTTGTGATCGCGCGCCTAGCCTTCCGGGGGCTCTGATCCGACCGGACGGGGCCGTCAGATCGATCACGACCAGGAGGGCGGATGTCCACGGAGACGAGTACCGGTCCGGATGTTCTCGCGGACTCGGCGACGACCACCGAGGACTCGCACCGAAGGCGGGTTCGGGTGCTCGAGATCGTCGAGGAGACGGCCGATACCCGGTCCTTCGTCGTCGAGCCGCTCGGCGACGCGGATCCCGGGTATCGGGCCGGGCAGTTTCTCACTGTGCGGGTACCCGATATCGGCACCGGCTCGGCGCGCTGCTACTCGCTGTCGAGTTCGCCGCACGCCGACATGGCGATGAAGTTCACCGTCAAGCGGGTCGCGGGCGGATACGGCTCGAACTGGCTGTGCGACAACGTTTCTGCCGGTGACGAACTGGAGATCCTGTCTCCGGCCGGCACGTTCACGCCCGCGTCGCTGGACGAGTCGGTGGTGCTGGTGGCCGGCGGCAGCGGCATCACCCCGGTCATCGCGATCGCCAAGTCGATCTTGTTCGCCGGCACCGGCGACGTGGTGCTGATCTATGCCAACCGCGACCAGGAATCGGTCATCTTCGCCCGGGAGCTTCAAGAGCTGGAACGCCGTTTCGCCGACCGGCTCTCGGTGCTGCACATCTTGGAGTCGGTGCAGGGGTACCCGACACGGAAAACGCTATCGCTGCTGGTGCGTCCACTCCGCGACCGCACTGTCTACATCTGCGGACCGTCACCACTGATGGACCTTGCGGCGCAGGTGTGCGCCGAAGTCGGGTTCTCTTCGGCTCGGGTGCATTCCGAGCGGTTCCTGTCACTGCAACGCGACCCGTTCGCCGAGGCCGATCGAGGCCGTGACCACGACGAGAGCCGCGAGGTGGTCGCTCGAGTCCGGGTGAGCATCGACGGCGCCGAACACCAGGTGCCCTGGACCGCGGGGCGCACACTTCTCGACGCCCTGCTCGCCGCAGGAATCGAGGCGCCGTATTCGTGCCGGGAGGGCGTGTGCAGCGCCTGTGTCTGCTCGCTGACCGAGGGGCGGATAAACCTGGCGCGCAACGAGATTCTGACCGAGGACGACCTTGCAGCGGGCTACATCCTGGCGTGCCGGGCAGAACCGGGCAGCGACGAAATCGCGATCGAGTACTGAACCGTCGCGGCGTTCAGGAGCAGTCCGAATCGGCGTCCCATTCAGCAGGAGACGCACGTCACACCGGTATTCGGACTGCCAAGCTGATCGCACTGCACCGAGATTCACGGTCGCAAGCCATCTGACCAGGAGGAATAGTGAGTTCCACCCCTGAAACCGGAGATCGGGTCCGTGTCATCGACGCCGGCCTGCCGCCTGAGCGGTATGCCCGCGGGTGGCACTGCCTGGGTCTGGTTCGCGACTTCGCCGACGGCACCCCGCATCAGGTCTCCGCATTCGGCACCGAGCTTGTCGTGTTCGCGGGGGAGGACGGAAAGATCAACGTGCTCAACGCTTTCTGCCCTCACATGGGCGGCAATCTGGCGCACGGAACGGTGGTGGGCAACACGATCGCCTGCCCGTTCCACGACTGGCGCTGGCGCGGAGACGGCAAGTGCGCGGCGATCCCGTATGCGCGCCGCGTGCCCCCACTCGCCCGCACGAAGGCTTGGCCCACGCTGGAGATCAGCGGGCAGCTGTTCGTCTGGCACGACCCTCAGGGGCGGAAGCCGCCGGCCGAGCTGGCAATTCCGGCGATTCCCACTTACGGCGATCCCGGGTGGACCGACTGGGTGTGGAACTCGATCGTCGTGGAGCGATCGCACTGTCGTGAGATCGTCGACAACATCGTCGACATGGCCCATTTCTTCTACGTTCACTACGGCATGCCGACCTTCTTCCGCAATGTCTTCGAAGGGCACACCGCCACCCAGCTCATGCGTTCGCGCCCCCGGGCCGATGCGGTGGGCGTCAGTCAGAACACTGATCTCAGCCTCGAAAGCCGTTCCGACGCTACCTATTACGGTCCCTCCTACATGATCGACAAGTTGTGGGGTGCTCAGTACACCGCTCGGGACGAACCGAACATCTACCTGATCAACTGCCACTACCCGATCACACCCACCTCCTTCCGCCTGCAATACGGCGTGATCGTGGAGAAGCCCGCGGGTATGAGCGACGAGGCCGCCAACGAGATGGCCGCGGCGGTCGGCCGCGGCATCGCGATCGGTTTCGAGCAGGACGTCGAGATCTGGAAGAACAAGGCGCGCATCGACAATCCGCTGCTGTGTGAGGAAGACGGCCCGGTCTACCAACTGCGCCGCTGGTACGAGCAGTTCTATGTCGATGTCGAAGACATCAAGCCAGAGATGGTCAACCGCTTCGAGTTCGAGATCGACACCGAACGCGCCTTGCAGAACTGGCAGGCCGAGGTCGATGCCAACCTGGCGGCCGGGCGCAGCGCTCTCGCCCCCAATCTCGCCGCGAACCGATAGCCGGCCCGTCGGCTCCCGACGACAACCCCTTCCTCTCTCGTTTCCCCGGACCAGGAGTTCCGATGTCCCACACCGTCCTTGACAACATCGTCGCCATCGCCGACGAGATCCGCGCAGGCGCGGACGAATCCGATTCGCTCGGTCGCCTGACCGATGGCATGGCCAAGCAGCTGAAGCAGGCAGGACTTATTCGGCTGCTGCAGCGTAAGAAGTACAACGGCTTCGAGGCGCATCCGCGCGAGTTCGCCGAGACCGTGATGAAGACCGCCAGCATCTACGGCTCCGCCGGCTGGGTCGGCGGCATCGTTGGCGTGCATCCCTGGCAGCTGGCCTTCGCCGACCCGAAGGTTCAGGACGAGGTGCTCGGCGCGGACGGCGACACCTGGCAGGCATCGCCGTACATGCCGGGTGGCATCGCGGTACCCACCGATGACGGCTACGTACTGAACGGGCGCTGGCAGTTCTCCTCCGGTACCGACCACTGTGACTGGATCTTCCTCGGCGCCCTGATCGGCGGCCCGGATGGCAAACCGTTGACGCCGCCACAGGGCTTGCATGTGATCCTGCCCAGGTCGGACTACGAGATTGTGCCCGACTCCTGGGACGTGGTCGGGCTGCGCGGCACCGGCAGCAAGGACATTGTCGTCAAAGACGCCTTCATCCCCGGCTACCGAGTTATGAACTCGGCGAAGGTGATCGACGGAACCGCGGCCAAGGAGTACGGGGCGACCGAGACGTTGTACAAGATGCCCTGGTCGACCATGTTCCCGCTGGGAATCACCTCGGCGACCATCGGCATCTGTGAAGGTGTCCTGGCTGCCGGGATCGCCTACCAGCGTGACCGCGTCGGTGCCGCCGGCACTGTCATCAAGGACGACCCGTACGTGCTGCATGCCCTCGGGGAGTCGGCTTCGGAGATCGACGCCGCGCGTCAGCAACTGCTCGTGAACGTCGAGCGTGTCTACGACAAGGTCGACCGAGGCGAGGAGATCGACTTCGAAACCCGCGCGAAAGTACGCCGGGACCAGGCGCGGGCGGCATGGCGTGCGGTGCGTGCCGCCGACGAAGTCTTCGACCGCGCCGGCGGCAACGCACTGCGGATGGACAACCCGCTCCAGCGCTTCTGGCGCGACGCTCACGCGGGCCTGCACCACGCCATACACGTGACGAGCACTACCTATCACGCCGCCGCGCTGGCGTCGCTGGGCGTGGAGGTCCCGCCCGGACCGCTGCGGGTGATGATCTGACCGGTTCGGAAAGGAACACGACAGCGATGACCGAAATCAAGGGGCTCGGCTACGTCCGGGTTGTCGCCACCGACATGGATCGTTGGCGTGAACTGGGTTTCGAAGTACTTGGATTCGCAACCGGTTTCGGCCCGGAGGACGACGCCCTGCACTTCCGGATGGACGAGCGGCCCGCTCGCATCACCGTTGAACGCGGTGACGCCGACCGCGTGACCGCCGTCGGGTGGGAGGTTCGCGACGGGCTCGCCCTGCGTCGGCTGGCCGGGCATCTGGAATCCTGCGGATTCACCGTCACCCCGATGTCTCAGCAACTGGCCGACCGGCGCCGGGTCGAGGCGGGGTTCAGCATGAAGGATCCCGGCGGGACGCCGCTCGAGTTCTTCCATGGCCCGGTGCTCGAGCACAGCCCCGTGCTGACCAAGTACGGTCAGCGTTTCGTCACGGGACAGCAGGGTATGGGCCACGTGGTGATGCCGACGACCAACTTCGACGAGTCCTTCACCTTCTACAACGAGACCCTGGGGTTCCTGTCCCGCGGCGCTTTCCGGATGCCCACTCCGCCGGAAGCCCCGCCGATGCGGATCCGTTTCATGGGGGTCAACCAACGCCACCACAGCCTGGCGATCATGCCGAGCCAGGCGGGCCGCGACCCGGGTCTGATCCACGTGATGGTCGAAGTGGACGAACTCGACGCGGTCGGCAGTGCCTACGATCAGGTGCTCGCGCGCGACTTCCCCGTGTCGTCCACTCTGGGCAGGCACACCAACGACAAGATGATCTCCTTCTACGTCCGAGTGCCCGGCGGCTGGGACATCGAGTACGGCTTCGGCGGCAAGCTCGTCGACGAGAGCTACTACACCGCTGAAGAGATCACCGCGGACAGCTACTGGGGCCACGAGTGGATGTGGATGCGGGAGATGAAGGACGCCCATAAGGCTGCGGCCGACGCGGCCGCCGAGACGGTCCGCGCCTGAGGCGCGGCCGGAACCCGAGGGCCGCTGGGTGGTACCCGCCACTTCGGAAGCCGTTGTGCCACTTAAGGTCTGGCTCCACCGATCTCACCTCATCGAGGAAAGTGATTCTTGTGACAACTCAGGACAACGATTTCGACGCCGTCGTCGTCGGGGCGGGGATTTCCGGCCTGTACACGGTGTACAGGCTGCGCGCCCGCGGAATGCGCGTGCACGGCTTCGAATCCGCCGAAGGCGTGGGCGGCACCTGGTACCACAACCGGTACCCGGGCGCCCGCTGCGACGTCGAGAGCATCGACTACTCCTACTCCTTCGACGAGCAGCTGCAGCAGGAATGGACCTGGTCGGAGCGGTTCGCGACGCAGGAGGAGATCCTGCGCTACCTGGATCACGTCGCCGACCGGCACGACCTGCGCTCGGCCTACGACTTCCTGACCAGGGTGAGCGCCGCCGTCTACGACGAGCGGGCCCGGCGTTGGACCATCACCACCGACACCGGCCGCACCGTGACCGCGCGCTTCTGCATCCTGGCCACCGGCGTGCTGTCGGCGACCAACAAGCCCGACATCGCGGGCGGCGACACCTTCGGCGGCGAGATCTACCACACGGGTGAATGGCCGCACGAGCCCGTGGATTTCGCCGGCAAGCGGGTCGGCGTCATCGGAACCGGATCGTCGGCCATCCAGGCGATCCCGGTGATCGCCGAGCAGGCCGAGCACCTCTACGTCTTCCAGCGCACGCCGAACTATTCGATTCCGGCGGGCAACCGTCCACTGGACCCGCAGTTCGTAGCCGAAGTGAAGGCGAACTACGCCGAACGCCGTGAGCAGTCGCGCCGCAGTGGCGGTGGCACCCCGAACAGCCCGTACCCCAAGGGCGCGCTGGAAATCGACGCCGCCGAGAGGACCCGGATCTACGACGAATGGTGGCAGCGCGGCGGCTACCTGTTCGCCAAGGCTTTTCCGGACCAGATGACGAACCTGGCCGCCAACGACACTGCCCGCGAATACGTCGAGGCCAAGATCCGCGAGATGGTGCATGACCAGGAACTCGCCGACCAGCTGATCCCCAATGACCACCCGATCGGCACCAAACGCATCGTCACCGACAGCGGCTACTTCCAGACCTACAACCGCGACAACGTCACCCTGGTGAACCTGCGGCGCACACCGATCGAGGCGATCACCGAGACCGGTGTGCGAACCACCGAGGCTTCCTACGACCTCGATGCGCTGATCTTCGCCACCGGTTTCGACGCCATGACCGGGTCGCTGTCGCGAATCGACATCCGCGGCCGGGACGGCCGGGAGCTGCGCGAGGAATGGGCTGCCGGCCCCCGTACCTATCTCGGGCTCGCGGTGGCCGGCTTCCCGAACATGTTCATCCTCGCGGGCGCGGGCAGCCCCAGCGTGCTCGCGAACATGGTGCTGATGGCCGAGCAACACGTGGATTGGATCGCCGACTGCCTGGACCATCTCGACGAGCACGGGTTCGGCACCGTCGAGGCCAGTGCGCAGGCGGTCGACGACTGGGTCGCCGAGTGTAACGAGAAGGCGGCGGGCACATTATTCCCTTCCGCGAATTCCTGGTACATGGGCGCGAACATCCCCGGCAAGCCCCGGGTGTTCATGCCCTACATCGGCGGATTCGGCACTTACAGCGCCATCAGCGCTGAGGTCGCCGCTGGCGGATACAAGGGCTTCGAGCTCGGTGTCTGATCCCCTGAGAACGAAGAAGGATGTGGTCGAGATGGGCGGACAGCGACGGTCCGATCTGCACCCGGATGTCGAGGCGATGCTCTCGGCGCTGGAGTCGTTTCCCGATGTGACTCTGCATGAGGCGGCCGAGCTGCGCGAGATCATCGTGTCCAGGCGCGCGCCGTTGACCAGGGAGCCCGCCATGCGGCGCGCCGAGGACCTGGTCATCGCCGGCCCCGGCGGTGACCTGCCGGTCCGGGTGTATGTGCCCGAGCGGGCGCGGGATGCCGCGCTGCCGGTGGTGGTCTTCGCGCACGGCGGCGGCTTCGTCTTCTGTGATCTGGACAGCCACGACGAGTTCTGCCGGTCGATGGCCCTCGCCGTCGGCGTCGTGGTCGTCTCGGTCGACTACCGGCGTGCGCCCGAGCACCCCGGCCCCGCGGCGATGGAAGATGTGTACGCGGCCGTGGTGTGGGCGGCCGGGCGCGCCGCTGAGTACGGCGGCGACCCCGACCGGATCGCGGTGGCCGGCGACAGCGCCGGCGGCAACCTGGCGGCAACGGTGAGCCTGGCCGCACGGGACCGCGGCGGTCCACGCATCGCCGCACAGATCATGCTCTACCCGGTCATCGACGACGATTTGACCACCGAGTCGTACCAGCGTTACGGCGAGGGCTACTACAACACCACCTCGTCCATGCGCTGGTATTGGCAGCAGTACGCGCCGAACGGCACCGACAACCCGTACCTGGTGCCCAGCAAGGCCGAATCGCTGGCCGGGCTGCCGCCCGCGGTGGTCGCCACCGCCGAACTCGACCCGCCGTGTGCGGCGGGGGAGGACTACGCCCGCCGGCTCGCCGAGGCCGGCGTGCCGGTGATCACGCACCGTTTCGACGGGCTCTTCCACGGTTTCTTGACCTTCCCGAGCCTTTCGCTGACCGGCCCGGCCCGTGAACTGGTCTGGAAGATGACCCGCGACGTACTGGAGATTTCATGATGTCGCGACTCACGGGCCGCAAGGCGCTGGTCACCGGCAGCAGTCGTGGCATCGGCCGGGCAATCGCCCAGCGGCTGGCCGCCGAAGGCGCGACCGTGGCTGTGACCGCCCGTGCGGGGAACCCCAGCCCATCGATTCGAGACGGGGATACCCACGTGCTCGCCGGCACGCTGGCCGAGACCGTGGCGCTGATCGAGGCGGCCGGTGGCCGGGCGATCGCGATACCCGCCGACCTGGAGGACGACGAGCAGCGCGCCGGCCTGGTCGACCGCGTTGCCGAAGAACTCGGCGGGCTCGACATCCTCGTCAACAACGCCGGATTCGCCGACTACAGCGCGATCGAGAAGATGAGTGACGCGACGTTCCACCGGACCGTCCAGCACTATCTCGAAGTGCCGTTCGTGCTCACCCGCGCCGCGATCCCGCACCTGCGCAAGGGCGGCGGCTGGATCGTCAATATCGGGTCGTCCACCGGGCTCAGTCCCATTCGGCCGTTCCGTGAATACAACAAGACCTCCGGCGACATCGTCTACGCATCGGTGAAGGCCGCGCTGCACCGCTTCACCCAGGGACTCGCCGCCGAGCTGCTCGACGACGGGATCGCGGTCAACGCCGTCGGCCCATCGACGGCGATCATGACTCCGGGCGCGGCGACGCTGCTCCCGGAGGGCTATGACACCGAGCCGGTCGAGTACCTGGCGCAGACGGTGCTGGAGATGTGCACCGCTCCGGCCGCCGACCGCACCGGGCTGGTGGCCTTCAGCCTGCACTACCCGTACGCGACGAACACCACGGTGCGCTCGCTCGACGGCCGCGCCGAGCTGCCACGGCGGGAGCCGCCGACCTGGGCGAATCCGAACATTCTGCCGGAGGGGGCGTGATGGGCGCGGTTGCGCGGCAACGCTTTTCCCGCGGCACCGCGGTCGTCACCGGTGCGGCCGCGGGTATCGGCCGGGGTTTGGCCCACCACCTCGGGACGCTGGGCATGACCGTGGTCGTCGCCGACATCGACGGGCCACGGGCCGCCGAGGCCGCCGCCGAGATCGTCGCTCGGGGCGGGGCGGCGGAAGCACACCAGGTCGACGTCGCCGACGAGGCCGCGGTCGAGGCCATGGCGGCGACGATCTTCGCCCAGCACGGCAGCGTCGAATTGCTGATCAACAACGCGGGTGTCGAATCGGCCGGGTTGCTGTGGGAGGTCGCCGCCGATCGGTGGCGTCGCCTGATGCAGATCAATGTCGACGGTGTCTTCTACAGCTTGAAGTCGTTCGTACCGCGCATGATCGCGGCGGGCACGCCGTCCTGCGTGGCCAACCTGTCCTCGGTCGGCGGAATCAACACCGTAGCCGTGCAGTCGCCCTACATCGTCAGCAAGTTCGCGGTGCAGGCGATGACGGAGTGCCTACACCAGGACCTGTCCATCATCGGAGCCCCGATCCAGGTCAGCGCTGTGGTTCCGCACTCGATCCGCAGCGAGATCTTCCTCGCGGCCCAGCGCGCGGCACCCACCGCGGACCCCACCGCCAACGCTGTGTTCGCCGCCATGCAGCGCGACAACGTGGAGAAGGGGCTCGACCCGCTCACCGCCGCCGAGCACATGATCGAGCAGATCGCCAGCGGCGATTTCTGGGTCTTCTCCGACGACGCGATGTGCACGGCGGCGATGACGAGGCGCGGTGACCAGCTGCGCAGCCTGGCTCCGCCCGCGAATCCCCGAGACATGCTCGCCCGCATGGGCGTTCCACTTCCCGAAGGCAGCTCATGACCACCATCAGCAGCGTGACCGCACCGACGGCCGCCGACCTCCCCGAACTCGATCCGACGCTGATGCGCACCGTGCTCGGGCACTTCGCCACCGGCGTCGTCGCGATCACCGGCATCGATCCGGAGACCTCGGCGCCGACGGGCCTGGCCGCGAACTCGTTCACCTCGGTGTCGCTGGACCCTCCGCTGATCGCGTTCTGCGTGGCCGCGACCAGCACCTCCTGGCCGCGGGTACGCGCCGCGGGGCCCTACACGGTGAACATCCTCTCCGCGGCCCAGGAGCCGGTGTCCAGGCAGCTCGCGGCGCGTGGCGCCGAGAAGTTCCGTGGCATCCGTTGGCAGCCGTCCCCGGCCGGAGCGCCGATCCTGACCGACTGCCTGGCCTGGATCGAGGCCGAGCTGGAAGCCGAGCACCCCGCGGGCGATCACACCATCGTGGTCTCCCGGGTGCGTCACCTGTACGCCGCGGACCTGGCGCCGCTGATCTTCTTCCGCGGCCGCTACGGCGGTGTCGGCGAGGAATTGTCGCGATGACCCTGCGGCCGCTCGACTGTGAGCGCTGCGGCCAGCGGGTGCTCATCGAGAAGTTCAGCCCCGCCCACACCTCGGTGCAGTGGACCGGGGATGTCGGCAGCTGCCCGGTGATCGCGGCCCAGAACCTCGATGTCGGGCACCGGGACCGCGGTTGCGACGTGCTGCACCGCAGTATCGACCGTGCGGTACGCGAGCACGCGCTGGCCGAGTCCCGCATCGAGCTGCCCAGCGGCGACACCATTCCGCGACTGCACTGAGTTGCCGATGCGCCGGCCCGAAAAGGCGTGCCGCTCAACGGGAACAGGCCCGGAAACTGCTTCCCGCGGTGGCAGGCTCGGGGCATGAGCACACCGGTCGAAACCAGAGTCGTCCCCGAACTGCGGGAACTGCCCACCGAGCAAGGCGTATTGCGCTACCGCGAGAGCGGCGACGGCCCGCCCCTGCTCCTGCTGCACGGCTCCGGCCCGGGTGTCTCGGGATGGCGCAACTTCGGCGACAACGTGCCGGTGTTCGCGCCCCACTACCGCACGCTCGTGCTGGAATTCCCCGGCTTCGGGGTCAGCGACGACTTCGGCGCTCCGCACCCGATGATGTCCGCCCAGCAGGCGGTCGCCGCCTTCCTGGACGGGCTCGGCCTGGACCGGGTGCGGATCATCGGCAATTCCATGGGCGGCTTTGTCGCCACCGATTTCGCGCTGGCGAATCCCGAGCGGGTGGACCGGCTGGTCACCATAGGCGGGATCGGCACGCCGCTGTTCAGCGCCTCCCCGGGCGAGGGGATCATCCGGCTGAGCGAGTTCGTCGAGAACCCGACGCGGGAAGCGCTGATCGCCTGGCTGCATTCGATGGTCTACGACCCGGCGTTGGTGACCGAGGAGTTGGTCGAGCAGCGCTGGGAACAGGCCACCGATCCGGCGACACTGGAGAACTCACGCCGCATGTACGGCCGGGCGGCGCTGGCGCGGATGGCCGAGGCGGCCCGGGCCGCCGAGACACCGGGCTGGGCCAAGCTCGGCCGGATCACCGCGCCGGTGCTGATCACCTGGGGCCGGGACGACCGGGTCAGTCCGGTGGACATGGCGCTGCTGCCCATGCGCACAGTGCGCAACGGCGAGATTCATATCTTCCCCAACTGCGGGCACTGGGTGATGGTCGAGCAGAAGGAAGCCTGGGAAGCCGTGGTGCTGGCCTTCCTGGCCCGCTGACCCCCGTAGCTCGGTGGACGAATTCGAGTGCGACCGTGCGATGTACGAGCCGTTGACACAGTCGGTGCGGCGGTTGATCGATGCCGCCGTTCGCACCGAGACCGACTCGGGCACGGTGGTGCAGGCGCAGGCATTGATCGACGAAGCCACCCGGTTGCTGTCGCGGCGGCTGGTCCCGGGATCGTTCGGCATCCGGCGAACCGCCGCCGGTCGCATCATGACGTGGGGGAACGTCGCGGTCGGCCTGCGCAATCCAGTCGCGCCGCCGCTGGTGATCGAGCGTGAGCCGGACGGGTCGGTGTGGTGTGAAGCCGAACTCGGGGCCGCGTACGAAGGCCCGCCCGGCTGCGTGCACGGCGGGATCTCCGCCCTCATTCTCGACCAGCTGCTCGGATCCGCCGCGTACCGGCCCGGACAGCCGGCCTGGACCGCCACACTCACGGTGCGGTACTTGCGACCGATGAGTCTGGGCCGGCTGCGCGCCGAAGCCCGGGTGGACCGGCACGAGGGCGTCAAGACCTTCGCCTCTGCCCATCTCGCGGACGCCGAGGGGATGACGGTGGCCGCCGAAGGCGTGCTCATCCGGCCCCGCGAGCCGACCTAGCCGCAGCTGTCTGTGGGCTGCCCCGGTACGGCTCCACTGGCGGGGCCGCGGCTGCTGTCGGTGGCCGACCCCGCATGCACGGAAACGGCCCCTGGACCGGAAACTGTGAGTTCTCCGGTCCAGGGGCCATTCGCTCGTGTCCGGCCGCGATCCGGTGGGGGTCACATATGCGAGCCGCCGTCGACGCGGACCTCGGTGCCGGTGATGAAATACGCGTCAGGTGAGCCGAGCATCGCCACGACCGATGCCGCCGAATCCGGCCCGGCGAAGATGGCGCCGTCGGGCAGGGGGAGCGCGGGCGCGACCTTGGTGAACAGCGTGAAGTCTGCGTCGGCGGGCAGACCCGGGCCGACGCTCTGCTTGGCCTCGCCGGTGCCGTCGGTCATGCCCGAGGAGATCGACCCGGGTTGCACACTGTTGAATCGGATGCCCTGCTTGCTGAATTCCATGGCCAACGCGTGGGTCATCGATTGGATGCCGCCCTTGGACGCGGCGTAGGCGGACATGTACGGGTGCGCGAACATCGAGGAGGTGGAGCTGAAATTGACCACCGCCGGAGCAGTGCCCTGACGCAGCGCAGCGATCGACTCCCTGGTCACCAGGAAGGTTCCGACAAGGTTGACCCGCAGCACCTGCTCGAACTCGGCGAGGGTGGTCTGTTCGAAGTGCCCCGAGCGCAGCACGCCGGCCGCGTTGACGAGCGTGTCGAGACCGCCGAGCCACCCCACAGCGTCCGCGACTGCGGTGCGCACGGATTCCTCGTCTCCGATATCGGTGACGACGGTGTGCAGGCGCTCACCCGCGTCGCCGGCCTTGGCGAGGGTGTCCTTCAGCCCCGTCTCGCTGATGTCGGCCGCTGCGACCCGGCCGCCTTCGTCGAGAATTCTCAGTACGGTGGCCTGACCGATTCCGGACCCACCACCGGTGACCAGGACGCGCCGGCCGGCGTAGCGCTGCAGTTTCGACATGTGGATTTCTCCCGTTCCGAGTGGTTGGAGGCTCCGACGGCGGAGGCGCTGCTAACGGTGCTGCGCCGCCGACAGTGCCGTCGGCGCGGTATCGATGATGATCGGCTTGGATATAGCGCAAAAGCTGTGGCACACACGGTCTTTCACGATCCGCTCCGGGCACTCCGGATCGAACCAGCGGTCGACATGACCCCAGTGCACCGGATGATTCATGTAGGACCCGAGCAGCGCGTCCGCATCGATGAACTCCTGCTCCCACACGTGTGTCCAGCGCGTCGTGCCGGTCGCGTGGGCGACCCGGCTCAGCTGCCAAGCCTGAATTCCCGAGACGTGTTCGGGCATCTGCACCATCGCGTGTTCGAACCGGCTCACTTCGGACGGTGACGCCGAATCGTCCACGCGCAGCAGCAATGTCCGGTAGACGGTGGGAACGCTCGTGGATCGGCGGCGTCCCGTCCAATCCTGTGCGGCCGACCCGCCGATGTATTGAACGGATTCGGTGCTGCGGATCGAGGGCCCGGAGGTCACGGCGTCGATCGGCGCACGCGAGTGCGACCATTCCGCCTCCGACTCGAACTGGAAGTGGGCCAGGATGTCTCCGCCGTTACGGGCCCCGGGCATGGTCGCCGCGATGAGCTTGTGGTGCGCCGGGGTCGACTCGGCGGCAACGGTGACTTCGCGGAGTACGGCGTCGGTCGCCGCCGGATGGGTCAGGTGGAGCAGGCGCGTGACCTTATACATTGCACAGTCCTTCCACGGCGTCGGCCGCGGCGGCCATGGACCGATCGCGTTCGATGATCATGGGGGAGACCGAGTTCCACCATTGCGCGTACGCCGGATCGTGACGGCCTTTCAAGGCCGCGGCCCACCACTGCTGCGGACCCTCGACGGTCCAGGTGGCGGTGACGACAGTGCTCTCCTGGTCGATCCAGGCGGGCGGGCTGACCAGAACTCGATCCAACGTGAGTCCGCGCGCTAGCGCGCCGGGCGCGTACTCGTTCAGATAGGCGTCGATGAAAGCGCGCGCCTTGCCGGGTTCGAGCACAATCCGGTCGATGATGTAGATGGTGCTGTCGCTCATGGTGATCAACGTAGGCGGGACACAACCGAGCCGATCCGCACCTTCCCGTCAGCCGGGAGCAACGCGAACCGGGTGGCGCAGAACGCCTTGTAGGCTGGGCAATCATGTGTGCGGACGTCGATCCTTTCCCGAGCCTGGCGGCTACGAGCTGGGCTGTGCTGGGCATGCTGTCCTTCGGCGAGGAGTTGACCGGCAACGAGCTGAAGAAGTGGGCGGACTGGAGCATCGGGTTCTTCTACTGGAGCCCCTCGGTCAGCCAGATCTACGGTGAGCTCAAGAAGCTCGAAGATCTCTCGCTGGTGCAGTCTCGGATGGTCGCGGACGAGGGGATACGCAATCGGCGGCGCTACCGGATCACCGCGGCCGGTCTGCTTGCTCTGCGGAATTGGTCCAGAGACTCCGACGTGGATATGCCGGTGCTCAAACATGGTGTGATGCTTCGTCTTTGGATGGGGCACTTGCACGATCCCGAACAGCTGAAGCGCATCGTGCGAACCCACATCGACAATCTGCGCGATCGCGCGCGGCGGGCGGGGCGTCACGCCGATCGGTCGGATCCCGAACCGGGGTGGGCCTTCAGTCAGATGAGCCTGCGGTGGTCGCAGCGCTATTTCGAGGCCGAGATCGAACTGGCCGAGAAGTTGCTCGCCGACATCGACACCGCGGCAGAGCATTATCGTTCCTCGGTGATCACCGACGAGTATGGACTGCCGGTGCCACGTCACCCGGGCAGTTGGCGCACCGTCGGCGACGACGATCCGGATTCCGGGGATCGATCGGAATAGGTCAGCCTTCCGCCAGGACGGAGGGCGCGGTCGGTAGCGATCGCAGGATGTTTCGGCGCTGCAAGGTCGGGGTGACGAAGCCGGTGTTGAGGCTGCGCGCGATGGCGACGGCCGTGAGCTGGACCGGTGTGGTCATGCGGCTGTCGAACGACATTCGGTTCAGAGGGCCGCAGATCGACACCGCGGTCTTCGCCTCACCGATCTCTCCGATTGGTGCGGCGATACATCCGAAGCCGCTGAGCGCACCGTTTCGTTCCGCCGCGTACCCCAGCTGGCGGATCGATTCCCCGTCGGGCGCCTCGGGATTGTCGAACGCCAGCAGCGCCTTGCCCAGCGCCGTTCTGGCTGCGGGCAGGCGTCCGCCGACGCGGGTCGGCACCTGGGCGGCCAGCCGTCCGCCGATCTTGTCCAGGTACACCACGTCGTCACCGTCGAGAACCGCCAGGTGCACCACCATGCCGGTGGCTCGGTAGAGGTGGTGCAGGTGTTCACCCGCCGCGGCGTGCACGCGGTCCTGGTGGACCGCCAGCGAGCCCAGTTCGACCAGCCGGATGCCGAGACTGTAGTTGCGGCCCTGCCGGTGCAGCCAGCGCAGGTACACCAGCCGATCGAGCATCCGATGTGCCGATGAGCGGGGCAGGCCG
The DNA here is from genome assembly GCF_000308655.1 of Nocardia niigatensis NBRC 100131. Classification (GTDB taxonomy): domain Bacteria; phylum Actinomycetota; class Actinomycetes; order Mycobacteriales; family Mycobacteriaceae; genus Nocardia; species Nocardia niigatensis. The sequence continues at coordinate 182,148 of NZ_BAGC01000040.1, read as the reverse complement.
GTCCGGTAGACGATGTCGGTGAGGCCGAGGCTTTCGTGTCCGTCGAAGGCCTCGAGGACGAGGGTCATCCGGTCGAGAATGTTGCTGGGGGCGTTCGCCTCCGTCGGCCGAATCTCCTGCCTAACGGTCATTTTGTGCTCCTCGTTGACACACATCGACGATCTGACGTCGCTATTTCAATTAGAAAATAGTGGCACACCGTCATCGATCTGTGAAGTGGGTCACCCGGTCGCCGTCAAGCGGGCCGAGCGCGAGATTCCCGCGAGCGTTATCCCGGTGGCCGGGAAACGGTGTCCGTGGCCTTGTGTGCGATCCGCACATAATCGCCGCTGACATCCGACTGTGATGCACATCATGCGAAGGGTGAGCGGTGCCGGCGAACGCCCGGGCCTGCCTGCTCTTCGCCAGAAGGAGATCTTTGATCATGAAACTTGGCGGACTCACCCGGCACCGGCGAACAGTTGCCGGAATCAGCACCTTGGCCCTGTTGGGCGCGTTGGGCGCGGCGGCGTGCAGCAGTGACAACAAGTCGGACAACAGCGCGGTCGCCGGTGCTTCGACGACGTCGTTGCCCGACCATGCCGCGACCGGCGATCCGGTGAAGATCGGCTTCATCTCCACCGAGGGCGGCGCGGTCGTCTCGATCCCGGAGATGCGCGAAGGAGCGCAGGCGGCTGTCCAGTACGTGAACAAAAATGGCGGCGGATTGGCGGGCCGCCCGATCGATCTCGTGGTGTGCAAGCAGCAGGAGGAACCGACCTCGGCCACCAAGTGCGCCAACGAGCTGGTCGAGCAGAAGGTCGCGGCCGTACTGTCGCCCGGCACCTCCCAGGGTGCGGTCATCGTGCCGATCGTCGCCGGGGCGGGAATCCCGTATGTCACGCTCAACGGCGTCTCGCAGGTCGAGTTGACTTCGCCGGAATCTTCGTCGTTGTCGGCCGGATTGTCGGGAACCATCGTCGCCATGGCGCAGGCGGCCAAGAAGGAGAACATGAAGTCGTTCGCCCTCTTCGCCAGTGACGGCGGCGGGATGGGCGCGATGATCAACGCGATGGGCGCGCCGATCTTCCAGGCCGCCGGTGTCGAGCTGAAGGTGGTGCCCATCGCCCTCGGCGTGCCGGATCCCACCCCGCTGGTCACATCGGGTCTGTCGGCCAAGCCGGACGGGGTCAGCGTCATCGCCGACGCCGCGACCTGCACCTCGGTGTACAAGGCGATCCAGACCACGGATCCGAGCACGAAGAAGGTCTACATCCCGGTCTGCCTGGACCCCGCGGTCACCAACATCATCGGGATGGACGCGGTAAAGGGCAGTATCGGCATCACTGCGACGGACTACCTCTCCGACCGGCCGGACACAGTTCTCTACCGGTCGGTGCTCCAGAAGTACGCATCCGATGTGAACATCACCGGGGCGGCATCGTCGGGCTACCAGATCGTGATGGCGTTGGTGGGGGCCACCAAGAACCTGCAGGGTCAGGTCGATGCAGCCGGTATCAAGCAGGCCCTGAAGACCGCCCAGAACGTCGAGATGCCGGCCGGCGGCGGTGTGACCTTCACCTGCAACGGCACCGCCGTGCCTCAGATGCCCTCGATCTGCTCGCGCCAGATGCTGATCGGCCAGATCAACGACAAGGGTGTTCCGGTGAATCTCGAAGTGACCGGATAAGTCAAGGGTAACAACAGGATTCGGCCAGAGAGATCGCGATGACAGACCATCTTTCCTACCTTGTGCTCGGCCTCGGAAACGGGGCGGTGTACGCGGCGATCGGGCTCGCGCTCGTGATGACGTTCAAAAGTTCCGGAGTGGTGAACTTCGCGACCGGCACCATCGCGTTGTACACCGCGTACACCTATGCCCTGCTCCGCAAAGGGGAGTTGCTGGTTCCGATACCGGGGCTGCCCAAGTCGGTCCATCTCGGTGGGCCCTTGGATGTCGCTCCGGCCATGGCGATCTCTCTGGTCCTCGCCGCCGTCCTCGGCGTGCTCTGTTACGCCCTGGTGTTCCGGCCGATGCGGACCGCATCGGCGGTGGCGAAGGCCGTCGCGTCGATCGGCCTGATGATCGTGATTCAGGCGCTGATCGCACAACGCGTCGGCACCGGCTTGGTCGCGGTCAAGCCGATCTTCTCACTGGAGACCTTCCGCATCGGAGGCCGAACCGTACCCGCCGACCGGATCTGGCTCGCGATGTCGATCGTCGGACTCGCCATCGTGGCGACCGTCCTGTTCCGCTTCACCCGCTTCGGCGTCGCTACCGAAGCTGCCGCGGAGTCCGAGAAGGGTGCGTATCTGACAGGTCTGTCTCCGGATCGGATCGCGTTCGGCAACTGGGCATTGTCGTCGGTGGTCGCGGGCCTCGGCGGCATCTTGATCGCGCCGCTCGTCGCGCTGAATCCGGTCGCCTATTCGATGTTCATCGTGCCGGCGCTCGCGGCGACACTGGTCGGCAATTTCGGTTCGATCTGGCTGACCGTTGCCGCGGGCATCGTGATCGGCGCACTACAGGCCGAGGCGACCAACCTGCAGGGAATCTATGACTGGATACCGGATTCCGGCACCGCCGAGGCGATTTCGCTGCTTCTGATCCTGGGCTTCCTCGTTGTGAGGGGCCGGGCTCTGCCCGACCGCGGCAGCGTGGTACGCAAAGCGCTCGGGCGCGCACCGCGACCGGATCACATCGCGGTTCCGGTGGCACTGGCTCTGATGGTGGCCGTCGCGGCGCTGACGGCGACCTCGGGAAGCTACCGCGCGGCTGTCATCAGCAGCATCATCTTCGGCGTACTCGCGCTCTCCCAGGTGGTCGTGACCGGATACGCCGGTCAGATCTCTCTCGCACAGCTCACTCTCGCGGGTGTATCGGCCTACATGTTGAGCGTGCTGAATCAGCATCTGGGAGCGCCGTTTCCGTTCGCGCCGATCCTGTCCGCACTGTTCGCGACCGCTGTCGGGGTGGTAGTCGGCATGCCCGCGCTGCGCGTGCGCGGTCTGCCGCTCACCGTGGTGACCCTTGCTCTGGCGGTATTCGTCGAGGCTTTCTGGTTCCGCAACCCAGGCCTCAATGGCGGTGTGGCGGGCGCCCCGATCGATACCCCGCGCTTGTTCGGGATCGACCTCGGAATCGGTGCGGGACACGCATATCCGAGGATCGCCTTCGGCGTGCTGTGCCTGGTGGTACTCACCGTGGTCGGGCTCGCCGTCGCGTGGCTGCGTCGGAGCAGTCTCGGCACCGACATGCTCGCAGTCCGCGCCAACGAACGATCGGCCGCGGCCGCGGGAATCGATGTCGCCCGCACCAAGCTGATCACCTTCGCGATCGGCGCTTTCATCGCCGGCCTGTCGGGAGCCCTGCTCGGATATCAGCAAACCCTGGCCACGCCCGAACCGTTCACGGTGTTCGCCGGAATCGGGCTGTTCGCCATCATGTACGTGGCGGGCGTCACCTCGATCACAGGCGCGATCCTGGCGGGTCTCATGGCTCCGGGAGGTGTGGTCTATCTATTGGTCGACCGCTTCCTGCACATCGGTGACTACTATGCGGTGCTCAGCGGAGTCCTGCTCATCATCACGGTGATGACCAATCCCGACGGCATCGCCAGCCGGCTGCCACGGGTTCCTTGGCCCACGGTGCGCCGCGCTACTCATACACCACCCGGCGACACGGTGCTCGACCGGCGGCCGCCGCGCGATCCCGCCACCGCGCTGCTGTCGGTCAATGAGGTCAGCGTGTCCTATGGTGCGGTCGCTGCCGTATCGAATGCGACGTTCGAGGTGTTCCCCGGCGAGATCGTCGGGCTCATCGGGCCCAACGGTGCGGGCAAGACGACCCTGATCGACGCGATCACCGGCTTCGCACCGGCGACCGGGGCCGTCACGCTGGACGGTACTGCTGTCGGCGATGCACCACCGCATGCCCGCAGCCGAGCCGGTCTAAGCCGCAGCTTCCAGGACGTGGAGCTCTACGACGATCTCACCGTGGCGGAGAACGTTCGCGTCGGAGCTGCCCGATCGCGCTCTGAGCATCCTGTGGCACAGCGCGTTTCGCACATTCTGGAGGTGCTCGGGCTGAGCGGGATGGCCGACGCCGCGGCGTCCTCGCTGTCGCAGGGCCAGCGTCAGCTGGTCTCGGTGGCTCGGGTGCTGGCCGCCGCCCCTGCCCTCGCGCTGCTGGACGAACCCGCCGCCGGTCTGGACAACAACGAAAGCCGTTGGCTCGGAGACAAATTGCGTTCTGTCCGCGACGACGGCACCGCCATTCTGCTGGTGGATCACGATATGGAGCTGGTTCTCACCTTGTGCGATCGGGTGATCGTGCTCGATCTCGGAAAGATCATCGCCAGTGGGACACCGGAATCCATCCGGGCGAATCCGGAGGTGCTGCGCGCCTATCTCGGCGTCTCGGAAGAAGCGATCGACACCGAGCGCGAAGCCCTGCCCGAACTGCAGTCCGGCGCTCTCACCGTCCAGGAGGCATAGCCATGACACATATTCTGGAATGTCGCGATCTCAGCGCCGGCCACATCAGGCAGCGACCGTGTCTGCACGGGGTGGATCTCGGCTTGCGAGCCGGTGAGATCACCTGTCTGCTGGGGCCGAACGGAGCCGGGAAGACCACGTTGTTGTCGACCCTGGCCGGACTGCTGCCCCGGGCGGGCGGGGAGATCCGGGTCGACGGGCATGATCTTGCCGGGGGACGTCCCCAAGCCGCGGTGCGCGCCGGGGTGGTGTTGGTACCCGACGATCGCGCGCTGTTCCGGCAGCTGAGCACCCGGCAGAATCTGCGGCTTGCCGTGGCCGACCGGGCCCGACGGCGTCAAGCGACCGACGAGGTGCTCGAGTATTTTCCAGCCCTCGAGAAGCGGCTGTCGGTCGATGCCGGCCGGCTCTCGGGTGGTGAACAGCAGATGCTCGCCATAGGTCGCGCGATTCTGCAGCGGCCCAGGGTATTGCTGATCGATGAGTTGAGTATGGGCCTGGCTCCCGTCATCGTTCGCGAGATCCTCGATGTGCTGCGCACACTCGCCGACGGGGGGATGAGCGTGCTACTGGTGGAACAGCATGTGCATATGGCGCTGGGCGTCGCCGACAAAGCCACGATCCTGGTGCACGGGAAGGTGGCCGACTCCGATACCGCAGCGGCTCTTCGTGACGACCCGCGCCGGATCGAGCGGGCCTATCTCGGCGCGGGCGCCGGGCTGGAAGTGAGCTAGGCAGAACGACATGCGGCCCGGCGCGATTCGCTCCGGGCCGCATGTCGTTGTGGCGGGCACGGTCAGCGTGCGATCAATGCGATGCCAGATCGGCGGCCACGCATCGATCCCAGATTTCGCGCGCCGCTATCCGTACCGGACCGACCAGCTTGCGATAGTCGAGCGCAGTCACCGGCGCGCAAATCGAAATGCCGGCGAGATTGCCGTAAATGTGATCCGGCGGGCCGATGGAGACGCCTATACAGCCGAGTCCGGCGAAGGCCTCACCACGGTCGTAGCCAGCGCCGCGGTCGCGTACGGCGGCGAGGTCCTCTCGGAGCTGGGCATCGGAAGTGATGCTCTGTGTGGTGGCCCGGACGAGTTCACCGCTGCTGGTGTGCTTCAGTCCGAGCACCACCTGCGGGTCCTTGGTCACTTCAGCGAAAGCCAACTGTGCTTTTCCGACGGCGGTGAGATGTGCGGGCACGCGCTGGCCCACCGCGGTGGGGGTGGGGCCGGAGGACCGACCGTTGACTTTGGCGAGGTAGACGGTGTCGCCGTGATCCACCACCGCGAGCTGGATGGTCAGCCCGGTTTTCTGGGCGAAGGCGTGCATCACCGGGCGGGCGCTTTGCAGGAGGCGATTCTGATTCAGTGCGGCCTGACCCATTTCATAGGCTTTGACGCCGAGCTCATAGGTTTGCTCGGGCGAGCGGGCCAGCCAGCCGGCTTGCGCGAGTTGTTCCAGGAGCCGGTGCGCCGACGATCGAGGCAGACCGGTCTGGGCGGTTACCTGGGCAAGGGTGAGCGGACCTACACCATTGAATGTCTCCAACACGAGAGATATCCGCTCGATTACCGAGACCGGGACCCCGGCAGCGCTTGTTGTTCTCACCAGACCTCCCACCAGCCACCACGTCGCTGTGATACGAGCCACGGTACTACCCACGCGTATGGCGCTTCAAACCACCGTGACGAGCGCGGATACCACCATGGCACGAGCGCGGGACCGTCATCTGACGCACTTCCCGATGAGCGAGAAAACGCGCCATCCGAATCTGCCGCCGACCGCTCCGGCCCGCCGACGCCTCGGTGGCTGATGCGCGATGTGCCCTTCGGGCAGGGCCGTTCCGATTCGCTGTCCCATTGAGCGGAAGGGCGGCCCGAGCGCGGCTATAACGCGGCCACGATGAAGGCCGGGTATGAACCCCGACACAGCAAGAGCGGAAAGCGATCATGGCACACACACGACTCGAGCCGAGAAGGCCCTTGTCACCGGCGTGACGCATCTGCCGGCCGACGGCTACGAGAGCCGGCGCGGCCGATAGCCGCTGGACTTCGGCACACCCTCGAATCCACGAGACATTCGCCCGTACGGGCATGCCACTCCCGGAAGGTAACTCATGACCGACACCGTCGTCGACGACGTCTCCGCCCCCGCCGATCGAGAAGCCGCATTGCACCGGGCGATCGAGGAATGCGAGGCGGCGCCGCTGCTGATGTCGATGGTGCACGTGACCGGCGATGTCGGGCTCCTCGACGAATTCGGGCCACGTCTGACCATCGAGGAACCCGGCAATCACTACCGCACCGGGACTCGGCCGGCAGTTCCGCCGGGAACCTACCCCGATGATGTCGTGGCTGATGTCCGCGCGCGCGCCCGCGAGGTACTGACGCCGGATTCGGTTGCCGCGCTGGAGGTCCCGGACGAAGACTTGTTTCAGCGGATGGCGATCGTCTGCACCGCGCAACGGGTGGACGCCGAATTCGTCCCGATCCTGTTGGAACAGGCCGGATTCATCAAGGACCAGCGCCATGTTCCGGTGACGGTCGCCCCGCCCGCCGATTTCGAGGTCGTTGTCATCGGTGCCGGCATCGTCGGCATCAATGCCGGAATCAAACTGGGGGAGGCGGGATTTCCTTTCGTCATCTTCGAGGAACGCGACGACATCGGCGGAACCTGGCAGCGCAACACCTATCCCGGCGCGGCAGTGGACACCCCGAGCCACTACTACTCGTACTCGTTCGAGCTCAACCCGAATTGGTCGCGCTACTACCCGACCGGTCCCGAGTACCAGGACTATCTGCTCGGTGTGGTGGACAAGTACGAGCTGCGCGAGAGCATCCGCTTCGGCACGCGAGTGCGCTCGGCTACCTGGCTGGCGCAGGAGAACCGCTGGGAGGTCGTGACCGAGGATCGGCACGGCGTGATGACGGCCCATCGGGCCCGCGCGGTGATCACCGCACTGGGGATGCTCAATGCTCCCAACATTCCCGACGTGCCCGGAATGGGCACCTTCGCCGGGACGCTGGTGCACACCGCCGACTGGGACACCGGCATCGACCTGCGGGGCAAACGCGTCGTTGTCCTGGGAACCGGCTGTACGTCGGTGCAGGTCGTGGCGAGCATCGTCGACGAAGTAGAGGCTCTGGACGTGGTCGTTCGCAGCCCCCACTGGCTCGTGCCGGAGAAAACCGTCGGCGGTGGGGTGCCGGCGGGCGAGAAGTGGGCGATGGCCAATTTGCCCTTCTACGACAAATGGTTCCGACTGCGTACGTACTGGTTCGCATCGGACAACCTGTACCCGATGCCGCGGATCGACAAGGAGTGGGCTGCCACCCACCTGTCCGCCTCGCCGGCCAACGACATGGCGTTGCGTACCGCGCAGGAGTATCTGCGTGACAGCTTCCCCGACCGGCCCGATCTGATCGAGAAGCTGACCCCGGACTTCCGGCCCTACGCCAAGCGGATCGTCAAGGATCCCGGCTTCTTCAAGGCGTTGAACCGCGCACATGTGACCTTGCATCGCGCATCGTTCGAGCGAATCACACCGGAGGGTGTCGTCACCACCGACGGCGCCTTCATCCCTGCTGACGTGATCATCCTCGCGACCGGATTCAAACTCCAGTTCACCACCACGATCGACATCACCGGCCGTGACAACACGACCTTGGCGCAGCTGTGGAAGGGCGGTGAGGATCCACGTGCGTATCTCGGTGTGCAGGTGCCTGGATTCCCGAACCTGTTCATCACCGCCGGACCGAACTCCGCGCCGAATCACGGTGCGGGACACAATATCACCGGTGAGGAACAGGTTCACTACATCATCGAGTGCCTGCAATACCTGCTCGAACACGACCACGCGGCGATGGACGTCGAACAGCAGGCGCTGGACGACTACAACCGGCGCGTCGACGAAGCGCTCGACGAGACCGTCTGGGTGCATCCCGGCGCGCAGATCAACGGGTACTACCGCAATACGTCGGGGCGGGCCGTCGTGCCATGTCCGTGGCGCCTGGTCGATTACTGGACCATGCTACGCGCCCCCCACCCCGAAGATCTGATCTTCCTGCCGCATCGAGAGGCTCTGTCGTGAACCAAAATTCGATCCCCGATGTACTCGCCCCAGCTCGACTGGGACCGGTGACCCTGCGCAACCGGATCATCAAGTCCGCCACCTTCGAGCACATGGCCCCCGGGGCACTGGTCAGCGATGAACTGATCGACTTCCACCGCCGGGTCGCCGCCGGCGGCGTCGGCATGACGACCGTGGCCTACTGCGCGGTGGCGCCGGAAGGCCGCACCGAGGCGGACCAGATCTGGATGCGCGAGGAAGCCGTTCCGGGTCTGCGGCGGCTCACCGACGCTGTCCATGCCGAGGGCGCCGCCGCATCGGCCCAGATCGGCCACGCGGGCCCGGTTGCGGGTGCGAAGTCCAACGGGCTTCCCGCGCTGAGCGCCTCGCGGCGCATCAGTCCGATGGGTCCGCAGGTTACGCGCGCGGCGACCGTGGCCGATATCGAGCGAATCCGCACTGCGCACGGCGCAGCGACGCGGTTGGCCATCGAATCCGGTTTCGACGCAGTCGAGATCCATTTCGGCCACAACTATTTCGCGAGTTCCTTCCTGAGCCCGATCCTGAACCGGCGCAAGGACGACTACGGTGGTTCGTTGCGCAATCGCGCCCGCCTGGTGCGTGAGGTCGCCGCCGAGGTGCGTGAAGCAGCCGGTGACCGCATCGGGGTAGTGGCGAAACTGAATATGGACGATGGCGTGCCCGGTGGCTTCTGGCTCGACGAGGCGATCCAGGTGGCGCAGTGGCTCGAGGCCGACGGCAGTCTCGACGCCATCGAGCTCACCATCGGCAGCTCCTTGCTCAACCCGATGTATCTGTTCAAAGGCGAAGCGCCACTCGACGAGTTCGCCGCAGTCATGTCCCCGCTGATGCGGTTCGGAATGAAGCTGGCGGGCAAGTTCTTCCTGCACAACTACCCGTACCGGGATCTGTTCATGCTCGACGCCGCACGGCAGATCCGCGCGAATGTCTCTATGCCCCTGGTTCTTCTGGGCGGCATCACCGACAAGGCCGCCATGGACACCGCGATGGCCGAGGGTTTCGAGTTCGTGGCGATGGCTCGCGCTCTGCTACGGGAGCCGGACCTGATCAACCGGATTCGTGAGGATCACGAGAAGAAGTCCTTGTGCATCCATTGCAACAAATGTATGCCGACGATCTTCTACGACACGCACTGTCCGCTCGTGCTCATGAACCCGACTCGACAGTGACCTTGCGATGACAATTCGGAGCGGATGCGCTTCGATGCCGACAACAATGGAAGACAGGTGATTCAGTGGGCGTGTACGCGGTGACGGGGTCGGCCTCCGGGATGGGGCGGGCCGTTGCGGAGAAACTGCGAGAGCGCGGGCACACCGTGCTCGGCGTTGACCTGCGGGATGCGGAGATCGTGGCCGACTTGTCGACCCCGGCCGGTCGCCGCGCCGCCGTGGACGGCGTGCTCGCCGCGGCGGACGGCCATCTCGATGGCGCCGTCCTCGCCGCGGGTGTGGGGCCGGCTCCCGGGGCCGAACGCGCTCGACTGATCTATGAAGTGAACTTCGGCGGGGTCGTCGAACTGCTCGAGGGCTGGCGATCGGCTCTGACTGCCGCATCGGAGCCGAAAGTCGTTGTGTTCGGCAGCAATTCGACAACAACTACGCCAGCGGTTCCCGGTCGAGCGATTCGCGCCCTGCTGAACGGCGATACGTCCAAGGCGCTGCGGGCGGTCCGGATCTTCGGCCGGCACGCCCCGTCGATCGCCTACGCGGCCTCGAAGATCGCCGTGAGCCACTGGGTGCGCCGCCAGGCGGTGACCGAGCACTGGGCCGGACAGGGGATCCGGCTCAATGTCCTGGCTCCCGGCGCGGTGCTGACCCCATTACTGGAAAAACAACTCGCCACCCCGGCCGAGGCGGCCGTGATCCGCAGTTTCCCGGTACCGATCGGTGGTTTCGGCGACGCCGGTGATCTCGCGGAGTGGGCGGTGTTCATGGTGTCACCGGCCGCGCGGTTCCTGTGCGGCAGTGTGGTATTCGTCGATGGGGGTAGTGACGCGTACTTCCGGGCAGACGACTGGCCTCGCTCGGTTCCGCTGCGGGGGCTTCCCGGATATCTGTGGCGTTTCCGGGGTTTCGGCAAGCGCTGACCGGTCGGGTCCCGTACGAGGGACGGGACCCAGCCTATTGTCGCTGATGTTATGGGGCCGAACCGATTTCGGGCAGTAGCATTTGCGTGCACCATTCGAGTTCGGCCTCGCTCAGGGTGCCGAGTTCCATGGCCCGTCGACACCATGTCGGAATCAGCTGAGCGAACTCGGCCGGATCGTAGATGTCCTCTTCCTTGGAGAATTTCCCGTCTCCCGCGTAGGTGAGGATGCTGATGTTGTCGGCACCCAGCTGCGAGCCGTCACCCGGATCGCGCATCAGATTGTTCAATTTGACCACGATGACGCCGTTGAGATCGTCGATCAGGTGCCAGTAATCGGGGAACGACGTCATCGCAGCGCCGGGAAAGTGCGCCAGGGTGGGTTCCACCCATGCCCAGATGGCGTCGGTGCCCTTCAATACGCCGACCATCTGCTCGTGGTATTCGGCGTCGGGTGTGAACAGGTTGACGAATTCACGCCAGCTGCCTTCTCCCGAGGCGGCCCGGTCCACGGTCGTACGCCACGTCTGGAACGCCGATTCCAATTCTTCCCTACTCCATGTGCTGCTCATGCGCTGACACTAACCAGGTATGTAGGCATGTGATGGAAGGCTTTACCGCTCAGTGGAATTCGAACAGAACCTCCCGCTGAATGGAACGCCACGCTCCACCGCAATTCGATCGAATCTATCTTCGTGCGATCTGTCCCACGTTGCGAGCGGAGTTTCGAATCATGGCGAAGAAGCGGATGCCTCCGCTCGTGACCGCCCACGAGGTAAGCGTCGATCTGCTCGTGATCGGTTCCGGCACCGGCATGGCCGCCGCGCTGACGGCCCACGAGCTCGGCCTGTCGAGCGTGATCGTAGAGAAGACCGCCTTTATCGGCGGATCGACCGCGCGGTCCGGCGGCGCGTTCTGGATTCCGGGAAATTCCAGCCTCCCGGACAGCGATCCTGCCGCCCTCGCGGAGGCGGGAACCTACATCCGGTCGGTGGTGGGCGACTCGGCTCCGCCCGAGCGCGGGCGGGCGTTCCTCTCGGCAGGCGCGGCCACGGTCTCGATGCTGGAGCGAACCACACCCATGCGGTTCTTCTGGGCGCGAGGCTATTCCGACTATCACCCGGAGGAGCCCGGCGGGCGCGCCGAAGGGCGCACCTGCGAGTGCCGCCCGTTCGATGCCTCGGTGCTGGGCGCGCAGCGCCCGCTGCTGCGCGCCGGCGTGATGGAAGCCCCGGTGCCGATGCCGGTCACCGGCGCCGACTACAAGTGGATGAATCTGATCGCGCGTAAGCCGGTGAAGGCGTTGTCACGCATCCTGCGGCGCGCGGCGCTGGGAATCGGCGGCATGTTGATCGGGCGTGAATACGTGGCCGGAGGACAGGCTCTGGCGGCCGGCCTGTTCGCGGGTGTACTGCGGGCCGGTATTCCGGTGTGGACCGAGACCGGTCTGGTCCGGCTCCTCCACGACGAAGGCCGAGTCACCGGCGCGGTGCTGCGCCAAGGCGAGCGCGAGGTCACCGTGACCGTACGCCGCGGCGTCGTGCTGGCGGCGGGCGGCTTCGACCACGACATGACGGCCCGCCACAAATTCCAGTCTCCGCGCTTGGACGACGACGCCAGCCTCGGTTGTGAAGGCAACACCGGCGACGCCATCACTGCCGCACAGGAATTGGGAGCCGGGACCGCTCTGATGGATCAAGCATGGTGGTTCCCTGCCTTCGCCCCACTGCCCGATGGGGCCCCTCCGGTGATGCTCGCGGAACGCTCGCTACCGGGATCGTTCGTGGTCGACCAGACCGGTCGGCGTTTCGTCAACGAGGCCGTCGACTACATGTCCTTCGGGCAGGCGCTGCTCGAACGGGAGCGCCAGGGCGATCCGGCCGAGCAGATGTGGCTGGTGTTCGATCAGCGCTACCGCGACAACTACATCCTTGCCGCGCAGTGCTTTCCGCGTCAGCCCCTGCCCCGCGCGTGGTTCGAGGCGGGTATCGCACATCGTGCCGACGATCCCGCCGCGCTGGCGCGGGCGATCGGCGTGCCGGTGGACGTGTTCACGAAGACCTTGCAGAACATGAACCGCTACGCCGAAACCGGTACGGATCCGGAGTTCTCGCGTGGCCAGAGCGCCTACGACCGCTATTACGGCGACCCCACCGTGACACCGAACCCCAACCTGGCGCCACTGAGCAAAGCGCCGTATTACGCGGTCAAGATGATTCTCAGCGACTTGGGCACCTGCGGCGGTGTGGTCGCCGACGAGAGCGCACGGGTACTGCGGGAAGATGGCAGCGTCATCGAAGGCCTCTACGCGATCGGTAACACTGCGGCGAATGCCTTCGGCACCGCCTATCCCGGTGCCGGTGCCACCATCGGTCAGGGATTGGTCTTCGGGTATATCGCGGCGAGGCATGCCGCCGCCGCACTGCCCGGGGAATGAGGAGTCAGCAGTCGAGAAGGGACCGGGGACGACCGCTTGACGGTCGTCCCCGGCTTTCGCATGTTCGGTGTCCCATGCGTGGGCTGCTCTGGATGTGAATCTTTGTCCCGGCCACGAATCAGGCGTCAGCGCTGGCGACCGTGGCGACCATCGTGCCCCGAGGCTCGCTCGGATCCGGCTCTCGGACGCGACGCAGGCGGCGCTAGGGGGCTCGAGTTCCGTTCTCCAGGCGTCGATGCGCAACTCGGGGACAGGGGTCCGGGCTCCCTGTTACATTGATTCAATCACTGATTGAATCGTTGATTGAGGCCATGGCTGGCTGATCCCATGACAGAGAAGCTCGCGTTGTCAACCTGGGGTCGGTCGCGTGAGCAGGAGACGTCTCAGGCGGCGTTCGCCGCGTTACGTGAGTTCTCGGCGGCCGAATCGAACACTTTGTCGAAAGAGAAGAGATGACCGACACCGAAACGAGCATGGTGTTCACACCGGCCAAGCTCGGCCCATTGACATTGCGCAACAGGGTGATCAAAGCAGCGACCTTCGAAGGTCGGACCCCTGACGCGCTCGTGACCGACGATCTGATCGCCTTCCACAGCGAGGTGGCGGCCGGCGGGGTCGGAATGACAACCGTCGCCTACTGTGCAGTCGCGCCCGGTGGTCGCACCGACCGGCACCAGATTTGGATGCGTCCCGAGGCCGTCCCCGGTCTGCGGCGGTTGACCCATGCGGTCCACGCAGAAGGGGCGGCCGTCAGCGCGCAGATCGGGCACGCGGGTCCCGTAGCCAATGGGGCCTCCAACCGGTCGCCCACGCTCGCACCGAGCCCCATGTTCAGCCCGTTGGGAATGAAACCTATGACCGTGCCGACCGAGCACGAGATCCGTGAACTTGTCACGGCCCACGCCACGGCCGCGCGTCTCGTCGAGGAATCAGGATTCGATGCGATCGAAATCCATTTCGGCCACAACTATCTGGTCAGCTCGTTCCTGAGCCCACTGTTGAACCGGCGCACCGACCGCTACGGCGGGTCCGAGCAGAACCGGGCGCGGCTCGCCCGCGAGATCGCGCTGGCAGTGCGGGAAGCCGTGAGCGATCGGGTGGCGGTGACCGCGAAACTGAATATGGAGGACGGCTTCCGGGGCGGGTTGACCATCCCGGAGTCGCTGCAGGTGGCCGCGTGGCTCGAAGCCGACGGCGCCTTGGACGCGCTGGAATTGACCGCGGGCAGTTCGCTGTTGAATCCGATGCTGTACTTCCACGGGGACGCGCCGCGGCGGTCGTTCGCGAAAGTGCTTACCGTCCCTGCGCGTTGGGGGTTTCGGGCGATCGGCCGATGGTTCCTGAGGGACTACCCGTACCAGGATGCGTACCTACTCGAGCGGGCTCGTCACTTCCGGCGAGAGTTGACGATGCCACTGATCCTCGTGGGTGGCATCACGAACCTCGATACCATGCGGCTGGCCATGACGGAAGGCTTCGACTTCGTCGCAATGGGGCGAGCGCTGTTGCGCGAACCGAATCTGCTGCACCGCATCCAATCCGAAGCATCAATTCGGTCAGCGTGTATCCATTGCAACGAATGCATGACCACCATCTACACCGGCACCAGATGTGTGTATCGGCCCTCCATTCCCGCAGCCGCCGCGCCGCTGCCGATTGTCACCACAGGTCAGCAAGTCCGAGAATGAGCGGGGGCCGTTCGACGTTGTCGATGTCGTCCGTGGGAATCGACCGGAAGCGTTTTGTGGCAACTTTGTTCAGCAGAGACAGGACCGCGGTTTCGGAGGTGCCGAAGCGCGTCGCGAGCTGTGCGCTGCAGTCGCGGGTGGTTTCGAGTTCCTGCAGGTCAGCGCATTTGGAATAACGCCCAGCTAGAACCACTCGAACGGCCGGTTCATCGCCTAGCGCGATGAACCGGCCGTTGCCGTTGTGGCGAAACGCGGGATTCAGCGGTGTGAGGACTTCGCTGCGGTCGCGATCAGATCGGCGACCGCGGTCGGCCGGGAGACGGACACCGCGTGGGAGGCCGCGACCTCCACCGTGTGGGAGCCGGCGCGCTCGGCCATGAAGCGCTGGGCCTCGATCGGAATGTTCTTGTCCGCGGTGGTGAGCAGCGCGTAGGACGGGATCGCCCGCCAGGCCGCGGCGGTCGCGGGTTGCTGCAGGGCGTCGAGGGCGACCGGACGCTGGGTGATCGCCATCAGCTCCGCGGTCGGGGCCGGGACGTCGGCGGCGAATTGCTGTGGGTACTCGTCCTGACGGATGTACAGTTCCGTGCCGGTGCTGCCGTCGGGCAACGGGTACGGCGCGGGACGTGTGGTCGGGCCCAGCGTCGAACCGGGGAACCTGTCGGTGAGTTCCAAGGCGGACTCGCCCTCGGCCGGAATGAAGGCCGCGATGTAAACCAGCGCTGTCACAGCGGATTTCGCGGCGGCGGCGACCGAGATCACGCTGCCGCCGTACGAGTGGCCGACCAGGACTATCGGGCCCTCGACGGTGTCCAGCACCGAGGCGAGGTAGGCGGCGTCGGAGTCGAGACCCCGCAGCGGGTTCGCCGCGGCGAGGACGGGAAAGCCCTGGCCGCGAAGCTGCTCGATGACGTCGTTCCAACTGGCGGAGTCGGCGAACGCGCCGTGCACGAGCACGATGGTGGGAGTTGTCACGAACTGGGTCCTTCGAGTGCGGGGGTGCGGGCGGGTCAGGCCGGGTACAGGGCGGACTTCAGGACCGAAACGGCCTGGGCCACAGCCGCTGTGGCCGCATTGGTGTCGTGCATGGCGTTGACCATGACGAAGTCGTGGATGATGCCGCCGTAGCGCACCTGGGTCACCGGCACTCCGGCGGCGCGCAGCTTGCCGGCGAAGGCCTCGCCCTCGTCGCGCAGCACATCGTTCTCGGCGGTGATGACCAGCGCCGGCGGGAGGCTGGTCAGTTGCTCGGTGGTGGCACGCAGTGGGGAAGCGGTGATCTGGGCGCGATCCTCCGCGCTGGTGGTGTACTGGTCCCAGAACCAGCGCATCCCCTCGCGGGTCAGGAAATAGCCCTCCGCGAACTTCTCGTACGACTCGGTGTCGAAATTGGCGTCGGTGACCGGGTAGAACAACACCTGCTGCACGAACGACACGTCGCCGCGCTCCTTGGCCATGAGGGTCAGCGCGATGGCCATGTTGCCGCCGACCGAGTCGCCCGCGATGGCGATCCGCGACGCATCCAGCCCCTTCTCGGCGCCCAGGGCGCCAACCCACTGCGCGACCCGATATGACTGCTCATTGGCCACCGGGTACCGCACCTCGGGGGAGCGGTCGTACTCCGGGAACACGACGGCGGCGTGCGCGCCGACGGCGAGATCGCGCACCAGGCGGTCATGGGTGTGCGCGTCACCGAACACCCAACCGGCGCCGTGCGTGTAGATGATCACCGGCAGCGGCCCGGTGGCGCCCTGCGGCTTGACGATCCGAGCCCGCACCGAACCGGTCGGGCCGCCCTCGACCGTGACCCACTCCTCGTCGACCTCCGGCTTGAAGATCGGCGAATCCTGCACCGAGTCAACGGCTTTGCGCCCCTCCTCGGGCGGCAGCTGGTACAGGTAGGGCGGATTGGCGGTGGCCTCGACGAACTGCTGCGCGGCCGGTTCCAGCGAGATACCCAACGGGTTTGCCGTCATTGCGGATGTCCTTCGTGCTCGGATGGTCGATGAAGTGGTGCGGTCGGGCCGCGGCGGCAACAGCGATGAACCGCCCTGCCTCACATCCAGTTTCATCCCGGCAACCCGCTGCGCGCCCCGCTCAACCGGCCGTGAAAGCCTCCGATCAGGACACGGCGGGCATCGGCTCCAGCGCCGCGGTCGCCCCGGTCGACCGGAATCGCTGCTGGTACTTGCGGGGCGAGATGCCCAGCCGCGCAATGAAAGCGCGCCGCAGGGCCTCGCTGGTGCCGTAGCCCGCGGCCATGGCGGCTTCTGTGACGCCGCACCCGGCGTGCAGCAGGTCCCGTGCCACCCCGAAGCGGATGAAGGCCACGTATTCGGCGGGTGAGCGTTCCAGCTCCGCGCGGAACAGGCGCGTCAGATGACGGGCGCTGACCTGGGCATGGGCCGCCAGCGTCTGCACCGTGTGCGGGAAGGCCGGATCGGCGCAGATCGCATCGACCACCTTGCGGATCAGCGGACTGCGCGGCGCGGGACCGGCCAGTGATGCCGAGAATTGGGACTGCCCACCGGCCCGCTGCATGTAGACCACCAGCAACTGCGCGACCTGCCGGGCGGCATCGGCGCCGTGATCCTCCTCGACCAGGGCCAGTGCGAGATCGATTCCCGCCGCCACCCCGGCCGAGCTGTACAGGTTGCCGTCACGCACGAAGATCGCGTCCGCGTCGACCTTGATCGCCGGGAATCGCCGGGTCAGATCAGCCGCGAACTTCCAGTGCGTGGTCGCGCGCCGGCCGTCGAACAGACCCAGCTGTGCCAGCACGACGGCACCGCTGCAGATACTGGCCAGCCGCCGCGTGTTGTACGACAGCTGCCGGGCCGCCGAGAGCAGCTCGGGCGTCACGAATTTCGCGGGCGGTAGCTCGCTGCCCGGCACGATGACCGTGTCCAAACGCCCCGCATCGGCCGCGGCCGCGTGCACCTCGATTCGGGTGCCGATGGAGGTCTGCACCGGTTTCCCGTCGGCCGACAGCAGGACCAGCTCGTACCCCGCGACGCGCTGATTGGCCTCTACGAAAACCTCTGCGGGACCTACGAAGTCGAGCGTCTTGACGCCGTCGAAGAGCAGGATGCCCATGCGTCGGACGGGCACACCACGGAGAGTGTTGGACATGTCAACCAGTATTATGGAGGCGCGGCTCCAGAACAAGCGATGTGGGTGATGTCGCAGTTCGATTGGTACGGTGACGGCATGGCCAGGCCCAGACAGTTCAACGAAGCGGATCTGCTCGACGCCGCGACCGAACTGTTCTGGTCGAAGGGCTTCGACAGCACCTCGGTCGAGGATGTCTCCCAGGCGACCGGCGTCGGCAACGGCAGCATCTATGGTGCGTTCGGCAGCAAGCGCGGGCTTTTCCTGGCCGCCTTCGAGCGTTACTGCGAACGGCGTGCCCGGTTCATCCGCGATACCGTCCTCGGAGCGCCGGGCTCGGCGCGCACGGCCGTGCGGGTTCTCCTGCAGGCCGTGGTCGACGACTGCGCCGCCTACCCGGATCGGCGGGGCTGCCTGATGATCAACAGCATCGCCCAGCTCGGTGTCCGGATTCCCGAAGTCGCCGCCATCGGCACCCGGACCACGACGGCCATGGAACAGGCTGTCGCCGAGCGCCTGCGACGCACGCCGGGCAGCGATGGCGCCGACCTGTCGGCCATCAGCGGCAATATCATCGTGGTGGCCCAGGGCCTGATCCAGTTGAGCCGCTTGGGAACTCCCTCCGAACGGCTGCGCGACATCGCCGACGTGTCCTGTACGGCGCTGCCCGAGGCCTGGGCCGACGCCGTCGCCTGACCGCTCGCTCGGTCTCGTGGGAGGAAACGAGGCGATAGGCCTGCGCGGGAGCGCCGACGTCGGTAGGGTTGCCGTTTCCGCGTCCGGGATGTGCGGTGGTCGGCAGCGGGGGAGTGTCGGGCGCCGCGTGGAATGGGTTCGATGTCAGAGTCAGTGCGGTCGGCTGCCGGCCGGCACGCCGAGCAGGTCGATGCCGTCGGTGCGCGGGTGCCGATGTACACCCCGGAGTTCGCGGCGGACCCGCATCGGGCCTATCGCGAGATGCGGGAGAAGTTCGGGGCGATGGCTCCGGTGGAACTCGCGCCGGGAATCCCGGCCACGCTGGTGATCGGATATCGCACGGCGGTAAGGATTCTCAACGATCCGGACCGGTTCCCGGCCGATCCGCGATCGTGGCAGGCCGGGGTTCCCGCCGACTGCCCGGTGCTGCCGATGATGCAGTGGCGGCCGAATGCCCTGCGCAGCTCGGGGATCGACCACGCGCGGTATCGGCAGACCAGTACCGCGGGGCTGGCCGGGATCGATCGGTATCGGCTGCAGGGCACCGTGGAGCGGGTCACGGTGTCGCTGATCAATTCGTTCTGCGCGTCCGGATCGGCGGATCTGGTGCGCGACTTCGCGTTTCCGCTGGCCTTCCGGGTGCTCAACCAGCTGCTCGGCTGTCCGGTCGACATCGCGGGGCAGGCGGCCGAGGGGTTCCGCGCCATCTTCGAGGGCGTCGGCGCGGAACACGGCAACAAGCTGCTCGCGGACGCCCTGCTGCAACTGGCGCTGCACAAACGGGCACACCCCGGCGACGACGTCACCACCCGCATGCTGCACCACCCGACCGGGCTGAGCGACACCGAGATGGTGCACCAGCTGGCCACCCTTTACGGGGCGGGCATCGAACCGCAGCAGAATCTGATCGTCAATACGCTGCTGCTGCTCCTGGTGGACGACCGGTTCGGCAGCAGTGCCCTGGGCGGCAGCCTGTCCACCCGCGACGCCCTCGACGAGGTGCTGTTCGACGATCCGCCGATGGCGAACTTCTGCATCAGCTTCCCGCCCCGGGACGTGCTCATCGACGACTACTGGCTGCCCGCGCATCAGCCGGTCGTCATCAGCATGGCGGCGTGCAACACCGACCCGGCGATCCGCACCGGCCAGTTCACCGGCAACCGCTCCCACCTCGCCTGGGGTGCGGGCCCGCACGCCTGCCCCGCCAGCTCGCTGGCCTACCTGATCGCCCAGGAGGCCGTCGACCAATTGCTCGACGCGCTCCCAGAAGTCCGACTGGCGGTCCCGGCGCACGAATTGTCCTGGCGGCCAGGCCCATTCCACCGGGCCCTGACCGCGCTACCCGTCGTCTTCACCCCCTCCCCGCCGCTGCCGGAGCCATGAGTACTGCCGACCGGGCCGAAGTCTGTCGGCAGGGCCAGCAGTCGCAGTGCGTCGCCGCGGGCACGCGCGGTATGGACATCAGTCTGCCGCACCCGATTTGGTGTGACACCGGCTGGACGCGCTATGGTTCTCTCACCGGCGCGGCGGGAAACCCCGAGCCGGACAGCCGCTTCGGCGGCAGGCCTGGTTCTATAGCTCAGCGGGAGAGCACTCGCTTCACACGCGAGGGGTCGCTGGTTCGATCCCAGCTAGAACCACAACAAGGCGAAGCCGCGGGCCAGAGGGCCTGCGGCTTCGCTGCGAATTACTATCAACCCGAACCGCTTCAACCCTCGACCGCGTGTAGCCGAAATATCGTCGGTGCGGCAGGTATCTGAGGGGGCCATCGCCTGCGTACCCGGGACGAGCTTGTCAGGTCATGCCACAGAATGCTCAGCGGTGACAGAGCGGCGTGTCATCAGGTACCTGAACAATCCTGCCATCGTGTACAGGATCAACGCGAGGCTTATCAGCCAGGGGCTGAACTGATCTCGCAGTCGCGCAGAACCTCCGAACACATTCATGAATCGCACGACGCCGTAGGCGATTCCGAAAAAGCTACCCGTGCCATCGCGTACGCCACGCGCCGATACAGCCGCGGTCAGTCGGCGATGTCTGCCACTGCAGCACCATCGCAAACCACCCCGCCACCGACAGGCCCATGACCCATATCCGGGACCGCTGAAACCCCCCACGCCCGAGCGATATTCGCGATCAGGCACACGCTGGCCGCAGTCGCCAGCGAATCTCCGACTACGTTGGCCCAGTTGGCCAGATGGTGCTCAGCGGCTGCGTCGCTGGCGAGAAATCCGCGCAGCCGTGGATTTGCCAGCAGGTATCCCGCCGAGAACAGCGCCGACACGACGGTGACCGTCCGCGATTCCGGTCGGTCATGCCATTGCGAGGCCCGCGGGCCGGCAACCGTCGCGGACACGGCGCTCAACAGCAGGTAGCCGATCGACTCGGTGGTCACACCCAACCCTTCCATGCCTTTTTGCGACGCTGTTGGAATCCCTGACCGTCTTGCTGGTCATCGGGTTCCGGCAGCATCTGCCGCTGCAATTGTTCCGCCGCGGCCCTGATCAGCTCGATCAACTCGCCGGGGCTCAGCTCGGTCACGGCGATCGCAGACGAGCCCGCAGCGACCTCGTCGCTGGTAAGCCAAGCAGGCAGATCGAGTCCCTGCGGGAGAATATCCCCGCCGAAGCGGCCAAATTCGTGGACTCGCCGCTATCGGCCTTGGTGCGACAGCGCAAATCTGGTGAATCGAAGACAGTGATCGGGCAGCGGGTCCAATCCGAGCTGCATCAAGGCCCGCACACCCGCAGCCGTCGCCGAAGCGTCGGGCGAAGCCACAGGTCAATCCCTTGATGACGCGCTGCGCGTGCCAACCGGCCTGATCCAAAATTGTGGTCCGTGGGCGGTGGGGTGGTTCGTCCGGACCACCGGACACCTGTCGGCCGGGACGAGCAGCCAGGGTGTTCAGGCGATGTCGTGAATGTTGTGCTGCCGCAACTCGGGTGCGTGGCGTGCGACGGTCGCGAAGTCGTTGTCGTCGTGCAGGACAGTCAACCCGTGGTGCGCGGCAGTCGCGGCGATGATGAGATCGATTGCTGAGGCGCTGCGATGTTCGCCTGCCCGAGACATCCGATACTGCGTTGCTGCAACCCATCGATCGGCATGCTTGGGAACTGTGACGTCGGGGTACAGGTCGGAGAACATCTCAGCAATTTCGTCGTATTCGGTTCGATCTCGAGCGCTGTACAGGAACTCCGCACGTTGTGGAAAGCATGAGCCGATGGCTTCGGCATCTATCGCGTCGAACCACGTATGCTGCAATTTCTCGTTCGACAGCAGTCGAACCAGGGCCGAGGTGTCGAGCAGGTAGATCACCGAGCCTTTTCCTCCTCGTGCCGACGAGCAGCGTCGTCGATCGCTCCCCAATGCCGTGCTCGCTCGAAGTGCTGGGCGATGCGGGCGGCACGCTCCTGCTTCTCCGCGTAGAACCGCAGGGCAAGGTTCACCGCGTCCTTCTTCGTTTTTGCTTTCGATAGAGCCATCGCGCGCTGTAGAGCGTCGTCGTCGAGGTCGATCTGCGTGACTGTCATGGCAAGCCTCCGTCCATGTTGGTTATGTACAAGCGATTGTACATCACCAACATCTACCGGCCGGGGAGTCCGTCAACCATCGCCGGATCGAGATTTTGCCCGGCGCGTGCCCACCGGATCGACCCATAGTTTCGGTCCCTCCGCCGTCGGGTGGTTCGGGTTGATCATTGTTGGAACCACCACAAGAGGCTTATTCCAACCAGCCCGCTCGCTCGTTGGGGTAAGCCTCTGTCGATTCTCCGCATGATGTGGGACTGGTTCGTGCATGGTCGGCTTGATGGAGGGCTGCGACGAGGTGGTTCTTCTCGTCGCTGACCATCGGTTCGATGGTGGCCGGATGGGTCTCGATGGAGAAGCATGTCCTTCCTCGCCTTCTGACCCGGCAGGCACTGGACACCGTCCTGATGAGTGACACAGCGCTGCCCGGTTGACTCGGCCTCTTCCACTGAGCGGTTGATCCCGATCGGTCCATGACTTGCTAAGATTGGAATACTGATTGCATAGTTTCTAAAATAAATACCTTAGTAGATTGGATCTGCACCCACGGTGACCGCTGATTCCGCTGCCGGCGAAGGCGCGGCCGTGCCCGGCTCCCCGGGTTCGGCTCGGGTCGATGTCGGTGTAGTGGGCGTTTGGAAGCCATCCGGTCGCGGTCGGGGCGATCGGACGGCGCGCTCACGGCGGGAGGTGATGGAGGACTACGCGGCGCTGATCAACGGGCGCACCGCGTTGCGCGCGGTGGTGATCCCACGCGCCGATCGTCACATCGCGGCGGTGGCCACACAGGTCATGGCGCTTCGAGAGCAGGTTACGGCGGTGTTCGTCACCGGGCTGCGGGCGGCTGAATCGATGGACATGCAGGCCGAGGTGACTGCGGCGGGAGGCCCGCTGGTCGTGACGGAACTCGATCTCGTCACCGTCGCACTCGCCGCTGCCGCCGTAGCGAAGCTGCGCGCCCGCGGGATTCGACCTGGACTGGGGCGGGTGATGGTGACCGGCGTCGATAGCGCGCCACACCTCGCGCAGGTGTTGAGCGGCGTCGGCGTGGGAACCGTCACCAGTTTCCGCCAGCGTACGATCTCCACGCTTCCGTTGCGCCAGTTGATGTCTCACCAGGATGTGGTGATCGACCTCACCGGCACGGTGTCCTCGCTGGCGGCCCCGGAAAGCACCTTGACGCTGCCGGCAGAACCATTCGACCTGGCTGCCTTGGCGCTCCCGGGTCTACTGAGCGCGTTGTGCGGGCACGGATGCCCGGTGCTGCAGGTCGACGCTCTGACCGCGGCTGCCCGGGCGATCGCACTCTCCACTTCAGCGGGTCGGTCACTGCCTGATCCACACGATCGACTTCTGACCTCGGCCGTCGCGCAGCAGGTGAGCGGAACGCTCTCGGCCTCGTCCGGCTAGCGCCCATTTCCCAAGCCCGTCCACTCATCTCGCCGAGCCATGGCAAAGGAGAGAAGCTCTTTGACCGCCTTCACCATCGCGGGGCTGAATTCGGCTCCCACTCGCCATTCCGCGATCACCGATTGGGTCGAGGGCGTTGCCGCTGTCGCCACGCCCGATCGGGTGGTGTGGTGCAACGGGTCCGATGACGAATGGCGCACGCTGACCGGGCTTCTCGTGGAGAAGGACACCTTCGTGCGGTTGCATGGCAAGCCCAATTCGTTCTGGTGCACGTCCGATCCCGAGGATGTTGCACGGGTCGAGGACCGCACCTTCGTCTGTTCACACGCCAAGGCCGACGCCGGGCCGGCGAACAACTGGATGGATCCGGTCGACATGAAGATCGTGATGACCGAGGAATACCGCGGCGCCATGACCGGGCGCACCATGTATGTGATCGCGTTCTGCATGGGCCCGCTCGATGCCGCCGAGCCGAAATATGGCGTGCAGATCACGGATTCGGAATACGTCGCCGTCTCGATGCGCATCATGACACGCTCCGGGGCGCCCGTCTGGGAGCGGCTCACACCAGGCACCGAGTTCGTTCGCTGTCTGCATTCGGCCGGCGCGCCCCTGCATCCGGGGCAACCCGATGTGGCATGGCCGTGTGATCGCACCAGGTACATTTCGCACTTCCCCGAGGAGCGCATGATCTGGAGCTATGGCGGCAATGCGCTGCTGGGCAGGGAGTGCCTGTCGCTGCGTCTCGCCTCCACCATGGCCCGCCAGGAAGGCTGGCTGGCCGAGCATATGCTCATCCTGAAGCTGACCGCCCCTGATAAGCAGGTGCACTACATCGCGGCGGCGTTCCCGTCCTCGTGTGGGAAGACGAGTCTGGCCATGCTCGAACCCGCACTGCCGGGATGGACCGCGGAAACTATCGGCGACGACATCGCCTGGATGCGTTTCGGTGCGGACGGCCGCCTTTTCGCCGTCAATCCCGAAGCCGGATTCTTCGGCCTCGCACCGGGCGTCGGTCCCCGCACCGACCCGAACGTGATCGCGACAGTCGCCGCCGGCAATTCGATCTTCACCAACACGGCGCTTACCGATGACAGCGATGTCTGGTGGGAGGGATTGACCGATCAGCCGCCGGTCCATCTCACCGACTGGCGGCGTCAGGATTGGACACCGGCCTCGGGAGCTTCTGCCGCGCATCCCAATTCGCGATACTGTACCCCGATCGCGCAGTGTCCCACGGTCGCTCCCGAGTGGGACGACCCGCGCGGGGTGCCGATTTCGGCGATCTTCTTCGGCGGCCGCCGCGCGAGCACAATCCCGCTCATTGTCGAGTCCTTCAACTGGCGGCACGGAGTATTCCTCGCATCGACCCTGTCCTCGGAAGTCACTGCCGCCGCCACCGGTGCCGTCGGTGTGGTGCGCCGTGACCCGATGGCGATGTTGCCGTTCCTGGGTTACCACGTGGGGGACTATTTGCAGCACTGGCTCGACATCGGCACCCGGACAAGGGCGGACAAGCTGCCGAAGATCTTCTACGTCAACTGGTTCCGCCGCGACGACGATGGCGCGTTCCTGTGGCCCGGGTACGGCGAGAACGCCCGTGTCCTGAAATGGGCCCTGCAACGTGTGGGCGGTACGGCTGACGCACGGTCGACTCCGATCGGCTACGTGCCCATCCCCGAAGCCCTCGACCTGGAAGGCTTGAACCTCGACGATGCGAAACTCGCCGCGGCACTGACGGTCGACCCCGACGAATGGGCCACCGAGATCTGGTCGATCGGAGACTGGTACGCCAGAATCGGCGCCACCAAACTCCCCTTCCTGCTACGCCAGGAACTCGCTGCCCTCAAACGCCGCCTCGCCGAAACAACGCCTATCGAGAGGGAAAGCAACCGATGACTGCCCGCCCCCGATAGCGAGCCCGACGGACCGTCTGTTCTCGGTGACGGGAGTTCTACCCCCGGATCCGGACTCTGGCCTTGTGCAGGATCGGTCGGTCGGGATTGGTGGATGTGTTGTCCATCAACGATTTTGATCGGAACCCCTGATGGGTGAGATTTCGCTGCTCGGCCCCCTGGGCCGAGGTCAGCATACTGCTGAGCGGACGGATCGCTCCGGATCGTTGTACGGCCTACCGGTACTGACGGTCACCAGCGTGTGCGCGGAGCATCGCGGGCATGAGTCGTCTCCAGGGCGCAGCGCGGAAGTCCGGCACAGCAGCCCACAGTCGGAGCAACGCAGGATCTGCCCGCGGAGCAGCGCGCTGATCGGCGTCGAACGCATTCATTACCTCCCTTGATATTTGCTAACTTTAGCAAATGCAGATGAGGTGAAGTTGGCAGATAAGCCGGATATGATTGCCGCGTCACTGCTGGGATCCCTGGAGAAGCTGAATGTCGACGACATCCAAGGTGACCGATGTCGCGGCACCCGTGCACGGGGAGTTGTTGCTGCCACAGCTGGTCGAGCATCTGAGGCAGAAGCGAACCGCGCTGCGCAGGGAGTGGGCCCACCGGATCACCGATGCCCGACTGTTGACGGCGATGACATCGGAGGAGATCTTCTCCGAGGCCACTTCGGTGTACGACAACTATGTCGCGGTCCTGGAAACAGGTGAGGTCGAGGCGCTGCGGAGTTATGCCCGCGACCTGTCCGAGCGCATCATCCCGCGCGGCGTCGAGACCGATGAGGTGCTCGGGATCGTGCTGTTGCTGCGGGATGTGCTGGCGCGCAGCCTGTTCGAGAAGTATCAGTCCGACTTCGAACTGCTCAATCGCGTACTCGACACCTACGAGCCGGCCGCCAATCGCATCGCCGAGACCGTCGGCGTGTCGTTCGTGCAGGAGCGCGAGCGGGTCATCTTCCAACAGCAGAAAGCCATCCGGGAACTGTCCACTCCCGTGCTGAAGGTCCGTGAGCAGTTGCTGATCCTGCCGATCATCGGCGTACTCGACGCGCAACGGGCCCGTCAGCTCACTCGACAGCTACTCGGCGCGATTCGTGCCAACCGTGCCAAGTTCGTGGTCATCGACATCACCGGTGTGCCCACCATCGACTCGACGGTCGCCAACCATCTGGTCCACATTGTCGACGCCGCCGGGCTCATGGGCGTCGGCGTCATCCTCACCGGCCTGTCCCCGGAGATCGCGCTCACGCTGGTCACCATCGGCCTGGACTTTTCGAAAATGCACGCCGTCGGCGACCTGCAGGGCGGCATCGAAGAAGCCGAACACCTCCTCGGATACGAGGTCGCCCGTACCAACGACACCGGTCCCGAACGAGCGGCCGGCCGTACCGTCGTCTCGGGATGAACCATTTCCGGGGATCGATCGGCCGAGTGGAGTGAGAGTGGCCTTCGGAACACGGGACCCGGGGCATGACCGGAATCGGTACGCCTGGGGTCAGCTCTGGGTTGGTGCGCCGAGAACCCGGGTGACGTGTTGCGCGACTGTCCGGTCGAGTCGGTGGTCGCGCGCATCGGGCAGTGTGCGGCCGACGGGAGTGATGAGTGCGAGCGCTCGCGCGGCAGCGGCCAGAGCATCGACCGTGACCTGTGTCGCGCCGTGACCGCACAGTGCGCCGAGGAGGCCGGGCAGTGCCAGCGCGGCGAAATGGTAGGAGTCCGCGGGGACCGCGAGCGTACGCCTGGGGACCGCCCACATCGAGTCTTGACCGGTCAGGTCGACCGTGATGTCGTGGTCGACGATCAACTGCCGGATTGCCGGCCCGTGAAGTTCGTTGCCGCGCACGGTGACATGGGCCGCCCCGCATGCGAGCAGCACAGCCTCCAATCGCGGTGTCCGGTCCGCGCCGATCACCGCCAGCCTGCTGTGTCGTAGTGGTATTTTCCTGGCGCGCAGTGCCGTTACCGCTGCGGCGGCCACGGTGGCGGTGAGTGCGTCGGTCTCGGAGATCACCAATCGCCCGCTGGAGGCGGCTGTGATCGATTGCACGGCAGCGGATTCCGCCGCCTTCAGTCCGATCAGGAAAACCGCGGTGAGGTGTTTCGGTAGTTTCGCGATCCGCGTGGCAACCGAATACGGCCGACCCGTTGTGAACGGGACGACCGAGGCGTGCAGCACCGTGTGATCGGTCAGCAGCGCCGCGTAATCCTCCATCGCCATCCAGCACGAGCTGTTGCTTCGATCGCCGTGGCGTCCCCACACCGCGACCACTGCGGCTCCGAGGCTTCGCGAGTCGGGCCTTCCGCGCCGGGCCGCGTTGTTCCCGTGACCGGAGTCGATACGGATGGTCACTGGCTGATGCCTCACTTTCACGGCGCGAGCGGACGTAGTATTTCTACCTTAGAAAGTTTGCAACCAGACGCAATGTCAACAGGATTGGATGCCACCGGGTTCGGCCCTTGCCGTGGCGTCGCCCGGCGGGCGGTGACCGGCGCGGCGCGTGATGGAAAGCTGCTGGGACAAGCCCGGAATCACCGGACCGGAGAGAACCATGGGAAGACCGCTCGGTGATCATGGACTGATGATCAGCATGCTTGATGACCCCGGTAGAGAGAGCGGCCGAGCAGTGCGTGGACCGGTGCCGGGGACATGCGCGGTGCGATTCGGCAGCGCGGAGCTGTCGGCTGATGCGGACCGGCCGGGCGGTTGGCTGTTGACGGTAGACGGCATCTCCCAGTCGTACGTCGACCTCGATGATCCGACCTATCTCGAGTTCGAATACGTCCGGTATCTGGCCTATGTCGTCGACTCCTTGGAGCCCTCCGGTGCGCCGCTGGACGTGGTGCACGTCGGCGGCGGCGCCGGCACGTTCCCCCGTTACGTCTCCGCGGTGCGGCCCGGCTCCCGGAATCTGGTGATCGAGGCGGACGCGGCATTGGCGGAGTTCGTCGACGAGCGCCTGGGCCTGCGGGCGGTACCGGGCGTCGAGTTGCGAATCGGTGACGGCGTGACGGAAATCTCGGCGCTGCCCACGGCTTCCGCGGACGTGGTGGTCGCGGACGCGTTCGAGGGGCTGCAGATGGGGCAGGGCATAACCGGCGGCGAGTTCACCGACCAGGTGGCCCGAGTGCTGCGACCCGATGGCGTGTACCTGCTGAACCTGATCGCCCCGCTGGACTCGTTGGACGTGGCCTACGCGGTCTTTCCGCACCGGGTGCTGCTGGATGGCGACATGTTCGCCGGTTACGACGGCAATCAGGTCCTCGCCGCCAGTCGCGTTCCTCTTCCGCTCGAGGCGCTGCGCCGCCGGGCGGAGGGGGCTTGGTTTCCCACCCGCGTGTCGGGCGAGTTTTAGTGCGTGTGTTGTCCAACTGCTCATCCCCGTTGGCGGGCCGGCCCGGCTGAACTCATGGCCCAGATGCCCATGCCCTGGTGGTTTTCGTAGTCGCATCGGCATTTGTTCGCCGGGGCGTGTGACATCGCTGAGCGTCGAGGTCCCGACTCCTGTTGCCACAGTGGGCATGTCGTTCCGACTCCGCGCTCATCGACAACACCCTGACGCGTCGCGCACAGGCACTCGGGCTGGGCATGCTTATGTTGTTTGCTAAACTCTGCAAACAGTGGAGAGTTGCCCGCACGCGCGTCAGCTCGAGGGAGTAAGGAGTGGCATCGAATGCCTGGAATGCAGCGGCCGCTCTATCAGATGAAGGCCGACTTCTTCAAGACCCTTGGGCATCCTGTGCGCATCCGGGTGCTGGAACTGCTCAGCGAACGTGAGCACACCGTCTCGGAGATGCTCGATGAGATCGGCATCGAGGCTGCGAACCTGTCGCAGCAACTGTCGGTCTTGCGTCGCGCCGGCCTTGTCACGGCTCGGCGCGAGGGCCTGTCGGTGACCTACGAACTCACTTCGCCGCAGGTCGCCGAGCTGCTCTCCGCTGCTCGCGGCATCCTCAACGGTGTCGTGGCCGGTCAAGCCGAAGTCCTGGGGCGGCCCGCCTAGCCTGACTCGACAGGCGCTTTCGTGGGCCCGCCTGCTCCCGCTGATTGCAGGTTTTCTAAACTTAATACCTAGTAGTTTTCGCGAAGGAGAAAGTCGCTGTGACTGATCGTCCCGCCACCTCCGGCACCGTGCATACGCCGACCGACCATGAAGCCGTGCTGGCCTGGGTCGCCGAGGTCGCCGAACTCACTGCGCCCGAGGCCATCGTGTTCTGCGATGGCTCTCGCGCAGAATGGGACAGCCTGACCGGGCAGTTGGTCGAGAAGGGCACCTTCGTGCCGCTGACCGGAAAGCCGAATTCTTTCTGGTGTGCCTCCGATCCCGACGATGTGGCGCGGGTGGAGGACCGGACCTTCATCTGCTCGGAGAACCAGAGCGACGCTGGTCCGACGAACAACTGGGTCGATCCGGTCGACATGCGCACTGTCATGACCGAGCACTACCGGGGCGCGATGGCCGGGCGCACCATGTACGTGATCGCCTTCTGCATGGGCCCGTTGGACGCGGCTGATCCGAAATTCGGTGTGCAGATCACCGATTCGGAGTACGTCGCGGTCTCGATGCAGATCATGACCCGCTCGGGCACGCCGGTGTGGGAGAAGCTCACCAGCGACACGGAATTCGTGAAGTGCCTGCATTCGGTGGGCGCGCCGCTCACCGCGGGCCAGGCCGATGTGCCGTGGCCGTGTGACAAGACCAAGTACATCGCGCACTTCCCCGAGTCCCGCACCATCTGGAGCTACGGCTCCGGCTACGGCGGCAACGCGCTGCTGGGCAAGAAGTGCTTCGCGCTGCGCATCGCCTCGGTCCTGGGCCGTGACGAGGGCTGGCTGGCCGAGCACATGCTCATCCTGAAGCTCACCTCGCCACGGGGGAAGACGCATTACATCGCCGCGGCGTTCCCGTCCTCGTGCGGCAAGACCAATCTCGCCATGCTCGAACCCAGCCTGCCCGGCTGGAAGGCCGAGACCGTCGGCGACGACATCGCGTGGATGCGCTTCGGAGCCGACGGGCGGCTCTACGCGGTGAACCCGGAGGCCGGATTCTTCGGCGTCGCACCGGGAACCGGCGCCAAGACCAACCCGAACGCCATCGCCACCATCGAGGTCGGCAACTCCCTGTTCACCAATACCGCCCGTACGGACCATGGTGACGTGTGGTGGGAGGGGCTGACCGACCAGCCTCCGGTCCACCTCGTCGACTGGCGCGGCCAGGACTGGACTCCTGACGCGGGAACCCCGGCCGCGCACCCGAACTCGCGCTACTGCACCCCGATCGAACAGTGCCCCTCGGTGGCTCCCGAATGGAACGACCCGCGCGGGGTGCCGATCTCGGCGATCTTCTTCGGCGGCCGTCGCGCCACCACCATCCCGCTGGTCGCCGAGTCCTTCGACTGGGCGCACGGCGTGTTCACCGCCTCGGTGTTGTCCTCGGAGACCACCGCTGCCGCGACCGGCGCGGTGGGTGTGGTGCGCCGTGACCCGATGGCCATGCTGCCGTTCCTGGGCTATCACGTGGGCGACTACTTCGCGCACTGGCTGGCCATGGGGGAGCGCGCGGGTGCGCAACTGCCGAAGATCTTCCAGGTCAACTGGTTCCGTCGCAGTGCCGAGGGCAAGTTCCTGTGGCCCGGCTTCGGCGACAATGTGCGCGTGCTGGAGTGGGCGCTGGACCGCCTCGACGGAAATGCCGAGGCCGTCGAGACGCCGATCGGATACGTGCCGACGGCGGAAGCGCTCAACCTCGAGGGACTCGCCCCCGCCTATCGCGACTCGGCCGGTGCGGCGCTGGCCGTCGATATCGACGAGTGGGTGCGCGAACTCGAGTCCATCGACGACTGGTACGCCACGATCGGCGGAGCCCGGCTTCCGGAGGCTCTTCGTGAGCAGCTCGCCGCGCTGAAAATGCGTCTGGCACAGGCGCTTTAGCGGTGCGAGCGCTACTACCCGACTGGTCGGAATGGCGATTGGCGCTGCGTGCGCCGGGCGCCGATCTGCTCTCGGGCTTGATCGTCGCGCTGGTCGCACTGCCGCTCGCCCTGGGATTCGGCATCTCCTCCGGGCTCGGCGCCGCCGCGGGGCTGGCGACCGCGGTGGTGGCCGGCGCGGTGGCGGCAGTCTTCGGCGGCTCGCGGTTCCAGGTGTCGGGGCCGACAGGTGCGATGACAGTCGTGCTAGTACCGATCTTCCACCAGCATGGATCGGGCGGGGTGCTGGCCGTGGGGCTGCTGGCCGGCCTCGCGCTGGTGGTGCTCGCGGTCGCCGGGGTGGGCAGGGCGGTTCGCTACATGCCCGCCCCGGTGATCGAGGGCTTCACCGCGGGCATCGCGGTGGTCATCGCGCTGCAGCAGTTTCCGTCCGCTCTGGGCATCGCGCACGCGCACGGTGAGAAGGTGTGGCAGGTCGCCTATGACGCTGTGCGCCAATATATCTCGCACCCGGATCCGCTGCCGCTGGTCACCGCACTGCTCGTCGCCGCCGTGCTGCTGATCGGTGGCCGGTATCTGCCGCGCCTGCCGTTCGCGCTGGTTGCCGTGGCGCTCGCGACGATCGCCGCCGCGGCGTTCGATCTGCCGCTGGCCCGTATCGGCTCGATCCCGGCCGGATTGCAGGCTCCCACCCTGGATTTCGTCGACCCGGGTCAGCTGGGCGCGCTGATCGCGCCCGCGTTGGCGGTGGCGGCGCTGGCGGCGCTGGAATCGCTGCTGTCGGCCACCGCCGCGGACTCCATGGCGGTCGGCACCCGCCACAACCCCGATCGCGAACTGTTCGGCCAGGGCTTGGCCAATATCGCCGCGCCGCTGTTCGGCGGTGTTCCCGCGACCGGGGCGATCGCCCGCACCGCGGTGAACGTGCGGTCGGGGGCGCGCACGCGGTTGGCGGCACTCATCCACGCCGTGGTGCTGGCCGCGATCATCTATCTGGCGGCGCCGCTGGTCGGGCACATTCCGCTGGCGGCCTTGGCCGGCGTGCTGCTGGCCACGACCGTCCGCATGGTCGAGACGGCGTCGCTGTCCGCCATCGCCCGGGCGTCCAAGGGTGACGCGGCGATCATGGGGATCACCTTCCTGGTCACGGTCGCCATGGATCTGGTCACCGCGGTCGCGGTCGGCGTCGGCATCGCCGTGGTGCTGGCCCTGCGCGCGGTCGCGAAAGAGGCACGGCTGCACCAGATTCCGCTCGACGAGGCAGACCATCTGGCCGAGGAACACGAGCTGCTCGACGAGCACATCGTCGCCTACCGTCTCGACGGCCCGCTGTTCTTCGCCGCCGCGCACCGCTTCCTGCTGGAGCTGGCGGAGGTGTCGGACGTGCACGTGGTGATCCTGCGCATGTCCCATGTCACCGCCCTGGACACCACCGGTGCGCTCGTGCTCAAGGACGCCATCGAAAAGCTCGAGCATCGCCACATCATCGTGTTGATGTCAGGGCTGCGCGAAAACCACCATCGACGTTTGGCCGCGATGGATGCGCTACCGGCAGGCGGTTCCGCGCACTTGTTCACCCACACGCCCGACGCCATCGCCTGTGCCCGGGAGTTGGCGCCCGCCCTGGTAGGGAGTACACGATGACCGGTCCCACGACCCCTACCCTTGTGCAGCGGATCCGCTACATCGCGGGTGGCACCCTGCCCGCGTCCATGTCGGACTGGGTGATCAACGACCTCACCGGACCGGGTGCGGCGCGCCGCTACCTGCTGCGCATCCTGATCCCGATCATCCCGCCGCTGTGCCTGTTCCTGCTCATCCCCGGTCCGCTGTGGATGGGATGGGCGATGATGGCGCTGCTGTACCTGCCGCTGATCTACTTCACCGCCGCGTTGATGTATGTGTACCGGCGAGCCCGTCTGGCCAAGCACGGCCTGGACCCCGATCTGGCTGACCAGCGCGAACGCGAGCGCGGGGCCGCCGCCCGCAGGGCATACGAACAACGCCACGGCCGCGGCTGACCTTTCCGAACGGCTTTTTCGCCTACCACCGTCGACCCGAGCAGTCGGAGTGAGGAGCTGCGGTGAGCAACCATGGTGATCCGATCGACCGCGAGGAGCCGTCCATGATCACTCCGAACCGCTTCCGGTCGTGTCATCCCCGGAGCAGTCTTTCCGGACCGGCGATCACGTCGGCAGGGGGAGCCGACCGGAGCCGGCGGATGAAGGCGATCCTCGAACTCGAGCGGGGGATCAGGGCGCTGGAGCTGCCTCTGCTGGGCTGTTCCGTCGTCGCCGACCATGCCGCCGTGCACGTTCTGACCTCGGACACCCTGGCGATCGTGCTGATGTGCGGGCATAACGCTCGAATCGTCGAGCAGGCGGTCCGAGACGCATACCCGGACGCGGTCAGCGTCTTCGTCGACCGCGACGTGATCACCGTGACACTCGAATCCACTGTGTCGGCACGCTAGCCGGAATAGGTCCGATCGCCGACCGATATCCGGGGTAGGCACGAATTCGTGTTCGACCCCGCGCGCGAGCAGCGAGCCGAGGTGATACCGCGCCACCGGATTCGCCCGGCTGCCGGTGCTGACCGGGCGCTTCTCCTACCGTCCCGACCCCGAAAACAGCGGCCTACGTGCCATCAGAATTTCTTGATGGTGCGATTGACCTGGTCGGGGCGCTCCAAGCAGCCCTAGTTTCCGCAGCGCTCGATTTCGACATCGCGTGCGCCGGAGATGGCGTCGGCCACCTCCCGGCCGTGCGCGGAGGGGTCATCCATGTCCGTGTGCGGACTTGACGCTTCCGGCCTTGTAAGTTGCTAAGATTCGAAAGCAGTATATTCCTACCGGTGTTCGAAGGTGGAGGGCGCAGTGACGGATGTGCGGCAGCCGCTCTATCGGATGAAGGCCGACTTCTTCAAAACCCTGGGGCACCCGGTGCGGATCAGGGTGCTCGAGCTGCTCAGTGAGCGTGAGTATGCGGTGTCGGAGATGCTGCTCGAGATCGGCATTGAGCCGGCGAATCTTTCGCAACAGCTGGCCATCCTGCGTCGTACGGGTTTGGTGACCGCACGTCGCGAGGGACTGTCCGTTTCGTATGTGCTCACCTCGCCTGAGGTGGCTGATCTGCTGGCCGCGGCGCGGGCGATCTTGACGGGAGTTGTGGCAGGTCAGATCGAGCTGTTGGAGGAACTGTCGGGCTCGAGCTTCGCCGGCGAAGCAGCAGGCTGATCGTCGGATAGGGCGTCGGCACATGCTCATTGACTGCAATTTTTCGAATTTGCCTATTTCGTATCGAATCGAATTCGTGGGAGCGAGGCGTCGGCGGTGACTGTCGATTCCGCCGCGGGTGACGCGGTGAGATGGGGTAGGCCGGCTGCGGCCGGTATCGATGTGGGCGTGGTGGCGGTGTCGGACACGCGAACGCGTGGCCTCCTGGATCGATCGCGACGATCGTGCTGGGGCGCGATGGAGCACTACGCGGCGTTGCTGGAGGAGTCCACTGCCATGCGCGCAATCCCGCTGCCGCTCAACGATCGTCGTCCGCAAGCCGTTGCCGATCGGGTGCTGGATCTGCCGTCGCGGGTCGCGGCGGTATTCGTGATCGGGCTCGACGCGGTGCAGTCGATCATGGTTCAGGCCGTGGTTGCGGCGGCCCGCGGACCGCTGGTCGTCGCCGAGATCGATGTGCTGACCGCCGGACTCTCGGCGGCGGCGGTCTCCACGCTACGCAACCGTGGACGAGCCCCCGGTCGCGGCAGCGTGGTGCTGGTCGGCGGCGATGCCGCACCGAAACTGGAACCGGTGCTGCTCGCTTCGGGCACGGGCAGTGTCACACATTGGCGTGATGCGGGGCCGGGGTCGCTGTCTTTGCGGCAGCTCGTCGCCGGGCACGACATTCTCGTCGATCTCACCGATTCACCGTCTTCGGTGGCTTCGGATCGGACGGTCGTGGTTCCGCCCGATCCGTTCGAGTGCGCCGCACTGGCCTTGCCGGGGCTGCTCAGCGCCCATTGCGGGCACGGATACCCGGTGTTGACGGTCGATGCGCTGGTCGCCGCGGCGCGGGCGATCGCGTTGCTCACCACCCACTCCGATCGGACGCTGCCGGACTTGCACGACGAGCGTCTGGTACCTGCGGTTGCCCGGCACGTCGGCAGGGTCCTTTCTCTCCGCTCGAACGGTTACCCTCCGGCGCAGATCCCACAGACGATCATCAATCCGCCGAATCACGGCAAAGGAGAATCACTCTCGTGACCGCATCGACGGTTTCCGGACTCACCACCGCTCCGACAGTCCATCCCGAGATCTTCAACTGGGTCGAAGGCGTCGCCGGTGTCGCTACACCCGATCGGGTGGTGCGGTGCCATCGGCTTGGCGTCGTCACGATTGGACCCGGCCTCGGGAATCCCTGCCGCGCATCCGAACTCGCGTTGCTGCACGCCTATCGCGCAACGCCCTTCCGTGGCCTCGGAGTGGGACGATCCGGCCGGAGTTCCGATTTCGGCGATCTTTTCGGCCGTCGGCGCCCCTCGACGGTGCCGCTGGCGACCGAGTCCTTGTAGTACGGGGTGTTCCATCAGCCGCAGGCCAGGAGGCGCGGCCGGCGGGCGGACACGATCACCGAACTTCGGCGGCAGCCGTTCGCAGTCAGGAGTTCGGCGAGAACGGGCGTCGATACCGAGAGCGTCGTCATCGTGGTCTTCATCCGAGGGGGTGTTTCACAGATATTGGCTGGCTGAGCGGGATGGGGCCGAAGACACGCCTGGCATTGGGGCCGGGCGGGTCAAAGGTCGTTGCCCGCGTAGGACAGGTTGAAACTCTTGTTGACCAGGGGGAAATCCGGCACGATCGTGTCGACCATGGCGACCGGCAGGGCGGGCCAGTTGAACCAGGACGGGTCGACGACCTTGGCCCGGGTGATCCGGCCGGAATCATTGATCTCGACCCGATGCACGATCGTGCCTCGCCAGCCCTCCACAATGCCGACGCCACTGCCCGCCTGCCCCGGGACACCGTCACGCTGCATGAATTGCGTTGGGCCGGAGTGGTTGTCGATCAGTTCCCCGATGATCCGGACGGACGCGGCGAACTCGTCACGCCGTATCGTGTAGCGGCTCAGCACGTCTCCGTCGCGCGCGCCGCTGTCGCTCACCGGCAGTTCGACGACGGGGTGGTCGAGACGAGCGTCGGTGACCAGTCCGCTGGCGCGGGCGACATATCCCAGGCAGCCCAGCGCACGAGCGTCGTCGCCCGCGAGCACGCCGGTGCCGGCGAAGCGGTCGTAGACAACGGCGTTGCCCAGGGTCAGCTCGGCGATCTCGGCGAGGTCGGCGGCCAGATTCTGGAGCCGGGCCGGGTCGGGCAGGGCATGGACGGCGACGCCACCGGGATGGATGGCGCTGCGCAGCAGTCGATTTCCGGTGACGGTGGCGTTGATGCGCAATAGCTGCTCGCGGATGCGCAGGGCATGCGCGTTGGACAGGCCGAACCCGACGTCATTGGCGAGCGCGCCCAGATCGGCCGCGTAGTTGTAGAGCCGTTCCAGCTCGACGAGCATGGCGCGCAGCCGGTGCACCGTAGCGGGAAGCTGGATGTCGCAGGCTTCCTCGACGGCGAGACTGTGGGCGAGGGCATGCGCGGCGGAGGTGTCGCCGCTGATGCGTTCGGCCAGATCGGTCGCCGCGCTCGCGGGACGCCCCTGGAACTGGCGCTCGATCCCGCGATGCACCCACCATAGCCGCGCCTTGAGCCGCACGATGGTCTCGCCCACGACGGAGAAACGGAAATGGCCTGGCTCGATCAGGCCGGCGTGCACCGGCCCGACCGGGATCTCATACACGCCATCACCTGCGACGGTGAGGAACCGAAGTTCATCCACCGAGCCGAAATCCGGTGCCACAGTCGAATACTCGCGCATCGGATGCCAATCCTCGGGCCAGTGTGCGTGCCGCACCAGTCGCCGTGGTCGCGGATGGCCGCTCAGCCGGATACCGTACAGATCCGCCATCTCCCGCTCGAATCGCCCGGCCGGGAACGAGAGATACGCCAGCGACGGCAGCACCGGATCCTCCGCGGGGAGTGAGCATTCCAGCTCGGCGCGTCGGTCCGGGCGGCCGGCGAGGAACAGATACACCACCCGCAGCCACGCTCCGTCGTCGTGGGCGGCGACCAGCGCGAGCCGGTATCCGGCATCGAACAATTCTTCGGCCGCGTCACGCAGCTCTGCGGCGGTGACGGCGCGGCGGCTGCGCCGGGGTCCGGTCATCGTGTCGCCACCTGGGTCGCGGCGGTCGTGAACAGGCTGGTCAGCGGTCCGGCGGTCACGCCGAGCACGACCGCCGCCACGGCCCCGGCCACGAGTGCGCCCGCCAGCGTCACCGGTACCGCGATCGCGGGCGCAGCGCTGGAGGCGGGACCGAGTAGGATGCGGCTCGAGTTTCGCACGAGTGCGGCGAACGCGATCGCGATCAGCAGCATCGCCACGGCCAGCGCCCAGGCCAGCCGGGCATCCGCGAGAGATCGAGCGATGGCCAGTTCGCTGGCGAACATCGCGAACGGCGGCAGACCGAGCAAGGTGACCATACCTACCGCGAAACTCGTGCCGATCAGAGTCGACCGGCCGGCCACCGCTCGAATGGCCGCGATGGCGGTCGAATCGTGCGCGGCCTGCAATGGCCCGGTGGACAGGAACAACACGGTCTTCCCGATCCCGTGCGCGAGCACATGGAGGAGCAGCGCGGCGACAGCGAGTTTCGTGCCTGCCGCGGCGGCGACTGCGATCAGGCCCATGTTCTCCATCGACGAGTAGGCGAGCATGCGCTTGAGATCTCTGGTGACGGTGAGCAGCAGCGCCGCCACCGCCAAGGTGGCCAGTCCCACGACCAATAGCCCGGTCCGCAGATAGCCGGGACCCGCGGCGGCGTCGACGAGCGCCTTCATCCGGAGCACCACGGAGAAGGCGACCGATAGCAGCACCCCGCTCATCAATGCCGACACCGGCGCGGGGGCCTGGCTGTGGGCATCGGCGAGCCAGGTGTGAAACGGCACCAAACCAACTTTGGCGCAATAGCCGATCAACAGCAGTCCACCGGCCAATCGGGTGACGGCGGGATCCAGGGCGGCGGCGTGAGCAGTGAGCACGTCGAGGTCGAGGGCGTGTTCGGACGGCGCGCCCGTGTGCCGGGCCGCGAAGTACAGCAGCACGGTCCCGCCGAAGGCCACGATGATCCCGACCGAGCAGATCACCACGTACTTCCAGGTCGCCTCGAGCGCCGCGCGGGTGCGGCGGTGCCCGACCAGGAAGGCGGTGGCGATGGTGGTGGCCTCCACCGCGACCCAGATGAGGCCGATGTTGTTGGCGCATACCGCGACCACCATGGCGGCCAGGAACGTCGGCACCAGCGCCGCGTACAGTCTCGCCCCGTCGGCGTCGGTGTGCCCGTGATCGAGTTCGGCGTCGATGTAGCCGATCCCGGCCCAGGTGGCCAGCGTGCCGACCACACCGATGACCGCCAGCATGGTCACCGACAACGCGTCCACGCGCAATAGGCCGCCGACGAGAACGTGGTCGTGCTCGGAGAGCCGGGTACCCAGCAGGGCCGCGCACACCAGGATGGTCGCGGCGCTCATCGTGGTGAAAAGCGCTGTGCTTCGCCGCCATCCGGCGACCACGCCCGCGACGGCGGCGGTGACCGGAGTGAGGATCGCGAGCAAAACGAGGATCGTCATCAGTCGTGCAGCTCCCGCAACTGGTCGAGGTCGGCTCCGCCGAAGGCGCGGCGCAATCGTCCGGTGAGCACGCCGATGATCGCGACGGCGAAGAACACATCCAGCGAGACACCGAGCTCGACGATGAGCGGGACACCGGCGGTGAGCAGGAAAGCCATGGCCGCGATCCCGTTGTCCAGCATGAGGAATCCGGCGGCCTGGGAGATGGCATGGCGGCGGGTCGCCATGACGAACAGTGCGATCAGCACCACGGCGAAGGCCGCGGGCACGGCATCCGAGGCTGGTCCGGGTTCCAACGCCACCACCGGTCGCGCCACCGCGAAGGCGACCACCACCAGCGCAGCCGCCACCAGCAGTGACGAGGCGGTGTTCACCAGTGGAGTCGCTTCGCGATACTCCCGGCGTTCGGCACCGGCGGCGCGGCCCAGGAGCAGCGGCAGCACCACGCCCCGCAGCGCGAGCACGACCAAACCCACTACCAGCGATGCGATCTCGCTGTGATGCGCGCCCTGCACCAACGGAATCGCCGCCAGCGCGATGCCCTGAACGGCGAGCAAACGCACGATGGCACCCAGATCACGACGCCATACGACGAACACCGCGGCAAGCACCAGCCCGCCCGCGGCCAGGTCCAGCATGCTCACATAACCTGTCTCGGTCATTGCGCTCCGTCTCCGATCAGGAATGGGACGTGAAGAAGTTCGCCGCGGTCACCGCGAGCAATGCGAGCAGGAAGGACCCGGCGAGCAGCTCGGGCACCCGGAACAGCCGCAGCTTCGCGATGAATACCTCCGCACTCGCCAGTGCGACCGCCAGCACGAGGACTTTCAAGACGATCGCGACCACACCCACCCCGACCGCGGCCGCACTCGGTTCCGTGCCCGCGATCCCCCATGGCAGGAACAGATTCGCCAGCAAGGCCAGCAGCACGGTCAGGCGCATCGCGCTCGCCCATTCGATGAACGCCAGCTTCGGGCCGGCGTATTCGAGCACCATCGCCTCGTGGATCATGGTCAGTTCCAGGTGCGTCGCCGGATTGTCGACCGGCAGCCTCCCGGTCTCGGCGATGATCACGATCACCAGCGCCGCGGCGGCCAGCAGGCCGGTCAGCGACGCCACCCGGCTCGGGTGTGCGAGCGTACCGGCAACCAGCGCACCGAGATTCGACGAGCCGCCCGGAATCGACAGCGCGAATACCGACAGCAGGATGGTCGGCTCGACCAGGGCCGCGATGACCGTTTCTCTGCTGGCACCCATGCCGCCGAAGGCGGTGCCGGTGTCGATCCCGGCGAGAGTGAGCGCGACCGTGCCCAGAAACAGCAACCCGACCACCGCGAAGAGATCGGCCACACCGTCGAGCGGAGAACCGGTCGCCACCAACGGAGAGATGGCCGCGACAAGCAGAGTCGTGCCCGCCAGCACCACGGGGGCTGCGGCGAAGACGACCGTGGTACCGACCGGAATGATCGCCATCTTGCCGAGCTGCTTGCGCAGGTCTCGCCACGGCTGCAGCACACCCGCTCCGGCACGGCCCTCCAACCGGGCTCGGGTCTGCCGCATCACCCCCAATGCCAGCGGTGCGCCCGCTACGACGCCGCCGATCTGCGCCGCGCCGGCCACGTACGACAGCACCGTCATCGTGCCACCACCAGTACGATCAACACTCCGATCGCGCCATATGCCAAATACAGATGCACACTGCCGTTGTGAGCGCGAGCCATCGCCAGAGCCGCCCGCCGCACCACACGCGTCACCGGCCGATACAACCGGTCCTCGATCATGTCGCTGATGCGTGCTCGGTAAGCCACCTTGTCCACCAGATACCGGGATTCAGCCAGATGAGTGATCTCGATATCGGTGTCGGGTCGCAGCACGTCATCGAACACCCGCTGCAATGGTTCGCCGAAAGACGTTGCGGTGTACTGCATTCGCGCATTCGGCTGGTCCGCACCACAC
The DNA here is from genome assembly GCF_000308655.1 of Nocardia niigatensis NBRC 100131. Classification (GTDB taxonomy): domain Bacteria; phylum Actinomycetota; class Actinomycetes; order Mycobacteriales; family Mycobacteriaceae; genus Nocardia; species Nocardia niigatensis. The sequence goes on along the minus strand of NZ_BAGC01000040.1, from coordinate 141,082 downwards.
GCCCACAACGGCAGTACCTGTGCCGCAGGTTGTCGCCTGGCTGCCCACCATGTGACCGCTGAAACGGCCAGCGCGGCGATCGCCAGCGTCGTGGCGATCACGCCGGGTGCAATCGACCCCGGCAGCCCCGGCAAATGCACGGTCGCGCCCAAGCCGGTGAACGCCGGATCCCTGGACACCGGTATCGCGGCAAGCGCGCGCTGCAAACCTGGGGACAACACCACCGGTGCCACTGCCGGCACAAGGCAGGCCGCCGCCGGGATCGCCATGCCGACAACCATCGAGGCCGGGACCTCACGCGCTCGCGCCGCCTGATCGGAACGCGGCCGGGCGAGGAATCCGATTCCGAACGCCTTCACCATCGTCGCCACGCCCAGACCGGCGGTCAGCGCGACCGCGCCGACCGCCAGCGGAGCGGCCAAGGCCACCACCGGGTCGCGTGGTTGATCGGCGTGGATCAACGCCTGCACGAGCAGCCACTCACTGATGAAGCCCGCGCCCAGCGGCAGACCGCAAGCGCCCAGCGCGGCGACCCCGAACAAGCTCGTGGTCACTGGCATTCGCCGCGCGAGCCCGCCCAGCCGATCCAGATCCCGCAGTCCGGTCGCCGCCAGCACCGACCCGGCGGCGAGGAATCCCAGACTCTTGAACGCCGCGTGGGCGAGTAGATGCAGCAGCGCGGCGGTCATCGCGACCGTCGCGGCCGCATGCGCGCCGGACGCTGTCAGCAGCACGGCCGTGCCCACCGCCAGCGTGACCAGCCCCATGTTCTCGATGGTCGAAAAGGCAAGAAGCCGTTTGATATCGGTGGCCACCGACGCTTGCAGGATCCCGTAGACGGCGGTCACCCCTCCGGCGATCAGCAATACCAGTCCGTACCAGCCGGGGCCGGGACCGAACACGGTCACGTCGAAGCGGACGATGCCGTAGATGCCCAGATTCACCATTGCGGCGCTCATCAGCGCCGAGACCGGGCTCGGCGCCTCCGGATGGGCACGCGGCAGCCACGCGTGCAACGGCACCAGACCTGCCTTCGAGCCGAACCCGGCCACCGTCAGCGCGAACACCACGGCCCGGGTACCCGGAGACAAGGCGCCGAACTCGGTGAACCGATCCGCGCCGCCCGCTGCAGAGGCCACCATCAATCCGACGAGGATGCAGGCGAACCCGAGCTGAGTCATCACCGCATAGAACACCCCCGCCGCCCGGGCCGCGGTCCGCCGATGCTCGGTCACCACCAGCACCAGCGACGCGATGGCCATCAACTCCCATGCCAGCAAGAACGTGGTCACCGACCCCGCCGCCGGCACCAGCATCATGGCCGCGACGAAGAGGGGCAGCAGCGCCGAGGGCAGCCGTCCCAGCTGCTCGATACGTCCATAACCGATCGAGTACAGGCCGACCGGGACCGCCACCGCTCCGGTCAACGCCAGAAAGAAGCCGCCCAGGGGATCGAGATGCAGATAAACCCCCGACAACGGCAGCAACCATCCGATGTCGATCGGGCCGGGTGCGCCGAACAATCCGATCGCACCGGCGGCCACTCCCGCCGCACCGAGCATCGTCGTGGCGAGGCCGGCGACGAGGGCCGCAAAACTGGTGCGGCGCAGCGAAGCCGGCTCCGTCGGCGCGTCGGCTTGTCCGATGGCGGTCATCGGCCGGTCACCGAGCGCAATGCGGCGATGATCCGCTCCGGTGGTGGCGGGCAGCCGGGTATCTCCACATCGACGCCCACCACGTCACCGACCGCGCCGACCACTCCGTACGCGTCGGCGAAAACCCCTCGGTTGAGGGCGCAGTCGCCGCACGCGATCACCAAGCGCGGTCGCGGCGTGGCTTCGACAGTCTGCGCCAGAGGAACCGCCATATTGCGCGTGACCACTCCCGTCACAAGTACGGCATCGGCGTGACGGGGCGAGGCGACCAGGCGTGCGCCATAACGTTCCGCGTCGTATACCGGTCCGAACGCGCCCGAGATTTCCACCTCGCACCCATTGCACGAGCCCGCGTCGACATGCCGGATCTGCAGCGAACCCTGTAGCGCCGCAGGCACATTCGGCACCGAGGCAGGCGCGCCCGGAGCGGGTTCGGCCACCCGGCCGACCCGCCAGATCTTGCTTACCCAGCCCATGATGTGGCCTCTACCGTTCGCCGAGGGCGGCGGCTGGAAGACCCACTAGTGCATCTGCCACAGGTAGAGGTCTACCAGATAGTTACCCCACAACCTATCTAGTTGCGAAAACGCGCAATTTGGGCGTTTCGGTGGGCGGATCAGCGTGTTTGCCGGTTGTCGAACGTGTGTGATCGCACTGTCTCACTGCGTGATTCGGCGGGCAGCAACGTTCTGGCCGTGCGCTATGCGACGGCTTCGGTTTCGTCATCCGCGGCATGGCGTGCTCGTGGTAGGTGATTGACGGGCAGGTAGCGCCGGGCGTAGTCGATGGCCAGCCGGGTGTCCGCGAAGATCGCGTTCTCGCCGTCGGCGGGCAGTGCCCCCACGGCGGCCAGCCGACGGCGATGGTCGGACCGAAGTCCGGACATCAGCACCGTGATGTGGCGGTGCTCGAGCTTGCCGATGACGTCCTTGAGCACCAGCGCGCCGGTGGTGTCGAGCGCGGTGACCTTCGACATGCGCAGAATGACGACCTTGACATCCGAGACCTCGGCCAACTCCAACAGGAACCGGTGTGCCGCAGCGAAGAACAGGGGCCCGTCGATGCGGTAGGCCACGATGTGGTCGTGCAGTAGATCGTGCTCTTCGGTGAGGTGATCGTCCTCGTCGAGGGGAACCTGCTCGAGTCGGGCTTCCCGCGCCACCGACCGCAGGGCGAGCACGATCGCGAAACCCACCCCGACCGCGACCGCGGTGACCAGGTCCAGCGCCACCGTGACCGCGAAGGTGAGTGTCATGATGATCGCGTCCCCACGAGACGCTCGGGCGATCGCCTTCAGCGAGGCCGTCTCGACCATTCGTACCGTGGTCGCCAGCAGCACTCCTGCCAATGCGGCCAGCGGAATATCGGCCACCAGCGATGAAGCAAGGTAGATGATCGCCGCGAGCAGCAGTGCGTGAGTCAACGCTGCCAACCGGGTACGCGCGCCGGAGCGGACATTCACCGCGGTGCGGGCGATGGCCCCGGTTGCGGGCACGCCGCCGAACAAAGGCGCGGCGATATTGGCCAAACCCTGCCCGAACAGCTCACGGTCGGGATTGTGTCGAGTTCCCACCGCCATCGAGTCGGCGGCGGTGGCCGACAGCAGTGATTCCAGCGCGGCCAATGCCGCCACCGCCAAAGCGGGTGCGACCAGCGCCCCCAACTGATCGAGGTGCACGAACCCGAGCGACGGAGCGGACAGGCCGGCGGGGATCGACCCGATTCGGGTCAGATTCAGGTGGAACATCGAGGCGGCGACGGTTGCGGCGGCTACCGCGATGAGCGCGAACGGCAGCTTGGGCAGGAACCGGCCACCGATCAGGATGACCACGGCCACGACGACTGCGGTCACCGGAGTGACCACACCGGGATCGGCGAGGTATTGCCGTACCGCGTCGAACGCCGACTGCCACACCTTCTCGCCCTCGGCGTGCGAGATGCCGAGGGCGGCGGGAAACTGCTGCAGCGCGATCACGACCGCGATTCCGGCGGTGAACCCCTCGATCACCGGAGCCGGCATGAAGCGCACCGCGCGACCGACACCGGCCATCGCGAGCACTACCAAGATCAGCCCCGCCATCAGTCCGACCGTCAGCACGCCACTCGCCCCGTGCTGATGCACGATGGGCACCAACACCACCGTCATCGCGCCCGTCGGCCCGGAAACCTGGAATCGAGAGCCGCCGAAAACAGCGGCCGCGATTCCTGCGATCACCGCGGTCGCCAGCCCGGCCGCGGCGCCGAGCCCGGAACTGATACCGAAGCCCAAAGCCAGCGGCAGAGCGACAAGGGCCACGATCACGCCTGCCATCAGGTCGGCGCCCGGTGAGCGCACAGCCGGCTTCCACTCCGACCAGTCCGGTAGCAGTGCGCGCAAGGGTAACCGCGCGGATGACCGGCGGCGGGATTCCTTGATGGGCGGCGTAGGTCCGGACGACGGGGTGGCTAGGGCGCTGTCAGTCACAACTGCTCGCTTTCTGGATTATTAGCTTATTAGTTTAGAAATCCTGCAATCAGGTTGCCAGGTGCTGGCGGGGTGATCATCCCCACTGACGCCGCGCCAATCGCGGTCGAGGTGCTGGCGAAGACGTCAGGCTGAGGCGCATTCCCCTGAATCGAGCCTGACCCGCGAGGAATCCGCCAAGCTGGTGGGGGCGAGTAAACGGACCGGACGGGAGAACGAGATCCTGCGCCGCGCCGCGGCGTTCTTCGCCCGCGAGTTGCCCCCGGCATGAGGTTTCCGCTGGTCCTCGACCTGGCCGCGGAAAGGTCTCCTGTCGCGGTGATCTGCCGGGCCCTCGGTTTCACACCGCAGGCATTCCATGACTGGAAGAAAACACTTGTCGCGCAGCGTGATTGGGACGATGTACACCTGATCGACGTTGTCCGCGACATTCACGCCGGCGACCCCGTGTTCGGCTACCGGTTCATCGCCGACGAACTCGGCGACCGCGGCATCCACGGGGTGCGGGGTTTCGGGCGGCATCGGGCGGCTCGAAATTCATGATCAGATAATCGAATCCGCGATGTTCGCTGTCAATTCATAAGTCTGATGATGCATTTGTGTGTGCAAGCCCCGAAAGTGGGCTTACCGTAGATGTATCGATCCTCGGGGGGCTTCGGAGGGGCCGGCCCCATCAGGGGACAGGCAAGGGGGATATCGTGCCGGAAATCAAGGGCGTGCTGCTGCCTGCCTATGTGCTGGCGGATGAGTCGGGGTCGATGAGTCCGTTTCGTAATGATTTGTATAACGGGCTGGTTTCACTGTGTGAAGGATTACGGGCCGAACCCATGATCGCTGCCAAGCTGCGGCTGGCGATTCTCGGATTCTCCGACGATGTGCAGGTTCGCCTCGCCATCGCCGATATGCGAGTGCAGACCGCGCTGCCGCAGGTGATCATTCGGGGGTTGACCAACTATCAGGCGGTATTCGACGATCTGCTCGGTCGGATCCCCGAGGACGTGCGATGGCTGCGCGGCGAGGGGTACAAGGTGCACCGCCCGGTGGTGTTCATACTCAGCGACGGCCAGCCGACCGACGGCGGAGCGTGGCGCGGTCCGCACAGTCTGCTGACGGACAAGTCCCGAACTCCCGTCGCGCCCAATATCATCGCGTGCGGAATCGGTGATGCCGAGCCGGCGACGATGGTCGAGGTCGCCACCCGCCCCGAATTCGCGTTCATCGCCAGGCCGGGAGTCGATATCGGCCAGGCGATCTCGGAGTTCTTCCATGCCCTGACCGCGAGTCTGGTCGCCTCCAGTATCGCGCTGAATTCCGGTACGCCACAGTTGATCATCAATCGACCGGACCAGTTCACCATGGCGATCGACGAGGTCGGGTAACGATGTTGCGACGGAAATCGGCAGCGGACGGAGACGCCGCGGAATATGTCGACCACATTTCTGCGGCACCGCCCCGCGGTGAGACCGGGCCGGCTTCGGAACAGTGGCAGCAGATCGAAGTGGACGAGGCCGGCCCGGTATTCGAGGCCCGCCCGCCGACCGGCCCCGACTTCTTCGACTTCCCCGACACCGAATGCGACGGCTGGTCCACCGCCGATCTGACCCTGCGTTTCGCCTCTGTCCGCGGCGCCCGGCATCGCTATCACCGTGAGCCACGCCAGGATTCGGCCCGTGCCGCGTTGGACGAACGCACCGGCACCATCGTCTTCGCGGTGGCGGACGGCGTCTCTCGTGCGACGCTCGCCCACCGTGGTGCGCTGGCGGTCTGCGGAAACGCCGTCCACCGCATGCTGCGCGGCCTGAGCCATGACCCGGCCTGGGCCGACTTCGAAGACCTGACGTCGTACTGCACGCATCGGCTGGCGGGGCTGACGCGCTGGTGGTTGCGCGAGGCGCGGCCGTCCCTGTCCCGAATCGCCGAACTCTACGCGACCACCCTGGTGGCGGGCCTGGTTCGGCCCTCCCCGGGCGGGCCGGTGGCCGAACTGTGCCGGATCGGCGACTCGGGAGCCTGGATTCTGGATCGTGAGAACGGTTGCTATCACCCACTGTTCGGGTCCGGAGCCGACGAGCGCTCCGCTGTCGTCTCCACCGCTGTCACGCCGCTGCCGTACCGGCCCGAACGGCTGGACCGGGTGGAGGTCCAGCTGAGTCCCGCACACGTCCTGCTGGTGGGCACCGACGGGTTCGGTCTCCCGCTGGGCGACGGCGACGGCCGAATAGGTTCCCTGTTCGCCCGGGAGCTCGCGATGCCGCCGGCGCCGACCTGGCTCGCTCACGTCTTGGACTTCTCCCGCGCCACCTTCGACGACGACCGCACCCTGCTGGCCGTCTGGCCGCGCAGTGCCGCGGGGCCACGATGACGGCCGCGCGGCTCCACAGCGTCGACCACGCCGATCTGGTGCTCGGCAGGCGCCTGGGACAGGGCGGGCAGGGCACCGTCCACGAGGTGACCAACCGGACGATCAGCGTGGGCGGCGGCCCGGGCTGGCCGGTGGTCTTCAAGGAGTACGACGCGGCGCTGCAATCGCGACTGGATGCCGACGCCCTGGCCGCGATGGTGACCATGGTGTTCGAGCTGAACGCGATGGAATGGGGCCTGGCTGTGTGAGCGTGCCGCCTGGCCCGCCGCGGTCGTCGAACGGCAGGGCCGGGCATGCGGGTTCCTGATGCGTGCCGTTCCCGATCGTTTCCGTTTCGACCTGCGCAGCCTGTCCGGTGCGACGACCACCGGCCCACGGCTCGCCAATGTCGAGTACCTGCTCAATGACGACGCCTACATCGCCGGAATCGGTTTGACCATCAGCGATTCCGATCGGGTGGCCCTGCTGGCCGAATTGGCCGCCACCCTGGCCCGATTGCATCGCCTGGACATCGTCGTGGGTGATCTGTCACCGAAGAACCTGCTGTTCAGCACGGTTCCGGGCGCCGCGTGCTTTCTGCTGGACTGCGACGCCATGCGGCTGCGCGGCGCGAGTGTGCTCCCGCAGGCCGAAACGCCCGACTGGCAGCTGCCGCCCGGTGAGGAGAAGGCGACGCGGCCCGGGGACATCTACAAATTCGGGCTGCTCGCCGTCCGGCTGTTCGACCGCAGCCAGACCACCGCCGACCCGTCGGCGCTCGCCGCCGTCACCCCGGCGCTCGGCGACCTCGCCCGGACCAGCCTCGCCCCGGAGCCTGCCCTGCGGCCCAGCCTCGGAATGTGGACCGAAATGCTGTGCGCCGCAACCCCTACCGCCGCCATGGCGGCACCGTCCCGATCGGCGTCCAGGCCGTCGCCGATCGCGGTCACTCCGACACCGCCCCCCGTCCCCGGCCCGCCTGACTCGCAGACCGCCATGGCCCTGGGTCTCGGCATCGCCGTTGTCGTCATCATCGCGCTGGTGGTGGCGCTGGTGGCGATGTGGCCACATCCGGCCCGGAATTCCGGCGCGCCCGTGGCCGCGACATCGGCCGCGCAGCACGGCTATTCCGCGGCCACCACGACCTCCACCCCGACGGCCGTGACCCGGGTGGGCATCGTGGACATCGCGCCCGCGCTCACCGGCGACCCGCGTGCGGTCGCGGTGGCCACCCTGTTCAACACCTATTTCAGCGGCATCGACAACCACGCTTACGACGTGGCTCTGGGGACATTGGATCCGTCGGGGAGTTTCGACCCCGGCAATCCGCAGAACCGGGCCAGCTTCGCCGATGCCCTGTCCACCACCTTCGATCGCGATGTCGAGGTGATCTCCATCGATCCGGCCGGTTCGCTGTCGACCGCCACCTCCGCCCGGGTCACCTTCCAGAGCACGCAGGCGGCCGGTATGGGTCCCCGAGGACAGGAATGGGAGACCTGCACGAATTGGGACCTGAGCTACACCCTGTCCTGGTCCGGCGCCGGGTATCTGATCTACCACTCGACCCCGATCACGCAACCGCGTGCGTGCTGAGCCCGGAATGCGATAAGCCCCAAGAGATTTCAGGAACCGAGAAATTCAGGAACATTGGAGGGGAGATGCCGACCTGGAGCAGCAATCCCAACGGTTCTCCGGCTCGACAGTCGAGCGCGGGCCCGGCACGAACCGGCACGGCGGCGTCGACGGCCCCCGCCGCAACGGCGTCCGCCGCCACCGCACCCGGTTCGCGCGCATCCGGGTCGGTCGCCGTGCACTCCTCCGCGCGTACCTCCGCCGCGACCCGATATCTGTGCATCGCAACGCATCTCGACGCACGAATCGCGCGCACGGTGATCGAGGATGTGCTCGAGGAACCACGGTTGGCGGTCACCCTGTCCCCGGCGGTCGACCTGGTGACGGTGTGCTTGCATGCCCTGGCGGCCCACCGTCGGCATGTGGTGCGTGATGCCGCGCTGGTCGGTGCGCTGGTGGTGGCGATGTCCGGGTTGTCGGGATTCCCGCAGCGGCTTCCGTTGATCGGGCTCGCGGCGGTGATCGCCTGGGCGGCCGTCTTCGCCGAAACCTACATCGCCTGCTGGGGAAACATCGCGCAGGGCCTGCACAAGGACAATTTCGCGACCTCCTCGCCGCCGGTGGCCCGGACCGACCGGATGCGGCGGCAAATCGCGCACGTCGCCGGCTACGCCACGGGAAATGTGACGGTCTATCGCGGGTACAACCCGTTCGCCGGGCACGGCTGGCTGCGGGCCGGCTGGTCGGTGGCCTTGGATACCACCCAGCCGGAAGACCCGGCCGCGCCGATCCTGCCGTTCACCGCGGTGGAACTCAACACCCGGCTCACCGCCGACCTCGCCCGGCTCGATATCCCGGACCTGACCGTCGGCAACCGATTGCTGGTCAACGGCGCCGACGTCCACAACGACCGCCGCTTCCTGCCCGATCCGTACGGTGCCCCGACGCCGTGGGCGGACCCGGTCGTCCTCGCCCAGTTGATGACCCATCCGGAGGACCGGGCCCGGCCCTATCTCACCGTCGAGATCGTCTGCTGGGAAGGCGAAATGGTGTGGTCGGCCTTCCTCAGGCTGGTGCTGAACGAGGATTCGCTGTTCGTCGAGGCGAACTACACGGTGGTGCCGCCGTTCAGCCCCGACTATTACGTGATCGATGATCTGCTGGCCCAGCCGACCGCGGCCGACCTGGTGCGGTTGGCGCTGCGCAGTGCGAGACGGTTGCCGAAGGCGATGGTGGGCTGCCTCCCCGGCGTCTCTCACCATCTGCTGGCCGGGCTGCGCCGCTGGCGCAAGGATCGCCTGCAGCTGCGGCAGATTCGTGAATTGTCCAGATTCCACCACGGCGCCCTGGTCAGCCTGCGCGAGAGCGCGGCGCACCGCGATTCGCAGGGCGCGATCGGCTACCACCGGTATTTCCAGAGTCTGGACGAGCAGATGGTCATGAAGATCGTCGACAAACGCGTCTTCAATACTCTGCTCGCCTTTCTCTCCGAGAAGAACGTCGATCCCGCCGAGTTGAAACGGCGCAGCGAGCAGATCATCAGCAACAGCGTCACGGTCGGCGGCGACCTGAACATGTCCCATTCCGCGTTGGGCGGCGCGTCGGCCTCGGTCAGCGCCCCGACCTCCGGTTCGGCCACCGGCCACTAGGCCATCGAGCAGAACCGGCCGATCCATCGAAAGGCGGCATCATGCAGCGCGATGATCACTCCGGCGTGCACATCGGTGGCGACGTCACCATGACCGGTTCGGCGCTGGCGGGCCGGAACGCGCGGGTTGCCAACACCGCGCCGGGCGGGCCCGCGAACGCACCGTCTCCCGGTCCGGCGGCGGTGCGAGGAGCGCCGGACGCGAGCGGGGAGCCCGTCGCCGTTCGACTCTTGCTGTCCGAGGTCGGCGGTCGCGATGCGCCATCGCCGCCGCATCGGATCGCGTTGGGCACCTTGCGCATTCGTGACTGCCGGGTCTACCCCGTCACGCCGCGGCCGGAGTATTTCAGCGGCCGGGACGCGTACCTGGCCGGGATCACCTACGACCTGCTGCTGGAACCGGGTGTCCCGGGACCGGCCTGGTTCGAGATCGACATCGAGCTGTCTGTCCCCGGGACCGAAGGTCGGGTGGTCGTCGTCGATGCGATCCCGGGGTGTGTACTGACGCCGCAGCCACCGAGATCGTATGCGCCGGACCGATATCTGACGTTCGCCCCCGGCGACGGGGTGCAGCTGCCCGCGACGGATCCGATGGTGGACCTTTTCGGCGTCGGCGGATCCGAGGTCCGCTGGCGTCACACTGCCGCGACGGCCTCGGGACTGCGACCCGGGTCGTACACCTCATGGATGACCGTCACGGTGCCGGCCGGCTGTGCGGAACTGACGCTCGATGCCGGCGCCCGCTTCGACCTCGCCGCGGGATCCGGCCCTGCGAGGGCATACGACCCGGCTTCCGAACCGGTGAGAATCCGACTGGCACTGCCGGATTCGGCCTCTGCTATCGCGCAGAGCCTGCAATCCACGGGTTCCCGCGCGGCGGACCGCCCGCCGCGGGCGCCCAGGGTGTTCGTCTCCTACGCCCACGACGATCGCGCGCACACCGATTCGGTTCTGCGTTTCAGCGAATTCCTCGCCATACGATGCGGTCTCGACGTACATCTGGATCGGTGGGAACTCGAATACCGGCGGAACTGGTTCCACTGGGCGATAGGCCAGATCACCGCCGCGGACTTCGTGCTCGTCATCGCCTCACCGGACTGTAGGCGCGCCGCGGACGGTCAGGCCGACAGCCGGACGAATCGTGGTCTGCAATCCGAGATGTCGGTCATGATGGACCGCCTGCACAGCGACCGCGAAACCTGGCTGGGCAGACTGCTCCCGGTGGTGCTCCCCGGACGCTCGATCGAGGAGATCCCCTTGTTTCTGCAGCCCGGGATCGCCGACCACTACATCGTCTCCGATTTCACCGTCCAGGGCGCCGAGGACCTGCTGCGGGTGATCACGACGCAGCCGTATTATGAACGGCCGCAACCAAATCCGTCCGTGGTGCGGCTGCCGACCTGGAACGCCGGGCAGTGAGTGGGGGCATGGCCGCAGCGGTGATCACGGCCAGTGCCAGTATTCTGGTCGCGGTGCTCGCCTACCTGCTCAACCAGCGTGGCCAGGTGCTGCAGGAACGCCGCCGCGCCCGGCTCGACCGGGTCAATGCGCAACTGCGCGAGCTGTACGGGCCGTTGCACGCGTGGCTGGATGTGAACGAGCGCATCTGGGAGGTGCTGCGCGCATCTCACTTGCCGCCCAGAGAATCCCGGCGGCCGGATGCCGACTCGGCGACCTGGCGTGGCTGGCGCGACCATTCCCTGATGCCGGCCAACCGGAGAATGCGTGATCTCATCGTCGAGCATGCGGACCTGATTCTGGAAAGCGCCATCCCGGTACCGTTGCTGACGTTCTGTGCGCACGTGAGTGCGTTGGAGGTGGCCATCGAGACGGCATCGCCCCTCGAGCACGCGTTGATCGGGCACCCGGGCGCGGCCTACGTGTCCTACGTGCGCGACGCCTTCTCCGCACTCAAAGCCGAACAGCGGCAACTGCTCGACGCGTCGCGGGGGCGTCGCGGGTTGCGCCGGAACGCATCCGGGTTGTGGACGCGGCCGTGACGGTGGCCCACAATCGGGAGGAACCCCGATAGCGGGCGAGTTTCGGGCCGGAGGGCGTGGTGGCTGGCAAACGCGCGAACGGGTACAGGGCGGAAACCGTGTTGCGGCGGTTCGTTTCCGAACTGAGCGTGGCGATACTGCGGGCGGAGAAGCAGCACGGCCGCGTCAACCGCACCCAGCTCGCCAAACGGCTCAATGTCGCCAGCGGCAGCGTGTACGCGTATCTGAACGGCACGACACTGCCGACCAGCGAGATGTTCGACCGCGTGTTGATCGAGCTGGGCATCGTCGGGGAAGACGCCAAACGTCTTGTCGCACTGCGCGACGAGGTGCAGCTGGTGCGACTCGACGAGCAGCAGAGCCGGCTCCCCGCCGAGCCGGTCACGACCGATCTGCCTCGCGACATTCGCCTCCTGTGCGGCAGGGAGGAAGAGCTGCGGCGGATACGCGCGGCCTTGACCGCCGACCGCGACTCCGGAGCGCTCTGTGTGCTGTCCGGGCTCGGCGGCGTCGGAAAGACCACACTGGCCGTGCGTGCGGCGCGCGAATTGCTGACGGACTTCCCCGACGGCTGCGTCTTCGTCGACCTGCACGGATACGCGGCCGAGCCGGCGATGCCCGCGGGGGAGGCGGCGGACAAACTCCTGCGGCAGTTGGGCATTGCCGCCGAGGCGGTGCCGGTGAACCAGGATGGGCGCACCGCGATGCTGCGTGACCAGCTGCGCGGCAGATCTCTGCTCATGGTGCTGGACAATGCCGTCGACGCCGACCAGGTGCGGCCGCTGCTGCCCGCCGACGGCGGCTGTGCCGTTCTGATCACCAGTCGCAGCAATCTCAATGGGCTCGACGATGCTCGCCACATTCGGATCGCGCCGCTGTCCGAGCAGGATTCGGCGGAGTTGCTCGACGGGCTGACGGCCGATCTTCCCGCCGATAACTGCCCGGATGATGCTGAGCGTGCGGTGATTTCGGCGCAGTGTCACGGCCTGCCGGTGGCCATCAGGATCGCCGCGGCCATCCTGCGCAGCGAGCCGTGGCCGGCCCCGGCCGATATCGCGGTCTTCGACGATGGCGATCGGGATGTCGAAACGCTCTTCGAGCAGTCGGTGGCCCGGCTGGCGCCCGAGTCCGCCGCGACCTTCACCCTGCTGGGTCTGCATCCGGGGCCGACCGTGGACCTGGACGCCGCCGCGGCGCTCGCCGGGCTCGACCGCGGGGCGGCCCGGCGGCAGCTGCGCCGGCTTGTCGAGGCCAATCTGCTCGATACGCGATCCCCCGGCCGATACGGGTACCACGATCTCCTGCGCGCCTTCGCGCACCGGAGGGCGATGTCCGCACTGAGCCCGGATGCCCAGCGCCGGGCCATTATCCGCGTCGTCGACCATTACCTTTCCCGAGCGGACGCCGCCGATCGGCTGCTGACCCCGGACCGGCACCGCGCCCGAATGGCTCCGCTGCCGAGCGAAAACTCTTACCGCTACCGGGATTACGACAGCGCGGTGCGCGATCTGACCGCGGTCCGGGACAACCTGGCGGCGGTGGCGCATACGGCCTTCGACGCGGGCCTCGACAGCCGATGCTGGCAAATCGCCTTCGCGCTCAGGGAATTCGCCTTCATCGCCAACGACACCGATCTGTGGATCGAGACCCACGAACTCGGGCTGCGTGCCGCGTTGCGGGCCGGTGATCGGTACGCCGAGGCCGTCACCTGCAACAATCTGGGGCTGGCCCGGTTGACCAGGGGTGACGATATCGGCGCGGCGCGGATGTACGAGCAGGCCCGCGCGGTGTTCATCACCATCGGTGACGCGCAGGGCGAGCACACCACCATGGCCCATCAGGCATGGATCCACTTCCATCGTGGCGAGTTCGAGGAGGCGCTGCGGCAGAGTTCCGCGGCCCTGGCCTACGTCACCGAGTTCGGCACCGTGCGCAATACCGCGATCCTGTTGCGCGACACCGCCCAGATCGAGATCTGTCTCGGGCGGTGCCACGACGCGGTGCGCCGGCTGCTCGCCGCGATCGAGCTGTTCCGGGCGCTCGACCTGCACATCGACGAGGCGATGGCCTGCAATGTGCTGGGCTCCGGCTACGAACGGCTCGGCAGCTTCCCCGAAGCGTTCGAGGCCTTCGAACGCGCCGCCGAACTCGGGTGTACCGCCGGGAGCATCCTCGAGCAGGCACGCGGGCAGGAGGGCATGGGCCGGATCGCCGCGGCGCGGGCCGATGGGCTTGCCGCGCGGCGATATTGGCGGCTGGCGCTGGCGGGTTATCTGCGGCTGGGCGACAGGACAGCGGCCGACCGCATCAAGGCGCGGCTGAACACGAACCCGGGCGGTCGATCCGCCGGACCGCCCGGCGAAGTGGGCCGGGACTCCCGGAGGACCTCCTGATCAGGGCGAGCAGACTCGATCCTCCGGAATCACCGGCGGCGGCTTCCCGTTGCGTAACACCCCTCCCGCCACGCCATCGGGGCCGCCGGCCGATGTGTGCCCAGCACCGATCGAGCACATCACATCCGCAAGGGTCCAGGTCCTCATCCTGGAAAACACTGAAATCCGCTGAACACCTCTCCGCGCCAGAGGCATCGGTGTGCGGGTCGGATTCGGATCGGCGCAGGCGGCGCCGGATCAGTGGCGGGCGAGCCCGGCGGCGAGCCGGCCGCGGGGTGGCAGGTAGCCGCCGCGGCCCGAGTTCGCGACGGTGCCCGTGGATCCGGCCGGCCGGCACAGCCGAGGCGACAGGATGGTCGCCCAGCCATCGAAGGGGTCCGGGGCGGGCGCGGCGGGGCCGAGGGCCGCCGATGCCCGCGCAGCCGGGCCGCCGAGGGGATTGACCGGAATGAGGTGTGCTCCGGCCGCCGTCTCGAAAGCCCAGTACAGCAACGCTCTTTCGGTTCCTGCGGCCAGGTCGGCGGCATCGGTCGCGGGATCGTGCCGATAGGCCGCCAGCAGCCGGTCCGAGGTCAGTTCGACCGCCGGCAGAGCGCCGAATCGGCGGAGCAGCGCATCGATGTGCCGATGGCTGTGGCGTACGGCAGGTCCGCCGAGAATCCCGAGGGTGTCGGCGCGCGTCAGCCAGAAGGTCAGCACCGCTTCGACCGTAGCGACATAACCGGACATCGAATCGGGTGCTGTCATGGGAATCTCCTGCTCATCGCGGCAGCCGGGATGGTCCCGACCGGGCGGGGCCGCGATCGATTAGCCGATCGTCCCGGGATTCTCGCAACCTGCGCCGGCATCGCGGGGAGAATTCGGACATTTGACCAGTCAGCGGGAATCCCGACTCGCCGGCCGCCGACGGGCACCGGCCGGCGGGCCGCCGCACCCCTCAGCGGCCGTACTCGCCATGTACGCGGCAATCGGGGTAGCGGCCAGCACTACCACATCCATCGCTGACCGGGCGGAACTCTCGCGCGCCCACCGGCGCGCCCGGGGAACGCTCCCGGATCGGGCATACCGGTGGTTACGATCGGGGGGTCGGGGCCCAACTCGTCGAGCAAATGAGCGGGGCATGGTCGAACGGGATAGCGAAGGTACGCAGCCTGACCTGCGAATAGGTGTCGCGGCGGAACTTGCCGCGGCGGGATTCGACGATGCCCAGGAGATCGGGCGCGGGGGATTCGGGGTCGTGTACCGGTGCGTCGAGCATTCGCTGGACCGGCTGGTCGCGGTGAAGGTGCTCGATACGCGGTCGAGCGAGGAAGAACGGGCGCGGTTTCTGCGGGAGCAGCGGACGCTGGGACGGTTCGGCGGGCATCCGCACATCGTGCAGGTGCTGTCCGCCGACGTCACCGTCACCGGACGGCCCTATCTGGCCATGCCGTACTACGCGCTCGGGTCGATGCAGACCCGGCTGCGCGAGCGGGGGCCGCTGCCGTGGCAGGAGGTGCTCTCAGTCGGGGTGAAGATCGCCGGGGCGCTGGCGGTCGCGCACTCGCACGGGATCGTGCACCGCGATGTGAATCCCGCCAATATCCTGCAATCCGACTACGGCGAACCACTGCTGAGCGATTTCGGAATCGCCCGCATCAGTGGGGCTTTCGAGACCGGGTCCGGACTCATCGCCGGCACACCGGCATTCACCGCGCCGGAGGTGCTGCGGGGCGCTGAACCGGCCGAGGCCGCCGACATCTACGGGTTGGGCGCGACACTGTTCTGCCTGCTGACCGGGCACGCCGCCTTCGAACGCCGTGAGGGCGAGTCCATGGTCGCGCAGTTCGTGCGGATCACCTCCGAGCCGGTGCCCAACCTGCGCGACAGCGATGTGCCGGCCGCACTGTGCTCGGCGCTGGAATCCGCTATGGCACAGGATCCTTCGGATCGGCCGGCCACCGCCCGGGAGTTCGGCGATCGACTCCGCAATATTCAATTCGCCACCGGGCTCACGGTCGACTCCATGGCGCTGCCGGCCGATGTCGGGGTGCAGGCGGTCGCGCCGCCCGTACCCGTTCCGGCGCCGCGTTCGAGTCCGGCGCCGGCGCCGATACCCTCCACCCGCTATCGGCCGCCGAGCGCTCCGCGTCGGCCGGTGCTGCGCGGCCGGCTGCTCGACCGGTTGCGGGAAGGTCAGGCCCGGCGGCTGGTGCTGATCCACGGACCCGTCGGGTTCGGTAAGAGCACCCTGGCCGCCGAATGGGTGAATGCGCTTGCCGCCGAAGGTATTCGAGCGGCCTGGCTGAGCGTCGACGACGATGACGACAATGTCGTCTGGTTCCTGACGCATGTCGTGGAGGCGATCCGCTATGCCCATCCGGGAGTCGCGGCCAACCTGGAGCGCCTGCTCGAGGAGCATGCCAGCGACGCCGCGCGGCACGTCATGACCACCCTCATCGACGAGATCCACCAGAGCGGCGAGACGGTGGCCCTCGTGATCGACGACTGGCATCGGGTGACCAGTTCTGCCACCATCGCGGCGATGGCGTTTCTGCTCGACAACGGCTGCCATCACCTGCGGGTCATCGTCACCAGCCGGCATCGGACCGGACTTCCACTGGGGCGCATGCGGGTTCGAGACGAACTCGTGGAGATCGACGAATCCGCGCTGCGCTTCGACGGCGCGGAGGCCGCGGCCTTCTTCGCCGGAAACGGCGCGCCGAAGCTCGGCGCGGCGGAGGTCGAGCGACTGCGCGAATCCACCGAAGGTTGGGCGGCGGCACTGCAGCTCGCCTCCATGTCGCTCCGCGGCCGCGACAATCCGGGCGCGTACATCGACCAGATCTCGGGACGGCACTACGCCATCGAGGAATACCTGATGGAGAACGTCGTCGACACCCTCGAACCCGAACTGCTCGAATTCGTCATGCGCACTTCGGTTCCGGCGCGCATCAGCGGTGACCTCGCCGAGGTGCTGACCGGGGTGAGCAACGGTCAGGACATGCTCGAACAGGTGCGGCAGCAAGATCTGTTCCTGCGCAGCATCGATGACGACCTGCGCTGGTTCCGCTACCACACGCTGTTCGCCGACTTCCTGCGAGAACGGCTGATCCGGCAGCATCCGGGACTGCTCGAGGAGCTGCACCTCATCGCCGCGGACTGGTTCGCCGACCACGACATGCTCACCGAGGCAGTCGATCACGTGCTCGCCGCCGGTGAACCCGAGCGGGCCTGCCGGCTCGTCGCCGAACACGGCGAACAGTTGCTGGAGCAGTCGCGTCTGGGGACTCTGCTCGGCCTCGCGGCCAAACTGCCCGGCTCGCTCACCGCGTCGATGCCGCAGCTGCAACTACAGATCGCCTGGGCGAGCGTCGCCGTGCAACGGCCGGCCGCCGCCGCGCTCGCGCTGGAACGCGCCGAGACGGCGCTCGCCGCGGCAGACGCCGGTGATCGTAGGTCCGCGGGCCTCGAGCTGGAGGTGAAGCTGGTGCGTGCTGCTATCGCGTTCACCAATGACCAGACGGTTGTGCTGGCGCCCGAAGTCGTGCGGGAACGAGATTCGGTGCGGCCCTTCATGGCCCACGGACTGGCGGTAGCGGCGATGATATCGGCGCTGTATCGCTTCGATTTCGCCGAAGTGCACAGCTGGCATCGATGGATCGACCCATTCCGCGATCGGGTGCGCGGACCGTTCGGCCCGGTCTACTGCGACTGCATCGACGGGAGCGCCTCCTACGAACAGCTCGACGTCGCCGCGGCCGAGTCCCGATTCCGCACCGCCCTGGCCGAGGCTTCGAAGACGGGCGGGCAATCGCATGCCACCCGGATCGCCAGCGTACTGCTCGGCGAATTGCTGTACGACAAAGGACAATTCATCGAGGCCGAAGAATTGCTCGCGGACGGCCTCGGGGTCGAAGGCGGGGCGGCCGAGTTTCAGATGGCGGGCTACGGCACCAGCGCGCGCCTGGCGGCGGTGCGCGGCGACCGCGACGCCATCAATCACCGCTTGGACGAGGGCGCCAAACTGGCGACGAACATGACCCTGCCCCGCCTCGCGGCCCGCATGGTCAACGAACGCATCCGACTGGGCCTGCCGATCACCGACGCCGACCGGCACGACCTCGAGCACCTCGCCCCCTATACCGTCCACCCCGACGCGCCGACCGCCGTCACCGCGGAACTGGACCACGACTCCGCCATCCGGCTACTGCTCCGCGACGGCACCCGGACCGCCGTCGATCTGGCCTGTCGCCGCGCACATCGACTCGTCGAAGTGATCAAAACCCAGAATCGTCCTCGCGCCCAACTGATCGCCGAACTCCTGTACGCCTCCTGCCTGACCGCCGCCGGCGACCCGGAAAGCGCCGCCGAATACCTGGAACCCGCCCTGACCCGCTGCGCCGAGAATGGCCTCATCCGATTGGTCGTGGACACCGGTGCGGCCCTCCAGCCGGCGATCCAAACCCTCTACAACACAACGACATCAACCCAGCCAGTCCTCCGTGTCTTCCTCCGCCAGGTTCTCGCCGAGTTCGAGTAGGCGTGCCCAGCCGCCGGGCGCGAGGTCCGTGCTGCCCGATTCATCTATTGTCCGAGTGGGTTCCGGGCGGGTGGCACGCCGAGGAGAGGGTGGTGGTGGGGGATTCTCGCGAACTTGTGGCAACCTTGCCGGGGCTTCAGTGAAGGCTGGGATTGCGGATTGAGGAGCGGTGTATGGCAAAACTGGGTAGGCGGAAGCGGTCTCGGCTGATTACGCAGGGAGTGATCAGTTCTGGGAGGGCTGTGCGGGAGCAGGTCGCGGTGACCGAGACGGCCGGAGTCGGCGTCTCGGATATGGCCGAGGGTTCGAAGTCTGTTGCCCTGGAGCCTGTTGCCGAGGGGGCGCCCGGCGCGCCGGACATCAAGGCGCTGGGCGAGCGGGTCAAGGCGCGGCGGCGGGAGAACGGGTGGACGCAGGCTGATGTGGCCAAGAAGGGCGGGCCGTCGGCCGGTGTGATCAGTCAGATCGAGCGGGGCCTGGTCGAGGCGCCTGCGGGGGAGGTGCTGGCCAAGCTGGACGCGGCGCTCGAATGGGCGGCGGGGACGGCCGACGGCATTCTGCGCGGCGCGTCGGCCGAACTGGTGGGCGCCGGGAAGTAGCAGCGGCAGCAGGCCCCGATCGGATCGCCGATCGGGGCCTGCCGTATTCGGCTTTACGTGTGGGCCGCGCCATCGATGCGGATCTCGGTGCCGCTGATGAAGCGGCCGTCATCGGAGACCAGCATGGCGATGACACCGGCCACATTCTCGGGGCCGGCCAATTCCTCCGGATTGTCCTGGGGTAGAACGGCGATCAGGCGGCTGAACAGCGACCAGTCGGCATCCTGGGGGAGGTAGCCGGGAGTGGCGTCGGTGATACCGGACTTGATGCCGCCGGGGGCGACGCTCACCGCGCGCAGACCCTGCTTGCCGTACTCGAGAGCCAGCACGTGGGTGAGGGTCTGGATGCCGCCCTTGCTCGCGGAATACGCGGCCATGTACGGGTGGGCGAAATTCGCCGACGTCGAGCTGAAGTTGACGACGGTGCTGCGCGGGTTGGCGAGCAGGGCGGGCAGTGCCTCACGGATCACCAGGAAGGTGCCGGTGAGGTTCACGTTGATGATCTGGTTCCACAGATCCAGGGATGTCTCGTGAGTGTGGGCCGCGCGCAGGATGCCCGCCGCGTTCACCACCGCGTCCAGCCCGCCCAGCGCCTCGACGGCGGTGCGCACACCCGCGACCACCTCGGCCTCCACGCCGATATTCAGCTCGACGGTGGACAGCCGCGCGTCGGTGCCCGCCTCGGCGGCCTGCTTGTGGGTCAGTGCGAGACCGTCGGCGTTCACGTCGGCGCCGACGACGACCGCGCCTTCCGACAGCAGACGGAGGACGGTGGCCTGGCCGATGCCGGATCCGGCGCCGGTCACCAGGACGCGGCGCTGCTCGAGACGGTTCATGGATCACTTCCTGATCGGTAGGACTACTTTCTGACACGATATGCCGCAAATGGCACGACGCGCCATAAAACGTTTTCCGCATCGGTAGAGTTCCCCGGGTGACCAGCGAGCGAAGCCGTGCCGGGCGTCCGGCGCTCAGTGAGACCCGGCGGGCGGCCACCCGCCGGGAAGTGGCGCTGGTGGCGGCCCGATTGTTCATCGAGAACGGTTATGCCGCAACGACTGTGGACGAAATCGCCGCGGCCGCCGGGATGGGCCTGCGCACGTTCTACCGCTACTTCGCGGGGAAGGAGGACGTCGTCGCGCCGCTGCTGGCCATCGGAACCCAGGCCTGGGCCGACGAACTCGCCGCCTGCCCACCCGAACTGTCCCTGCGGGAGGCCTTGAGTCGCTCGTACCGCACGGCCACGGTCGGCACCCTGGCGGCGGAGGGCATTGCCGAGAGCCGCCTGCGGCCGCTGGTCCTGGCCGCCACCCAGCTGCCCGCCCTGCGCGCGACCTGGCTGCGCGTCCAATACGACTGCGAAACCCAGCTCATCCCGATCATCGCCGCACGCACCGGCCGCCCCGCCGGCGACCTCGACGTCGCCCTCGCCGCCGCCATGGCCAACGCCGCCGTGCGTCTGGCGACCGAACTCTGGGCCGCGGGGGAGGAATCCGGCACCGCCGCCGACGTCGTCGAGAACTGCCTCACGAGACTCGCCACCAGCAGCCTGCTGTAGGGCCTACTCCGGTCATCGCATCCACGCCTGGTTCACCCAGCTCGATCCGAAGTCGTTCCGTTGCTTTCAGCTGGGTCCAGGAGCAGCACTGCAACCGCTGACCGCAGCTACGGCCGTTGCGTGCCGGGTTCGCTGCGCAGGCCGTCGATGGTCACTGCGATCAGGCGCTCGGCCGCGTCGGGAGTGGTCTCGCAGGCGATGCCGATGCCGTGCCCGAACCGGATCAGGTCGACGGGCTCGATGTCGCCGCGGATAGCGCCCGCGTCCTGGGCCGCCTTGACCAGCAGGGTGGCCGCGTCGAGGATCGACGCGCGGCACAGGGTGAAGGTCGGTGATTCCCGGTCCATTCCGGCTTTGAGAGTGGTGGCGAGGACGCGGTTGGCCATCACCCATTGCACCTGTTCGCGCAGCCAATACTCGAAAGCCGTCGCCGGCGTGTGGGTTTCGAGCAGGTCGTGGGCGCGCTGGCTCAACTGCTCGATATTGGAGCGGTAGACGGCTTCGATGAGCACCTCGCGATTGGGGAAGTGCCGGTACAGGGTGCCGATCCCGATGCCCGCCCGGCGCGCGATCTCCTCCAGTGGCGCTTCGGGTCCCAGCTCGGCGAACGCCTGCTGAGCGGTGGTCACGATCCGCTCGTAGTTGCGGCGCGCGTCGGCGCGCATCGGCTTTCCCGTCGACGGTGCTTCCATGAACCCTCCACCTAGAAACGGATGGACCCTCCGGATAGACTTGCACAAATGGAGGAACCCTCCATATGATAGCTCCATCGGAAACGGAGGATTCCTCCGTTTGAATCCCATTCGATGGAGCATTCCTTGTCGACCACCCTCACTTCGAGCACTGCCGTGCGTGCACCGGCACCTGCTCGCGCTCACCGGCTGCAGTCGGGCATCGTGCTGGTCACGCTGCTGACCTGCCAATTGATGATCGTCCTCGACATCACCGTGATGAATGTGGCGCTGCCGCGCATTCAGGCCGACCTGCACTTCAGCGCCACCGGACTGTCCTGGGTGATGAACTCCTACAGCCTGGCCTTCGGCGGATTGCTGCTGCTCGGCGGGCGCGCCGGCGACCTGTTCGGCCGCCGCACCCTGTTCATCGCCGGCGCAGCCCTGTTCACCCTGGCCTCGCTCGCGGGCGGTCTCGCGCCCTCCGCGGGCTGGCTCATCGCCGCGCGTGTCGTGCAGGGCATCGGCGGCGCCATGGCTGGACCCAACACCCTCGCCCTGCTGACCACCACCTTCAGTGATCCGAAAGCCCGGATGCGCGTCCTCGCGCTGTTCTCTGGAATGTCCAGTGCCGGTTTCGCCATCGGCCTCATCGTCGGCGGGCTGCTGACCGAATGGCTGAGCTGGCGCTCGGTGCTGTTCATCAATGTGCCGTTCGGGCTGGCCGTCGTGGCGCTGGCGCTGCGGTATCTGCCCAGGGTCGAACGACAGTCGGCGCACCTCGACCTGCCCGGCGCTTTCACCGCCACCGGCGGCGTGGCCGCCCTGGTCTACGGCTTCATCGGCGCAGCCTCCGACGGCTGGGGCAGTGCGACGACCGACATCTTCCTGGCGGTCGGCGCGGCCCTGCTCATCGCCTTCCTGGTCATCGAATCGCGCACGGCCCAACCGCTCCTGCCGCTCCGGCTGTTCGCCGACCGCAATCGCGCCGCCGCCTATGCCAACATGTTTCTGACCCCCATGGCAGGCATGTCGATGTTCTTCTTTCTCACCCAGTTCCTGCAGGATGTGCTCGGATTGAGCGCTCTGGCAACAGGTTTCGCCTTCCTGCCGACCGCCACGCTGATGTTCACCATGATCCGGCTGATCCCCCGGCTGCTGCCCCGATTCGGCCCGAAGCCGGTCACCCTGACCGGCGCCGGATCGATGGTCGCCGGCCTGGTCCTGCTGACCCAGCTGACGTCGGACAGCGGTTACTTCCCGCTGCTGTTCCTCGCCATGATCCTCATGGGATGTGGTCTCGGCCTGGCCGTTTCACCCTTGAACGTCATCATCATGTCCAATGTCGAACCGCATGAAGCCGGTGCCGCCGGCGGCGCGCTGCAGACCCTGCAGCAGACCGGCGCCTCGCTCGGCCTGGCCATTCTGGTCACCCTCTTCGGCACCGCGACCCGCAGCGCCGGAGGCTCGCCCCAGCATGCCCTGGTCAGTGGCATGACCACCGCCTTCGCCGCGGCGGCGGCCATCGCCACTCTCACCTTCGTGGTAGCGCTGACCTTCCGGGCCGTCGGTCCCGCGGCGAACCGCCGCTGATCCCGACGACGATCGGCCCGCCACCAACTGTGGCGGGCCGATCGTCGTTCATCGAATCTCGTTGCCCCACACCGACGTCAGCCACACCCGCCGGGCGGCGGCCATTCTGCGGTCGGCGGCCGCGGTGTCGCTGCCAACGGTTTCTTCGCGCACGACCGCGACCGTCATGGCGACCAGCACGCTGACCAGTGCGGGCACATCGGCGCTGGCCGGGCGCATCCGGTGCGCATCGACCTGGGA
Source organism: Nocardia niigatensis NBRC 100131 (assembly GCF_000308655.1). Classification (GTDB taxonomy): domain Bacteria; phylum Actinomycetota; class Actinomycetes; order Mycobacteriales; family Mycobacteriaceae; genus Nocardia; species Nocardia niigatensis. The sequence goes on along the minus strand of NZ_BAGC01000040.1, from coordinate 117,826 downwards.
CTGGATGAAGGTCGCGAGCTTGTTCTCCAGGTTTCCGACGAACGTGTCCCACATCGTGCGCAGTTGGGCGTCGGTGTCGCGGGATTGGGCGCAGGCATTGACCAGGTGGGCGTGGCGGCGCCAGACCGCGACCGCGTTGTCGATCATGCGGATGGAGAAGTCCGTCGGGGGTTCCTCGTTGTCATAGGAGGTCAATTCGCTTGTCTCCTGGTCTATTTCGGTCCAGACCTCTTCGAGGGCGGCGGCGACCACCGAATACTTGGACTCGAAATAGAAATAGAACGCGGGGCGGGAGACACCGGCGTGCTTGGCGATCCGCAGCACCGACATGTCGGTGATGGGCACCGTGCGCAGCAGGTCGGTGACCGCGTCGATGATCAGGGCACGCTGCTGGTCGCCGCGGCTGGGCGGGCGGCGGTCCCCTGTCACATTGCGCGCGGCTGCCTGTGTCATCGACTGCACCTCCGGATCCTGGGTTCCTCGCTCAGTCTACCCACTATTGACACCGTGTCAGACAAGCTGACAGTGTGTCAGGTATGGGTTGCGGTATTGCCCGTGGCGGGAGCACGGGACGCGGAGTTCGCCGCGTCGCTCACCGGCGAAGCCCTCATCGACATCGATCTCGGAGGTCGTCATGAAATGCACATCGCCCCGCGGTAGGGGAGAACTGATCTCCGGCCGCGCGCTCACCCGCCGGCTGGCTGCCCTCGACCCGGTGCGCGAGAACGAGGAAGCGACTCGGCTCGGCATCGAAGTCCGGTACGGCGACGCCATTTTCGTGCACGCCGCCTACACGGTCGCCTTCGCGCGGCAGGTCGCGGTTCCGGCCATCTCCCGGGTCTTGTACCGGCGGGGGACCGGCGACATGATGCACGACGCGCGCCGCCGCAACGACGACACACTGGTGTTCTTCGGCGAGATGCTGAGGCACGGCCACAGCAGTGTGAGCGGGCGCGCGGCCATCGATCGGATGGAAGCCATCCACAGCCGTTTCGGGATCAGCGATCAGGACAAGCTTTACACCCTCGGCTCCCTCGCCTTCGAGGCGGACCGGATCCTCGACCACCTCGGTCTGACGGTCTTCACCGACGCGGAGCGGCTGGCGCGGTTCCATTTCTGGCGCAGTGTCGGCGAGCACATGGGGCTCGAGGTACCTGCCACGCGCAGCGAATTGCTTTCCTGGACAATCGATTACGAGAACACCCACTATGCCTACACCGAAGGTGGTCGCGTCATCGTCGACCAGCTCTTCGAGGACTGGCGGCAACGTTGGTTCCCGGGTCCGCTGCGCCCGCTGGCCGACAACGTGCTGCTGCTGATCCTCGACGACCAGCTACGCGCGACCCACCGGCTCCCGGACCCGTCCGCCGCCGTGCGGCGCATCGCGCCGCCGATCATCAACTCGTACATGAGGTTCCAGTCCGCCCGTCCACACCGGCTCGATCGATCCTGGGTCGATCATTTCCGCCGGGACGACGCCGGGCCCGTCGACCTCGAGCAGATCGGTTACCAGCCGGGCCGCTACGGAGTCGGGCGCCTCGACTGATCGGCGGCACCGGCATCGACTCGCGAGCGGGGCCGGCCCGGGGACGGCAGGATCGGGATCGTGAGTGAGCCGGTGCACCCCAACGACATTCGCGTTTCCGATGCGGAACGGAAGAAGCTGGAGGAGACGCTGCGCCGTGCCGTGGACGCCGGCGTACTCGATCTCGGGGAGTTCGGCAGCCGGGTGCAGTCGATCTGGCAGGCCACCAGCGCCTGTTCGGAATCGGGTCGAAGAGTGCCGGTTCGACGCGCTTGTCAGCCCTGCTGCGGGGCCGCGGTGCGGAGGTGGTGGGCCATGTCGCCCGTCAGGGTGATGTGGACCTCGCGCTCGGCGAATCGCCACCGGCCGCCGTTGCGCTCGAATCGGTCGCGGTAGCGGCCGGCCGCCACGGGCTGGAGGGGTAGGTCGGGGGTGGCCTGGAAAACGGTGAAATAGGAACGGGCCGTGGCGGTGTCGGGATCGTCGCCGAATTCGACGGCGATGTTCGTGGTGACGTGGTGGGTGCGCGGGGTGCCGTCCTCGTACAGGATCACCATGCCGCGGAACATCTTCTCGATGCCCTCGCTGCCCGTGATGCAGGCCCCGCCGCCGGTGAACGCGCCGTGCGCGAACAGCGCGCCCACTCCCGCGAAGTCCCCACTGTCGACCAATTCCGCGTACTTGGCGATCAAGTTCGTCACAGCGGTTGTGTCATCGGCTGAACTCATGCCATCCGAGAGTAGGCGACAGCCGCCCCGGCGACGGGTCGGGCATACTTGCCGCGATGGCGACGATCGTGGCTCTGCACGCACATCCCGATGACGAGATCATTCTGACCGGCGGAACGCTGGCGAAACTGGCGCACGCCGGGCATCGCACGGTCATCGTGGTGGCGAGCGACGGGCACATGGAGGAACTCGGCAAGCAGGGGGCGGCCCGGCTGCGGGAATTGCGGGCCAGCGCGGCGGTGCTGGGCGTCGACCGGGTTGAGCACCTCGGGTACGCCGACAGCGGGCACGGGCCGATTCTGTATCCCGATCCCGCGGACCGGATGCGGTTCGCGCGCGCCGATATTGCGGAGGCCGCCGAACGGCTGGCCTCGATTCTGAGCGAAGAACGCGCCGAGATCCTGCTGAGCTACGACCGCAATGGCGGATACGGACACCGCGATCACGTCCGCGTCCACGAGGTCGGCGCGGCGGCCGCGAAAATGGCTGGCGTCCAACGCGTCCTGGATGCGACCTTGCCCCGGGAGCTACTGCTACGGCTGACCACTCCCGCCCGCTGGCTCGGCTACGACGCCACCGAGATCCGCACCGGCTACACGGCCCGGGCGGACATCACCCACCGCATCGATGTGGGAGCCTATGCGGCCCAGCGCATGAACGCCCTCGCCGAACACCGCACCGTCCTCGAGGGCCGCAGCCGCTTCGCCACCATCGCCCGCGGCCTGCACCGCCTCCCCGCCCCGATCCGCACCCAGCTGTTCCGCTGGGAATGGTTCGCCGAGGAGAGCCTCCACCCCGCCCCATCCGGCCCCCTGAACAACATCTTCGCGCGCCCTTCCGCGGCCGTTCGCTGACCATCCGACGACTATGGCGGAGCAGCCGTCCGAAACGGCTCGGGAGACGGTTTCCGTCTGTGGCCGGCTGTGTCTGGGCAACCACTTTGTCGGTTCGTATTCTCCTACGTGGGCCAGAGCGTCAGCGAAACGCTCGAGGCCGTCGGATATAGCCGGTTCGCGTGCTCAGGCAACGGGATACGACTTTGTTCCGGACGCTGATCGGCGCCGCGGTCTTTGGGAGTCGTTCTTGCGCAGGGGGACTCATGCCGCATGGCTTCTTGATGATCGGACCATGTCTATCGGGGGTGCCGTCGATACTGCGAGGAGTCGGTGTGGTTCGGCGCAGGGAGGGATTGTGTCCGAGAAAGCAAGCCATCATGGTGAGTGGTGGACCGATGAACGAAATGCCGAGTTGGTTTCGCTGGTGCAGTCCGGGCTCAGCGTCGAGCAGATGGCCGAACAGGCCGGACGGACCGTCCTCGCGATCGAGGGGCGATGCGTCAAACTGCTTCGCCCGATCTGGTCACCAACACGACCACATCGGTGGAGCGGTTGCGGGAACTGCTGGAGTTCCCGGGCTACGACTGGCGCGACTCGCCGCGCGAGCGATCTCGCCGGGCTCGCCAGGTGTACTGGGACGTCGAGATGAACGAGATCCTGTTCAAGGGCCGGGCGTAACGCCGGTCGTGTCCACCATCGGGGAACTCACCCTCGGTGCGGAACGGCAGCTTCCCTCGCCACCAGTCCCACTGGATCCTGTTCCGGACTTCCGCCCGGCCCATATCGAGCCACGTCCAGTCGCAAGCGCGGCGAACACCGGGAAGGCGGCGGACACGGACGGGAAGCGCAGCTTCTAGCAATTGCTGCGTCGCTGGGGCCAGTCCCGGCCCGGTAGGCCGCTCTGGTAGAGGCACAGCGCATCACGCTCTCACTGCGACTGCGGTACACGAGCGTCGTTGCTCGAGTGTGCTGGTGGTGGGGGAATGTGCCGGCCTGAGTCGTTAGGTTGCCGTCGTGACACCAGCGACCATGACCGGCGATCTCTGCCTTGGTCACATCCTTGCCGCGACCGGGATCGACCTGAGCGACATCGCGATTCTCCGGCACACCTCCAACGACGACGGGCTCGCATCACCCGTCGACCTCACACCGGAGAAGGTGCTCGGCTATACCCGCCGCCAATTGAACAAGAACAGCAAGCTCGGGAAGAACCCGCCGCGAGTGTGGCTCGTCTTCATCGCCGACGGCGGTCGGCGCTCTCGGCTCTTGGCGGCCTACGAAAACCATGGTGCGCATCCCGCCGAAGGTACGGCGGCATACCGCCTGTTCGACCTTCGTTCCTCCGACGTGCTGTCGGCTCTGATCCATCGGCTCGTCATCGAGTGGTCGCCCGACGCCGTCAACTGGGCCAAAAGTGCCACGACCGCAGCGGATTTCCCTGTCGTTGAGATCGCCGACCCCGAGTCGGTGCCCTTCCCCGGCTACGATGAGGTGCTCATTACCTTCGACGAGCTCGGGGCCGTTGTGGAGGATTCCCGATACGCGGCGTGGCGCACCGCCCTCAGCGCGGTGCAGGGCATCTACCTCATCGCTGACACCACTACCGGCCAGCTCTACGTGGGTAAGGCCAACGGAGCTGAACGAATATTCGCACGGTGGAGCGCGTATGCGCGGGACGGCCACGGTGGCAACGTCGCTCTGCGTGCGCTGGCCGGACTCGACGCTGGCCACGCTCGCCATTTCCAGTTCAGCATCCTGCGGGTCTTCGGGCCGAGCACCCCGTCCGCCGATGTGGACCAGGCTGAGGCGCATTTCAAGCGCGCGTTGCTCACACGCCAGTACGGCCTGAACCGCAACTAGCGGTCCGCGTGCTCGGCGTCGAGCTTGGCACTGGAGCCGGTGCCCGAGGTCGTGCTGCACGATGCCGCGGACTTCGGTGACCGGATGAGCCTGTTCAACGTGCGCACCCTGACGATCGTCGCCCGCGATGACGAAATCCTCGGCGCGCCGGTCTTTTCCGAGGACATCCCCCGCCGCGAGGGACGATCGCATCAACGATCCGCGACCTCGCTGATCCTGCCGAGGCAGGTCCGGATCCCAGGGTGTCCTGTCCGGTAGGGCTCGGTCCGGTCTGTCGCACGGTGCTGTGCGGCGGCCGGCCTTGCCCGGACCCGACTCCGTGCATTCCTGGACCCGTGGTGGGACAGTGGGGTGATGGCGTCGGGAGATTCGCTCTCATGATGCGCGGCCACGGCGGCGAACCGTGACGATGTTCGTCGGGACATCGGGATGGCAGTATGCCGACTGGCGGGAGATCGTGTACCCGCCGAGAACCGGTCAGCGGCGCTGGCTCGAGGTCTACGCGCGAGCCTTCGCGACGGTGGAATTGAACGCGGCCTTCTATCGGCCCGTGGCGCGCAAGACCTTCGAGGGCTGGCGAGAACATACGCCGGCGGATTTCGTGATGGCCGTGAAGGCCAGCCGGGTGATCACCCACTATCGGCGGCTGGGCGACGTCGAAGTCCCGGTGGAGAAGATGATCGACGCGGCGCGCGGACTGGGGGATCGGCTGGGGCCGATACTGATTCAGCTGCCGCCCACCCTCGCGGCCGCGCCCGATCGGCTCGACAGCGTACTCGGGCTGTTCCCCGCCGGACTGCGCGTCGCGGTCGAACCCCGCCACGACAGTTGGTGGGACGACCGCGTCCGGGCCGTCCTCGAAGCGCATAATGCGGCCCTGTGCTGGGCCGACCGCCTCGGGAAGCCGATCACGCCGCTCTGGCGCACCGCCGACTGGGGCTATGTCCGGTTTCATGAAGGCCCGGGCCGGTCCGCGCCCCGCTACCCGGAACGCGTTCTGGGTGAATGGGTTCGGCGCATCGAGGACGCGTGGGATCCGGCACTCGACGGCTACGTCTACTTCAACAACGATGCCGGTGGCGCGGCCGTTCGCGACGCGATCCGGTTCGGTGCACTCGCCGCCGCCGCGGGCCGAGCGGTCTCCCGTATTCCCGAACGGCTCCCGTTCACTCCCTGACGCCCGCTCAGTGCGGGGTGACCTGCGGATAAGTCGGATATTGAGTGTCGGCGGTGATCCGCGGGATCTCCTGGGTCGGATCGTCGAGTTCGCGGTGCAGTTGGGCGAGGAAGGCATCGAGGGTGTCGTAGCGGGTCAGGATCGCGGCCAGCAGGCGCAATGCGCCGCCGGGGGTGTCGCTCGCCGTCGTCATCGTCTCCACCGGGTGCTCGACGCTCCGGCACGGAAGGCACCGGGGCGTGGGGATTCGGGGCCGGCGGGCGCGGCAGGATTGCCTGTTGGGTACCGCGCCCGCCGAGGGGGGACTTGCTGGGTACAGCGTCCGGTCCCGTGCCGGCCGGGAACGGGTAGGCCGCCAAGGGCGAGCGACCGACGAGGATCAGGCTATGTCCGCCACGCGAGTTTGCCCGCACGACACGAGGCCATGCCTCTGCGAATTTGGGCCATGCCCACACCCGCTGTGACCGGCGCGTGGGCGACACGCCCGGACCGACATGGCATTAGCTGACAAATTGCTGAATTGCGCCGGCGAAGCGATTCGGTGGGAGATCATCGTCGGCATGCTCGACGACTCCTGGTGTGTCCGTTCGATACACAGCGCGGCCGTACTGGTCGAATTCGCCGCTAGCCGGTCGATGACCATAGCCGCCGCACTCGCCGACACGGGGCTCACCGTGGCCGACCTGGAAGACCCCGACATAGAGATCGACATCGCTCAGGAATTCCGGATCATCGGCAATATCCTCGACACCACCGGCGACGACCCGGGAATGGGCCTGCTGGCCGGGTTTTCGGTGCACCTGTCCATGCTCGGCAGCCTGGGCATCGCCATGAGCAGCTGCTCCACCGTGCGCGAGATGGCCGAACTGTGGGCCCGCCGCGCCGAATTGTCCTTCGCCTACTGTCGATTCACCCTCACCGACGCCGGTGACCGGGTGCTGGTGTCGCTCGACACCGAACCCGTCCCGCCGCGCCTGCGTCGCTTCGCCCTCGAGCGCGACCTGGCCGCCCTGCGCACGATTCAGCGCGAGCTGCTGTCCTGGGATGTCCTCGTCCACCGCCTGGAACTGACCCTGCCCTACACCCCGGTCTACGAGGCGGTCGGCGTGCTGCTCGGCGTCGGCGACATCGCCAACGACCAGCCCGCCAACACCCTGGTCCTGGACGCCGCCGACCTGCAACGTCCCATGCCGCAGGCGAATTCGATGCTGCGCAAGCAGTATGAGCAGCTGTGCGCCGAGATCGTCGAACGCCGTCGCGCCCGGGTCGGGCTGGCCGGTCAGGTCCGGGCCCTGCTCATGCGGCACGGCCGCGCCATCGATCAGGCCGCCATCGCCGCCGACCTGCACATGAGCGTCCGCACCCTGCGCCGCAGATTGGCGGACGAGGGCACCACCTTCCGCGAACTGGCCTGCGAGACAACGGGCCTGCTCGCCGAGGAGCTGCTGGCCGCGGGCTTCACCGTCGACACGGTGGCCGCCCGGCTCGGGTACACCAGCCCCTCGGCCTTCGCGACCGCCTTCCGGGACTGGAAGGGCCAGACGCCGGGCCGGTTCGCCCGTTCCGATCTCGGCCCGCAGCGCCGCCGCGCGGGAGGCATCGGCCCGGCGGCGCGCCGCACGGCGCCGTTCACGCGCCGCCACGAATGAGCGTCACCCGGCCCGATGCGGGGACGACTCGGGCGATCGCGGCGCTGAACTCGGTTGCTGGCTCAGGCCTGGTCGAATCCCGTGAGCCGCGCGGCGTGCAACGCGATGTACAACTCGGCGGCGGCCTTCGGGTCCGAGCACCGGCGCTCGGTGAGCGTCTCGATGCGCCGTAGCCGGTAGTGAATGGTGTTGCGGTGATAATGCAGCCGTTGCGCCACCTCGGTATTGGAGCCACCGCACTCGAACCACAGCTCGAGGGTGTCCAGGAGGGTGTCGCGTTCCTCGGGCGGCAGTTCGAGCACCGGGCCCAGGACGTCATCCGCCAGTTCCCGTGACGCCGAGGGCGCGTGCGCGAGCACCAGCGGGATCGGCGTGCTCCCGTACGAGGTCACGGTCGCGCTGCCGGGCGGCGCGCACCGGCCCGCGAGTTCCGCCTCGCGCAGGGCGGTCCCGGCGGATCCAGGCGTCGGGAACGGACGGCTCACCCCGATCCGCCCGGTCGCGTGGGAGCGCAGGCGCGACAGCGCCCGGTCGTGGGATCGCGCGGTGGCGACATTGAGCAGCCCGATCCGCGCTCCCGGCTCGCTGAGCCAGATCGATTCGACGAAGTCGGTGCGCAACCGCTCCTCGATTCCGAACAGCGGTTCGATTGCGCCGGAATCGGTTTCGGCGTGCACGACGACGAAGCTGCCGACCGGCGGCAGGTGCAGGGCCCGCGCGATATCGCGCTGGGTCGGATCGTCGGCCTCGCCGTCGAACAGCCGCCGCAGCATGGCCCGGCGTTCGAAGTCGTGGCGGCGGACCCGTTCGGTGAGGTAGTCGGCGTACGCGTCGGCGGCGGCGCCGGAGTAGTCGTCGAGGATCCGCCACATCTCCGAGCCGAGCTGGGGCAGCGCATCCAGATTCGTTCCGGTCGCCGCGATGAGCGCGCGTTCCCACAGCAGTCGTCCGGCCATCCGGTACGCGTGCAGCACCGCCGCGATCGGCACCCCCACTTCGGCCTTGACTCGTCCCACCACGGTCGCCGGCTGCAGCCGGCGACCGGCGCCCCCGGAGAGTTGCTCGAGCAGAGCCGCCAGGTTGTCGCGGACGACGGGGCGCAGCTGCGCCTCGGTGAGGGCGGCCTCGGCGTAGGCGTGTTCGCCGGTGAGGATGCGGCCGACGAGCTCGGTGGTGAGGTCGTCGACCTCGATGAGCAGGGTGCGTGCGACCGCGGTCGAACCGTTCGAGGGCACTGCGGTCGAATCGCTCGAGGGCACTGCGGTCGAACCGTTCGAAGACACTGCGGTGGTACCTGTCGGCACTGCGGGGGAGCCGTTGCGGGGCGGCTCGGTCAGCGCTGTCATGGATTCGATAGTAGGCACCTGCTCTCGACGGCGATTGTGCTCCAGCACAGTGGCCCGGGCGGCATCGGCAAACCCGTGCACATGGTGGGCGGATGCGCCGGAACCGCAGTATCGACACCGACAGCGACAGTGACCGGGGTCATAGCCGCCCCGGGGCGAATGAGGTGGAAAGAGGTGCCGACCGTGTACGACTACATCGTCGTGGGCGCGGGATCCGCGGGATCCGTGCTGGCCAGCAGGTTGTCCGAGGATCCGGCGATCCGGGTGGCCGTGATCGAGGCCGGGCCGCGCGACACCGCCGAGGAGATCCATCTGCCGGTCGCCTTCCCGTCCCTGTTCAAGAGCGCACTGGATTGGGACTACGACACCGAGCCCGAACCCCGCCTGCACAGCCGCCGCGCCTATCTGCCGCGCGGCCGCGTCCTGGGCGGGTCCAGCTCCATGAACGCCATGATCTACATTCGCGGCGCCCGCGCCGACTACGACGCCTGGGCCGCCGCCGGCGCGGACGGCTGGAGCTACGACGAGGTGCTGCCGTATTTCGTGCGGGCCGAGGACAACGAACGCGGCAAGGACGCCTATCACGGTGTCGGCGGTCCGCTGTCGGTCAGCGACAGCCGCTCGAATCACGCACTGGGCGAGGCGTTCCTGCGTGCCGCTGAGCAGGCCGGGCACGCGCGCAACGACGATTTCAACGGCGCCACCCAGCTCGGCATGGGCCGCTATCAGGTGACCCAGCGCAACGGCATGCGCTGCAGCGCCGCGGTCGCCTACCTGCATCCGGCGCTGGAGCGCGAGAACCTGACCGTCCTCACCGACGCCCTCGCGCATCGGATCGTCATCGAGAACGGGCGGGCCACCGGTGTCGTGATCGCGCGCGGTGGTAGCACCGAGACCCTTCACGCCCGGCGCGAAATCGTGCTGGCCGCAGGCGCTTACGGTTCCGCGCAGCTGCTGTTGCTGTCGGGTGTCGGCCCGGCGGAGCAGCTGGCGGCCTTCGGCATCGAGACCGTCCGCGATCTCCCGGTCGGGCAGAATCTCCAGGACCACCTGGCGGTGTTCCTCAACTACCGCACCGACCACGAATCCCTGATGACCGCGCTCACGCCCGACAACCTGGCTCTGCTCCATGAGTCCGGCCGCGGCCCGCTGACCTCGAATATCGGTGAGGCCGGCGGCTTCCTCGAGACCCGCACCGGACTGGCGGGCCCGGACATCCAGTTCCATCAGGCCCCGGTCCTCTTCCACGCCGAGGGCATGGGCGCGGCCACCGAGCACGGCTACGGCTTCGGCCCCTGCCTGATCAATCCCACCAGCCGGGGCGAACTGACGCTGCGCTCGGCGGATCCGGGTACCGCGCCGCGCATCCGGCACAACTACCTCGACACCGAGGCCGATCGCGCCAGCATCATCGCCGGTCTGCGCAGCGCCCTCGACATCGCCGACCAGCCCGCCCTGCGCGACCTGACCACCGGCGAATTCTCCACTCCCGCCGGTGATTCCGACGCCGAGCTGCTCGACTTCGCCGCCCGCACCGGCCAGACCCTCTACCACCCCACCTCCACCTGCGCCATCGGCGCGGTCGTGGACCCGCGCCTGCGCGTGCTGGGCATCGCGGGCCTGCGCGTCGCCGACGCCTCGGTCATGCCGTCGGTGGTGCGGGGCAATACCAACGCGCCCACGATCATGATCGGCGAGAAGGCCGCCGCCATGCTCGTCGAGGACGCCTACTCGGAAGGAAACGCATCGTGACCACCACCATCGCGGCGACCGTCGACAGCGCCGTCGCCGCGCTCCGGCAGGGCGAGATCGACTGGGCCCGAACCACTCTGCCCGCACGACGGCAGCTGCTGAACGAGATTCACGCCAATACCGCGCGTTACGCGGAGGAGTGGGTCGAGACCGCCGCCGCCATCAAACAGCTGCCCCTGGATTCGCCCCTGCTCGGCGAGGAATGGGTGAGCGGCCCCTACTCGCTGCTCGCCGGCGCGGCGGCGCTCGCGGAATCGCTGCTGGCGCTGGAGGAGGGCCGCAGCCCGGTCGACGGCTACCCGATCCGTTCCGCGCCCGGCGGGCGGACCGCCGTGGAGGTCTTCCCGCACGGCATGTTCGATTGGCTGCTGCTCAACGGCTTCCACGCCGAGGTGTGGTCGCGACCGGGCGTGGACGCCGAAACCGTGCGCGCCCGCGCCGGATTGGGTCAGCGCACTCCGGCCGAGACCGGCGGCGTCGGCGTGGTGCTGGGCGCGGGCAATATCTTCTCGATCGCGCCGCTGGACGTGCTCTACCAGCTCTACGCCGACAACCGGGTGGTGGCGCTCAAGCTCAATCCGATCACCGATCGGCTGCTGCCGGTGCTGGAGAAGATCTTCGCGCCCCTGATCGAGCGCGGCTTCGTGCGTCTGCTCACCGGCGGCCCCGAGGTGGGCACCGCGCTCGTGCACCATGCCGGCGTGGACGCGGTCCACATGACCGGCAGCGCGCTCACCCACGACGCCATCGTCTTCGGGACCGGCGAGGAGGGCGCGCGGAACAAGGCGGCGGGCACGCCGATACTGGCCAAGCCCATCACCAGCGAATTGGGCGGCGTATCACCCACCCTCGTGATCCCGGGTCAGTGGTCCGATGCCGACCTGCGGTTCCAGGCCGAGCATCTGGCCACCCAGCGCCTGCACAACAACGGCTACAACTGCGTCGCCGCGCAGGTGGCGGTGGTCTCCGCGGACTGGCCCCAGAAGGACCGGTTCCTGGCCGAACTGCGCGCCGCGCTCGAGCGGGCACCGCAGCGCCCGGACTACTACCCGGGTTCCGCCGCCCGCGTCGAGGACGCCCGGCAGTCCTATCCCGACGCCGAGCGGATCGGCCCGCGCACCCTCATCACGGGCCTGCTGCCCGATCCGGACGAGACCGCGCTGCGCACCGAGTACTTCGCCCCCGTGCTGGGCGTGCTCGAATTGCCCGGCGACGCAGCGGAATTCCTGTCCCACGCGGTGCGGGTGGCCAATGCGGATTTCGAGGGCACCCTCGGCGTCAACATCATCGCCGACCCTGCCACCATCGACCGGCTGGGCGACCAATTCGATCAGGCCGTCGCCGATCTCCGCTACGGCACTGTCGCCATCAACGCCTGGACCGGGTTCGGCTACCTGACCGCTCGGGCCACGTGGGGCGCCTATCCCGGGCACTCCCTGGCCGATATCCAGAGCGGAATCGGCGTGGTGCACAACGGATTGCTCATCGCCGAACCCGAGCGAACCGTGGTCCGGGGACCCTTCCGCCCCGCCCCGCGGTCGCTGCTGCACGGCGAGTTCGCGCTCTCCCCGAAACCGCCGTGGTTCGTCACCAACCGCACCGGCGCCACCACCCTGCGGCGTCTGACCGACTTCGCGAAGCGTCCCGGCGCCGCCGCACTGCCGGGCATCTTCGCCTCCGCGCTGCGCGGCTGAGCGCGGCGAACCGGGCCGGGTGCGCCTTCCCCGCGCAGCAGCGCACCCGGCCCGGCTCACCGGCGGCACCGCCGGACGGAATCCGAGCAAGACATCTGCGTAATGACTTACGACGAGCTCGACCTGCCCATGCCCAGCACCATGCGGGACGAACCCCTCTCCCCGCCCGCCCTGCTGCGTTGTGCGAGCACGGTGCACGCCGACGCCACGCTCCGCGCCTGGACCGGCACCGAATTCCGTGTCCTGATCCATCGTGAATTGCGAGCAGCGGCGGGCCCGCGCCCCGGCTGTGCCGGGCGTCGGCCGCCGGGACCACGTCGGCGCGACCGATGACGGATCGAATCGCTTGCCGCCGCAGGGAATCCCGTGCGGCGGCACGCGTTCTCACTGCTCGAAGTAGCGGCGGGGGTTTCGGACCAGGATGGTGTCGATGTCGTCCTCGGTGAGGCCCTTGGCGAGGAGGGCGGGGAGGACGTCCTCGCTGATGTGGCGGTAATTCCACCTGGGGGCGATCTGGGCCTTGGCGGCCGGGTCGAACCAGTCGATGAAGCAGGCGGCGTCGTGGGCGATGACGATCTTGTCGCGGTAGCCGCGGCGGACCAGTTCCACGATGGTGTTCACGCGGTCCTCGAACGGCAGCAGGATGTCGACGCCGAAGCGGTCCATGCCGAGATAGGAACCCGCGTCGGCCAGTTCGGTGAGATAGTCCAGGTCGGTGGAATCACCGGAGTGGCCGATCACCACGCGGGTCAGATCCGCGCCCTCCTCCCGCAGCACCCGCTGGGCCACCAGCCCGGACCGGGTGTGCGGGTTGGTGTGCACCGTGATCGGCGCGCCCGTCCGCACCGAGGCCTGTCCGACCGCGCGCATCACCCGTTCCACACCCGGCGTCAGCCCGGGTTCCTCGATGGCGCACTTGAGGAATCCCGCGCGCACCCCGGTCCCGGCAATGCCCTCGGTGAGGTCCTTGACGAACAGCTCCACCATCGGCTCGGGGATGTCCATCATCAAACCCGGCCCGCTGTAATGGAACTGGAACGGTACGTCGTTATAGGTGTAGATGCCGGTGGCGACGACGATCTCGAGCTCGGTGCGGGCGGCGATCTGCTGGATGCGGGGGATGTAGCGCCCCAGTCCCAGCACGGTCGGGTCCAGGATGGTATCGATGCCCAGCGATTTCAGCTCGTCGAGCTTTTTCACGGCGTCGTCGACGCGGGCCTGCTCATCCCAGTCGCCGTAGTTCTGCTGGTACTCCTCGCCGAGCACGAAGACGTGCTCGTGCACCAGCACCCGGCCCAGCGCGCTGGAATCGACGGTTCCGCTGACGGTGGGGACTGTGCTCATCGGGATGCCTTGTCTGTGAATAGGTTCGGGTCGATGGCGCGCTTGAGGATCTTGCCCGTCGCGCCCTTGGGGAGCTGGTCGGTGAAGGCGAAGCGGTGCGGCACCTTGTAGGCCGACAGACGTTCCTTGGCCCAGGCGCGCAGTTCCTGGGGATCGAGGTCGACCCCGGGCGCGGACGCCACCACCGCGCCCACCTCCTCGCCGTAGTGGTCGTCGGGCAGCCCGATCACCGCCACCTCGACAATGCCGGGATGCTCGTAGAGCACCTCCTCGACCTCGCGCGGATACACGTTGTAGCCGCCGCGAATGATGAGATCCTTGGCGCGGTCGACGATGTAGACGTAGCCGTCGGCATCGACGCGGCCCAGATCGCCGGTGCGCAGCCAACCGCCGGACAGTTCCGTGGCCGTCGCGTCGGGGCGCTGCCAGTACCCCTTCATCACGCTGGGACCGCGCATGAACAGCTCACCGACGGTGTCGGAGGGCAGCACCGTGCCCTCCGGATCACGCACCTCGATCGATGTGCCGGGCAGCGCGGTGCCCACTGATCCGGCCCGCTGCTCCCGATCCAAGGCGTTGTAGGTGGCGGCCCCGCTGGATTCGGTGAGCCCGTAGCCCTCGAGAATGGTGCACCCGAAACGTTCCGAGAAGGCCCGGATCACCTCCACGGGCAGCGACGCGCCACCCGAACAGGCCAGCCGTAGGCTCGCGAAATCCTCCGGCCCGTAGTCGCCGGCGCTGTGCAGCATGGCATTCCACATGGTCGGCACGCCCGCTACCACGGTGAGCCCGTGATCGCGGATCGTCTCGATCATCGCCCCGGGGGTGAACGGCGACACCACGGAAAACGAACTGCCCGCGTGCAGGGTGGTGATAAGGCACACCGCCTGCCCGTATACATGGAACAGCGGCAGTCCGGTGCCGAAGCGCTCCTCGGGAGTGAGCCGCAGCTGATCGATGAAAATGCGTGCGGTCTCGATCAGATTGGCGACGGTGAGCTCGACGCCCTTCGGCTTGCCCGTGGTGCCCGAGGTGTACAGCAGGATCGCGGTGTCGTCCGGATCGCGCCGGACCGGTTCGACCACGGGCTGGGCGGGGGAGGTGTGCGCACCGGGTTCGAGCACCTGCACCGGGATACCGCGCTCGGCTGCGGCCTGTTCGGTCGCGGTGCGCGCCAGATGCCAGGCAACGGCATACCGCGCGCCGGAATCGTCGAGCACATAACCGATTTCGGGCGCGGTCGCCATGGTGTTCACCGGGATGGCGACGGCTCCGATCAGATGCGCGCCCAGATAGGCGATCACGAACTCCGGCACGGTCGGCGCCACCAGCAGCACGCGATCTCCCACCGCGACACCGGATTCGGTGAGGTGACCGCCGAAGGCCGCACTGCGGCGGGCCAGCTCGGCGTAGGAGAGGGTGTCGTCCAGGTGACGCAGCGCGATGGCGTCGGGGCGTTCGGACGCGTGCTGCCAGACGCGGTCGGCGACATTTGTCATAGAACATCCAGATATGTAGAGATCGAATGAGACCGGGCCGATTGTGAGGGGTGTCACGGCCCTGGCCGCGACCATATATGAATCCGGTGTCAACTTCAATAAACGTCGCCGTCGTGTCTGCGATGCGCGCCGGCGGACGGGATATTGTCGACGTTGGGCGATATGCGCTGGTGTGAGCGGTGATACGGTGGCAATCGGCAGCCGTCCCTGTGACCGAGTGAGTGATCCGCCGTGACGTCCGAATCTGTCGCCCGCGAGACTGTGCCTCGCCGCGTGCTCCCGCGCACCAAGCGCGGAGAGCGCACCCGTGCCGCCCTCATCGCCGGAGCTCGGGAGGTGTTCGAACGCGACGGCTACCTGGATGCCAGGATCACCGACATCTCCAAGGCGGCCGGCGCTGCCTCGGGGTCGTTCTACACCTACTTCGACAGCAAGGAAGAGATCTTCACCGCTGTCGTCGAGGAGGTGCAGGAGGAAATGCTGCACCCGCACGTGCGGGCGCGCACCGGCGTCACCGACCCCCGCGACCTCATCGAGGCCGCCAATCGTGAATACCTGCTCGCCTACAAGCGCAATGCGCGCCTGATGGCGGTGTTCGAAGAGGTCACCCAGATCAACGAGAACTTCCGCTCGCTGCGCGCGGAACGCAACCGTGCCTTCGTTGCCCGCAATGCCCGGATGATTCGCGAGCTGCAGGAATCCGGGCTGGCCAGTGCGGATCTCGACCCGCTGATCACCGCCCAGGCGCTGTCGGTCATGGTCAGCCGTATGGCCTATATGGTCTTCGCTCGGAATCAGCGCATTGCCTTCGAGAAGCTGGTCGGCACGCTGACTCAGCTGTGGGTCAATGCCCTGCAGCTGAAGTCCGAGTAGTCCACGGCCCGGCCGGCGGTCGTCGCGACCGGCCTTGGAATCTGAATCCGGGTTCGGGTTCGCATCGTTTTCCCTGGTGCGACCTCTACTTTCGTGATCGCTGTGTGCCGTATCACAGGCATTCAACCCCGTCTGCGGTCTTGACCGCGGCGGGCGTTTCAAGCATGGTTGCGTAAGAAAATAAGCGCTTAGTAACCTCCCGCTCGAAGGTTGGACCCGGGCCGTGTCGCGCCGATGACCGTCGCGGCCGAGGGCGACCTGAAAGGACCTGTCCGTGAACAGATTCGAAGGCAAGACCGCCATTGTCACCGGCGCCAGCCGGGGTATCGGCCTCGGTATCGCGCAGCGCCTGGTGGATGAGGGCGCCAAGGTCGTGATCACCGCCCGTAAGCAGGACGCGCTCGACGAAGCCGTCGCGGCGCTGGGCGGACCGTCGAAGGCGCTGGCCGTGGCCGGGCGCGCCGACGACGCCGCGCATCAGGCCGAGACGCTCGAGCGGGCCGTCGAGACCTTCGGCGGCGCCGATCTGCTGGTGAACAACACCGGCATCAATCCGGTGTTCGGGCCGATGGTGGAGCTCTCGCTCGACGCGGCGCGAAAGATCGTGGAGGTCAACTGCCTTGCCGCGCTGTCGTGGGTGCAGCACGCCTACCGGGCGTGGATGAAGGAACACGGCGGGGCGGTCGTGAACGTCTCCTCGGTCGCCGGTCTCAAGCCCGCGCCCGGCATCGGTTTCTACGGTTCCAGCAAGGCGATGCTGACCCACATCACCCAGGAACTCGCGGTCGAGCTCGGTCCCGACATCCGCGTCAACGCCGTCGCGCCCGCGGTCGTGAAGACCCAGTTCGCCACCGCCCTCTATGAGGGCCGTGAGGAGCAGATCGCCGCCACCTATCCGCTCAAGCGGCTCGGCGTCCCCGAGGACATCGGCAGCGTGGTCGCCTTCCTGCTCTCCGAGGACGCGGCCTGGCTCACCGGCCAGCTGCTCGTGGTGGACGGCGGCATCACGCTGACCGGGGGTGTCTAGCGTGGCGGGCATGCGGGCGTGGCGCGTGCACGAACTGGGTGAGCCCGCGCAGGTGATGCGGCTGGACACCGTGGATCGCCCGGCCCCGGGCCCGCGTCAGGTGCTCGTCCGGGTCACGGGCGCGGCGGCGAACTTTCCCGACGTCCTCATGTGCCGGGGCCTGTATCAGGTGAAGCCGCCGCTGCCGTTCACGCCGGGCATCGAGCTGTGCGGGGAGGTGGTGGCCGTCGGCGCCGAGGTCACCGGCATCGCGATCGGGGAGCGCGTGCTCGGCGGCAGTTCGCTGCCGTACGGCGGTTTCGCCGAGTACGCGATCATGGAGGCGGCCCAGACCTTTACCGCGCCACCGGCTCTGGACGATGCGGAGGCCGCGTCCCTGTTCGTCGGCTACCAGACCGGATGGTTCGGGCTGCATCGCCGAGCCGCGCTGCAGGCAGGGGAGACGCTGCTGGTGCACGCGGCCGCCGGCGGCGTCGGCAGCGCCGCCGTACAGCTCGGCAAGGCGGCCGGGGCGCGCGTCATCGGCGTGGTGGGCGGGCCCGAGAAGGCCGAGTACGCCCGCGAACTCGGCGCCGACGTCGTGATCGACCGCAGGAGCGAGGATTTCGTCGAGGTCGTCAAGCGGGTCACGGACAACCGCGGCGCCGACGTCATCTACGACCCGGTCGGCGGCGACACCTACACCCGCTCGACGAAGTGCATCGCGTTCGAGGGCCGCATCCTGGTCATCGGCTTCGCGGGCGGTGACATCCAGAGCGCGGCGCTCAATCACGCACTGGTCAAGAACTATTCGATCGTCGGCCTGCACTGGGGGCTCTACAACGCCCACGACCCGGCCGCGGTCTCCGAATGCCACCGTGAGCTGACCCGGCTGGCCGCCGCGGGCGCGATCCGCCCGCTGATCGGCGAGCGGCTCACCCTGGCGGATGTGGCAGACGGTGTCCAGCGACTGGCCGACGGCAAGACCGTCGGCCGCGTGGTCTGCACGCCCACAGCCTGATTCACCCGGCCGCCGCAGCGGCCCACCACACCATCGACACGAAGGACGCGAGCAATGCGGGTATTCCAGGGGCTCCCCGAACTGGAGAAGGCAGTCGGCACCCACCTCGGCTACAGCGACTGGCACACCGTCACCCAGGAACAGATCGACCGCTTCGCCGAGGCGACCGGCGATCACCAGTGGATCCACGTCGATCCGGTGCGGGCCGCGGCCGGTCCGTTCGGGACGACCATCGCGCACGGCTTCCTCACCCTGTCGCTGCTGCCCATGCTCACCGCGAGTGTGTACGCGGTCGAGGGACTGTCGATGGGAGTCAACTACGGGGCCAACAAGGTTCGCTTCCCGTCCCCGGTCCCGGTCGGCTCCCGGCTGCGTGCCGGAGTGGAGTTGGTGTCGCTGACACAGGCGAGCATGGGGTACCAGGCGATCAGCCGCGTCACCGTGGAGATCGACGGCGCCGCAAAACCGGCCTGCGTCGCCGAATCCGTCTCCCTGCTGGTGCCCTGAGAGGAACGGATCGATGAGCGACACGGTTCGCGACGACCTGCGCCGGCGGGTGGAATCCCTGCTGGCAGAACATGATCCGGCCACCACCGACCCGGTGGCCTTCCATCGCGCCCGTTTCGACGCCGGGCTGGCCTGGGTGCACTTCCCCGTCGGCATGGGCGGCCGCGGGGCCGACCGCGACTTCCAGCTGTTCGTCGACGAGCTGTTCGAGCAGGCGGGCGCCCCCGGCCACCAGGCCGAACTCAACGGCATCGGCCTCGGTATGGCGGCGCCCACCATCGCCATTCACGGCACGCCGGAACAGCGGGAGCGGTATCTGCGCCCGCTGTGGACCGGTGAGGAGATCTGGTGCCAGCTGTTCAGCGAGCCGGGCGCCGGATCGGATCTGGCGGCGGTCGGCACCCGCGCGGTTCGTGACGGCGGGGACTGGATCGTCAACGGGCAGAAGGTGTGGACGTCGGTGGCCCACAAGGCCGATCTGGCGATTCTGCTGGCGCGCACCGATCCGGACCGGCCCAAGCACGCGGGGCTGTCGTTCTTCATCTGCGATATGCGCCATCCGGGCGTCGATGTGCGGCCGCTGCGCCAGATCACCGGTGAGGCGGAGTTCAACGAGGTCTTCCTCACCGACGTCCGCATCCCCGACGCCCAGCGGCTGGGCGCGGTGGGGGAGGGCTGGCGCGTCGCCACCACCACCCTCAACAACGAGCGGGCCGCGATCGGCGGGCGCGCGACACCGCGCGAGAGCGGTGTGCTGGCGGCGGTCGCCCGCAGCTGGCGCGATAATCCCGACAAGCACACGCCGGAGCTGCAGGACCGGCTGCTGCGGCTGTGGGTCGAGGCCGAAGCCGGGCGGCTGGCCGCCACCCGGATGCGGCAGCGGACCGCCGCCGGCAGTCCAGGACCCGAAAGTTCCGCTCTCAAACTGGCTTTCGCGCGATCGAATCAACTGCTGACGGGTCTCGAACTGGAGATCCTCGGCGAGGATGGGCTGCGCTACGACGACTGGACCATGGTGCGGCCCGACCGCGTCGACTTCGCCGGACGCGGGGCGGGCTACCGCTACTTGCGCGCCAAGGGCAATTCGATCGAGGGCGGCACGTCGGAGATCCTGCGCAATATCGTCGCCGAACGGGTCCTCGGCCTGCCCGCCGAGGCGCGCGGGGACAAGGACGCCGCCTGGAAGGACCTGACCCGATGAGCGACGACATCCTGCTGCTCGATACCGACACCGAGGCCGCGCTGCGGCACGCCGTGCGGGATCTGCTTGCGGCCCAGTGTGATCCGGCCGCTGTCGCGCGGGCCTACGAGGGCGATCGCGCGGTGACGCCGGGACTGTGGAAGGCGCTGGCACGGGACCTGGGTCTGGCGGGACTGCTCGTGCCCGAGGAACGGGGCGGCGCGGGCGGCTCCGCGCGTGATGCCGCGGTCGTGCTGGAGGAGCTGGGCCGTGCGGTCGCACCGGTCCCGTTTCTCACCAGCAGTGTCATCGGCGCGACCGTTCTGCTGGCCGGTGAGCACGATCTGGTCGGGATGCTGGCCGACGGCGAGGCGACGGTCGCGCTGCTCGCGCCCTTCACCGCCGAGTCGGCGGCCGGGGTGCCGTCCTTCGGCAAGGACGCCGACGGCCGCCTGTCGGGTCGCGTGACCAGTGTCGCGGGCGTGCTGGACGCGGACGTGCTGCTGGCCGCGGTCGAAACCGCCTCCGGTACCGAGATTCACGCGGTTCCGGTGGCCGCGGCCACGGTGACGCCGGTGGTGTCGCTCGATATGACCCGGCCACTGGCCGATGTCGTGCTCGACTCCGCGCCGGGACAACTTGTGGTCCCGGCCGAGGCGGGCGCAGCCGCTCTCGGTGCGGCTCTGCGGACCGGTGCGGCGTTGCTGGCCTCGGAGCAGGCGGGCATCGCGGCGTGGTGCCTGGAGACCACCGTCGACTACCTGAAGATGCGCCGCCAATTCGGCCGTGTCGTGGGTGGATTCCAGGCGCTCAAGCACCGTCTCGCCGACCTGTTCGTGGATGTCGAGGCCGCGGCGGCCAGCGCTCGCTATGCGGCGGGCACGATCGCGGCGGGGGATCCCGACGCTGCCGTGGCCACCGCGGTCGCCGCCGCCTACTGCGCCGACGTCGCGGTGAAATCCGCCGAGGAAACCCTCCAGCTGCATGGTGGCATCGGCATGACGTGGGAGTATCCGGTGCATCTGTATCTCAAGCGTGCCAAGGCCGATCAGCTCGGGCTCGGCAGCCCCGGCCGGCACCGCGCCGCGCTGGCCGGCCTGGTCGATCTCGGCCCGGCCGACCGCCCCCGAAGTTGAATCCGGATTCAAGTATAGTTGCGCCTGCGCGGCACAGACTATTACGAGGAGTGACCATGTTCGACATGACCGAACGGGCCCAGCGCTACCGGGACGATCTGCTCGCCTTCATGGACGAGCACGTCTACCCGGCCGAGGCGGTGTACGAGGCGCAGATGGTGGAGTCCGGGGACCCGCACTTCCAGCCGCCGATCGTCGAGGAGCTCAAGACCGAGGCCAAGAAGCGGGGACTGTGGAACCTCTTCCACCCGCACCCGCAGTGGGGCCCGGGCCTGACCAACCTGGAGTACGCGCCGCTGGCCGAAATCATGGGCCGCAGTGCGCATCTCGCGCCGGAGGCCACCAACTGCGCCGCCCCCGACACCGGCAACATGGAGGTGCTGACCCTCTTCGGCACCCCCGAGCATCAGGAGCAGTGGCTGCGCCCGCTGCTCGACGGTGAGATCCGGTCCGCGTTCGCCATGACCGAGCCCGCGGTCGCGAGCTCCGACGCCACCAATATCCAGCTGCGCATGGACCGCGACGGCGACGACTACGTGCTCAACGGCCGGAAGTGGTGGACCTCCAACGCCTTGCACAAGAACTGCAAAGTCCTCATCGTCATGGGCAAGACCGACACCAGCGCGCCCACGCACCGCCAGCAGTCCATGATGGTGGTCCCGATCGACGCGCCGGGCGTGACCGTGCAGCGCGGTCTGCCGGTCTTCGGCTACCAGGACCGCGAAGGGCACGCCGAGGTGCTGTTCGAGAACGTGCGGGTGCCCAAGACCGCGCTGCTCGCCGGTGAGGGCGACGGATTCATGATCAGCCAGGCCCGCCTGGGCCCGGGCCGCATCCACCACTGCATGCGCGCCATCGGCATGGCCGAGCGGGCCCTCGACCTGATGATCGACCGTGCCCAGTCGCGCACGACCTTCGGTGAGCCGGTGGCGAACCGGGCCAATATCCAGGACTGGATCGCCGAATCGCGCATCGAGATCGACATGGCCCGCCTGCTGACGCTCAAGGCCGCGCACCTGATGGACACCGTCGGCAACAAGGCCGCCCGCACCGAGATCGCCGCGATCAAGGTGGCCGCGCCCAATGTCGCGCTGAAGGTCGTGGACCGGGCCATCCAGGTGCACGGCGGCGCCGGCGTCTCCGAGGACTTCCCGCTCGCCGGCATGTACGCCCACCTGCGCACCCTGCGCCTGGCCGACGGACCGGACGAGGTCCACAAGCGTTCCATCGCGCAGTGGGAACTGCGCCGTCGCGACCCCAACTGGGGTAAACGCGGGTAACCGCACCGAGTTTCGACACACCATCGCTCCTCAGGAGGACCCCATGGCCGATCCCTGCGTCATCATCGCGACCATGATCGCCAAGCCCGGCCAGGAAGACCTGGTCGAGAAGACCCTGCGCGCGGCCGCTCCGGCCGTGCACGCCGAACCCGGCTGCCTGCGCTACGCGCTGCACCGGCACGCCAAGAATCCCGCGCACTTCGTCATGATCGAGAAGTGGGCGTCCAAGGAGGCGCTGCGCGAACACGGTCAGGGCGCCGCCCTGCGTGAGGTCGGCACCGCCCTGGCCACGGCGCTCGCGGCACCGCCGGAGGTGACGGTCTTCGAGCCGCTGCCGGCCGGTGACCCCGACCTGGGCGCGATCTGAGGCACCGGCCATGACCAAGACACAGCAGGTACGGCTGGCCCAGCGCCCCACCGGATTGCCCGGTGTGGGCACCTGGAAGGTGACGTCCGAGGAGCTGCCTCCGCTCGAGGCGGGGCAGATCCTGGTGAAGATCGCCTTCATCTCCCTTGATCCGGCCATGCGCGGCTGGCTCAACGACGTGCGCTCCTACCTCCCGCCGGTCGGGCTGGACGAGGTGATGCGGTCGCTGGACATCGCCACCGTCGTCGAATCCACCCACCCCGATTTCGCGGTCGGCGACGCCGTGAGCGGCACCTTCGGGGTGACCGAGTACGCGATCAGCGACGGCCGCGGCGTCCAGCACGTCGATCTGGGCGTCGCGCCCGGGCCGACCTGGTTGGGCGCGCTCGGGATGCCCGGCATGACAGCGTATTTCGGGCTCCTGGAGGTCGGGAAGCTGAAAGCCGGTGAGACCGTGGTGGTCTCGGCGGCAGCGGGCGCGGTCGGCAGCGTGGTCGGGCAGATCGCGAAGGCCAAGGGCGCTACCGTCATCGGCATCGCGGGCGGCCCGGAGAAGTGCCGGCTGCTCACCGAGGAATTCGGTTTCGACGCCGCCGTCGACTACCGCAACGAGGACGTGCTGCACCGGCTGCGGGAACTCGCTCCCAAGGGCATCGACATCTACTTCGACAATGTCGGCGGCGACATTCTCGATGCGGCGCTGGCGAATCTGCGCCGCGGCGCCCGCATCGTGCTGTGCGGGGCGATCGCCGCCTACAACGACGACCAACTCCGGCCCGGGCCGTCGCGCTACATGTCGCTGCTGGTGTTCCGGGCGTCCATGACCGGTTTCGTGGTCTTCGACTACGCCGACCGGTACGGCGAGGCGATCGCGGACATCGGGAAGTGGCTGTCGGAAGGCAAGATCAAGAGCCGTGAGCACGTGGTCGAGGGCGGGGTGGAGCACTTCGGTGAGACGCTGAACCTGCTGTTCACCGGCGGTAACACCGGCAAGCTCGTGCTGGCGCTGTGATGTAAGACTGTCCCGGTGACCGAATCAGAGGATCGCTCGCGCGCGGACGAGACGCGCGCCCGACTACTGGACGCCGCGGTAGCCGCCTTCTCCGAACGCGGCTTCCACGGCTCCACCACGCGCGACATCACCTCGATCGCCGGGCTCAGCACCGCTGCCATCTACGTGCACCACCGCTCCAAGGAAGAACTGCTCTACCAGGTTTCGCGCAGCGGGCACCTGAACACCCTCGAGCGCATGCGGGAGGCCGTGGCCGCCTCCGACGACCCGGTCGAGCAACTGATCGCGGTCATGCGTGAGTTCGCCATCCATCACGCCCGCGGCCACACCGTGGCCCGCGTCATCAACTACGAACTCTCCGCCCTCAGTCCCGAGCACCAGCGCGAGATCAAAGACATCCGCCACATCATCGACACCGAGATGCGGCAACTGATCGAACGCGGCGTCACCGCAGGCGTATTCGACAACCCGAACCCCCGCATGGCCGCGGTGGCATTGCTCTCCCTGGGCATCGACCTCGCCCGCTGGTACCGCGAGGGCGGTCCGCTGTCCCCCGAGGAGATCGGCGACTACTACGTCGACCTGGCCCTCCGCATCGTCGGCGCCCGCAAATAGCCTGCGCTGCTTCGTATCTGCGGCACGATGGGGAGGACAGCTGCGATCCGATCGCCGGACGTCGATCAGAGCGCCTTCAGGACGCCGAAGCCTTCGCTACCACCGCCCACGTGCCCCACGGCCTGCGTATCGCACTGGGATCGCCTGCCCCGGAGGAACTTCCGCTGGCGCTCGCCGAAATTCGCGCGGCCCTGGACAGGGTGCCATTGTGAGTCCAGGACCGCGCGGTGGAGGTGTCGACGGTCAGGGCCGGGTGACGGTCACCAGGTTGATCAGTGACTGCTGGCGGGGACCTTCGCCGGCCGGAGTCATGCCGAGGTCGTCGATGTAGTCGGCCAGATTGACCTGCGAACCCGCCCAGCCCCGGTCGGCGAACCATTCGGAGACATCGCTGCGCGGTTCGTTGTAGATCATGCCCACCCAGTCCGAGCCCGCATCGTCGTCCGCGGTGATTTCGGCGACGGACTCCTGGGGCAGCGGATCCATCTGCTCGATGCCCACGCGGCTGCCGGGTGCGCTGAGCTCGGCGACTGTGGTGAACAGCTGGTCCTGGGCGTCCGGTGTCAGATAGATCAGGAGGCCCTCCACCAGCCAGGCGGTCGGTGCGTCGGCGTCGAATCCGCTCGCGCGCAAGGCTTTCGGCCAATCCTCGCGCAGATCCACCGCCACCTCGTGCCGCTCGGCGCGCGGCCGGCGCTCGGCCGCGGCGAGGGTCTCGTGCTTGAATTCGAGCACCTGCGGCCGGTCCAGCTCGTAGACCACGGTGCCTTCCGGCCATGCCAGCCGGTACGCGCGGGAGTCCAGGCCCGCGGCCAGAATGACCACCTGACGGATGCCCGCGTCCACGGCGGCTGCCAGGTAGTCGTCGAAGTATCGGGTGCGAGCGATCTGATGCTGCTGGAACCCCAACCCGAACTCGGGGGTCAGCAGGGCATGATCGGGCGTCCGCCCGTCCACCAGGTCGGCCCATTCCCCGCCTGCCGCCCGCCCGAACAGCTCGGCGTACTCGTCGTGCGCCGGCGCATCGGCCGCGCGGCCACCCAGCACCCGGGCGGCCGCCACGAACAATGCCGTGGATCCAACACTGGTCTTGATATCCCAGGAATCACCTTCGGTGCGCATATTCGCCAACGTACTCACGCTTGCGTACAAGGTCATTCCGCGACGCGAAGTCGGCTGGAATCCGACGCGGATCTGCCGCTTCGTCGTGATTTACGCCGTCGAATATCTGATCAGCGATCGATCTGATCATCCTGGCTGTTCAGATACCCGGAGATCCGCCGCACAGCACGAGCCGCGGTGTTGATCACCCGCCGGTGAATCGGCAATTCCGAGGAGACCGAGGCCGGGAAGGATCCCGAGCCCGCCCGTGGGGTGCGCAACCGGCGATCACTCTCGGCCCGCACGAAGCTGTGGTTCTCCGGCGGCGCGGTCCGCCGAGTTTGCCGCCGCGGCCTCACCCGCCGTGCCGACGGCGGGAATATCGCGCTGTGGCACGGTGGTTCCGCACACCATCAGAACGCACGCCCCGGAACCCGGATCCGGTAGCTGTGCTCGGCAGGCAGCGGAGGAGGCCCGGTGGACGCCGGATTCGACCTGTTCGGTGAACACATCCTCTGGACCGATGCCCTCGGCAATCTGCTCTCTCTCGCGGTGGTCTGGCTGGCCATGCGCAAGACCACGTGGACCTGGCCCGTCCAGCTGGCCGGCGCGATCCTGCTGCTGGCCGCGTCGATTCACGCCCACGTTCCGGGCAACGCACTCAAGCAGTTGCTGTTCATCGGGCTCGCGGGCTACGGCTGGATGGCTTGGCGGCGCGGCACTTCCGAGCACCGGGACCTGATGGTCCGGCCGGCCACCCGCCGCGAACGCCTGACGCTGCTGACCCTGCTGGTGGTGGGCACGGCCGCGGTGGCCGAGGCGTTCTCCCACCTCGGCTGGCTGCACATCGCCTGGTCGCCGTGGGCGAATGCCTACGTCTTCGTCGGCAGCGCCATCGCCACCTTCGCGCAGAGCCGGGCGCTGACCGACTTCTGGATCATCTGGATGCTCGTCGATCTGGTCGGTGTGCCGCTCGCGATGAAGTCCGGCCTGTACGCCTCGGGCGCGGTGTACGGCCTGTTCTTCGTGCTCGTCGTGCTCGGGTTCGTGCGCTGGCGCGGCGAATACCGTTCGCGGCGAGACGTTCCCGCCGCCCCGCCGGCGCTCGCGGCCCCCGCGGGCGGCGAGTGAGCCGCTGGGAATTCGCTGTTCTGCCCCTATTTCTGCCGTATTCTCGATCTGCCGACAAGAGAGCACGCTGCTACGCAGTAGCCAGTATCGTGGTCCATACGGGTGGGTGGAGTGTTTCCGGGGCGGGATATGAGCGATAGTACTTTTGGCGACGCGGTGCTCGGGCGGGTGGAACCGCCGAGCTTCGGCAGTACGCTGCGGCGGCTGCGCGAACGACGCGGCGTCTCCCGCGAGCGGCTGGCCTTCGGCTCGGGGGTCAGCGCCAGCTACATCACCCGCATGGAGCGCGGCGACCGCGACCGGCCGACCGAGCAGGTGCTCACCGCCATGGTGCGCTTTCTGGACCGCGTCGGCTCGGTGACGCCGGTCGAATACCGGCACCTGCTCGAGCTGGCCGCCCTGCCGCAGCATCCGGCCGCGGACCGGGGACTGATCACCGCGGAAATGCCGGGCATTCTCGCCGCGCACCTCCCGCACCCCGCCGCCTACCTGGACCGGTATCTCAATGTGCTGGCCTCCAATACCGCTCATCTGCGGACGTTTCCGGGCGTCGGCGAGGACGGCAACTATCTGCGGTGGCTGCTCACCAATCCGGCTGCGCACCAGGTGCTTCCGCGCTGGGAGACCGATCTGCGGCGCGCGATCGCCACACTGCGCGGCGTGATGGCCATCGTCGGTGAGGCCGACGACGATGCCCGGCTGCTGACCGAGTTCGGCCGCTTCGACATCTTCCGGCGCATGTGGACCGAGGAGCACCACAGCCTCAACGGCGGACCGACGGTCATGCACCTGCGTGATGCCGAGACCGGTGAACCGTATGCGCTGCTGTGGCAGATCCTGCGGGATCAGTCCACGCAGATGAATCCGGATCAGCCCCTGTTCATCGTCGGACTGCCCACGGCGAGTCGACCCGAAGACCGGCCGGTCGGCTCGTAGGATCGCCGCGGAAGGATCTTTCCCCGCGGAAGGAGGCCGAACGCGGTGCCTGCCAACAGTCTCGACCGGCCGATCGTGGTCGGTGTCGATGCCTCCGAGTCCGCCCTGCACGCCGTGCGCTGGGCGGCCGTGGACGCGGCGCTGCGCGGCGCACCCCTGCACCTGGTGTACGCGGTGCCGGCGGTCGCGGAGTCGCCCCTGGACGAGAGCCCGATCCGGCTGTTGCACGATCGGCTGCGCGACACCGCCCAGGCCGCCCTCGACACCGCCGCCGAGGAGGCGCGGAAAGCGGCCGGGGACCGCGAGATTCCCGATATCCGCACCTTCCTCGTGGACGCCCCGGCCGTCACCGTGCTCTCGGGTCTCGCCGAGACCGCCTTCTACGTGGTCGTCGGTGTACGCGGGATGAGCGCCTATCACCGCAGCCTGCTCGGATCGGTGAGCACCGGTGTGGCCCGGCACGCGCAGGGACCGGTGGTGGTGGTTCCCGGTGAGACGGAGGCGCTCTCGGACCGGCCTGTGGTGGCCGGTGTGGACGGGTCACCGCACAGCGTCCGCGCGCTCGAGATCGCCTTCGACGAGGCCTCCCGGCGCGGCGTGCCCCTGATCGTGGTCCATGCCTGGGAACCGGCCCCGGAGAGCGACACCCGCTCCGAGGACGACGCGGTCCGGCTGCTCACCGGCGTGCTCGACCACAATATCCCGAACTACCCGGGTGTCGAGGTGAAAACACTTGTGGTGGAAGGGCATCCGGCCCGGGTTGTGCTGGATGCCGCCGCCGGTGCACAACTGCTGGTGATCGGAAGCCACGGCACCCGTGGTTATCCCGGCATGGCGCTCGGTTCGACCGGTCACGCGCTGCTGCAGGGCAGCGAGTGCCCGATCGTGCTGGTTCGCCTGCGCAACTGAGCCGGCGGCGCGGGGATTTCGCACAGCGCATCCGTGGTTACGGGGAGTTTCCCACTCGCACAGGGCTTTCGACTGCGGCCTGTCGGCGTCAATGTCCGGCAAGCGCGCGGTCCCGGGCGGGCGCGGCCCGCTGACATCGCGATACGGCCAACAAAAACAGTGCGTGTGTAACTGTTTCGCCAGAAATCAAGAACCCCAGCAATTTCTGGGTACATGATGCGCAAGCCGGGTCCGCCCCGGAGGTTACACAAATAAAGAAAGTTACGACCATGCGTAGAGCAACGGCGCTCTTCGCCGCATTACTGTTGGCAATCCTCTTTTCCATGACACACCTGACTGCGCCGACGGCCCATGCCGATGACTGCACCGGTGATTGGGCGATCGGTATCGGCGGTCTCGGCGACAACACCTCGTCCATCTTCGCCCCGTACGTCGATCAGCCGGTCGGATACAACTCCGCCGATCCGATGTCGGGGTTGAACGAACTGGATCGGCTGTTCTGGCAGCACCGCAACGAATGTCCCGGCGACCACATCCGGCTGATCGGACACAGTGAAGGTGCGGGCATCGTGCACGCCTGGGTCACCGCACACCAGGACGTCGACAATGCCAATGCCATTCTGCTGTCGGATCCCAAGCGGGCTCCCGGCCCGGGTTGGGGCGGTTTGTCCTCGACTCCCGGCAGCGGGATCATCGGCTATCCGCTGGCCGGCGTCGACGACTGGTTCGGCGACTTCCCGGTACTGACGGTGTGCAACAGCGACGACCAGATCTGCGACACTTCGGCCGGCTGGTGGGGTTACCTCTTCGGGGGTGCGCACGGTCGTTACGATTTCAATGTCTGGGACTACGGTGACTGGGATTCCGGCATCTGGTACCGGTAAATCACCGTGATTCGAAGGGGATCAGTAGCCGAAAGGCGCTGATCCCCTTTGGCTGAACCCGTGCCCCATCGCCGTGCACACGGCCGAACCATTGAAGGTGATCTGACAGGTCGCGCCGGCATGGGTAATCGAGAACTGCGGATCGTGTCCGCTCACCTGAGCGATGGGCGCCAGGCTCGGATTTCCGCCCGCGAGAGTGTGGCTGCCGTTGGAGTTCCATTCCGGATGCGCCGGCAGCGCGGTCGAATCTATGGCAATGGCAGGCACATTCGGGAACGGCACCTGGGCCCCCGCGTAGAGCACATTCATGGTGACCGGAACCGGCAGATCACACCCCACCGCGCCGCCCGCGCCGATCGAACAGTTCCAGTCGCCGAGGCTGAAATACACGGTGTCGCCGATCTGGACGGGCCCGCCCGACCCGTCGGCGTACGCGCTGCCCGCGCCGAACAAACCGGCAACAATCCCGAGGATTCCCCCGCAAACCCATGCGGCGGTTGCTTTCACAGCCTTGGACACGGCATCTCCCTGATGCGCAATGAGAGTTATCGGCCGAACCGGCCATAGAGAAAACGTATCACTTTGCGACGCAAAGACCGGAGCTCTGTCGAGGGGGCTGACACAATTTTCGCCTGTTCCGAGGCAATATCGAGCCCCGGAACAGGCGACCGCACAGCAGATTTCTTTCGCGCGGCTTTCTTCTTCTCGCCGACGAACGGCTACCGACCGCGGACGAACGGGTCGACGGGCGTGTGGACGCCGATCGCCGCCTCCAGCACCTCGGCCGCGGCCAGCGCCCGGTCCTCGCGGAAGGCCGCAGCCATGAGCTGGACCCCGACGGGCATGCCGTCGGCGAATCCGCCAGTGGTCGCGACGGCGGGCAGCCCGAGGGCATTGGCGGGCATGACCGGCCGCAGCAGTTCCAGGGTGGCCGAGGAATGGTCCGGATCGACGACGTCCCAGCCGTGTTCGAAGGCGGGCCGGGTCCAGATCGGCGACAGGATCAGTGGGTAGTCGAGGAAGAACTCCGACCACAGGCGTTGCAGGCGCTGTCGCTGGATCAACACCCCGATATAGCCGTCCCGGTCCAGGGCCGGGATCTCGTCGAAAGCGGCCAGCACGAATTCCTTTCCCGGCCGGCCCAGGATCTGTGCGAGCGCGGGCCACATGATCCGCACATCGGTCATGAGGAAGCGACGCCACAGGTCGAGCACCGCCTCGTACTCCGGCGGGGTGACCTCCTCGACCTCGTAGCCCGCGGCGGCCAGGTGCGCGCCCGCCTGCCGGACCGCGTCGGCGATTGCGGAATCGGTACTGCCGCCGGGCGGTTCGGCGATCACGGCCACCCGCACGCGCTGCGCGGCATCGGGGTGATGCAGGGGTGCGGGGACGCTGATCGGGTCGCGGGGATGCGCGCCGGACAGAATCCCGTATCCGAGGCGGACATCGGCGACGGTCCGGGCCATCGGTCCCGCCACCCCCATGAGCTGGATCGACGGCGGCAGATCCCGCGGCTCGAGATCGGTGGCCTGCGGGATGCGGCCGGTGGTCGGCTTCAGCGACGAGATTCCGCAGCAGTGCGCGGGATTGCGCAGTGAGCCGCCCAGATCGTTGCCGACCCCCAGCGGTGACATGCCGGCGGCCAGCGCCGCCGCCTCGCCGCCGGAGGATCCACCCGCCGTGCGCCCGCGCCGCCACGGATTCTCGGTGATGCCGCGCAGCGAGCTCTCGGTCGCGATCCGCAATCCCGAGTCGGGCATGTTCGTGCGCCCGAGGACGATCGCCCCGGCCGCGCGCAGCCGCTCGACCACGGGGGCGTCCTGGGCCGCGATCGCGCTCGCCAGCGCGACCATGCCCTGGGTGGTGGCGGTGCCGGCGACGTCGATGTTCTCCTTGATGGTGACCGGAACCCCGTGCAGCGGGCCGAGTTCCGCGCCCTCGGAGACCGCCCGATCGGCCCGGCGGGCGCCGTCGCGGGCGTCCTCGGCGAGGACGACGGTCACGGCGTTGAGTTCCGGGTTGACCTCCTCGATGCGCGCCAGGTGCGCCTCGACCACCTCGCTCGCGGATACCGCGCGCTCCCGGATCAGCGCCGCGAGCTCGCCCGCCCCTTTGCGCCACAGTTGCTCACCCATGCCGGAATCTCCTCTGCACTCTGGTCCGAACACTGAATCGCTGTTCGTTGCGAGTCATCCTGACCGTCGTGGTGCGGCACGACCATCGGTCGATTCACCGATTTCTCGGACCGCCCGAGTTTGCCCCCGGATCGCTCGCGGGACTGCTAGCCTCGGGTCAGCTCAGCGGATTCACGGAAAGCGCACGCCCACGAAAGTTCACGATCACCTCGCCCCCGGAGGGACGGAAGCGGCTGCCGCACAGGCGGATTCGCCGCCACCGAACCTCGATCCCGAGATCGGCGAACAGGCCGCGCAGTTGCTGGACACCCTGCGCGGATTCACCGCCGCCCAGGCGGTGGCGGTCATCGTGTTCGATCCGCTGGACACGGCAGGCCGCCATCACGTGCTGGCCAGCCACGGCTACTCCGCCGCGATCCTGCGGCACGCCACCACGGGTTTCGGCGCCGATACCGCGACCTATCACCTGGTCAGCACGGTGCCGCACGCCATGCGGTGGCGCGATTTCCGCGATGGCTGGCACATCGACGTGACCGATACCGTCACCGGCAGGCTGCTGATTCCGGCGGGCTTCCGGGAGGGGGCGTCGGCCGCGCTGCAGGTGCGCGGCGGTCGCTACGTGGGGTCGGTGCATGTCAGCTGGACCCGGGCCGATGCCGCCACCGACCGGCGGCGCGAGGCCATCGACCGGCTGCTGCCGGTTTTCGCTCACGCCTGCGACCTCATGAAGGAACCGAATCTGCTGGCCCGCCGGCTCGATCCGGCTACCCATGCGAGGGTGCGCACGGCCGCGGGCGGTGTCGCTCTCGATCATCGCGAGCCGGGCCCGCACCTGCGCGACGGCGCCGCGCTGTGGAACCTGCTCGCTCATGTCCCGGCGGCCGGGCGATTCCTGTGGCTCGACGCCGAAAGAGTCTGCCACCGTGTCGAACTCATTCCGGGACCGCGTGGCGAGGTGCTGGTCACCGAGCATCGCACCGCCCGCCCGCACGGGCTGACCATTCGTGAACTGCACACCCTGCACCTGGTCACCCTCGGCGACACCAATGCGGGGATCGCGGCCCGGCTGGTGGTCAGTCCCAAGACTGTCGCGACCCATATCGAACATCTCCTCGCCAAGCTGCACTGCGGTTCCCGTACAGAGCTCGCCGCCCTCGCGGTCCGTGAGGGGCTGCAGTTGCTCGCGCCGCCCGGCCGCTGACCGGCTGCCGGGCGCGCTTCGGACTTTCAGGCCGTGGCGGGCGACATGGACGATGTGGAAGGTGATCAGCCCGGTGAGGACGACAAGCCATTGCAGCGTGGTGGCCAGGGGAATGGGTCGAGGGGCAGGGTGTAGGCGAAGGCCACGCGGATGACGGCGTCGAGGGTGAACGCCGTGCCCCACACCGCGGTCAGCACGCGCGCCTGGTGCCGGAAGCGGGAGTCGCTGTCCCAGCGGGCATCCCACTCCCGGGAGCCCGCTTCGCCGATCTTGACCGTGACGATGGTGCGGGCGAAGCCGCGCATCGTGGGTCGCTGCGTGAACAGCGTGGCCGGTGTCCACAGCCCCGGTGCGCCGGAGCGCCAGCTGTCCCGGACCAGCCGGATTGCTCGGCTGAGCAATGGAACGCTCGGATCAGTCCGGATCGCGCCAGTCGACGGTGAGCGTGCCGCCGCTGAAACGGGTCAGATCGCGGGTGAGGATGTCGCGGATGCGGTGCAGAGCGGCCGTGTCCGTCGCGTCGATGCGGACCACCAGCGCCTGGGGCTCGGCGGTGACGGTGCAGTGGCCCCAGGGGTCGAAGTGAGCCGTGGTGCTGCCGTCGGCGCCCTCGACGCGCAGGTGAATGTCATTGGCGGACTGGGGATCATCGGCGTGGACGCGGTGGCCGCGCGGAGACGCCATGGCCTCGGCGTGGGTGCGGAACTGACGCAGGTTGGGGGCCGACCGGTCCGTCGGAACGCGGGATTCGAGTGCGGGCACGGGAATCACTGCCGGGTGAGGGCGGCGAGCCAGGCTGCCACCGGGGTGGGGCTGGGAAGGATGTCGAGGGTGGTCGGTTCGAGCGAATCGATTCGCCAGCCATCGGTGAACGCGGACTCGATATCGGTGCGGCGCAAGCGATGCGGACCCCAGGTGCCGGGCTGGCTGTCGCTGAAACCGAGCAGGAAATAGCGCCCGCCGGGCGGGATGATCGTGGCCAGCCCGTCCACCAGGGCGGTGCGGTCGGCGCCGTCGAACAGGTGGAACAGACCGCAGTCCAGCACGGTGTCGAAGCTTTCGCCGAGGGTGGCCAGATCCAGGGCGCTGTGCCGTACGAAACGGGCTTTCAGGCCGCGGTCGGCGGCCTTGGCGCGGGCCAGTTCGAGTGCGTGCGCGGATTGGTCGATCCCGGTGGCGTCCAGACCCAGGCTCGCGGCGAGCAGCGCGTGTTCGCCAGTGCCGCAACCGAGATCGAGGACCCGGCCGCGCAGGGCGCCGGCCTCGGCGAGGGCGGCGAAGGCGGGCTGGGGGCGGTCGATGTCCCACGGCGGTTTCGTCGCGTACAGGGTGTCGGGTGCGTTGGGGTCGTGGTACTCGGGGTGGGGGTCTTCGGGCGGGAACACGGAATTCTCCTGTCGGGAGGGTCGGCCGTGGTTGGTCCTTCGAATCTATCGAGACACTGTGTCTACGCGACCTCGGAGGCCGCGGTGGATCGGCTGGTCGCAGTCACCGCGTCGGGATTTCGCGCGGTCTGACTGCCCCGCGGTCCAGCGCCTGAGGTGCGGATCGGCGTGACTGCGGCGGGCGCTCCATGCTACGAGGCGTAGAATATTCCAAGGATTATTGGAGGATGTCGTGGTGGATACCGCCCAGAGTGAGAAGAAGACCCGTCTCTACGAGGCGTTCGCGGCCAGCGGTAAGGCGCTGTCCAGCGGAAAGCGGCTGGAGCTGCTGGATTTGCTGGCTCAGGGCGAGCGGACGGTCGAGGCGCTGGCGAGTACCGCCGGACTGAACCTGACCACCGCGTCGGCGCATCTGCAGACCCTCAAGCAGGCCGGTCTGGTGACCACCCGGCGGGAGGGGGTGCGCATCCACTACCGGCTCGCCGGTGATGATGTCGCGCAATTGCTGGCTCTGCTGCTCAAGGTCGCCGAGTCGCACCAGGCGGCCGTCCCGGGCGCGCGGGCCGACTATCTCGGCGAAGACGGGGCGCAGGAGATCACCGCCGCCGAACTTCTTGCCGTGGCCGAGGATCCGTCGGTGGTCGTGCTCGATGTGCGCCCGGTGGCGGAATACCTGGCCGGGCACATCCCGGGGGCGCTGTCGATCCCGATCGAGCAACTGGCCGAACGCATTTCGGAGCTGCCCGCCGACACCAGGGTCGTCGCCTACTGCCGTGGCGAGTACTGCGTGCTGGCCTATGACGCCATCAGACTGCTGACTGCGCAGGGGCGCACCGCCGTTCGCCTCACCGACGGGATGCTGGAGTGGCGGCTGGCCGGGTATCCGGTCGCGATCGGGGCCTGACGGGACCGCCGGTTCGAGCTTCAGGTCCGGTGGCGCGAAATCGTCGACCGCACAAGCGGTTCCAGCTGTGCGGCTATCCGGTCCAGGGGCTCGACACTCTGCTGTGCCCGGCACATGGCCACGCTTCCTTCGACGGCGGCGACGATCAGGGTCGCCGTGTGCTCGGCCTCGGCCCGCTCGGCCCCATGTCCGCACATGGAGTCGGCCAGTAGCTCGGTCCAGCGACCGAACGCCGCCGCGGCCGCCTCGCGCGGCGCGCCCTCGGCCTCGGGCAGGTCCTCCACGGCGACTGCGAGCACAGGGCAGCCGGCGCGGAATTCGTTGTCCACCACGACCTTCCGCCACATGTGCAGGAAGGCCCGCAGTCCGTTGATCGGCCCCTTCTCCAGTTCCCGGGCGAGCAGCGTCGCCGCGAGATCTCCCGCGAAGGTGACCGCCTCGGTCGCGAGCTGGGTCTTGCCGCCGGGGAAGTAATGGTAGGTCGATCCCAGCGGCGCGCGGGCGTACCTGGCCAGCTCGCGCACGCTGGTCGCGTTCAGACCGCGCCGCCGGATCATGTCGGCCGCCCCGGCTACGAGTTTCCCGCGCGAATCCGCGGTCTCGCCCGGCGTCCCCGCCATCGACTTCCTCCCTGTCTATAACAACCGTCATAGCGTACCGTCCCTCGATCATAACGACTGTTATAGGCAGCCGATCGGAAGCGAAGGAACACGTAGATGCCGCTGATTCACCTGACCCTGCCCGCCGGGGTGCTGACCGCGGGCGCCCGTCGCGAGCTGTCCCGAGCGGCCGGCCATCGCCGAAAAGCTCGGCGCCCGCGCCCATTCCACGGCGGGACGGAAGCCGCGCCGCGGTGACGTCCCGCGCCGCGCGCTCCCCTGGGTTTCCGGACCGGCCGACTAGTTTGCCCGTTGGCCTGCGTTCGGGACCGGATTACCGCACACTGGGCTCCTGGCAAACGCCGTGTGAGGGCGGCGTTTTCACTCGGGAGCTAGCATGACCGCAACTCAGCCTCGATCCGATGATGAACGGCGGCTCGCCGAACTCGGTTACAAACAGGAATTGGCGCGATCCTGGTCCGGATTCTCCAATTTCGCCATCAGTTTCACCATTGTCTCGATTCTCACCGGTGGCCTGGCGAGCTATGGGATCGGCCTGTCCAATGGCGGGCCGATCACCATGGCGTGGGGCTGGCCGCTGGTCTCGGTGATGGTGTTGTTCGTCGGGCTGGCCATGGCCGAATTGGCCTCGGCCTACCCGACCTCCGGCGGGCTCTACTGGTGGGCGTCGGAGCTGGGCGGCCCGATGTGGGGTTGGTTCACCGGCTGGTTCAACCTGATCGGGCAGATCGCGGTGACCGCGGCCATCGATTACGGCGCGGCCATTTTCACCACCGTGGTACTCAACGTGATCGGCTGGGATATCGGGACCGACCGCAACGCCATCTTCGCGGTGTTCACCGGGATCCTGGTGCTGCACGCGGTGCTGAACATCATCGGCCCGCACCTGTCGGCGGTCATCAGCAATGTGTCGGCCTGGTGGCATGTGGGCGGTGTGGCCATCTTCGTGGTGGTGCTGGGTTTCGGTGCGCGCCACCATCAGAGCATCGGGTTCGTGTTCACCAAGACCGTGGACAACAGCGCGATCGGGTTCGGCGGCGTGGCGTTCAGTTTCCTGCTCGGGCTGCTGCACGCGCAGTACACGTTCACCGGGTACGACGCCTCGGCGCACATGTCGGAGGAGACGCACGATGCTTCCCGCATGGCGGCCAAGGGGATCATCAACACGATTGTGGTGTCGGCGGTCGCGGGCTATCTGCTCATCATGGCGGTGACCTTCGCGATCCCGAATCTCGACGACGCGCTCGACCCGACGAAGAACAGCGGATATCCGGTCATCTACATCCTGCAGAATTCGCTGAATTCGTTCTGGTCGGGGCTGCTGCTGATCATCGCCGCCGTCGCCCAATTGTTCTGCGGCTACGCCTCGGTCACCGCGGCCTCGCGCATGCTGTTCGCGTTCGCGCGCGACGGCGCGGTGCCGGGGTCCAGGCTCTGGGCGAAACTGTCGGTGCGGAGGGTTCCGGTGAACGCGGTCTTCTTCGTCTCGGTGTTCGCGTTCATGCTGCTGATTCCGTCGATGCTGGTGCCCGCTGCCAATGCCCCGACCGCGTATGCCGCCGCCACCTCGGTGGCCACCATCGGTCTGTACATCGCCTACGGGATTCCGGTGCTGCTGCGGCTGTTGCGCGGCAACCGATTCCAGGCCGGCCCGTGGCAGCTGGGCCGCTGGTATCGGCCGATCGGGATCATCGCGCTGATCTGGATCGTGATCATCAGTGTGCTGTTCATCCTGCCCACCGACGACCACGGCTATCCGTGGGTGGACGGATTCACCTGGAACGCGGTGAATTACGCGCCCCTCACCCTGGTCGGCGTGGTGGGCGCGATCGCGATCTGGTGGTTCGTCTCGGCCCGGCGCTGGTTCACCGGGCCCAAACGGACGGTGGAGGAGCCGCCGGAGGCCGAGGAGGCCCCGGTCAGCGCCTGAAATGCGTTGGGCTACAGCGGGGTGACGTACGCGCCCGAGATGCCGCCGTCGACCAGGAACTGCGAGGCGGTGATGAAGGAGGAATCGTCGCTGGCGAGGAAGGCCACGGCGGCGGCGATCTCCTCCGGCTCGGCGAAGCGGCCGGTGGGAATGTGTACCAGGCGGCGGGCGGCGCGCTCGGGATCCTTGGCGAACAGCTCCCGCAGCAGGGGGGTGTTGACGGGGCCGGGGCACAGCGCGTTCACGCGAATGCCCTGGCGCGCGAACTGGACTCCCAATTCCCGGCTCATGGCCAGCACGCCGCCCTTGGAGGCGGTGTAGGAGATCTGCGAGGTGGCCGCGCCCATGACGGCCACGAAGGACGCGGTATTGATGACCGAGCCCTTGCCGCGCACGAGCATGTGCTCGATGGCGTACTTGCTGCACAGGTACACCGAGGTCAGATTGACCTCCTGCACCCGCTTCCAGGCGTCGAGGCCGGTGGTGAGGATCGAATCGTCCTCCGGCGGTGAGATGCCCGCGTTGTTGAAAGCGATGTCGAGGCCGCCGTAGGTGTCGACGGCGGCCTGGAACATGGCCCGCACCTGGTCCTCGTCGGTGACGTCGACCTTCACGTAGAGCCCGCCGACCTCGGCTGCGGCGGCCTCACCGGCGGCGGCGTCGATATCGGCGACCACGACCTTCGCGCCCTCCTGGGCGAAGCGCCGGACGGTGGCGAGGCCGATGCCGCTGCCGCCGCCGGTGACGACCGCGACTCGATCCTGTAAGCGCTGCAACGTATCTCCTTCGATGAGGGGCGGGCGGATTCATTCGGTGGC
This sequence comes from Nocardia niigatensis NBRC 100131, assembly GCF_000308655.1. Taxonomy (GTDB): domain Bacteria; phylum Actinomycetota; class Actinomycetes; order Mycobacteriales; family Mycobacteriaceae; genus Nocardia; species Nocardia niigatensis. Next base: position 79,465 of record NZ_BAGC01000040.1, on the reverse strand, counting down.
GAGGAAGACGTTCTTGGTCTCGGTGAAGGCGCGCGCGGCGTCCGGGCCGAGTTCGCGGCCCAGACCGGACTGCTTGAATCCGCCGAACGGCGTCCAATAGCGCACGGAGGAATGGGAATTCACCGACAGGTTCCCGGCCTCGACGCCGCGGGCCACCCGCAGCGCGCGCCCGACATCGGAGGTCCAGATGGAGCCGGACAGGCCGTACTCGGTGTCGTTGGCGAGGTGCAGGGCATCGGCTTCGTCCTCGAAGGGCAGCACGGCCACCACCGGTCCGAACACCTCCTCGGTGAGTACCCGGTCCTCGGGGCTCGACGGGAGGACGACCGTGGGCGCGAACCAGAATCCGGGGCCGTCGGGGCGGGTGCCGGTGAACGCCACCTCGGTCGACGGTTCCAGGAATCCGGCGACGCGGTCGCGGTGGGCGGCCGAGATGAGCGGGCCCATCTCGGTCGACTCGTCGGCCGGATCGCCGACCCGTACGCCCTGGACGGCCGGTTCGAGCAGTTCCAGGAAGCGATCGAAGACGCTGCGCTGCACCAGGATCCGGGATCGAGCGCAGCAGTCCTGGCCGGCATTGTCGAACACCCCGTAGGGTGCGGTGGCGGCGGCGCGCTCGAGGTCCGCGTCGGCGAACACGATATTGGCGCTCTTGCCGCCCAATTCGAGGGTCACCCGCTTCACCTGGTCGGCGCAGCCGACCATGATCTGCTTGCCCACCTCGGTGGAACCGGTGAACACCACCTTGCGCACGGCCGGGTGGGTGACGAAGCGGGCCCCGACGACCGCGCCGCGGCCCGGGATCACCTGGAAGACATCCGGTGGCAGACCCGCTTCCACGGCGAGCTCCCCGAGCCGGATGGCGGTGAGCGGGGTGAGCTCGGCCGGTTTGAGCACCACGGTGTTCCCGGCGGCCAGTGCCGGGCCGAAGCCCCAGGCCGCGATGGGCATGGGGAAGTTCCAGGGCACGATGATGCCGACCACGCCCAGCGGCTCGCAGAAGGTGATGTTCACGCCGCCCGCGACCGGAATCTGATTGCCCAGCAAGCGTTCCGGCATGCCGGCGCTGTAGTGCAGGACGTCGCGAACATTGCCGGCCTCCCAGCGGGCATTGCCGATGGTGTGGCCGGCATTGCTGACCTCGAGCCGGGCCAGCTGCTCGATCTCGGCGTCGACCGCCTCGGCGAAGCGGCGCAGTAGGCGTGCGCGGTCGCCGGGGGAGACCGCACGCCAGCTCGCCGTCGCGCGGTGCGCGCGTTCGATGGCGGCATCGGTGGCGGCCGCGTCGGCAGCGTCGATGGTGGCCAGCACCTGCTCGGTGGCGGGATCGATGATGTCTGTGGATGTCACGGGTTTCGCTCCTTTCCATACTGTGCCGCATGGTCGACCAGGGCCCGCATCAGGCGTAGGTCGGACGGGTTCTCCTCCGGATGCCACTGCACGCCCAGCAGGAACGGGCCGTCACGGGTCTCCACGGCCTCGATGATGCCGTCCGCGGTGTGCCCGGTGGCGGTGAGCTCGGCGGCGAGCGTGCCGATGGCCTGATGGTGGTGGCAGTGCGCCTTCGCCTCGGGGCCCACGAGGGCGGCGAGGCGGCTGCCGGGGACCGTGGTGACGGTGTTGACCGTGAAGACACCGGGCGAGCGGGAGTGGTCGGTGTGCCCGACGGTATCCGGGACGTGTTGCAGCAGAGTGCCGCCCAGGGCGACGTTCACCAATTGCAGTCCGCGGCAAACGGCCAGGATCGGCAGGCCCGCGGCGAGGGCGAGCGTGAAGAGGCCGAATTCGGATTCGTCGCGGTCGGGCCGCAGGCCGCGGGTGGCGGGATGCGGTGGCGCGCCGTAGCGGGCGGGATCCAGGTCCGCGCCGCCGGTGAGCACCAGGCCGTCGAGCCGCTCGATGAGCTCGGGGCGCGGAGTTCCGGTGGGCGGCAACAGGACCGGGATGCCGCCCGCGTGCTCGGTCAGGTCGATGTAGCTGCGCGCCAGCACCGCGGCGTCGACGTCCCAGTGGCCGAAGCGGGAGCGTTCGGAGTAGGTGGGCAGGCCGATGACGGGCCGGCGGCCTGGGTCAGAGTCGTTCGAAGCCACGGATCCGCTCCCAGTCGGTGACCGCCGCGTCGTAGGCGTCGAGCTCCACCTGCGCAGCATTGCGGTAGTGCCGCACCACCTCCGGGCCGAAGGCCTTCTGCGCCACCTTGCTCTCGCCGAAGAGCTGCGCGGCGTCCCGAAGGGTGTGCGGGACGCGCGGGCGGTGCGAGCGGTAGGCGTTGCCGTGAAACTCGGGCTCGAGCGGAAGATTGTGCTCGATGCCGTGCAGTCCGGCCGCGATGACGGCGGCGACGGCGAGGTAGGGGTTCACATCGCCGCCCGGGATGCGGTTCTCCAGGCGCAGGGACGGGCCGTGGCCCACGACGCGCAGGGCGCAGGTGCGATTGTCACGACCCCAGGCGAGCGCGGTCGGCGCGAAGCTGCCGGCCTGAAATCGTTTGTAGGAGTTGATGTTCGGGGCGAGTAGGTAGGTCAGTTCGCGCAGGCAGTCCAGCTGGCCCGCGATGAAGTGCCGCATGAGGGCGGAGGGGTTGTCGCCATCGGCGAAGACCGGCTCGCCCGTACTGCCGCGCAGGCTCAGGTGGATGTGGCAGGAATTGCCTTCCCGCTCATTGAATTTCGCCATGAAGGTGATGCTGCGGCCCTCCTGGGCGGCGATCTCCTTGGCGCCGGTCTTGTAGATGCTGTGGTTGTCGCAGGTGGTCAGCGCCTCGTCGTAACGGAAGGCGATCTCGTGCTGGCCTGGGTTGCATTCGCCCTTGGCGGACTCGACATACATTCCCGCGCCGTCCATTTCGGTGCGGATGCGGCGCAGCAGCGGTTCGATGCGAGCCGTGCCGAGCATGGAGTAGTCGACGTTGTACTGGTTGGCGGGGGTGAGGTCGCGGTAGCCGCCGCGGAACGCGGACTCGTAGCTGTCGTCGAACACGAGGAACTCGAGTTCCGTGCCGACGTACGCGGACAGACCGCGTTCGGCCAGGCGATCCAGCTGGGCGCGCAGCACCTGCCGCGGCGAGGCGGCGACCGGCTGCCCGTGCCTGCCGTGCGGATCCACCTGCTCCACATCGCACAGCACCAGTGCGGTACCCGGCCACCACGGGAGCAGGCGCAGTGTGTTCAGGTCGGGCCGCAGCACGAAATCGCCGTAGCCGGTGTCCCAGGACGACATCTCGTAGCCCTCGACCGTGGTCATCTCCACATCGACGGCGAGCAGATAGTTGCACGCCTCGGTCGCCTGATCCAGCACCTCCTCGACGAAATACCGTGCCGAACAACGTTTTCCCTGTAACCGCCCCTGCATGTCGGTCATGGCCACCAGCACCGTGTCGAGCGTTCCCGCCTCGACCTGTGCCACCAGCTCCGTCACGCTCAGCATCCCGGCCCGCATCCTTGACCCCTCTCGACGTCAACCCTGCTCACGCTAGGCGAATCCGGGCGCCGAGGCTGCCTGAATACGGCAAGAGATCATCCGCGTGTCCGCTCGGCCTCTCCGCGGGAGGCCGCGAGCGGCTCGATGGGTGGTGCATCCGCGGGTGGCTCTACAGGCCGGCCTCGGTGAGAATCTGCCACGCGATCGGTGCGGCGAGGCCCAGCAGGGCCAGGACGATCAGCAGTGCGACGAGCGTGCTCGCCAGGCATCCGCCGCCGGCGCCGCCATCTCCGCCCCGCCGCGCGAGCCGCCCCGATTCCTGGGCGGACTGTATCGCCCGCCGTGAAGCCTCGGATCCCTGCCAGTGCGGAGAATTCATCGTCGTGCCGCCTTTCCTCCCGAATGCGCCGACACCACAACAGTATTGATCCGTGACCGCCGGGGAATCCGCCCAATTACTCATCGCCGTTACTCACGGCCGGGGAGTCGGGGCGACTCGCGGGGCGCGGAAAGGTGGCTGCGTTCGTGGGCGCCCGCCGAACGCCGTCGAAATCGACACCACCACATCGGTCACCGGTACGCCGAGCCGCGCCTCCGCATCGTGCTTCGGCCGCGCGAGCATCTGCGACGCCGATCCGCTCACCGGACCGGCGATGACCACCGGCCGTCCATCCTTCAGCACGCTCGCCCGCGCACTACTCGTCCCCAGATCGATACCGATCATGCGTCCCACGGTTGCCCTCCCTCACCTGTCAGTGACCCCGCCACAGTGCAAGGCCCACCGCACATTTCGAGATCCCGACAGCCTGCCCTCCCGGCTACGGGGTAGCCGAGAGTTCGGGACCTCTGAACCCACCGTGGCCGTCGACCATGCGCAACGCCCCTGGGAGTCGGGGCTGCCCACCGACGCGGAGGCGAACTACCGTGCCGGTTCTATTCCTATTGCGAAAGGTTGGAAGACATGTACTTCATCTCGATGGCGTTGGGGATGTTCGGCCCGCTGCTCGTCCCCACAGGCAGCTCGGAGTGCTGGATGGACAGCACCGCTCCCGCGTGCTGGCCCCACTAGCGTTCGCGCCAGCGGATATCTCTGCGGCACAACAGCATCCGATCGGCACCCTTCTGAAACTCGTATTCCACACCCACCGTGTCGGTGGTGATGCCGAGCTTCAGAAGGTCGCCAGCTGTACCGCATGCTGTTCCAGTAGTTGTCATCGAGCCACGTACCCTAGCTTTTGCACATGGCGCGTCGAAGATGTAGCCGTACAAGGCGGCGGGGTAATGGTCCGGTACGCCCTTGTCGTAGTCGGGCACAAGAATCATGTTCGCCAATGCCTGTCGTGTGGACAGCGATTCGCCTGGGTAGTCACGCGCCCACGAGCGATGTCACCGAGCTCGCCCGACAAGCGTTCCAGCAGGTGTTCGGCCAGCTCTTGGTCACCACTGCCGATCATCCGGCCGAGCATGTCGAGATCGACGGCACAGGCGGCGACGGTATAGCTCATGATTCCCCATCCCTCATTGGCAGACAGGACCGTAGCACCGAGTGCCGACACTCCCCGGAGCGGTGATGCCGGAGATGGGAAAACGTTGCCGCAGAGAACGGTTGGACGGAAAGTGCATCCGCCCCGTGGGTAAGGCGGTTATCGCCTCGGGTCGAAGTCCTCAGTCCCAGTAATTGAACAGGGCTTCGCCGAGGGTCTCGGGCTGCCAGTACTCGATGTCTGTCGGGTTGATGCCGGGCCAGGCTGTCGGGTCGAACGGGCCGTTGAGTTCGGCTGTGTCGAGCACGTGGAACTCTGGCCATCGACGGAGGACACACACCAGGGCAGGGGCCTCGATGAAGGGCAGCGGGCCTGACGTGCGTGCGTTGTCGAGGAATTCGATCGTTCGAGGTTCGGCGACTGCGAGGACCTTCGAATCACGTGGGCAGACGACTCCGGCCCGGCGTTCAGAGTGGGTGACGATGCCCTGGTGGAAGTTGAGCGTTACGTCAGTGGCAACGCGGAACTCGACCACTCTTCCGCTGGATTGCTCGGCGGCTGCGTAGCAAACCCTGTGGAAGTCACGCAGATCGGTCACAAAGGCAGGTATACGCCGTTCTGTCCATCCGTGGCGGCGTGGTCGACGGGGCGGGTGTGGGATGGGTCATAGCGGTCGGGTGTCACATTTTCGGGGTCGGCGGCACCTGATGGGCGTCCTACTGACGATGAAGGAGATGGACGTTATGAGTGCTCGGCTGGATATGTTCGCCAATGAGCTCGGGGCGAAGTTCTCGAAGCGGTTTGCCAATGCGAGTTTGGTGATCACGCAGTCGGAGGTGCCGAAGTCGACGCAGGAGATGGTCAGTTTGCGGGCCAGCCAGATCAATGGATGCGGGTTCTGCACGGATGCGCACACCAAAGAGTTGGCCGCCGCGGGGGAGCCGGCGGTGCGGATCAATCTGGTGGCTACGTGGCGGGAGTCGTCGGTGTTCAGCGAGGCCGAACAGGCGGCGCTGGCCTTCGCCGAGGAGGGCACGCGGCTCGCGGATGCCCACCTCGGTGTATCCGATGAGACCTGGGCGCTGGTTCGGAAGCACTACGACGACAACCAGACCGCGGCCCTGGTGGCGTTGGTGGCCATGATCAACGCCGCCAACCGGATGGGTGTGATCCTGCATCAGCAGGGTGGGTCCTACGAGGCGGGCGCGCTCGCCGGATACACCGACTGACCGTCAGACGGGCTGCGGCGTCGCCGCCGGGCGGCGGGTGCGGCGCCAGGCGTAGGCCAGGAAGGCGATCAGGCCGATCAGCGGAACAGTGCTGACGGCCCAGCTCACCCCCAGTGGGGGACCGGGCTGCTGGAGAACCGGGAGGTTGGCCAGGTCGCCTTCACCGCGGCCCTGGGGGCCGTCGATGACGAAGTGGAAGGTCCAGGCGCCCTCCTGATCCAGGGAGCGGACGTCCAGTCCCCAGACGTCGCGCTTGCGCGGATGCCGCGAGAGTTGTTCGGCGCGGCGGACTTTGCCGTTGGGCTGATACTCGGTGAGGGTGCCGGTCTTGTCCTCGATGCCGCCGTCGGGGATGAAGGTGAAGTCCAGCGATTGCATTGCGCGCAAAGGCCATTCGCTGAACCCCACCGTCAGCGAGTACGACCCGGCCTGCACGTGCTCGGTGTGCACGATGTTGACCGGCTGATACGCCGACGCCGTAGCGGCGGTGCCGGCGGTCAGGCCGAGGATCGCGAGAATCGTTGCGGCGGTGGCGAGCAGGCGGTTGATCATGCGCTGACCTTTTCGGACGGGGCGGACAGCCGCAGCATGTCGCCGAAACGCCAGCCCAGGAAGCCGCCGAGTGCACCCAGCAGGGCGGCGGCGACCGTGGTGGCGATGATGACGGACGCGTGCGAGGGGTGTACTTCGTAGATGATGCGCTGCTGAACCGGATTGAACCCGCCGATGATCGCGCCGCCGATCCCACCCGCCAGCGCGGGCAGCAGGCGTGCCGGGCCGGCGGCGCGGCGCAGGAGCAGATCGATGACGATGCCCACCGGAATCAGGCAGAACGGAATCAACGCCGGCGTCGCCGGGATGCCCCGGATGTGTTCGCGCATCGGCAATCCCACGAAATCGGCGTAGGTGCGCGCCGCCCACGGCGCGAACCACCAGAACACGCCCTGGATCGCCGAGGAGAACACGGCGGTGACGGTCGCGCCCCACCGCAGGAACCCGGCACCCACGACCATCAGCAGCACGACCATGAACGCGGTGACCGCGACCGTCCACCGCACGTTCCCGGCGCTGAGCCGCTGCACCGCCAGCGCGGTGACAGTGCTCGAGGTCGCCAGGTGCGCCAGCGCGAACAGCGCGCCGATCCGCCCCCAGCGATGCGCCCGCGCCGCCCCGAACACGATCACCGTGCCCACCGAGATCACGGTGCTGGACAGGAACAGTCCGATGTGCGGCGGCGAGTCGATGATCGCGTCGAACCCGTAGAGGCTGTGCCACCACAGATCCCACAACCCGTACAGCAGGAACGACGCCGCGCCCAGCGCCGCCACCATGTATCCGAGCGGCGCGGTGAACGTCCGCCCGAACACGTTGATGCCCGGCCCGCCCAGTTCGCCGTCCACCCGCCGGCCCGCCCGGCCGGCCGCCGAGGTGACGAGAATGACCGTGAGACCGGTGAATCCGGCGACCGCCGCACTGGCGTAGATGAACAGGTGCGGCAGGGTGAAGAACGTGTCGGGCCCGACATCGGAGTGCCACTGGATGTCCCAGGTCGATCCGACGGCGAAGGTCAGGCTGGCCGCGAACAGGATGGCCGCGGGTAGCCAGGGGCGGATGGTGATCGGTGCGGTCGCCTCGGCGGTGAGCCCGCGACCATTGGCGGTGAGGTCCATGATCTGCTCCTGATCCTCTTTCCTGCGATTCAGTTGGCCTGGACGGAGAAGATGGCGCTGCCGGATCCCGGTGTGCCGGACAGTTTCACGGCAATCTCCCACTGGCCCGGCATGGGCAGGGTCACCGTCGCCCGGTAGTGGCCGGGCGAGACGACGGCGGCCGTGCTCGGCGGGAGCGCATGCCCCATCTGCGGCATGGCGGGCTCCACCGAGACGCGATCCGGGGACGCGGCGGTGCCGTGCTGGTCGGTGATATCGAGGTCGACGGTGTTGTCGCCGGTGTGCGGTGATCCGTCGGAGACGCTCCACTGCACCTGGTAGGGCCCGGCGGTAGTGCGCTGCACCGGTTTCGCGTGGTCGGACGGCCACAGCCACCACGTCAGCAGGGCGGCCACCACGACGACGACCGCCGCGATCAGTCCTGCGCGCCTGGTCATTGCGGAACCCCCGCTCGGACATCGACCGTGGTCGGAATGGTCATGACGGAATAGCCGCGCTCGGCCTGCGCCCACACCAGGTAGCGGCCGGGCAGCGGAAAAGTGAAGGTGAACGCCACATTCGGGCCGTAGGCGGCGACCGTCTCGTCGGGCGGCTGGGCGCCGGCGGCGGGCAGCGGGGCCATGGCGTGCGCGTGCGCCCAGATCGGCGCGGTCGTCGCGGAGGTCCCGGCGGGCGCACCGTCCGGCAGTGGGCCGACCGCGATGAGATGGCCCACCATTCCGAGCCAGAGCTGCAGGTCCGCGGCACCGCCGTAGGCGGCGGTGAGCGTGACGGGTTCGCCCGCGACCGTGTCGGTGGTGGTGAGGGTGGTCCCGTTCGCCGCGGGATCGGCCGCGCCGGAACCGGATTGACCGCTCACATGCAGGGCCGACCGCAGCAACTGCGCGCCGCCGCCACGCCGGGCGATCTCGGCCGCGACCGCGTAGTCACCGGATTCCCCGAGCCCCAGGCTGACCCGGTACTCCCCGGGTCCGGTGCGGATCGGATGCCGATGCCAGAACTTCCCGGACGGCCCGACCACCATGAGATGCAGCAGCGCGTCATCGGTGACCAGCAGGTCATCCACGGGCCGCCCCGTCGCCGAATCGGTCAGCGACAACTGGACCTCGGCCGGCTGCCCCGCCGCCGGCTGCGCCCGCACGATCAGATTCACCGGCGGGCGTGAATAGTTCGTGGTCAGCGGCAGATCGCGCTCCGGAAAGGGATTGCCGATATTGCCCGAGGTGGGATCGAGCAGGCTGCCCGCCGGCCGTGGCTGCGGCGCACTCGACGACAGCACCGCCCCCGTGGTTCCGACGGTCAGCGCGGCGATGAGCGCTCCCACCGGAATCAGCGTCGGCCAGCCCCTTTTCGAGATGAGCGCCGTGCCCAGGGCCACCAGCAGCAGCACGCCCGCCGCGGAGAATCCCCCGTAGGCCGCTCGCTCCCAAGGCGTCACGACGCGCGCGGCGACGAGGAAGGGAATCCGTGCGGTCCGTTCACCGTCGGAGACCGACAGCTCCCACGGCCCCGCGTGATCCACTCGCAGCGTCGTGGCGTAGAGCCCCGGCTCGTCACCGAGTTCGACCGTGCCCGAGGAGGTCTCACCACCCTGATCGACCGGTGCGGCACTCACGTTCAACGTCCCCGCCGCCGACCCCGCATGGCTCACCACCTCGATCCGCAGCGGCCCCGGTTCGGCCCGCCGGATCACCACCGTGAGCTCGCGCGCCCCCAGCGATTGCGCCACCGTCAGATCACCCCCGCTCACCGCGCCATCGGCCCGGGCGTCGGGCGCGGACGCGAATCCCCACCCGAGCAGGAATGCGCAGAGCACGCCCACCACCAGGCATGCGCCGCGCAGGCGAACGATCAACGGCGGCTGCACCATTCCGAAGCTACCGAAAAACCGCCGCCCGGAAATCCCACCCGCGGGGGATGCGCCCTCAGGGTGCGGTCAGGGTATGGCCCCCAGCCCGGTACTACTCCAAGGCGTTCCGCAGCCAACTCGGACCGACCGTCGTAGCGCCGAGCGCCTCCACCCGAGCTCGCAACCCGCGATCGGCCGTAACCACGGTGACCGATCCCGTTCCGGCCGTGCTCTTTTCGATCTCGGCCGCGACCACCTCCACAATCGTGTCGTCCCCGGACCCCTCCGCGGGCACCACCCGCAATCCCGCCCCTTCGCCGTCGGCGCCATCGGCAGCGGCCTTCGCAGCCCCTTCGAGCACGACGACCACATCCGTCACCCCGGGCAGCCGCTCCCGCAACATCCCCAACTCCCCGAGCAACCGCCGCGCGGCCGCCGCCCGATCGCGCCACCACCCATCCGGCCGCGAACCCACCACATTCGCCGCGTCCACCACAACCACCAGCCCGGCATCCTCCACCCGCCCAGTCTCCCCCGAGCGAACCGGCCGGCCGCGACCAGGAGCGCGTGTCACCGCGTGCAGCCGGTCCGTGCGGCGCTCGACTCGCGACGTCGTCGATCCAGCATTGCCCACGCCGATGACAGTCGCGTCGCAGCCCTGCTTACCCAGCTGCAGTAACCAATTAATTGAGTAATTGATTCGCACTTCATACGCGGCACTATAGAAATTTCGATGGCAAATTAGACAATAAATTGAATAATCGCCGATGGTGGTAGCCTGGGCGGATGGCGCTACGCAACGCGGTTCTGGCCACCCTGCTGGAAGGCGAGGCCTCGGGCTACGACCTGGCCAAGGGCTTCGACGCTTCGGTCGCCAACTTCTGGCAGGCCACCCCACAGCAGCTCTACAAGGAGCTCGAGCGCATGGCCGCCGAGGGACTCATCGAGACCCGCGTCGTCGAGCAGGAACGCCGCCCCAACAAGCGCCTGCACTCGATCACCGCGGCCGGGCGGGCAGCGCTGCGCGCGTTCATCGCCGAGCCCTCCAAACCCACCGCCATCCGCGACGAGATGATGGTGAAGGTGCAGGCCATGGAGGCCGAGGACGCCCCCGCGGTGCGCGCGGCCGTCGCCGAGAAGCTGGAATGGTCGAAGGCGAAACTGGCCCGCTACGAACGCCTTCGCGGCCGTCTGCTGGACGGGCGCAGCGAACAGGCCTACCTCGCCGAGGTCGATCGCATCGGCCCGTACCTGAGCCTGCTGCGCGGAATCGCGTTCGAACAGGAGAATATTCGCTGGGCCGAGTTCGCGCTGCCGGTCATCGACCGGCGCCTGGCCGCGCACTCCCGGTAACCGGCGGTCACCTGCGGCCGCGCCGGGTTGATACGGTGGCCGCCTGGAAAGTTGTCCGCGAAACGACAGGCAGTGATCAGTGTTGGCGTCCGAATCGATGGCAGGCGAGGGCGAGTCCCGCCGCGCCGCCCCGCCCACCCGACGCGGTCAGCGCACCCGCAGCGCGCTGATCGCAGCCGCGCGTGAGGTGTTCGAACGCGACGGCTACCTCGACGCCAAGATCGCCGACATCTCCAAGACCGCCGGCATGGCGTCGGGCTCCTTCTACACCTACTTCGACAGCAAGGAGGAGATCTTCGCGGCGTTGGTCGAGCAGGTCTCCGAGGAGATGCTGCACCCGCATGTGCGTGAGCGCAGTGGGATCACCGATACCCGCGCACTCATCGAGGCCGCCAACCGCGACTACCTGCTGTCCTACAAGCGCAATGCCCGCCTGATGGCGCTGTTCGAGCAGGTCGCCCACATCGACGAGAACTTCCGCCGCCTGCGCGTCGAACGCGGCAAGGCGTTCGCGCAGCGCAATGCCCGGATGATCCGCGAACTGCAGGAGTCCGGGCGGGCCAGCACCGACCTGGATCCGATGATCACCGCGCACGCGCTCTCGGCCATGGTCAGCCGCATGGCGTACATGGTTTACGTGCAGAAGCAACGGATTCCGTTCGAGAAGCTGGTGACCACGCTGACCCAGCTGTGGGTGAACGCGCTGCAGCTGACCGAATAGCGGTCAGAGCCCGCGCACGAATTCGATCAGCGCGGCGTTGACCTCCTCCGGCCGCTCCTGCTGGATCCAGTGCCCGGCGCCCTCGAGGATGACCGTCCCGCGCAGATCGCTGAGCAGCGCCGACATCTTCTCCATCGGCGTGAACCGGATGACCGGATCGGTGGACCCGGCGATGAACAGGGACGGCTGGGCGATCTTCACGCCCTCGAGATGCGCCGTCCGCTCCCAGGTGCGATCCAGATTGCGGTAGTAGTTGAGCCCGCCGGTGAACCCGGTGGCGGTGAAAGTATCGACGTAGTAATCGAATTCGGGTTCGCTCAGCCACTCGGGCAGCGGCGGTTCGGGCGTGGACGTGTCGAGGAAGGTGGCGGCGCTCAGGACCTCGTCCTGCAGCAGTGTGCGCCGCGGGTCCGCCGCCAGGACCGCGTCGGCGACCCCGGGCTGCTGGAACCACACCATGTAGAAGTCGTCGCCCAGCCGCGCCCGCATGATCGATACCGGCGGCCCCGACGATCGCGGGGTCGCGGGCACGCTCAGCCCCGCCACGGCCCGCACCCGCTCCGGATACTCGCGGGCCATGTGCCACACCACCGACGCGCCCCAGTCGTGGCCCACGAAGATCGCGTCCTCGAGCCCGTAGGCGTCGAGCAGCCCGGCCAGATCCGCGCACACCGTGAGCATGTCGTACTCGTCGATCCGCTCGGGCCGCGAACTGCCGCCGTACCCGCGCATATCCGGGGTGAGCGTCCGGAATCCGGCCTCGGCCAGCGCGAAAACCTGATGCCGCCACGAGAACCCGAGCTCCGGGAACCCGTGGCAGAACACCACCGGCGTCCCCGTGCCGTGCTCGACCACCCGCAGCTCGATGCCATTGGCCGCCACCTGCGTGCTGCCCAGCCTCTTCCACTCGTCCACCAGATGTGCTGTCCGCATCGGTCGTTCACCTCTCGCCGCCGGGCCGGTTGACGCCGGACGGGTCATGAACTTGAATCCGACGCAGGTTTCATATTCCATCAGCCGGTCGCTCCGATCCAGTCCGGGTCGGGCGCCGGTTCAGGCCGGAGGGAGCACACGTGCAGGTCGCGGGTAAGAACGCCATCGTCACCGGAGGTGGTGGCGGCATCGGAGGCGCGATCGCCGCCCGGCTCGTGCGGGCCGGAGCGCGGGTCGTCGTCGCCGATCTGAACGGCGAGGCCGCCGCCGCGGTGGCGGCCGAGCTGACGGCGGAGTACCCGGGGGCAGCCGTGGCGGTCGGCGCCGATGTGTCCGACACCGGCCGCATCGAGGAGCTCATCGCGCGTGCCGAGGCCGAATTCGGGCCGGTCGACCTGTATTTCGCCAATGCGGGCGTGATCGGGCCGGTCGGGCTCGGCGACGAGAAGGATTGGGAGACCACCCTCGACGTCAATCTCAATGCCCACATCCGCGCGGCGCGTCTGCTGATCCCCGGCTGGGTGGAACGCGGCGAGGGCTACTTCGTCAGCACGGCGTCGGCGGCCGGGCTGCTGACCCAGATCGGCTCGGCCGCATACTCGGTCACCAAGCACGCGGCCGTGGGTTTCGCCGAGTGGCTGTCGGTCACCTACGGTGACCAGGGCGTCCGGGTCAGCTGCCTGTGCCCGATGGGTGTGGAGACCCCGCTGCTGCGGGCGGGGGAGAACTCCGGGGACGCCATCGGCGTGGCCGCCACCCGGGCGGTCACCTCCGCCGGCGCGGTGCTGACCCCCGACGCGGTGGCCGAGCTGGTCATGGCCGCGCTCGATGACGAGCGGTTCCTCATCCTGCCTCATCCGGAGGTGCTCGAGATGTACCGTCGCAAGGGCGCGGACTACGACCGCTGGCTGTCGGGCATGCGGCACTATCAGGCGCGGCTGCTGGCCGGCGGCGACGGCCACTGAGCATTCGGGAGACACATTGAGCGACGATCAGCGAGCCGGGCTACCCGGCCTGGATCTCGAACGACTCGCGGTGTGGCTGGCCGAGACCCGGCCGGGCCTGGTTACCGGGCCGCTGCGCGGACGGTTGATCGCGGGCGGGAAGTCCAATCTCACCTATGAGATCAGCGACGGCGAATCGGCGTGGATCCTGCGGCGCCCGCCCCTGGGGCACGTGCTCGCCACCGCGCACGACATGGCCCGCGAGTACCGGGTGATCACCGCGCTGGCGGACACCCCCGTCCCGGTACCCGCCACGTTCGCGCTGTGCCAGGACGACGAAATCATCGGCGCGCCTTTCTATGTCATGGAACGGATCGTCGGCACGCCCTACCGCAACGCGGCGGAACTGGCAGAGCTCGGCGTCGACCGGACGCGGGTCATCGTGACCGGTTTCATCGACACCCTGGCCGCTCTGCACACCGTCGACCCGGACGCGGTCGGGCTGGCCGACTTCGGGCGGCCGGACGGATTCCTGGAACGGCAGGTGCGCCGCTGGAAGAAGCAGCTCGACGCCTCCTACAGCCGGGACCTGCCCGCCGCCGACGAACTGCACGACCTACTGGCGAAGAACCTGCCCGCGCAATCGGCCACGGGCATCGTGCACGGCGACTACCGGCTCGACAATGTGCTCGTCGACGCCGAGGACCGGGTCGCGGCCGTGATCGACTGGGAGATGGCCACACTCGGTGATCCGCTCACCGATATCGGGCTGCTGCTGGTCTATCAGCGCATGAGCGATCGCGGGATGCTCGGGGTCAGCGATGTCGGGCTCGCACCCGGCTATCCGGCCGAAACCGAAGTACTGGAACGGTATTCGGCGCGGACGGGGCGCGATGTGTCCGAGATCGGGTTCTATGTCGCGCTGGCCTCGTTCAAACTGGCCGTGATCAGCGAGGGTATCCATTTCCGGCACATTCACGGACAGACCGTGGGATCCGGGTTCGAGCACGTGGGCGAAGGGGTCGAGCCGCTGCTGGCGGCGGGACTGTCGGCACTGCGGACGTAAGAGCGAAAACCATGGCGCCGCCGCGGATTTCCTACTTCGCGTCCGCATAACACTCCACTATCGCGGTCGTGAAGGGGAACCGGACCGGAGTCGGGCCGAACGCCAGCTCTCCGGCGGTGTCCGCGGCGGCCGTGATCGCCGCGGCGACCGCGGCCGCTTCCTCCTCGGGGCAGTGCACGATGACCTCGTCGTGCTGGAAGAAGACCAGCTCGGCCCGCAATCCGGCGGTGTGCATGGCATTCCTGAGCCCCGCCAGGACCAGGAGCGTCCAGTCGGCGGCGCTGCCCTGTACGACGAAGTTACGGGTGAAGCGACCGCGCGCCCGCGCCCTCGGCGTGGCGCTGTATGCCGGCCCATCCTCGGTGTCGGCCTGGTCGAAGGAAGTCGGCGGCGGGCAGGTGCGACCGAACCAGGTGCGCACCAGGCGGCCCTCCTCACCGGCGGCGGCCGCATCGTCGACATAGGCGACCGCGGCCGGATAGCGACGCCGCAGCTCGGCCATGTGGGTGAGGGCGTCGCCCGAGGTCTGGCCGTAGATCGCGCCCAGCATCGCGATCTTGGCCTGGGCGCGGTCACCGCCGAACGCGCGGGCCGCGAGGTCGGCGTAGAGATCCTCGCCGCGGCCCGCCACCTCCATCAGTCCGGGATCGCGGGAGATGGCGGCGAGCACGCGCGGTTCCATCTGATCGGCGTCGGCCACCACCAGCCGCCAGCCCGGATCCGCGCGGATCGCCCGGCGCACCACCTTCGGAATCTGAAGGGCGCCACCGCCGTTGGTGGTCCAGCGGCCGGTCACCGTGCCGCCCGGCAGGTACTCGGGGCGGAAGCGGCCGTCGTGCACCCACTGGTCGATCCAGGACCAGCCGTGCGCGGTGTAGAGGCGGTACAGGGACTTGTAGGCCAGCAGCGGGGCGACGGCCGGGTGATCGATCTCCTGGAGTTCCCATTTCCTGGTGGAGGACAACGAGATTCCCGCGCGACCGAAGGCCCGGATGATGTCCTGGGGCAGGTCCGGGCGGACCCGCGCGCCGCCGAACGCGCGCGACACCTGCTCGGCCAGCTCAGCCATCCGGCGCGGTTCGGATTCGCTCGAAATGCGTTCGCCCAGCATGGAATCGAGCAGTTCGCGGTGCAGGTCGGCACGCCACGGGATCCCGGCCCGCGACATCTCCGTGGCCACCAGCAGACCCGCCGACTCGGCGGCCAGCAGCATGCGGATGCGATGCGGATCCACGGCCGCGGCCGTGCGGGCGAGTTGCCCCGCGTAGACCTCGAGCAGCGCGGTGAACTCGTCGGTCCCGGACGGCAGTGGCACCGGCCCGGATTCGAAGAGCGTGGGCTGAGTGTCTGCGGCGCGGGCGGGCGCATCCTCCGGCACGGGCAGGCGGTGCAGGCGCGCCCAGGCCGCCGCCAGCGAGCGGGCCTGCCCGGACTGGCCCTCCTCATGCCCGATCAACAGTGACTCCGCCGCCTCCACGTCATAGCAGCGATCCACCCGCACACCTGTGTCGAGCAGCCGCCGGTAGAGCCCCGCGGTCGACCGCCACACCCACCGATCGACGTCGGGACGCGAGCGTACGGCCTCGGCCGGTGAGGCCTCGTCCACCACCGGGCCCGCGGGTCGACCGGCCGGATCCAGCGGGCATACCCGTACCCCGCCGTCACTCGTCTCCGCCAGCGCCCATCGCATACCGATGAGTCTTGCAGTGGGCACAGACAATCCTGGCGCAGTGAACACTGGCGATCCCTTGGCGGCGGATGCAGGTGATGCCTGTGGCGAGGACCGACGGTGCGATGGAGCGGGTCGAGACGGTCCCTGGGCGGTGGGCGCGATCGGCCCTGCGCGGTCGGCGCAGACAATGCCGTCATCACCGACCATGGCTAGCATCGACGCGGTGCATGTCGACTTGATGCTGGATTCGTTGAACGGACTGTCCGTGGGGGACGCGGTCGGCGCCGAGTTCCTCGTCCTGCGCCGGCCGCTGGACGAACTGCGGACCGGTGATCTCCCGGCCGGACGCTGGGAATGGACCGATGACACCGAGATGGCCTGCACGGTGGCGGGGGAACTGCTCGAACATGGTGCGGTCGACCAGGATCGGCTGGTGGCGGCCTTCGCCGAACGCATCGACCAGGGCCGCGACTACGGGTTCATGACCGTGGACACGCTGGGGCGCATCCGGCGTGGCGTGCCCTGGCGGCAGGTGACGGCGGCGGCGTTCGGCGGGCAGGGTTCCTGCGGGAACGGTGCGGCCATGCGCGTCGCTCCGCTGGGCGCGTTCTACGCGAGTGATCCGGATCGGGCTGTTGCCGAAGCGGTTCGGTCGGCGCAGGTCACCCATGCGCACCGCGAGGGAATCAGCGGCGCCGTCGCGGTGGCGGTGGCGGGGGCGACGGCTGCCCGGGCGCGGCTCGCCGGAACCCGGCCCGCCCCACAGGAATTCCTCGCGGCCGTCCTGGACCGGCTCGACGACGGCGAGACCACCCGCCTGATCCGCCGGGCGTACGCGCTGCTCGGGGCGCCCGCCGACCAGGTCGCCGCGGAAGTCGGCAACGGCGCCGCCGTGACCGCCCAGGACACCGTGCCCTTCACACTGTGGGTCGCGGCGACGTTCCTGCACGACTACCGCGCCGCCATCGCCACCTGTCTGTCGGTCGGCGGCGACACCGACACCACGAGCGCCATCGTCGGCGGAATCGTCGCGGCATACACCGGCGATCGTCCCGGCGGATTGCCCGGAACCTGGCTGACCGCACGAGAACCCCTGCCCGCCTGGTTCGAACAGAGTCGTGCCCAGCAGCGCAGCACCTCCTCCGGCGGCCGGCTACGCCGCTGGTTCTCCCGCACGCCGTAACCCGGGCCTATCGGGGGAGTCGTGCTCAGGCTCTCGGAGGCCGGGGCAGCACGGTAGTCACGCCGCCTGGACGAGAACCTGCATCGTGCACATCAACGGCAGAGTCCGCGAGCGCCTACAGGTTTCGACCACGGCCGACACACCCACACTGCGCGGCCCGGCGCGCCGGCCTCCGCCACCGTCCGGGCCGCTCTGGCCGGCCGCGCAATCACCACAACGATCGTCAGCCCCAACCCTGATCAACCTTGTCACTGGCTGATCGGGGCGAAACCCTTCGCGCACAACAAGATCAGGAGCTCTCGGTCTTCATCTTGGGCTGTGAGAGCTGCCTGAACTCGAATCTCGCAGCCTCCGGCCTTCAGGCGGCGGGGGTGGTACTGGGCTGGGTGGGGTAGGTGTGGGATTCGGTGGTGTATTCGGCATTGCCGTAGGCGGCGAGGCGCTTCTTGACGGTTCGGGTGGTGTAGCGGTCGGCGAGACCGGTGAGGGTGGGGCGGGCGGTGATGATGGTCATGAGGAGGAAGCGGAGGGTGATGAAGGGGGCGGTGAGGGCGATGCGGGCATAGTCGGCGGGGGTGAGGGTGATGCTCATGGCGGCGGCGGCTTTGCGGTCGCCGCCGCAGAAACCGAGGAAGAAGGCTCGGCTCCAGCTCTTTTCGACGGCGTCGGCGACGCGGTCGTAGCGGGAGGCACCGGGGCGCAGGTAAGCGGCCATGGTGGAGCGGACGAGTTCGCCGCAGGTGGCGTCGTCGAAGTCGTCGCGCAGGACGGCGGCGCGGGCGTGGAAGACCTCGATGATGCCCTCGGCGGTGGTGGGAAGCAACTCCTCGGGGAGGCCGAGCAGGAAGCAGCGGTAGCGGCTGAACTCCAGGATCGCTCGCTCGCGGGCATTGAATTCGGTGCGGCCGCGGCGGACGGCCATCATGGCGAGCAGGTACATGTTGATCAGGCCGGCGGGCATCTGGTCGACCTGCGGCACCGGGACGCCGTACACGTCCGCGTTCCATTGCTCGGTGCGTTCGAGAGCGTTGTAGCGCACCATCGAGTGCATCAACCGCACCATGGCCGCGGCCTCGAATCCCTCACCGAAGCGTTCCAGGGCACCCGGAAGTGTCGTCACCGCAAAGAAATTCGACGTCTCGTTGACCCGTCGCGCGGCGCGCCGGCCCGACAAAGCCCCGGTGAGAGTCATGGGCAGGGCGGCATAGGTGTTGAGGAAGGTCGCCAGGAAGGCGCCGCGCGTGATGAACGGTGCCAGGAACGCGGCCCCGACCCGCGAGGCCAGCGCGCCCTCCTCGACCAGTCGCATATCCAGCCAGCCGGGCGTCGACTCCATCGATTCGATGAACGCCCGCAGCTCGGCAGGAGCGCCGGGCACCGCGTCCACGCCCTCGCGGCAGGCCTGCTGCAGCATGCCGATCAGCCCGCGCACCCCGTATCGCGGCGCGAGCGACGCGTACGGGTCGGCGACCACGTCGCCGAGCATCGTTGCCGTGCGCATCAATTCGACGATGCGCTCGTCCGCGAGCAGCGGCGCACGCTCGGCGACCCACCCCGGCAGCGAGGACTTGACGCTGGGATCGGTGGTGAATCGGTAGGGGATCTCGTCGAAGTCGAACGTGCCGTAGAGGGCGGGCTGGAGTTCGCGCTGGGTGCGTGCCCGCGCGGCGAGTTCGGGGTAGTGGAGCGTCATGGAACACCTCAACTTTCAACCTGTTAGTTAGAAGGCTGACAGGTTGTAAGTTAGGCTGTCAATGGTGACGACCGATCCGGGCACACGCAGGCGGATGAGCGCGGAAGGCCGCCGCGAGCAGATCCTCGACATCACCCACGCGATCGTCGACGCCGAGGGATTTCACGCCGCGACCCCGAACCGGATCGCCGAGGCCGCCGGGATCACCCGGCCGGTGCTCTACCAGCAGTTCGGTGATCTGGCCGGGCTGTTCGTCGCGCTCATCGACCGCGAGGCCGGGCGTGCGGCCGCCCAGTTCATCGAGAAGCTCGTTCAACCCGACGACGACGGTGAGGAAACCGACCCGTTCGTGCGCGCGTTCTCCGGCGCGGTTCGCGCGATCGACACCCATCCCTCGACCTGGCGGCTGTTCCTGTTCCCGCCCGAGGGAGCGCCACCGGAACTGCATCAGCGGCTGGCCCGCTCGGCGGCGGCGGTCCGAGGATTCCTGGAACACGAACTGGTAGAAGCTTTTCCCGATCTGCCCGATCCGGAATACTCCGCCCGGATCCTGCACGCCGCGGGCCGTGAGTTGCTGCAGCTGCGGCTGGCCGATCCGGAGAACGCCACGATCGAACGACTCGTAGCGCTGGTGCGGCATCTGCGGATGAACGTCCTCGCCACGGACAAACCCGCGGAATGACCTCGATCAGCTCGACGGTCAGGGCGTTGAATGTGCCTGCCGCCGGAACATATCCGGAGTGCGTGACGTGACGGTGTCGCCGGGCCCCGGCTCCGGTGGAATACGCTCGGCATCCGTGACCACATCGAAGATCGTTCTTGTCACCGGCGCCGGGACCGGGCTGGGCCGCACCATGACCCACGCGCTGACCGCGGCCGGACATCAGGTCGTCGCGGTCGGGCGCACGTCGGCCACCCTGGACGAGGTCGTCGCCGCGGCGCCCGGGCCGGGAAGTGCGGAGGCGATTCCGGCCGATGTCACCGATCCGGCGGCCGTGGACGCGATGTTCGCGCACATCACGCAGCGGTGGGGCCGGCTGGATGTGCTGATCAACAATGCCGGGATCTTCGGGCCCACCCGGCCGATCGACGAAGTGTCCGTGGCGGACTGGAAACAGGTCGTCGACATCAACCTCACCGGGTCGTTCCTGTGCGCGCAGGCCGCCTTCCGGCTCATGCGGGCCCAGACGCCGCAGGGCGGCCGGATCATCAACAACGGGTCGATCTCCGCGCACACGCCGCGGCCGAACACCGTCGCGTACGCGGCCAGCAAGCACGGCATCACCGGGCTCACCAAGGCGCTGGCGCTGGAGGGGCGCGCGCACAATATCGCCGCCGGGCAGATCGATATCGGCAATGCCGCAACCGAACTCACCGCCGGGATCGCGGCGGGGTCGCTGCAGGCCGACGGCAGCATCCGGCCCGAACCGACGATCGACGCCACCCACGTGGCGCGGCTGGTGGTCCAGACCGTCGAACTGCCGCTCGAGGTGAACGTGCCGTTCCTGACCGTCATGGCCACCGGCATGCCCTACATCGGGCGCGGCTGACTGCCAGCGGCTCGTGGTATCACAAGGCGTGCAACAGCATTCGGAGACCTGCTCGTGCGGCGCGGCCCCGCCGTGCGCACCCACCTGGTACGAGGCGCTGGCGCGGGAGCAGGGCGATCCGGCGATGTATGCCTGGCATACCCCGCTGGTGCTGGCCTATGTGCTGCAGCATCCGAGCGAATCGGCGGCACGCGACCAGTATCTCGACAGTCAGTTCCGGATCCTGCAGCTGTACCTGGACCAGGGCTTGGGCGCGCTGAACCGGTTCGGGCAGACGCAACGCCGGCGAAACGCCTTGCAGGGCAAGGATTTCGCCTATGACACCGACGCGCTCGCGGCATATCGGCCCTTGCCCGCGGGCACCCCGGCCCGCTTCGCGCGGTCGGTGCACGACCTGCGCGACGCGGACGGCGGTTTCGTCGGAGACGGACACGGGGCCTACGGCTCCCGCATGGCCGAACTGGCCCGCGCCACCGTGGACGCGTACCTGAACGGCGCTGCCGCGTAACCGGATTCACCGGCTGAGGCTGACCTCCTGCGTCATGCGCGAGAGCTTCTCCGGGTTGCGCACCGAGTAGAACCCGGTGATGAGACCGTCGTCGATGCGGATCGCCATGACCGCGTCCACCTCGCCGTCGGCGAGGAAGACCAGTGCCGGATGGCCGTTGACCATGGCCGGCTCGATGTCCATGCCCGCGACGATGGTCCGCCAGCCCGCGGTGAACAGCCGCGCCACCTGGTCCGCACCCGTGATCGGCCGCGGTAGTGCCTGTTTGATGCCACCGCCGTCGCCGAGCGCGACCACGTCGGGGGCCATCAGGTCGAGCAGCCCCTGAAGATCACCGGTATTGAGCGCACGCTGGAACGCCTCGAGCACACTGCGGGTCTCGGCCGCGGTCACCACCTCGCGCGGGCGCCGCGCCGCCACGTGCGAGCGGGCCCGATGGGCGATCTGGCGGACCGCGGCCGGGGTCTTGTCGACGGCCTCCGCGATCTCGTCATACGGCAGATCGAACACCTCGCGCAGCACGAACACCGCCCGCTCGGTCGGCGTGAGCGTCTCCATCACCAGCAGCATGGCCATCGAAACGCTCTCGGCCAGTTCGACATCCTCGGCCACATCGGGCGCGGTCAGCAGCGGCTCCGGCAGCCACTGGCCGACATAGGACTCCTTGCGCCGGCCCAGCGTGCGCAGCCGCACCAGCGACTGCCGCGTCGTGATCCGCACCAGGTAGGCGCGCTCATCCAGGACGGTGTCCAGGTCGACGCCGGTCCAGCGCAGCCAGGTCTCCTGCAGTACGTCCTCGGCGTCGGCCGCCGAGCCGAGCATCTCGTAGGCAACGGTGAACAGCAGATTCCGATGCGCGACGAACGCCTCGGTGGCGGCCGTGGTCCCGGTCATAGGTGGCTCCTGTCCTTCACTCTCGACCTGTGTCACCCCACAAGACACCGCGCCCGGCCGATCTGTGACACCCCGACGCCAATCGGATGGAGACCATGGTCTGGTCGGATCCTTTCGACTACGCATGGAGGATCCGGGCGCGGCGGCGAACGCGCGGACACGGGCGGTGTCGCGGCCCGCGGGCCAAACCAACCCCCACGCCACCGTCGGCGCGTCGGGCCCGGCACCTGCTCGTCGCCGACCCCAATGTTCGTGCCCTGCTCGGGAACCCGTATGACCTCGAACTCCAGCGCGAGGGCGACCGCTGGCTCATCCGCCGCATGCGCATCGACAACACCTGGTACACCGGGGATCCCACGGCCATCTTCGGAGCGTGACACAGTTGTCGCTGTGAGGGAATCGCACGCGCTCGGCAGCGATGCGAGATCGGTTCGGCGGCAGGAGAAGGCGTATGCGTCCTGACTGCTTTGCCGCCCATCGGCATTCATCCCGCACCGCGCCGACCGAGGAGACTGGCCAGTGGACAGTGAATTCGAACTAGACCCGTCACGAGTCGAATTGGGCATGTTCTATCCGCACCCGCCCGAGCTGGTCTGGTGTGGGATCACCGACCCGACGCTCATGGAGCAGTGGTTGCTGCCGTCCATCGGCTACGAAGGTGCGGTGGTGGGAACACATTTCCTGTTCACGGTGGCGTCCAGGCCGCCGGCCGAGATCGCCTGCGAGGTCCTTGCCGCGACGCCTCCAGAGGCGCTCACCTGGAGCTGGATGGATATGCGCGGGCCCGATCCCGTGCGTTGGACGGTGATCTGGGGCCTGCATGCCCAGGGGCGCGGCACTCGGCTGACGGTCACCACCACCGGTTTCGACATCACCGACAAACGGCAGCGTATGCAGCGGAACAACGTCGAGCGGGGCTGGCGCAACCTTCTCCCCAAATTGGCCGCGACTCTCGATCGCCTTTGAGCGACACTGTTTTGCGGGCTGCCGGAGATCTCAGTGCGGTGTTCGTTCGATGACGCTGATGCACATGTGGGCGCAGTGAGCGGCGAGCTGGTCGGCGGTCAGGTCGATGCTGTGGTCGAGCCAGTCTTCGATGAGCTGGTTGACGCCGCCGGTGATGAACAGTGCCGCACGTCGCAGCGCGTCGGGGTCGTAATCGCCGGGTAGTGCGGCGGGAACGTTGTGGACCACGAGATCGGCGATGGTGCCGAGGATGTCGCGGCGGCGTTGGGCAAGAACCGGTACGGCACTGAAATCGCTGGTCATGATGCGATGGATGTGCCGGTCCTGGGCGACGGCTTCGAGGAAGGCGCGCAACGCCGCACGCAGCTTGTCCTCGGCGCTGCCTTCGGCGGTGAGGCCGGACTGCACCAGGACGGTCAGCAGTTCCTCACGCAACTGATCGGCGATCGCGGCGAGCAGCTCGTCGCGGCCCGGGAAATGTTCGTAGAAGTAGCGGTCGATCAATCCGGCCTGCTTGCAGACCCCGCGGACGGTCACCGCGGACAGTCCCGCCTCGCCCCAGAGCTCGCGGGCCGCCGCGAGCAGCCGGGTCCGGCGTTCGGCGCGGCGGTCCTCGGCACTGACGCCGCCGTAGTCCGGGGCGCGTTCTCCGCGCACCCGAAATGGGATCCGGTCACCGGCGACATGTACAACTTCGGCCTCGACCTGCTACCCACGCCCCGCATCCGCACCTACCGCGTCGACCGCGCCGGACGAGCCCACCGGCTGGCGACCGTGCCGATGTGGGACCTGCCCTGGAACCACGACTTCGCCCTCACCGCGACCTACATGGTGTTCGTGCTCGACCCCATCCTCCCGAACATTCCCAAGATCGCGCTGGCCGCCGACTCGTTCATCGATGCCCTGGAATTCAAGTCCGCCAAGGCGACCCGGTTCCTGCTCGTCCCCAAACGCGGAGGACGGGCCCGCATCGTCGAACACGACGCGCTGCTGCACATGCACCTCACCAACGCCTACGACGACGGCGACGACGTGGTCATCGAACTGGTGCGTCTGGACACCGCATGGGAGAACGTCCGCGCCATGACCGGCATGGTCAACCTCGCCACCCCCGACGCCCCGCAATTCCCGCAATCCCGGCTCATGCAATACCGGATCACCAAGGCCGGCGCCGTCGTCGAACGCGAACTCTCCCACCGTTCAGGAGAATTCCCTCAGTACGACTGGCGCCGCTCCACTCTCGAGCACCGCTACAGCTATCTCGCCGGAGCGGGCGGACCCGCCGGGCTGTTCAACGCCCTCGTCAAGATCGACCACCGCACCGGCGACGCCACCAGCTGCGACCTCGGCGCCAGCTCCGTCGGTGAACCGCTGTTCGTCCCCCCGCGCGCCCGACGCCGCCGAAGATGAGGGCTGGCTCCTCGCCCTCAACCACGACCTCACCGAAAACCGCTCCCAGCTCCTCGTCCTCGACGCCCGCGACCGCGGCAAAGGCCCCCTCGCCACCGCCTGGCTCAACCACCACATCCCCTGGGGTATTCCACGGCACCTTCACCCGCCGCCTCGCCGACCCCGGCAGACCTGTCCGTCTCTAGACATTCGCCCGAATACCGGAACGTCACTCGAACAAACGTTCTACTCGAGGTATCGTTCCAGGCCATGCCGGAACTCTCACGACGCGACTGGGCGACGATGAACCTCAAAGAGGTGCAGCGGCAGCTGCTGAAGGCGGCGTCGTTCGGGAAGGTGATGTCGCCGGAGCAGTTGGAGAACGCCGCGGGGAAGATCGGGGAGGGGTTGCGGATCTTCCTGGAGGAGATGGATCGGCCCAGGTAGCGGGGATACGCTCGAGGACGCCGCCGGCGAAGACGTCGTAGAGGGGGAGGGTTTCGAGGTGGACGTAGCCGATGTGGCAGTCACAGGACGTGCGGGGGCAGGGGCGGGGGCGGAGGGCGGGGCGGTAGGTGCCGTCGTAGAGGTTGCCGAGTTCGGTGCGGACGA
Source organism: Nocardia niigatensis NBRC 100131 (assembly GCF_000308655.1). GTDB lineage: Bacteria > Actinomycetota > Actinomycetes > Mycobacteriales > Mycobacteriaceae > Nocardia > Nocardia niigatensis. The sequence goes on along the minus strand of NZ_BAGC01000040.1, from coordinate 54,329 downwards.
AATGGCAGCGGCGGACTGTGCCGTCGCCGTCTACCGAGATGACGGATTCGCCGGTGCGGCAGGGGAGTCCGGCGGACGGGTGGGGGTGGCGGCTGTAGGGGAACAGGGGGTCCAGGGCCGTCCAGGCGTCCGCGTCGGCGTCGGAGAGTTCGTGGCCCTCGGGGGCATTGACCCACAGATAGATGTGCTCGGGCAGGTCGGCGCGCAGACGCCTGGCCTCGGGGAGATGCTCGGGGAAGCCGACGATGCCGACGCTGAAGCGGATGCCGCGGCGGTCCAGGTCGGCGCATTTGGCGGCGAAACGGTCGTAGGGGGTCTGGCCGGGATGGTAGGTGCACCACAGGGCGAGGGTGTCGGGATCGGCGTCGGCGAGCCAGTCGGTCCGGCAGCTGAGGTTGGTCTGGATCGCGACTCGCGCGACATTCGGGAGCCGGGACAGTTCGACGAGGGCGCGGCGGTACCAGGAGCGGACCAGGCCCTCACCCCAGGGCGTGAACAGGATCGACAGGCGGTCGTCGTGCTGGTCCGCGGCCCACGTGGTGAAGCGTTCGAGCGCGGCGCGGTCGGCGCGCAGCTGGTCGCGGCTGTCGCGGCGCTTGGCGAACGGGCAATAGGGGCAGTCGTAATCGCAGGACGACAGCGGGCCTCGGTAGAGAATCGTCAGATCCATGGTGGCTCAGCGGGGTTCGTAGGCGGCCATGGCGGCGCGCACCGCGGGCGAGAACAGGCGCGGGCCCAGGGCATCGGAATAGGCCAGGCCCGTGGGTGTCAGGCGCAGCAGGTCCGGGCCGGAATCGGGGTCCAGCCAGCCCGATTCGGCGAACTCGGCGAGCTCGGCCGGGTAGTGGTCGGCGGGCGCGCTGCCGAACCGGTCCCGGTAGTCGGAAACCCGCATTCCCTCGGCCTGCAACAGTGATTGCAGCAGGTGACGGCGGCGAGCCTCGTCGGCGTCGATCCGGCGGCCGACCTCGGCGCGCGTGAAATCGGTTGTCCGCGTATAGGTGTCGATGATGCCGCGGACCTCACGGGTCTCCACCGCGTAGTCGAACGAATAGTGCAGTCCCGAGGTGTAGGACCGGGCACCGCAGCCGAGCCCGACCATCCCGTCGGTCTGGCAGGCGTAATCGTCGGGTCCGGCCTCCGGTGCGTCGATTCGCCGGAACATGCGCATCGACCGCTGCTCGTAGCCGTGGGCCAGCAGGTGGTCGCGACCCGCCGCGTAGAGCCGCAGTCGCTGCTCGTCCCAGTCCGCGTCGGCGTCCGCGCCCAGTCGCCCGAGCCCGGTCAGGGGCCGGACGTACAGCGGGTACAGGTACAGCTCCTCCGGCCGCCAGGCCAGCGCCGCGTCCAGGGAGGCCCGCCAGGTCGCCTCGGTCTGCCCGTCGATGCCGTAGATCAGATCGATGTTCAGCACCGGAATCCGTGCCGCCCGAATCGCCTCGAGGGCCGCCTCGACCTCGCCGCGTCGCTGCGGCCGCACCGCGGCCCGCGCTTCCGCGTCGACGAAACTCTGCACGCCGATGCTCACCCGGGTGGCCCCACGCTGGGTCAGCACTGCCAGCCGGTCGGGGGTCGCGGTTCCGGGTGAGGTCTCCACCGACAGCGGGATCGCCCGCAGGTCCGCGTCCATCCCCGATTCCATGATGTCGCATAGTCGTTCCAGCTCACCGGCGGTCAGAAAGGTCGGCGTCCCGCCCCCGAACGCCGCCGCCGCAAACCGCACCGGCCCGTCGCCCAATGCCGCCCGCACCGCCCCGGCCTGTCGTTCCAGTGCGTCCAGATACCGAGTGGTCAGCTCCTCCGGAGCACCCACCCGCGTGAACAGATTGCAGAAGCCGCAGCGGTATTCACAGAACGGAATGTGCGCGTACACCGACAGCGCGTCCTTCGGTTCCGCCGCCCACAGCTCGCTCAGCCGCGGCCGATCCGCACCCAGCGGCCGGTACGCGGTCTTGTGCGGGTAGCCGTAGACGTAGCTCTCGTACGGCCGCGGCCGGGTGGCGATCGTGGTCATGCGGATCTCTCCAGGAAGAACTGAGCGTAGGGCACCGTCCACACCGCCTCGTGGCCGAGCCGATGCCCGGTGAAACCGCCGTCCCCGTAGGCGGTTCCGTGATCGGAGCACACGATGGCGAAGCAGCGGCGCCGGCCGGCGGCCGCGGTGAACAGGCGGCCGATGTGCCGGTCGACGTATTCGAGTGCGGCGGCGTGGGTCTCGCGGGAATCACCCGCGTCCTTGGTCGCGCCCGGCAGATGGAACCAGTTGGGCTGGTGGAGTGCCGATACATTCACGAACAGGAACAGCCGTCGCTCGGCGGGCAATGCCGCGACCACCTCCTCGGCGCGGGCGACCTGCGCTTCGAAGGAGGTCGGGGAGGCCACCGAGAAGTCGCTGTCCCAATGACTCTCCGCGAACAGGCCGGGCAGCACCGAACCCATCGGCCCGCGCTTGTTGAAGAACCCGACACCGCCGATGCACACCGTGTGATACCCGCGCCCGGCCAGCGCCGACACGAAGTCCGGTGTGTCATAGACGAAAGTGCGCCCGGCCGTGGTCTCACTGCCCTCGAACCGCGCGGCGAACAACCGCGGATGCGGGCCCGGCGTCGCGGGCGTCGGCAGGAACCCGGCGAAGATGGCCTGATGCGAGGCGTAGGTGAAACTGCCCGGCGCGTGCCGCTTCTCCCACCGGCCGCCCGGCAGATGGCGGGCCAGATTCGGCAGCCGTCCGGCGGCGGCCAGCTCGGCCGCCACATCGAACCGCAGCGTGTCGAGGGTGACCAGCAGCAGGTCGTCGCGGCCGATCACCTCGTTCATATCCGGTTCGGGCGCGGGGGTTTCCGCGTCCCGACGGTCAGGCGCCGACATGCTGCTCGCTTCCGATCCGGCGCAGAATCGCGGCCACCTGCGCGTCGTAGGTGTCTCCCCGCTCCGCCCCGCTCCCGTCGAGACCGCGGAGTCGCGGTAACAGGTCGCCGAAGGCATTGACCTCGCCGACCGCGAAACGTCGCCAGCCGGTGGCGGGCAGCAGGTCCACGCCCACTCGGGAGAAGCCGGGAAAACAGGCGGCCGCGCGCTCGCAGATCGCGAGCGCGTCGTCCCAGCTGCCGCCCGCGGCGGTGATCGCGGCGCGGGCCTCGGCCAGATCGCCTCGCGCGCCACCCAAATGGAGATTGGTCATGGGGGAGCGGCTGGTGCGCACCACCGCGTGCGTGGCCCGCCCGTCCACGACCACCACGCGCAGGTCGGCGCTGCGGCCGTACTGGGATGCCTTGGGCAGCCAGCGTTCGATGTGCAGCCTGTCCGGAGCCAGGGCGTCGACGATGGCCGCGACCTCGGCTTCGGTGGTGTACCGGTGTACCCGCAGGGAATTGAACAGGCGCCCGTCCAGGGCGCGCTGCACCGAGGTGGTCGCCTGGACCCGCCCGCGACCGGCGGTCTCGATGGCCAGCACACCCGAGGCCGACGATCCGTGCGCGAGTTTGACGAAGACTCGCGGCAGCCGGTGCTCGGTCATCAGTCCGCGGACATCGTCCCAGCCGCGAACCGCCGGCCCGGTCCCCGAGGTCGGTGAGAACGGCACGGGCACAACGGCTTCCCTCAGCACGGCATGGCAGCGGCGCTTGTCGAACAGCACCGCGAGCTCGTCCGGATCGTCGAGCAGCCGTGCGCCGCAGGCGTGCGCCCGCGCACCGACAGCCCGCGCGGCCGCGACGAACCGCTCGTACCACACGGCCGTCCCCTCGACCCGCGTCGAATCCTCGACCTCGCGCAGCAGCCGTTCCACCTCGGGATCCTCACCCGGCGAGTCCAGCCGGACCAGTTCGCCCGCACCGAATTCCGCCCGCCCGCCCAGCACCTCCAGCCACGACACCACCCGCAGCGCGCCGATCCCGGCCTGCCGAGCCGCGTCCTGGAACATGGTCACGCGCCGGTTGGCCGGATTGCCCACCACCGCCAGGCGCACCGCCCCCGTACCGGTCATTCCGATACGGCCGTGTAGCGACGATCGGCCGGATTCTCCTCGTCGTTCTCGACTTCGGCGTCCGAGAGATCCACCGTGACACCGGGCAGCGCCGCGATCACCCGCTTCTGCAGGGACGCGCTGATGAAGTGGTGGTGCAGATCGAGGATGCGCAGATGGGTGAGCGGCTGCCCGTGCAGCAGCGCCGTCGCGCCCTCGTCTCCGAGCGTGCCCAGCGACAGATCCAGCGTCGACAGGCGCGCCACCACCGGGGCGCTCGCCACCGCGGCGGCGACCTCGTCCTGAATCTCGCTGTTGCGCAGGCCCAGCCAGGTCAGCTTCGGCAATCGCTCCCCGGACAGCAGCGCGGCCAGATCCGCGACGGTGGCGTCGCCGCCGTAATTGGAGACGCCCAGCCACAATTCGAGATGCTCCAGCGCGGGCAGTGAACTCGCGCCGATCCCGCGCACCACGTCCCCGCCCAGGCCGCCGGTCTCCACCACAAGCGTCCGCAGGGCGTCATGCGTGGTCGGCGGGAACGCGAGGTGCTCGCCGCCGCGGACCCGAAGTTCCTCCAGCGCGGGGAAATTCGCCAGGAGCCGCGTGACATCCGACTGCTGGATCCAGGAGATTTCCGCCTCCTCGTAGGTGATCTCCCCGAGGAAGATCGCACGCAGCGCCGGGAACCGCTCCCGCACCCGGATGAGCTCGTCGATCACCAGATCGGAATGGTGGTCGTAGACCTCGCCCCACAACCCGACCACCAGCGCCCGTACCCGCGTCGAATCCACGGCGGCGAGGAACCGCCCGAACTCCTCGGTCCACGACACGTCCGGGTTGTCGCCGTACGGATCGACGGCGATCCGCCACGCCGCAGCGTCCGCCGCCGGCAACGCGCCGCCGGCCGCGTCGCCGTCGAACTCGACGATGGGAAGGCCGTGGAATTCCTGCAGATGGGTGGAAATGGTCATATGACGGGCTCCGTACGCCGGGTCGGTGATCTGTCCGTGCCCGCCAGTTCTACCAAGGCCGCCCGACAGGTCCCGGCCGCGGGGCGCGCCCGAGTGCCCTCGGCGCCACGATCATCCGGTGCCCGCCGGGTCGCGAAGATCCGGCGCGACCGCGGCACCACCGGATCACGCATTCTTCGCCGCCGCGAATTGTCGTACCCCACCGCTAGTTTCGAGAACGAGCCGGACGCACGGGGCGCCGGCGCTCACGGGGAGGACCTCATGTTCCGTCAGGGAGATGTGCTGATCATGCCGATCGCCGAGGCCGAGGTACCGGCCCACGCGGTCGACGCGCCGGCCGAACCGCGCGACACCCGAGGACGCATGGTGCTCGCACTCGGCGAGGTCACCGGCCACGCGCACGCGATCGCCGCTCCCGGCCGCCTGGTCCGCGCCGGCGCCGACATGCTCATGCACCTACCCGAGGGCGGTCGCATCGTGCACGAGGAGCACGCGGCAATCCCGCTGCCCAAGGGCTGGTTCCGCGTCATCCGCCAGCGCGAATACTTCCCCGGCGCGGTACGCATCGTCGCCGACTGAGTCCGGGCCGCCGCCGGGCGGATCCAACTCGGCCCTGGCCGTCGAGCCGAACTATTTGATACCCAAGGGATTTCATATGCACCTGCTGGAAGACTGGCGCGCGGTCGCGGCCGCCACCGGGCCCGCCGACCGGGCCGCCGCCGAGGAAGCCGCGCGTCGTGCCTACGTCAGCGCTGGTCTGGCCGCCCCCGCCCACCATGTCTGGGTGGAGTCGCCTCTCGCGGCGGTGGCCGCCATTCGCGGACTGTCCGATCCGGGTCGGAGCGTCCGCGACGAGGTGCGCACGCAGCCCTGGGCCGCCGAACGCGGGCGTGTGCACGATGAACTCGGCGCCGCCGGGTGGTCGGAACGGTGGAACGCGACCGGCGCTCGGCTGTGGGATGCGACCCGCACGCTCGCCGACCGCATTCGCCTGGGCGTTGTGGAGGCCGCCGTCGCGGTCGATCCCGCCGACCGGAACGCCCGCGCGCAGGCCGAACGCGAAATCCAGGCCATCTTCCTCGATGCCGTGCTGGGCCAGCACGATGCCGCGTGGCTGGCGGCCTTCCCCGGGAGCGAACGCCTTGCCGGTCTGGCCGGTGTCGCCCGTAACGCGGGCTGGTGGTGGCCTTTCGAGAACGTCATCGTCTTCTGCGAGCGTCCCGATCGTCTGGAACGCGACGAGGCGGGCCGCCTGCACTCCCAGGACGGCCCCGCGCTGGTCTATCCGGACGGCTTCGCCCTGCACGCGTGGCGCGGAATGCCGGTCCCCGCCGGTCTTTTCGACGACCTGACCACCCTCACCGCCGCCCGCATCCGCACCGAGGAGAACGCCGAACTCCGCCGCGTCATGCTCGAATTCTTCGGCTACGACCGCTATCTCGCGGAATCCGGCGCCGAGCCGGTCCACCGCGACGAAACCGGCATCCTCTGGCGCATCCAGCTCCCCGACGACGAGGATGTCGTCATGGTCGAGGTCGTCAACTCCACCCCCGAACCCGACGGTACCCACCGCACCTACTGGCTCCGCGTCCCACCCACCACCCGCACCGCCAAGGAAGGCGTCGCCTGGACCTTCACCCTCGACGCCTGGGCCTACGCCCCCGTCAGTCAGACCTAGCCCGGGAACGCCGGACCAGGCCTGTTGTCGCCGCGCGGGAGCTGGTCCGGGACCGCCTCGGCCGGTGCGGGATCGGGGTCCGAGCGGGTGGTGCGCAGCCACGAGCAGGCCAGGCACACCAGGCCGAAGAACAGATAGCCGAGGGCGACCTTCGGAGCGGCGGCCCAGCCCACCTCGGGCGCGTGGATGAGCCCGACGAAACTGAGCACCGCGCCCGCCGCGGACGCGAGAGCCGCTGCCCGGAAACGCTTGTCGACCACGAAGGTCACCATGGCGCCCAACACCAGCCCGGCCAGCACCGCACCCTCGCCGAGGGTCTTCAGCCCGTCGTACACCACCCCGGCCTGCCCGAGCGCGCCCATGCCGATCTTGTCGGCGGTGGTGCCCGCCGCGGAGAGCGCGTTGTCGATCTGCCCGACGCCCCACTCCGCCAGGTTCGGCAGCAGCGCGGCCACCACCGCCACCGCGTGCGGGCGCGGCACCGCCTGGAAGGCCTGCGCTCCGATCAGCAGGCCGATGTACAGCAGGATCGGCACGATCGCCGGAATGGGCAGCAGGGTCGCCAGCACCCCGAAAAGGCCGAGCAGGCACATCAATCCGATGAGCGCCCCGCCGGCCAGCGAGTAGCCGGTGCGCCCGCCCGCGTCCTTCCATCCGGGATGGCCGATGTACACGGCCGGCGGGAACGGTGAGCCGAAACCGGATCCGACGATCGCACCGAGCCCGTCGGCGAGCAGGACGCTGCGCAGGTTGTAGTTGTCGCCCGCGGCGGCGGCGCTCTCCACATTGCTCAGTGCCTCGGTGAAGTTGTACACGCCCAGGGGAATCGCGGTGGCCAGCAGCGGGCCCAGATGCGACAGCCCATCGAAGAGCAGATGCAGGCGGAGATCCGGCAGGCCGAGGGCGATGTCGTGCGCGGCCTGCGAGACATCCGGCACCGACATATAGCCGCCGATCCAGCCGATCGCGGTGCCGGTGAGCAGCGCCACCAGCCCGATCGGCACATTGCCCGGCAGGCGCACATCGGTGAAGAAGCCGATGAGAATGATGGCCAGCACCGGCAATCCGATCCAGGCGGCCTCCCACATCTGCGCGGCGGGCCGCATGGCGATGAAGGTGATCGAGATGCCCGCGAGGGTGCCCAGCATGGCCGCGCGCGGCGTGACGCGCCGGATGAAGGGACCCACGAACGCGCCGATCATGACGATCACACCGATCATGAACGCCCAGGCCAGGCCCGCCGCCCACGCCTTCATCGGGTCGCCGGTCCTCAGATAGATCGGCAGCATGACCACGAACACCACGATGAACATGTGTGGCACGCTCGGTCCGTACGGCAGCGCCGTGACCGTCGCGCGGCCCTCCCGCCGGGCCAGTCGCCGCGCCAGCATCATGTAGTAGAGGTTGCCCAGCACCAGCGCGACGCCGAGCGCGGGCAGCACCGTGCCCAGCACGTCGCCGCTGGGGATCTTCACCACCGCGATGGACAGGGTGGTGAGGGTCAGGACGTTGACGAGAATGTTGAACGACAGGCCGAAGAAGGCATTGGTGTCGCCGCGGGTCCACCACGGCAGCGACAACGGTGCGGTGGCGCCGGTTTCACCGGGCACTTTGGTGTCGACGGACATCGGAGTTCCTGTTCACTGAGCCGGGGTGGGGAAGACGGTGGATTCGAGCGCGCCGCGGACCGCCGCGGAATCGGCGACCCAGCCGAAGATCCCGCCCTGCGCGGTGATCATCGCCAGCCCGGCGCGCTGGAACTCCGGGAAATACGAACCGACGCAGTCGGAGACGACCACGCAGTCGTAGCCGCGGTCATTGGCCTCGCGCACCGTGGTGTGCACACAGACCTCGGTGGTGACCCCGGTGACCAGCAGCGCGCGAATTCCATTGCGGACCAGCACGTCCGACAGGTCGGTGGCATGGAACGCGCCCTTGCCGGGCTTGTCGATCACCACTTCGCCCGGGAGCGGGGCGAGTTCGTCGATGATGTCGTGGCCGTACTCGCCGCGGATCAGGATGCGCCCGAACCGGCCGGGATCCCCGATCCGCTGGGACGGGTTGCCCCGCGCCAGTTTCGCCGGTGGGCAGTCCGACAGATCGGGCAGATGGCCCTCGCGGGTGTGGATGACCGGGAGTCCGGCGGCGCGGGCGGTCCCCAGCAATGCCGCGAGCGGCTCGATGACGGGCCGGAGCAGCGTCACGTCGTTGCCGAGACTCGCGCCGAAGCCGCCGGCGAGCAGGAAGTCGCGCTGCATGTCGATGACGAGCAGCGCCAGAGCGCCCGGGTCGAAGGGGAAGGCCTCGGGCTGTGCCGGAATGTGGTGGGCTGCCGTCATTGTCGTTCCTTCTGTGCGAGCCGGAGATCGGACTGCGCCGCCCGCGGACGTGGCTCGTCGAGGATGCGGGCGGCGGCAGCGAGCACGGTGTCGTCCGCGAGGGCGGGCCCGAACACCATGACCGCCAGTGGGCGGCCGTCGGCCGTAGCGCCCACCGGTACGGAGACCGCGGTGAGGTCCAGCAGATTCCCGAAATGGGTGTAATGGCCCAGCACGGTATTGGTGGCGATCGGATCGGCCTGTACCTGGGCGACGGTGAAGGTGGTGCCGATCGTGGGCACCACCATCACGTCGATCTCGGCCCACAACCGCGCCACGGTGGCCCGCAACTCCTGCAATCGCTGCTGCGCCCGGAACACGTCGACCGCGGTGAATCGGAGTCCGCCGGTGAGAATCTCGCGGATCACCGGAAGGATCGAGGCGGGCTGCGCGGTCAGGAACGTCTCGAACTCCACCAGCCGTTCCGCCACCCAGGGGCCCTGGTACAGCAGCTCGCCCGCGTCGAGGAAGGGGGCGAGAGTGACGGGCACGCAGTCGAATCCGAGCCGGCCCAGCCGGTCCCGCACCCGCAGGTGCGCGGACTCGAACATCTCGTCGCCGAAGAACTCCAGCTCCGCCGTGTCGGGCAGGCCGACCCGCAGCCGGTCCCCGTCGTGACGTGGTCCCCGCGCCCGGCTCCACGGATCGTCCGGATCCGGTCCCGCGATCACCTCGAAGACCCGGTCCAGATCCTCGACCGTGGTCGCCATCAGCGACAGGCAGTCCAGGGATCGGCACGCGGGCACCAGACCCACGGTGCTGATCAGGCCGCGCGACGGCTTCCAGCCGAGAATCCCGTTGAGCGCGGCGGGCACCCGCCCGGATCCGGCCGTGTCGGTGGCCACGCAGAACGGCACCTCACCGAGCGCCACCGCGCGCGCCGAACCGGAACTGGAACCGCCGCAGATCAATTCGCCGCCGTACACGCTGCGCGGAATCGGGTAGGGCGTGCGCGTACCGTTGAGACCGGTGGCGAACTGGTCCAGGTTGGTCTTGCCGGCGAACAGGGCGCCGGCGTCGAGCAGGCGCTGGACCGCGGGCGCGGTTTCGGCGGCGGTGTAGGCGAAGTCGGGACAGGCGAGGGTGGTGGGCCATCCCGCCACATCGATGCTGTCCTTCACGCCGAACGGCACCCCGTACAGCGGCAGCGTGCGGGCCCCGGGGAGACGCTCGATGCGGGCCGCGTCGGCCAGCAGCTGCTCGCGCGGGACCGGGGTGATCCAGGTGCCGTCCGCGCCCCGCGCGGCGATGGCGTCGGCGACCCGAGTGGCGGTGTGTGTCGGTGAGCCGCTGCCGCTTTCGTGGGAAGCCAGTATCTCCGTGACCGTCGGACCGAGATTCAGCATTTGTCGATTGTCGACAGAATGTGTGAAATCGGCGGTCTCGCAATGTATCCGCTGTGTTAGCGGATATCGAGATCCAGGTAGGCCAGCTCGCCGTGCCGCAGCAGCGCGTCGCTCGCGATGGCGGCATCGCCGGATTCGAGGGCCTCCAGCAGCTCGGCGTGGCGGCGAATACCCTGGCGGCGCTGCATGATCCGCGCCTCGGTGCGCAGGTTGCGGGCCATCGGCAGCTGCAGTTTCAGCAGGATCGGCTCATAGGCCAGATTCAGCTGCCGGTTGCCCGCCAGCGCGACGATGGCGGCGTGGAACCGGCGATGGGCATTGTCGCGTTCGAGCGGGTCCTCGGCGGCATCGGCGGCCCGCATCCGATCCAGTGCCGCCCGCACCTCCCCTAGCGGATCACCGTCCGCCGGAAGCGGAAACGCGCTCTCGACGGCATACCGCTCCAGCACCCGCCGCAACTCGAACAACTGCAGGATGTCGGTCCTCGACCAGACCGCCACCCGGAACCCCCTGCGCGGGACATGCTCGATCAGCCCCTCCTGTGCCAGCAGCCGCAATGCCTCCCGCACCGGCGCGCGACTGGTCCCCAGTCGCGCGCACAACGCCTCCTCGCCGATGCGCTCCCCGGGTTCGAACACCCCGCTCAGCACCTCGGCCCGCACCTGCCGCGTCGCCACCTCCACCAAGCTCGGCGGCAATCCCGCCCCATTCGTCCCCGACACCATGATTCGAGATTATGCTGTCGGGCCCGCGGCAGCCCGCTCGCCCGCTCGCTGTAGCGAGCACGGAATGGGCTGCGCCCCGGCCGAAGCCAGGACGGGCGGATCAGTCGGTGGCCGACGGCGAGTGGATCGGGCTGCGTTCGAGGTCGGTGATGCGGTCGAGGGCTCGGGCGAGGTTGGTCAGTTCGGTGTCGAGGGTGTCGCCGGCGGGGTAGAGGCGGACCGTGTCGACACCGACGTCGTTCCAGACCTGGAGGCGTCGGCGCACGGTGGCAGGAGTGCCGATCAACGTGGTGGCGAGGATCAACGTCGAAGAGGCCACGGCTGTTCCTCGGGAGTACTGCCGCGCAGGCCTGACTGTTCCTCGATCAATCCGAAGGTCCACAGTCGTTCGCGGCGGTCGAGGACGACCGTCACCAGCTCGTCCAGTGTCGGAAATACTTGTACAGAGTGGATTTCGAGACTCCGGCCCGATCGGCGATCATGTCGGCCGTCATCGCGCGCACTCCGATGCGGGTGTAGAGCTCATAGGCGGCTGTCACGAGCTGATCGCGTATTCCGACAACCGTGTTATTGGTCGTCATCATTGGATTCCAGCCGCCCGATGCCGTCGGAACCGGAGGTCAGAGCTGGCACGCCAGCGTGGCCGTGCCTGTGCCGTGCACGAATTCGCGATCGCCGTAACGCAGTTGGCCGTCGTTCCATTCGCCGCCCAGTTCGGTCACGAAGTCCCGTACCAGATCCTGATCGGCGCGGTCGGCCACGAGCACGAGATCGCCGGATTCGGTGACCGATCCGCCGCCGAGCCGGTCACGCACCTGGGGATCGGCGACCAGGGCGTCGCGGAAACGGGTGCGGTCGATGCCGGGGACGGTGACGGTGAAGCCATTGGCGCGGGTGTCGTCGCCGGGCAGGTATTCGAAGGTCAGCACCGATTCCTGGTTGTAGCGCACCCGCAGGTCGTCGGCGACCCAGCACAGATTCTTGAAATCGGTACAGGCCAGCTGGAATCGGCGGGACCGCTCATAGGTGGCCGTCCCGGTGCCGGCGGACCAGAACACGCCGTCGAGCAGTTGCGAGCCGACAGGCAGCGCGAGTTCGGTGAGCGCGGTCGCGTCCACCTCCAGCTCGAACTGGGAGAGCCGGTCGGCGAGGCGGGGATCGGACGGGTCGGTAATGGTGGCGGTCTCGGTGGTGGCGAACAGCTCGGAGGTGGGCTGGGTGGGGTTCCCCGGAACGCACGACACCGGTCCGTATGCCCGGGCGGGCGCCACGGCCGGACCTGTCGCGACAGCCCCGGCGGCGGCGATCACGAGAACCGCGGCCACGGCGGCGGTAATGCGAACGGTGGTCATAGCTTTCGAGTCTGACGCGCCGCTGGGCCGGGTAGGGGAGGGATGACCGAATCCGGGTGATCCGGTCCCTCCCGGACCTGCCAGGTGACCTGCGTCGCGTTCTTTGACTGAAAATTCAGTCAGTTTATGCCCGGCTCGGGGTCGTCGTGTGCGGACGGCCGTTCTACCGGCCGGTTTATCGGATTCAGCGCGCCGGAGAGGGAAACGCCGCGCCGTTCCCTCACAATCTCGACGACCTCTGGATGCGTGACACCGGCCCGGTGTTCGTGCACGGCCTCGGCGCCAAGGCCGGGGTCGATTTCAACTTCAACGGCTGGGGTGGCAAGCAGCAGCACCGCCGCGACGGCAAGATCGCCACCTGCGTGGACGGCCGCGCCGGGGTCGAGACCGTGCACACCGACCTGGTGCTCGAGGGCGGCGGCCTCGAGGTCGACGGCGAGGGCACCGCGCTCATCACCGAATCCTGTGTGCTGAACAACAATCGGAATCCCGGCTGGAAGAAGCCGGACGTGGAGGCCGAGCTCGAGCATCTGCTGGGCATCAAGAAGGTGATCTGGCTGCCGGGCATCGCCGGTCACGACATCACCGACGGGCACACCGATTTCTATGCCCGCTTCGCCCACCCGGGCGTCGTGGTCGCGGGCCTCGACAACAACGAAAAGTCCTTCGACTACGACGTGACCCGCCGTCACCTCGACATCCTGCACAATGCGACCGACGCGCAGGGCCGACCGCTCGAGATCGAAACCCTCGAAGCGCCTTCGGAATTGCGCTACCGGGGTGCGGGAGACGACTTCGCAGCCGGGTACATCAACTTCTACGTCTGCAACGGTGGTGTGATCGCCCCGAGTTCGGTGACCCCGAGACCGACGCCGCGGCGCAGTCCACGCTGCAGCGCCTCTTCCCGGATCGTCATGTGGTGCAGATCAATATCGACGCCATCGCCGCGGGCGGCGGCGGCATCCACTGCACCACCCAGCAGGAACCCGTCGACTGACCCGTGCGCGGGACACCCCTACAGTGAGGAATCGTGTCGGACCGTCAGACCCAGATCCTGGAAGCCGCTGTTCATGTCATCGCGCAGGACGGAGTCCGCGGACTGCGGGTCGAGAAGCTGGCCGCCGCCGCGGGGGTGTCCACCGCGCTGATCTACTACCACTTCAAGGATCGCGCCGGCATCCTGCGCGCGGCCCTCGAACACATCAATCACCGGGCCGAGTCCTACACCAACCAGGCCTTCGCCGATCTCGAGGAACCGCGCTCCCAGGTCGAGCGCATGCTGCTGCTGGAACTCCAGGACACCGGCGAGGTCCGCGAGAACAGCGTCGCCTGGGGCGAACTGCGCGCCAGCGCGGTCTTCGATCCCGCACTGCGCGAACCACTCCGGGCCAGCACCGAGTCCTGGAACTCGGATGTCGAGACCCTGATCCTGCACGGACAGGAAACCGGCTCCATCCCACTGGATCTCGACGCCCCCGCCGTCGCGGAACGCCTCACCGCCCTCGTCGAGGGTCTGAGCGAACGCTGGCACAGCGGCTCGCTCACCCTCGACCGCGCCCGCACCCTGCTCACCGGCGCGATCGCCGCCGAACTCGGCGCGCGCTAGATGTGCGAGATTCCGATATCCACCCGGCGGCTTCCGAGTTCCGGCTCAGACCTTCTTCACCACACTGGATTTCAGCTGCATGGCCCCGATTCCGTCGACCTTGCAATCGATGTCGTGATCGCCGATGCCCTGGACCAGGCGGATATTGCGCACCTTGGTGCCGGCCTTGATCCCGGTCGGGCTGCCCTTCACCTTGAGGGACTTGATCACCGTGACGGTGTCGCCGTCGGCGAGCGCATTGCCGACCGCGTCCCGGATCACCCCGTCCCCGTCCCCGTCCGCGTCCGGCTCGGCGTCGAGGGTCCATTCGTGCGCGCACTCCGGGCAGGTCAGCAACCCGCCGACGTCGTAGGTGTACTCGCTCGAACAGCTGGGGCACGGTGGCAGGGCATCGCTCACGGTCGGTTCCTTCTCGCGGGGCGGGGCTGGAATGTGGTGGGGCTCAGGCGTTCACGCCGGTGAGGAAGTCGATGATGGTGCGGTTGACTTCCTCGGGGCGTTCCAGATAGCCGTAGTGCCCGCACTTCTCGATCACCACGAAGCGCGCGCCCGGAATCGCCTCGGCCACCTCACGGCCGAAGATCGGCGGCAGCATGCGGTCGTCGGCGAATCCGACGACCAGGCTCGGGACGGTGATACGGGCGTAGTCGGCGAGGCGATTGCTGGAGCGGTCTATGCGCATCTGGGCCAGCACGCCCGGCGCGGGATCCGCTGTGCTCGCCGAGTATTCGAAGATGTCGAGCCACTGCTGGGCCTGGTCGTCGGCCTCGAGGGTGTGAGGGGAGAGGTTCAGCATCGCCTTGATGGCCGCCGCGTACTCCGCGGGCAGCCGCACCCCCTCCGCGGCCAGGGCCTGCTCACCCTTGCTCAGGGTGTTCGGCAGCGGATGCGGCCGTCCGGTGGTGGCCAGCATGACCGCCTTGCGGACCAGTTCGGGTCGCGCCAGCGCCAGCTCCTGGGTGATCCGCGCACCCAGGGAGGTGCCCACCACATGGGCCGGTGCGCCGAGGTGCTCGATGAGGGCCGCGGTGTCGGCGACCAGGTCCTCGACCCGCATGCCGTGCGCGCTCTCGTCCGAGGGCGCGATGCCACGATTGTCGAAGGTGGCGACCCGGAAACCCGACTTCACCAGTGCCGGAACCTGATACGTGCGCCATACCCGGCCGGGGCTGCCGGTGCCCATGACCAGTACGACCAGTGGCCCGGTACCGGTGACGTCGTAGTTGAGTCGGATGCCGTTGAGAGTGGCGAGGGGCACAGGTCGGTCTTTCTGGTAGGCGGTCCGGAGGACGACCGAAAGTACCACGCCTGCATGCTTTCATTGTTTCGCAAGCAGTTGATCGCAGCGGCCTAGCTCGGGGTCCTTGCGGACACGCTCGGCCGCCGCGGCCCGTGCCACGCCGGGGCCCGTGGGCCTTGATTGGCCTGCTTGCTAAACTCTGCAATTGCCGGGCGGGTCCTACGCAGGATGATCCGCCGCCAATGGAAGGAGTGGCTCGGAGGTGCCAGGAATGCAACGGCCGCTCTATCAGATGAAGGCGGACTTCTTCAAAACGCTCGGCCACCCCGTCCGTATCCGGGTCCTCGAACTGCTCAGCCAGCGCGAGCACGCGGTCTCGGAGATGCTCACCGAAATCGGTGTGGAGGCAGCGAATCTGTCTCAGCAGCTGTCGATTCTGCGGCGCGCCGGTCTGGTGACCGCTCGCCGCGAGGGTCTCTCGGTCACCTACGAGCTGACCTCGCCGGAGGTCGCCGAACTGCTCGCGGTAGCCCGCGCCATCCTCACCGGAGTGGTGACCGGCCAGGTCGAGGCGCTCGAACAGCCGGCCTAGCCGGAGCCTCGTCCACGGTTCTCGGACCCCAAGGGCGGTGTGGCGATCACCTTCGCGGTCACCGTCGCGCTGGACCTGGTGACCGCGGTCGCGGTGGTCGGGGCCGCGCCGTGATGACGGCTCCGGCGCCCTGCTCGAGCACACGTCCGACGCCATTGCCCGCCAACTCGTATCCGGCACCACCGAAAGCAGTCAGAGATGAGCGAACCCACCACACCGAATCTCGTGCAGCGCCTCCGCTATATCAGCGGCGGGACGCTGCCGCCGAGCATGTCGCAGTGGGTGATCGACGACCTGACCGGTCCGGGTGCGGCGCGCCGCTACATGCTGCGCATCCTCATCCCGATCATTCCGCCGCTGTGTCTGTTCCTGCTGATTCCCGGCCCGCTCTGGATGGGCCTGGCCATGATGGCGCTGCTGTACCTGCCGCTCATCTATTTCACGGCCGCGCTCATGTACGTCTTCCGGCGTGCCCGGCTCGCCAAACACGGCCTCGATCCGGCCCTGGCCGACCAGAGCGACCGCGATCGTGCCGCCGCGGAGCGGGCGGCCTACGAACGGGCGCACGGTCGCGGCTGAACGGATAGCGCTGGGTGAACTCTGCGAGGGCGTCGGAACCGTTGCCCTCGACCTGATCCCACGAGAACGGGAGCTGTTCGACCTCGTCCTCGGGTGCCGCGCTTCCGAGATGTCGGTCCGGGCCGGAATCATTCGTGCGCGGCGGTGATCTGCCGGGCCTCGGGGGTACATAGCCGGTGACATCCCGGTCCGCGGCCAGCGTTTGGCGTGGCGTCGTGAGCTGTGTCACAGTTTGGTAGCGGTTCGCCTCAAATGTCGCAGACGCTTTTCATTTCTTTTGCATTGTCTTTACGATTACCCGCGATCTTCCAAGCGTCGCGGTTTCTCCAGCCTCGCCCGCCGCTGCCTCTCGATGCCAGTACATGTTGACCGATGAACCGGGCGGCGCTGCCGTGCCGGCGAAGGAGAAATATGTCCACCGACACCGATCAGCCTCCACGGACGTCGCTTCCCGGCTTCGCCGCCCTGGTGCGCCACGATCTCCCCGCCTCGATCGTCGTCTTCCTCGTATCCCTGCCGCTGTCCATCGGCATCGCCGTCGCCGTCGGCGCGCCGGTCGCCGCCGGACTCATCGCCGCGGTGATCGGCGGCGTGGTCGCCGGACTTCTCGGCGGCTCGACCCTCCAGGTCAGCGGGCCCACCGCCTCGCTGACCGTGGTGGTCGCCGAATCCATCAATCAATTCGGGTGGGCCGCCACCTGTTTCATCACCATCCTGGCCGGCGGCCTGCAGATCCTGTTCGGGCTCAGCCGGATCGCGCGCGGGGTGCTCGCCATCGCGCCGGTCGTGGTGCACGCCATGCTCGCCGGGATCGGCATCATCATCGCCCTCGAACAGGTGCACGTCCTCATGGGCGGCGACACGCTGACCTCATCCTGGGACGCCATCGTCGCGCTGCCGCACCAGCTGGCCTCGGTCCACCCCGGCGACCTGTGCATCGGACTGGTCGTCATCACCATCCTGGTCGGCTGGCGACGGCTGCCGGAACCGGTCCGCCGGGTGCCCGCGCCGCTGGTGGCCGTGGTGGTCGCCACCCTGCTGGCGCGCGTGCTACCGGTGCGGGTCGAGCGCATCACGCTCAATGGCTCACTGCTGCAGGCGGTTCACCTGCCGCAGGTGCCGCACGGCAGCTGGGCCGCGGTCGCGCTGATGGCGGTCAGCATCGCACTCATCGCCAGCGTGGAGACCCTACTATCGGCCGTGGCGGTGGACCGGATGCGCCAGAACTCCGCGCGCCGAACGGATCTCGACCGCGAGCTGCTCGGTCAGGGCGCGGCCAATATGGTCTCGGGCCTGATCGGCGGCCTGCCGGTGGCGGCGGTCATCGTGCGCAGCATCACCAATGTCAAAGCGGGAGCGCGCAGCAAGGCCTCGACCATGCTGCACGGGTTGTGGATCCTGCTGTTCTCGGTGGCGCTCGTCGACGTGGTGCGCTCGATCCCCAAGGCGGCCCTGGCCGGGCTGCTCATCGTGGTCGGCATCCAGCTGATCAAGCTCGCCCACATCCGGCGCGCCCAGCGCACCGGCGACCTGGTGGTGTACGCCGCCACCGTGTTCGTGGTGGTGTTCTGGAATCTGTTGCTGGGCATGCTCGTCGGGCTCGCACTGGCCTTCGCGCTGCTGCTGTGGCGGGTGGTGCGGGTGACGGTGACGGCCGAGGAGGTGGACGCGCTGCGCTGGCGGGTCACCGTCGACGGCAGCTTCACCTTCCTGGCGCTGCCCAAGCTCACCGCCGAGCTGCACAAGGTGCCCGCCACCGCCGACGTGGTGGTCGAGATGACCGTCGACTTCATGGATCACGCCGCCTACGACGCCCTGCAGGAATGGGTGGAACTGCACCGAAATGAAGGCGGCACAGTCGAATTCGTGGAGGTCGGTGCGGTGCGCATGGCCGATGCCGCGGATGGTCCGCCCGCGCGCGGACACTCCCGGCACCTGCTGAACGAGGTGCTCGGACCCTGGCGGCGCACCGCCACCGATGTGGATCCGATCGTCGCCGGGGTGGCCGCCTATCACCGCAGCCACGCGCATGTCATGCGACCGCATCTCGGAGTGCTGCGCGACAGTCAGGAACCGGACTCACTTTTCGTCACGTGCGCCGATTCCCGCATCGTGCCGAATGTCATCACCAACAGTGGTCCGGGCGACCTGTTCACGGTGCGCAATGTGGGCAATCTGATTCCCCGCGATGCCCAGGATTCGTCGATGGAGGCGGCGCTCATCTACGCCCTCGACAAACTCGATGTGCGCTCGGTGGTGGTGTGCGGGCATTCCGGGTGCGGTGCGATGGGCGCGCTGCACAATGAACTGGTCACCGGATCCCAGCTCGACGATTGGCTGGCACACGCGGCGCCCAGCCTCGAGCGTTTCCGGCGCGGGCATCCGGTGGCGGCGGCCGCGGCGGCGGCCGGGTTCGGTCCGGTCGATCAGCTCGGCATGGTGAATGTGGCGGTGCAGCTGGAAACGCTGTACGCGCATCCGGTGGTTCGCCGCGGCATGGAGGAGCGCGGCGTGGTGCTCTCGGGCCTGTTCTTCGATATCGCGACCGCGCGCGTCATGGAGGTCACGGTGGACGGGATCACCGAGATCGATGGCGTCGGGCGGGTGGCGTAACCCGTGTGACGACCCGGGGAAGAAGGGGTGTGAACCTGAAAGGTTCACACCCCTTTTACATTTTGGCTCATATTTCTCAGACTTTGCTAAGTCTTTACCTTTAGCCTGGTTCTGCTCGTCCGGTGAGTCTGCGGTCAAAGCTGCCCGCAGCCTTTATTCGATGCCCCCTGTACATGCTCGCTGAGGAGCGAAATGTCTCGCGACACCGATTCACCGCCAGGTAGACCCGACGGCCGGCTCGACAGCCTGCTGCGTCATGATCTTCCTGCATCCCTTGTCGTCTTTCTCGTCGCATTGCCGCTCTCGCTCGGCATTGCCGTAGCCTCCGGCGCACCTATTGCCGCCGGTCTCATCGCCGCCGTGGTCGGCGGCCTCGTGGTCGGCCTGCTGGGCGGTTCGCCGCTGCAGGTCAGCGGTCCCGCTGCCGGCCTGACGGTGGTCGTGGCCACCACTATCAACGAATTCGGCTGGAAGACAGCCTGTTTCATCACTGTCCTGGCAGGCATCATGCAGATTCTGTTCGGGCTCAGTCGTATTGCCCGCGCCGCGCTGGCCATCGCGCCGGTGGTGGTGCACGCCATGCTCGCCGGAATCGGCGTCACCATCGCGCTGCAGCAGCTGCACGTGCTGCTGGGCGGGGCCTCGCGGAGTTCGGCCTGGCAGAACCTGATTCAGCTGCCCGGCGAACTCGCGAACCTGCACGGCGACGACTTCGCGATCGGCGTCGTCGTCATCGCCATCATGCTCGCCTGGAAGTACGTGCCCGGACGGCTCGAGGTGCTGCCCGGCCCGCTGGTCGCTGTCGTGACCGGCACCGTGCTGTCGCTGGTGCTGCCCGGCGACCCCGAACGAATTGTCTTGAGCGGCTCGCTGTTCGACGCCGTCGGACTTCCGCAGCTGCCGTCGGGCAACTGGGGCGCGGTGGTGCTCGCGGCACTGACCATCGCCCTGATCGCCAGCGTGGAGAGCCTGCTGTCGGCGGTCGCCGTCGACAAGATGCACACCGGCCCGCGCACCGACTTCGATCGTGAACTGGTCGGGCAGGGCGCGGCCAATGTGATCTCCGGCGGCCTCGGCGGCCTGCCCGTCACCGGCGTCATCGTGCGCAGTGCCACCAATGTGCAGGCCGGCGCTCGCTCGCGTGCCTCGGCCTTCCTGCACGGCGTCTGGATCCTGGTGTTCTCGGTCGCGCTGGTCGGCCTGGTGCAGCAGATCCCGAAATCCGCGCTGGCCGGTCTGCTGATCGTGGTCGGCATCCAGCTGGTCAAACTCGCCCACATCAGACTGGCCAGGCGCACCGGCGACCTGCTCGTCTACGTGGTGACCGTGCTCGGCGTGGTGTTCCTGAACCTCCTCGAGGGCGTCATCATCGGCCTCGCGCTGGCCTTCGCGCTGCTGCTGTGGCGGGTCGTGCGCGTCTCGGTGACCGCCGGCGAGGTGACCGGCACCGATCGCTGGCTGGTCAGCATCGACGGCACCTGCACGTTCCTGGCGCTGCCCAAGCTGTCCTCGGAACTGCGCAAGGTGCCAGAAGGGGTCGACGTGCTGGTCGAGATGAGCGTCGACTTCCTCGATCACGCCGCCTACGAGGCCATCCACGACTGGTCCAAGCAGCACGAGAGCACCGGCGGCACAGTCGAATTCGTGGAGCTCGGGACCGCCCGCATGGAACACGCCCTGACCGGCCCGCCGGTTCGCGGCCGCGCCCGCAGCCTGCTGGACGATGTGCTGCGCCCCTGGCGCGAGGACGACGGCAACCCGATCACCAAGGGCGTAGCCGCCTTCCATCAGCGCAACGCCCACGTGGTGCGCCCGCACCTGGACGAGCTGCGCGACGGGCAGAACCCGCACTCGCTCTTCCTGACCTGCGCGGATTCGCGGATCGTGCCCAATGTGATCACCAATAGCGGCCCCGGTGACCTGTTCACCGTCCGCAATGTCGGCAATCTCGTGGTCCCCGGTGGCCGCGACACCTCCTTCGAGGCGGCGCTCGCCTTCGCCATCGAGGAGTTGGGTGTGGACAACGTGGTGGTCTGCGGCCACTCCGCCTGCGGGGCGATGAAGGCACTGGTCGCGGGCGGGCCCACCGGCCCCGGCCTGGGCAACTGGCTGGTCCACGGCCGGGCCAGCATGGACCGCTTCCACTCCGACGACCCGGTTGCCACCGCCGCGGCCCGTGCCGGATTCGGGATACCGGACCAGCTGTCCATTGTGAACGTTGCCGTCCAGCTCGACACCCTGCGCGCCCACCCCGTGGTCCGCCGGGCGATCCTGGAACGCGGCCTCGAGGTCTCCGGCCTGTTCTTCGACATCGGGCCCGCCCGAGTCCTGGAGGTCACCTCGACCGGCATCCGGGAAATCGACGCGGCTGAGCTGTCGGCGTTGGCGCACACCCACTGAGCCGCCCACCTGCCCTGTGATGGTGCGGGCTTCCCGTCTCGGGAATGCCCGCACCATCGCGGTTTTCGGGCGCGTCGGCGCATCCGGGAACCGCCCGCGGCATACGCTGAGGCCGCCTCGCGGCATCGCGAGTCGAACGGGTGCGTCAGGGCCGCGGGGGAGCGGCCCACCTGGGCGCGAAAACGTGACATCGTGGGTAGTAATCACCGTGGATCGGCCGGATCGGAGTCGAATGGAAATGGTTGCGCAGCCCCCCGTTTCACAGGCCCTGGCGCCGGGCACCCAGCTCGTGCGGCCACCGTGGCTTGCCGAGCGGATCGCCGATATGGGGATCTCGTGGGGGACTGCCAACTCGCGGGTGTCGGGCACGCTGTGGTGGTGCATGGCGGCCTCGTCGCTGGTGGATCCGATCGTCGCGGCCGTGGCCGCGAACCGGCCCGCCTTCGACCCGGCGCTCGAGCACATCGCCCTGGAGATCCGGCCGGACGGCGGCGTCGAGCGGGTGCTGCCGCAACCGCACGCCTACACCGTGGCGCTGGGCACGGCGGTGCTCGCGACGAGCCCCGCCGCCGAGACGGATTCCGCTGCGGCCGTGGCGAATTGCGCTCACCCGGAATCGCATACGGCGGCCTGCTGTGCCACCACTCCGATCGGCCACGCCCTGCGGCACACCTTGTCCCGGGTAATCCCGGTCGTCGCGGAGGTCTCCGGCGCGGGCGTTCCCTCGCTCTGGGCGATCGTCGCCGACGCCATCGGCAACCGGGCGCTGGACATCGGCGCGGCCGATGCGGGCGCCCGCCTGGCCCGCGACGTGGCAGGGCGCCTGCCCGTGCCGCGGTTCCAGGACATCGGCGGCCGGACCTTCGTTCGCCGCATCTCCTGCTGCCTGGTCTTCGAGGTTCCCGGCTGCGACATGTGCACCAGCTGCCCCAAACGCCCCGCCCCGGAGCGCGAAGCCCTGCTCGCCGAGGTCGCCGCCCGCGGCTGACCAGGCCCGGCCGGTCTCGGGGTGCGCCTCGGCCGCCCGAAACGGCCTGCGCCGCAGCGGGACGTACCGCGTCCCGGTTCGACCGTTGTTTTGCCTGGTCGCAGTGGTGTGAACGACTCGGCGGGGCCGTGTCCGGGGCAGGGGCCACGCGGCGGGGTCGGTCCATCGGCGCGCGGCGAGAACCGTGCCGATAGAGTGGTGGCCGCCGGGGCTTTGCGTTTCGTGACCGGCCACGATCGCGGGGAGAACTCTCCTCGCACCAGACCTGGCGCGAGAGTTCTCGCCGCCTACGATGCCAAGGAGTGCGCAGCCGTGACCACCTCACCCCAGCAGACCCCAGTCGCCCGCGTCCGGGTTGCGGCTGGGACTACCGCCGGGGCCGCGGTGCGCGAGGCGGATCTGCCGAGTAAGGGACCGGGCGCGGTCATCGTGGTGAAGGATGCCGACGGCGCGCTCAAGGACCTGTCCTGGGTGCCCGAGCTCGACACCGAGGTCGAGGTCGTCACCGCCGATTCCCCGGACGGCCGCAATGTGATCCGCCACTCGGCCGCGCACGTGCTGGCCCAGGCGGTGCAGCAGGAGTTCCCCGAGGCCAAGCTGGGCATCGGCCCGTTCATCAAGGACGGCTTCTACTACGACTTCCAGGTAGACCGTCCCTTCACCCCGGAGGATCTGGCCAAGCTGGAGTCCCGGATGAAGAAGATCATCAAAGGCGCGCAGCGGTTTTCGCGCCGGGTGGTCGAGATCGACGAGGCCCGGGTCGAACTGGCGAAGGAGCCGTTCAAGCTGGAGCTCATCTCCGACAAGTCGGGCATCGACGATCCGGAGGTCATGGAGGTCGGCGGCAAAGAGCTGACCATCTACGACAACCTGGACCCCCGCACCGGCGAGAAGCTCTGGGGCGATCTGTGCCGCGGCCCGCACATCCCCACCACCAAGTACATTCCGGCCTTCAAGCTGACCCGCTCCTCGGCCGCCTACTGGCGTGGTGACCAGTCCCGCGAGGACCTGCAGCGCATCTACGGCACCGCCTGGGAATCCAGCGAGGCCCAGGACGAGTACCTGCACCTGCTCGAGGAGGCCGAGAAGCGCGACCACCGCAAGCTGGGCCTGGAGCTGGACCTGTTCTCCTTCCCCGACGAGCTGGGCTCGGGCCTGCCGGTGTTCCATCCCAAGGGCGGCATCATCCGCAAGGAGCTCGAGGACTACTCGCGCCGCCGCCACATCGCCGCCGGCTACGAGTTCGTCAACACCCCGCACATCACCAAGGGTCATCTGTTCGAGGTCTCCGGCCACCTGGACTGGTACCGCGACGGCATGTTCCCGGCCATGCACCTCGACGCCGAACTCAATGAGGACGGCTCGGTGCGCAAGCCCGGCCAGGACTACTACGTCAAGCCGATGAACTGCCCGATGCACAACCTGATCTTCCGGTCGCGCGGGCGCTCCTACCGCGAACTGCCCTTGCGCATGTTCGAATTCGGCTCGGTCTACCGCTACGAGAAGTCCGGCGTCGTGCACGGCCTGACCCGCGTGCGCGGTATGACGCAGGACGACGCGCACATCTACTGCACCAAGGAGCAGATGCACGCGGAGCTCACCTCCACGCTGCAGTTCGTGCTGAGCCTGCTGCGCGACTACGGTCTCGACGACTTCTACCTCGAGCTGTCCACCAAGGACCCGAAGAAGTTCGTGGGCTCCGACGAGCTGTGGGAGGAGGCCACCGAGACCCTGCGCAAGGTGGCCACCGACTCCGGTCTGGAGCTGGTGCCGGATCCGGGCGGGGCCGCGTTCTACGGTCCGAAGATCTCGGTGCAGGCCAAGGACGCGCTGGGCCGCACCTGGCAGATGTCCACCATCCAGCTGGACTTCAACCTGCCCGAGCGTTTCGAGCTGGAGTACACCGGCTCCGATGGCGCCAAGCACCGCCCGGTCATGATCCACCGCGCGCTCTTCGGCTCCATCGAGCGCTTCTTCGGCGTGCTCACCGAGCACTACGCGGGCGCGTTCCCGGCCTGGCTGTCGCCGGTGCAGGTGGTGGGCATCCCGGTCGCCGAGGCCTTCGCCGAACACCTCGACGGCGTCATCGAGCAGTTGCGCGACAGCAACATTCGCGCCGAGGTCGACCGCAGCGACGACCGCATGCAGAAGAAGATCTTCAACCAGACCGCGCAGAAGATCCCGTTCATGCTGCTGGCCGGCGCCCGCGACGTGGAGAGCGACGCGGTCAGCTTCCGCTTCCGCGACGGCACGCAGGTCAACGGCGTGCCCGTCGCCGACGCCATCGCCACCATCGTGGACTGGATCGGGCGCCGCGAGAACGGGTCGCCGACCGCCGCGGGCTTCGAGATCCGCAAGGCGGATCGATGAGCGATTGGACGGCACCCGTGTCCGAGCAGATCGTGGACACCGGTGCGGGGGACCCCGACCGGCTGCAGCGGCTGTGGACCCCGTACCGGATGTCCTACATCACCGGCGAGGCCGAAGACCGGAAGGTCGACGCGCCCAAGAAGACCGGGCATCCCTTCACCGACATCCCGCAGATGTCGGACGAGGACGGCCTGATCATCGCGCGTGGTGAATCGGTGTACGCGGTGCTGAACCTGTACCCGTACAACCCCGGCCACATGATGGTGGTGCCCTACCGTCGCGTCGCCAACCTCGAGGACCTGACCGCCGAGGAGAGCGCCGAGCTGATGGCGTTCACCCAGCAGGCGATCCGGGTGATGAAGCAGGTGTCGCGGCCCGAGGGCTTCAATGTCGGCCTGAATCTCGGTGGCGTTGCCGGTGGTTCACTCGCCGATCACCTGCATCAACATATCGTGCCGCGCTGGAGTGGGGACGCGAACTTCATTACCGTCGTCGGCGGAGTGAAGGTGATGCCGCAGTTGCTCCGGGAAACCCGGGCGCTGCTGGCACAGGCGTGGAAGGAAGCCGACGCATGGAAGGACGCCGGGTAGCGTGCTGAGCTTCTTCGGTCGCGAGACGTTCGCCAAAGCGACTGCGCCGCTGGGCAAAGCGCTGGTGAGCACGGGCCTCACGCCGGATGCGATGACGCTCATCGGCACCACCGCCTCGATCGTGGCGGCGGTGACGCTGTTCCCGACCGGTCACCTGTTCTGGGGAACCATGGTGATCTGGCTGTTCGTCATGTTCGACATGCTGGACGGGGCCATGGCCCGCGCCCGCGGCGGCGGCACGAAATACGGTGCGGTGCTGGACGCCACGTGTGACCGCGTGGCCGACGGCGCCATCTTCGCGGCGCTGGCCTGGTGGTCGGTGTACCACGAGAACTCCGAGCACCTGTTCGTGGCGACCCTGGTGGTGCTGGTGACCTCGCAGGTCATCTCGTACGCCAAGGCGCGTGCCGAGGCCAGCGGGCTCTCCGCTGACGGCGGCCTGATCGAGCGGCCCGATCGGCTGGTTATCGTGCTGGTCGGCGCCGGATTCACCGGCATCGGCGGTTATTTCGGCATCACCTGGCTGTCGTACGCGGTGTACGTGGCCATGTACGCGCTGGCCGTGCTCAGCATCATCACCGTCTTCCAGCGGGTGCTGGCGGTGCGCAACTCGCCCGGCGCCCGCGACATCATCGCCCCCACGGCGAAGACCCCGGAGGAACCGTAGCGGTGACAACCGATTTCACGTCCGCGATGACCGACAAGGCGTTCGCGGCCGGGTGGCGGCTTGTCCGCGGCCTGCCGGAGCGCATGGTGCGCAAGGGCTTCGACGCGGGCGCGAACGCCGCCGCCCAGCGGTCGAACCGGAAGTCGCATCGCGGGCACCCGAACCAACTGCGCCGCAACCTCGCCCGCGTGGTGGGGACGACGCCGCAAGCGGTGCCGGACAGCCTGATCGCGGCGAGCATGCGGTCCTACGCCCGGTATTGGCGCGAGGCGTTCCGGCTGCCGTCCATGGATCACACCGTGCTCGGACAGTTGCACGTGGACGGGGTCGAGCACCTCGACGCCGCGCTGGCCCGCGGCAGGGGAGCGCTGCTGGTGCTGCCGCACTCGGGCAACTGGGATATGGCCGGGGTCTGGCTGGTCCAGAACTACGGCCAGTTCTCCACGGTCGCAGAGCGTTTGAAGCCGGAGTCGCTGTTCGAGCGGTTCGTCGAATACCGGGAGAGTCTGGGTTTCGAGGTGTTTCCGCTGACCGGCGGTGAGCAGCCGCCGTTCCCGCAGCTCGCGGATCGGCTGCGGGACAACAAGGTCGTCTGCCTGATGGGCGAGCGCGACCTCACCGGCAAGGGCGTCCCCGTCACCATGTACGGCGAACGCACCTGGCTGCCCGCCGGCGCCGCCAAGCTGGCCGCCGACACCGGGGCCGCGCTGCTGCCCGTGCACTGCTGGTTCACCACCGAGGCGGACGGCCGCGAGGGCTGGGGCATGCGGGTGTTCGAGGCCCTGGATCTGTCCGGGGGCATCACGCCGGCCACCCAGGCCCTGGCAGATGTCTTCGCCGCCAATATCGCCGCGCACCCGGCCGACTGGCACATGCTCCAGCCGATGTGGGAAAGCGACCTGTCACAGGCCAGACTGGAACGTATCGCCGTCGCGCAACAGGCGCTGGGGTACGACGCGCAGAGGTCTCCGGAAACAGGGGCGCTATGAGAATCGGCATGGTCTGCCCGTATTCGTTCGATGTGCCGGGCGGTGTGCAAGCCCATGTCGTGGAGCTCGCCCAGGTGCTCATCGAGCGCGGCCACAAGGTGAGCGTGCTCGCCCCCGCCGCCGACGACACCCCGCTGCCCGATTTCGTGGTGTCGGCGGGCAAGGCCGTCGCGATCCCCTACAACGGGTCGGTGGCGCGACTGTCGTTCGGGCCCACCGCCTATACCCGGATCCGCCGCTGGATCGCCGAGAACGATTTCGACGTCCTGCACATCCACGAACCCAACGCGCCCAGCCTGTCCATGCTGGCATTGAAGATCGCGGAGGGGCCGATCGTGGCCACCTTCCACACCTCGACCACGAAATCGCTGGTACTGAGCACTTTTCAGGGCGTGCTGCGGCCGTACCACGAGAAGATCAGCGGGCGGATCGCGGTGAGCGAGCTGGCGCGGCGCTGGCAGGTGGAGGCGCTCGGCGGGGACGCGGTCGAGATTCCCAATGGCGTCGACGTGCCCGCGTTCGCGTACGCGCCGCTGCTGGACGGGTATCCGCGCGCGGGGAAGTCGGTGCTGTTCCTGGGCCGGTTCGACGAGCCGCGCAAGGGCATGGAGGTGCTGCTCGGCGCGCTGCCCGCGCTGGTGCGCCGGCATCCGGACCTCGAGGTGCTGATCGTCGGCCGCGGCGATGAGGACCGGCTGCGGCGCGAGGCGGGGGAGAACGCCGGACACCTGCGCTTCCTCGGCCAGGTGTCGGATGCCGAGAAGGCGTCGGCCATGCGCAGCGCCGATGTCTATGTCGCGCCCAATCTCGGCGGTGAGAGCTTCGGCATCGTGCTGGTCGAGGCCATGGCCGCCGGGACCGCCGTGGTGGCCAGCGATCTGGACGCCTTCCGCCGGGTGCTGCGCGACGGCACCGCGGGCCTGCTGGTGCCGGTCGGCGACTCGGCGCGGCTGGGCGAGGCGATCAGCGGCCTGCTGACCGACGACGACCGGCGCGAGGAGTTCATCCGCACCGCCAATCAGGTTGTCGGCGAATACGATTGGCCGGTCGTGGCCGAGCAGATCCTGCGGGTGTACGAGACCGTGACCGTCGGTGACGTGCGTGTCAGGACCGCCGGATGATCACTTTTTCCGCGACGACCATCCTGGTCCTCGCCTTCGTCGCGGCGCTCATCGTCACCGCCGCCGGCTGGGCCTACACCACCGCCAACCGCCTCGACCGCCTGCACGTGCGCACCGACCAGGCCCGCCACGCGCTGGACGCGGCCCTGGCCCGGCGCGCGGTGGTCGGACGCGCGGTGGCCACCACGCTGGCCGGGCTCTACGACCCGGCGCTGGTCGAGCAGGCCCGCCGACTGACCGCGCTGGCCGACCGCGCCGAACGCTCCAACTGGCGCGATCGTGAAACCGTCGAGAACCAGCTCGCTGCCGCCCTGTCCGCGGTCGACATCGCGCTGCTGCCGCCTCAGCTGGTGGCCGAGCTCGCCGACGCCGAGGCCCGGGTGCTCATCGCCCGCCGCTTCCACAACGACGCCGTCCGCGACACCCTCGCGCTGCGCACCCGCCGCCTGGTCCGCTGGCTGCACCTCGGCGGTACCGCGCCGCTGCCGACCTACTTCGAGATCGCCGAACGGGTCACCCCGGCCGCCTCGACCGGCCTCGACGTCGACACCGTCCGCACCTCGGCGCGCGTGGTGCTGGTCGACGAGAACGATCGGGTTCTGCTGCTGCAGGGCGTGGATCCCAAGGTCCCCGACGTTCCGTTCTGGTTCACCATCGGTGGTGGCGTCAACCCCGGGGAAACCCTGCGCGAGGCCGCGATCCGCGAACTCTACGAGGAGACCGGCCACGCCGCCGACTCCTCGGCGCTGCGCGGCCCGCTCTGGCGCCGGGTGGCGGTGTTCCCCTTCAACGGCGAGCTCATCCGCTCCGAGGAACTGTTCTTCGTCCTGCGCGCCAAGTCTTTCGACCCGGCGCCCACCAATCTCGACTACATCGAGCGCCGTTCGATCACCGGCAGCAAGTGGTGCACCCCCACCGACATCGCGCAGATCGACCATTCCGGCGAAACCGTCTACCCCTATCACCTCGACCAGCTCCTCGCCGAGGCGATCAGCGCCGCCGACTCCGACATCGACCCCGAAGTCCGCTCCATCCGCTGACGACCGCCGTCCGGTGGGTGGGATCGGCGGGTGAAAGCGCGCAGTGCGGGCGTCGCACGGGGCTACGGTGGGGCGATCAATGGTGATCTGTGGCAAGGACTTACGGCATGAAGTTGATGTATGCGTTGTGGGGCGCGGGGCTGGGGGAGCGGCTGCGGGGCGAGGAGCTGCGCAAAGAGCTGGCCGGGGTGGGGGTGACCGCGTATCAGGTGAATGTGCGGGACGCCGATGTCGAGGACGCGCAGGTCAAGCACACCACCTATGACACGCCCATCGACGCGATCGTGAGCGTATGGACCGAGGCCGACCACGCGGCGGTCACCGGCGTGCTGCGGACGGTCGCGGACGACGTGAACGGCTGGGTCGTGGACGAGCGGCGGCCCATCGAACCGCCGGTGGTCGAGGACGGCGTGCGGACCGACGCGCTGGCGAACATCGCGATTCTGCGGATTCCGGAGGACCTGACGCGTGCGGAGTGGCTGCATCGGTGGCACGTCCTGCACACGCCAGTGGCTATCGAGACGCAGGACACATTCGGCTACGTCCAGAACACGGTGACCGAGGCGATCACCGAGGGCGATCGGGTCGACGCCCTCGTCGAGGAATTGTTCCCGATGGCGGCCATGACCAGCGCACATGCCTTCTACGGCAGCGGTGGCGACGATGCGGAACTGCAGCGGCGGGTCACCGCCATGATGGAGAGCGTCGTGCGCTTCGGCGCCCACCTGAATCTGGATCTGGTGCCCACGAGCCGGTACGTCTACACCCTGGGCTGATCGATAGCCTGAAGAACTTTCCCGTGATCCCTGGCGCATTGTCCGCTAGGGTCCCTGGGAAGGTTTGCCGCGCAGCGGAATCGGCAGACCGTGTGTGGAAGGTGGAATGTTCTTCGTGTCTTACCTGCTCTACGACTTCCTGGAACCGTTGATGGGCCCGGCCGCGGCCGAGTACTGGGCGACGATTTTCGTCATCGGACCGCTGTAGTAGCGACGCGGTAACCCTGGCGGCTGTGACGCCCGTCATCCTGCTGGAGGCGGGCAGTCCAGTCGTGTCGGACTGGCTATCAAGTGGCCTGAAAGCGCCGCCTAGAATCGGGGTGTTCGATTCCGAGCGACCCGATTGGCCCCCATGACCCAGGAGTTTGCCGTGACCACGCCCGACACCACCCCGACCATCGGTACCGCCCGCGTCAAGCGCGGCATGGCCGAGATGCTGAAGGGCGGTGTGATCATGGATGTCGTCACGCCGGACCAGGCCAAGATCGCCGAGGATGCGGGCGCCGTCGCGGTCATGGCGCTCGAGCGGGTTCCCGCCGACATTCGCGCCCAGGGTGGCGTGTCCCGCATGTCGGATCCGGACATGATCGACGGCATCATCAACGCCGTCTCCATCCCCGTCATGGCGAAGGCCCGTATCGGCCACTTCGTCGAGGCGCAGATCCTGCAGTCGCTGGGTGTGGACTACATCGACGAGTCCGAGGTGCTGACCCCGGCCGACTACGCCAACCACATCGACAAGTTCGCCTTCACCGTGCCTTTCGTGTGTGGCGCCACCAACCTGGGTGAGGCGCTGCGCCGGATCACCGAGGGCGCGGCCATGATTCGCTCCAAGGGTGAGGCCGGCACCGGTGACGTCTCCAACGCCACCACCCACATGCGCAAGATCCGCGACGAGATCCGCCGCTTGACCTCGCTGCCCAAGGACGAGCTGTACGTCGCCGCCAAGGAGCTGCAGGCCCCCTACGAGCTGGTCGCCGAGGTCGCCGAGACCGGCAAGCTTCCGGTCGTGCTCTTCACCGCCGGTGGCATCGCCACCCCGGCCGACGCCGCCATGATGATGCAGCTCGGCGCCGAGGGCGTGTTCGTCGGCTCCGGCATCTTCAAGTCCGGCAACCCGGCCCAGCGCGCCGCCGCCATCGTGAAGGCCACCACCTTCCACGACGATCCCGATGTGCTGGCGAAGGTTTCGCGCGGCCTGGGCGAGGCCATGGTCGGCATCAATGTCGAGGACATCGCCCAGCCCCACCGGCTCGCCGAGCGCGGCTGGTGATCCCGCCGGGGCGTGACCGGTAATCGGCTTCGCCACAGTCTGATTCACACCGCCGGGTGGTCCCTGTGACCGCCCGGCGGTTTTTCATTGTGCGCGAGGGACTTGCGGCCCTATCGGGTTTGCACGGTGGGTGCTGGCCGTCAAGGCGCGCATACGCGGTGTGAGTGGCGCTGCGGACCCGTCCATACCGGTGGCCACCTGCGTGCATACCGTTCAGCAAACTCCAGCTATTTTTTCGGGGCTGGGCTTCGGTGAATTACTACCTGGTGTTTCCTCGCTACGGTTCGGATCGGTCGCCGGTGAAACGTCATGAGCAGTCATTCCGGCAAGGAGCCCGCATATTGGTAATCGACCATTTCACCTATGGGCGGCTCACTCCCGTTCTGGCCCATGTCATGTCCGTCACCGGGTCGTTCGGCCCTGCGGTGCATGGTGCGGGCTCGTGATCAGCAGGGGCACGGAGGGTGGATCCTGACCGGACGAATACCCGACGGACAGTTCGATTTCCGCCGTCACCGATGGTGAGGGCCGCGCGGGCGAACGGGGACGATGTCCGGGCGCCGGAAGAGATGCGGTGCAACGATTTCCGCCGCCCGGGCCGGGTCCGTGCGCGGTCAGTCCGACGGCACGGAAAAGCCGCGGATCAGTGGCAGGTACACGGTGTCGACGATGTCCACCAGGACGTCGTCGGGTACCGCCGGCACGCCACGGGTCACGAACTCGTTGCGCAGCAGGTCGATGGGCGTGGTGGCGACCCGGGGCACGCAGGCTGCGCGCGGGGCTTCGCCGCGATCGGCGGCACGCTCCAGGATGGTGAGCCAGGGCCGGGTTCCGGTGTCTCCGGACTGCTCTCGCAGTTGAGCGAGGAGTTCGGGCTCGTTCGCGAGCTGGGAGAGCAGGGTGCGGAGGATTTCGCCGAGGGGCGAGGCCAGGTGGGAGTTGGCGCGGCGCAACAACTCCAGGACGTCGGTGCGGAGGGCGCCGGTGTCGGGTAGATCGAGGGCGGCCGAGCTCAGCTGGCGGTAGGCGGCGACGCCGAGGGCGGCACGGTGCGGCCAGCGGCGGTAGATGGCGTTCTTGTTGGTGCCGGCTCGGGTGGCGACGGCGTCCATGGTCATGCCGGGATAGCCGGATTCGAGCAGTTCGTCCACGGCCGCGCGGAGGATCGCCTGTTCCAGGGCCGGGCCGCGACGGCGGGTCGCGCGCTCTGTCGATTCGCTCATAACGGTACTGAGCGTACCTTGCGGGGCTGGGGTAGGCCCGACTACGGTCGCAACTAGGGTACTAAACGTACCGTAATTGGAGGAGGTAGCCGATGCGAGCGATCGGCGTTTGTTACGACACCGGCTTCGTGAACCTGGGCAGCAGCACCCACGAGCCGTTCGAACTCGCGCGGGTGCGGGAGGACATGCGGGTCATTCGCGAAGACCTGCACTGCGACGCGGTCCGGATCACCGGGGGGTATCCGGAACGGTTGAAGCGGGCGGCGACCGAGGCCGCGGCGGCCGGATTGGAGGTGTGGCTGTGCCCCTTCCTGAACGATGTCACCGAGGACGAGGTCCTCGCGGTCGTCGCCGACTGTGCCGGACACGCGGAACGGCTGCGTGCCGGCGGTGCGGAGATCGTGCTGGCAGTCGGGTCGGAGCTCGCCATGTTCGTGCTCGGATATCTCCCCGGTGACACCCTGACCGAGCGCGCGGCCGCCCTCGGGACCCCGGAAGGCCAGGCCGCTCTCGCCGGAATCCCCGCGCGCGTCAACGCTCTCCTGTCCCGCGCCGCGGCGATCGCCCGGGATCGCTTCCGCGGCAGGCTGACCTATTGCAGCCTGCCTTTCGAACAGGTCGACTGGGATAAGTTCGACATCCTCGCCACCGACGCCGGATACCGTGGCGCGGAGCTCGCCCCGGGCTATCGGGACACCATGCGCGCCTATGTCGCGCTGGGCGAGAGACTCGGAAAGCCGGTGGCCATCACCGAATTCGGCTGCCCGTCCTTCCGCGGCGCGCCCGATGCGGGCCGGCACGGATTCGACATCATCGAGTGGGACCCGGATACGGCGAGACCGCTCCGCCTGGACGGCAGCTACCAGCGTGACGAGCCCGCCCAGGCCGCCCACCTCACCGACCTGCTCGGCATCCTCGACGCCGAGGGCGTGGACGCCGCCTTCTACTACTGCTTCGCCCGCTACGACCTACCCCACCGCGACGACGCCGGACTCGACCTGGACCTGGCCAGCCCGGGATTGGTGAAAGTCCTTCAGCCCGAGAGCGGTTCGCTGAGCTGGGCACCCAAAGCGGCCTTCAGCGCGCTGGCGGAGCAGGCGGCGTCGCGCTGAGCCCCGTCGGCGTGGCTCAGCCGACCCGGATGGCCGGGCGATCGGGGTGGTCCCAGGCGACCTGGATATCGGGGTCGGCGGCGTGTTCGCGGTGGAATTCGAGCAGCCCGTCCACCGTGAACATCGCGTCGGCGTCCGTGCGGCGTCGCAGCGCCCCCTCCGACATGCGCAGGCCGACAGTCAGATCGAAGTCCAGGCCGCGACCGAGGAGCATCGGCCCGGCGACGAACAGCACTGTTCTCTCGGCGGCGGCGCGGATGCGGGCGCGGGCCGAGCGGTCGGCCTGTTCATCCCAGAGCGCCGGCAGGTAACGGCCCGTGTCCCGGAGTGGTTCGAGGACTTCGCGATTCAGCGCCGCGAAATCGAACCAGGCTGTGCGGTAGGTGAACTCGCTGTCGCGATCGTATTCCAGGCGCACGGAGGCGGGCCGGACGAAATCGTGCAGCGACACCACTTCGGCGGGCCGGCCGCGGGTGCGGAGGAGTTCGGCGACTCCGTTCGCGAGGGTGCGCGGGTCGGCCGCGTCCGCGCCGTCCACCGCGATCACCGTGTATCCGGGCAGTGCCATGGCCCGGTCGGCGAGGAGTGCGCGCAGGGCATCGGGGGTGATGGCGGTGAATTCGGGCACGAGACCCATCTTGGTCGAGGCCTCGTGCCCGGTCACCTCGGGTCAGCGGTATTCGGCCAGGCGCGGGCGGACGCCGAGCAGGACCAGGACCGCCACGAGCATGGCCGCGCCGTAGGGGAGCCAGGTGCCCCAGCCGGACAGGTCGTTCTCGCCCTGGGCGATCGCGGTGTCGAAGGCGTGCTGGTTGATGTCGATGGCCGATACCAGCGCCTTGTCGTAGGCGCCGAAGTGGTCGTTGGATGCGCCGGTGTCCAGGGCGATGGCCGCCCGCAGGTCCGTGCCCGCCAGTCCGCGCAGGACGTGGTCGTCGTGCTGGTAGGCCTGGTAGGTGAGCAGGCTCTGCTCGGCGGCCTGCCGTTCGCCACCGAAGGTGATGTTGCGCAGTTCCTCTCCGAGAAAGGAGTCGGCGCTGACGGCCTGTGCCGGATAGCCGGTGTGCGCGGCGATCGCCTGGTCGATCGCGCCCGCGTAGTCGTCGACGCCGCGCGCCTGCACCCCGGCCAGCCGCTGCGATTTCTCGAAGTAGCTCTGCTGATAGGTCGCGGCGTGCGCGAGATCGAGCAGGTATCGGCTCTCGTCGGCATTGGCGTCGTAGCTCAGCGCCCGTGCCTGCCGCAGCGCCAGCAGCGATTCGAACGCGTCCTGTTTGGCGACGGTGAGCTGATGTGCCGCCGAGGCATTCGCGACAAAGCCGCCGGTCAGCACCCCGAGCATCAGCACGGTGGTCGCGGCGAGTGCCGGGTTGACCCGGCGATGCAGCGTCACCCGCAGCACGACCTGTAGTCCGGCCAGCACCCCGAGCAGCAGCAGGCCCAGCACGGCGATGCGCACCCGTTCCGCGACCGTGGTGTGCTCGCTGTCCTGGTACGCCTGGCTCAGCACACCGCTGTTGGTGTCTGCCAGTTTCTGGGCGCGGGACAGCAGATCCGGCACCATCCCCGTCGCCGTCCGGTAGGCATCCAGGGTGCGGGCCGAAGGCCGGCCCGCGGCGCCACGATCGAGATCGCCGAGCTGGAAGGTGCCGGCGGCGAGCGCCTCGTACTGCCGAACTCGTCGAGCAGCTCCCGGATCTGCCGGGCCGCATCGTCAGTGGTGGCGATGGTCATGGCCTGTTGCAGGTCGGCGTCGGCCTGCACCCGCCGCTGCTCGTAGCCGGCGAGCGCGTTCTCGCGCACCGTGGCCAGCGTCGAATCGTTCCCGGCGAGAAGCACATCCGCCAGTTGGGCGTCCATATCGGCCAGCGCGAAGTACAGGTCCTCGGTGGCGGTCACGGTCGGCGCGGTGTGGTGGCCGATGACATCGATGCGGTGCCGGGTCGACCGCGCGTCGGCGGCCATCACGAGCGCGGTCACCGCCGTGAGCAGCACCGCGGCCACGGCCAGCAGCCGAATCCAGCCCGGAGTATCCGACCTCCCGGGCAACAGCCCGCGCACTCGCGTGAGCGCGCCTGTGGCAGGCGCGGTCTCGGCGCGCGGAGTCCGGGGGCGGGTGAGCATCGTCGTCATGACGGGGTGTCCTGCTTCAGGGTGAGCGTGGTCCACGCGCCCAGGTGGATTCGGTCGCCGGGCCGCACCGGCACCGCCTGCCCGCGCGGGATGGGGTCGGCGGCCGCGTTGACGCGGGTGCCGTTGGTGGAGCCGAGATCGATGATGGCCCAGCCGTTCCCGGGCTGGGCGACGAACAGCACGTGCAGGTGTGAGACGCCCGGATCCTGCGGGGGACCGGTGAGATCGATCTCGGGATCGATGCCCTTGGCGGCGCTGTGGCGGCCCACCCGCATCTGCGCGCCCCGCAGCGCGAAGACGCGTTCGGGGCAGTAGGCCGGGAATTCGACGTCGTCGTCCTCGCCGCGCATGGTGTCGAAGTACTCGCGGTCGGCGAAAACGGTTGCTGTCCAAGAGGTTCCAAATACGGCGGCCAGCGGCGCGACCATCGTCGGCGCGGACGCGGACCCGGCCGGTGTGGATGCGTCCACCGCGGCCGCCGGTGTGGCGACCGTTCGCACGGGCCGGCCCGCCGCGAAGTCGTAACTGCACCCCTCGCAGAACCGCCCCGTCTGCGGCTCCCCACACGCCGGGCATGGCACCCCTGCGGCTTCCACTGCGGGAGAAGATCTTTCGTTTTCCATCAGTAGACCGCACACGTCACAGTAGTCGCCGGCCGCCGAATCGTGTCCGGCCGGACAGGTCAGCATGTTCGTCCCCCTCTATCGTTTGTGCACGCGCGAAGTCTTGGTCGACCGCGTGTCGAGCGTCATCTCGTCGGCCTTGCGGACCGCCGACTTCAGCCGCACGGTCCCGGTCCGCGCGTCGAGCACGTCGACCACGCCCTCCAGGAGTTTGGCGGTGTCCGCGTTGCCGGAGGCCGCCGCGATCTGCACCGCGCGCCCGAGTTTCCTGGTGGCGGTGTCGAGATCGCCGTCGCGGCGCGCGGCGAGGCCCTCCTGGATGACCCCGGCCAGCTCGGCCTGCCCGGTGTAGTGGGCCACCTCCGGGCTGATCTTGCTGGACTGCGCGACATCGTCGGTCCACACCGCCTTGATCAGCCCCTGCCCGAGCACCTCGGCCCGATCCCCGCTGCCGCGCACCAGTCCGATCCGCCCCGCGAGCATGACGTCCCCGAGTCCGCCGGGCGCGACCTCGACGCAGATGTGGTAGTCGCGGCTCTCCGCGCCGCCCCACGATCCGGTCGGGTATTCGCCGGTCTGCGTACCGGTTTCGGTGCGCCGCCCGGTCAGATCGAGCAGATCCGGCGCGACCTGCTTGACGAATTTCACGGTGGCCCCGCGCGGCGTCCACAGCCGCAGCGTCACATCGGCGACGGACTTGCCCATGGCCGCGGTGGTCATGGCCTGGAAGTCGTCCACCAGGTCGCGGGGGTCGGCGACGATGTCGACGGTGCCGAGCAGTGCGCTCGAGATCTTGCGCAGTTCGGCGATCTCCCAGTCGGTGCCGACGCCGCGGCAGTCGCACACGTACACCCCGGTGCTGGCCTGGATCTCGGCGTCGAGCTGCTGCGGCGTCTCGTGTTCGTCGCGGCCGTCGGTGAGCAGGATGGCGTGGCGCAACCCTTCCCGGTCCCCGAGCAGGTGCCGCGCCAGCCGCAGCCAGTTGCCGATCGCGGTGCCCCCGCCGGCCCGCAGGTTCTGCACGGCGGCAATGGCATTGACCTTGTTGCCGGACGTAGCGGTGATCAGCGACGGCGTCACCGGATACACCATGCGCGCCACCTCGGTGCCCGCGACGACTGCGAAGTCCACGCCATCGCGCACCGCCGAGATGGCGGCCGCCGTGGCGTTCTTGGCGGCGGCGAGTTTCCCGTAGGCGTGGTCCATGCTGCCCGAGCAGTCGACGATGATCACCTCGGCCGCCCCGCCGCTCGCGGGTATCGCGCCGCCCCCGCTCGCGGTCACGGTGACGACCGCGTCGACCCGCGTCGCGCCCGCGGGCAGGTACTCGTTCTGGTAGGTGTCGATGCGGAAACCCAGGGCATCGTTCATGATCGGCTATTCCTCGAGAGTGCGGGAAACGGCGCGACGGCGACGGTGATGTTGTCGCCGCCGCCGGCGGCGAGCGCCAGATCGGCCAGGTGATGGGCGGTGGCGCACGGGTCGGTCAGGGCGGACGGCAGGGCGAGCGCGGTGAGCGCGGCGGCGTCGGGGTGGTAGTTCCACAGTCCGTCGCTGCACAGCAGCACCGCGCCCGTCCCGTCCGGGACGAAGGTGCGCAGGTGGGGTTCGACGCCGTCCGCGTCGGCCCCGAGCCAGGCGGTGAGGGTGTGCGCGTCGGGCATGGACATGGCGGTCGCCTCGTCCACACCCAGGTCCACCAGCCCGGCGGCCACCGAATCGTCGATGCTCAGCCGACGCGGTGGCGTGGCGGCCGCGTCGGCGGTGAGCCAGTAGGCACGGCTGTCGCCGATGGACCCGACGGTGACCGCGGTCGCGGTGACCGCCGCCGTCACGATCGTGCAGGACGGTGTCAGCTCGCCTCGATCACCCAGGGCCGCAACGGCTTCGGCTGCCGCGCCGATGGCCAGGATGGTCGCCGCCTCCGCGCCGAGACCCACACTCAACTCGGCCGCGAGCCGATCGGCGGCGGTTGCGGCGGCGCGCTGGGCGGCGTCGGCGGCGTGCTCGGAGCTGGATACCCCGTCGCACACCACCAGGATCCGAAAGTCTGCCACGGTGCGCAGCGCCATCGCATCCTCGTTGTGCGCGTGCCGTTTCCCGCGATCGCTGACCGCGGCGAGGCCGCCGAGATCGAGTTGCCGCCGGTCGGGAACGGCGGGGGCCGCCGCGACCTCACCGGTCAGGCATGCGCCGCAGTCCTCGCAGAATCGGTCGCCGTCGGCGCATCGTGCGCCACACGCCGGGCACACGTCGGTCGTCTCCTCGAGTGTCGTCATCGTTCACACCCAGCTGACGGGGCGAATGGCATTGGCCCGGTTGACCAGATCCCGCCGGGTCAGTTTGTCGGGGGCCAGTCGCGCCAGGATCCGGAACTGGGACTCCAGCGCGGTCCGCAGCTCGCGATCGGCGAAGCGGCAGCCGAGCACGGTCGCGCCCGGCTCGACCGGATGCGCGGCCGCCAGGGCGCGCGCGGCATCGAGGACCGCAATGCTCTTCCATGCCTTGTATTCCGGATCCAGCGGCAGACCGGTGAGGCGTTCACCGGCCGCGACGAGATAGCCGTGCCGGCCCGACCCGCCCGCGAGCTGCGCGCCGAAGGCGGCGAGCTGGGCGGCGGTGTGATGGCTGGAGCCGGCGGGCACGGATTCCGCGACAGCGATGGCGCCGTCGACATCGCGCTCCTGCAGCAGGGTGCGCGCCGAACCGAAGGCGGCACTGGGATATCCGTTGTCGGTCCGCCACACCCGCAGGTACAGCCGGGACGCGGCGGCGAACCCGCCGCCGCACTCCTGAGCGGCCGCGAGCGCCAGTTTGGCCGCCGCCTCGCCGGGCAGCATGCCGTAGACGGTGTCGAAGTACTGGCGCGCGGCGGTGAAGTCTCGGCGCGCCAGCGCAGTGAGCCCGCGATACCAGGTGATCCGCCAGTCGGCGTCCTGGGACTCCTCGAATACGGTGAGTTCGCCTGCGGCCGTGTCGAAGTCGCCGCTCTCGATGCGGGCGCGAATCAGCGCCAGCGTCACCTCGGGCGAGGACACCGGCGCGGCCTCCAGGGCGGCCACCAACTGCCCGGGGTCGCCGATCGAGGTGGTGGCCAGGAAGGCCGCCGCCGGATCGGACGGGTCGACCATGGGCACCGGCAGCGCCGCGGCGATGGCGAGCGGGTCCGGGGTGGCGGGCCACTGCCGCGGGTCGGCCCCGAAAGCCGCACGCTCACCACTGAACACGGTGGACAGCGCCGGGCGCGGCTGCCCGTCCTCGGCGGCCACCACCTCGCGCAAGACGCCGGTCACCTGTTCGGCCATCTCCGAGGCGGACCCGAAGCGCTCGTTCGGGTCGGCGGCGGTGGCGCGTTCCAGCAGCCGCCGGAACGACGGGAACTGCGCCAGCAGCGGCACGTCCGTCGCGGGCGGCAGGGTGTACTTGTAGGCGTGCTGGTAGTCGAAGTTGAAGGTGAGCACCGCGAGTGTCCGCGCCACCGTGAACAGATCCGACTCCACCGACGCGCCTTCGGTTTCCAGCTCGGGCGCGCAGTAGCCGTCGGTCTTGAAGCCGGCGCTGTCCTCGTCTTCCACGTGCCGGACCGCGCCCAGATCGATGAGCTTGAGCTGCTCCTCGGTCTGAATCATATTGTCGGGCTTGAAATCGCAGTAGAGCAGATCCATGCCGTGCAGATAGCCGATGGCGGGCAGGATCTCGAGAATGTAGGCCAGCCCCCGCGCCAGCGGCAGCGGCGCCGGTCTGCCGGAAGGATCATGCTGGGAGCGCAGCTCTTTCAGCGATGCGCCACCGATGTACTCCATGACGATGTAGCCGACCGGCTCATGCGTGCGCGGGTCCGGATGCCGTACGAAGTTGAAGATCTTGACGATGTTCGGATGCTCCACCGATGCCAGGAACTGCCGCTCGGCCACCGCCGCGGCCATCGCGTCGGCATCGCCGGAGTCGAGCAGGCCCTTGAGCACGACCCAGCGGTCGCTGACATTGTGGTCGCGTGCCA
This sequence comes from Nocardia niigatensis NBRC 100131, assembly GCF_000308655.1. GTDB lineage: Bacteria > Actinomycetota > Actinomycetes > Mycobacteriales > Mycobacteriaceae > Nocardia > Nocardia niigatensis. Next base: position 13,980 of record NZ_BAGC01000040.1, on the reverse strand, counting down.
GGTAGATCCAGCCGAGGCCACCGTGCGCCAGGCAGCCCAGCACTTCGTACTGTCCGGCCACCAGATCGCCCGCGGCCAGCTTCGGGGTGAAGGAGTAGGCGGTGCCGCACTGGCGGCAGAAGCCCTCGGTACGGCCCGGCACACCCTCGCGGCCGCGGCCCACCCGCTGATTGCAGTTGCTGCAGAAGCGTTCGCGCTCGGGCACCTGCGGGTCGGCCAGCACCGCCGTGGACGGATCCCGGTACGGCACTTGCGGAATCGATACCAGGCCCGCGCCCAGCCGGCCCCGGCTGGACCGCGCGGTGCGGGTGGAACGGGAGGAGGAGCGGCGGCTCTGACGCGCCGGTGCGGCGGGCGCCATTCCGCACTCGTCGCAGAAGCCGTCCTGGATGGTTCCGCCGCAGTCCGGTCGCAGGCAGTGGGTCATGGTCATGCCGGTCCCTCAGCAGCGCAAGCGATTCCAGGACCCAAGGCCCGATCGACCTCGGCTATTGCCAACACTGGCACCCCCTGTTGCAGCGATGTCTCTGCCGGGCGTGAGCCCGTCAGCACATGCTGCCACCGCTGGGCGTAAGCAGACCGTAAGGATTTTCCGGGTTCCGGGTCACAGTGACAGCCGGGCCGGGGGATGATGTGCTGTCGGTCTAATCCCGGGTACCGGTGGGGGCGGTGATCTCGGCGACCACGTCGGTGTGCCAGCGGAACAGTCGAATCGGCGGCAGGGGAACGGCATTCAGCGCCGCCCAGCATCGGGCGACCGCGGCGCGGGCGGTCACCCCGATCCAGGGTTGGGGGAGCAGCTCGGGCGGCAGCAGCGGATCGCCGGCGAGCGCTCGATCGAATTCGGCGGCCACCGTGATCGCCAGCGACAGCTGTTCGGTCGAATCCGCGGTGCGCAGCGCCGACAGCGTGCGCTCGGCGGTCGCGAGCAGCCGCTCGTGCCCGGCGGCCAGCCGATCCAGCGGCCACAGTCGCGCCGCGAGTTCGGTTCCCGCGGTGATCCCCCCGACCGACAGCTCAGCGGTGGTCATCAGGGTGAGCTGCCCGTCGATGCCGAGTGTGCCTGCCAGGGAACGGATCCGGTCCTCCCACGCGTGCGGCGACACGTACAGTCCGCCCTGGATCGGCGCGCCGCCGTGGAACATGATGGCCTCACGCATGGCGTCACGCGCCTGCCGATTGGCCTCCGGCACCGCGAAGGCCGCCAGATGCCAATTGCCGTCCCACGTCACCTCCCCGCGATCCTGGGCGTAGGTGAACCGCAAATACTCCAGGTCGGGTTCGAGGGTGCTGCCCCGGGTGTCCGCGGTGGCGCGCAGTATCGCTTTGCGCCCGCGCCCCTCGTGCGTGAATCGGCCTTCGGCCACCAGCCTTTTGATGCACAGCCGCACCTGCTGATCGCTCATCCCCAGCGCCGTGGCGACATCGTAGAGTTCGCCCGCGTCGATGGTGGCGTCCTCGCGGATCATGCTCTCCACGAGCGTCCGGGTCGGAATCTCGGTGGCCGCAACCGGATCATCCACTGGTCACTCCTCGCTCCACCCGGCCGGCCGTGATGCCACCGGGCTCCCGTTCGATGACGACCGGCGCCGCGCTGCCGCCGAATTCCCGGCCCAGGTCGGCGAAGAACCGCCGCGCGTCGATGACCGCCTCCGGCGGATGCACGCCCGGCCGGCGGGCGCTGCCGTCGATGACCTGGGACATGCCCAGCGCCAAGGGGATCCCGGTGGCCCGCGCCATATCGCCGAACAGCATACGGACTCCGCCCGTCTCCTCGGGGCTCAGGTGGGCGAGCACCCGGTACTCGCGCCCGTCCCGGGTGCCGGACAGCGCGGCGAAGAAGGGTGGCAAATTGCCGGGACCCCGGGTCCGCATCGCCGTCGGCACCGACCGGACCATCCGCCCCAGCGACGGGCTGGCCAGCTCCTCGGCGGCCGCCTCGTTGGTGAGCAGCCCGGCGTCGATATCGCGGCGCAGCATCTCCAGGTAGGCCAGCGTCCACGGCGTCACCACCATCAGGTTGGCGGCGTCGCCGGTCGGATTCAGGCTGCGCTGCAGGGTGATCGGCTCGGGATGGCCGATCGTGTACGCGGTCCCGCGCCGGCCCCCGGGCAGGGTGAGCTCGACCGCCCGCAGCGGCCGCTGCGCGACCAGTCGGCCCGCCGCCACCGCGGAGATGGTGCCGCTGCTCTGCTGCATCCAGTGCACGGCCGCCGCCGTCGGCCGTCCATCGGTCAGCAGCGCGTCGTCGGCGCCCGCGCCCGGAACATCCACCGGCCAGGCCGTATACGCGTCGAGGACGGTGTCGAGTTCGTCGGCGGCCAGCGCCGCGAGCAGGTTGCTGATGCCGGGGCTCGCGCCCATCCCCACCACCGCGCACACCCCGGCGTCCCGAGCCTCCTGATCCGATCCGAGCATGTCGACCGTCGGCTCCCAGTCGTCGCAGATGTCGAGATAGTGCGTGCCGGTGTCGATGGCCGCCCGCAGGACGGCGCGGCCGAAACGGTAGTAGGGGCCAACGGTATTGAGCACCAGATCGGCCCGCGAGAGCGCCCCGCGCAGCGCGGCCGCGTCGGTGACATCGAGTGTGCGTGCGGTGACCGGGACCCGGGCGTCGGCGAATCGGCGGGCCACCGCCGCGGCGGCGGCACCGTCGCGATCGGCGATTACGATCTGCTCGACACCCAGCAGCCCGGCGGCCGTCTCGACGGCGGCCGCGCCCATCGCGCCCGCCGCGCCCAGGGCTAGAACTCTCATGACGTACTCCTGAATCAGTGGTCCGGCTGGTCGGCGTACCGACGCAGAGCATCGAGATAGCCTGGGGCGTACAGGGATCGGGGTGCGAAGAGCGCGACCAGGTAGGACCACGCGCTGTCGGGCCTATCCAGATCGAACTTCACGATGTTGTGCGAGGCGTCCGGGAACGTCCGGGACCGTCAGCAGGTTCGACGGCACCGAATCCCGGTACACCCGTGCGGTGCAATGCCAGCGCGCCCTGCAGCGGCTGGGTACCGCCGGTGATGGTGACCCGCTCCGCGCGAAAACCGAAGTCGTGCTGGACGATCACCCATCCGCCGGCCGACAGCACCAGTGCGGCAACACAACTCACAGCGAGGAGGGTCCGGCGCTTCCAGCTCATAAGAACTATCGTAGCAGAAACGATCGTGAATGATTCGATAGTTTTAGGCGGTTGTTAGCCTGAGCGGGACAAACGCGAAGGGACGGGTGCATGGCGACGATCGAAGAGGCGCTCGAAATAGAGCAACTCGAACGCGACATCTTCCGTGGTGCGTCCACCAAGACGCAGCTGCCACGCACATTCGGCGGGCAGGTAGCGGGGCAGGCGCTGGTGGCGGCGGTGCGCACGGTGGATCCGCACTATCAGGTGCACTCGCTGCACGGGTATTTCCTGCGGCCGGGCAATCCGGAGCGACCCACCGTCTACCAGGTGGACCGCATCCGCGAAGGCCGCTCCTTCTGCACGCGCAGAGTCACCGGAGTGCAGAACGGCGAGGCCATCTTCACCATGTCGGCCTCCTTCCATGTCGGCGACGAGGGTCCCGAGCATCAGGACAGGATGCCGGCGGTGCCCGCGGCGTCTGATCTGTCGGACGCCAAGGAGGCCATGAGCCCCGAACGGCTGTGGCTCATGCGCGAATGGGAGCACTGGGATATCCGCACCATCCCGCAGGACGAGGTGGACCGCCGCGACGGTCTCGCCGCCCAGCAGCAGGTGTGGTTCCGCTACCGGCACCCGCTGCCCGACGATCCGCTGTTCCACGTCTGCACCCTGGCGTACATGAGCGATATGACGCTGCTCGGCTCGTCCAAGGTCATCCACCCCGATGAGCCCACGCAGAACGCCTCGCTCGACCACGCCATGTGGTTCCTGCGCCCGTTCCGCGCCGACGACTGGCTGCTCTACGACCAGCAGTCGCCGTCGGCGGGCGCGGGCCGTGCGCTGACCGGCGGGCGGATCTGGAATCAGGCCGGGGAACTGGTGGCGGTGGTCATTCAGGAGGGGCTGACCCGCACCTTCCGTGACGCGCAGGCCGAGTCCTACCCGGCCGGAACCGCCTGAGCCGCAAACCAATCGAGCGCGCCGCCGGTGAATTACGGTGGCGCGCTAGTGTTTCCGGGATCAGGCGATCTGCACCCGCAGGTGACACACCACGGTGTCGGTCATCTTGCGCAGCACCCGCTCCAGCTCGTCACTGCGATGGCTGGGCAGCACGTGATTCCAGCCCGCGGGCGGCTCGACCTCGGCGATCACCACCACCTTGCGGCGGCCGGTGAAATGGTCGGCGACATAACGCGCCACCGGGCCCCCGACCGTCGAATCGCCGTCCTCGAGCAGCACCAGGCGCACGTCCGGGTGCCAGGTCTCCCACTCCTTGGTGAAGACGGTGATGTTCTCGCCCGGCAGGCACACGTGCACCGCGGTCACGTCCCGGCCCAGCGACATGGCCGCCGACAGCGCCTCCCGGCTCAGCTCCGACACCTCCGACACCGGCACCACGATCGCGGTCTCGGTGGCCTTCGGCTCGGCGGGCACGCACCCCACGCCGCGGCAGCCGTCGATACGGGCGTAGATCGTGCGGATCCGCTCCATGGCCACCACCAGCAGCGGCAGCACCACCACGATCAGCCACGCGCCCTCGGCGAATTTCATTGCGGTGGTGACGATCAGCGCCACCAAGGTGAGCACCGCGCCGAACCCGTTCAGCGCCACCCGCCACCGCCAGCCCTTGGTCCGGACCGCCGGCCAGTGCCGGACCATGCCGGCCTGGGCGATGGTGAAGCCCACGAACACGCCGATCGCGAACAGCGGCACCAGGGCGTTCATCTCGCCGTCGGACGCGGCCAGCAGCACCGCCGACGAGACGCCCAGGGCGAGCACGCCGAAGCGGTACACCTGCCGCTGTGAACGCACCGCGAACCGGTGTGGCAGCGAATTGTCGTCGGCCAGGATCTTGGTCAGTGTCGGCAGGCCGCCGTAGGAGGTGTTGGCCGCCAGCGCCAGCAGGATCACGGTCGCGAATTGCACGATGTAGTAGGCGATTCCGTGGCCCAGCGCCGCCTCGGTCAGCTGCGACAGGATGGTGGCGCCTTCGATCGGGTGGATCGAGAACTTCCCGATCAGCGTGGCCAGCCCGACGAGCATGAGGCCCAGCAGCGCACCCAGCGCCACCTCGGCCCGCTGCGCCCGCTCGACCCTGGGCTGCGCGAAGCTCGGTACCGCGTTGGCGATCGCCTCGACACCGGTCAGGGCCGCGCAGCCGCTGGAGAAGGCCTTGAGCAGCAACAGGATTCCGATATTGCGGGCGTTCTCGGCGACCGCGGCGCCGGTTTCGACCGCGGCCGGTTGCGCCCGCAGCAGGCCCGCGACGATGACGACGAAGATACCGAGCACGAACACCACGGTCGGGGCCATGAAGGCCCGCGCGCTCTCACGGATTCCGTACAGATTCAATACGGTGATTCCGGCCAGGACCGCCAGGCAGATCCACACCGTGTAAGGGAAGAGCGAGGGGAACGCCGAGGTCAGCGCCGCCACGCCCGCGGCGATGGACACCGCCACATTCAGGACGTAGTCGACGATGAGCGAGGCCGCGGCGACCAGGCTGGTGCGCCGCCCCAGCCGCGCCTTGGCCACCGCGTACGCGCCGCCGCCGTTCGGGAACGCCGCGATGACCTGCCGGTAGGAGAAGGTCAGCACGGTCAGCAGCACCACGATCGCCAGGGTCACCGGCAGGGTGAAGCCGAGTCCGGCCGTGCCCGCCGCCGCCAGGACCAGCACGATGGCCTCGGGCCCATAGGCCACCGAGGCCATGGCGTCGAGCGAGAGCCCGGCCAGCCCGGTCGCCACGGTCAGCCCGTGCCGGGGCGGCGGTGCGTCGACCCCGCCGCGCGGCCCGGGCGAGGTTTGCGGAAGCAAATCGGTCACATGCGGAGTGTTCACCCGAAAGTGCTCTTGGACGCCCGTCCTGACGAAACCCTGACACCTTGGGTGAGCAGGGCCACAACACCCCCCGAACGTATGCTCGACGGCGTGAAACCGACGATTGGTGTGCTGGCCCTGCAGGGTGATGTGCGCGAACACGCGCACGCGCTGGAAGCTTGCGGAGCGGCGGCGCTGCCCGTGCGCCGCGAATCCGAGCTGGCCGCCGTCGACGGTCTGGTGATCCCGGGTGGCGAATCCACCACGATCAGCAAGCTGCTGGAAGTCTTCGAGCTGCTGGAACCGCTCAAGCAGCGCCTGCGCGACGGCCTGCCCGCCTACGGCTCCTGCGCGGGCATGATCCTGCTGGCCTCGGAGGTGCTCGATACCCGCCCCGACATGCAGCCCCTGTACGGCATCGATATGACCGTGCGCCGCAATGCCTTCGGCCGCCAGGTCGACTCCTTCGAGGCCGACCTCGATTTCACCGGCCTCGACGACGGCCCGGTCCGGGCGGTCTTCATCCGCGCCCCCTGGGTGGAGCGGGCCGGGGCCGGCGTCGAGGTGCTGGCGCGGGTGCCCGCGGGCCCGGCGGCCGGGCGCATCGTCGCGGTGCGGCAGGGCAATGTCATCGCCACCTCCTTCCACCCGGAAGTGACCGGCGATCTGCGGGTGCACAAGCTGTTCGTCGATACCGTGGTGCGACCGCGCGCCGGAGTCTGACGTACTCTCGAATGTCGGAAACCACACAGACCCCCGAAGCGAGGAAGTAGGGAATGAGCGGCCATTCAAAATGGGCCACCACCAAGCACAAGAAGGCTGCCCTCGACGCCAAGCGCGGCAAGCTGTTCGCCAAGCTGATCAAGAACATCGAGGTCGCGGCGCGCACCGGTGGTGGTGACCCGGATGGCAACCCGACGCTCTACGACGCCATCCAGAAGGCCAAGAAGAACTCGGTGCCGCAGGACAACATCGAGCGGGCCCGTAAGCGCGGTGGCGGCGAAGAAGCCGGTGGTGCCGACTGGCAGACAATCATGTACGAGGGCTACGGCCCCAGCGGTGTCGCGGTGCTCATCGAGTGCCTGACCGACAACCGCAACCGTGCGGCCGGCGAGGTCCGCGTGGCGGTCACCCGCAACGGCGGCAATATGGCCGACCCCGGTTCGGTGTCGTACATGTTCTCCCGCAAGGGCGTGGTGACGCTGGAGAAGGCCGGCCAGACCGAGGACGACGTCCTGATGGCCGTGCTGGACGCGGGCGCCGAAGAGGTCAACGACCTCGGCGACGAGTTCGAGATCATCTCCGAGCCGGGCGACATGATCGCGGTCCGCACCGCGCTGCAGGAGGCGGGCATCGACTACACCTCCGCCGAGTCCGGCTTCCAGCCCTCGGTCTCCGTCCCCGCCGACGCCGAGCTGGCCCGCAAGGTGTTCAAGCTGGTCGACGCCCTCGAGGACTGCGACGACGTGCAGAACGTCTTCACCAACATCGACATCTCCGATGAGGTGCTGGCCGAGCTCGACGCCTGAGCCGGCTCTTTCTGCCGGGCGAATACCCGATCACGCGGGCCGCTTCCCGATCCGGGAGGCGGCCCGCGTGATTTTTCCCGGGGTCGGCGAGCATCGGGTGCGAGAATCGCGGCATGGTCGAATTGCTTGCCGTTCGAGGCGATATCACCGAACAGCGGGTGGATGCCGTGGTGAACGCGGCGAACTCCTCGTTGCTCGGCGGCGGGGGAGTGGACGGCGCCATCCACCGCAAGGGCGGGCCCGAGATCCTCGCCGCCTGCCGCGCCCTGCGGGCCTCGCAGTACGGGCGCGGCCTCGAGACCGGGCAGGCGGTCGCGACCACCGCCGGAAACCTGCCGGCCCAGTGGGTGATTCACACCGTCGGTCCCGTGTGGTCGGCGAGCGAGGACCGTTCCGCCCTGCTGGCCTCCTGCTATCGCGAATCCTTGCGTGTGGCAGACGAACTCGGGGCGGCCACGGTGGCGTTCCCGGCCATCTCCACCGGCGTGTACGGCTGGCCCATGGACGACGGCGCGCGCATCGCCGTCGAGACCCTGCGCGGCACCGCGACCCGGGTGCGGGAGGTGCGGTTCGTGCTCTTCAGCGCGGACGCGTTCCGCATCTTCGACGGCGCGCTCGGCGCGAATCAGGGTGCCTGAGCGGCGAATTCCGGGTTTACCCCGATGTGCGTGAAACCTCTTGTGCGACAGGCTGTATCCCGGGTCGGGATGGTTGATAGGAGTTGATTCACGCATGGCTCAACGGTTGCTCATCGGTCTCGGCGCTGCCGCCCTGATCGCCGCCACCGCCGGTGCACTCGCCCCGGCGGCCTTCGCCACGGACCTGGCCGACGGAGTCTCCTGCAGCGACCACAGCTGCCGAAACGACACCGACGACATCTACCGGGTGCGGGTCCGGGTGAACTGCACGGGATTCAACGGCACCTACGAGACGTCGGTCTGGGTGAACAGTCATACCACCCAGGACGTGCGTCCCGGATGCACCGGACGCTGGGTGCCCGGGCAGACCCACCTGGGAACGCCGTCGATGAACTCCGACGGCACCTGGAGCACGCCGCCGATGGTGACCGACCCCGGCACCTTCGAACCCAGCTACGAGATGGGTATCGACTATCTCGCTGCCGTGGTCGACAACAGCGGCCGCCGCCGGCCCGCCCCGGCCCCCAGCGGTTCTTGATTCCGGCCGAATCCGCCGAGCCCCCACCGGGACCGGCCGTGTCGATGGATACTGTCGCGCCGAGGGTCCGTTAGACTCTCGAACAGTTGTTCGTTCACGGTGAGAGGGGCTTCGGTGCGGGTGATGGGCGTCGACCCCGGGCTCACCCGGTGCGGCATCAGCATGGTCGTGGGCAGTATGGGGAGGCAGGTCTCCATGCTGGCCGTCGACGTGATCCGCACCCCGGCGGAAATGGAGCTGGCGCAACGGCTTCTGCTGGTCGCCGACGCCGCCGAAACCTGGATGGACACTCACAGGCCCGAGGTCGTGGCCATCGAACGCGTCTTCTCCCAGCACAATGTGCGGACCGCCATGGCGACAGCACAGGCCGGCGGCGTCATCGCCCTCGCGGCCGCGCGCCGCCGGATCCCGGTGCACTTCCACACGCCGTCTCAGGTGAAGGCGGCGGTCACCGGCAACGGTTCGGCGGACAAGGCGCAAGTGACCGCCATGGTGACCCGTATCCTCGGGCTGGCCGTCGCGCCCAAGCCCGCCGACGCCGCCGACGCGCTCGCCCTGGCCATCTGCCACTGCTGGCGCGCACCCATGCTGGAACGCATGGCCAAGGCGGAGGCGATGGCCGAGCGGCAACGGCGCATGTACGAGGAAAGGCTTGCCCAGCAACGGAAGGCGGTAACGCGGTGATCGCGTCGGTACGCGGCGAGGTGCTCGAGATCGGGCTCGACCATGTGGTCATCGAGGCGGCGGGGGTCGGCTACCGGCTCAACGCCACCCCGGTCACCCTGGCCGGGCTCGCCCGCGGCGAGGACGCCCGGCTCTACACGACCATGATCGTGCGCGAGGACTCCATGACCCTGTTCGGCTTCGCCGACACCGAGGCGCGGGAGCTGTTCGGGCTGTTGCAGACCGTGTCCGGGGTGGGCCCGAAGCTGGCCATGGCGGTGCTGGCGGTGCTCGAACCCGAGGCGCTGCGCAAGGCGCTCGCCGAATCGAACGTGGCGGCGCTGACCCGGGTTCCGGGTGTCGGCAAGCGCGGCGCCGAACGCATGGTGGTCGAGTTGCGCGACAAGGTGAATCTGGTTCCGGTGCAGTCCGGTCCGCCCGGATCCGGGCCCGCGCCCGTGGTGACGCCCGTGCGCGAGCAGGTGGTGGACGCGCTCATCGGGCTGGGTTTCCCGGCCCGGCAGGCCGAGGGCGCGGTGGACGCGGTGCTGGCCGACGAACCCGGCATCGGCACCTCTCAGGCCCTGCGCACGGCGCTCGGGCTGCTGGGTAAGAATCGCTAGGCCGCCATGACCGACGAGTTCGACGACCTCGACGACACCGAATCCGCCGTCAGTGCAAGCTATCTGCAGTCCGACGGCGAGATCGAGGCCAGCCTGCGCCCCAAGTCGCTCGACGACTTCATCGGCCAGCCGCGCGTGCGCGAACAGCTGGCGCTGGTGCTGCGCGGCGCGAAACTGCGCGGCGGTACCCCCGACCACGTTCTGCTGTCCGGTCCGCCCGGCCTCGGCAAGACGAGCATGGCCATGATCATCGCCGGCGAACTGGGTACCGCGCTGCGGCTCACCTCGGGTCCGGCGCTGGAACGCGCGGGCGACCTGGCCGCCATGCTCAGCAATCTGGTCGAGGGTGATGTGCTGTTCATCGACGAGATCCACCGCATGGCCCGGCCCGCCGAGGAAATGCTGTACCTGGCCATGGAGGACTTCCGCGTCGACGTGGTGGTCGGCAAAGGCCCGGGCGCCACCTCGATTCCCCTTGATATCGCGCCGTTCACGCTGGTCGGCGCGACCACCCGGTCCGGCGCGCTGACCGGGCCCTTGCGTGACCGGTTCGGCTTCACGGGCCACATGGACTTCTACGAACCCGAAGAGCTGCAGAAGATTCTGGAGCGCTCGGCGCGAATCCTGGGCGTGCGCTTGGAGTCCGACGCGGCGGCCGAGATCGCGGGCCGATCCCGGGGCACGCCGCGTATCGCCAACCGGCTGCTGCGCCGCGTGCGCGACTACGCGGAGGTCAAGGCCGACGGCCTGGTCACACGCGAAATCGCCGGTGCCGCACTGGCGGTGTACGACGTGGATGCGCTCGGTCTCGACCGGCTGGACCGCGCGGTGCTGAGTGCGCTGATCCGCAGCTTCAACGGCGGGCCGGTGGGTGTGTCGACGCTCGCCGTCGCGGTGGGCGAGGAAGCAGCCACTGTCGAGGAAGTGTGCGAACCGTTCCTGGTGCGAGCGGGTTTGGTGGCGCGCACGCCCCGAGGGCGGATCGCGACCGCGGCTGCTTGGGAGCACCTGGGCTTGGTGCCGCCGCCGGACCTGGTTTTCGGGTCGATCGAGGTGCGTCGTCACGAGCCGCAGATGGGTCTGTTCGAGTCGTAAGCGGTTGTGCGACACCGCGACGCGCGCCCTGGCGGCACGTTGGTACAGATCGTCGGCGACACCATCGGGGTCGTTCCCGCCTTTGGCCTGATTCGAGATCCAGGTATGGCTTGTGCCGGCGGAACTACGCGTCTGTCACAGAGGACACCGGCCGCGCCCGTTTCTGGGCACGGCCGATGTTCTTCCCGGACTTCAGTCGACGGTGAGGACGAGCTTTCCGACGGTACGGCGGGTCTCGCCGAGTGCATGGGCCTTGGCGGCGTCGGCGAGCGGGAAAGACCCCGCGATGGTGGGTCGCAGCGCGCCGGATTCGGCGAGCTCGCGCAGCGCCTCCATCCCGGTGTGATCGGCCTCGACGAGCAGGATTTCGGCACGCACGCCGAGCTTCTCGGCGTCGGCCTTGTAATGGTCACCGCCATTGGCGCGCAGAGAGACCAGAATGCCGCCGGGGCGCAGTGTGCGCAGGGAACGTTGGGCGTGGTCGGCATCGATGGGGTCGAGGACCATGTCGATATCGCGGACCGTGACCGCGAAATCGGTGGTGCGGTAGTCGATCACCTCGTCCACGCCGATGCTGCGCAGGAAGTCGTGATTGGCTGCGCTGGCGGTGCCGATCACGTATGCGCCGCGCGCCTTGGCGATCTGGACCGCGAAGTGGCCGACGCCGCCGGCGGCCGCGTGGATCAGGACCCGCTGTCCGGCTTGCACATTCGCGGTGTCCACCAGGGCCTGGTAGGCGGTGAGGGCGGCCAGGGGGATCGCGGCGGCCTGGGCGTGGTCGAGGTTGGCGGGCTTGCGGGCGAAGGCCCGGGCGGGACCGGTGACGTACTCGGCGGCCGCGCCGTGCCCGTGCGGGTAGGGAAGCATGCCGAAGACCTCGTCGCCGGGCTTGAAGAGGGTGACGCCGACGCCGATCGCCACCACCTCGCCGGAGACATCCCAGCCCAGCACGAACGGCGGCGCGGGCAGGAACAGACCCGCGCGGGCGCGGTGACCCCAGTCGGTCGGGTTCAGTGCGGTGGCGCGCACCCGCACCAGCAGCTCGCTCGGACCCGGTTGCGGCACCGGCAGTTCCACCTCGTGCAGGACCTCGGGACCGCCGAGCACGTCCTGGCCGATGGCCTTCATGGTGGTGGGGATGGTGATGTCCTTCTCGCTCATGCCTCTCAGCTTGCCGCCGGGGGAGTCGCGGGTAAATGGCACGATTGCCATTATTCGATAGGATCGTGCCATGAAATCGGAGGTTGTCGTGCCGCACCGGGTCGTCGTCCTGGCGCTCGACGGGGTGTACCCGTTCGAGCTCGGCATCCCGAACCGGGTGTTCGGCACCTCGGACGGGCGGTACGAGGTGATCACCTGCTCGCTCGACGGGCGGCCGGTGCGCAGCAGCTCCGACTTCGACATCGCGGTCGCGCACGACGCGAGCCTGCTGAAAACCGCCGACACTGTGGTGATTCCGCCCTGTGATGTCCTGCCCATTCTGGAAAGCGGCCTGCCGCAGGCGGTTTCGGATGCGCTGGCCACCATCCGCCCCGGAGCGCGGCTGGTTTCCATCTGCACGGGCGCGATCGTCGTCGCTGCCGCCGGGCTGCTCGACGATCGACCCGCAACCACCCACTGGAACTTCGCCGAACGGTTCCGGCGCACCTTCCCGAGAGTGCGCGTCGACCCGAACGTCCTGTACGTCGACGACGGCGACATCCTCACCTCCGCCGGCGCCACCGCCGGAGTCGACCTGTGCCTGCACCTGATTCGCGCCGATCACGGCAGCGAAGTCGCCAATATGGTCGCCCGCCGCTGCGTCGTGCCGCCCTGGCGTGAAGGCGGCCAGGCCCAATTCATCGAACAGCCCGTGCCTCCGCCCACCGCGGCCGGGACAGCCATCGCACGTCAGTGGGCGCTCGAGAATCTCGACCGGCCGCTCACCATGGCCGACCTCGCGGATCGAGCGCGCATGAGTGGGCGCACCTTCGCCCGGCGCTTCCGTGACGAGGTGGGCATGAGCCCGGGGCGGTGGCTGATCCAGCAGCGGGTGTTCCGCGCCCGCGAATTGCTGGAGACCACAGAGCTTTCGGTGGATCGGATCGCCGGCGAGGTGGGATTCGCTACCGGAGCGTCCCTGCGTCAGCACCTGCACGACGCGATCGGCGTCTCGCCACTGGCCTATCGGCGCACCTTCCGGACCGAGGTCGCGGTCGGCCTTTCGTAGTCTTCGGCCGAATCCCTCCCCGTGCAGACTATTTCAAGCACATAGATTCGGCTTGACGCACCAGACGACGAATTCTCCTACAGCGTGACAGGTCGCAACCGGCGTTACGGAATGCCGATGAATCCTGCTGCCCCAGAGTGTGTTCCGGGTGGAACATCGAGCGTATCTGCGGCGACCATCGGGTCGTTCCGATGAACTTCGACGACGAGGACGGCCCGGGGTAAGAGCCGCCACTGACGCGCCTCGACCACCACCCTCACCGTGAGCGGCGCTCGATCAGTTCGACCGTGCGTTCGTCGAATGCGCTGGAACCTGAAGTGGCGCAGCGTTTCCTGTTCACCTTCGTCCATCACGGCGGAACGGGCAGTGGAGGCACGGGAAGTGATACGCGGGGCCGCCGAACTGGTTCGCAACGCGTTGAGTGATCGGATCCTGGTGTTGCCTGGTACGGCTGCTCTGTAGCCGTGTCGGACGGCGGTATCGGAAACGCTGGAATCGCGGCGGGTACGAACTCTCCATTTGACTTGCCTTGCCGCTATTGCGGGTGTGCCGGCGATCAGTCTTCCGTTGGCGGATATTGGTGGAATTCCACATGGTCTGTGTTTGGTTGGGGCGGCCGGTATGGATCGGATTTTATTCAATGACGAGCGAAAATATAAGTGATACAGGACAATTCGGGTTCTCGCGACGGTCCTGGTGCGGTAAAATTAGTACATGAATTCGATGGGGGTGACATCGACACGA
>NZ_BAGC01000041.1 GCF_000308655.1 Nocardia niigatensis NBRC 100131 | reverse complement strand
GCACGCGGGCGCTCCCGCCGCCGCACCCGAAACCGCGCCCCCCGCTGCCGCCCCCGCGATCGCCGAGATCGAGCCGACCGCGGGTCGCCTGACCCGGCTGCGCGGTCGCCTGTCCCGTTCTCAGAACGCCGTCGGCAAGTCGCTGCTCGGCCTGCTGGGCGGTGGCGATCTGGACGAGGACTCCTGGGAGGAGATCGAGGACACCCTGGTCATGGCCGACCTGGGCACCGCCAGCACCGCCGCCATCGTGGAACGCCTGCGCGAGGAGATGGCGGCCCGCAGCGTCCGCACCGCCGCCGACGCCCGTGCCCTGCTGCGCGAGGTGCTCGTCGAGGCGCTACGCCCGGAGCTGGATCGCTCCATCCGGGCCCTACCGCACGCCGATCACCCGTCGATCCTGCTGGTCGTGGGCGTGAACGGCACCGGAAAGACCACCACTACCGGCAAATTGGCGCGCGTGCTGGTGGCCGACGGCCGTCGCGTGCTGCTGGGCGCGGCCGACACCTTCCGTGCCGCGGCCGCCGATCAGCTGCAGACCTGGGGTGAGCGCGTGGGCGCGGAGACCGTGCGCGGCAAGGAGGGCGCGGATCCCGCGGCCGTCGCCTTCGACGCGGTGTCGGCCGGCATCGATCGCGGTGTGGACGCGGTGCTCATCGACACCGCGGGCCGCCTGCACACCAAGACCGGTCTGATGGACGAGCTGGGCAAGGTCAAGCGCGTGGTGGAGAAGAAGGCCGCGGTCGACGAGGTCATCCTGGTGCTCGACTCGACGGTCGGCCAGAACGGCCTGATGCAGGCGCGGGTCTTCGCCGACGTCGTGGACATCACCGGTGTCGCGCTGACCAAGCTGGACGGAACCGCGAAGGGCGGCATCGTCTTCCAGGTGCAGCATGAGCTGGGCGTTCCAGTCAAACTGGTCGGTTTGGGTGAGGGTGCGGATGATCTTGCTCCCTTCGAGCCCGGCGCCTTCGTCGACGCCCTGCTCGGTTAACCCGTACTGAACAGCATCGATATCGAATTCAACATCATCCTCACAATCTGGTCGTAACAGTGGTGCGGTTCGGGAAATGTGACCGCAACACTGCAAGCTCACCCGTTCACCTAGGCGAAACGCCGCAGGATCACGGCTGAAACACCGACTGGTGAATCTCATTGCAGGCTTATTCGCAGGTTGCTGCGGGGCCAGAGATGAGGAGGACAAAGGTGGCGTATCCACTCGTTGATTTGCCGAACACCGGCGACACAGCCTGGATGTTGGCGAGTTCAGCACTGGTGCTTTTAATGACCCCGGGGCTCGCGTTCTTCTACGGCGGCATGGTCCGTAGCAAGAACGTGCTCAACATGATCATGATGAGTATCAGCGCCATGGGCATCGTCGGCGTGCTATGGGCGATCTTCGGGTTCTCGGCAGCGTTCGGTGACAACAAGTTCGGACTGATCGGCAACCCGAAGCAGTTCTTCGGGCTCAAGGGCCTGATTGGCGCCGACTCTCACCCGGCCGTGGCCGCCGACCCGTCCAAGGGCGTCGACGCTGTCAAGGCGATCGGCATTCCACTGGCTGGTAACACCGCAATCCCGATGACCGTGTTCGTCGCGTTCCAGCTGATGTTCGCGATCATCACCGTCGCCCTGATCTCGGGTGCGGTCGCCGACCGACTGAAGTTCGGTGCCTGGGCGCTGTTCGCCGCGGTCTGGGCCACCGTCGTCTACTTCCCGGTCGCGCACTGGGTCTTCGACGCCAATGCCACCGACCCCGACACCGGCGATGTCATCCACGAGGGTGGCTGGATCCTCAACAAGCTGCACGTGATCGACTTCGCCGGTGGTACCGCGGTCCACATCAACGCCGGTGCCGCGGGTCTCGCGCTGTGCCTCGTCCTCGGCAAGCGCAAGGGCTGGCCGAAGACCCCGATGCGTCCGCACAACCTGCCCTTCGTCATGCTCGGCGCCGGTTTGCTGTGGTTCGGCTGGTTCGGATTCAACGCCGGTTCGGCGCTGTCCTCCAACGGCACCGCGGGTTCCACCTTCCTGACCACCACCTTCGCTACCTGTGCCGCCATGCTCGGCTGGCTGCTCGTCGAGAAGCTCCGCGATGGTCACGCCACCTCGCTGGGCGCCGCGTCCGGTGTGGTCGCGGGTCTGGTCGCCATCACCCCGTCCTGCTCTTCGGTGAACGTCCTCGGCGCGCTGGCCATCGGCGCGGTCGCCGGTGTGTCCTGCGCCCTGGCCGTCGGCCTGAAGTTCAAGCTGGGCTTCGACGACTCGCTCGACGTGGTGGGCGTTCACCTGGTCGGCGGCATCATCGGCACCCTGATGGTCGGCCTGGTGGCCACCAAGGAGGCGCCGGCCCATGTCGCGGGTCTGTTCTACGGCGGCGGTTTCGACCAGCTGTGGCGTCAGGCCGTGGGAGCCGGTGTGGTGCTTGCCTTCTCGTTCGTCGTGACGCTGATCATCGCCCTGGCCATCAAGTACACCATCGGCCTCCGCGCAACGGAGGAAGAGGAGTTCGTGGGCATGGACGAGTCGGACCACGCTGAAACGGCATACGATTTCGCTGCTGTGGGTGGTGCGGCGCGCACCGCCGCCGTCAAGGAGGCATGACGATAATGAAACTGATCACTGCGATCGTGAAGCCGTTCACCCTGGAGGACGTGAAGACCGGCCTGGAGCAGGCGGGCGTGCTCGGCATGACCGTCAGCGAGGTTCAGGGTTACGGCCGCCAGAAGGGCCACACCGAGGTCTACCGCGGCGCCGAATACTCCGTCGACTTCGTCCCGAAGGTTCGGGTCGAGGTGGTCGTGGACGACGCTTCCGTCGACAAGGTCGTCGAGGTCATCGTGGAGGCCGCCCGCACCGGCAAGATCGGTGACGGCAAGGTCTGGGTGACCCCGGTCGACGCCATCGTCCGGGTGCGCACCGGCGAACGTGGTTCCGACGCTCTGTAATTCCGTGACGCGGTAACCAGAGCGGAACCAGTGGCGGCCCCGGCCACCGTCGGTGTCGAACCGGCGGTGGCGGGGCCGCCCCCATGTGCGGCGACGAACTGAATTCATGAGGGGTGGTTGGTGTGGGTTTCCAACAGGCACGCGACGACAAGTCCGAAGGCGAGAAAGTCGCCGTCGGCGGAGCCTCGGACCTGGTCCGGGCCCGCGACCAACTGCTCGCCGAGCACAGCGTGCAGGGTCGCTCGTCCCGCCTGGACCCCGAGGCGCTGCGCGAGGCGCTGGTGGATCTGTACGAACTGTGGCTGACCACCAAGGGCCACGAGGTCGGCATCACCGCCGACAGCGGGCTCGCGCTCGTCGCCGTGGGCGGACTGGGCCGCCGGGAGATGCTGCCCTATTCCGATCTGGATCTGGTGCTGCTCTACGACGGCGTCGACCCGCAGCGGGTCGCCGAGGTCGCCGATCAGCTCTGGTATCCGCTGTGGGACGCCCACATCAAGCTCGATCACAGCGTGCGCACCGTCCCGCAGGCGTTGCGCGTGGCCGCCGACGATCTCACCGCCGCCCTCGGCATGCTCGAGGCCCGGCACATCGTCGGCGACGACGGTTTGAGCAACCTGCTCATCAGCGGCGTCCGCCGGGACTGGCGCGCCGGAATCCGGTCCCGTTTCGACGCCCTGCTGGAGCAGACCCAAACCCGCTGGCGCAGAAGCGGAGACGTCGCGCACCGCGCCGAGCCCGATCTCAAGAACGGGCGCGGCGGGCTGCGGGACATCCAGCTGCTGGACGCCCTCGCCATCGCACAGCTGACCGACGCCATGCCGGGGCTCGGTCCGGAGGTGCCCGGTGGCGGGTTGCGGCAGGCGCATCGCCGCCTGCTCGATGTGCGGACCGAGCTGCACCGCGTGGCCGGGCGGGCCCGCGACCAGTTGCGGGCCCAGGACGCCGACGAGATCGGGGCGGCCCTGCGCATCGGGGACCGCTTCGATCTGGCCCGCACGCTCAGTGATGCGGCCCGCACGGTGAGTTATTCGACCGACGTCGGGCTGCGGACCGCGGGAAACGCGCTGCCTCGGCGCGGGCTCGCGCGCTTGCGCCGCGCCCCGGTGCGCCGACCACTCGATGAGGGGGTGGTCGAGCATTCCGGGGAAGTGGTGCTCGCCCGCGATGCCCGGCCGCAGCGCGACTCCGGGCTGATACTGCGGGTGGCCGCCGCCTCGGCGCAGACGGGACTGCCCATGTCGGCGACCACCCTCAACCGGCTCGGCGAGGACGCGCCCGAGCTACGCGAGCCGTGGCCCAAGGATGCCCTCAACGACCTGCTGGTCCTGCTGGGCACGGGCCGCGGCGCCGTCGACGCTGTCGAGGCCCTGGACCGGACGGGCCTGTGGGGCAGGCTGTTTCCCGAATGGGGTGTGGTGCGCGACCTGCCGCCGCGCGACGCCATGCACACCTGGACCGTGGATCGTCACCTGATGGAGACCGTCGCCCAGGCCGGGGCGCTGTCCACCCGGGTCGCCCGCCCGGACCTGCTGCTGCTGGGCGCGCTGCTGCACGATATCGGCAAGGGCCGCACCGGGGATCACAGCGTGGTCGGCGCGGAGCTGGCCGTCTCCATCGGAAATCGCTTGGGGCTGTGGCCTTCCGACGTGCAGACGCTGGCGGGCGTGGTGCGTCACCACCTGCTGCTGCCCGATACGGCAACGCGCCGTGACACTTCCGATTCCGACACCGTGAAGATGGTGATCGACGCCCTCGGCGGCGATTCGAACCTGCTGGAGCTGTTGCACGCCCTGGCCGAGGCCGACGCGCTGGCCACCGGGCCCGGCGTGTGGAACGACTGGAAGGCCTCGCTCATCGGCGATCTCGTGCGCAACTGCCGCACGGCCATGGCGGGCGAACCGCTGCCCGAGCCCACCCCGATTCCCGACGAGCTGCGCGCCCGCGCGGAAGCCGGTGGCGTGCATGTGGATCTGAAGCCGGGGGAGGGCCGCTTCCACCATGTGGTGACCGTGGTCGCGCCCGACACGCCGGGTCTGCTCTCCGATGCGGCGGGTGTGCTGGCCGTGCATTCGCTGCGCGTGCTGTCGGCGGAACTCGCCGGCGTCGGCGACTCGGCCATCGACACCTTCGTGGTGGCGCCGCGTTTCGGTGATCCGCCGGACCCGGGCCTGCTGCGCCAGGAGCTGATCCGCGCCATCAACGGCGATCTGGATCTGGCCTCGGTGCTGGCCCGCAAGGAGCGCGACGCGGGTGGCACGCAGCCGAGTCCGTTCGCTCAGGCGCGACCGCGGGTGTTCTGGCACGAGACCGCCGATCCGGGGCGGGTGCTGCTGGAATTGCGTGCCGAGGATCGCATCGGATTGCTGAGCCGATTGGCCGCGGCGCTGGCCGCGGCCGGGGTGAATGTCTGCTGGGCGAAGGTGGTGACCATGGGTTCGGCGGTCGTCGACTCGTTCTGCCTGGATCTGGGCGATTCCGACACGCCCGGGCGGCGCGCGGAGATCGAGGCGGCGCTGCTGGCGGTGGTGCCGCCGCAGCAACCGAAGAAACCTCTCGAATCGGACAGCTGAATCGGATCTTCCAGCTATTTTCCAATGGTTTGCCAGGGATCGGTATTTGCTGGCAAACCAGCCGATTGCCAGTTAATCATAATGTTGCAGGCTATTTGCTGTAATACCGGTTGGGTGCTCGGCGGCAAACCCTAATATTCGCGTGCAAGGTCAAAAGGAGATCACCAGCTGTCGCGAGCATGAGGGGAGCAGGTCTGTGGCAATCGAAGTCGTGTCCGAGTCGATGATGACGAGTGATCTGACCGCACACATCGCCCGCTGCGTCGGCGGCGATCGCTGGGTGGTGTCCTGGCTGCCAGGGCGCACCCTCAGTGGTCAGCAGGCGGTGACCGCCATGACCATCGCCTCCACCGTCAGCGAGCAGGAGCCCACCCAAACGGAGTGGGCCATGCTCGACGGGCTCGCTCTTGCCCTGGGCCTCACCGCCCGCGAGGCCATCGGCATGGTGGCAAGCGAGGAGCACGACCTCCGGCGGCCGGGCCCACGGCCGCGCTCGCTCGAATAAGCGGCCCGGAACCGCTTGCGGCTGTACCCGGTTCGCGCAGGTCCGAGCCTGGCGCAACGGCATCACGCGGATCCCACTACCCTGGTATCTCGAGTGACGTCCCTCGAGATCAGGAGCATCGGTGTTCGAATCCCTTTCCGACCGGTTGGCCGGTGCCCTCAAGGATCTCCGTGGCAAGGGACGCCTGTCGCCGGCGGACATCGATGCGACCGCCCGTGAGATCCGTCTCGCCCTGCTCGAGGCCGACGTCGCACTGCCCGTGGTGCGCGGTTTCATCGCCAAGATCAAGGAGCGCGCCAAGGGCGCCGAGGTCTCCGCGGCGCTGAACCCGGCCCAGCAGGTCGTCAAGATCGTCAACGAGGAGCTCATCAATATCCTCGGCGGCGAGACCCGGCGGCTGCGCCTGGCCAAGAACCCGCCGACGGTCATCATGCTGGCCGGTCTGCAGGGTGCCGGTAAGACCACCCTCGCGGGCAAGCTCGCCAAATGGCTGAAGGGCCAGGGGCATACGCCGCTGCTGGTGGCCTGTGACCTCCAGCGTCCGGGCGCGGTCACTCAGCTCCAGGTGGTCGGCGAGCGGGCCGGGGTGCCGGTGTTCGCGCCGCACCCGGGCACCTCCATCGGCGGTGGCGAGAACCCGCTGGGCGTCTCGGCGTCCGACCCGATCGATGTGGCGCGCGCCGGTATCGAAGAGGCCAAGTCGAAGCAGTATGACGTGGTCATCGTCGACACCGCCGGTCGCCTCGGCATCGACGAGGAGCTCATGCGGCAGGCCGCGGGCATCCGCGACGCCGTCGACCCCGACGAGACCCTGTTCGTTCTCGACGCCATGATCGGTCAGGACGCGGTCTCCACCGCTGAGGCCTTCCGCGACGGCGTCGGCTTCACCGGTGTCGTGCTCACCAAGCTCGACGGCGACGCTCGCGGTGGTGCGGCGTTGTCGGTGCGTGAAATCACCGGCCAGCCCATCCTTTTCGCCTCCACCGGCGAGAAGCTGGAGGACTTCGACGTCTTCCACCCCGACCGCATGGCCTCCCGCATCCTCGGCATGGGTGACCTGCTCACCCTGATCGAGCAGGCCGAACAGGTCTACGACGCCAAGCAGGCCGAGGAGGCCGCGCGCAAGATCGGCTCCGGCGAGCTCACTCTCGAGGACTTCCTCGAGCAGATGCTGGCCATCCGCAAGATGGGGCCGATCGGCAACCTGCTGGGCATGCTGCCCGGCGCGGGCCAGATGAAAGACGTCCTCGCCCAGGTCGACGACAAGCAGCTCGACCGGGTCCAGGCCATCATCCGCGGCATGACCCCCGCCGAGCGCGCCAACCCCAAGATCATCAACGCCTCCCGCCGTCTGCGCATCGCCAATGGTTCCGGCGTCGCGGTCTCCGATGTCAACCAGCTCGTCGACCGCTTCTTCGAAGCCAAGAAGATGATGGGCGCGATGAGCCGCCAGTTCGGCCTGCCGGGCGCGGGCCGCGGCGGCAAGAGCAACAAGAAGGGCAAAAAGGGCAAGAAGGGCGGCCGCGGCCCCACTCCGCCGAAGGTGCGCGGCGGCTTCCCCGGCATGCCCGGCCTCCCGGGCGGTATGCCCGCCGGCATGCCCGACATCTCCAACCTCCCCGCCGGCCTCAACGAATTGCCGCCGGGCCTGGAAGGTTTCGATCTCAGCAAGCTGAAGTTCCCGAAGAACTGATCCGCCGCAACCTGATTCGGCCCCGCCCATCCGGCGGGGCCGAACTGCGTCGGACGGTCAGTTGTGGGTGAGGTCGGGGCCGAGGGCTGGGTTACGTGGCAGGCCAGGCACCTGTACGCCGACGACGACCACTGCGCCATGGGTCATGCCGTGCACTGGTCGGAATTGTCGGTACGGTTCCTGCGTGACCACTTGGTGTCCTCCGACACGGCAGAACCGGTGATGCGATGACCGACCCCGCTCCGCTTCCTCCTCGTCAGGGCCGCACCCTCGATCGTGGCGGTCGGCGCATCGTCCGCCGGATCGACACCGCTGACGGGTGGACCACGGTCGGCGAATCAGACGGCGGCACAGCCGAACTCGTGCTCCCTCGGCGAGGCCGTCGCGCACGCCTCGCGCTCCGGGCAGCTGTTCCCGGGCGAGCTGCCGGCCGCCGGCATCCTGCCGGGCGGCAGCGGTATGGAGCTGCGCCGCTGGCTGGCTCCGGGCGACGAACTGCGCCCGGAGATCGACGGCATCGGCGTGATCGACCATCGCATCCAGCCCTGACCGACCATCGAATCCAACTCTGAGGACAGGTACGTGAAGATCGACCAGGTTTCCGATTCCGTCTACGTCGTCGCGGGCACGAACGTCAACTGGGCGTTGGTGAGTGACGAGCGCGGTGTGACCGTCGTGGACGCCGGATATCCCGCCGATACCGAGTCGCTGCTGGACTCGGTGCGCCAGATCGGGCACGAACTCGCCGATATCCGCGCGGTCCTGCTGACGCACGCGCACCTCGATCACATCGGCGCGATCCCGACCCTGGTCGAGCGCCTGGGCGTGCCGGTCTACACCGGCGCCGAGGAGGTCCGGCACGCCAAACGCGAGTACCTGCAGCAGATCACGCCCGCGGACATGGTGCGGCAGTTGCGGACCCGGCGCGGCGCGGTCTGGGTGGCGCAGACCCTGCGCGCCTGTGTCGGTCACATCGGCATGACCGTGCCGACCGCCGAAACCGCCGACGCGGACACGCTGGCGGCGCTGCCCGGCGGGTTCGTCGAGGTGCCGACGCCCGGTCACACCAACGGTCACACCGCGTATCTGCTGCCCTCGGAGGGCGTGCTCTTCTCCGGTGACGCCCTGGTCACCGGTCACCCGCTCGCGCTGGAGACCGGGCTGCAACTGCTGCCCGGCGTGTTCAACCACGACGAGGCCGGGACCCTCGCCAGCGCCCGGACGCTCGCCACGTTGCAGGCCGGAATCCTGGTGCCCGGCCACGGATTGCCGATCCGGCACGACCTGTCGACTCTGATGGGAGCCTTCGCCCAGCCATGAGTCGCAGGGCCGGTGGTGGGCGATTCCGGGGATGCGCCGGGAACGGATGTCGCCGGGGCGGGCTCTGATGCGATAGTGGACCCGGCTTGTGTCGAGACATACCGTCCAGAGCGAGGAGGCCGGCATGCGGCTGCATTTCCGCGGCGTAGTCCTGCCCGACGGCGAGTTCCGCGACGTGTGGGTACGCGACGGCGTGATCTCCGACGAACCGCTCCGCGGCGCCGACACCGTGCACGCCTCCGGCTGGATCGTCCCCGGCCTGGTCGACGCCCACTGCCATGTGGGCATCAAATACGGTGGCGGGCACGAGGACTCGGAGGGCGCCATCGCCCAGGCCGAGGTCGAGCGGGATGCGGGCGCGCTGCTGCTGCGTGATGCGGGCTCGCCCATCGACACCCGCTTCCTCGACGACCGCGAGGACCTGCCGCGCATCATCCGCGCGGGCCGCCACATCGCCCGCCCCCGCCGCTACATCCGTGAACTGGGCATCGAACTCGACGACGAGCGCGACCTGCCCGAGATCGTGGCCGAACAGGCCCGCCGCGGCGACGGCTGGGTGAAGATCATCGGCGACTGGATCGACCGCTCGGTCGGCGACCTCGCCCCGCTGTGGTCCGACGACATCCTGAAGGCCGCCATCGACGCCGCCCACGCCGAGGGCGCCCGCGTCACCGCCCACGTCTTCGGCGAGGACGCCCTTTTCGGCCTGCTGAACGCGGGCATCGACTGTATCGAACACGGCACCGGCCTCACCGACGACACCATCGCCCTGATGGCGGCGCACGGCACCGCCCTGGTCCCCACCCTCGTCAATATCGACACCTTCCCCGGAATAGCCGACAGCGCAACCAAATTCCCCAGCTACGCCGCCCACATGCGCGAGCTCCACCGCCGCTCCCGCGACACGGTAGCCGCCGCCCACGCCGCCGGCGTCCCCATCTACACCGGCACCGACGCCGGCGGCTCCATCCGCCACGGCCGCATAGCCGACGAAATCCTCGCCCTGGCCGATTCCGGTTTCACACCCCACGCCGCTCTCGGCGCCTCCTCCTGGAACGCCCGCACCTGGCTCCTCCGCCCCGCCATCACCCCCGGCGCCCCCGCCGATTTCATCGTCTACCAGGACGACCCCCGCACCAACCTCGCCATCGTCGCCCACCCCTCCTGGGTAGTTCTCCGAGGCCGCGTCTACGACCGCCGCGACCCGGTCACGGCGTATAGGTAACCGAATCCGTCACCCCGGCACCCGAATTGCCGGATCTTACGATCGCCTCCTGCGCGGCCACAGAGATCGCCGCACCCGCCCGTGGGAGGACCCATGCCCGAACCATCCGACCCCACCGCCGACCCGGCGTCCGCCCAGCCGGGCAGCCCTGCCGTCGAGCCCGCGCCCGTGGTCGAGCCCGAGCCGGTCGTGGAGCCCGTGCTCGCGGCCAAGATCGGGTCCGGGGCGGAGGCCGTGAGTCCCTGTGCCGCTCCGGGGAATCCGGAGCCCGACGCTCCGTCCGCCGACGCGTCGACTCCGGACGGCCGGCCCTGGTGGCCGATGCCGGCGATGCCGGGTGCTCCGCAGCTGGCGGGACCGGGGGAGACGCCGGGGATGAATCCCGGTTGGGGGCAGCCGGTTCCGCCGGGCATCCGGCCACCGGGGGCGACCGGATATCCGCCGCCGGACGGGGGAGTGGTGCCGCCGCACGTTGCGGACGGGATCGCGCCGGAGGCGCCGCGGCTGCGGAAGCGCCGGTGGGCGGTGTGGTTCGCGGTGCTCGCGGTCGTGATCATCGGGGCGGCCGCCGCGTTGTTCGGGTGGGTGGCGACTCGGCCGGATCCGGTGGCGTATCCGGTGGGTGCCTGTGTCTCGCTGGAGGATTCCGCCAAGCCGGTGGTGTACGGGTGCGGCGACGGTGATGGTCCAGAGCAATGACAAGACGGACCTGTTCTTCGTGGTCTGCCTGGGCCCGGCGGACCAGAGTGACGCCCGCTACGCCGTGGTCGGTGACTGCATCTACGACAACAACGCCCGCACCGGTTCGGCCGCCGACACCACCCGCATCGACTGCGGCGACCCCCGGGCCGCCTACCAGGTGACCGACCGCCACGAGTCCAACGACAACCACTGCCCGTCCGGCACCGCGATCAGCCTCACCTACAACCCGGGCACCACGACGGGCCTCACGATCTGCATGCGCCGCCGCTAGGTATGGCGATTCGCCTGCGCAACCAAAGTGAATCGGTCATGCTTCAGACGTTTGTTGTTCAACTGATGAGGAGATGACCGTGGGGTCCATCGAAGCCCTGGCGATCGATATCTTGGCCGGCCTGATCGTGAAGCTGCTGACTTCCGGGAGCTCCGGCCCCGGCCCCGTCCAGCCGTAGACACGAACGCCGCACCCAGCCCATCGAGGGTCTCCCTCGGTGGGCTGTGGTGTTTCCGGAGCCGATCCGGGGCGATTTCTTCCCGCGTGCAGCGGTCTGGCAGAATGGTCGATCGTCCTCATCGAGGACAGTGTCAGCCCGTCCCCGGTTCCGTACCGCGCGGCGGTCACAGCACTTGACGCAAAACCGGGTCCACCTCGTGTGGGCCGCTGAATTGCGACGTGACCAACCTTTGAAAGGCATCAGCTCATGGCTGTTCGTATCAAGCTGACCCGTATGGGCAAGATCCGCAACCCGCAGTACCGCGTCGTCATCGCCGACGCCCGTACTCGTCGTGACGGCCGCGCCATCGAGTCCATCGGCAAGTACCACCCGAAGGAAGAGCCCTCGCTCATCGAGATCGACTCGGAGCGCGCTCAGTACTGGCTGGGTGTCGGCGCGCAGCCGACCGAGCCGGTGAAGCGTCTGCTGGAGATCACCGGCGACTGGCAGAAGTTCAAGGGCCTGCCGGGCGCCGAGGGCACCCTGAAGGTCAAGGCCCCCAAGCCGTCCAAGCTGGACCTGTTCAACGCCGCGCTCGCCGCCGCCGACAACGAGCCGGTCGCCGAGGCCGTCACCCCGAAGAAGAAGGCCGCCAAGAAGGACGAGGCCGAGGCTGCTGAGGCCGAGGCCACCACCGAGGCTGCCGAGTAATGTCCGCCGTTGTCGCCGATGCCGTCGAGCACCTGGTGCGCGGCATCGTCGCCAATCCCGACGACGTCCACGTCGAGCTGATCACCAGCCGTCGTGGCCGGACCGTCGAGGTGCACGTGCACCCGGATGATCTGGGCAAGGTGATCGGTCGCGGCGGTCGTACCGCGACCGCCCTGCGCACCCTGGTCGCCGGGATCGGCGGTAAGGGCATTCGCGTCGACGTGGTCGACACGGATCAGTAGATGGAACTGGTCGTCGGGCGGGTCGCCAAGTCACACGGTGTGCGTGGCGAACTCGTCGTAGAAGTCCGCACCGACGAGCCGGAACTGCGGTTCGCGCCCGGCAGCGTCCTGAAGGGGAAGCTGCCGCGCGCCGAGCAGACGCGGGAATTCGAAGTGGAGTCGGTCCGGGAGCACTCGGGCCGGCTTCTCTTGCGTCTGGATGGCGTCGCCGACCGCACGGCCGCGGATGCGTTGCGAGGCATGCTCTTCGTCGTGGATACCGCGGATCTGCCGCCGTCGGAGGATCCGGACGAGTACTACGACCACGAGCTCGAGGGCCTGCGCGTCGAACTGACCGACGGCACCCTCGTCGGCACCGTCAGCGAGGTGCTGCATTCCGCTGCGGGAGAACTGCTTTCGATCAAGGCCGGGGATGCCTTCCCGCCGGCGGGCCGGGAGATCCTGGTGCCGTTCGTGCTGGCCATGGTGCCGACGGTGTCGGTGGCCGACGGCCGGATCGTCATCGACCCGCCCGAGGGCCTGCTGGACCCGGAGTAGCGGCGTGCGAATCGACGTAATCACGATCTTCCCCGAATACCTCGAGCCGATGCGAGCGGCCTTGCTGGGCAAGGCGATCGACAAGGGCCTGCTCGAGGTGGAGGTGCACGACCTGCGCCGCTGGACCCACGACGTCCACAAGGCCGTCGACGACACCCCGTACGGCGGCGGGCCGGGCATGGTCATGAAACCGACCGTCTGGGGCGACGCCCTCGACGAGGTGTGCCCGGACGACGCGCTGCTGGTGGTGCCCACCCCGGCGGGCGTGCCGTTCACCCAGGCGACCGCGCAGCGGTGGTCCACCGAACAGCACATCGTGTTCGCGTGCGGCCGCTACGAGGGCATCGACCAGCGCGTCTTCGACGATGCCGCCCGGCGCGTGCGCGTCGAGGAGGTCAGCATCGGCGACTACGTCCTCATCGGCGGCGAGGCCGCCGTGCTCGTCATGACCGAGGCATTCGTCCGGCTGATCCCGGGCGTCCTCGGCAATCAGCAATCCCACGAACAGGATTCGTTCTCCGACGGACTCCTCGAAGGTCCCTCCTACACCCGCCCGGTGTCCTGGCGCGGCCTCGACGTCCCCGAGATCCTGTTGTCCGGCAACCACGCCAAGATCGCGCAGTGGCGGCACGAACAGTCGCTGCACCGTACGGCCGAACGCAGACCGGACCTCCTACCGGAGGACTAGGTCATGCACGAAGAAGGGACAGTCATGCGTGAAACCCGGGGATTTCTCGGTGCGACACTGGCCGGGCTGGCCCTGTTCGCCGCCCTGTTCGGCGGCGGCAAGGCGGTCGCGGACAACCTCGATGCGCTCTTTCTGAGCCACCTGGGAGACCAGACGGTCGCGTCCCCGGGCTACGAGGACACCGCGGACGGACAGCATCTGATCGCCGAGGGCAAGGACATCTGCGCCCGGCTGCGCGCGGGCACGCCCGTGGTGGCGACCGATCAGTGGGGTTTCGAGAACAACCTGATCCGCGCGGCCGTCACCGTGTACTGCCCCGAATTCAAGGCCTCCCCAAGGGATCTCGGCTGATCGTGATCTTTCGCCACGCAATGGTGAACGAATCGTGCGTGGGCCTTGCACGGACTGTCGGGTGACGGCGGTAGTGTCTGCGGGCGTGACGACAGCCTCCGAAACCGTCAGCGCAGCATCCGCAGGTGCCGCATCCGCGGGTGCAACGAGCACCGTCCGCCTCGCCAGCGTCGGCCGGCGTATCGCCGACGAGCTCGGGGTGCGCGAGGAGCAGGTGCGCTCCGCCGTCGAACTACTGGACGCCGGGTCGACCGTGCCGTTCATCGCCCGCTACCGCAAGGAAGTCACCGGCGGGCTCGACGACGCCCAGCTACGCACCCTCGACGAGCGTCTGCACTACCTGCGCGAACTCGACGAGCGCCGAGGCTCGATCATCGAATCCATCCGTGGCCAGGGCAAATTGGACGACGCGCTGCACGCGCAGATCATGCTCGCCGACACCAAGGCCCGCCTCGAGGACATCTACCTGCCCTACAAGCCCAAGCGGCGCACCAAGGCGCAGATCGCGCGCGAGGCCGGGCACGAGCCCGTCGCCGACGCGCTGCTGACCGACCCGACCACGGATCCCGCGCAGTACAACGCCGAGCAGCTCGACGGCGCCCGTGCCATCCTGGTCGAGCGTTTCGCCGAGGACGCCGACCTGGTCGGTGAACTGCGCGAGCTGATGTGGGAACGCGGACAGATCACCTCGTCCGTGCGCGCCGGCAAGGAGGAGGCGGGCGCGAAGTTCGCCGACTACTTCGAATTCTCCGAGCCCTTCAGCAAACTGCCCTCGCACCGCATCCTGGCGCTGCTGCGCGGCGAGAAGGAAGAGGTGCTCAACCTGCACCTCGAATCCGAAACCGAGGAGCTCGAGGACGGGCAGCGCTCGATCTACGAGGGCCGCATCGCCATCAAGTTCGGCATCGCCGATCAGGGCCGGGCCGCCGATGCCTGGCTGCTGGACACCGTGCGCTGGGCGTGGCGGACCAAGCTGCAGGTCAGCATGGGCATCGACACGCGAATGCGGTTGCGGCAGTCCGCCGAACGCGATGCCGTCGACGTGTTCGCCGCGAACCTGCGCGACCTGCTGCTGGCCGCGCCCGCCGGCACCCGCTCCACCATGGGCCTGGATCCGGGTTACCGCACCGGCGTGAAGGTCGCGGTCGTGGACGCCACCGGCAAGGTCGTCGCCACCGAGGTCATCTACCCGCACAAGCCGCAGGGCCAGACCGAGAAGTCGCTCGCGGTGCTGGGCGCACTGGTCGCCCGCTTCAATGTCGAGCTCATCGCCATCGGCAACGGCACCGCCTCCCGCGAGACCGACGCCCTTGCCGCCGAACTGATCTCGCGCATCCCGGAGAACAAGCCCACCAAGATCGTGGTCTCCGAGGCGGGCGCGTCGGTGTACTCGGCGTCGGCCTACGCCTCGGCGGAACTGCCCGATATGGACGTGTCCCTGCGCGGCGCGGTCTCCATCGCCCGCCGCCTGCAGGACCCGCTGGCCGAGCTGGTGAAGATCGACCCGAAGTCCATCGGCGTCGGCCAGTACCAGCACGACGTCTCCGAAACCCTGCTGGCCCGCTCGCTGGGCGCGGTCGTCGAGGACGCGGTGAACGCGGTCGGCGTCGACGTGAACATCGCCTCGGTTCCGCTGCTGTCGCGGGTCTCGGGTATCTCGAACTCGATCGCCGAAAGCATTGTGGCCCACCGCGATGCCAACGGACCCTTCCGCAGCCGGGCCGCGCTCAAGGACGTCCCGCGCCTGGGCCCCAAGGCCTTCGAGCAGTGCGCCGGCTTCCTCCGCATCCGCGAGGGCGACGACCCGCTGGACACCTCCGGTGTGCACCCCGAGGCATACCCCGTGGTCCGGCGCATCCTCGACGCCAGCGGCAAGAGCGTGAAGGAGATCATCGGCAACACCTCCGCCCTGCGCGCCCTGCGCCCCGAGGACTTCACCGATGAGCGGTTCGGTGTCCCCACCGTCACCGACATCATCGCCGAGCTCGAGAAGCCGGGCCGCGACCCGCGCCCCGAGTTCAAGACCGCCGAATTCGCCGCGGGCATCGAGAAGGTCGCCGACCTGAAGCCCGGCATGGTGCTCGAGGGCGTCGTCACCAATGTGGCGGCCTTCGGCGCCTTCGTCGACGTGGGCGTGCACCAGGACGGCCTGGTTCACGTCTCGGCCCTGTCCCACAACTTCGTCAAGGACCCGCGCGAGGTCGTGAAGTCCGGCGACGTCGTCAAGGTCAAGGTCCTCGAGGTCGACGTCCAGCGCCAGCGCATCGGCCTGTCCCTGCGCCTCGACGACGAGCCCGGCAAGCCCAAACCCGAACGCGGCGACCGCGGTCCGCGCAACAACCAGGGCGGCGGCCAGCGCGGCGGCGGCAACCGCGACAACCGCCAGGGCGGCCAGCGCCAGGGTGGTCAGCGCCAGGGCGGTGGCAACCGTAACCAGCCCGCCCCCAGCGGCTCGATGGCCGACGCCCTCCGCCGCGCCGGCTTCGGCAAGTAACCGGCTCCGAACCACCCGTCCGGCCGAACCCGCATCCCGGGTCCGGCCGGACGGCTGTTTTCAAGGCCCGCAACCGGATCCGCCGGAGCGGCAAACCTATTCGGCTGATGTCGGTGCGCGCGATGAAGCGGCCGAGGGTGGTTCCGGGGTACGGATCCAGCTCGGCCGGTGGTGGGGTGCTTACTCGACGCCGAGCGAGACCTCGGTCGATTTGATCAGGACCTTGACGGGCTTGCCGTCGGCGAGACCGAGGTCATCGGCGGCCTCGCGGGTGATGGAGGAGGTGATCTCGTCACCGCCGGCGAGGCGGATGCGCACGACCGCCATGGCCTCGCCGCGGGTGACCTGGGTGACTGTTCCATCGAGTTGGTTTCGTGTACTCAGTCGCATGATCGTGAGCCTAGTCACAGGCAACCCCGTTTTCGATGGTCGCTGCGCGGTTGCTCGGTCCCGTCGCGAGTGCGGGTGATCGCTACGCGCCGGTCTCCGGCGCGGGTAGCGTGGCTGGGGTTGGCGTTCGCGCGAGGGTTCCGGAGGCGGCACGGGCATGCATGAGGTGCGTCGATGGTGGGCAGATGTCGTGGTGGCGCATGGCCGTTTGCCGCTGGCATGCCTGCTGCTGGGGTTCATCGTGGGGTTCCTGCTGATCCGAATCAGCGTGCGGCTCATCCGAAAACAGGTCCGCTGGTGGCCGGGCAACGTCCGGGCCGGGGACGTGCACATCCATCACATGGTGTTCGGCGTGGTCCTGGTGCTCGGCTCCGGCATGGGGCTGGTGGCGCTGTATCAGAGCACCGTCGGCGTGATCAGTACGCTGGCCGCGGTTTTCGGCCTCGGCGCCGCGCTGGTGCTCGACGAGTTCGCCCTCATCTACTACCTGCGCGACGTGTACTGGGAGGAGCAGGGCCGGACCTCGGTCGACGCGGTCTTCGTGGCCTTCGCGGTGACGGGGTTGCTGCTGCTCGGTTTCCATCCGCTGTGGTTGCTGGACATCGGCGAGGTGCGTGACCTCCGCTCCGACCCGAATGTGCCCGAGCGATTGTTCACCGTCGCGTTCGCGTTGATGAACCTGCTGCTGGCGGCCATCGTCATCGCCAAGGGAAAAATCTGGACCGGTCTGTTCGGTATGTTCTTCCCGCCGCTGCTCTTCATCGGCGCCCTCCGGCTCAGCCGCCCCGGCGCGCCCTGGGCCCGCTGGCGCTACGCCCCCCGCTCGAGCCTGATGCGCCGCGCCATGCGGCGCGAACGCCGCTACCGCCGGCCGATGATCCGCGCCAAGATCTTCGTGCAGGACCTGTTGGCGGGCAAGCCCGATGCCGCCCACGTCCTCCGCGCCGCCGAGGAGGAGCTGGCCCGCACCGTGGTCCCGGCCCCGCCCGCCCCGCCCTCGGCGCACCTGCACCTCATCCCCGGCTTCAAGCCCTTCGAACGCGCTGCGGAGCCGAGTTCCGTGGAGCCCGGGGCCGCGGAGCGTCCTCCGGAACCTGTCGATAGCCAATGAGTTGCCAATCGTGCGGGCCCGACCCCGATTCACACCCGGTCCGCGCGGTCTGGCACAATGCTCAGGTTGCCTTGGGCGTACCTTGCCCGGGCACCGCCCAAATATCCGGAGCACGAACCGGTAGAGCACCCTTCCCCGGGTAGCCGCCAGGTTCCTCTGTTCGCGCGAACTCCAATAAGGACGGAAATGAACACCCTCGACTTCGTCGACGCAAGCTCGCTGCGCAACGACATCCCGGACTTCCGCCCGGGTGACACGGTCAACGTGCACGTGAAGGTTATCGAAGGCAACAAGGAGCGCATCCAGGTCTTCAAGGGCGTCGTCATCCGCCGCCAGAACGGTGGCATCCGCGAGACCTTCACCGTGCGCAAGGTGTCGTTCGGTGTCGGCGTGGAGCGCACCTTCCCGGTGCACAGCCCCAACCTCGACAAGATCGAGGTCGTGACCCGCGGTGACGTGCGTCGCGCCAAGCTGTACTACCTGCGCGATCTGCGCGGCAAGGCCGCCAAGATCAAGGAAAAGCGCTGAAGTAGTCGACGCTCCCGCCGAGCCGCTGAACGGCTCGGCGCGGCCTCGGCCGTCGGCTCGCCGACAACGAGTAGCCCGGCACCGCATGGATCTTCGTGGTGCCGGGCTACTCTGTTCCGGTGGCAGACGAGAGCGAGTCGGTGACGAAGTCCGGCGATGGCAACAGGGCGCACACCCCTGAAGGTCCCGAGCCCCCTCAGCCGAAGCCGAAGAAGAAGCAACGCCCGTTCTGGCAGGAGCTGCCCATCCTGATCGGTTTCGCGGCGCTGATCGTGGCGCTGCTGGTGACCTTCATCGGCCGCCCCTACGTGATTCCTTCGCAGTCGATGGAACCCACCCTGCACGGGTGCGCGGGCTGCACCGGCGACCGCATCTACGTGGAGAAGCTCAGCTACTACTTCGGTGATCCCGAGCCGGGCGACGTGGTGGTGTTCGTCGGCCCGACCAGCTCGTGGAACAACCACTACAAGTCGATTCGCTCCTCCAACACCGTGGTGCGCGGGGCGCAGAACTTCCTGTCCTTCTTCGGCCTGGTGCCGCCGGACGAGAACGACCTGGTGAAGCGGGTCATCGCCACCGGCGGCCAGACGGTGAAATGCTGTGACGCGCAAGGCCGGATCCTGGTCAAGGACGACACCCCCGGCGCCGACTGGAAGCCACTCGACGAGCCGTACGTGAAGTTCAACAATCCTTTCGATCCGCAGCACCCCGACGTGCAGTTCAACGCGGGCGGCCGCGCCTTCCCCGAGGTCAAGGTGCCCGCCGGGAACCTGTGGGTGATGGGTGACAACCGCGCCGAGTCCGCCGACTCCCGCTACCACATGAAGGACGAGCTGCAGGGCACCGTTCCGGTGAAGGACGTGCGCGGCAAGGCCGTGTTCAAGATCTGGCCGCCGAGCCGGATGGGTCCGGTCCGGGCGCAGGACCCGCAGACGAACTGAGAATCGCGGGATAATCGACCGGTGGGGAAGATGGCGAGGGCCGCCGAGCCCGGTGTGAGCCGGAAGGCGCGCGGCGGCAAGAAGATTCAGCGGATCGACCGCGGTGACTGGCCGCCGCGCGTGGTCATGCGGCAGGCGGGCGGGCTGCGCACCCTCGAAGCCGCCCTGATCCGCAGCGGTCTGGGTCCGGTCGCGGGTGTCGACGAGGCCGGGCGCGGCTGCGCGGCCGGCCCGCTGGTGGTGGCCTCCTGCCTGCTGCCACCCAAGGCCTACACCTCCCTCGCGGGCCTCGACGACTCGAAGAAGCTCACCGAGAACGCCCGCGAACAGCTGTTCCCGATCATCAAGCGGCTCGCGCTGGCCTGGGAGGTGGTGGTCATCCCGGCCTGGGAGATCGACGCCATCGGCATCCACGTGGCCAATATCGAGGGCATGCGGCGCGCGGTGGCCGGGCTGGACCCGGTGCCCGGCTATGTGCTCACCGACGGTTTCCGGGTGCCGGGCATCCCGGTGCCGTCGCTGCCGGTGATCGGCGGCGACGCCTCGGCGGCCTGTATCGCCGCGGCCAGTGTGCTGGCCAAGGTGACCCGCGACCGCATGATGGTGCAGCTGGACGAGCAATACCCGGGCTATGGATTCGCCGCTCACAAGGGCTACAACACCCCCGAGCACAATGAGGCGCTGAGCCGCCTCGGCATCACCCCCGAACACCGCCGTTCGTGGCGAAACGTCCGGGAGACCGGCCGAGTGGCTACCGACACGGCGTATGCGGGATGATGTCTCTACACCCAGTTGGGCGATAAGGAGGACGTTCCACCCGATGAGCGCCGAGGACCTCGAGAAGTACGAAACCGAGATGGAGCTATCCCTGTACCGCGAGTACAAGGACATCGTCGGCCAATTCTCGTACGTGGTGGAGACCGAACGTCGCTTCTACCTCGCCAATTCCGTCGAGCTGCGGCCGCAGAACGCCGATGGCGAGGTGTACTTCGAGGTGCGGATGTCGGATGCATGGGTGTGGGACATGTACCGGCCGGCGCGCTTCGTGAAGCATGTTCGCGTGATCACCTTCAAAGACGTGAATATCGAGGAGCTGGAGAAGACCGACCTGCGGCTTCCCGACTAGTCCACAGGCCGCAGGTTATCCCCAGGCTCACTGTTTTCCCAGTTCGGCATGGCCGGGCCCATCGCGGGCCCGGCCATGCTGGCTGAATGGCACAGCATCTGGCGCTGGGAGCGCAGGGGGAGGAACTGGCCGCGGATTTTCTCCGCGCCGCTGGTATGGAGATCATCGCCCGCAATTGGCGATGCCGCTTCGGCGAGCTCGACGTCATCGCCCGCGACGGCGAGATCACCGCATTCGTCGAGGTCAAAACCCGCCGCACCCTGACCTGCGGCCCACCCGAGGAAGCCGTCACCTACCTCAAACAACGCCGAATCCGCGAACTCGCCACCCGCTGGCTCCGTGAACAGACGGGCCCCTGCCAGCGCATCCGCTTCGACGTGGTCGCCGTCCTCCTCCGCCCCGGCCGCACCCCGGAAATCCGCCACCTCAAGGCGGTGTTCTGAAATGCCTTTGGGCAGAGCCTATTCCGTCGCAGTCAACGGTGTAGAAGGCCAACTCGTCGAAATAGAAGCCGACATAGGCCAGGGCCTCCCCTCGGTCCACCTGGTAGGCCGCCCCGACACCACCCTCCAGGAATCCCGCGACCGCGTCCGCGCGGCCATCACGAACACGGGCGAGAAATGGCCCGACGGCCGCGTCATCCTCGCCCTGTCGCCGGCCACGCTGCCGAAGGTCGGCAGCGTTTACGACCTTGCCCTGGCCGGTGCCGTACTGGACGCGGCGGGGGCGGTCCCGTCGAACCGTCTCTCGGAGTCGGTGCTGCTGGGCGAGCTGGCGCTCGACGGGCGCGTGCGCCGGGTTCGTGGCATTCTCCCGGCGGTGCTGGCGGCTCGGAGCGCCGGTCGGCGCATCGTCATCGTCCCGACCGCGGCGCTGCCGGAGGCGGGCCTGGTCGACGGCATTCGCGTGCTCGGGGCATCGACCCTGCTCGAGCTGCTGGATTGGCTGCGGGGCGGTGGTGAGCTCGTGCCGCCGGATCCCGTCCAGCCGACCCCCGAGACCGCGATCGGGGACCTGCGCGAGGTGGTGGGGCAGGACGAGGCGCGCTGGGCCCTGGAGGTGGCCGCGGCGGGCGGGCATCACCTGCTGCTCACCGGTCCGCCCGGCATCGGGAAAACCATGTTGGCGCAACGGCTCCCGGGATTGCTGCCGCCGCTGCGCGAGCGCGATTCCCTGGAGGTGACCGCGATCCACTCGGTGGCGGGCACGCTTTCCGACGATGCGCCGCTGATCACCGCACCGCCGTTCGTGGCGCCGCATCATTCGTCGTCGGTCACGGCGATGATCGGCGGGGGTTCGGGCACGGCCCGGCCCGGGGCGGTGAGCTGCGCACATCGCGGCGTCCTGTTCCTGGACGAGTGCGCCGAGATCGGCACCAAGGTCCTCGAGGCGTTGCGAACTCCCTTGGAGGAAGGCGAGGTTCGCATTGCGCGCCGGGATGGAGTGTCCCGTTTCCCGGCTCGTTTCCAACTCGTCCTCGCGGCAAACCCATGCCCGTGCGCCCCCGCTCGCGATATCGACTGCATCTGCGCACCGCTGGCTCGGCGCCGCTACCTCGGCAAACTCTCCGGCCCGCTGATGGATCGCATCGATCTCACGGTTCAGATGCACGCTCAGGCCGCCGGAGCCTTCACCGGCGACGAGGTGGAGAGCAGTGAGGAGGTCCGCGCTCGGGTGACGGCGGCCCGGAACGCGGCCGCGAAACGATGGGTCGAACTCGGCATGACCACGAATGCCGAGGTGCCCGGGCACGTGCTCCGCCAACGCTTTCGGTTGCCCCGCGAGGCGCTCGCCCCGGTCGAGAACGCGCTCCAGCACGGCCGTATGTCGGCTCGGGGCGCCGACCGCGCGATCAGGGTCGCCTGGACTGTCTGCGACTTGAGGGGTGGCGAGGTGCCCGGCGCCCAGGATGTCCTGCAGGCATTGAGCTTTCGACAGAGAGGCGGAGCATGAGCGAGATGACGGACGACCAGGGCTCGGCCCGGCAGATCGGTTCGCACCACGAATCAGATTCGGCCCCAGTCGATGTGGCGAAGATGGGCGCGGCGGAGGAGGCCGTCCGAGGTGCTGCCGCTGCGTCCGAGGCGTTGCCGGTCTCCCGGTCTGCTGCTGTCGGCGTGACGGATTCGGGGTCGTGCCGCTCGCTGGGAGGCGGCGGGTTCGGGCGTGGGTCGGGGTGGACGGGGGCGATGCATGGGGTGAAACCGGTCGGTGGGGGCGGGGTTGGGGGTGGGAGTGCGGATGAGCGGAGGTTGGCCTGGGTGTATTTGTCTCGGGTGGTGGAGGGGCCTTGCGCGGCGTTGTCGGCGTTGATCGGGTCGGTGGGGGTGGTGGAGGCGGCGCGGGCGGTGCGGGAGTGTGCGTTGCCGGAGGTGTTGCGGGGAGCGACCGAGTTGCGGCGGGGGATTGATCGGGCGGAACGGGATCTGGCGCATATCGAGCGGCTGGGTGGGCGCGTGGTGACACCGGATGATGCGGAGTGGCCGGCTTGGCGGGTGCTGGGGTTGGGGCAGTTGGATCCGGCGCAGGATGCGGATGCGGCTGTGCCGCTGGTGTTGTGGGTGCGGGGACGGCGGTCGCTGCTGGAGACGACCGAGCAGGCGATCGCGGTGGTGGGGGCTCGGTGCAGTACCGGTTACGGGAATCATGTGACCGGCGAGATCGCCGGCGAGCTGGCGGCGCGGGGGTGGACCATCGTGTCCGGGGCGGCATTCGGTATCGACGGGATGGCACACCGGGCGGCGCTCGCCGTCGGCGGCATGACGATCGCGGTGCTCGGCTGCGGCCCGGACAAGCCGTACCCGGTTCAGCACGATCAGCTGCTGGCCGAGATCGTCGACGCCGGCCTGGTCGTCACCGAGTACCCACCCGGCACGTCCGCGCGCAAACACCATTTCCTTGCCCGAAATCGGCTGATTGCGGCATTCGCGGACGGAGTCGTGGTGGTGGAAGCCGGAATGCGCAGTGGTGCCCGCAACACGGTGAAATGGTGCCGCCGCCTGGGCAGGCCCGCGATGGCCGTCCCCGGCCCGGTCACGTCGGCCGCTTCGGTCGGCTGCCACCGCATGATCCGCGAGGGCGAGGCCTTCATTGTCACCCGCGCCGAAGACATTCTCGACGAAGCGGGCCCGCTGCGACTGTCCCTGCCGAACACTGTCCCACCCAACCCGGAGGACAACCTCTCCGGCGAGGAGGCCCTGGTCTTCGCCGCCCTCCCGACTACCGGTTCCCGGCTGCCCCGGGGCCTGGCCGCGGATACGGGCCTGCCACTGCCCGCGGTCCGGGCCACCCTGTCCGCCCTGGAAATCGCGGGCCTGGTCGCTTGCGACGCCAACGGCTGGTACCGCACCACCCAGGGAACCTCGCCCACCGCCGCCATAGTCGCCGCCCACGAACGACATCGCTGACCGGCTCTGTCTGCCCCCACGCGACCGGGGCAGACGACCGGTGCGCGGCACGGCATTACGACATGCCGCACTGAATTACGGATACGTCGATGCCGCCGAGTTCGACCGTATCGTCGAGCGAGCGGTGATGACCGGCTCCCCGACCGCGCCCCTGCGGTCACATCGTTCGGAGTCGAGGAGATGTCGGATCGGGCTGTCGGGAGGTCTTCGTGGCATTGGTTGCTCGCGGTGTTGCCTGGGTCGGCCTGTATCTCGCGGTGGCCGCCGGTCCGCTGGTGTTCGCCGTCGTCGGTCCGAATTCTCCGGGGCGAGGGTTCTGGACGGAATTCTCGATCGCT
Source organism: Nocardia niigatensis NBRC 100131 (assembly GCF_000308655.1). Taxonomy (GTDB): domain Bacteria; phylum Actinomycetota; class Actinomycetes; order Mycobacteriales; family Mycobacteriaceae; genus Nocardia; species Nocardia niigatensis. The sequence continues at coordinate 361,668 of NZ_BAGC01000041.1, read as the reverse complement.
CTGGGATTTGTCGGAATGCCCATGCTGGGAATGCAATTCGCGCTGGTGGCACGATTTCAGGCGGTCGCGGCTCCGTTCGGTGAGGACGCCCTGATTCAGTTCCACCGGCAGATTTCCTACGTGGCGCTCGTCTTCATACTCGCGGTCGTCGATCGATCACCTTTCGCGATCACCTCGCACCCGTCCTCCTTCTCCTCCAGCGCCGAATACACCGACACCGTCCAGATGACGATCAAAGCACTCGGCGACTTTACTTCCCGTGTCGGCGAGCTCCGGCCGGGCACCCGCGCCTACCTGGACGGCCCGCACGGGGTGTTCAGCCCGGACCTCAACGAAGGACCCGGGTTCGTACTGATCGCCGGAGGCGTGGGAATCACACCCATGATCAGCATCCTGCGCACAATGGCCGACCGCGGCGACAGCAGGCCGGTGCTGCTGCTGTACGCGAGCAACTCGCTCGCGGGGGCCACGCTCTTCGACGAACTCGAAGACCTGGCACACAAGCTCGTTCTGACCGTCGTTCACATTCCAGAGAACGCCGATCCGGACTGGACCGGCGAGCAAGGATTCATCGACGCCCATGCTCTCCCGCCATCTGTCCGCGCAATACCTGCGCCGGCAGTACTTCATCTGCGGTCCGGCGCCGATGGTCGCCGCTGTCGAAGACGCGCTGGCGTCGGCGCGCGTACCGGCGGAGCGAATTCACACCGAGCGCTTCAACTTCGTCTGAGAGGACGACATCGTGCGCCACACCTACACCACACGCGGTGTTGTCGTGATCAGCCTGATCCTGCTCGCCGCCTGCACCTGGTTCGCTCTAGCGGTCGGCTAGCGTCGACTACGACCGATCGAACGCCGCTGTCGCACCCCGGGGATGCTGTGGTGTGGGTTGCCTGTGCCGCCACACGCCGATGAATGATCAGGCATGGCATCCGCTTTCGGAAGGGGCGCGGGCGTCCGGGTGCTTGAAATTCGGCGGGATTCGGGTCAGCGTGGGGAGATGAGTGAGCTGCCTGAGGACTTGGAGGCGTTGCTGGCCGAGTATGGGCGGCATCTGCGATTGGGGCGGAATCGGTCGGAGCATACGGCGCGGGCGTATGTGGGCGATGCGCGTGGGTTGCTGGAGCATTTGCTGGGGCGGGCGGTGGATTCCGGTGTGGGGGAGGTCGATCTGCCGTTGCTGAGGTCGTGGCTGGCGGCGCAGGCGGCGGGGGGAGCGGCGCGGACCACCATGGCGCGGCGTGCCTCGTCGGCCCGGACGTTCACGGCGTGGCTGACACATACGGGTCGGTTGGCGGTGGATCCGGGGCCGCGGCTGGGGTCGGCGCGGGCGCATCGGGTGCTGCCTTCGGTGTTGGGGCGCGAGCAGGCCAAGGCGGCCATGGAGGCGGCGGAATCGGGTGCGGCGCAGCATGATCCGATGGCGTTGCGGGATCGGCTGATCGTCGAGATGTTGTACGCGACCGGGATTCGGGTGAGCGAGCTGTGCGGGCTCGACATCGAGGACGTGGATCGGGAACGACGGCTGGTGCGGGTGCTCGGCAAGGGCAACAAGGAGCGCGCGGTGCCGTTCGGTGCACCCGCCGAGCAGGCCCTGGAGGCCTGGCTGCGGTTCGGGCGCGGCGCCTTCGCCACCCCGGAGTCGGGCCGGGCGCTGCTGCTCGGCCGCCGGGGCCGCCGGATCGACCAGCGGCAGGCCAGAATGGTTGTGCACGAGGTGGTTTCCGCTATTCCGGGCGCACCCGACATGGGCCCGCACGGTCTCCGTCACACCGCTGCCACCCACCTGCTCGAGGGCGGCGCCGACCTGCGCGTCGTGCAGGAGATCCTGGGTCACGCCAGCATGGCCACCACCCAGCTGTACACACATGTGTCGATCGACCGGCTCAAGAAGGTGCACGACCAAGCCCACCCGCGCGCCTGACCCACATGCGCATTCCCGACTCTGCCGACCTGCTGACCGGCGCCGCCGATTCGCCGGTGGTGCTGCATGTTCCGCATTCCGCCCGCACGATTCCCGCCGCCGTCCGCGCGGACCTGCTACTCGATGACCACGCCCTCGACCGTGAGCTCGACGCCATCACCGACGCCCACACCGCGCAACTGGCCGAGGCCGCCGCACGCCTGTCGCCCACCCGGCCATGGCAATTCGTGAACCGCCTGTCGCGCCTGGTCGTCGACCCGGAGCGGTTCCCGGACGAGCGCGAGGAGATGCGCGCAGCCGGCATGGGCGCGGTATACACCGCCACCACGGATCGGATACCCCTGCGCGCAGCCGATTTCGATCCGGCGCCCCTCCTCGACCGCTACTTCTACCCCTACGCCCAGGCCATGACGGATCTGGTCGCCGATCGCCTGGCGGCGGCCGGCCGCGCGGTGATCATCGATGTCCACTCCTACCCGGTCGAGCGCCTGCCCTACGAACTGCACGGTGACGGCCCGCGCCCGCCGATCTGCCTGGGCGCGGACGATTTCCACACGCCGCCCGAACTGCTCACCCGGGCCACGGAGGCCTTCGCGGACTTCGGGGGCGCGGGCGTCAACAGCCCGTTCGCGGGAACCTATGTGCCGCTGGACTTCTACGGCGCCGAACCCCGCGTCTCCGCCGTGATGGTGGAGATCCGCCGCGACCTCTACCTCCCCGAACCTGGCGGCCCACCCGGCCCCGGAATCGATCGCCTGGCCGCCGCCCTGGCCGCGCTCATCGCCGATATCCGGTGACCGACGGCCTATCGAAATACTATCGACGACCTATCGGAACTCATGCTAGCGTCACTTAGGTAATCCTAATTATGGAGGTGTCCTTTGGCACGCACACGCATCACGCTGGTGGTCCAGAACACGATCCGCTTGACCGATCACCTGATCCGCGTCCGCCTCGGCGGCCCCGGCTTCGCGTCCTTCCAGACCAACGACCGCACTGACGCCTACGTCAAACTGGTCTTCCCCGGCGCCGACGGCGACACCGTGCGCACCTACACCGTGCGCGAGGTGGATCCTGCGGCGCGGGAGATCGCCATCGACTTCGTCTACCACGGTGACGAGGGCGTCGCCGGGCCGTGGGCCGCCGCGGCACAGCCGGGCGACACCATCGACCTGATGGGCCCGGGCGGCGCCTACGCCCCGCGCGCCGACGCGGACTGGCACCTGCTGGCCGGCGACGAGTCCGCGCTTCCCGCCATCGCCGCGGCCTGCGAGTCCCTGCCCGCCGATGCGGTCGGCCGAGTGTTCGTGGAGGTCGCGGGCCCCGCCGACGAACTCGCCATCGCGCACCCGGAGGGCGTGGAGCTGACCTGGATTCACCGTGGCGAGGCCGAACCGGGTGAGCGGCTGGCCGCCACCGTGCGCTCCGCGCCCTGGCGTGAGGGGCAGGCCCACGTCTTCATTCACGGTGAAGCCCAGGCCGTCATGCACGACCTGCGTCCCTACATCCGCAAGGAGCGGGCCGTCCCCGCCGAGTGGGCGTCCATCTCCGGTTACTGGCGCCGCGGCCGCACCGAAGAGGGCTTCCGCCGCTGGAAGTCCGAGCTCGCCGAACGCGAAAAGGCCATACCCGCAGGCATTTAACCGGTCCGCTCCTCCCGGCCAGGGTGCTCCCGCGGCCCGCCCGCATCTGCGGCGGGCCTCCGGGCCCATCCAGAGCGTTCCGGCAGCGCATAGCGCACGCCGCGGGTCTCGCTGCGTGAGGGATCAGGCAAATCCCTCGTCGACGAGCTCGAATCCGTTGGGGCGGACAATATGTCGTTGCCCGGATCCGCCGACGACGCGGCACCAGCTCTCGACCGTCAGCTCGGGTGTTTCGCCGGGGCGAGACAGTTCGATGCTGAACCCGCCGTACATACCGGGTACGGCCATCCACATCGACGGCGTCTCGACCTCGGTGAGTGGACCGAGTTGCGGCAGCCGCATCCGTATTTCGCGGACGAAATCGTAGGCCCGGCCGGTGATCACGGCGTGCAGAACGTGTTCGAGCTGATCGAGCTGCGGTTGCGGAACCGCGTGGCGCACACGCGGAGTGAGGATCGCCAGCAGATGCTCATGTCCGCGTTCAGCGGCGATGTCGAGGGGTGTCTGACCGATCCCGCAGCGCAGGGTGCGCCACGCACCCAGCTCGATGAGTCGCTCCGCGACCGCCACCGGACCGCCGTGCCAGGCCACCTGATGCAGCGGTGCATAGCCGGACGGCCCGCCGACCCGCGTCGAATTCACCACGTCACCAGGCGCCCTCAGTGCCCGAGGCCCCTCCGTCATGAGGTTCAGGACCTGATCCCAGTTTCCGATCCGCGCGGCATCGGCGATCGCGTCCATGTGCCCGACTACCGGCTCGGACAAAGCCTTTCGATCCCGTGCACCCCACCACCGCAGCCCCATGCGCGACACCCTAGCGGGTAGCGTCGATGATCATGACGACCGCATCCGCGCTGCGTGAACGCCTCCGTGCCGCCCTCCCCGTCGCCATGAAGGCCCGCGACCGCAATGCCACCGCGGCTCTCCGCTCGGCGCTGGCCGCCATCGACAACGCCGAAGCCGTGGACGCATCCGATATTCGCGCCGGCGCCATCGAGAACAGCGCCGTCGGCCTCGGCGCCGCCGAACGCCCCCGCCGCGCCCTCACCGAATCCGAGATCGCCGACATAGTGCGCGCCGAAATCAACGAACGCCTAACCGCCGCAGCGGAATACGAATCCCTCGTCACCGGCACCGACCGCGCCACCTCCCTCCGCGCCGAAGCCGCCGCCCTCACCGCCCACCTCACTGACGACTGAGATCACTCACCTCGTGGACGACTGAGTTCGCCCGTCTTGTGGGTGGCTGAGTTCGCCCGCCTTGTGGATGACTGAGGTTGCCCGTCTTGTCGATGACCGAGTTCACCAACCTCGTGGGTGGCTGAGGTTGCCCGCCTCACGAACGACTGGGCCGCCCGGCTCGTGTGGTTGAAGTCGCCCGTTTCGTAGATGGTTGAAGTTGCTCGTCTCGCGGCTGGGGGGGTCGCATCACACATGGACGACCGGGGTTGCGCACTCAGCGGGGGCGGATCGTTCCGATGTACCGGTGCGCAAACCAGCGCTGAATAAGCCGCACGACCGGTCCCCCGACGCGGGTGTACCAGGCGCCTGGTTTCGAGAACGCGGCGACGATGCCGTAGACCGAGTCATCGGCCGGGTCGTATTCGACCGCGAACAGTTCCTCACCGCTTTCGGGATGGCCGGGCAGCGTTCCGTAGGCGAAGCCGCGTCGATCCGGCTCGTCGAGCACATAGACGACTCGGCACGGCGCGGTCACACCGATCGGCCCCAGCCCGAGACGCACCGTCAGCTCGGTTCCGGGTTCGGCAACCGGTGTGGTCGCGGTCTGGAAGATCCCGGTGCCGCGCTGCATCCCGTAATCGAGAACCTGCGCGGCCGCCTGCTCGAACAGCCTTCGTCCGGAACCGATCCGGCGGCGCAGCCGGAAATGGTGATAGCCCGGCGGGAATTCGCCCTCGGTCGCGCCGACGTCGGAGTACGTGAAAGGCACCTGCTGCGACATGATCACCATCTTTCCTCGGTTTCCGGCAGTCCGTTGTGCGGTGCTACGACAGGCCGAGATGCCGCCGCTGAACGGCAGCAGCGGAGAGAACTCGCTCCACGGTCCTGCTTGTGGTCGGCGACTCGCCTCGCCGGCGACCGGGGATCATGGCGGCCCAGAGATCTTACGGACATGGTCGTCCGCTTGTCGTTGGCTCTGATCGAGGCGCAGGCGTGCGGGTGGGTCGCGGCGGCGCGAACACATTGGTTCGCTGATCCGATCGTGGCCTCGTGCGACATGGCGGTGAGGACTCCACATCGAATCGGAGCCGACTGCGCCTCAGCGATGAATGGCGGAACGGTGCCTGCCACAGCAGATTCGGAAGCTACTCGGTGGCCGACCCCCAGCACGATGCGGTTCTGTTGGCTCACAGGGTTTTCGTTCCTCACGGGGGTTGAAATCGCCGCGGCAGCGAGCGGCTTCAGCCGGATAGGCGTGCGGTGCAGCAGTCCGAGCGGGTCGAGGTATTCGCGGTTGCGCCGGGCGCCCCAGTGCAGGCAGGGGGAGCAGGTGGGGTGGCCGGGTTCCAGGAGGCCGATCGGATCGCCGCGAGTCAGCCTGCGGCCCACCGGAATTGACGCTGTGACCGGCTCGTAGGTGGTGCGCAGTCCGCCTGGATGATCAATCGAGACAACCGGTTTGCCGGCGACGGTTCCAGCGAAGACAACGATGCCGTCCCCGGCCGAGAGGACCGCCTGCCCTTGGGACGCAGCCAAATCCACGCCGCGATGCCCGGGCAGCCAATCGTGTTCGGGTTTGTCGAACGCGCGCACCACCTCGGGCCGCGGACGCAGCGGCCAGTCGAAGTCACCGCCGGGCGCCGCCGAACTCATGGCAGCCGACGGGACACCGCACAGCCCGATCAGCCCGGCCGCCCCGGCTCCGGCCATCACTTTGACGAGCAGTCTGCTCGTGCGTTGTGCACGCGATACGGCTCGCGGGATATGCGCGTCCGGCACGGTCCGAAAGACCGTGCGGGCACTCATGGGCGACCCGATCGGGATGGTCGCGCACCCCATGGTCGAGGCCCTCGTGAAGCCCGAGGTCGCGACGGCGGTGCTCCGGGTGGGCGAGGCGCAAGCAAGGGGTCTGTGCGGTGCAGTAGGCATGGAAGTCAGCCTGCGCCCCGGTGACGCGGTGGTCGAGAGGGCTTACGGCGAGTGTGGATGACACGACCACTTGTGAACAGCACGAATGTCAGTCGCGGGGCCGTTCCAGGGCGTAGTGGATCATGGGCCCGATCACCCCCGGAACCGTCTCGAAGGGCCGCATTCCCAGGCGCTCGACGACAGCCCGCGACGCGGTATTGGCTTCGTCGATCTCAGCCAGAACGCGGTCCAGCCCGAGCGTCTCGAACGCGTGGCTCAGGACGGCCGCAGCGGCCTCGCTCGCCAGTCCCCGGCCCCAGCAAGCAGGGCTCGAGCTGTAGATGATCTCCAGGTCGCTCCCGCCGTCGAGTTCGCGCAATCCGGCCGTGCCGAGCAGCGGCCCGCCAGAGTTTTCGCGGATCGCCCAGAGCCCGAAATTCGCGGCGGCGAAACCCTTTTCGGAATTCGTGATGATCTGCGCCACCCGATCCGCCGAGAGCTTTTCCCCGTCGTAGAGGAATTCGCGGACGCGAGGGTGGTGCCAGAGCGCTACAAGTTCCGCGTGATCGCTCGCGCACACCGGTGTCAGTACCAGTCGCCCGGTTCGGAGCATTTCCCCACGGTAGGCTGCTGACCTGCGGTTGTACATCTGGTTATCACCTGTCCCAAGGCCCCGATTTCGGTCTGAGCCCTCCGCTGCGTAAACTGATCCAGCGGTTTGCGTGAACGCAGACCGACTTCGCGCGCCCACAGTGAGCGTCGCCGGCTGGTCCCCCTGATTCGTTTTCGGAGGGTTCCGGTGGCCGTGAGCGCCAGGGCAGGGATCGCCGATTCCTGTGTCAACCAGCAACGAGAGGAAGTTACGGAGCCATGGCTGTCGTAACAATGAAGCAGCTGCTCGATAGCGGCGCGCACTTCGGTCACCAGACCCGCCGGTGGAACCCGAAGATGAAGCGGTTCATCTTCACCGACCGCAACGGCATCTACATCATCGACCTGCAGCAGACGCTGACCTACATCGACAAGGCCTACGAGTTCGTCAAGGAGACCGTTGCCCACGGCGGCACCGTCCTCTTCGTCGGCACCAAGAAGCAGGCCCAGGAGTCGATCGCCGCTGAGGCGACCCGCGTCGGCATGCCCTACGTGAACCAGCGCTGGCTGGGCGGCATGCTCACCAACTTCTCGACCGTCCACAAGCGGCTGCAGCGCCTGAAGGAGCTGGAGTCGATGGAGCAGACCGGCGGTTTCGAGGGTCGCACCAAGAAGGAAATCCTCATGCTGACGCGTGAGAAGAACAAGCTGGAGCGCACCCTGGGCGGCATCCGGGACATGGCCAAGGTTCCCTCGGCCATCTGGGTTGTCGACACCAACAAGGAGCACATCGCCGTCGGTGAGGCTCGCAAGCTGAACATCCCGGTCATCGCGATCCTGGACACCAACTGCGACCCCGACCTGGTCGACTACCCGATCCCGGGTAACGACGACGCGATCCGTTCGGCCGCGCTGCTGACCAAGGTCGTCGCCTCCGCCGTCGCCGAGGGCGTGCAGGCTCGTGCCGCGCGTGCCACCGGCGATGCGAAGCCCGAGGCCGGCGCCGGCGAGCCGCTCGCCGAGTGGGAGCAGGAGCTGCTGGCTCAGGCCACCCCGGCCGCCGAGCCGGAGACCGCGGCCGAGGCCGAGCTGAAGGAAGAGCCGGCCCCCAAGACCCCGGCCGACTTCTGATTTCCAGCCGCGAGGCATCTGTTCACCTTGCCGACCGTTCTCGTTCGATGACGGTCGGCAAGGTGTGACCCCCACAGACTTTCACTCACAAAGGGAGGCTCGCCCGAGATGGCGAACTACACCGCCGCCGATGTGAAGCGGCTCCGCGAGCTCACCGGCTCCGGCATGATGGACTGCAAGAAGGCGCTCGAGGAGAACGCGGGCGACTTCGACAAGGCCGTCGAGTTCCTGCGTATCAAGGGTGCCAAGGATGTCGGCAAGCGCGCCGAGCGCGCCACCGCCGAGGGCCTGGTCGTCGCGCAGGACGGCGTCCTGATCGAGATCAACTCCGAGACCGACTTCGTGGCCAAGAACCAGGAGTTCCAGGACGTCGCGAACGCCATCGTGGCCGCCGCCGCGAAGGCCCGCCCGGCCGACCTGGACGCCCTGAAGGCCGTTGAGGTCGACGGCAAGACCGCCGACCAGGTGCTGCAGGAGCTGGCCGCCAAGATCGGCGAGAAGCTCGAGCTGCGCCGTGTCGCCTCGTTCGACGGCACCACCACCGTCTACCTGCACAAGCGTGCCACCGACCTGCCGCCCGCCGTCGGCGTCCTGGTCGAGTACACCGGCACCGACTCCGACGCCGCCCGTGCGGCCGGCATGCAGGTCGCGGCCCTCAAGGCCAAGTACCTGACCCGCGAGGACGTCCCGGCCGAGCTCGTCGCCAAGGAGCGCGAGATCGCCGAGGCGACCGCCAAGGAGGAGGGTAAGCCGGAGGCCGCCCTCCCGAAGATCGTCGAGGGTCGCGTCAACGGCTTCTACAAGGACGTCGTCCTGTTGGAGCAGGCGTCGGTCACCGACTCCAAGAAGACCGTCAAGCAGCAGCTGGACGACGCCGGTGTCACCATCACCCGCTTCGCCCGCTTCGAGGTCGGCCAGGCGTAATCGCCTGAAGCATCGAAAGGCCCCTCGCCCATCGGTTTCCGATGAGCGGGGGGCCTGCTCGTATCCGCCGCGCTACGACACGACGGGGTTGCTGGTGCAGTTCCCCCAGCCGCCGCCGGAGGAGCCGTTGATCAGCAGCCATCCCAGCTGCCCCAGCCCGCTGCTGCCCTGACCGCACGGAAAGCTGTAGCCCGAGGCGGAGAGGAGCAGCTCTGCCAGGGTTCCGTTGCCGACCGGGGCGGAACTGAAGGGGTAGATCAACTGCTGGCTGCCGGTCACCCCGCTGCCGCTCGAGGTACCCGCGATATCGGAGGTGCTCGTGGTCGGGGGCGCGGCCGGCTCGAGGGTGATGTCGGCTGTGGCGGGGCCCGCGTCGGCAATGACCCCGGCGATCGCGAGGGCGGTCAGTCCGGTCCGGACGGTCCGGTTCTTGGTGTTCACGGCCCGAAGATATGTGAAATGTGTTTATTTGAAACAGGATTGAGCGCCCCCGGTTACTTGGGCAGCGCTTCCGGGGGATGTCAGTCGGTGGGTCGGTTCTGCGACGGGGTCAGCTGGTGGATGTCGTGTTTCAGGTGTAGCTCGGAGATTGCGTCGATGGTTGCCGAGCCGGACATCAGAAGCTCACCGAGTTCCGCCTGGTACCGCTCGTGGCCGGACGCGGTGACCATGAAAAGCATTCTGGCGGTGGTGGTTCCGGGATTGCGGAAGGCGTACGGGCAGCCCGCGGGCACGTACATGAAGCTACCGGGGCCGCCGCGGTGGACGGGCGTGCCGTCGGCGGCGTGCCAGGTCAGCCGGTCGCCCACGGCCCCCTGGCCTCGGGATGGGAGGCCAGCAGGTCGAGTTCGCCGTCGACGATGTACCTCCTCGGCGTGCCCGTGCCAGTGGGCGCCGATGTCGAACCCGGGCGGGACCTCGGCCTCGAAGGCGGACCAGGCGTCGGAATGATCCGCCCCGACCTCGAGCGTCATGGTGGGCTGCACCTTCTCGCCCGCGCTGGGCGGCAGCAGCAGGCCGTCGGCGGCCAGGAGTCCGTCGGTCATGGTGTGCTCCTCACCGGGGCGGCCACGCGCCGAGGGTCAGCAGGTCGGGCATGGCGTCGCTGCTCCCGCGTGTGGCGATCTCGTTTCGACGGTAGGAAGCCGCGCACGGTCCCGTCCTGCCGGCGATACTGCCAGGCAGGTCTCTGTACGGCGGCCGATGGCCCATCGGGAGCGGGACGCACGCGCAGTGGTCAGTCAATTGCGCGATGCGGTGGGCGTCGCCCCGATGATCCTCGCCTCGCCGCACGGTGTCGGGATTATCGGTCGCCGGCCCGGAATTCCGGCGGTGGTGGTCCGAATAGCCGGTGCGCCGATTCCGTCCCGCCGCCATTACCGTGCGCCAACCGCTCGCCGGCCCGATCGAACTCGAAGTGTTCCAATTTGCGCCCGTCCGAGGACCCGAACCTGCTGATGGTGGTGCAGGCCCCCGTCACGCCGGTCGCCGCCGGGCGAATCGCCGCTGTCCTGGCGGCCGGGCAAACGGGTGGAGATGTCGCGAATCGGTAGGCCGTATCGAGGGCCGGGTCACGCTCGCCGCCGGTCGTGAGGCAGGATAGATGGAGCTTTGTTGCCGTCCCGTGCAATTCGTCGGCCGGGATGGTCTTTTCATGTGCGTGCGCACGCTCGACCGCCGAGACAAGGAGACCGATGACGGACCCGGATACCGCCCCCGATCGCAAGGGCTATCGCCGAGTGCTCCTCAAGCTGGGTGGCGAGATGTTCGGCGGTGGCCGGGTGGGTCTCGATCCCGACGTGGTCCAGGCGGTCGCGGAGCAGATCGCCGAGGTCGTCGAGACCGGTGTCCAGGTGGCGGTCGTCATCGGCGGCGGCAACTTCTTCCGCGGCGCCGAGCTCGAGGAGCGCGGCATGGAGCGGGCCCGCTCGGACTACATGGGCATGCTCGGCACAGTTATGAATTCGCTTGCGCTGCAGGACTTCCTGCAGAAGCAGGGCATCGACACCCGGGTGCAGACCGCGATCACCATGGGCCAGGTCGCCGAGCCGTACCTGCCGCTGCGCGCCAAGCGGCACCTGGAGAAGGGTCGCGTCGTGATCTTCGGCGCGGGCATGGGCATGCCCTACTTCTCGACCGACACCACCGCCGCCCAGCGCGCGCTGGAGATCGGCGCCGAGGTGGTCCTCATGGCCAAGGCCGTGGACGGCGTCTTCACCGCGGATCCGCGGGAGGACCCGGACGCCACCATGTTCACCGAGATCACCCACAAGGAGGCGCTGGAGCGCGGCCTGAAGGTCGCCGATGCCACCGCTTTCAGCCTGTGTATGGACAACCAGATGCCCATGCTGGTGTTCAATCTGTTGACCAAGGGAAATATCGCCCGCGCGGTCGCCGGTGAGAAGATCGGCACGCTGGTCCGGTCATGACCGCGACAAGAACGATGACGCAGTGGAGGAATCGCCGTGATTGAAGAAGCGCTCTTCGACGCCGAGGAAAAAATGGAGAAGGCCGTCTCGGTGGTGAAGGAAGACCTCGGCTCCATTCGGACCGGGCGCGCGAATCCCAGCATGTTCTCTCGAGTGGTGGTCGACTACTACGGTTCGCCGACCCCGATCACCCAGATGGCCTCCATCACGGTGCCCGAGCCGCGCATGCTCGTCATCAAACCGTATGAGCAGGCCCAGTTGCAGCCGATCGAGACCGCGATCCGCAACTCGGACCTCGGGGTGAACCCGACCAACAATGGCGACATCATCCGCGTCAGCGTCCCGCAGCTCACCGAGGAGCGCCGCCGGGAAATGGTGAAGCAGGCCAAGTCCAAGGGTGAGGACGCCAAGATCTCGATCCGCAATGTCCGCCGCAAGGCCATGGACGAACTCGGCCGCATCCAGAAGGACGGCGAGGCCGGCGAGGACGAGGTCGGCCGCGCGGAGAAGGAACTCGACAAGACGACGCAGAAGTACGTCGCGCATGTCGACGAATTGGTGAAGCACAAGGAAGCCGAGCTGCTCGAGGTCTAGGGCTGCTCGAGCGCTAGGACGGCCGACGGCGGCCGGGGGCAGGGACGAACGGACGACAAGTGAGCGACGGGACAATCGTGGCCGAAGAGACTGCCGCCACCGGCAAGACGCCGGAGGACGCCATCGTGCCGCCGGCGAAGGCGGGTGCGGAGTCGGCAGTACCGGAAAATGGTGAGGGGAAGCCGCCCGCGTCGAAGGCGGGCCGCAACCTGCCGGCGGCGCTGGCGGTCGGATTCGGGCTGGGGTTGTCCCTCATCGCGATTCTGCTGTGGGCGCCCAAGGTGCTGGTCGGCGTGATCGCGGTGGCGATCGCGGTGGCTACCTGGGAGGTGGCCAAGCGGCTGCGCGAGGCCGATGTGCTGGTGCCGCGGATTCCGCTGCTGATCGGCGGGCAGGCGGTGGTGTGGCTGGCCTGGCCGTCCGGGCCGCAGGGGGTGCTGGGCGCGTTCGGCGCGACCGCGCTGACCATCATGGTGTGGCGGCTGTTCGACCACGGCCTGCGGGCCACCCCGCGAAACTACTTGCGCGACACCGCGATCGCGGTGTTCGTCCTGGCCTGGATTCCGCTGCTGGCCGCCTTCGCGGTGCTGATGCTGCAGGAGGACAAGGGCAACCTGCGGGTCCTCACCTTCATGATCCTGGTGGTCTGCTCCGATGTGGGCGGCTACGTGGCCGGGGTGCTGTTCGGCAAGCACCCGATGGTGCCGCACATCAGCCCGAAGAAGTCCTGGGAGGGCTTCAGCGGATCGCTGGTGTTCTGCGTGATCGGCGGCCTGCTCACGGTGACGCTGCTGCTGCAGGCGAATTCGATGATCGGCGTGCTGCTCGGCGTGGGCCTGGTGCTGGTGGCGACCAGCGGCGACCTGATCGAATCGCAGATCAAGCGGGAGCTCGGCATCAAGGACATGGGCACGCTGCTGCCGGGGCACGGCGGGATCATGGACCGCCTGGACTCCATGCTGCCCTCGGCCTTCGTGGCCTGGCTGGTGCTGACCGCGCTGCTCTGACCGGGCTGCCGGATGCTCCGGCGGCCTACCGGGCCTTCTTGGCGGCCCGGCGCAACTGCACGATGCGGGTGCCGCCGACGAGCGCGGTGAACAGGGCACCGACGATCACCGACAGCAGCACCAGAATGCCCTTGGGCAGATTCCATTCCCAGAGGAAGACATTCACGCTGACCTGTTCCAGGTTCTGCAGGATGAAGACCAGCACCAGAATGCCGAGCAGCGCGGCGACGACCAGACTGACCCACGCGTAGCCGGCGCGCGTCTTGAGGACGTTCTGTCCGGGCGGCTTCGCGGTGCTGTGACTCGGTGGCCGAGCGGTTCGGCCCGGGGTCCGATCGCTCGTGGCCGGTGGCGAATCGCTCTTGGCCGGGGTCTGATCGGCCCCGGATCCGGACGCTGGGGATGTCATAGTCAAATCGTATGTGACGTGCGCATCGCACCCCGCGGCCCCGAACGCGCGTTTCGGATGGAACACTGGAAGGGTTATGACTACCCCCTTGCCCCTCGTTTTCGACGCCCCTCGTCGCGGCATGCCGCCGCGGCACCTCGCCGACCTCGATTCGCAGGAGCGCAAGGCGGTGGTCGAAGAACTCGGCCTCCCCAAGTTCCGTGCCGACCAGATCGCGCGCCAGTACTACGGCCGCCTGGTCGCGGACCCCGAGAAGATGACCGACCTCCCGGAGGCCATGCGGTCCAAGGTCGCCGAGGCGCTGTTCCCGCCGCTGCTGACCGAGATCCGGCACATCGAATGTGACGACGGCACCACCCGCAAATCCCTCTGGCGGGCGAATGACGGCACCCTGCTCGAGTCGGTCCTCATGCGCTACCCCGACCGCAACACCCTGTGCATCTCGTCGCAGGCCGGTTGCGGCATGGCCTGCCCCTTCTGCGCCACCGGCCAGGGCGGCCTCAACCGCAACCTGTCCACCGCCGAAATCGTCGACCAGGTGCGCGCCGCCGCGGCCGCCCTGCGTGACGGCGAGGTCGCCGGTGGCCCCGGCCGCCTCTCCAACATCGTTTTCATGGGTATGGGTGAGCCGCTGGCCAACTACAAGCGGGTGGTGAACGCGGTGCGCCGCATCACCTCTCCGTCGCCGGAGGGTTTCGGCATCTCGCAGCGGTCGGTGACGGTCTCCACGGTCGGTCTGGCCCCCGCTATCCGCAAGCTCGCCGATGAGGACATGTCGGTGAGACTCGCTGTGTCCCTTCACACTCCGGATGACGAGCTGCGAGACACCTTGGTGCCGGTCAACAATCGCTGGCCGGTGGCCGAAGTCCTCGACGCCGCACGCTATTACGCGGACAAGTCGGGCCGTCGGGTGTCGATCGAATACGCGTTGATCCGTGATGTCAACGATCAGGGCTGGAGAGCCGACATGCTCGGCAAGAAACTGCACAAGGCTCTCGGCCCCCTCGTCCACGTCAACCTGATCCCGCTGAACCCGACGCCGGGCAGCAAGTGGGATGCCAGCCCGAAACCGGTCCAGGACGAATTCGTCCGCCGAGTCCAGGCCCAGGGCGTCACCTGCACCGTCCGCGACACCCGAGGCCAGGAAATCGCCGCCGCCTGCGGCCAGCTGGCCGCCGAGGGCTAGCGATCCGGGTTCAGCCCAGGGCGTCGAAGCCCGCTCGCGCGCAGGCGTGGGAGCGTTCGTCGCCGATTGCCCGACCTTCCGGTTCGGGTGACAACGTGATCCGCACCAGCCTGCTGGCCGCCCGCTTCGCCGCCCTCGGCCTCATGCTCGAGGAATTCCGCATCGAGCTCTTCTATCCGCTCGACTCCGACTCCGACTCCGGGGAATTCATTAGGCCGTGCTGTAGCGCCGACGGATTATGAAGTCGCTGTGGGGGTGCGAAGTCTGCGAACCGCCGCGGTGCGATGCGGGTCGTCATCAGCATTGAGGACCATGACGATCAAGGGGAATCGAAGTGGCTCGGCGGCAATGCCTTTGAAGCGAGCGGCCGCGGCGGCGCGGTTGAACATTGCGGTGGGTGATTTGCCCGAGTTGGGGCGTGGGTGGACGGTCGGGGAGGTGTTGCGGCTGCGGCGGGAACGGCCCGACTGGCTGATCGAGGCGCGGCGCAGATTCACGCGGGCCGAGATCGGCGCGCGGTGGCGGTGATTGCCTAATCGTGATGCGGGCGCATGGGCGTTCGGTCGGCCTGCGCGTCAACCGCGGCCGGTCGGGATGCGGCTACAGTGATCGCGCTGGATGTGGAGCTAGGCAGGGATTTACGGGTGTGACTGAACCTCTACACGAGGCGCATGAGCGGGCCAGCTGGGCCGAGTTGTTCTTCGATCTGGTGCTGGTGTTCGCGGTGACGCAGGCCGCGCACGTGGCGGTCGCGGGCCAGAGCTGGGGTTCGGTCGGGCAGTCTACGTGACCACCTTCCTGTTCACCCGCTGGCGTATGTTCGGCGCGGCCACCCTCGGCCGGTTCGTCACCGCGGTGGTGCTGGCGGTCGTCACCGCCGCCGCGCCGCTGCTGCCGGAGATCGTGACGCTGGCGGCGGTGACCGCGATTCTGGCCGGCCTCAACGCCTTCGAATACTGGGTGGTGTCGACGGGACGGCCGCTGCTGCTCATGCAGCGCACCCGGGCGAGCTAGCCGACCGGCACGATGGTGGCCTCGATGGTCTGGATGAGACCGTCACGGATGACGAAGGTTTCGGTGATGTCCACCGTCACCAGCCGCACCCCGGCGACACCGGAATCCAGCAGGTAGCGCGCCGTCACCACCCCGTCCGTCTCGGTGAAGTGCAGGTTGTAGAAGCGCTGGACGAGCGAATACTGCGGCCCGTGCTCGAGGTCGTCGGTGAGCTGCGGCCCCGAGAACCCGGTCTGCAAACCGGCTTCGACCCGCGTAGCGTCCGGCGCGAACGGCACCGCCGACGCGTCGTGACTGACCAGCGCGTCGAGGTAGGCCATCGCGATGGCGGTGTCGCGGGTGTGCATCGGCGTCGCACCAGCACTGCCCGACGCGATCCCGATCGCTGCCGCCACCGTTCCCGCCACCACTGCAACCTGTCGCATTGTCATCCGCTGATGCTGGCTCGAGACGCGATGCCGCGCAAGCATTTCCAGCTGTGGGTCAGACGGTCGCGCAACCCCTGCCGCAGGGGCGGCGCCCCGAGCCAGTCGGCGATATCGCCGATCACCGCCGGATCGACATGCCGAGGCCGCAGGTAGCCGGCCGGTGTGGACGGTCCGGCGCCCGAGCAGAGCATGTGGTCGACCGTGGGGTGGACCCGCACGGTGACCTCGGGTCGCCCGGCCAGCCCGGCCTCCCACAGTGGGAGATCCTCGTCGGCGGTGACCTGATGGTCGCGGCCGCCCTGGAGAAGAAGAATCGGCCGGTCCAGCGCGGCCGAGGTGGCGACCTGGTCGTAATCGCGCAGGTCCAGCCAGTACGACGCGGGCCAATCGAAAAGCAGCCCCACCCGGCTCCGACCTGTCCGAGCTAGCGGGAATCCGCCCGGGGCCGTGGTATCTCCCCGTACCAATCGGCATTGCAGTACTTCTGCAGTAGGTTCTGCCGCATGAGTGGTACAGGTCACGGGCGCACCGACCTGAAGGACGCGTGGAGCAAGTTCCTCGAGCATCACGGGCCGCGGCACATCGCCGATGGCGCCGCGCCCGCAGTCGGATTCCTGCTCGGATACCAGCTGTTGGACCCGTGGATCGGGATCGCGGCCGCGCTCGCGGTGGCGGTCGCGCTCGGCGGCCACCGGGTGGCCCGCGGTGACTCGGCCAAGGTGGTCGGCGGTTCCATCGCCGTGGTCGCGCTCTACTCGGTCTTCGTGCTGTGCACCGGCCGCGGCCGCGACTTCTACCTGCCCGACCTGCTCGGCTGCGTCCTGCTCTCGGCGGCCTTCGGCGGCAGCCTGCTCGCGCGCCGCCCGCTCAGTCTGTGGTGCGCCCGCAAGCTGCGCATGGAACCCGACCACCCGTCCGACGGGCATCCGACCCTGCACCGCCGGATCACTCTGGGCTGGCTGGTCTTCTGGCTCGTCCATCTCGCCGTGATCGTCCCGCTGTACATCGCCGACAAGGTGGTGCTGCTCGGGATGGCCACCCTGATCCTGGGCAAGCCGTCCATCATCGTCATGATCCTGGCGACCTGGCTGCTGCTGCGGCGTTCCGGGCGGCATCACCCCGCGGCGCAGCGGACCGCGGCCGAAACCGGTTGAGCTAGGCCGGAATCCGGAAGCACTGCCCGGCCGCCAGATCGGCGAGGAGCCCGGGCCGCTCGGGATGCCGACCGAAGCGCTCCGCGGTCAACGTTCCAGAGGCCGGGAGGTCGGCTCCGGCGAAGAAGTCCGGCCACTCGAAATGACCCGCTGCCTCTTCCGGTGACAGACTCACCGCCGGCAGGCCCAGCCGCTCGCCGATCGCTTCCGCGATGGCGCGGAACGGAATCCCCTCGTCGTCGATCGCGTGCGGCCGCGACCTCGCGGGCGCGGACTCCAGCGCGGCCAGGAACAGCGCGGCGGCGTCCAACCGGCGCACCGCTGGCCGCCTCTCGTCGAGGCTGCGGCGACCACCAGCGGCCGATCGGATCCGGCGTGGAATGCGTTCTGGCGCATCGATCCCCGGCCCGACCGCCGTCCCGCGCCCGACGGCCCGCTGGCGGCGGTGATGGAGGACAAGCTGGAGCTCATCGCGGCGGGAGGGGCGGTCGCGATCGTCCCGGGCGGCGACCTCGGTGTCCGGCTGCGCCCCGACCTCATCGCCATCCCGCTCGCCGGCGTCCCGCCCAGCCACGTCGTGGTGGTCAGCCGCGCCGATGACCGCAGTTGGCTGGTGGCCGCTTTCCGCAGATACGCCCAGACCATGCTTTCCCGTCCGGAGTAGGCGAATCGCGGGCGGGTGAGCCGTGCCGCCGACCTCCCGGATCGATAGCCTTACGATTGCTAATCTGACGCGGTGAATGCTGGTCAGCGGCGTGGCGAACCCAGGTCCACCGGTCCCCGATGAGGGTCCGGACCGGTAGTGACGCTGTCGATGCGGGCACGGCGTTCCTGGCGGCGCTGATCGCCGGGCTGTCGCTCATAGTGCCCATCGACTTCGCGTGGACCTCCCGCAGTTCGGTACTGCACCTGGATCTGCTGGTGTTCAGCCTCCCGCAGGCGATCGCGGCGGGAGCACTGGTCGCGGTCGTGGTCGCGGTGCTGTCCACCGCGCTGGGCGGGCAGAGTCTGCGCTGGGGCGTGGCGCTGGGCGGGGCGGCGCTGCTGTTCGTCAATCACCTGCTGGGGCAGCACGCCGTGCTCGGCACCTCGCTGGCCACGCTGAACTTCCTGGATTCCATCGCGGGTGGACTCATTCTGGGCGGTTCGGGGGCGGGGGTGCTGTCCCGTTCCCGTGTCGAATCCCGGTACTCCTGGGCGACGTCGGCGTGGCTGCTGGGCGCGATCTGCGGTGTGGTCGCCGAGGAACTCATCCCGGACACCCACTCCAAGGCGGCCGACCAGAACTTCCCGCAGAACTGGCCCGCCCTCGACGCGCCGCCGCTGTGGCTGATCGCGCTGGCGCTGGTGGCCATCGGGCTGCGGTTCCTGCAGGAGCCGGGCGCGTATCCGCAGGAACCGCATTCGATGCGGCTGCCCATCGTCCCGATCATCGCGGGCGCGTTCATGATCGGCGTCAATCTGGTCGGCTCGGGCGCGCTGGCCCGGCACGGTGACAACATCCTGGCTATTGCGGCGACCATCGCGGCCACGGCGGTGGCAGCGGTGCTGACCGCGCTGATGCTGCCGGCCCGCGACGGCGCCCAGGTGCTGCTGGCGGTCGCGGTCGCCGGTGCGGGCAGCGTCGTCCTCGCGACGGGCATTCCGGGATGGTCGATTCCGGGACTCGTGGTGCTGGTGGCCGCGGGCCTGATCGCGGGCATCCGCTGGCCCGGCGTGCGGGTCGCCGCGGCGGGCATCATCGGGCTGTCCGTCTACGCGGTGCTGGTGGTGGCGGCCGGGCATCCGGTCGTCCTCACCGGTCTCGGGCACGCCCTGCTCGCCGTGCTGGCGGGCTACTGCTTCGGGGCGGTCACCCCGCGCTACGGGTCCACCCGGGTGCTGGGCATCGCCCTGATCTACGTGCCCTCCCCGGTGCTGGCGCTGCGCGATTACACCCGGCGCGGGCACTGCCTGCTGATCGATCCCGGAAGGCATTGTGCCATCACCGATTTCACCTCCTACACGCCCGGCTGGGCGGCGACCGCCCTCGCGGTGGGCTGCGCGCTGGGCCTGTGGGCGCTGCTGCGGCGGCGTCCCGGGCGCGATGTGGTGGCGGCCTCCTCGACCTGAGCGCCCTGAGCCGGTGACCCGAGCGCCCTGAGTACCGTGGCGGACATGAACTCGCTGTTGCACCGGATATTGGATATCGCGCCGGTCTGGGTGTACCTGGTCGTCACGCTGCTGGTGTTCGCCGAGGACGCGATCTTCGTCGGCTTCGTGATCCCCGGCGAGACGGCGGCGGTGCTCGGCGGCGTGGCGGCCAGTCAGGAACATGTGCTGCTGTGGCTGATGATCCTGCTGGTGGTGGCCGCCGCCATCATCGGTGACAGCGTGGGCTATGAGGTCGGCAAGCACGTGGGTCCGCGGCTGCTGCAGGCCTCGATCCTGGACCGCCATCGCGGCCGCCTCGATCGCGCGCAGGAGTATCTGGCCCGCCGCGGCGGCTGGGCGGTGTTCCTCGGGCGGTTCACCGCGTTCTTCCGGGCCATGATGCCGGCGCTGGCGGGCACCTCGCGCATGCCGTACCCGCGCTTCCTGCTGTTCAATGCCGCCGGTGGAATCGTCTGGGGCACAACGTTCGTGGTGCTCGGCTTCGTGGCCGGCCAGTCCTACGAGGCGGTGGCCAAGACGGTCGGCCGGGACCTGGCCATCGGTGTCGCCGCCATCGTCGTGCTCGCCCTGATCGTGTGGAAGCTGCGCGAACGCCGCCGCGAGCGGGTGTTCGAGACCGAGTACGAGGCGACCCACCAGGGGCTGATGACGCCCGAAACCGATTGATTGTCAACGGTTCCGGGCGTCGCCCGGCTCAGACGGAGGTCAGCTCGCGCTGCGGTTCCGGCTCGCTGTCCTCCACGGGCCCTTCGATGTTCAGCTTCGGCAGCACCCGGTCCAGGCCGCGCGGCAGCCACCACGCGCGCCGGCCGAGCAGCGCCAGCACCGCCGGGACCAGGGTCAGCCGGACCGCGAACGCGTCGATGAGCACGCCCACCGCGAGCGCGAACGCGATCGGCTTGACCATGGCGTCGTCGGTGAAGACGAAGGAGGCGAATACCGCGACCATGATGGTCGCCGCCGCGGTCACCACCCGGGCGTTGTGGCGGGTGCCCGCCACGATCGCCGCCCCGGCCCCGCGGCCGTGCAGCCACTCCTCGCGGATCCCGGACACCAGGAACACCTGGTAGTCCATGGCCAGCCCGAACAGCACGCCCACCAGGATGATCGGCAGCACGCTCACCACCGGCCCGACCTTCGCGACCCCGAACAGGTCGGCGGCCCAGCCCCATTGGAACACCGCCACCGTCGTGCCCAGCGCCGCCGCGACCGACAGCAGGAAGCTCAGCGCCGCCTTCACCGGCACCGCGACCGACCGGAACACCACGACCAGCAGCACCAGGCTGAGCCCGACCACGATCGCCAGGAACGGCGCCAGCGAGGTCGAAAGCCGTTGCGAGACATCGATGGTGACGGCGGTGTCACCGGTGACGGCCACCTCGGACCCCGGTACCGCGGCGGGCACCCGGTCGCGGATGGCGTGCACGAGATCGGCGGTCTGCTGGGACTCCGGCGCACTGGCCGGAACCACCATGACCAGCGACTGCCCCGCCCGCTGCGTTGCCTGCGGCGGCGCGACATACGCGACGTCGGGCAGCTTGCGCACCGAATCGGCGACGATGGACGCGGCCTGCGGGTCGCCGTCGGCCGTGTCCACGACCAACACCAGCGGGCCGTCCAGCCCGGGACCGAACTTCTCGGCAATGGTGTCGTAGGCCGCCCGCTGCCCCGTCGAGGTGGTCGCGGAACCGTTGTCGGGCAGGGCCGTTCGCAGCGAGAGCACGGGCAGGGCCAACAGGAGCAGCGCCCCGGCCACCGCCACGACGGTGACTATCGGCCGTGCGGTGACCAGCCGCGCCCAGCGCGCGCCCATGCTGTCGGACCCGGTGGCGGTGACCCGCCGATGCGTGCGCGAACCCGGCCGCGGCTTCATCCGGAGCCCGGCGAATCCGGACAGCGCGGGCAGCAGTGTGAGCGCCACCGTCACCGCGATCAGTACCGCCCCCGAGGCGGCCAGGCCCATCACGGTCAGGAAGGGAATGCCGATCACGCTCAGCGCGGCCAGCGCGATGATCACCGTGGTGCCCGCGAAAACGACCGCGCTGCCCGCTGTTTCATTGGCCCGGCGCGCCGATTCTCGCGGGGTCAGTCCCGCGGCCAGCTGTGACCGATGCCGGGACAGGATGAACAGCGCGTAGTCGATGCCGACCGCCAGGCCCAGCATGAGCGCCAGCGTGAGTGCGGTGGAGGACACCGGTGCCAGCGCGGACACCGCCGACAGTCCGCCCACGGTGACGGCGATGCCGAAAACCGCTGACAGGATCGGCATTCCGGCCGCCAGCAGCGAGCCGAAGGTGATCAGCAGCACGAGCACGGCGACCGCCAGCCCGAGGACCTCGGTGATGCCGGGATGCATTTCCCCGGCCCCGTACGCGGATCCGCCGACGGAGACGTCGAGCCCGGCCGCGCGGGCCGGGTCGCCGGATCGCTCGACCGCCTCGCGGGCCGCCTTGGTCACCTTGGATCGATCACCGTCGAAGTGGACCACCCCGACCGCGGTCCGCTGATCGGGCGAGATGGTGCCCGCCTGCTGCGGCGCCGTCACCCCGATCGCGCCCGGCGCGGTCCCGGCCGTCTCGAGCGAGCGCTGGATGACCGCGCGGTAGGGCGCTTCGGTGATGAGGCGGCCCGCGGGTGCGGTGAAGACCAGCTGCGCGTTGGCGCCCGCGGCGTCGGGCGCGGTCTCGGACAGCGTGTCCAGCGCACGCTGCGATTCGGCTCCGGGCACGGTGAAGCGGTCGTCGAGGCGGCCGCCGGCGAAGGCGGCGAGGCCGAGAACGGCGATCAGCAGGACGGCCCAGATCGAGACGACCAGGCCACGGCGTCGGAAGGCGAAATCGCCGATCCGTCCCAGTAGCGCGCTCATGGGTGATTCCTCTCGGAGGCGAGCGGGAATGTTGACGGGCGTGAACTTTATGGGTGTTAACTTGCCATCCAATCTGTACAGGTGTCAACATCGGTGTTGTGGCCATCACTGACGATGCGGCGCAGCGCCCGGCTCGCGAAGGTCCCTACCACCACGGGGACCTGCGCAATGCCCTGGTGCGCGCCTCCGCGCAGCTCGCCGAGATCGGCGGGCCCACCGCCGTCACCGTCCGCGCCGCCGCCCGCGCGGTCGGCGTCACCGCCACCGCCGCCTACCGTCACTTCAACGGCCACGAGGAACTGCTCGCCGCGGTCTGCGACCGGGCCGCCGACGCCCTCTTCGAAGCGCTCGACAGCGCCATGAAAGACGTTCCGGAGCAAGCGGATCCGACCTCGACCGCCATCGCCCGGCTCGCCACCGCCGGGCGCGCCTACATCGAATACGCCGACCGCGAGCGCGGCCTGTTCCGAACCGCCTTCTGCGCCACCGATATCGACGTGCAGAAGGACGTGCACGAGGAGCCCATCTTCCAGCTCATCGGGGTCGGCATCGACGCCCTGGTCGAGGTGGGATTCATGGACGCGCGCCAGCGCCCGGGCGCGGAGTTCACAGCTTGGGCGGTCGTGCACGGGCTGGCCTCGCTGATCGTCGACGGCCCGCTCGCCGACGCCGACGCCGCCGACCGGGAGGCGGCCATCGAGCACGCCATCGCCAATGTGCTGCGCGGATTCGCCACCGGACCGCACGCCGAGCCGTACCGCTCGACCGACCCGAATATCGCCCTGCCCGCCTGATTCGGACGACTCGCCGCGCGAATTGTCCTGTGTTCACCGCCATGTCGCGAGTCCGTAAGCTTGCGGCGTTTTGATGACCGCGCAAACGGACTCACGGTGACAAGGTTCTCTCGATGCTGAATCCTCTCGGCACGGTGCCCCGCACGGGCATTCCGCCACACCTCGCCGCGCAGATGACGATGGACGAGCAATACGAATGGCACCGTTCGTATCTGAAACGGCATCGGGTGACCCGGCGGAACTTCCTGTGGGGCAGCGCCGCCGCGGCCGTGGCCGCCGGGCTCGGCTCCGCCTTCGGCGGCCGTGGCGTCGCCTACGCCGACGACGCTCCGCTGACTGTCGGCGGCCGCCGCGTCGGCTATGGCACCGACGCCGCCGGCGAGCTGCGTTTCTCCGCCCAGCTGTCGCGAAACCCGGGCGCCACCAAGGTCTTCCTCGATCACGGCCCGACCCCCGCGCTCGGCGGCACCCTCGAGGCCGAGGTTCGCAATCTGGTCACCCAGCTCCCGCGCACCGACGGGGGAGTGCTGTCGGCCGAGCAGTTCTACGTGCACGCCCCCGTCGACGGACTGCCCGGGCGGCTGCCGCACTTCTACCGCTGGCGCACCGCCGACGGCTACACCACCGACGTGCTCTCCGCGAGCACCGCCATGCCAAGCTCGCGCGCGGCCCTGCTGCCGTTCCGCTTCACCATGATGGGCGACCAGGGCATCGACGACACCCCGGCCCTGCCCGCCGGCATGCCCTCGGGCGCCTACCGCAACAAGTACGGCGAGGGCGACGCCCCCAGCTCCCGCAATGCCGAGAACATCCAGCGCCAGATCGTCGCCAGCAATCCGGAGTTCCACATCCTGGCCGGCGACATCTGCTACGCCGACACCTCGCACGGCGGCGGCCCGGACTGGTTCGTGCCCAACGGCAAAGCCGACACCGACGCCATCGACGCCTACAACCCGTTCGTGTGGGACACCTACCTGCAGGCCATCGAGAGCAGCGCGGGCCACGTGCCCTGGATGTTCGCCACCGGCAACCACGACATGGAAGCCGTCTACGGCAACCACGGCTACGGCGGCCTGATGGCGCGTATGGACTTTCCCGGGAACGGGCCCGCCGGCTGCCCCTCGGTGTACTCCTTCACCTACGGCAATGTGGCCGTGCTGTCCCTCGACGCCAACGAGGTGAGCTGGCAGGTCCGCGCCAACCTCGGGTATTCCGGTGGGGCACAGAACAGTTGGGTGGAATCCACCCTGGCCACCTACCGCGCGGACCCGAATATCGACTTCATCGTCTGCTTCTTCCACGAATGCGCCTACGCCACCGGCATCGGCGGCGCCAGCGACGGCGGCGTGCGCGGGGCCTGGGCCGGCCTGTTCGATCGGTATCAGGTCGATCTGGTGCTGCAGGGTCACAATCACAACTTCGAGCGCACCGACCCGATGCGCGGCGGACAGCCCACCAAGGCCGCGCCCGACAACTCGATCGTCTACCCCGACACCGACGGCACCGTCTACTACGTGGTCGGCGGAGGCGGCGCCGCACACGGCACCTTCGCCGCGGGCGACACCTACCGCGGCAACGAGAAGCCCGACACCTTCGTGCCCGAGAGCACCCTGTGGAGCTCCGACGGCACCGAGGGCAAGGAGTCCGCGGCCTGGTCACGGGTGCGGTTCAGTCGCTACTCGTTCATCCGGGTGGATGTGCGGCCGGGCGTGTTCTCCAGTGAGATGGACGTGGTCGCGGTCGACGAGAACGGGCGCGAGTTCGACAAGGTGACCTACCGCCGCATGGTCTCCCGCTAGCCGCGCGACGCCATCCCGGTAGCCGTGCCGACCCCGGCGGCGGCACGGCGCATACTGGGTGCCGTGTTACAGACCCAAACACCGCTGCAGCTGCACAGTGTGGTGAGCTCCTGGCGGTGGGACACCTCGACCGTGCTGGTCATCGCCCTGCTGGGGCTCGCGTACGCGGTCTGCTTCCGCAAGGGGAGACAGCGCGGCGAACGGCTTCCGGCGAGCCGGGCCGCCTTCTTCGGGGTCGGGCTCGTGGTGTGGCTGTACTCCGGCATCGGCGTGATCGGCGTCTACTCCGACACCCTGTTCTGGGTGCGCGCGCTGCAGGTGCTCCTGCTGCTCTACCTGGTGCCGTTCGCGATCGCGGCCGGCGCGCCGTTCACCGTGGTGCGCGCGGCGCTCGGCCCGGCGGGCCGGAAGCGCCTGGACGCCATGCTCTCCGGCAGCGTCGCCCGGCTGCTCACCCATCCGGCGACCGCCTCCATGCTGATCCTGCTGCTGCCCTGGATGCTCTTTCTCTCGCCGTGGTACGAGGCGGCGCTGCGGCACGGGGAAGTGGACGCGGTCACCCGAATCATCGTGGTGGCCATCGGGTTCCTGTACTTCTACTCGCGCCTGCAGATCGATCCGGTGCCCAAGCACTTCACGCAGGGGCTCTCGCTGCTCATCACCATCGCGGAGTCGCTGGCCGACGGCATCCTCGGCATCGTGCTGTGGCTCGGGCCACTGGTAGCCACCGGCTATTACGGCTCGCTGGGTCGCGATTGGGGTCCGGGCGCGCGGATGGACCAGACCATCGGCGCGGGAATCCTGTGGCTGCTGGGCGATTTTCTTGGTCTGGTCTACTCGCTGGTCGTGATGCGCGCCTTCGCGGCCGACGAGCGGCGCAAGGCCGGGGAGGTGGACGCGGAGCTGGACGCCGAAGAGGCCGCCCGAGCACGGCGAAAGTCGTTGCCGCGCACTGTTTCCCGGGCGGCGGAGGACGAGGAGCCGGTGTCGACCGGACTGTGGTGGGAGAACGATCCGCAGTTGCGCGAGCGCTTCCGGCGCTGATCCCGTTCGGAGATCCGATCGTGGCGGCTGTCACCCGATCGGGTACCGAGTGACATCGGCTATCAAAGGAACAGATCTGGCTATTTCTCAGTAGATTCTATGTGGACGTTCGACCAGCATGCTCGATATCGCGTCCACTTCCATCTATGGGCCTCGACCGGTGGAAGTAAACCCGTCGGAAGGCCAGAAGCCATGCAGTTCAGCAAACTTGCCGCCACCTCTGCTCTCGTCGTCGCTGCCCTCGGTATGACCGCCGGAACCGTGCACGCCGATCCGGCCCCCGCCCCGTCCCCGGTGATCCCCTCGGTCATCGACGGCATCAATCAGGGTGTCGGCCAGGTGCTTCCGTCCATTCATTGGAACGCGAAGGTGGAGGGCGACTCCGTGGTCGTCGAGACCGACGCCGGGTCGCTCACCACCGCCGATGATCAGTTCCAGGTCCGCGACGATCAGGGCAACGTTGTCACCGGTTTCCCGCTGAGCTACACCCTCGGCGACCTCGAGTATCCGATCGACGCGGCCGTCGACGGCCTGCGCGCGGTCCTCACCCCGAGCACGGATCCGTCCACCGCGCGGCCCAGCGCCATGCTGCACAACGTCGTGAAGCAGCAGGCGTTCGACGACGCGGTCTCCGCCGCCTCCACCCAGTTCGGCCTGATCACCGCCGTCGGAACGCTGGTCGGCACCATCGTCGGCGCCGGCATCGGCTGCGTCGTCGGCATCATCGGCGGTGCGACGCTGAGCCTGCCGGTACTCGAGGCGGCCGGATTCGGGCCGGTGCTCGGGTGCCTGGCCGGCGCGGCCATCGGCATTCCGCTCGGCGCCGCGGCCGGGCTGGTCCTGACCGGTGTGCCGGCCGCCATCATCGTCGGCATCGGCTTCGCTCAGCGCGTCAACGATCCGGCCAACCAGTAACTCGTCGCTTCGCGTCGCAGGCCCGCCGAATGCTCTGAAACTTGGGTGTGAGGCGGGCCTCGTTGTGTAACGGAAGGTTGCCTGGATCACTTCTCTGATCTGCAGCGAACACCATCTTTACGCAAAACATACTTTAAGAAGTGTTCTCGCTACGGTTTGGCAACAAGTAGGCAACATTTGCTGACTTATCTTGGTTCGGGTGCTCGATGAGGACCTCGCTCCCAGGAGGGAAGCGCCCGTTCAAGAAAGCGACGAGAAGTAATGCGTTTCAAGAAGTTTGCCGCCACCTCGGCCCTCGCCATCGCGGCTCTCGGCGTCTCCGCCGGTACCGCCTATGCCGATCCCGCCGCCGCCGTAGCCCCCGCCGCTCCCGGCATCCACTGGGACACCAAGATCGAGGGTGCTTCGGTGGTGCTGAAGACCGACGCGGGCTCGCTGACCACTCAGGACGGCCAGTTCCAGGTGCGCGACAACAACGGCGGCCTGGTCACCCAGTTCCCGCTCAGCGTCATCACCGGTGACGTCGCCCACCCGGTCGCCGCCACGATCGACGGCAACACCGCCACCCTCACCCCGAACATGGACCCGGCCGCCGCCCTCCCGGCCCCGGCCCTCCCGGCTCCCGTGGTCAAGGACGTCGCCAGCCAGGCCGACCAGGATGCCGCGTTCGGCGCCGCGGTCAACCAGTTCGGCATCGCCAGCTCCATGGGCACCCTGATGGGCACCGTCGTCGGTGGCGTGGCCGGCTGTGCCATCGGCGCGGTGGGCGGCGCGGTCGCCGGTGTCGTGATCATGTCGGTGCCGACCGGCATCGCGGGCTGTGTCGCGGGCGCCGCGATCGGCATCCCGCTGGGCGCCGCGGCTGGTCTGGTCGCGACCGGCGTGCCCGCCGCCATCGCGGTCGGCATCGGCCTGTTCAACCGCCTGAATGCGCCGGACTCCACCCCGGCCGCCGGCTGAGTCACTGCGCCACAACAGAATTCGGGCCGGATCGCTCCCAAGCGATCCGGCCCGAATCGGTATCGGGGTACTACCGCGATGTTAGGAGCAGGACGCGTTGAACGAGTCGATGGCGTCGCTCAGATCGGTCACGTTGTCATCGATCAGCGCGGTGGCGAAGGCGGCGATGGCCGCCTTGTCCGCACCATTGGCGGCGATGCCGAGCAGCTTGGTGGCCAGTGCCTTCTGCCCGTCGTTGTCGATACCGTTGGGGTACTGGTCGATTGCGGCGTTGATCAGATCGGTCGCGGCGCTGCAGGCAGCGGACTGGGCTGCAGCGGTGCCGGTCGGCAGTGCCAGCAGGGCGGCGGTGGCGGCCACGGCGAGCAGGGCGGACGGCAGCATCTTGCGCATGAGGATCTCTCCGGTTACTAGTACGTCGTTGTGACGTGGCGAGTGTGCCGGAAGGGGCCGACAAAACCCGAATGCCCCACGGACGTGTCCGTGGGGCAAGGGATTTCGTGTCGTGCCTAGCGCGGGCGCCGCGACACGATGGAGTCGCGGATCAGCATGAACGCGAGGCCCAACGCGAACAGCACCAGGAAGATGTAACCGATATTGCCCGTGCCCGACGAGCTGCCCTGCTGGTTCTCGAACAGCATGGCCAGCAGGATCACGATGACGACCCACCCGGCGGCGCGAGCGGTACGGCGCGACTCGCCGCTCCAGCCCCACGCGGCGGACGGAACCTCGGCGGTGTCGACCTTGGTGACAACCTCAGAGGGGTGCGCGGGTTCCAGTTCCGTGGCGGCCACTGTGGCTCCTTTACGGCTCGAATCGATTGCTGGCCAATATCGTGACATACGACCCGTTGTCGTAGCCAACAGGGGTTTGAACAATTCTGGTGGCTCGCGGGGGTCGGCGACGGAAACCCCGGAGACGATCGGGGCGTGTCGCGCGGGCGGGGCGTCGGGGCGGCGCGGGTTCGGGATCCGAGCAGGGGACAATGGGCGCGTGTCCGACGTTGTGAGAGTTCTGCTGCTGGGCAGCACCGGTTCGATTGGTACGCAGGCACTGGAGGTGATCGCCGCCAACCCCGACCGCTTCGAGGTGGTGGGTCTCGCGGCGCGCGGTGGCAATACGGAGCTGCTGGCACAGCAGATCGCGGCCACCGGCACCAGCAATGTGGCGGTGGCCGACGAGGTGGCGGCCACGAAACTCGGTGTCGCGCTGTCGGGCCCGGCCGCCGCGACCGAGCTGGTCCGGCGCACCGACGCGGACGTCGTGCTCAACGCGCTGGTCGGCTCGCTCGGGCTGGGCCCCACCCTCGCCACCCTGGAATCGGGACGGCGACTCGCCCTCGCCAACAAGGAATCTCTGGTGGCGGGCGGCTCGCTGGTGACGCGGGCGGCCAAGCCGGGACAGATCGTGCCCGTCGACTCCGAGCATTCGGCGCTGGCCCAGTGCCTGCGCGGCGGCCGCGCCGAGGAGGTCGCCAAGCTGGTGCTCACCGCCTCCGGCGGGCCGTTCCGCGGCTGGACCACCGAGATGCTGGAGTCGGTGAATCCGTCCGAGGCCAAGACGCATCCGACCTGGTCCATGGGTCCGATGAACACCCTGAATTCGGCGTCGCTGGTGAACAAGGGGCTTGAACTGATCGAGACGCACCTGCTGTTCGGCATCGGCTACGACGACATCGACGTCACCGTGCACCCGCAGTCCATCGTGCACTCCATGGTCACCTTCACCGACGGCTCGACCCTGGCCCAGGCCAGCCCGCCGGACATGAAGCTGCCCATCGCGCTCGCCCTGGGCTGGCCGGACCGGGTGCCCGGCGCGGCCGCCGCCTGCGACTTCTCCACCGCCTCGACCTGGACCTTCGAGCCGGTCGACAACACGGTGTTCCCGGCCGTCGAACTGGCCCGGCAGGCCGGTAAGGCGGGCGGCTCGGTGACCGCGGTCTACAACGCCGCCAACGAGATCGCCGTGCAGGCCTTCCTCGACGGGCTCATCCGATTCCCCGACATCGTGCGAACCGTCGGGCGCGTCGTGGAGTCCGCCGACCGCTGGGCCGTCGAACCCGGTAGCTTGGACGAGGTGCTCGCGGCCGATACGTGGGCGCGCGACACCGCACGCACGATCGTGCGCGGCTGACAGCAGGAGGGCTCGGAACCGGATGGTCTACGCGATCGGCTTCGTACTGTTCGCCCTCGGGATCACGGCCTCGGTCGCCCTGCACGAATGCGGCCACATGTGGACCGCGCAGGCCACCGGCATGAAGGTGCGGCGCTACTTCATCGGTTTCGGCCCCAAGGTCTTCTCGTGGCGGCGCGGTGAGACCGAATACGGTCTCAAGGCGCTGCCGCTGGGCGGGTTCTGCGATATCGCGGGCATGACCGCCCTCGACGAGCTCGAACCCGAGGAGCTCGACCGGGCCATGTACCGGCAGGCCACCTGGAAGCGGCTGCTGGTGATGTCCGGCGGCATCCTGATGAACTTCCTCATCGGCTATCTGCTCATCGTGCTGCTCGCGGTGGGCTGGGGGCTGCCCCGGTTCGATCAGCCGCCGGCCACCCAGCTCGGGTCCATGAGCTGCGTCGCCGATATGGCCCCCGACCAGTCGCTGCTGCCCTGCACCGGGCAGGGCCCGGCCCAGTTGGCCGGCCTGCAGCGCGGCGACCGGGTGATCGCGGTCGCCGGCGTCCCGATCAAGACCTGGAACGAATTCCGTACCCAGACCGAGAAGCAGACCGGCACTTTCGTATACACCGTCGAGCGCGACGGCAAGACGCTGCCGATTCAGGTCACCCCCAAGATGGCGACGGTGTACACCGACAAGAACGGCGCCCCGAAGACGGTGGCCAAGGTCGGTGTCGGCCAGGACTACTACGCGCCGGTCCAGCACAACATCCTCGCCGCGATCCCCGCCGCGGGCGTCTTCACCGGACAGATCGCGGTCCGCACAGTCGAGTCGCTGGCCCAGATGCCGTCCAAGGTCGTGGACCTGTGGCACGCCGTCACCGGCGGTACCCGCGACCCGGAAACCCCGGTCAGCGTCTACGGCGCCTCCAAGATCGGCGGCGAAACCGCCGAACACGGCCTCTGGTCGATGTTCGTCCTCACCCTCGCCAGCCTGAACTTCTTCCTCGGCGCCTTCAACCTGCTGCCGCTGCTTCCTCTCGACGGCGGCCACATGGCCGTGGTCATCTACGAGAAGTTCCGCAACCTCTTCCGCAACCGCAAGGGCCTCCCCGACGGCGCCCCCGTCGACTACCTGAAGCTCCTCCCCGCCACCTACGTCGTGGTGGTCCTGGGTGGCGCCTACATGGTCCTCACCTTGGTCGCCGACATCGTGAACCCCGTCAAGCTCTTCCCCTGAGTTCGAAAGCCCCAGGCTTTCAACGCAACCCGGCAGCGGTGGATCGAAACGGTCCGCGGCCGGGTGTCGGTGCCGCTGGGTAATCTTGCTCGCCGAGGCCGCGACTGGGCTCGGGTGGGATCGCGAATCCGAAGTTCCTGGCGCAGCGCGTGGCTCGGGATCGACTGGGTACGTGGAACGGGGTTCGGGTCGTGGAGTTGGCGCGTGGTGCGAATGCGCTCGTGGCCGCATCGGCGGTATCGCTGGTGCTGGAATGGGACGGCGATCGGGAAGTCGACCCGCACGCTCTGCTGCTGGCCCCGACGGGCAAGATCCGGTCCGACGCTGATTTCGTCTTCTTCAACGCGCCCCGCCATCCTTCCGGAACCGTTGTGCTGGAACAGATCACGGCCCGGCGGGCCGGACTGGCGGTGCGGCTGAGCGACATCGAGCCCGCAGTGGATCGTGTGGTGATCGCCGGATCCGTCGCCGCCGGGACCTTTCTGGACGTGCCCGCGCTGACGGTCAGCGTTCAGGACGCCGGTCGCCGGCTGGTCGACTACCGCGTGTCGAGCCCGGAAGCCGTGCAGGCCATGGTGTTCGGTGAGTTCTATCGACGTGACGGTGGCTGGAAGTTCCGCGCGGTCGGACAGGGCTGGTCGAGTGGATTGCGTGGGCTCGCCGAGGAATTCGGCGTCGCGGTGGACGACGATCAACCACCCGCATCGCTACCGGCCACACCGACCCCGGCGCCCGTCATGGCTCCCGGCTGGTATGTGGCGTCGCAGCACACCGGCCAGCTGCAATGGTGGAACGGGACGGCCTGGACCGCGGACCGCCGGCCGCAGCATCCACAGGATGATCCGGCGACCTGCGGGCGCTGTGGCCGGCCGAGAGCGGTGCGTCGCATGGGTGGTACGCCGCCGTGCCAATGGTGCCTGCGGGAGGTCCACCAATTCATGGAAACCTGGCGGGGTCACGCCTGGCGGGTACTGACCGCGGACGGGCCCCGCGGCCCGCGCTGGGACGACCTGTGGGTGATGCTGCGGTTCCATCTGGTCAGCGAGGACACCGGGCGCGAGGCGCTGCGGCCGCTGGCCGTCGCACACCTGGAGCGGATGGTCGCCTTCGCCTTCGCCGACAACCAGATCGACCAGGAGGAACTGGACGACTTCGACCGGACCGTGGCCGAGCTGCGGGCCGTCGTCGATCTGTCGGCCGCGGACGCGCTCGTCCACGGGTTGCGGCAGCGGATGCTCCGGGGCCGCTCGCTCACACAGGTGCGGGCCGGGGACCTGCCCCGGGTGAGCCGGCCCGATCTGCACCTCGAGATGGACGAGCTGCTGCACGTGGACGTCGACGCGGAGCAGATCAGATACCTGGCCAGCGGTCCGAAGCAGAGCTCGGGCCGGCTGATCGGCAGCAGCCGGAAGCTGCGATTCATCGGCGCGGGCGCGGGGAGCGAACTGGCGTGGGCCAAGATCGTGTCCGTCCGGCACGAGTACGACACCGTGGTGATCGACGCGACCACGGCCCGGGGTGGCGGCAGCTACCGGGTACGGGACGCCGAATACGTCGCCGCCGTACTGGAGGGCGCGCTGCGTATCGCCAAACGCCTGGTGCTCGCCCCGGGGCAACGCGACTCCCGCGCGATCCCGCAGGACGTGAAGGCCCAGGTCTGGCAGCGTGACGCCGGGAAATGTGCCCAGTGCGGCGCCCAGGAGTACCTCGAGTTCGACCACGTCATTCCCTGGAGCCGAGGCGGTGCGACCAGTGTCGACAACCTCCAGATCCTGTGCCGGGGCTGCAACCTGGCCAAGGGTGCGCGCATGTGACCGCGGCGCCGCCCTTCACTCCACCGAAGGTGTTCCCGCGGTGGAGATTTCGCGCAGGAGCCGGCGGCACAGCTGGTCGGCGCGGCGGGTGGTTTCGGGCTGGCGGAATTCGGGGGTCAAGGCGAGGACCTGGGCGCAGGCGGTGTCCAGGTCGATGAGGTGGCCGACGGAGACGTAAACGGGTTTGACGTCGGTGCGGGTGCGGAGGGCGCGGCCCACCGGGTCGCCGTCGATGGTGATGACCGAAAAGCAGCCGCGTTCACGGCCGGGATCCTCGAAGTCGCCCCAGGCGTTCTTGGCGACGCCGAGGGTCGGCACGCCGGTCAGCAGGCCCAGGTGGCAGGCGAAGCCGAAGCGGCGGGGGTGGGCCAGGCCCTGGGAGTCGCAGATGAACAGATCCGGTGTGGCGGTGAGGTTTTCGAGGGCGCTGAGGGTGGTGGGGAGTTCGCGGAAGGCGAGCAGGCCCGGCACGTACGGGAAATCGGTGGTGCCGTGGGCGGTCGCGACCTCGACGGTCTCCAGGGTTGTGGCATCGAGCACTACGATCGCGGCCACTACGTTGCCGTCCTCGTCGTAGGCCGAGTCGAGCCCCGCAATCGTCCGGAATTCCGGTGGCCGGGGGTTGGCGGCGATCACCTGCGTGCGCAGCCGATCTTGTAGTGCCACCGCCTCTTCCGGGGTCGCCGGCCACGGATCTGGATTCGCTACCTTCACTTTTCGGAGCGTAAACCTTCGCGTCGATCGCAACGAATATGAACTGTAGGCCCCGGGCCGATTCCGGGTCCTGCCGTCGGCGCGGGTAGCCTTGTCGCCGCCGTCACAGGGCGACCGGTAACTGAGCCTCGGTAAGCTCGGAGCCGGTAAGGGTGAGGACTTAGTCGAAAGTAGGCAGCCGATCGTGAGCAGTGCCATCGCATTGGGGATGCCGGCCGCACCGGCGGCCGTCCTCGCACCACGGCGCAAGACGCGCCAGCTGATGGTGGGCAATGTCGGAGTGGGGAGCGAGTTCCCCGTCTCGGTTCAGTCGATGACCACCACCAAGACCCATGACGTCAATGCCACCCTGCAGCAGATCGCGGAGCTGACCGCGTCCGGCTGCGACATCGTGCGCGTGGCCTGCCCGCGTCAGGAGGACGCGGACGCACTGGCCACCATCGCCCGCAAGTCGCAGATCCCCGTGATCGCCGACATCCACTTCCAGCCGCGCTACATCTTCGCCGCCATCGACGCGGGCTGTGCCGCGGTGCGCGTGAACCCGGGCAACATCAAGGAGTTCGACGGCCGCGTCAAGGAGGTCGCCAAGGCGGCCGGTGACGCGGGCATCCCGATCCGCATCGGCGTCAACGCCGGATCCCTCGACAAGCGGATGCTCGAGAAGTACGGCAAGGCCACCCCTGAGGCGCTGGTCGAGTCCGCGCTGTGGGAGGCGGGCCTGTTCGAGGAGCACGGCTTCGGCGACATCAAGATCTCGGTCAAGCACAACGACCCGGTGGTAATGGTCGAGGCCTACCGCCAGCTGGCCGCGCGCTGTGACTACCCGCTGCACCTGGGTGTGACCGAGGCCGGTCCGGCCTTCCAGGGCACCATCAAGTCCGCCGTCGCGTTCGGCGCGCTGCTGAGCGAGGGCATCGGCGACACCATCCGCGTTTCCCTCTCGGCCCCGCCCGCCGAGGAGATCAAGGTCGGCACCCAGATCCTGCAGTCGCTGAACCTGCGTCCCCGCAAGCTGGAGATCGTCTCCTGCCCGTCCTGCGGCCGCGCCCAGGTCGACGTCTACACCCTCGCCAACGAGGTCACCGCCGGCCTCGAGGGCATGGAGGTTCCGCTGCGCGTGGCCGTCATGGGCTGCGTCGTCAACGGTCCGGGCGAGGCCCGCGAGGCCGACCTCGGCGTCGCCTCCGGCAACGGCAAGGGCCAGATCTTCGTCAAGGGCGAGGTCATCAAGACCGTGCCCGAGCACCTCATCGTCGAGACCCTCATCGAGGAGGCCATGCGCCTCGCCGAGGAAATGGGCGACACCACCGAATCCGGCGCCCCGGTAGTCACCGCGGGCTGACCCGATCACCCACTCACGGCCCGGACCGCACGGCCTCGTCGCCGCGGCCGGGGCCCCTCGCTGTCCGCGCTACCCGCGGGGCAGTTGAGTACCGAGAGGTTGGATTGGGTTGGGGTGTTTGGGGTTTTGCCTGGTGACTCGGCGGTTGGGGGCAATCGGGCGGCGCGGCGCCGGAAGTTCTGGCAGGCTGTCAGCGTGCGGAGTGTGCTGGAGCCGACTCGCCGGGGCCGGACGTCCGGGGCCCGTCAGCTCGCGAACCGCGATCTGACGCAGGTTCTGCGTGTGCTCGACACCGATCCGGTGGCGACCTGTATGGTCGCCGCGCGCCTGCAGGAGTACGGGCTGGACCCGCGTGGCGTGTACGGCGAGCTGTGGACCCGGGGCGGGCCGGCGGAATCGCTGTGCTTCTCGGGCGCGAATCTGATTCCGCTGCGCGGTGGTCGCGACGATATGAGGGCCTTCGCGGAGCGCGCGATCAAGGGGCCGCGGCTGTGCTCGTCGGTGGTGGGCCGTCGTGAGCTGGCATTGCCGCTGTGGGAGTTGCTGGCCGAGCACTGGGGGACGCCGCGCGAGGTGCGCGAGGATCAGCCGCTGCTCGCGCTGGAGCGGCCCGCGAGTATCGCTCCGGATTTGCGGGTGCGCCGGGTGCGCCCTGAGGAGATCGACCGGTACCTGGTCGCGGCGGTCGCCATGTTCACCGAGGAGATCGGCGTCGACCCGCGCACGGGCGACGGCGGGCGCAGTTATCGACGCCGGGTGTCGGGCCTCATCGATTCCGGCCGGGCCTGGGCGCGATTCGAGGACGGCGAGGTCGTCTTCAAGGCCGAGGTCGGCGCGTTGTCGCGACGCACCGGACAGATCCAGGGCGTATGGGTCCATCCGGACAAACGCGGCCAGGGCTGTGGCACTGCCGGAACCGCCGCGGTGGCCAATGTGGTGGTCTCCTCCGGGCGCACGGCCAGCCTGTATGTCAACTGCTACAACGATGTTGCGCGCCGCGCGTACGGCAAGGTGGGCTTCCGTCAGGTCGCCACCTTTGCGACCGTGCTGCTGGATTGAGTCCCATTTCGAGCGCGGGGAGGCGGAGCGGGACCTGAACGTGAAATCCGTTCCGTTACAGTGTGTCGCACCGGTTTGCCGGTAGTTGGCTCTAGCATCTGACCCGATGTCTCCTCGGGTCTTCACCACGCTGATCGCCGCCGCGGTCGCCCTTCCGGCCGTCGCGCTCGCGGCCGGTTGCTCGTCGGGTCCGCAGGGCCCCTCGCAGGCGGCCGAGGCCTTTGTCTCCGCCTTCGCCGACCATGACGTGCAGGCGGCGGCCGACCGCACCAGCCAGCCCGAAAAGGCCGGTGCCGCACTGGCTTCGGCGTGGGATCAGCTGCAGGCGGAGAAGCTGGTGGCCTCCACCGGCGCCGCCCGCGTCACCGGTGACACCGCCATCGTCGACTACACCTACGAGTGGCATATGCCCAAGGATCGCGTCTGGACCTACCAGGGCCAGCTGCAGATGGGCCGGGCCAACGGGCAGTGGCAGGTGCGCTGGTCCTCGGCGGACATCCACCCGCAGCTGGGCAATACCCAGACGCTGCAACTGCGTTCGACTCCCGCGCCCCGAGCCCGGGTGAACGAGCGCTCGGGCAGCGATGTGATGGTGCCGGGCTCGCTGTACCGCGTGACCTTCAAACCGTCGGCGTCCACGGACCCGACCGGTGTCTCCGCCGCGCTGGCGAATGCCCTGCACCGCTTCGACGATCACGTCACCCCGGACGCGCTGCTGCGCGCGGCCCGCAAGGCCGACGGCGCCTACACCGCGGCCCTGCTCTCGGAATGGGAGTTCGGCCAGGTGAATTCGCAGCTGCTGGGTCTGTCGGGGGTCACCTTCAACAAGGAATTCGATCTGGTCCCCACCGATCGCCACTTCGCCCCCGATCTCATGACCCAGGTCCGCAAGACCGTCATCGACGAGGTGGACGGCAAGGCGGGCTGGAGTGTGGTGACCGTGAACGCCAATGGCGTCGATACCGACGTGCTGCAGGAGGTCGATCCCCAGACCTCCCCGTCCTTCTCTCTCAGCGTCGATCGCTACATCCAGAACGCCGCCCAGAGCGCGGTGGACGGCCGCACCGAGCAGGCCATGATGGTGGTGCTGCAACCCTCCACGGGCGCGGTGCTGGCCATCGCGCAGAACGAGGCGGCCGACGCCGACGGCCCGGTGTCGGCGACCGGCCTGTATCCGCCGGGCTCGACCTTCAAGACGGTGACCGCGGCCGCGACCATGACCGCCGGCAATGCCACCCCGGACACGGTGGTGCCGTGCCCGAGCCAGATCGTGGTGGGGGAGCGCACGATTCCCAACTACGACCTGTTCAGTGTCGGCAATGTCCCGATGGCCACCGCCTACGAGCGGTCCTGCAACACCTCGTTCGCCAAGCTCGCCTCGGAGCTCGGCGGTCAGGATCTGCGCACGGCCGCGGCGTCGCTGGGGCTGGGCCCGGATTACACGATGGCGGGCCTGCCGACGGTGTCGGGTTCGGTGCCGCCCGACGATGATCTGGTGCAGCGCGCCGAGGACGGCATCGGCCAGGGCAAGGTGCTGGCCAGCCCGTTCGGCATGGCGATGGTGGCGGCGACGGTCGCGCACGGTTCGGCGCCGGTGCCGTATCTGATCGCGGGCCATCCGACGCAGGTGTCGGGTGGTCGGCCGCAGTTGAAGCCGGAGGTCATCGACGGTCTGCGGTTGATGATGCGCAAGGTGGTGCTCGGCGGTACGGCCGAGCGCATCGTCGATCAGGGCGAGGTGTACGGAAAGACCGGTGAGGCCGAGGTGGACGGCGGTTCGCACTCGTGGTTCATCGGCTACCGCGGTGATCTGGCCTGGGCGACCCTGGTGGTGCGCGGCGGCAGTTCGGACAATGCGGTGGCGGTGACGCGGGATATGCTGGCGACCCTGCCACCGGGCTATTGAGAACTACCGCTTCGGAATTCGGATCAGGTCAGCGATCGCCGTAGCCGCTGTCGGTGCGGGTGCAGGCGAGGGCTTGGATCACTCCGGGACTGTCGGTGACGAAGTGCTGGTCGGCTAGGAACTTGACCGGTGGTCCGTCGGCGGAGGCATCGCCGATGATCTCGGTGACGCCCGCTCCGGCGAGGATCATTCCTGCGGTGGTGACCAGCAAAAGGGCCGAGCGCTTCATATCCCTCTCCCTTGTTTTGGGGATGAGTCGGGAGACCCGAACGGTCTGCTTCGGTGATCCGGTGCTCATTAAGGGTTGGCTGACTGTTTGCCAATGGAAGAAACGGTAATCGGTCACTTATGCCGAAGGCAACCCGCAAATGTGCTGCCGCACTCCGGTTATCCGGCGGTCCGGCAGGTCACGCGCGAGGTGGGAACGCGAAGTTCACTGTCAGTTCGCTCGCTGCATGGTCGCCGCGAGGTGGTGGGTCAGCGGTTGCTCGACCGCGGCCATGCGGAGCGAGTACGCGAGGGTGTCGCCCGCGACGGTGATGCTGCGGCCGAGGGCGGTCACCGATTTCGCGGTGCTGCTCAGCCCGATGGCGGTGGATTCGAGTTCCAGGCGCAGTTCGCCGTCCTCGGTCACCAGGGTGCCCTCGCAGATCTCGGTGATGCCGGTCGGGTGGGCGAGGATCAGCTCGACGCGGTCGGCGCCGATGGCCCGCAGATAGCCCGTCTCACTGTGCATGGGCCGGCTGCCGTCGGCGGCGCGGGTGCGCTGCCGGTAGGTGAGGAAGGGCCGGCCGACGTGGCCGAAGTGCACTTCCTCCAGGTACTCGAACGGTTCGATGGTCGGGTACTCGCCGCGGCCGCGGCCGCGCCAGGTGCCCAGCAGCGGGGCGAGGTGGGCGATATCGGGGTGGGGCGCGACGGCGGTTTCGGGTTCGAGCACGGCGGACAGCTTAATCCGCCCGGCACGCGGTGGCGGGAGGTGCACCCGTCCGCGCGCCGACATTCGCGATAAGGGGTATTGATCTCAGCGTCGGCTGGCCCGGCGGTAGCCGTAGGCTGCGGGGATCGCGAACACGATGATCAGGCTGAGGGTCCAGGCCAGGGTCTGGACGAGCGGGCGCGCCACCGGTCCGCCCTCCGACAGCGCGCGCATGGTGTCGACGGCCACCGACATGGGTTGATTCCGCACCACCGGTTGAATCCACCTCGGGTAGGCCCCGAGGGGCACGAATCCGGTGCTGAAGAACATGAGCAGCGAGGACAGCAGCGCGACGGCCTCGACGAGCGTGGACTTGGCGGTGAACACGGCGATGGCGGTGACCATGGTCGCGAACGCCAGCCCGAACAGCACGGGAATCCACAGGTAGGCGAACGTCTGCAGCGGTCCCTGGCGGAAACGGAAGCCGAGCGCCATACCGAACAGGATGATGACGACGGTCCCCGCGAAGATGCGGCAGCCCTCGGCGATGATGCGGGCGGCGAGCCCGGAGGCCCGGTGCACCGGCAGCACCCAGAAGCGGGACAGGATGCCGGCCTCGCGTTCCCGCCCGAGCATGACGCCGCTGGCCACGGTTCCCGACAGCGCGCCCACGAGGGTCACCATGGGCGTGGATCCGTACAGCGCGCTGTGCCCGGAGAACTTCTCGATCTGCGAGCCGACCACGATATTGAGCATGAGCAGCAGCAGGCACGGCACGACCAGGGTCTCGAGCAGCGTGATGGGGTCGCGGACCCAGCGCAGCAGCAGCCGCTGGGTCTGAATCCAGGTGTGCCGCAGCAGAGCCGGGGCCGAAGCTTCACCGAAGACGAGAGTGTCGGCGGTGTCGGGGTGTTCGAGGGTGGCCATGTCATGACCTCTTCAGGTTCTGCCGGGCGAGGAAGTAGCAGGACACCGAGGTGCTGCCCACGAGCCACAGCACCGTCGGCATCATGAGCGACCAGGTCACCGGACTGGCCTTGCCGAGGGTGTCGCCGCCGAGGGCGCGCAGCCCCTCCGCGTATTGGGAGATGGGCTGGTTGCGCACGAAAGGCTGGACCCAGCGCGGGAATTGGTGAGCGGGGGCGAGGCCGGTGGAGAGCATGCCGAGGATGAGGGGTGGCAGTACCAGCATCTGGCTGGTGGCTTCGGGGCTGCGGGTGGCGGTGCCGATGGCGTCCGCGCCGAGGCAGAAGGAGATGCCGATGACCAGCCCGAGGGCCAGGAACCCGAGGGTGTCCGCGGTGCCGCCGACGAAGCGGAACCCGATCACGTGGGTGCTGATCACGGCCGAGACGAGCCCGATGAGCAGCCGGAAGACGTTGGAGGACATGCGCGCCGCAGCGGGGACGAGCGGGTGCATGGGCATGGCGTCGAAGCGCCGATCGAGTCCGGAGACGGCGTCGGTGGCGGCGCGGAAGGCGGCGGAGACGGCGGTGAAGGCGCACGCCTGCAGGATGACGATGGGGGCCATGAATTGCGCGTAGCTGCTGAATCCCAGTCCGGCAAAGGACATCACGCGGTTGAGCGGGATGTAGAAGCTGGCGGTGAAGGTGACGGGTGCGAGGACGGCGGTGATGATCTCGCCGGTCTTGACCGAGGGCACGATGAGCCGCACGGTGAGCACCCACCATTGGGCGAGGGTGGCGGGGGTGGCGCGGACGTTGGTGAGCCACCCGGTGGGTGCGGCGTCGACGGCGGTCATGCCCGGCTCCGGTCCTCGGCGCGGTGGCGTCCCTCCGTCGTCCGGAATCGGACGGAGGGCGAATCTTCCTCTTCCTCTTCGGCTTTGGCGATGTGCCCGGTGAGTTCGAGGAAGACGTCGTCGAGGGAGGGCCGCCGCAGCGCGATGTCAACGAGTTCCATTCCGGCGGTGTCGAGCCGGCGCAGCGCTTCGGCGAGGGTCTTGGCGCCCTCGGGCGCGGGGATGGCGATCCGGTCCGAATCCTCGGTCAGGGCTTCGCGATTGGCGGCGGGCAGCAGGTCGCCGAGGGCGCCCGCGATGGCGGGCAGGTCCTCGATGCGCAGCGGCACGATCTCGCAGTAGCTGCCACCGGTGCGCGCCTTGAGTTCGTCGGCGGTGCCGTGGGCGATGACGAGGCCGTGGTCGATGACGATGATGCGGTCGCAGAGCGCGTCGGCTTCTTCGAGGTACTGCGTGGTGAGCAGGGTGGTGATGCCGTGTTTGCGGAAGCCGCCGACCAGGTCCCAGACGCCCTGGCGGCTGCGCGGATCGAGGCCGGTGGTGGGTTCGTCGAGGAACACCACCTCGGGCCGGACCACGAGTCCGCAGGCGATGTCGATGCGCCGCCGCATGCCGCCCGAGTAGGTGCCGACACGGCGTCCGGCCGCCTCGACCAGATCGAATTCCTGGACGAGTTCGTCGGCGCGGGCGCGGGCAGCGCGTTTGCGCAGGCCCATCAGGCGGCCGAACATGACGAGGTTCTCGTACCCGGACAGGGCGTCGTCGAGGGCGGCGAACTGCCCGGTCAGCATGATGGAGCGGCGGACATCGGCGGCGTCGGCGACGACATCGTGCCCGGCGACCAGCGCGCGCCCGGAGTCGGGGGCGATGAGGGTGGACAGGACATTGACCATGGTGGTCTTGCCCGCGCCGTTGGGTCCGAGGATGCCGAGGACCTCCCCGGGCGCGGCCTTGAAGGTGACGCCGCGCAGCGCCTGGACGGCGCCGAAGGATTTCTCGACGTTCTCGACGACGACACCGTCGAGGCCGGTGTCCGCGTTGCTCGGGGGTGCGACCGTCCTGGTTTCCACGGTTGTTGTATCGGGTTTGCCATTGTCGGTGTTCACGGCGTCCCTCCCAGATGTGCGTCGAGAATGCGCGCGATGGCCGCGAGCGCGTGCGGTGCGGTGAGTTCGTCATGGCTGACGTCGATGTCGTGGTTGGTGATGACGCCGGTGATCCAGGGCCGCCAGCCGTCGGGTCCGAAGATCTCGGAGGTGTGCACAGTGGCGCTGAAATACAGTGCGTCGCCGTGGAATACGGGCCGCTGGTAGCCGGTGCGGGTGCGGGCGGAGGCGTTGTAGGAGGCGGCCATGCGTTCGAGCGTCCGCGCGTCGACCAGTTCGACGCCGCCCATGCGGTCGCGGATGAGGGCGGCGGCCTGCTCGGCGCTGGTGTCGGCGGGGACGTCGGTGATGCCGAAGACCGAACCGAAGGCCGCGACGAAGGACCCGGCGGTGAGCGTGTCGATGCTGTCACCGTCGATATCGGTGCTGTCCGCGTCGAGCAGGGCCAAGGTGGCGACCTCGTCTCCGGTTTCCTCGAGCTGGGCGGCGACGGCGTGCGCGATCAGGCCGCCGAAGGACCACCCGAGCAGATGATAGGGGCCGCGCGGTTGCAGTCGGCGAATTTCGGCCATGTAGCGCGCGGCGAAGTCGGCGATGCTGCGGGCGTGCGGTTCGCCGGACAGATCGGGGGCCTGCAGGCCGTAGATGGGCCGGCCGGGCGCGAGGGTGTCGGCGAGGCCGAGGTAGGTCCAGGCGATGCCGGAGGACGGATGGATGCAGAACAGCGCGGGCTCGTCGCCGCCGGGGCGGATCGGCAGCACCACGTCCAGTCCGAGGCCGGGCGGGGAATCCGCGCGGGCAGCGGCGAGTTCGGCGGCGGCCTGCTGTTCGCGCAGGTAT
This sequence comes from Nocardia niigatensis NBRC 100131, assembly GCF_000308655.1. Classification (GTDB taxonomy): domain Bacteria; phylum Actinomycetota; class Actinomycetes; order Mycobacteriales; family Mycobacteriaceae; genus Nocardia; species Nocardia niigatensis. Next base: position 318,793 of record NZ_BAGC01000041.1, on the reverse strand, counting down.
CGGCGTTCGGCTTCGGCGGCGGGTGCGGCGGCCGGTGAGGTGGCGAAATAGGCGGCCGCGGCGAGCGTGTCGGTCCACAGGTGGGCCAGCATGGTGATCTCGTGGCGGGGCAGCAGGGTTTCGGGGAAGGTGAAGCTCGCCTGCAGGCGGTCCCCGGCCACGACGGCATTGATCTCGATCTCGGCGGTGACGGGCACGTCGGCGTGTTCGGTGGCGTGCAGGTCGCCGAATTCGTCGGTGGGCAGCCAGCCGAGATCTTCGAGCCCGGCCGGAATGTCGGCGGTGGCGTAGCGGCCGAGGTAATTGAAGCCGATCCGCCCGGGGACCCGGGCGGGCAGGTCCGCGGCGGTGTCGGGGTTGAGGTAGCGCAGCATGCCGTAGCCGATGCCCTTGTCGGGCACGGCCATCAGCTGGTGTTTGATCGCCCGGATGGCGGTGCCCATGGCCGGGCCGCCGGCGAGGGCGTCGCGAATCGGGATGTCGGACAGGGCGAGTCGCACCGGGTAGACGGTGGTGAACCAGCCGAGGGTGCGGGAGAGGTCGGCGCCGGGCACGATCTCCTGCTGTCGCCCGTGCCCTTCGAGCCGGATCAGCACGGCCTCGCCGGGTTCCATCCGCCAGCGCATGACGGCCAGGGTGAGCGCGGCCAGCAGGGTGTCCTCGACGGTGCCGTCGAAGAGCGCGGGCAGGGTGGTGAGCAGGGCGGTGGTGACATCCGCCTCGAGTTCGACGTCGACGGTGCGGACGGCCGTGACGCGGTCGACGGCCGGGTCGAGTTCGCGGGGCCCGATCATCGGGTCCGGGGTGGCGGCGATCTCGCGCCAGTACTCGAGCTCGGCCGTGCGGGTTTCGCTGTGCGCGGCCTCCTCGAGCGCGTGCGCCCAGCGGCGCAGGGAGGTGCCGGTCTCCGGCAGGATCGGTGTGGCGTCGCCGCTGATCTGCGCCCAGGCCGCGATGAGGTCGGGGATGAGGATGCGCCAGGACACGCCGTCGATGACGAGGTGGTGGGCCACCAGGATGAGGCGGCCGCGGCGGTCGGCCGGGCTGCCCGGTGCGGGGTCCAGCCACACGAGCTGCAGCACGGTCCCGGTGGCGGGGTCGAGGCGGCCGAGTGCGGAATCAAGTTCGGTGACGGCGTACTCGCGCAGGTCGACGGCGTCGCCGGTGTCGAATTCGATGCGGTGCAGGAGCGCGTCGACGTCGACCGCGCCGGGTTCGCGGATGCTCATCCGCCACTCGCCGTCTTCCTGTGCGAGCTGGGCGCGCAGCGCGTCGTGGTGGTTCACGACGGCGGTGACGGTGGCGACGAGTTGTGCCCGTTCGATGCCCTGCGGCAGTTCCAGCACCGCGGTCTGCGCGAATCTGCGGTGGTCGCCGCCGCGTTCGAGCATCCAGCGCACGATCGGGGTGAGCGGCAGCTCGCCGACCCCGCCGCCGGGCAGTTCCTCGAGGACGACGGTCTCGCCGGCGGCCGCGGCCAGGGCGGCCAGCGCGGCGACGGTGCGGTGCTCGAAGATCTGCAGTGGCGTGAGTTCGATGCCGCGCAGCTTGGCGCGGGAGACCAGTTGGATGGCGAGGATGCTGTCGCCGCCGAGGGCGAAGAACGAGTCGTGCACGCCGACCCGGTCGCGGCCGAGCAGTTCGGCGACGAGTTCGGCGAGCACGGTTTCCAGCTCGGTGCTGGGTGCGCGGTATTCGGTCTCGACCTCGAACACCGGCGCGGGCAGCGCCTTGCGGTCGAGTTTGCCGACGGCGTTGAGCGGGATGGCGTCGAGCACCACGAACGCGGTCGGCACCATGTAGCCGGGCAGCTGGTCGGCGGCGTGCGCGCGCACGGCGGCGAGGTCGACCTCGCGGCTCGGTTCCGGCAGCAGATAGGCCGCGAGCGCGGTCGCCCCGCCGGGCCCGGGAACGCCCAGGGTGACGGCGAATTCGACGCCGTCGGCCGCGGACAGCGCGGCGTCGATCTCACCGAGTTCGATGCGCTGGCCGCGCACCTTGACCTGGAAATCGGTGCGGCCCAGGTATTCCAGGCGCGGTTCGTCGAGGTACCCGGTCCAGCGCACCAGATCGCCGGTGCGGTAGAGCCGTTCGCCGGGCCGCCCGTGGGGGTCGGCGACGAAGCGGGACGCGGTGAGACCCGGCCGCGCGTGGTAGCCGCGCGCCAGGGCCGGTCCGGCCAGGTACAGCTCCCCGGCGACGCCCATGGGCACCGGGCGCAGGCGGTCGTCGAGGACGAGGGTGGCCGCACCGCGGATCGGGGTGCCGATGGTGACCGGCTGCCCGGCGACCAGAGGTTCGGAAGCCGTTGCCCAGATGGTGAATTCGGTCGGCCCGTAGAGATTGATCAGCGTCCGCCCGGTCGCCCACCGGGCCACCAGATCCGGGCCGATGGCCTCACCCGCCACGGCCAGCACGCGCACGCTGGACACCTGCTCCGGGTCGAGGGTGGCCAGCGCCGACGGCGTGATGACCAGGTGCGTGACGCCCTGCGCCGCGATGAGATTCGACAGCGCCTCGCCGCCGAAGACGTCGGGCGGGGCGACCACGGCGGTGCCGCCGGATCCGAACGCCATGAGCGCTTCGAAGGCGGAAGCGTCGAAACTCGGTGAGGCGACCTGCAGTACCCGGCAGTGCTCACCCAGCCCGAGCAGCTCCCGCTGGGCGCGCACGAGGTCGGCGATACCGCGATGCGAGACGGACACGCCCTTGGGCGTACCGGTCGATCCGGAGGTGTAGATGAGCCACGCGGGCTGATCCGGGTAGGTGGTCATGGCGCGAATCCGGCCCTGCCCCAGCCTGATCTGCACGCTGGAGGCGGCGGGATCGTCGAGCACCAGCCACCCGACGGTGTCGGGCAGCAGTGCCCGGTGCGCGCTGGTGGTGAGCCCGAGCACCGCGCCCGAGTCGGTCAGCATGTGGTCGATGCGGTCCAGCGGGTGCCGCGGATCGATGGGCAGGAACGCCGCGCCGGCCTTGGCGCAGGCCCAGATGGCGGTGATCAGCTCGGCGCCCCGCGAGAGTGCCAGCGCCACAATGGTTTCCGATCCGGCCCCAGCGGCCGAGAGCTGCATGGCCAGCCGCTGGGATGCGGTGTCGAGTTCACGGTAGGACACGGCGCGCCCGTCGGCGATGACGGCCGGGCACAGGCGGTGGGCGGTGGCGGCGGCCCGGAAAACCTGGGCGAGCGTGGTGATCCGGTCGTGGCCCGGTCCGCGCAGCGGCACGAGCGCGGCGCGTTCGGCCGCGTCGAGCAGGTCGATATCCGACAGCCGGATCCCGGGATCGGCGGTGACGGCGGTGAGGATCCGCTGCCACCGGGCCACCAGTCGCGCGGCGGTCGACTCGTCGAACAGGTCGGTGGCGAAGGTGAGCGTGCCCTCGAGCCCGGCCGTCTCGGCGCCGGGCAACGGCGCCCGCAGGTCGAAGGTCAGGTCGAACTGTGAGGCGTCCCGTTCGATGGGTTCGACCGCCACCCGCAGGCCGGGGAATTCGACCGTCGGTGGCTGGAAGTTCTGCAGGGACAGCGACACCTGGAACAGCGGGTGCTGCGCGGTCGACCGCGGCGGGTCCAGGATCTGCACCACCCGCTCGAACGGCACCTCGGCGTGCGCGAAGGCATCCAGGTCCGTCGCGCGCACCTGGGTGAGGAACTCCTTGAACCCCTTGGCCGGATCGACGGGTGTGCGCAGGGCGAGGGTATTGACGAACATGCCCACCAGGTCGTCGAGCGCCGCCTCACCGCGCCCGGCCACGGCGGTCCCGATCAGAATGTCGTTTGTGCCCGACAGTCGCGACAGCAGCACGGCGAGCGCGGCGTGCAGCACCATGAACAGGCTGGTGTCGGTCGCCGCCGCCAATTCGGTGAGCGCGCTGTGCAATCCGGCGTCGAGCTGGAACTCCAGGTCCGCGCTGTGCAGGCTCTGCACCGCGGGCCGCGGCCGATCGGTCGGCAGCTCCAGCACGTCCGGCGTCGCCGCCAGCCGCTCCTGCCAGTACCGGATCTGCTGCGCGGCACGCGATTCCGCGTCCTTCTCGTCGCCGAGCAGCTCGCGCTGCCAGATCGAGTAGTCCGCGTACTGCACAGGCAGCGGCGGCCGCTCGGCCTCGGCGCCGGCGCTGCGCGCGAGGTAGGCCGTCACCAGGTCGGTGGCGAGCGGCGCCATGGAGGCGCCGTCCGCGCTGATGTGGTGCACTACGAGCACTACGACGTGCTCGGCCGGCGAGGTGCCGGTCAGCCGGAGCACGTGGACCCGCAGCGGGGCCTCGCGGGTGAGATCGAAACCCGCCCCGGTGGTTTCGGCGATGGCGGCGCGCAGGGCCGGGCCGTCGTCGGTGTCGGAGAAGCTGATCTGCGGTGCGGCCGCCTCGGCGTTGAGCACCACCTGGCGGGGGCCGTCGGCGTCGGCGGGATAGAGGGTGCGCAGGGATTCGTGCCGTCCGACCACATCGGCGACCGCCTGGCGCAGCGCGTCTGCATCCAGCTCGCCGAAGCGCGGAGAGGCGGAGCGGAGGCGCAGGGCCGCGGTGATGTTGTAGGCGGCGGAGGTCGGGTCCAGTCGGTTGAGGACCCACATGCGTTGTTGCGCGGGGGACAACGGAATCCGGTCCGGGCGGATGCGCGGGACCAGGGTCGGCAGGCCGGGAATCTCGGTGCCGGGCACGATGCGCGAGGAGAGTTGCGCGACGGTGGGGGCGTCGAAGAGGTCGCGCAGGGCGATGGTGGCGCCGAGGGCGGCGTTCACCCGGGCCACCACCCGGGTGGCGGTGAGGGAGTTGCCGCCGAGGTCGAAGAAGGAGCGGTCGATGCTGACGCGTTCGGTGTCGAGGACGTCGGCGAAGACCTGGGCGACGGCGGTCTCGACGGGGGTGCGCGGGGCCAGGTAGCGCTGGCCGAGGGTGGCGAAATCCGGTGCGGGCAGGGCGTTCCGGTCGAGTTTGCCGACCGGGGTGAGCGGGACGTCGTCGAGTTCGATGAGGTAGCTGGGCACCATGTAGCCGGGCAGTGCGGCGGCGATGCGGGTGCGCAGCAGTTCGGTGTCGAGGGCGTGTCCGGCCGCGGCGACGACGTAGGAGACCAGCACCGTCTGGCCGCCCGGTCCCGGGCAGCCGATGGTCGCGGCGTAGTCGACCTGTTCGTCGGCGGACAGGACGGCGTCGATCTCGCCGAGTTCGATGCGCAGGCCGCGGATCTTGACCTGGAAGTCGCTGCGGCCCTGGTACTCCAGCTCCAGCTGTGTCCCGTCTGAGGTCTTGACCTCCACCCAGCGCACCATGTCACCGGTCCGGTACATGCGCGCGCCGGCCGCGGTGTACGGGTTGGCGACGAAACGGGCCGCGGTGAGCCCGAACCGGTTGAAGTAGCCGCGGGCCAGCGCGGGCCCGGCCAGATACAGCTCCCCGGTCACCCCGATGGGTACCGGCCGCAGCCACCCGTCGAGTACCAGGGCGGCCGCGCCGCGAATGGGCGAGCCGATGGTGATGGGCTCCCCGGGCCGCAGTTCGCCCGGCCCGGTCGCCCACACGCTGAATTCGGTGGGGCCGTACAGGTTCACCATGCGCCGCCCGGCCGCCCAGGCGGCCACCAGTTCGGGCCCGGCGGCCTCACCTGCCACCGACAGGCAGCCGAGGTCGTCGAGTCCGGCCGGGTTCATGGTGGCCAGGACCGACGGCGTGATGACCGCGTGCGTCACCCCCTCGGTGCGCAGCAGTTCCTCGAGCGCGCTGCCGCCGTACACATCCGGCGGCGAGATGACCAGTCGTCCGCCCGCGCCGTGCGCCATGAGCAGTTCGTGCACCGAGGCGTCGAAGCTGGGGGAGGCGACCTGCAGGGTGCTGGAGGTCTCGTCGAGGTCCAGCAGACTCTGTTGCGAGGCCACCAGATTGGCGAGTCCGCGATGGCTCAGCAGCACGGCCTTGGGCTTGCCGGTGGAACCGGAGGTGTAGATGAGGTACGCGGTCTGGGCCAGGTTGATGGGCCCGCCGCGTTCGTCGTCGGTGATGTGCGCGTCGGAGACGGTCATGACGCGGCGGATGGTGTTGAGGTCGTCGAGCAACAGCCAGTCGATGGTGCCGGGCAGGGTCTCGCCGACCTCGCACACCGTCACCCCGATGGGCGCGCGGGAGTCGGTGAGGATGTGCTCGATGCGCTCGACCGGATAGCTGGGGTCCAGGGGCAGGAAGGCCGCCCCGGTCTTGGCCAGCGCCCAGACCGCCATCACCGATTCCACCGACCGGGTCAGTGCCACCACCACGAAGCTCTCGCGGCCGACCCCGCGCCGCAACAGGACTCGCGCGAGACGGTTGGACCAGGTGTCGAGGTCGCGGTAGGTCATGGTGAGTGCGCCCGAGCTGACGGCGATACCGTCGGGATTGGCGCGCGCGCCCGCGGCCAGGATATCGGGCAGGGTGCGCAGGGGCGTGGGCGTGCCGCCGCGGACGGGCAGCAGCCGGGTGCGTTCGATCGGATCGCAGTGCTGCAGTTGCGCGGTGCGGCGCTCGGGGTGGCCGGCGATCTGGTCGAGCAGCAGCACGAACCGGTCGAGCAGCCGGCGCGCGGACGCCTCCGGCAGTTCGCCTGCCATGAATTTGACTGTGATCTGCAGGCTTTCGCTGCCGTCGGCGGCGCGCTGCGGAATCACCATGAGGTTCAACGGGTACGGGGTGGCGTCGGTGCCGGACACGTCGAGGATCCGCATGCCCGCGATATCGAGTGCGCGCGAAAGGGTTTCGCGGTCGATCGGATAGGATTCGAAGACGGTGAGGGTGTCGAACAGCTCGGGCAGCCCGACCGCCTGGTGGATGGCGGCCAGCCCGACATGCTGGTGGTCCAGCAGCCGCGCCTGCTCGGCCTGCACCCGCGCCAGCAGCTCGCCCACGCGCTCACCGGGATCCAGCCGCACCCGCACCGGCAGAGTGTTGATGAACAGCCCCACCATCTCCTCGACCCCGGCCAGCTGCGGCGGCCGCCCGGAGACGGTGCCGCCGAACACCACATCGGTGCGGCCGGTGAGCATGGCCAGCAGCAGCGCCCACGCGGCCTGCACCGCCGTGTTCACGGTGGCGCCGGCGGTGCGCACGGTGCCGGTGAGGCGCTCCAGCTGCGCGGTGGTGAATTCGACCGAGACCATGCCGGATTCGGTCGAGGTGAGGCCCGCGAGGCTGGGCACCGCGCGGGTCGGCGCGTCGACGCCGGCCAGCGCCTCGGTCCAGGCGGCCAGCGAGGCGGCGGCATCCTGCCGGTCGAGCCAGGCGAGGAACTCGCGGTACGAGTGGGCAGGGGTCTGCGGAATCTCGTGCCCGGTCACCGCGGCGAGGTAGCCGGCCAGCAGTTCGCGCACCACCAGCGGTGTGGACCAACCGTCCAGGGCCAGATGGTGATTGGTCATCAGCAGCGTGTACGCCTCGGGCTCGGTGCGAATGAGGCTGAAGCGCAGCAGCGGCGGCCGGGCGAGGTCGAAGCGGGTGCCCGCGTCCACCGCGATCAGGCGGGCCAGTTCCCGCTGCCGTTCGGCGGGCTCCGCGATCGTGGTGAGATCGACTTCCTGCCAAGGGATTTCGGCGCGTCCGAGCACCAGCTGCCGGGGGCCGTCGGTGGTCTCGACGTAGGCGACCCGCAGCACCTCGTGCCGTTCCAGCAGGGCGGACGCGGCGGTGCGCAGCCGGGCGGCGTCGACCTGCCCGGCCAGCGACAGCTGGGTCTGGACTGTGTAGCCGTCGGCGGTGTCGGTGTCATAGCGGGCATGGAAGAGCAGGCCGTACTGCAAGGGCGACAGCGGCCAGATCTCGGTCAGGTCCGGGTAGTCGCGTTCCCAGCCGTCGATCTGCGCCTGATCCACCGTGACCAGCGGGAAGTCCGAAGGCGTGTGCCCGCCGGACCCGGCATGGCGGGCATGGATCACCAGCGCGGTGACCGCGCGCCCCCACAGCCGCGCGAATTCGCGCACCTGCCCGGGCGTGAGCAATCGCGACGCATAGGCCCACGTCACCTCCAGGCCGGCGGCGGTGTGGAAGGCATTGATGTCGACGACGGCCGCCAGCGGTGCGCGGTCGTCCTGGGTGGCGGCGAATCGGACCGGCACCCAAGGGCTTTCGGCGCCGCCCGGGTGCTCCACACCGGCCCCGGTGCGGCCGAGATAGTTGAAGCTGATCTGCGGTGTCGGCGTCCCGTCGAACTCGGCCGCGGTGGCGGCGTCGAGGTAGCGCAGCATGCCGAAGCCCACACCCTTGTCGGGGATGGCCCGCAGTTGCTCCTTCACCGCCTTCAGCGCCGCGCCCGCCGCGGGTCCGCCCCGGAAGGCGTCGTCGAGATCCAGGTCGCCGAGGTCGAGCGCGACCGGGAACACGCTGGTGAACCAGCCGATGGTGCGCGTGATGTCGGCGCCCGGCAGTACCGCTTCCTCACGCCCGTGGCCCTCCACCGTGAGCAGCGTCTGGTGGGTCTGTCGCCAGCGGCTGGAGGCCAGGGCCAGCGCGGTCAGCAGGGCGTCGTCGAGGCCGCAGTGGAACCGCGCCGGGATGAGTTCCAGTGCGGCCGTGGCGGTGTCGGGGTCCACGACGGTGCGCAGCTGACCCATGGTGGCCACGGTGTCGAGCTCGGGATCCAGGGCCCGGGTGCCCAGCCGCGGGTCCGGCGTGGTGAGAATCCTGCGCCACTGCGGGATCTCGCCCGCGCGGGCCGGGGTCTGTTCCAGCTGGCCATGGGCCCAGCGCCGGAAGGAGGTGCCGACCGGTGCGAGCGGGCCGCCCGCCCACGCGGTGGCCAGGTCCGGCAGCAGGATCCGCCAGGAGACGCCGTCGGTGACCAGGTGGTGCAGCACCACCCAGAGCAGGGGCAGCGCGTCCTCGCGGTCGATGAACACGAAGCGGGCCACGACGCCGGCCGCGGGATCGAGCAGATCGGCGGCGCGCTGCAATTCGTCCTCGCCGTCGCTGTCCGGGCCGGCGGTCACGGTCTCGATGAGGGCGCCGGCCTCGACCGCGCCCGGCTCGCCGACCCGCCATTCCCACGGCTGGGTGTCGTGCGCGGGCCGGCGGATGAGGGTGCTGCGCAGCAGGTCGTGCCGGTCGACCAGGGCCTGCACGGCGGCGGTGAGCCGGGTCCGGTCGGCTTCGCCGGAGGCGATCATGTCTTCAGTGCGGGGCAGCGGGATCAGGACGGCCTGGGCGAATCGGGGCCAGTTGTCGCCCTGCTCGAGCATGGCGTGCACGATCGGGGTGAGCGGGATCGGGCCGACCGGGCCGCCGGGCAGCTCCTCGATCACCGGTGCGGTGACCTCGGTGGCGACGGCGGCCAGCGCTGCGACGGTCTTGTGCTCGAACACATCTCGGGCGCGCAGCCCGAGCCCGGCCGCCTTGGCCCGCGCCACCAGCTGGATGGCCACGATGCTGTCGCCGCCCAGGGCGAAGAAATTGTCGTCCGCCGCCACCGATTCCACGCCCAGTACCGATGCGAAGACCGTGGCGAGCGTGCGTTCGCGCTCGGTGGCGGGGGCTCGGCCCGCGCGGGGCCCGGAGCCGAAGTCGGGGCGCGGCAAGGCGCGGCGGTCCACCTTGCCCGCCGGGGTGAGCGGCAGTGTGTGCAGCACCATCACCACCGACGGCACCATGTGCGCCGGAAGCTGCTGGGCGACGGTCGTTCTCACGTCCTCGGGCGCGACCACCGAATCGGCCGCCAGCACGTACGACACCAGCGCCGTCGCCCCGCCCGGCGTGGTCGCACCCACCGTGACCGCCATCTCGACACCCGGATGCCGCGCCACCGCGGCGTCCACCTCGCCGAGCTCGATGCGGAAACCGCGCACCTTCACCTGGGTGTCGCCGCGGCCCAGGTACTCCAGCTCCCAGCGTCCGGCCCGCCGCCGCCAGCGCACCAGGTCGCCGGTGCGGTACATGCGCGCGCCCGATGCGAACGGGCTGGCCACGAAACGCGCGGCGCTCAGGCCGATGCGCTGGTGGTAGCCGCGCGCCAAACCCGGTCCGCTCAAATACAGTTCGCCGACCACGCCGGGCGGCACCGGGCGCAGCCACGGATCCAGCACGATCGCCGCCGTGCCGCGGGACGGACCGCCGATGGTGATGGGATCACCTGGTTCGAGCGGGGCGCTCAGGGTGGAGGTGACGGTCGCCTCGGTCGGGCCGTAGCCGTTGATGACGCGACGCCCGGCCCAGCGGACCGGCAACTCGGGCGGGCAGGAGTCGCCGCCCACCACCACGGTGCGCAGCCGCGGCAGGGAGTCCGGTTCCAGTGAATTCGCCACGGCCGGAGTCACATTCAGGTGGGTCACCTCCAGGCGCCGCAGCACCCGCGCCAGCTCGTCCCCCGCGTAGGCGGCCGGCGGCACCACGGCCACGCTCGCGCCGACCGCGAAGGCGACCAGCAATTCCTCCACCGAGATGTCGAAGCTCGGCGAGACGGCATGCGCCACCACGGCATCCGAGCCGACGCCGAATGCCGCACCCGAACCGGTGACCAGATTCGTCAGGCCCCGGTGGGTGACCGCGACGCCCTTGGGCAGGCCGGTCGACCCGGAGGTGTAGATGAGGTAGGCGACCTGGTCCAGGTGCACGGGCGCGCGGCGGCCGGCATCGGTGATCGGGCCGGAATCGCCTGCGGCGATGAGCTTCTCGGTGTCCGGGTCGTCCAGCACCAGCCATTCGATCCGATCCGGCAGCGCCGCCCGGGCGCTCGCCACCGTCACGCCCGCGACCACGCCGCTGTCGCTGAGCATGTGCTCGATGCGGTCGATCGGATAGCCGGGATCGACGGGGACGAAAGCCGCGCCGGTCTGCGCCACCGCCCACATGGCCAGCACCGACTCCGCCGAGCGGGGAATCGAGATCGCCACGGCGCGTTCGGGTCCGGCGCCCGCCGCGATCAGCAGGCGGGCCAGTCGATGCGCGTAGCCGGTGAGCTCGCGGTAGGTGAAGGCGGTGCCGTCGACGCGCAGGGCGATGGCCGCCGGATCCCGGCCGGCTCCGGCGTCGAGGATCTCGGGCAGTGTGTGCGGCCGGGAGCCGTCACGTCCCAGCGCGGGCGCCAGCGCGGTGCGCTCCTCCTCGGAGAGCGCGGTCACCGCCGCGAGGGGCTGGTCGACGCCCCCGGCCAGGAAGCGGTGCAGGAAGTCGAGGAACCGCGCGTGCAGCAGGGCCAGCTCGGGCTCGTCGTAGCGGTTCGGGTTGGCCTGGAAGTCGATGCGGGTGCTCTCCCCGCCGCCGCCCGGATAGACGTTCACGAACAGGTCGTCGATCATGCCCGAGGTCAGCACGTGCAGCTGCCCGGTCACCCCGCCCAGGCGGATGCGGGTGTCGGCGAGCATGAGATTGACCGTCGGGCCGAAGCCCGCCACCTCGTCCATGGCCCAGCCGAGGTCACGGATGATGTCCTCCTGCCGGTACCGCTGGCGGCGCAGGGCGGCAGTGAGCTCGCCCTGGGTGGCGCGGATGAGATCCCCGACGGTGGCGGTGGGGGAGGGGTGCAGGCGCAGCGGCACCACATTGGCGACCATGCCGCCGGAGCGGCGCAGGATGGCGGTGGTGCGGCCGGACACCGGCAGGCTCAGCACGATCTCGCCCGCCCCGGTCATGGCGCTCACATAGGCGGCGAACGCGGCGACCACGACGGGGGCCGGACTGGTCGACAGGGCGGTGGTGAGCGAATCCAGCAGGGCCGCAGTGGATTCCGGCAAATCGCCACTGAGCAGGCGGGGGTGGGCGTCGACCGCGCCGGTGCGCCGGCCCAGCACCGCCGGTTCCGGCAGCCCCGCCAGATGGGTGCGCCAGTACTCCCGGTCGGCCTGCAGCTTGTCCGAATTCCGGTATGCCGCATCGGCTTCCACGATGCGCTGCAAGGGTTCGGCCTTGCCGGGCGGGATCTCGCGCCCGGCGGCGGCCTCGTTGTAGATCTCCGAGGTGCGCTGCAGCATGGTGAGCGCGCCGACGCCGTCGATCAAGATGTGATGGAAGCGCGAATACCAGTACCAGCGGTCCGGGCCCAGCCGCAGCATGGCGACCAGGCACAGGCGATCCCGCGTCAGATCCAGGGGAGCGGTGTACTCGGCGCGCATCCACGCCTGCGCGGCGGCCTCCGGATCGGGCGCGCCGCTCAGGTCGACGGTCTCCATGCGATCGTCGAGCGTGGTGTCCACGACCTGCCAGGGCAGCTCGTCGATTTCCATGAGGCGCAGGTAGCCGGTGCCGAACTCGCGTCCGGCGCGGCGAGCCGCCCCGGCCAGCAGCTCCACGTCGACAGGGCCGGTGAGCTCGACGTACTGGGCGATCGAGACGGGTGTATCGCCGGCCAGCTGCTGGGCGAACCAGATGCCGCGCTGGGCCGCGGAGAGGGCGAAGGCCGCGGACGAATCAGGGGTAGATGCGGACAGGGTGCTGAAGGTCATTCGGAAACATCCTGCTGGCGAAGAAGATTCGATGCGGTCAGGCGGCGACTCCGGCCGCGGGCCGCAGCTCCGCCTCGGTGAGCGGGGCATCCGAGCCGGTGAAGTACTGCACCAGCGTGGAGCGGTCGTCGAGTACCAGCCAGCGGCCCGGATCGGTGACCAGCTCGCGGCCGGCCTTGGTGGTGATGCCGAAATCGGCACGCGCCACCGCGGATTCGGTGGTGAGCGGCACCGGAATCGCTCCGGTCTTGGTGACGGCCAAGCGGGCCACCGCAGCCTCCAGCTGCGGGGTCTCCGCGATTACGATGCGAGCGCCGGGGTGGGCTCCGAGGCGCAGCAGCATGCGGGCCACGCGGTTGCTCCAGCGATCCAGCTCGGCGTAGCTCAGTTCGCAGTCGGCGGCGGTCACCGCGATGGCGGCGGGCGATTCGACCGTCTTGCACATCGAACATCATCCTCTCGGAGGGGGCGCTTGCGGTGGTGTTCGGTATGTATCCACTGTCGCCTCCGCGCGCCGTGGCCGATAGCGACCACAGTGCTGCCCGAACCCGCTCCGAGGGTGCGTCTGTACCCACCCTGGGGTGGGTGGAAGATCAGCCGCCCAGCTCGCTCATCGACTGGGAGATCATCGAGATGGAGTCTCGCGGGCTCAGCGCCATGGCCCGCAGCTGGTCGAACATGACGCCGTAGCGGCGCACCTCCGGGTGGCCCTCGATCAGCTCGTCGCTGGCGATGCCCTCCACATAGACGAGTTCCGGGTCCGCCGGGTCCGGGAAGTCCAGCAGGGTGAAGGAGCCCAGCATGCCCGGGTGCGCGCCGGCGTCGAAGGGGAGGATCTGCAGGATCACATTGCGCTTCTCGGTGTGCTCGAGCAATTGGGTGAACTGCTGGAACATCACCTCCGGGCCGCCCACCAGCCGGCGGATCACGGCCTCGTCCAGCACCACCCACAGCTCCAGCGGATCATCCTTGATGAGCACGTTGGCCCGCTCCTGGCGAGCCCGGATGCGTTGCTCGATAACCTGATCCGAGATCTTGGGCATGGTGGTCTGGTAGACGGCGTTCGCGTACGCCTCGGTCTGTAGCAGCCCCGGGATATAGGTGGACTGGAAGAACCGGGCCGACAGCGCCTCGGCCTCGAAGTTGATGTAGGCGCCGTACACCTCCGACACGGCGTCCTCGAAAGACCGTGCCATGCCAGGGCGGAGCGCGTCGACCAGCAACTGCAAGGCATCTGAACGCTGCGGCTCGCCGATGCCGTACAGGTCCAGCATGGCTGTCAGGGTGCGGCGCTGGGGCCTGGCCTGAGCGGTTTCGATGCGGTAGAGCGTGGTCACGTTGATGCCCGTCTTGGCGCTGACCACTTCTTTGCTGAGCTGCGCGTTCTCGCGCATCTCGTGCAGCATCGCAGCGAGCCGCCGCAAACGGACGGTAAGCACGGTGCGCTTGCCTGCCATGACAACCCTTTCGCCTGTCGCACTTGCAAGAACGCAGTATTGCGTTCTTGCATTTGTAAGAGCATGATCCAGCTAGCCTATTCGTGAACAACCGATCCGATGACCGGTATAGCTGAATCCGGAGACCAATCATGTTGGTGCGATTAGTGATGCTGTCGGGTGCGTATAGGGAGTCTCGATGACCATGTCGATAGCGGGCGTGCTGCCGACCGCTCCGCAATTGCTCTGTGCCTTCCAGGGGAGGCGATTTCAAGATCGAGTTTTGCTACGGTCGGCGCATGCTCTCGCCGAGTTGCACGAACGGCGCGGGCAGGTAAGAGATCCCATGATGGTGAGCGAGATCGATTGTCGCCGCAGCGAACTCGTTGACGATATCAACGATTGGGTGGAACAGGAACTGCCGCAACATCGCAACGGGGCCACACTGCACACCGAGAGCCTGGGCGCGGTCGTCGACCGCATGGCCCGGAGCTGGGTGGAGGCCAATCAGGTGATCGATCACGAGGGCGCGGCCAGTGACAACACCCATAAACACTGGTACCACCTGGCCGAACTGGTCGACGGCTACACTGATCTCGTAATCGACGTGGCCGGTGGCCGCCGCCGTTTACCAGAACAATGATTCCAGATGCATTGACACAATTGATGTTTTGGTGCCGGATCGTTGATCGTCAGCGGTGACGTCGGCCGAGTCGTGCTATCGGACCAATAGCTCGCTCGAACCGTAGGCGTCGCCCGCCGTGACGGCGGGCGCAACGGGGCGCCCCGCCCGGCGTGCCGCGTGGTCGACTGGCGCGGCACGCCCGCCCTGAATAAATCGCGGAGCGTCCAAAAACCATCCGCTCGGTATTTAATTCACGCCGTGTTTCATTCACATGACCGAGAATTCACAAAAGTGCGGGTGCAATTACGGCATTTCACAATGCGAGGGAGGGAGTTCGTCATGAACACGGGCGAGGCGATGGCCACCGAACTGTATCGGCGGGCCCAGGATGGCACGTTCCGCCTGGATATGGGTTCGGCGCGCCATTGTGCCGCAACCTTCCTGCGGTTCGCAGACGCACTGGACCCGCAGATCGCGCGTAGCCACGATGTCCATGCCCTCACCGGCTTCGGCGATTTCGATTCCGCCCACCAGCTCCGGCGCGGTTTCGAGCACAAGGGCCGCCGGCTCACCGAGGCACTCACCGCCCTCCAGCACTCGGCCCTCGACATGGCCGCCGCCTACCTCCTGGCGGCCGACCTGATCCAGGCCACCGACGACACCCACTCCCGCACCCTCCTGGCCGCCACCGCCGGCCTCTGAACTTCGGGTCTTGTTGATCCCTCGCCCGGAGAAGGTTGGGCCGGTATCCACCCCTGGATACCGGCCCAATTCCTATGGGGTCAGCGGGTTTTCCAGTAGTAGTCGGGGCCTACCTGGTTGAGGATGGTGCGGGCGGGGGCTTCCAGGTTGGGTTTGAGGGTGCTGTCGACGGCGAGGTTGATGTAGAGGGAGTAGGACTCGTAGAGGTAGCGGTATTCCTGGCTGCCCCAGCTGGAGTAGGTGGCCTTCAGGAGGGTGTCGAAGTCTGCTTTGCAGACGCTGGCGCCGGTGCCCTGGGTGGGGCACCAGACGTCCCACATCTGGTCCTGGTCCTTCATGCCGTTGTAGATGGCCTCGGCCTCGGTGCTGGAGGGGAAGGTGAAGATCTCGATGGAGGTCAGGATCTTCTCGGACTGGTCGAGGTAGACGCCGGTCATCATCTGCTGGCACTTGTTGTTCTGCAGCGCGGTCTTCACGTTCTGCGACATGTTGCTGGAGACGCAGTCCTTGGGGCCGGAGGAGCGGAGGTTGAACACCACGCCTTTGGTGTCGGTGAAGCTCTGCGGCAGTAGGGCGTTCGCGGTGAAGGGCGTCTTGTCGGTGGCCTGCTGGTTGAGGGTGCTCTTGTCGAACGCCGCGGTCGTCGTGGTCGGCGGGGCCGTCGTGGTCGTGGTGACGGTCGTCGTCGAGCTGCCGGAAGCGGTGTTCTTGTTGGAGTCCTTGCCGGTGAGCACCACCGCGCCCACCGCGATGGCGATGACCAGCACCACCAGCAGCACGCCGAGGATCACCTTCAGCGCCGTATTGGTCGAATTGGACTGCGGCGCGGTCGGATACACGGTCGGCTGCTGCGGCGAGGACCAACCGGTCTGTTGTCCCGGTGTGGTCGGCGAACCGAAGGCCACCGTCTGCAGGGCGGGCGCGCTCGCCGGCTGCTGCCCGGTATGCCGATCCAGCACCGCCAGCGCCTCGGGCACATAGTTCGCACCGTCGGGCGTCAGATACACCGCCCGCAGCGTGTCACCCCACTCCGCCGCGGAAGGCCGCGCGTCGGGCCCGAATCCGCCATTGCCGAAGGCCCGGTCGAACAGCGCCCGGACTCGCGGATCGAGATCGGCGGGCACCCCGGACGGCTGCCATGCCGCACCGGGCGCCCCCGTCCCGGCGTCCGGCAGCAGCGTCCGATACACCAGCGACGCCAGGTCGTACCGATCCTTGAACCGGTCGTAGGCGCCGTCGGCCGGCGTCAGCCCGGCCGTGTCGATGAGGTACACCAGCGGCGCGGCCGTCTGCCACAGCACGTTCTTGGCGGACAGGTCCCCGTGCACCAGCTGCCGATCCTCGAGCACCCGCATGATGTCGCACAACCGGATCATCAGCCCGGCACGGAAGTACGACCCCACCTGCCCGGGCGCGGCCCACAGCTGATCGAGGGTGCGCGGCCGCCCGTCCGGCTGCAGATAGTCCAGGGGAATCAGCGGATGCACGGTCCCGGCCAGCATCCCCTCGCGCGACACCAGGTCGATGGGCCAGTTCACCGCCTGGGCGGCATCGCTCGCAGTTCCGCCCGGGGTCGTGTCGGAGAGGACGGTCTGCCGCCCGAAGAGCATGACCTGCTGCGCCCGTTCGATGACGTCGGGAGCGGTGACCGGGGTCCGGAACATCTTGTACAGCCGCTGCTGCCCGCGCGGGTCCCGGCACAGATACTGCACGGACCGGCTGCCCGCGGCGTAGAACGGTTCGCTGTCCACGTCATAGGACTCACCGGACAACCCTGCGACGACCACCATCGAACTTCCCCCGCCCGAACAGTTACCTCGAAACCCTTACGAACCCGACAATGCGGCGAGCATATCGGTTCCACTGTCCGCCACGCCCGTGGATAAACGCAAGACACCGCTGACCGTCCCCTCATCAGCGGTCAGCGGTGTGGCGCGGTCGACCGAAAGCTGACCCGGCAGTCAGCGCAGCGCCGCACGACCTTTCAAGCGGCCCAGGATGACCAGGGCGAGGAGGGTGACCAGCACCAGCAGCGTGGTACCGGCCGCGGCGTCGAAGACCGCGCCGCGGTCGGTGGCCGCGAAGATGGCCACCGGCAGGGTTTTCCAGGTGGCGGGGTAGACCATGATGGTCGCCCCGAGCTCACCCATGGACAGGGCGATGGCCAGCCCCGCCGCCGCGCCGAGCGCGGGCAGCAGCAGCGGCAGCGTGATCCGGAACAGGACCCGCGCCGGTCCGGCGCCGAGCGATTCGGCGGCCTGCCGGTATCCCGGGTCGAGCCGGTCGAGTGCCGCGCAGACCCCGCTGAAGGCGTAGGCCAGCACCAGCACCGTATGCGCCAGGATCACAATCCATTTGGTCCCGCCGAGCAGCAGCGGCCGCTCGTTGAAGGTGATGAGCACACCCAGTCCGATCGCCACCGACGGCACCGCGACCGGCACGTGGAACATCGCGTCGGTGAGACGCCGCAGCCACGCGGGCGCTTCGACCGAGGCGAGCGCCGCCCACGTGCCCAGCACCAGCGACAGCAGCCCGGCCAGGAGCGCGGTCTGCAGGCTCACCGACAGGCTCGCGGCCTGCTCGCCCGACAGCGCCCGGGAGAAGTTGGCGAATCCGAGGTTCGAGGGCAGCGGCCCGGTCCAGCCCCCGGCCAGCGCGGCGGCCACCACGGTCGCGATGGGCGCGACGAACACCACGGTGACGACGATCCCGAAGACCGCGAGCACCGCGGCCCGGCCGCGACGCGTCCACACCAGCATGGGTCAGCTCTCCTTCCGCGCGCCGAGCAGGCGCGCGAACAGCAGTCGGTATCCGAGGTAGAGGCTCAGCGACAGCAGCACCTGCACCGAGGCCAGCACCGCCGCCCCCGGCAGATCGAAGGTGACGATGCCGCGCGTATAGATCAGCGCGGGCAGCGTGATGACGCCCTTGGCCCCGGTGAACAGCACGATGCCGAACTCGTTGAGCGTCAGCAGCAGCACGAGACTGCCGCCGGCCGCGAGCGCGGGCCACGCCTCGGGCAGCACGATCTGGCGCAGCACCCGCCATGGCGAGGCCCCGAGACTGGACGCCACGTCGAGATGTTCCCGCGGCAGCTGCGCGAAGCCGGCCAGCAGCGGCCGCACCACGAACGGGGTGAAGAAGGTGACCTCGGCGAGGATCACGCCCCACGGCGTGCTGAGGAAGTTCAGCACCGGCTCCCGGCCCCCGGTGATCCGGTTGATGAGCGCGTTGACCGCGCCCGCAGTGCCGTACAGGAACGTGAAGGCAAGCGTCACAAGGAAGGACGGCAGTGTCAGCACCGAGTCGATGAGCCGCCCCACCGGCTGCGATCCGGGAAACGGCACGAACGCCAGCACGATGGCGAGGAACGTGCCGAGGATCAGGCATCCGATGGTCGAGCTGACCGCGATGCTCACGGTGCGCCACAACGCATTCCGGAACGACTGCTCGGCCAGCACCTTCGACCAGGTGTCCCAGCCCCGCCCGGATTTGGTCTCGGTCGACTCCAGCAGCACCCGTGCGATCGGGTACACCGCGATCAGCAGCACTACCAGCAGCGGCGGCAGCGTCCACAGCACCGGGCGCCACGACCGCCCCGGCTCCCGTAGCTCGGGAGCCGGCGGCGCGGAAGGAGATTCGAGCAGCGCGGTCATGCCCGCACCTCGGGGGAATCAGCGGCCGCCGCCGTTCCGATACCCGGCGGGATGAGCACACCGGCCGGGTCCGCGAAGCGGACGCCGACGCGGCCGCCGGGCGTGATGTCGTTGTGGCCCAGCACATCCGCGGCGAGTTCGGCGGGGATGCCTTCGACATCGAGGTGCAGGCGGGTGGAGGCGCCCCTCCACACGCTGGTGATCACGGTGGCGCGCAGCGCATCCCGCTCGGTGAGCGCCACGACGCGGACGGTGTGCGGCCGCACGCACAGCTGCGCGTCGGCGTGCGGCGCCCAGTCCGGCCGTCCGACTCCAGGCGGCGGCGCGTCGGCGCGCAGCGTGTGCTCGCCGACGGTCACCAGCGCGGCCGTGCCGGAGACGTGTTCGACCTTGCAGGCCAGCAGGTTCGCGCCGCCCAGGAAGGAGGCGGTGAATTCGGTGGCGGGCTGCTGCCACAGCTTGTGCGCGGTGTCGATGTCGACCAGCCGCGCGTCGCGCATGACCGCGATGCGGTCCGCGAGCGCCAGCGCCTCGGACTGGTCGTGGGTCACGTACAGCATCGCCGTGTCCGGCAACGCCTTTCGCAGCTGCTGCAGTTCCCCGAGCATGTTCTGACGCAGCTGCGCGTCGAGTGCGGCGAGCGGCTCGTCGAGCAGCAGTACCCGGGGCCGGATGGCGAGCGCCCGCGCGATGGCGACGCGCTGCTGCTGCCCGCCGGACAGCTCGCGCGGCAGCCGGGTGGCGTACTCGCCCATGCCGACCATGTCGAGGGCCTCGGTCACCCGAGCCCCGATCTCGTTGCGCGGCACCCGATGTGCCTTCAGCCCGAAGGCCACATTGTCGCGGACCCGCATGTGCGGAAACAGTGCGTAGGACTGCACCACCACTCCGATGCCGCGTTTGGCGGGGGAGAGGTCGGTGACGTCGCGGCCGGCCAGCCGCACCGCGCCCGAGGTCGGCCGGACGAATCCGGCCAGTGCCTTGAGCGCGGTGGACTTGCCGGAACCGCTGGGTCCGAGCAGCGCCACGGTTTCCCCCGCGGCGACGCGCAGGTTGAAATCGGCCAGTGCCACAGTGGTTTTCCGGCCGCGGCCGTAGGTGACCCCGACCCGGTCGAACACGATGGCCGGTTCGGCGGTGGTGTCGGTGACCACCGTGGATGTCGTCAACGCGGAGGACATGGCTGCTGCTCCTTATCGGCTACCGGCGGTCAGCTACCGGTGACCTTCTTGTAGGCGGTGAGGTCGGCGTCGAGACCGTTGAGTACGGCGGTCCAGTCGGGGTGCACGATCTCGATGCCCTTCACGACCTGGGCCGGGGAGGTGGTGCCCGGGGTCGACGGCGCGGCGTCCTTCAGGTCCTGCCTGGCCGGCACCGCGTAGGCGTCGGGCAGGGTCTTCTGCGCGTCGGCCGAGAGCAGGAACTCCATGAGCTTCTTGCCCGCGTCCGAGTGCGGCGCACCCTTGGCCAGACCCATCAGGTAGGGCAGCGCGACGGTGGACCGCTTGCCGTCGGCGGTGGCCGGGAAGAAGACGTTGAACTTGGAACCCTTCTCCTTCACGGTGGCCAGGTTCATCTGCACGTCGCCGTTGGCCAGCAGGATCTCGCCCTTGTCGACCTTGGCCTGCAGCTTGCCGGTGGAGGAGGACGGGCCGACATTGTTGCCCTGCAGCTTGCCCAGGTAGTCGAGCGCGCCTTGCCTGCCCATCAGCTGCTGCAGCAGCACGAGCACGGCGGTGCCGTCACCGGCCTCGCCTGGCGTCGAGTACTGGATCTTGCCCTTGTAGTCGGGCTTGAGCAGGTCGTCCCAGGTCAGCTTGGACGAGTCGACGGAGGGGTTGGCGATGAAGCACAGGTAGTTGCCCGCGAGAGTCACCCATTTGCCGCCGGCGTCCTTCTCGTCGGCCGCGATGGCCGCGGTGTCGACGCCGCTGGCCTGCAGCAGCCCGGACTGGTCGGCCTTCTGCATGAATGGCGGCAGCGTCACGACCACGTCGGCCTGCGGGTTGGACTGTTCCTTCTCGACGCGGCTGACGACCTCGCCGGACCCGGCCTCGACCAGGTTGACCGCGATGCCGGTCTGGTCCTTGAACTTCGCGAACTGGGTCTTGTACCAGTCGCCGACGCCATCGGCGGAGTAGACGGTGACCGTCTTGCCGCCGCCGGAGTCGCTGCCGGTGCCGCCGCAGGCGGTGAGGCTGAAGGCGACCGCGGTGGCGGAGGTCAGGATCAGGGCGGTGCGGGCGATGGTGCGTGCGAGGCGGTTGGTCGAATTACGCACGGTGACTGCAACTTTCAGTTCGGGGACGGGACGGCTCGGAGGAACTGGTTGGGGGTACTCCGCCGCCCGGGGCAAGGCGCGTCCGGGCGGCGGAATTCTCTAGCCGCGCTCGGCCAGCAGGAGTTGCGCGAACTCGGTGACGGAGGGCACCACATGGGTCGCGCCGGCGGCCCGCAGCTGGTCCTCGTCGTGCGCGCCGGTCAGCGTGCCCGCGACGATGCGCGCGCCCGCGGCCAGCCCGGTGGCGATGTCGCTGGTCGTATCGCCCAGCACCGCAACGCGATCCACGGCCTCGGCCCCGAGCCGCAGCAGCGCGGTGAGCACCATGTCGGGGTAGGGGCGGCCACGGCCGGCCTCGGAGGGTGCGAGGGTCAGGTCCGCGATCTCGGTCCAGCCCAGCGCGGTGAGCAGCCTGTCCTGGGTCTCACGGCTGAATCCGGTGGTCAGCGCCACCTTGATCCCGGCGGCCCGCAGCGCCGTAATGGCTTCGGCGGCACCGGGAATCGGCGTTACTCCGGATTCGGCAACGAGTTCGGCGTAGGCGGTCTCGAACGCCGCGTTGCCGGCCCGCGCCCGTTCCTCGTCGCCGTCGGTCAGCGCGCGGAAGACCATGATCTTGGACTGGCCCATGGTGTCGATGACGTACTGCCGGGCGGCCTCGCGTTCGGGCCCCTGCTCGGGAATGCCCGCGGCGGTGGCGGCGCGTTCGAAGGACCGGATGACCAGCCCGTCGTCCTCGACGGTGGTGCCGGCCATGTCCAGCACGGCGAGTTCGATCTGCTTGTCGGACACAGTGATTCCTTCGTAGGTCTCAGAGGTTGAGGAGATCGGCGGTCTCTTCGCCGAGCGCGGGGCCCAGCGTCATGCCGCGCCCGCCCGGCCCGGTGACGACCCAGACGCCGTCGGCGGCCTGCGCGCGGGTGACGATGGCCCCCGGATCGATGGACTGGCTGTACACGCCCGCCCAGCGCCGCACGATCGGCGGCAGCTTGCGGCCCAGCAACTCCTCCATCACGCCGGTGAGGTGCTCGTAGGGCGCCTCGTCCACGTCGAAGGCGAACGGCTCGTCGTACTCGTGGGTGTCGCCGATGGTGAGCCCGCCGTGCAGGCGCTGCACGGCCAGCAGCTGCATCTTGTGCTGGGCGGCTGTGAACGGCTGCGCCTCTTCGCGATTGAGCCGGTCCAGCTCCGGTCCCGCGAAGGCCGGGTAGTAGCGGAAGCTGTCGCCGTCGGCGATGGCGGTGGTGAGCGGCTCGCCCAGGGGCGCGGTCTGCATCATCTGCAGCCGCACCCGGCGTACCGGGAGGTCGCCCACCAGTTCGCGGGTCAGGCCGGAGTGGGCGGCGCCCGGGCAGACCAGCACCAGATCGCCCTCGTGGCGGCGGCCGCGGTCGTCGATCACGGTGGTGCCGGTGACGGCGCGGGCCTCGGTGCCGGCGAAGAAGGCGTACCGATCGGTGGCCTCCAGATAGCGGCGCAGCGCGGGCAGCGCCTGCCGGGATTCCACGGCGGCATCGGCCGTACAATGCAGGCCCGCAAGGAACTTGCCGCGCAGCGCGGGGTTCAGCGTCCGCACCTGGTCGACGTCGAGCAGCTCGAAACCGCGCTCGGCGGCTGACGGGCCGGCCATGGCGGCCTCGGCCACGGCGAGCTCGTTCTCGCTGCGGACCAGGGTGATCGAGCCGGCGGGCCGGAAGCCGACGCCCGGCACCTTACCGCCGATCTCCTCCCACAGCTGCCGCGAGCGCAGCGTGAGCTCGAGTTCGTTCGCGCTGCGTCCCGACACCCAGACCAGACCGAAGTTGCGCACTGTCGCACCGCGCGCCTCGACCTCCCGTTCCAGGTGAATGACGTCGTGGCCGCGCCGGATGGCGGCGAGAGCGTGGGCGGTACCGAGGATCCCTCCGCCGATGATGACCAATCGCATGGGACTCATCCTGAGCAATGGTCTAGACCCACGAGTGTTTCGCGTGGAAACGGCAGGTTAATAATTGGTATAGACCAATCTTGTGTAGGCTGGAGCCATGAACACGAGGGAGGCTGCCGGGGTGGAAGACCAGGTGGGAACAGGCCGTCAGCCGGGTGAAATCCCCGGCGCCGGAACCGATTCCGCGCCGAACGCGCGCATTCCGAAGTCGTACCGCGTGCGCGCGGAACTGGAGGCGCTGCTCACCGAACTCTCCGAGGGCGACCCGCTGCCCTCGGAACGTGAACTGGCCCTGCGCTGCGGCGTCGCGCGGGAAACCGTGCGCCAGGCCGTGCGAGAACTATTGGTGGAGGGCCGCATTCGCCGGCAGGGCCGCGGCACCGTGGTCTCGCGTCCGAAGATGGTGCAGCCGCTGTCCCTGCGCTCCTACACCGAGGGCGCGATCAAGTTCGGCCGCAAGCCGGGCCGCCTGCTCGTGGAATGGACCGATATCCCGGCGGACGCGGACACCGCCCGGGACCTGGCCCTCGAATCCGGCACGCCGGTCATGCATCTGGAGCGCATCCTGCTCGCCGACGGGGAGCGCATCGGCCTGGAGAGCACCTGGATGCCGTTGGGCCGCTTCGCGGTCCTGCGCGAGTTCTACAATCCGGAGACATCGCTCTACGCGGCCACCCGTGACATGGGCATCGTCTATGCGACCGCCACCGAGCGCATCGAAACCGTGCTGGCCTCACCGCGCGAGGCCGCCTTGCTGGAATGCACGACGGCCCTGCCGATGCTGCTGCTGCACCGCCGTAGCGTCGATGGGGAAGGCGTGCCGATCGAACGCGTGCGCTCGCTCTACCGCGGCGACCGGATCGCCTTCCAGGCCAAGCTCGGCGACTCCTGAGTTTGCCGATCAACCCAGCTGCGGAGCGACTTTCGCGCCCAGCAGCTCGATATTGTGCAGCACCTTCTCGTGCGGCAGCGTGCCCACACTGGTGTGCAGCATGAACCGATCCAGCCCCAGGGTGTCGCGGACGTCGGCGATCTTCTCCGCGACATAGTCCGGCGTGCCCACGAACAGCGACCCGCTCTGCGACCGCAGCGCGTCGAACTGCTGACGGGTCATCGGACCCCAGCCGCGCTCGCGCCCGATTCCGGACATGGCCCGCGCGTAGGAGGCGTAGAAGTCCTCCACCGCTTCCTTGTCGGTGTCGGCGATGTACCCGTGCGCGTGTACGGCCACCGGCTGCGGCTGGTGCCCGCCCTCGTCGAGCGCCCGGTGGTACAGATCGACCAGCGGCTTGAACCGGGCCGGCTGCCCGCCGATGATGGCGATGGCCAGCGGCAGGCCCAAAAGTCCTGCGCGCACGACGGATTCGGGGCTGCCGCCCACCGCGATCCACACCGGCAGCGGCCGGTTCTCGGTGCGCGGGTAGACGATCGCGTCGGTCAGCGGCGCGCGGAACCTGCCCTCCCAGGTGACGGGCTCCTCCTCGCGGATCTTCAGCAGCAGTGCGAGTTTCTCCTCGAAGAGCTCGTCGTAGTCGCTGAGGTCGTAGCCGAAGAGCGGGAACGACTCGATGAACGATCCACGCCCGGCCATCAATTCGGCCCGCCCGCCGGAGAGGCCGTCGAGCGTCGAGAAGTCCTGGTACACCCGGACGGGGTCGGCCGAGCTCAGCACGGTGACCGCGCTGGTCAGCTGGATCCGCTCGGTCCGCGACGCGATGGCCGCCAGTACGACGGCCGGCGAGGACGCGGCGAAGTCCTTGCGGTGATGCTCGCCGACGCCGTACACGTCCAGTCCGGCCTGCTCGGTGGCCACGGCCTCCTCGACCACCTGCCGTAACCGCCGGCCCGCGGTCGGCACCGGCCCGTCCCCGCTGACGGGGTGTGTTTCGGCGAATGTCGTCAGCCCCAGTTCCATGGCCGGAACCCCTCTCGAGTCTTGTTTCCAAGTCAATCGACAGCATAAACGGACCATGGTCCGGAAGAATTCCCCCATCCCAGGACCTGGGAATCCCCCGTTCCGGGGCGGCAGATAGTCTGGTACCCATGTCTGTGCGCACCCGCAAGCCCCTCGTTCCCGGCACGCAGTCGCCCATTCGCGAGGTCCCGAAAAACATCGAGCGACCCGAGTACGTCTGGAAGAAGACCGCCAAGGAGGGGCACGAACCCTGGGTGCAGACCCCGGAGACCATCGAGAAGATGCGGATCGCGGGCAAGATCGCGGCCCAGGCCCTCGAAGCGGCCGGTAAGGCCGTCGCGCCCGGCGTTACCACCGATGAGCTCGACCGGATCGCCCACGAGTACATGCTCGACCACGGCGCGTACCCGTCGACCCTGGGCTACAAGGGATTTCCCAAATCCTGCTGCACCTCGCTGAACGAGGTCATCTGCCACGGCATCCCCGACTCGACCGTGATCGAGGACGGCGACATCGTCAATATCGACGTCACCGCCTACATCGACGGCGTGCACGGCGACACCAACAAGACCTACCTCGCCGGCGACGTGGACGAGGAGGTGCGCCTGCTGGTCGAGCGCACCGAGGAAGCCACCATGCGGGCCATCAAGGCCGTCAAGCCCGGCCGGGCGCTCAATGTCATCGGCCGCGTGATCGAGTCCTACGCCAACCGCTTCGGCTACGGCGTGGTCCGCGACTTCACCGGGCACGGCGTCGGGCCGACCTTCCACTCGGGCCTGGTCATCCTGCACTACGACCAGCCCTCGGTGGAGTCGGTGATCGAGCCGGGCATGACCTTCACCATCGAGCCCATGATCAACCTGGGCGGTATCGACTACGAGATCTGGGACGACGGCTGGACCGTGGTCACCAAGGACCGCAAGTGGACCGCCCAGTTCGAGCACACCCTCGTCGTCACCGACGACGGCGCAGAGATCCTGACGCTCCCGTGAGGGTCGCGATGCCCCAGCGGGGGAACAGGAATCGTGGGATCGGCTCCCGGGGACCGCGTCGGAAGAACTCGCGGGTCCTCCCGCCCAACCCCCGCGACGAGGGTCTGGGTGCGCTGCGCGCCACCATGCGACGACATGTCGAACTCTCCGCGGGCCGGCGGCCGGAACCGGACGAGCACCCCGAGGTCGTGGTGACCGGCAACGCGGACACCGAGACCGACGACGTCTACACGAGCCGCGACGCTTACGCCGGTAGCGGCCGCGACTCCTACTCCAGCCGCGACTCGTACACCAGCCGGGACGCCTACACGAGCGGTGCCTCCGCCGGGAACAGCCGGCGGTGACGGCCGCCCTGCCGGCCGCGGGTAGCACCTCGTACGCTGGGAAAAGCGTTGTGGCGGTGGGGCTTCGCCGTCTGCCCGCACAGCGGGGGCGGCAGGGGTGAAGGGCGCTCTGCTGGTAGCGGGCACCACCTCCGACGCGGGGAAGAGCGTCGTGGTGGCGGGGCTCTGCCGCATGCTGGCCCGGCGCGGGGTGCGGGTCGCGCCGTTCAAGGCGCAGAACATGTCGAACAACTCCGTCGTCACCCTGGACGGCGGGGAGATCGGCCGGGCGCAGGCCCTGCAGGCCCGGGCCTGCGGGCTGGAGCCGAGCGTCCGGTTCAATCCGGTGCTGCTCAAGCCCGGCAGTGATCGGCGCTCGCAGCTCGTGGTGCGCGGAAAGGCCGTCGATACCGTCGGCGCGAAGGACTATTTCCGGCATCGGCGGCAATTGCGCGCCATTGTCGCCGAGGAATTGGCTTCGTTGCGAAACGAATTCGATGTGGTGATCTGTGAGGGTGCGGGATCGCCTGCCGAGATCAATTTGCGGGCAACGGATCTGGCGAACATGGGATTGGCGCGGGCCGCGGATATACCGGTCGTGCTGGTCGGTGACATCGACCGCGGGGGAGTGCTGGCACACCTGTTCGGCACCGTCGCGATCCTGGAACCCGAGGACCAGCACCTGATTTCCGGCTTCATCGTCAACAAGTTCCGTGGCGACGTGGACCTGCTGCGCCCCGGGCTCGACCAGCTCACCGAACTCACCAGCCGCCCGACCCTGGGCGTCATCCCCTTCGCCGAGGACCTCTGGATCGACGCCGAGGACTCCCTGGGCACCGTCGCCGACGCCCCCGTCGGCCGCTCCCGCGCGCCGCTGGGCCGGGACTGGCTGACCGTCGCCGCCCTCCGGCTGCCCCGCATCTCCAACTCCACCGATGTCGAGGCCCTGGCCTGCGAGCCGGGCGTCGCCGTGCGCTGGGTGAGCGACCCGTCCCGGCTGGCCGGCGCCGACCTGGTGGTCATCCCCGGCAGCAAATCCACCGTCAGCGACCTGGAGTGGTTGCGCCGCACCGGAATCGCCGACGCGCTCATCGCCCGCGCCGCCGCGGGCGCGCCCATCCTCGCCATCTGCGGCGGCTACCAGATGTTGGCCCGCACCATCGTCGACCCGGTCGAGTCCGCCGCGGGCACCGTTCCCGGTCTGAACCTGCTGGACCTGGAGATCGAATTCGCCGACCCCAAGGTGCTGCGCCGCTCCAGCGGCCGTGTCCCGAATCATGCTGTGCCCGGCGGTGATCGCGATCTCCCCGTACACGGCTATGAGATCCACCACGGCCGCGTCACCCACACCGGCGACGACCCGTGGTTCGAGCTCGACGGCGCTCCGGAAGGCAGTGTGCGCGAGGCGATCTGGGGCACCCACCTGCACGGAGCCCTGGAATCGGACGAGTTTCGCCGCGTCTGGCTGCGCGAGGTCGCCCGGCAGGCGGGTCGCGCCGATTTCGTTGTCGCCGAATCCGTTTCGGTCGCCGAGGTGCGCTCGGCCCAGCTGGATCTGCTGGCCGACCTGATGGAGAAGCACCTCGATCAGGACGCCCTCGAACAGCTCATCACCGCAGGTGCGCCCGTGGATCTGCCGGTATTGTCCGTCGGTAAGTGACCGCCGTCACATTTTTCCGCCCGACTCGCGTTCGGCGCCTCCAGCGCTCCTGTAGCGTGACTGACCATGGAATCTCGGCGGATCACGGTCGGTGACCGCGAGTGGGCGGTGCGAGTCGGCGGACCCGAAACACGGCACCATGTCCTGCTGCTGCCCGATGCGGGCGATCCGGCCGACGTTTACGACCAGGTCTGCGAACGCTTGCAGACCTCGGACCTGCACACCATCGCGATCGAATCGATCGACGGTCTCGACGCGAACACCGTCTTCGCCATCCTCGACCAGCTGAAGGTCCCGTGGGCCAACCTGGTCGGCAGCGGCGCGGGCGCGGATCTGGCCTGGCAGCTGGCCGCTCGCGGCTTCGGCCGCTTCATGAGCCTCATCGTGGCCGGCGGCGGGCATCCCGCTGCGCCCGGCGTGGACGGCACCGTGACGGACGCCTCCTGCCCGCCGGTGGAGATCCCCACCACCCTGCTGGCCACCAAGCGGCTGCCGCGCGCGGTGGCCGAGGGTTCCAGCCGGTTCGTCTACGGCGAATTCCGGCTGGTCCCCATGGATGTCACCGACGTGGCCGCCGAAGCGGGCCACGAGCTGGCCACCGAAGTGGTGCTACGCACCAGCTTCTGGTGACTTCGCCAGCCACTCGAGCCAGGAATCCAGCTCCGCGAACGCCTGGGCGCGCGGCGTCTCCGAGGACAGGAACACATCGTGCCGCGCGCCCTCGATCGGCACGATATTGGTCCGGTCGCCCAGGCAGCCCGCCCAGCGCTGGATCTGCTTGACGTCGAGCACCAGATCCGCCAGATCGGCGGCGGGCCCGTACTTGCGCATGAACTTGGTGGCCTTCGAGCGCAGGATGAGCGCGGGCACCCCGATGTCGAGGCCCTTGTGCAGCCGCAATTGACCACGGCGAATCGCACGCAGCCAGCCGGCGTGAACGGCGTAGCCGCTCAACGGTTTCCAGTCCAGGTTGTAGTCCCATTCGCCGGAGACGCTCTGGTGCAGGCTGTCGCCGTAGGCAGTGGAGACGCCGAGCGGCAGCTTCGCGAACGCCCGCAACCGGCCCAGCCCCTCCAGCAGCGGCGTACCCACCGAACGGTAGTAGCCCGGCCCCTGCAGGTCGAACCAGGGGCTGTTGAGGATCAGGCCCGTGATGCCCTGCGCGCGAGCGCCACCCGAGGCCTGCAGCCGGTTCAGCCACAGCGAGGTCACCAGGCCGCCCGTGGAATGCGCCATGACCAGCACCGGCAGCTCGGCCTCCGCGCGGATGACCTGCACCGACCGGTTCAGTTCCGTGTCGTAGAGCGCCAGGTCGCTCACGTAGTGCGGGGTCTGCCCGGCGCGCTGCGAGCGCCCGCACTTGCGCAGATCCAGCGCGTAGAAGGCGTAGCCCTGGGCGGCCAGGTGCTGGGCCAGGTGCTCCTGGAAGAAGTAGTCGGTGAACCCGTGCACGTACAGCACGGCCAGGGTGGCGACCGGGGCGTCGGCGGGCGCGTAGCGGACCAGGGTGGCGACGACATCGCCCTCCCCGTCCGGATCCGGACCCATCGGAATGGTGAGCTGCTGGTAGTCGGCACCCAGCACATCGGGTTGCCAGGCGGTGGTCGACGACGTAGTGGATGACGTTTCGGAGGTCACACGCCCAACATAGACCGCGACACAACGATGTCCATTTGGGAGGGATCTCTCACATTCAGGGATTTCGACGCGGGATTCGGGAATGGTCAGGGGCAGAATTGAGTCCAAGTGAACGACGGGTAACCTAACTCCCACCTGGTGACCCCAAAATGACAAGGAAGTCGATCCCCGCCGTGTCGAACGCTGCCACGATTGAAAAGACCGATGTAGTACTCGTCGGTGCCGGCATCATGAGTGCCACCCTCGGTGCCTTGCTTCGACAGGTGCAGCCGGACTGGTCGATCACCGTCTTCGAGCGCCTGGAAGCCGCTGCCGCCGAGAGCAGCGACCCGTGGAACAACGCCGGTACGGGCCACTCGGCCCTGTGCGAGCTGAACTACACGCCGCAGAACGCGGACGGCTCGGTGGAGATCACCAAGGCCGTCGACATCAACGAGCGCTTCCAGGTGTCGCGCCAGTTCTGGTCGTACGCGGTCGAGAACGGCGTGCTGGCCAACCCGTCGAACTTCATCAACCCGATCCCGCACGTGAGCTTCACCCACGGCGCGGACGGCGTGGAGTACCTGCGCAAGCGCCACGCGGCGCTGTCCAGGCACCCGCTGTTCGAGGGCATGGAATTCATCGACGACGCAGCGGAATTCGCCCGGCGACTACCGCTGATGGCCAAGGGCCGCGACTTCTCCGACCCGGTCGCCCTGAACTGGACCGAGTACGGCACCGACATCGACTTCGGCGAGCTCACCAAGGAACTGCTGGCCTACCTGGGCGCGTCCGGAGCGGACATCGCCTTCGGCCACGACGTGCTGAACCTGACCAAGCAGTCCGACGGTTCCTGGCTGGTCAAGGTGCGCAACCTGCGCAACCACAAGGTGCGGGTCATCAACGCGAAGTTCGTGTTCGTGGGCGCGGGCGGCGGCGCGCTGCCGCTGCTGCAGAAGTCCGGCATCAAGGAGATCCGCGGTTTCGGCGGCTTCCCCGTGTCGGGTCTGTTCCTGCGCTGCACCAACCCGGAGATGGTGGCCGCGCACGAGGCCAAGGTGTACGGCCAGGCGTCGGTCGGCGCGCCGCCGATGTCGGTGCCGCACTTGGACACTCGCGTCATCAACGGTGAGAAGGGCCTGCTGTTCGGCCCCTACGCCGGCTGGACGCCGAAGTTCCTCAAGGACGGCAAGATGACCGACCTCATCAAGTCGGTGAAGCCGAACAACCTGTTCTCCATGCTGGGTGTGGGCGTCACCGAGATGGGCCTGGTCAACTACCTGGTGTCCGAGCTGCTCAAGTCGCAGAACGGCCGCATCAGCTCGATGGAGGAGTTCATCCCGCGCGCCGACAGCGCCGACTGGGAGCTCATCATCGCCGGCCAGCGCGTGCAGATGATCCGCCGCAAGGGCATCGGCGGCGTGCTGGAGCTGGGCACCGCGGTTGTCTCGGCCGAGGACGGCACCATCGCCGGTCTGCTGGGCGCGTCCCCGGGCGCGTCGACCTGTGTGAGCGCCATGCTCGACGTCATGAAGCGCTGCTTCCCGCGCGAATTCTCCACGTGGGAGCCGAAACTCAAGGAAATGGTGCCGTCGCTGGGCGTCAAGCTCTCGGAGAACCAGGCCCTGTACCGCGAGGTCTGGGACTGGTCCACCAAGGCCCTCCAGTTGGATTCGGACAACACGCCCAAGCCCGCCGATATCGCTTCTCACGCCTAGATGTGATAGCAAGACGCGATGATGTCAACGGTTGCTCTCAAACGGTCGTGGTCCCAAGACCTGGACACCGCGACGCTGTACAAGCTGTTGAAACTTCGCGTCGAGGTGTTCGTCGTCGAGCAGAAGTGCGCGTACCCGGAACTGGACGGGTTCGACCTGCTGCCGGAAACCCGTCACTTCTGGCTCGACGATGAGGGCGAGGTGATCTGCACCCTCCGCCTCATGGAAGAGCACGAGGACGGCGTGAAGTCCTTCCGCATCGGCCGCCTCTGCACCGCCCCGGAGGCTCGTGGGCACGGCTACACGACCCGCCTGCTGCAGGCCGCCCTGGCCGAAGCGGGCTCGGCGACCGTTCGCCTGAACGCGCAGACCTACCTGCTCGACATGTACACCAAGCACGGTTTCAAGCCCGACGGCGAGGAGTACATCGAGGACGGCATCCCGCACATCCCGATGCGCCGCGGCTGACCCCGCACTTGGCAACACCCCCGCGCCCGCTGTGAAACCCACAGCGGGCGCGGCTGTTTCATCGCCGGGCATTGGGCCTGGAAGGGGCGCGCGGGGAGGGGGAGCGACCCGCGCATACAGTTGGGGGCGTGTCCGTTTCTCCTGTGGCTTACTCCGAGAGTGTCCGTGCGGCCGATGATGAGGCCGGGTTTCCGTTCTCCGCCGTGGTGGGGCAGGAGCGGTTGCAGCTGGCGCTGATCCTGTGCGCCGTGCATCCGGGCATCGGCGGGGTGCTGGTGCGCGGGGAGAAGGGGACCGCGAAATCGACCGTGGTGCGGGCGCTGGCGCAGTTGCTGCCGCCGGTGGTGGACGAGTCCGGGGCGCGGCCCGCACGGCTGGTGGAGTTGCCGGTGGGCGCCACCGAGGACCGCGTGGTGGGGTCGCTGGATCTGGAGCGGGTGCTGCGGGACGGGGAGCAGGCGTTCAAGCCCGGCCTGCTGGCCGCCGCGCATCACGGCGTGCTCTACGTCGACGAAGTGAATCTGCTGCACGACCACCTGGTGGATGTGCTGCTCGACGCGGCCGCCATGGGACGGGTGCACATCGAGCGTGACGGTGTCTCGCACACGCATCCGGCGCGATTCGTGCTGGTGGGCACCATGAATCCCGAGGAGGGCGAGCTGCGGCCGCAGCTGCTGGACCGGTTCGGGCTCACCGTGGACGTGGTCGCCTCGCGCGATGTGGACGTGCGCATGGCCGTCGTCCGCCGCCGCCTGGACTACGAGGCGGATCCGGGGGCCTTCGCCGGCCGCTATGCCGCCGCGGATCGTGAAGTGGCCGAACGCATTCTGACCGCCCGCGACCGGCTCGCCGATGTCGACCTCGACAATGTCGAGCTGCGCCGGATCGCCGCCCTGTGCGCGAGCTTCGATGTCGACGGCATGCGCGCCGACCTGGTGGTGGCGCGCACCGCGACCGCCCACGCGGCCTGGCGCGGCGCACCCGCGGTGACCGAGGACGACGTCCGCGTGGCCGCCGAACTTGCCCTGCCGCACCGGCGCCGCCGCGATCCCTTCGACGAACCCGGCATCAGCGAGGAGCAACTCGACGACGCCATGCGCGATGCCGCCGACGAGGCCGCCCGCGCGCAGGAGGATGACAGCCTGGGAAAAGGTGAAGCGGTCCCGCCGAACGATGGTGCGGGACCGCAGGATCCGGCGGAGGGGGCCGATGACTCCGGCCGGAACCCCGACTACCTCAATTCACCTGGTGCCGAGGCTGACTCGCGTGATGGTGGGCCTGGAGCAGCTGCCGGCTCGGACCCCGCGCCGAGCGACGCCCCGCGTACGGAAATCGGCGATCTCCCGGACGACGGCCCGGATGTGCCTGGGGGAGGCCAGAATCCGCCCGACGATCGACCTGATCGGAACCCGGGCAACCGTCCCGGTGGCGAGGGTCGAGTCGCCGCTCCCACCGCCACTCTGCCCAAGCCGCCACGCTGGGAGGTGCCCGGCGTCGGCGAGGGCGCGCCCGGCCGCCGCTCCCGCGCCCGCACCCGTCAGGGCCGCGTCGTGCGCACCACCGACGACACCTCGACCGGCCTGCACCTGCTGGGCACCATCTTCGCGGCGGCCCCGCGCCAGTTCGAGCGTGGCCGCCTGTCGGGCCCGCTCGCCTTCGCCGCCGACGATCTGCGTGGCGCGTATCGCGAAGGCCGCGAAGGCAATCTGGTCGTCTTCGTCGTCGACACCTCCGGCTCCATGGCCGCCCGCGACCGCCTCGCCGCGGTGACCAACGCGGTGGTGGCCCTGCTCCGCGACGCCTACCAGCGCCGCGACAAGGTCGCCGTCATCACCATGCGCGGCCAGGAGGCGGAACTGGTCCTCCCGCCCACCACATCGGTCGACATCGCCGTCCGCCGCCTCGCCGACCTGCGCACCGGCGGCAAAACCCCACTCGCCCAAGGCCTCCTGAAGGCCCGCGACCTCATCCGCCGCGAACGCACCCGCGACCCCCACCGCCGCCCGCTGCTCGTCCTCCTCACCGATGGCCGCGCCACCGGCGGTACCGATCCGGTTCCCCGTGCCCGCGTTGCCGCCCGCATGCTCGCCAACGACGCCGTCACCTCGATGGTCGTCGACTGCGAACGCGGCATGATCCGCCTGGGCCTGGCTCGCGATATGGCCGTCGAATTGCGCGCCGGCTACCTGCAATTGGGTGAACTCACCGGTGACGCGGTCGCCGGCGTGGTGCGTGCGACCCGGGCGGCCTAGGGTGCGTTTCGAAAGTTGTTGAGCCCGGGTGGGCTCTAGAGCCAGCGCCGGACCCGGTTCCGATAGTCGGCATATTCCGCCCCGAATCGTTCTGTCAGATATCGCTCCTCGGGCTCGATGACGAGCCGCTGGACGAGGAACAGCGTGACGGGCAGCAGTAGGATCGGCCACCAACTCCCGGCGACGAGACCGAAGCCGAGCACGGCCACCGCCAACCCGGTGTACATGGGGTTGCGGGAGATCCGGTAGACGCCCGTCGTCACCAGGACCGAAACGGGCCGGTGCGGAACGATTGTCGTGCGATGCCGGACCACGCTGCCGACGCCCGTCCACGCGAGTATCAGGCCCAGCGCGAGGATCGTGACGCCCGCGACGGTGGTCGCGGGACGACCGCCGACCGGTAGCGCGACGGCGGTGTCGAGCAGCATGCCGCCCGCTGCGGCGGCGAGGTAGTAGACCGGCGGGGGAAGCGGGAGGACCCGGGCGCCGCGTTCCGAGAGAGAGTTGCTCGCCATGATCGGCTCGCTTTCGGTAGAGCGATACTCTATCCAATAGATGATTACACTATCGACGTGGTTGTCAAGAGGCGATACGAGTCCACCCACCGGCAGGATCAGGCCCGCCAGACGCGGTTGGCCGTCCTCGCGGCGGCGCGGACGCTGTTCGTGGCCTCCGGCTACGGTCCGACCACCCTCGCGGCGATCGCGCAGGAAGCTGGCGTCGCGGTGCAGACGGTCTACAAGATCTTCGGGAACAAGAAGACCCTGCTGTCGGAGTTGGTGGACCTCACCATCGCCGGGGACGACGAGCCCATCGAGCTGGCCCGCCGCGCTTTCGTCACCGAGATCCGCGAACTCGGCGACGCCCGCGCCAAATTGGCAAGGTATGCAAGGCATCTCGCGGAAACTCACGCGCGCGAGGCGGAGGTGATGCTCGCGGTCTGGAGCGCCTCGGCCGCCGACAAGGACGCGGCCGAGATCTGGCAGAAGAATCTCACCGAGCGCCGGAACGGCATGACGATGTTCGCCGCCGACCTGGCCGAGACCGGGCAACTGCGCACCGACTTCACGCCCGACAGAGTTGTCGACGTGCTGTGGCTGGCCATGGATGTGCGCAATTTCGACTGGCTGGTGCGGCAGCGCGGTTGGAGCCCAGCGCAGTTCGAGGCCTGGTATGTGGAGTCGGTGGCGGCGTCGATTCTGACCGGGCCGCTGTGAGGGCATGCCTAGGCCGTATGGCACGGTGAACGTCGAGTGCGGTGTGCCAGGCCGCGGCGAAAGGAGTCCCCACCGATGCCCAAGGGCGTTCCCCTTCCGGAGTCCATCCCCGACGACGGCCTCACCACCCGGCAGCGTCGCAACCTGCCGGTGCTGGCGGTGCACACGGGTCCCGGCAAGGGAAAGTCCACGGCCGCATTCGGAATGGCGCTGCGGGCATGGAATCAGGGCTTCGATGTCGCGGTGTTCCAGTTCGTGAAGAGTGCGAAGTGGAAGGTGGGGGAGGAGGCCGCGTTCCGGACCCTCGGGAAGCTGCACGACGAGACCGGGGCCGGCGGGGCCGTGGAGTGGCACAAGATGGGCGAGGGCTGGTCCTGGACCCGCAAGCAGGGCTCCGACGAGGATCATGCGGCTGCCGCGTTGGCCGGGTGGCAGGAGATCCGGCGCCGGCTGGAGGCCGAACAGCATCGCTTCTATGTGCTGGACGAGTTCACCTACCCCCTCGGGTGGGGCTGGGTCGATGTCGACGAGGTCGTCGAGACTTTGCGCAACCGCCCGGGCAACCAGCATGTGGTGATCACCGGCCGTGATGCTCCGCAGGCCCTGATCGAGGCCGCGGACCTGGTCACCGAGATGACCAAGGTGAAGCATCCGATGGACGCGGGCCGCAAGGGCCAGCGCGGCATCGAATGGTGAACACGCCCGCGGTCGTCATCGCCGCGCCCGCATCCGGGAGCGGGAAGACCACCGTCGCCACCGGATTGATCGGGGCGCTGCGGCGGGCCGGGCATCGGGTCGCGCCGTTCAAGGTGGGCCCGGACTACATCGATCCCGGATATCACGGGCTGGCGGCCGGACGGCCCGGACGGAACCTGGACCCGGTGCTGGTCGGCGCCGACCGCGTGGTGCCGCTGTACCTGCACGGAAGCCAGGGCTGCGATCTCGCGGTCGTCGAAGGCGTCATGGGCCTGTTCGACGGCCGCATCGACGAACACCACACCGAACCCATCGCCGAAGGCTCGACCGCGCAGATCGCGGCCATGCTGGGCGCACCCGTCATACTCGTGGTCGACGCACGCGGGCACAGCCAGAGCCTGGCGGCCCTGCTGCACGGATTCGCCACTTACGACAGCGGAATCCGCCTCGGCGGAGTCATCCTCAACCGGGTCGGCAGCGAACGCCACGAACAAGTCCTGCGCGCAGCCTGCGCCCGCGTCGGACTCCCCGTCCTGGGCGCCCTTCCGCGCCTCGCCGAATTAGCAGTGCCCTCTAGACATCTCGGCCTCATCCCCGCCGTCGAACACGGCTCCGCGGCCCACTCGGCCGTCGACGCCATGACGGATCTCGTTGCAGCCCATATCGATCTCGCGGCCGTGGCAGCTCTGGCAACATCGACCGCGCAGGGTCACGGCTGGGATCCCCTTGCCGAGATGATCGCGGCCGAAGCCGGGCCGCTGATCGGGGCGGAGTCCGCGTCGGTGACGGCGTCGGGATCCGGACCGGTTGTCGCGGCCCGATTCGGGTCGGTGGGGGTGGCGGGACCCGGGGCGGTTGTGGCGGCCCGAACGGGGTCGGCAGTCGGGTCGGTTGGGGCGAGAGCCGAATCCGGTCCAGTGGTGGCGATGGCAGGCGGACCGGCGTTCACCTTCGGGTATGCCGAACACCGTGAGTTGCTGGCGGTTGCGGGTGCGCGGGTGCGGGTCTTTGATCCGCTCCGAGACGAATTGCCCTCTGATGCTGCCGGATTGGTCCTTCCGGGTGGATTTCCCGAAGAGCACGCGGCCGAGTTGGCCGCCAACACGGGCCTGCTCGCCACCATCGCCGAACTGGCCGGCCGCGGCCTCCCGATCCACGCGGAATGCGCGGGCCTGCTCTACCTGACCCGAACCCTCGACGGCCACCGCATGGCCGGAGTCATCGACGCCGAAGCCGAATTCGGTCCGCGCCTCACCCTCGGCTACCGGGATGCCGTGGCGCTCACCGATTCCCCACTCTGGAGCGCGGGCGAACGCGTCCGCGGCCACGAATTCCACCGCACCCGCCTGGTCACTCCCAGCTCCGCTCCCGCGGCCTGGGCCTGGCGCGCACCCGCCGGAGAGACCGTCCGCGAAGGCGCGGTGGTGAATCGCGTCCAGGCCTCCTACCTCCACACCCACCCCGCCGGGAATCCCGCCGCCATCGCCCGATTCGTCACCACCGCAGCCGATTTCGCCCGCACCCATGCCCCGGCCTGACCTGGCCGTCGGAGTCGGCCTACGCCCCGGAACAACCACCGACACCATCCTCACCGCCATCCGAGCCGTGATCGGCGACCGCCCGATCCGCTGCCTGGCCACCCTCGACCGGCGCTGCTCGGAACCCGGAATCCGGTCAGCCGCCGACCGATTGGGTGTCGAACTGGTGGGGTTCACAGCCGCGGAACTGGAGGCCGTGCCCGTTCCGAACCCATCCGACCGGGTTGCGCTCGCTGTCGGCACCGCAAGTGTCGCGGAGGCAGCCGCCCTCCTCGCCAGTCATGGCGGGGATTTAGTCATTCCCAAAACGGCCTCCACTGGTTTGATTATTGCTGCGGCACAATATAACTCGTAATCATAAATGTGAAAATCTGTGCAATACAGGATATTTCGTGTTCCTGGGCTGTGTTTGCGGCGGTAAAATTAGTACATGAATTCGATGGGGGTGACACTGGACACGTGCGGTATCGCCGAAGTGGCTACCGTCGTCGAGGCCCTGTCGAATTCCGTCCTCCACGCAAATCTCGACACGTTCGCCGACGGCGATGTGGTGGAGTTGATGCAGCGCCTGGAGACCTGCAAAAGGCAACTGTCGGCGTTGGATTCACGGCTGATCATCGAAGCCTGCGACCGTTCCCTGCCGAAGGGCAGTGCGGCGGAGGAAGTCGTACCGTTCCTGCGTCAGACCCTGGGTTTGTCGAGGTACGACGCGTCGGTGCGGGTGAAGATCACCCTGCAGTGCGGGGAGTTCTTCGAATCCACCGGCCACCTGCGTCCGGCCACCCTCGCCAAGACCGCCGAAGACTATGAGGCCGGCGATATCTCCCGTGATCATGTGCGCAACATCATCGACGTGATGAACCACTTGCCCACCGATATCCCTGCCGAAGGCCGTGTCGAGGCTGAGGAGATCCTGGTCGGTCATTCCCGTGTCGGGTGGCCCGATGATTTGCCCAAGATCGGGCGTGACATTCTCGCCCGTATCGACCCCGACGGGAAAGTCGTCTCCGACGCCGACCGCCGTCGCCGTCGTGGCCTGATATTGGGTCGTCCCGGCGTGGATGGGATGTCGTGGATCGAGGGCTGGCTCACCCCGGAGTTGCGTGCGCTGCTCGATGCCGTGTTCGCCAAGCTCGCCCGTCCGGGCATGTGCAACATCGACGATGTCGACAGCATCGCCACCACCAAGGCCGTCGATTCGAAGGTATTGGACGCTGCCGCGTGTCGTGATCGTCGTGACGCGGGTCAGCGCACCCACGACGCTGTGTACGCGGTGCTGCAGCCCGGTGCCGACCCCGCCGAACTCGGCTCCCACCGTGGCCTGCCGGTCCAGGCGATCGTGACCATGTCCCTCAACGACCTGGAGCGCGGCGCAGGGGTCGCGACCACCGCCTCCGGCGGCCACATCTCGATCAACGAAGCCCTGACGATGGCCGCGGGCACCAAACCCGGTCCTGGCGGTCCTGGACTCGAACGGGCTGCCGCTCTACCTCGGCCGCTGCAAGCGGTTGGCTAGCCCGGCGCAGCGGTTGCGTTGATCGCCCGCGACAAGGGCTGCACCCGCCCGGGTTGTGAGACCCCGGCTTCGATGTGCGCGGTGCATCACGTCACCGACTGGGTCCAGGGCGGGCCCACCGACCTGGACAACCTGACCCTGGCCTGCGACCACTGCCACGCACTGGTCAACGACAGTGCCGAGGGCTGGAAAACCGTTGTGATGGGCAAAGATTCCCCATACAGGGGACGCACCGGGTGGATCGCCCCGAGGAGTCTCGACCCCACCGGTATCCCGCGTGTGAACGACAGGCATCACGTCGGGGAGCGGGTCGCTGCTGCGATCGAATCGAGTTGCCTGGGGTGGGGTTCACGGGCCGCATGAACTCCCGGCTGCTCGTGTCCTGCTGGCGTGCGCAGGAAGGTTGGGGACGCGCCTTCGGCTACCAGCCCCTCGCCTTTGAGCCTGCACGTGGGTGTCGTTGCAGGAGGTCCCGTTCCCCTCCCTCCTCGAGGCTTCTTTATTGTTTTCTGTCTTTTGCCTTTGGTCTTTCGTCCTTCGTTCCTTATCTTTTGCGATGTGGCGTATCCCACCCTCGTACCCGACAGCTGGCGCAGCTTCCTGATGTGGTGGCGTTTCTGGGGCACCGTAGGCTTCTGCGTCACCGCCTTCCTCTCGTTCCTGATCATCAGAAACCTGGACGGTATCCCAGCCTTCTGCGGTTGGCGGCACCCCTGCCCACCCCAGATCATCCTGTGGATCGGCGCCTTCCCGCTCTATAGCTGGGCAGCAGGCGGAGCTATCTCGTGGCAGCTGGCTCGCATGGCATTACGCCACGGCTGGCGTCCCACATGGGGAATCGGAGTCGGCGCCCTGGTCTTCCTCTCCGGCCTGATCCTCAGCCTCTACATGGTCGTCAACTACTGGTGGCCGACGCCCTGAGCGATCAATCGCCCGCCGCACCGACCAGTTCGCCGCCGCGATCTTGCGGCTCCTGAGTACCCGAGCGCGACATGCCGCAGCCCCCGCCGGGTGGTTGGAAGCCGGCGGGGGCTGCGGTTGTGCGCGATCAGGGTGCCACAGAACCCCAATCGGCGAACCCGGTCGGATCGTGGCGACCCATGCTGCCGTGCTCGAAGAGGCCCCAGCCTTCGGCGTCGCCGCAGCGCGCCTTGCCGACGTGGTCGATGACGCCGAATGGAATGCGCCCCGCCACAGCGGGATCGGTCAGATCGTAGAGGCGGCTCTCGGACCAGTTGCGGCCCTTCCACTGACCGTGCTGCCAGTCCGGGTCGCCGCCGTAGCCGCATCCGGCGTTGAGCGCGATGAAGGTGCCGGCCTCGACCTCGACCTCGAGCGGCTTGCCGTCCGGGGTGTTGAGTTCGAGTCGCAGCGCGGTGGGGATGCGGGTGCCGGACTTGTAGGTGAGATGCACACGCGGCCAACCCAACTGCTCGATCCGGCCGTCGTTCCAGATCCGGGTGGCGTCGTTGAGGGTGCGGAAGCCGTTGGGCTCCTCCTGCACGATCACGATGATGGAGAAGTCGTCGAACTTCAGCGGCACGTACAGCCACCAGAAACCCTCGGACGGCTCGTCGGCCACGCGACCCGCCGGGTCGGATTCGCCGACCGGCCGGATGCCCCAGGACCGGTCGCGGGTGCCGCACCACACGCCGGGGTCGATGCTGAAGTCGGCGCCGTCGACATTCAGTGTGCCCGACCAGGTTCCGACCTGCGCGAACCGCTGCGCGTCGATGATGGGCCGGTTGAGCCCGGTGATGATGGTGTGCGGCTGCTCCTGCACGGTCGGGAACGCGCCCTCCCAGATCAGGTCGAACGACAGGTCGTCGTGCTCGCACACGACGCGCAGCTTCTGCAGCGGTTCCAGCACCTCGATGCGGTAGCCGCCGACGGCCAGGTCCAGCCCGCGCTGGTCGAGCGCGTCCGAGAAGCGCACCGCGCGCTGGCTGTTCCCGCGTCGCACGGTGGCGAAGGCATCGGTCACGCCCAGGTTCGGGTACACGCCGAACCCGGTGATGAGCATGGTGTCGCCGCCGGTCTCGATGGCGTTGTAGTAGCTGCGGTCGTAGAAGTTCCGATCGCTGCTCGCCACCCGCGCCATGGGCAGCGGGGTCTGATGGATGGGGTATTCGTCCAGCGGACCGATCATGTCCTCGTCTCTCAATCCCAGTCGTAGGTGCCGTCGAGCAGCGCCTTCAGCAGCGGTGTGTGCATGACGAATTCGTCGCGGTGCTCCGGTTCGGTGGTCTCACCGAAGTGGATCATCCGACGCCAGATCCGGGCCATCACGATGCCGTGGCGCAGGGCGGCGTAGGTGAGGTACCAGTCCAGATCGCGGGGGGTGTATCCGGTGGCTTCGGTGTAGAGCTTCTCGACGTCGCTGCGGCGCATGTAGTCCGGTACGCCGGGCTGCCCGTACTGGGTGGCCATGTCCTGGAAGAACCGGTGGATGAGCAGGGTCCAGGCGATATCGAGTTCACGCGGGCCGAGGGCCGCCATCTCCCAGTCGAGGATGGCGGTGGGCGCGAAGTCCTCGAACATGATGTTGCCCGGCCGGGCGTCGCCCCAGCTGAGCACGTCGGGTCCCGGGTCGGCGGGGAAGTTCTCCTCGAGCCAGGCGAAGGCCCGGTCGAGAATCGGGATGTTGTACCCGTCATCGGTCAAAGCCCATGCGTACCAGCGCTTCTGGGCGTCGAGGTGCCGGCGCAGCGCCGATCCTTCGCCGTCGAGGTGCGGGAAGCGCTCGGCCGGGTTCTCGATGGCGTGGATGCGGGCGATGACGTCCACGGTGTGCTGCGTGATCTCGAGCCGCTGCTCCGGGGTGGCATCGAACAGCCAGCCGGTGAAGACGTACGGCGGATTGTCGGACGGCGCCTGGCCGTTCACCCGGCGCATCACCAGGAACGGTGAGCCCAGCACGCCGCCGTCGGCCTCGA
This sequence comes from Nocardia niigatensis NBRC 100131, assembly GCF_000308655.1. GTDB lineage: Bacteria > Actinomycetota > Actinomycetes > Mycobacteriales > Mycobacteriaceae > Nocardia > Nocardia niigatensis. Next base: position 276,923 of record NZ_BAGC01000041.1, on the reverse strand, counting down.
ACCAGCACAGCGGCGGGATCGGCAGGTCGGTGGCCGCCGCGACGGCCGCCATGGTCGCGAACTGGCCTTCGAGGTCGTATTTCTCGAACACCGGGAAGGAGTCGGCCTCCGGGGCCAGCCGGGCGACGAAGGAGCCGCCCGCGGGCTGCCCGCCCTCGGTCCATTCGGCGTCGAACAGCAGTGTGGCGCTGGACATTCCGCCGGCCTGAGGATGGGTCAGCGAGGTGACGACCGGCGGTTCGTCCGACTCGACCTTGGTGGCGAGCCACTGCGCCAGTTTCGTCGCGAGCTCGTTGTCATCGCGGTCGGAGACCGTCAATTCCCATTTCTCATTGAGGTCGTCGGCGGACATCCCCGTCCCTTCTAGCGGACCAGCATCAGCGTTGTGCGTCCCGTTCCCCGTGTGCTCTCGAGATGGCGCTGTGGTCTGGGTAACACGTGTCCAAAAATGTAACGCGTTCTAGAGGGGCTGGGAAGCGAACCGAACAAATATCGTCCGCAGTACCGGTGACCGGGACGGCCGTTGTTCGGGGGCCGGACTCGTGCTGCCACGTAATCCCTTGGGAGTACTTCCGATTAGGCATATTCCGGGTCGGCTCGGGGTCTTCACGGAGGCGGCCGGGCGTCCCGGCGGCCTACGGTCGAGATTCCGGATCGATGACGAGGGGACATGGGATGAGCCTGCTGACAGCCGATAGCGCAACCGATCTGGAGGGGAGGGATCGGGACGCGGTCGACGAGTGGAGACCCGCCATCCGGATTCTGTTTCGATTCAGCTTTCTGTATTTCGGCCTTTTCTGCGTCTTCTATCCGCAGCCCGTCTACGCCTTTCTCGGCGTAATCGCGCGATGGCTGCCGGACAATGCGCCGATAACGGTGGTCAACTGGTACAGCGGCCCGGTGAAATGGGTCGGCCGCACCGTTTTCGGCGCCGATGTCGCGCTGAATCCGAACTCCGGGAGCGGCGATCAGGCCTACCTGTGGGTCCTGGTCTTCTGCGTCCTGATGCTCGCCGTCGTCGGTACTGTCGTCTGGAGTGTCCTGGACCGCCGCCGCACCGAGTACCGCCGCCTCGCGGGCTGGTTCCTGCTGTTCATCCGCCTGTGCCTGGCCGGGCAGATGCTGGGTTACGGCTTCGCCAAACTGGTTCCGACGCAAATGCCGGTGCCCCCGTTGGACGCCTTGATCCAGCCGCTGGGCAATATGACTCATTCGTCCATGCTGTGGCTGCAGGTGGGCACCTCGCCGGTCTACGAAATGCTGCTCGGCGCCGCCGAGGTGATGGGCGGAATTCTGCTGCTGCTCCCGCGCACCACCCTGGCGGGCGTGCTGCTGAGCCTGGTGAGCATGGCGCAGGTCTGGATTCTGAACATGACCTTCGACATCCCGGTGAAGCTGCTGTCGTTCCATCTCATGCTGCTGTGCCTGGTGCTGCTGGCTCCCGAAGCGCGCCGATTGACCGCGGTCCTCACCGGATCGGCGGCCGGACCGGCAGCCACGCCCGAGCCGGTCGAAAGTGCCCGCGGACGCCGGATCATCGCGATCGCGCAGGTGGCATTGCTGATCTGGTTCCTGATCGCGGAGGTGACCCTGAGTGTCAAGGCGTACCACGACTGGGGTCCGGGCCGTCCGAAGTCGGACCTGTACGGCATCTGGACCGTCACCGAGTTCACCCGCGACGGTCAGCCCGTGCCGCCGCTGACCACGGACGAAATCCGTTGGCGTCGAATGGTGTTCGACAATCCCGGCGCGGTCGGCGTTCAGGCCATGGACGACTCGCTGACCACCGTCGGCGCGCAGCTCGACGGCACCGCGCACACGCTCGTGCTGCAGTCCGCGGGCGGGCCGTCCGAGGCGCCGCACGCCCTGGCGACTTTCACCTTCGATCGCCCGGCCACCGACCGGCTCGTCCTCACCGGAGACCTGTCCGGTCACCCGGTGACCATCGCGTTGCAGCAGGTCGACGAGAGCACGATTCGCCTGCGGCAGGGCGGAATCCACTTGATCCAGGACGTCCCGCGCTTCAACTGATCCCGCTGCTCTGGTTGTCCCAGTGCGGGTTCGGGGCGAGGAACTCGCCGGTCCCGGCGACGAAGTCCGGCTGGGCGTCCGCGCGGCGCAGCAGGCGGGCGGTCGGATAGCCGAGGTAGCCGTGGACGCCCGAGGTGCACGGCCAGGCGGCCTGTGAGGCGTGTTCGCGGCGAAAGACGTCCCGACCGTTGTGAACTCTGTATCGATTGCCACCAGGACGCCAGGCGATTGTCGTGCGCCGCCGCTCACGCCGTACGCTGAATCCTTGTGCAGAGCCCCGAAGCCACCCCCGATGACCAGCCGGTTCCCGAGTCCCGGGTCGACACCGGTGATCCGAACTACCTGGTCGGTCTCGATCTGAACGGTCGCCGCGTGGTCGTGGTCGGCGGCGGCACGGTGGCCCAGCGGCGGCTCGGACTGCTCATCGCCTCCGGTGCGGACGTGCACGTGATCAGCCGCGAGGCCACGCCCGCGGTGGAGGGCATGGCCACCTCGGGCCAGCTCACCTTGGAGTTGCGCGCTTACGCCGACGGCGATCTCGACGGCGCCTGGTACGCCATGGCCTGCACCGACGAGCCGGACACCAATGCGGCCGTGGTCGAGGAGGCCACCCGCCGCCGCGTGTTCTGCGTCCGCGCCGACATCGCCCGGTTCGGCACCGCGGTCACCCCGGCCACCGCCCGCTACGACGGCATGACGCTGGGCGTCCTGGCCGGCGGGCAGCACCGCCGTTCGGCCGCGGTCCGCAACGCGCTGCTGGAAGCCCTGCAATCCGGTGTGGTGACCGATGATTCGGCTCCCGTGACCCCGGGTGTGGCGCTGGTCGGCGGCGGCCCCGGTGACCCGGATCTCATCACCGTGCGCGGTCGCCGTCTGCTGGCCCGCGCGAATCTCGTTGTCGCCGACCGGCTCGCGCCGCCGGAGCTGCTGGCCGAGCTCGGGCCGGAGGTCGAGGTCATCGACGCCGCCAAGATCCCGTACGGCCGGGCCATGGCGCAGGAGCACATCAATGCCGCGCTCATCGAGGGCGCGAAGGCGGGCAAGTTCGTGGTGCGGCTCAAGGGCGGCGACAACTATGTCTTCGGCCGCGGCTACGAGGAGCTCGAGGCCTGCGTCGACGCCGGTATCCCGGTGACCGTGGTTCCCGGTGTCACCAGTGCGATTTCGGTGCCGGCCCTGGCCGGTATCCCGGTCACGCACCGCGGGGTCACGCACGAGTTCGTGGTCGTCAGCGGCCATGTCGCCCCCGAGCACCCGGATTCGCTGGTCGACTGGCCGGCGCTGGCCCGGCTGCGCGGCACCCTTGTGCTGCTGATGGCGGTCGAGCGGATCGAGAAGTTCGCCGACGCGCTCATGTCGGGTGGTCGTGCGGCCGATACCGCGGTCACCGTGATCCAGGAGGGCAGCCTGCGCACCCAGCGCATCCTGCGCGCCGACCTGGCCACGGTCGCCGAGCGGGTGCGGGCCGAGGGCGTTCGCCCGCCGGCCATCATCGTCATCGGCCCGACCGCCGGATTCACCGCGGGCGCGCCGGACCCGCGCTCCTGACGGTGTGTCCCGAGGTCGCGACGGTGCGCCCTGAGTTCGGCGACCCGATCACCGCATCTATTACAGTGGGCGGGTGCTCGATAACCCCGCTGCGACGATGCAGTATCCGGTAACCAAGCGGGCGTTCGGGCTCGCGATTCTCGTCCTCAGCGGGCTGCAGCTGATGGTCGTGCTCGACGGCACCGTGATGATCCTGGCGCTGCCCCGACTACAGGAGCAGCTCGGCCTGTCGAGCGCGGGCAGCGCGTGGACGGTCACCGCCTACGGTCTGCCGTTCGCCGGACTCATGCTGCTGGGCGGCCGCCTGGGCGACTCGTTCGGCCGCAAGCGCATGCTCATCCTCGGCGTCGGGCTGTTCACCCTCGCCTCGGCGCTGTGCGGCACCGCGCAGAACGAGGCTTGGCTGATCGCGGCCCGCGCCCTGCAGGGCACCGGCGCGGCCATTGCCGCCCCGACCGCCTTCGCGCTGGTGGCGAGCACCTACGCGCCCGGTCCGGCCCGCAACCAGGCGGTCGCCATCTTCGGTTCCATGGTCGGTGTCGGCTCGGTCGGTGGTCTGGTCATCGGCGGCGCGCTCACCCAGGTCGACTGGCGCTGGATCTTCTGGATCAATGTGCCGATCGGCCTGCTCATCGTGTGGGGCGCGATCTACCAGCTGCGCGACACCGCCCACCAGCGCATGTCCATGGATGTGCGCGGCGCGATCCTGGGCACGCTGGCCTGTGTGTCGATCGTCTTCGGCGCGACCGAGGGACCCGAAATGGGTTGGGACAGTCCGGTCATCCTGGGCGCGGTGATCGGCGGCCTGATCCTGCTGATCGTGTTCGTCCTCGCCGAGCGCGATGTGGAGAACCCGCTCCTGCCATGGTCGCTGTTCGACAGCCGCGACCGCGTGATCACCTTCGCGGCCATCTTCCTGACCTCCGGCGTGCTCGGCGCGACCACCTTCTTCGTGGCGCAGTTCCTGCAGAACGTGTTGCGCTACAGCCCCTTGCAGGCCGGTCTGGCCAGCATCCCGTTCACCCTCGGCGCGGGTGTCGGCACCGCGGTCGCGTCCAAGGCGTGCATGTACGTCCGCGCGCGCTGGCTGCTGCTGGCGGCGGCGATCGTGCTGGCGGGCGCGCTGTATTTCGGTTCCACGCTGGACAGTTCGGCCGACTACTTCCCGACGCTGCTGGTCATGATGTCGATCGTCGGCTTCTGTGTCGGCACCGCGATCGTGATCCTGCCGCTGTGTGTCCTGGTCGGCGTGGACATGGCCCACATCGGCCCGCTGTCCGCGGTCGGGCAGATGTTCATGAACATGGGCACGCCGTTCGCGGTCGGCATTCTGGCCCCGGTCGCCCTGTCGCGCACGCTGTCACTGGACAAGAGCGCGACGGGCAAGGTGAGCGGGATGTCGCAGCATCAGATCGATGCCCTCGGCAGCGGGTACACCCTCGTCCTGCTGGTGTGTGCCATCGGCACCGCGGCCATGGGCCTGCTGGCGCTGACGTTGCGGTACACGCCGACGCAGCTGGCCCAGGCGCAGCACGCGCAGGACGAGGCTCAGAAGCGCTAGGGCCTAGGGCACCCGGGTCACGGCGATCGCCGGTTCCGAGAGGCTGCCCAGATAGAGCGTGCCGTCCCGTTCCGCGACCCCGGTGACCATCGCGTAGTCGGTGCCCTCGCGCTGCAGGTCGTGCACGAGGTTCCCGTCGAAGTCGAAGGCCTGCACCCACACCGTCCGCGCCGGTTTCGGCTGCAGCGCTTCGGGAATCGCCCACACCAGCCGTCGCAGTACGCCGGGCAGCGGAAGCAGTGTGTCCAGCAGCGGATTTCGCGGCGACACCAGCGCCACCCACGCCAGCCCGTCACTGCCGAGGCCCATATTGTCGGGGAAGGCGGGCAGGTTCTCGGCGAAGTAGTCGTGGGTGCCGGCTGTCGGCCCGGTCAGCCAGTAGCGGGTGATGCTGTAGCCGCCGGTCTCGGCGACCAGCACGCACGAGCGGTCCGGGGCCAGCACGATGCCGTTGGCGAATTTCAGCCCGTCGACCAGGGTTTCGACGCTGCCGTCGGGATTGCGGCGCAGCAGCCGCCCGGTCTCGGAGTGCTCGAGCATGTCGCCCATGTACTCGCCGAGTTTCCAGTGCCGGGTGGATTCGGAGAAGTAGATGGTGTCGCCGTCGGCGACCACATTGCTGGCGAAGTTCAGCGGCACCCCGTCGACCTCGGACACCAGTACCTCGATCTGACCGCCCGGCTTGTCCAGGCGGAGGAGGCCGCGCTCGGCGTCGCAGATCAGCAGTGAGCCATCGGCATCGGCGTGCAGCCCGAGCGGCCGTCCGCCGGTGTGTCCGATGCGCTCGACCGCGCCGTCGGCCGGGTCGACCGCGACCAGGGTGCCGTCCGCGAGTCCGGCGAGGATTCTGCCGTCGGGGGCGATCACCACATCCTCGGGTCCGGTTCCGGGCACCTCGAGTCGCCGTACCGGCGGCATGGGTGGCGCACTGTGGTTTTCGCGGGCGCGGGCGGTCGCCTTGGGTGGCGTCCAGCGCTTGGGCTGCATGGACATGGCTCACTCTAACCCGCCCATTGGTAGTCAACACCTGTTGGCCTACACTTGTGGGCATGACTGTGGAGACGGGTCCGCGGCGGTCGGATGCGACCCGCGCGGCGATCCTGGAGGCGGCGCGACGCCGCTTCGCCGAGGACGGCTACCGGAAGGCCACGATCCGGGCGATCGCGGCTGATGCCGGGATCGATCCGTCGATGGTGATGCGCTACTACGGCAACAAGGACGGATTGTTCGACGCCGCCCTGGATGTCGACCTGGAGCTGCCGGATCTCGGTGCGGCCGCCCCGGATTCGCTGGGCGCCCTGCTGGCCGCGCGCTTCCTGGAACTGTGGGAGCAGCCGCCGACCAGCGAGATCCTGCTCACCCTCATGCGTTCGGCGCTGACCGACGAGGCCGTGGTCGAACGCACCCAGCGCATCTTCGCCCAGCAGCTGATGCCGGCCGTGCTGCGTTTCGGTGACCCTGCCGACGCCTCGTATCGGGCCGGCCTGATCGCCACCCAGATCCTGGGACTCGCCCTGTGCCGCTACGTCCTGCGGCTGCCGCCGGTGGTGGCCCTGACCTCGGAGCAGATCGTCGCCGACATCGGGCCCACCATTCAGCGTTACCTCACGCTCGGCGACGCTTGACCCTATGTATCAGTGGTGAAAACCACGCTGCCCGAGGGGTTTTCTCCGGACCGAAGATTCGGCACACTGCCCGGATGGGGATGAGCCTGGACGCGGACCTGCTGGACCGCTGGACGAAATTGGCCGGGCCGCGGGCGCGCCCGGTCGGGGAGGACCTGGTCCGCCGATACAGCGAGCCGCACCGCCGCTATCACACGGTCGAGCACCTGGCCGCCATGCTGGTCGTCATCGATGATCTGGCCGCCGACGCCGAGGATCTGGACGCGGTCCGATACGCGGCGTTCTTCCACGACGCCGTGTACGCCATGGACGGCGGCGACAACGAGGAGGCCAGCGCCCGCCTGGCCGAAACCACCCTGCCCGCACTGGGTGTCGACGCGGCGACCGTCGCCGAGGTGGCGCGCCTGGTCCGATTGACCGGCGGCCATCACCCGGAGCCCGATGATCGCAACGGCGCCGTCCTCTGTGATGCCGACCTGGCGATCCTCGCGGCCGACGAATCCGCCTATGCCGCATACACGGCCGCGGTCCGCGCGGAATACGCGCACGTCCCCGACGAACTGTTCCGGGCGGGCCGTGCGGCGGTGCTGGCGGCATTGGCCGAGCAGCCCCGGCTGTTCCGCACCCCGGCGGCCTGCGACCGCTACGAATCCGTCGCCCGCGCCAACCTCGCCGCCGAACTCGCCGAGCTCACCGACGAGTGAGGCGCGTTCAGCGCGTGCCGTACTTGTACGTCTGCTTCCGGAGCTTGAGGTAGACCATGATCTCGGCGTGCCGGACACCGGCCAGCGCGCGGATACGGTTGGACACCAGATCCAGCAGGGCCTCGTCGTCCGGGCAGACCGCTTCGCAGAGGATGTCGTAGCGGCCCGCGCAGATGACCACGTAGTTGATCTCCTCGATCGCGGCGAGGTTGTCGGCCACCGGCTGGGCCGGCCCGTCCACGGTGATCGCGATCATGGCCTGCCGGAACAGCCCGACCTGCAGCGGATCGGTGACTGCCACGATCTGGATGACCCCGGCGTCGGCGAGTTTCTGGACCCGCTGGCGCACGGCCGCCTCGGACAGGCCCACCGCCTTGCCGATGGTGGCGTAGGCCCGGCGGCCGTCCTCCTGGAGTTCGGCGATGATCTGTTTGGCGATGTCGTCGAGGATCGGCGCTCCCCGGCCGGAGGTCTGGTCGGTCACGTGTGATCATCCTTCCCGATGGGCGCGGTACGTTGGATAGCACGCCTTCTCCGGCGGCGTTCGGTCCGACAAGGATGATCTCCCGTGAAGTATGTTCCCCGTGCGGTTCTGTTCCTGGCGGTTCCCGCGCTGCTGTTCCTGCTCCCGTGGTGGCTGCTGGTGTACACGACCCTGTCGGGTCCGTGGTTCTGGCTCGGTACCGCAGTGTTCCTGCTCGGTTATCTGGCATTGCCGGCGGGCATGCTGCTCGGGCACGGCCCGCGGCAGTCCGACACGGCGTCGCTGGTGGGCGACACCATGCTGGGCGTGATGTGGGTGGTGTTCACCTGGTCGGTGATCGGCGCCGCGGCCCGCGGCGTGCTCGCGGTCGCGGGGGTGGACGATCCGCTGCGCTCGCGTGTCGTGGCCGGCGGGGTGCTGGCGGTGTCGGTGGTGCTGACCGCGTGGGCGATCTACGAGGCGCGCCGGCTGCCCCGGGTGCGGACGGTCGAGGTCGAGATCCCCGGTCTCGGTGCGGGTTTGGACGGTCTGCGGATGGTGGTCGTCACCGACACCCATTACGCCGCGACCGATCGGCTGCGCTGGTCGGAGCGGGTGGTCGAGGAGGTCAACGCCCAGCGTCCCGATATCGCCTGTCACGCTGGCGATCTCGCGGACGGTTCGGTGGCGAAGCGCCGGGCCCAGGTCGATCCGCTCGGCAAGGTCGAGTCCGAGTACGGCCGTTTCTACATCACCGGTAATCACGAGTACTTCGGTGACGCCCCGGGCTGGATCGAGCACATGTCCGGGCTGGGCTGGCAGCCGCTGCGCAACCAGCACGAGGTCATCACCCGCGACGGCGACAGCCTGGTGCTGGCCGGTATCGACGATCCCACCGGCAGCGGCCTGCCCGGCCACGGCCCGGACATCGAGGCGGCCCTCGCGGGCGCCGATCCCGCGCTGCCGGTGATCCTGCTGGCCCATCAGCCCAAGCAGGTCACCGACGCGGTGTCCGTGGGTGTGGCCCTGCAGATCTCGGGCCACACCCACGGCGGGCAGATCTGGCCGTTCCGCTATCTGGTGCGCCTGGATCAGCCCGTGGTGGCCGGGCTCAGCCGCCACGGCGAGCGCACCCAGCTCTACACCAGCCGCGGCACCGGCTTCTGGGGTCCGCAGCTGCGCCTGTTCGCGCCGAGCGAGATCTCCGTCCTGATCCTGCGCTCGCCCCGGTGATCCACTGATCAGCTGTCGAAGCCCAATCCGGTGTAGTCCAGGGTCTTGAGCCACAGGTTGCGGCGGCCCTGGTGGGCGTCGGCGCGGGCCAGGGACCACCGGGTGAGGTGAATTCCCGCGGAGCGCAACGGTTCCGGTGGCAGGGGCAGCGGCCGGGAGCGCACCATGCGCAGGCGGGTGCGTTCGGTGTCGCGGCCCCACAGCTGGTCGAGCATGACCTCCGCGCCGAAGCGGGTCGCGCCCACGCCGAGCCCCGTGTAGCCGGCCGCGTAGACGAGCCGGCCCTTGTACGCGGACCCGAAGAAGGCGCAGAACCGGCCGCAGGTGTCGATGACCCCGCCCCAGCGGTGGGTGAAGCGCAGGCCGTCGAGCTGCGGGAAGATCTGGAAGAAGTGCCGGGCCAGGGTTTCGAAGGTGGCCTCGTTGTATTCGAGGGCGGGGGCGATGCGATTGCCGAAGTGGTAGATGGCGTCGTAACCGCCGAAGAGGATGCGGTTGTCGCTGCTCAGCCGGTAGTAGTGGAAGCGGTAGGAGGCGTCGCCGAGGCCCATGCGGGTGCCCCACCCGATGCTGTCGAGCTGTTCGGCGGTGAGCGGTTCGGTCATGAGCGCGTAGTCGTAGACCGGCACCACGTGGCGGGACACCTTCGGCACCGGGCCCGCGAAAGCGCTGGTGCACAGGGCGACCCGGGGCGTCCGGACCTCACCGTGCGGGGTGTGCAGGGTCAGCGTGCCACCCGGTGATTTCGAAATGCGTTGTGCGGGAGTGCCTTCGAAGATGCGCACACCGGCGTCCAGGCACGCCCGGCGCAATCCCCAGGCCAGCCGGGCCGGATCGAGCATGGCGACGCCGTCGCGGTCCCACCAGCCGCCGAGGTAGGTGGGGGAGTGCACCAGGTCCCGTACCTGGCCGGCGTCGAGCAATTCGGTGCGGTAGCCGAGGGATTCGGCGGCCTCGTGGCTCTCCTGCAGCCATTCGATCTCATGTGGCGCGGTGGCGATCTCCATCTCGCCGGTGCGTTCGAAGTCGCAGTCGATGCCGTAGCGGAGGATGGCCTTCTCGATGTCGTCGAGATTGGACCGGCCCAGTCGTTCCAGCTGGGCGATCTCGTCGGGGAAGCGTTCGAGGCCGTTGGCCAGGCCGTGGGTGAGGCTGGCGGAGCAGAAGCCGCCGTTGCGACCGGAGGCGGCGTGCCCGCAGAGGCCGGATTCCACCAGCGCCACGTCGGTGCCGGGATCACGTTCCTTGGCCAGCAGAGCGGTCCAGAGCCCGCTGTAGCCGCCGCCGATGACGGCCAGGTCGGCGTCGGTGGCGGTGGTGAGGGGGTCGGTGGGTGTCGGCCGCTCGGGCCGGTCGGTCCAGTACGGCGTCGGCGCTGCGTCCTCGAGTGCCGACGCCCACGGTTTGCTTCCCTTGGCCGACATGGCCGATCAACTCCTTCTCTCTCGTGCCGAAACGGCGAATTGTCGCGTCTCCGAGCCCGGGGTACGCAAAAGCCGCCGATGGTCACCCGAAGGGGGACCTGTCGGCGGCTTTCGAGAGAGTCAGCTGGTGGCGGCGCGATCCTCGGAGCGGCGGGGCATGCGCGCGATGGACCGCAACACCTGCGTCGGCGTCGTCGGCCGGTCCATGTCCGCCTCCTCCTGTGTCCTGAGGATAGCCCAGCGGATTCACCCCGTGTGCGCGTCGGCCACTGTGAGTGCGTGATCGAGAATCGCGAGTCCCTCCTTGGCCTCGGCTTCGGTGATGATGCAGGGCGGAACCACGTGCAGGCGGTTGAAGTTCACGAACAGCAACAGTCCGGCGGCCTTGGCGGCGGCCACGGTCTCGGTCATGGCCGGGCTGCTGCCGCCGTAGGGTGCCAGCGGTTCGCGGGTGTCGCGATCGAGGACCAGATCGAGGGCCCAGAACACGCCCAGGCCCCGGACCTCGCCGATGCTCGGGTGCCGGTCGGCCAGCTCGCGCAGGCCGGGACCGATGACCCGCTGGCCGATATCGGCGGCGTTCTCGACGATGCCCTCGTCGCGCATGGCATTGATGGTCGCGACCGCGGCTGCGGTCGCGAGCGGATGCCCCGAGTAGGTGAGCCCGCCCGGGTAGGGGAGGTCGTCGAAGGTGGCCGCGATGTGCGGTGCGATGGCGACGCCGCCCAGCGGCACATAGCCCGAGTTCACGCCCTTGGCGAAGGTGAGCAGGTCCGGGACCACGTCGCGGTCCCCCTCGGAAGCGTGCTCGATGGCGAACCATTTTCCGGTACGGCCGAAGCCCGACATCACCTCGTCGGCGATGAACACGATGCCGTACCGGTCGCACAGTTCGCGCACGCCCGCCAGGTATCCCGGTGGCGGGACCATGATTCCGGCCGTGCCCGGCACGGATTCCAGGATGACGGCGGCGATGGTGCCGGGTCCCTCGAAGGCGATCGTCTCCTCGAGGTGCCGCAGTGCCCGCTGGGTCTCCTCGGCCTCGGTCGTCGCGTGGAAGTGCGAGCGGTACAGGAACGGCCCGAAGAAGTGCACGACCCCGGCATTGCCGTGATCGTTGGGCCAGCGCCGCGGGTCGCCGGTGAGATTCACGGCTGTCTCGGTGCCGCCGTGATAGGACCGGTAGCGCGCGAGCACCTTGTAGCGCCCGGTGTGCAGCCGCGCCATGCGCACCGCGTGCTCGACGGCGTCCGCGCCGCCATTGGTGAAGAAGATCCGGTCCAGGTCACCGGGCGTGCGTTCGGCGATCAGTCGCGCGGCTTCCGAGCGGGCGTCGTTCGCGAACGCCGGGCCGATGGTGCACAGCGTCGCCGCCTGCTCCTGGATGGCGGCCACCACCTTCGGATGCTGGTGCCCGATATTGGTGTTCACCATCTGCGAGGAGAAGTCGAGCAGCCGGTTGCCGTCGCCGTCCCACACGTAGCAGCCCTGAGCGGCGGTGATCACCATGGGGTGCAGCGACTTCTGCGCAGACCAGGAGTGGAAGACGTGCTTGCGATCCAGTTCGTAGGCGCGGGTGGCGATCTCGCGCGCGGCCTCCGGGGTCGGGCCGTGGTGCAGGGTCATCGCATGTCCTTCGGTGTCGTCGCCGTCAGTGGTTCTGGGGGAAGCCGAGATTCAGGCCGCCGTGGCTGGGGTCGAGCCAGCGGGTGGTGACGGCCTTGGTGCGGGTGAAGAAGTGCACGCCGTCGGTGCCATGCGCGTGCGAGTCGCCGAACAGGGAGTTCTTCCAGCCTCCGAAACTGTAGTAGGCCATGGGGACCGGGATGGGGACGTTGATGCCGACCATGCCGACCTCGACCTCGTTGTGGAAACGCCGGGCGGCGCCGCCGTCATTGGTGAACAGGGCGGTGCCGTTGCCGTAGGGGTTGGCGTTGATGAGGGCGAGGGCTTCGTCGTAGCTGTCCACGCGGAGCACCGACAGCACCGGGCCGAAGATCTCGTCGGTGTAGACGCTCATGTCGGTGGTGACGTGGTCGAGAATGGTGGGGCCGAGCCAGAATCCGCCGACCGCGCCGTCGGCGGAGACCGTGCGGCCGTCGAGAACCACTGTCGCGCCGGAGGATTCGCCGGCGTCGATGTGGGACGCGACCTTGTCGCGGTGGGTCGCGGTGACCAGCGGGCCCATGTCGGTGCCGCGGGTGCCGTCGCCGGTGCGAATAGTGTTGGCGCGCTCGGTGATTCGCGAGACCAGGTCATCGGCGATGGGCCCGACCGCGACCAGCGCGCTGATCGCCATGCAGCGTTCCCCGGCCGAGCCGAAGCCAGCGTTCACCGCCGCGTCGGCGGCCAGGTCCAGGTCGGCGTCGGGCAGCACCACCATGTGGTTCTTGGCCCCGCCGAGGGCCTGTACGCGCTTGCCGGCCGCGGTGCCGTGCTCGTAGACGTACTTGGCGATCGGGGTGGAGCCGACGAACGAAACCGCTTTGACGGCAGGGTTTTCCAGCAGCTCGTCGACGGCGACCTTGTCGCCCTGGACCACGTTGAACACGCCGTCGGGCAGTCCGGCCTCCTGCCACAGTTCGGCGAGCCACAGCGACGGTGACGGGTCCTTCTCGCTCGGCTTGAGCACCACGGTGTTCCCGGCCGCGATGGCGACCGGGAAGAACCACATGGGCACCATGGCCGGGAAGTTGAACGGCGAGATGACGGCCACCGGGCCCAGCGGCTGGCGCACGGAGAAGATGTCGACCTTGGTGGAGGCGTTCTCGGTGTAGCCGCCCTTGAGTAGATGCGGGATGCCGCAGGCGAATTCGACCACCTCCAGGCCACGGGTGACCTCGCCCAGGGCGTCGGCGAGCACCTTGCCGTGCTCGGCGGTGATGAGCGCGGCCAGCTCCTCCTTGCGCTCGTTGAGCAGTTCCCGGAACCGGAACAGCACCTGGGTGCGCTTGGCCAGGGAGGAGTCGCGCCAGGCGGGGAAGGCGGCCGCGGCGGCGTCGACGACCGTGCGGACGTCGGCGGCCGAGGCGAGTGCGACCTGTCCGGTCACCTCGCCGGTGGCGGGATTGGTGACCGGTGCGGTCGCAGTGCTGGAACCGGTGAAGCTCTTGCCGTCGAGCCAGTGAGCGATGGTCTGCATGTCTCCTCGATTCCGTGATGCCGCCGGCCCCGCCGCGGATTGTCCGTCCCTACTGTGCGCTGCTACCGGCCGGTTGATACCCGACAATGTGTATGCAATTTCGGTGTTCGTATTACGATTCGTCGGTGCTCCTCTCCGTTGCTGACGTGCTGGACATGCCGGTGGTGCGGGCCGGGCAGCCGGAGGTCGTGGGTGGCGGCCCGCTGGATCGGCCGGTGCGCTGGGTACACGCGAGCGAACTGCCCGATGTCGCGGCGCTGCTGGTGGGCCGGGAACTGATTCTCACCACCGGACAGGCGCTGGCCGGTAGCGACGCGGCGACCGTGGCCTATCTGGAAGCACTCGCGGCGGCCGGGGTATCCGGGCTGGTCGTCGAACTGGGCACCTCCGTGCGGGAATTGCCGCCGGTGGTGGCGCGGACGGCGGACCGGGTGGGGTTACCGGTGGTGGCGCTGCACCGGGTGGTGCGGTTCGTGGAGATCACCGAGGCGGTGCACCGGGCAATCGTGGCCGACCAGTACGCGGAGCTCGAGTTCGCGCGCACGGTGCACGAGACCTTCACGGCCCTGAGTGTGCGGCGGGCGTCGCTGGCCGAGATCGTGCGGACCGCTGCCGGAATGCTGGACGCGTCCGTGGTGCTCGAGGATCTCGCGCATCGGGTGCTCGCGCTGACGGCCCGGCACACCGGTGCCTCGGCCCTGCTCGACCAGTGGGAGGCCACCTCCCGGCTGCTGCCCGACACCGACCCGAATGTCGTTCCGGTGGGCCCGCATACGCAGCCGTGGGGGCGGCTCATCCTGCGGTCGAGCCGAGTGCCGGGCGCTCGCGCCCGGATGGTGCTCGAACGCGCGGCGCAGACGCTCACCCTGCACCGGATGATCGAGCGTGACCGGTTCGGCCTGCACCGGCAGGCGCAGACCGGACTCGTCGATGATCTGGTCACCGGCCGCGTCACCGACGAGCGGGACGCGGTGGCGCTGGCGGCAGCGCTCGGCCTGGCCCGCCGCGCCCGCTATGTCCCGCTGGCGGTGGAGGTCGCGGCCGCCGCCGAATCGGATCCACTGGCGCAGCAACGCCGTACGGCCGCCCTGCTGGACGCGACGCTGCACGGTGTGGCGCTGGCCAGGGCGACCGCGCTGGCCGCGCCCGACCACGGCACCCGGGTCACCGTCGTGCTGGCCGTGTCGCGCAGCGGTGACCTGGACGCCGCCCTCACCAAGGTCTGCTCGGCCGTGCTCGCCGAGATCCGCCGAGTCGCCGGCGTGGAACGCGCGGTCATCGGCGTCGGCGGCGAATCCGACTCGCTGCTCGACACCGCCCGCGAACTGGCCCAGGCCGCCCACGTCGCGGAAGTCGCTCTCGCCCTGGCCGTTTCGACACCGCGCCCCTTCTACCGCAGCGGCGACGTCCGCCTGCGCGGCCTGCTGTCCCTGATCCGCGACGAGCCCGGCGTCCAGCGCTTCGCCGAGACCGAACTGAGCGCCCTGCTCCGCCACGACATCCGCCACGCCACCGACCTCACCCCCACCCTCCGTCATTTCCTCGACCTGGCCGGCAACAAAACCGAACTCGCCAAGCGCCTCAACATCAGTCGCCCCACCCTCTACGACCGCCTGGCCCGTATCGAACGCATCCTCGACGTCGACCTCGACGACGGCGAAACCCGCACCTCCCTCCACACCGCCCTGCTGATCCGGGACCTGGTCGCCCCTGCCGAATCCCGTTGAGCCCAAACCGATCTCCCGGCGAGATCGCCCGGTCACCGCTGCCCGAGACGCCCCGCGCGCCCGTGAGCGCCGCAGCGGCAAAGGCGGTCCAGGTCCACGCGCTGAGCTCCGGGCACACTGGCCGCGCCGAGTTCGGGATTCCGGGGCCGATCGACGCGGCGATCGCGGTGAACACCGAATTGGGTTGGGCCGCAGACGCCGCCGATCTGCTGACCCGGCGCGGCGATATCCACTTCGGGGACCCGGAGCAAGATGCCGAGCAGGGGACGTCGATGCACGACCTAAGACCTAGATTTTGAAGCGGCCCGCCAGTCCGCGCAGCGGCAGGTCGGCGCTGGTGATGATGCCGGGCGGGGCGGCGACCACGGACCGGATGGCATTGAGGGCGGGCAGTCCGGTGACGGTCATGCCAATCGAGGCGAAGCTGGCCGGATCGGAGAAGTCGAAGCCCTTCTTCGGCAGGATCATGTGCTTGCTGTAGATGGTGGGGTCGCCGATGACCTGAGTGATGTAGCAGCCCTTGATCTTCCAGGACGGGGACGTGTGCGGCGTCATCTGCCATTCCAGATGGGACTCCACCCGCGGCACACCGTCGACCATGCCCTGGTACTTGATGTAGTTCGCGCCGAGTGACCCCTTGGGCAGGAAGTACCAGCCGAGGTCCACGTCCTCGGTGCACGCGCCGAGTTCGTAGCTGAACTTCACCTCGTCCAGCTCGAGCCCGAACGCGTCGGCCATCAGATACACCGAGTCGGCGAACACGGCGGTGTATTTGTACAGCGAGTCCGGGATGGTCGGGTCGTCGATCGGCCGGCCGTAGCCGACGGCCTTCCACGTCTCCACCGAGTGGTGGCAGGACACGTCGACCGATTCGGTCACGGTGACATTCTCGATGTCTGCCACGTCGGCGGTGTGCACGATCCCGAGGATCTGGCAGAGGCCGGGGTTCATGCCGGTGCCATAGAAGGTCGCGTTGCCGCGGTCGCACGCCGCGGCGATCACCTCGCTGACCTTGCGGCCGGACGGGTGCGGGTGGTTGGTGTCGCGGTGGTATCCGGTGATCCAGTCCGCGGTGGTGACGATGTTGATGCCCGCCTCGAGCACCTTTTCGTAGAGGTCTTCGTCGGGGAATACTCCGTGGAAGGTGAGCACGTCCGGCCGGGCGGCGATGATCTCCTCGACGGTGCCGGTGGCGCGTACGCCGATCGGTTCCAGGCCGACGATCTCGCCCGCGTCGCGGCCGATCTTCTCCGGCGTATAGCAGTGCAGGCCGATCAGTTCCAGGTCGGGGTGGTTGCGGATGCGGCGGATCATCTCGGTGCCGAGATTGCCGGTCGCGACTTGAAACACGCGAGTCTTCGTCGATACGCCCATGCTGCTGCCTTCTGCTTCTTTCTCCGGTTGGTGCTGTGGTCAGGAATTGACGGTGGTGTCGTCGCGGTCGGCGTTCGCGCTTGCGTCGTGTCCGTCCGGATAGAACTGGGCCGCCCACGCGCGCAATGCCTTGAAGCCCTCGTATTCCTTGCGCGACAGGGCAGGTGGCTCGGTGTAGCGCATGCGCGACCAGATATCGATGTCGGCCTGGAATTGCTCGATCACGAAATTGGCCATGGTCTTGGCGAAGCCGCTCATCTCCGGCCGCTCGTCGCCGGGTTTGCGCCCGATCCACACGGTGAATCGCACATCCGAGGTCGACTCGTCCACCGGCGTCACCGCGGACAGGGTGCGGTTGTCCACCATGCCCCAGCTTTTGGTGACCGCGACTCCGAGCCCGCCGTTGATGGCCTCGACACCGCTGTTGATCTCGTCCTCCGGCGTGTCGTCGAACGCGACGGTGAAGTCGACGTACGACACCGGGCCGCTGAAATCCTGACGGGTGAATTCCGGCACGAACGGCGTCTTGTGCACGAATTTGAAGTGGGCGAAGTCGACGCCGTTTTCCATGATGTACTGCGGATGCAGTTCCAGCCCAGCGCGATACAGCGTGCCCGCCGGGAAGGCCGGGTAGTAGTCCGCCGCGGACTTGTCGTCGCCGAAGTCGGCGAAGATGTCCGGCACGTCGAAATACGGTGCGCGGCCGTCGATATCGAACCAGATCCAGACCGATTCGTTGCGCTCGACGGTCGGGTAGCTACGGATCCGTCGTCCCCGATTCGGGTGTGACTCATAGGGAATGCAGACGTTGCGGCCGTCCTGGTTCCACTCCCATCCGTGGAACGGGCAGACCAGGCTCTCCCCTTCGACGTGACCGCCGTAGCCCAGATGCGCGCCCAAATGCTCGCAGTAGGCGTCGAACACCGTGACCCGGCCCGCGGCCGAACGCCAGGCGACCATCTCCCGGCCGAAATACTTCATGGTGCGCACATCGCCGATGGCGATCTCGCTCGACCAGGCCACCTGGAACCAGCCAGTCGGCTGCATCGACAACGCCGGCTTCACCATCTCGATCCTCCAGTAACTCCGAGCACCCCGCGAGATCATTCGCCGGTCGTGCCGGAATAATAATAGAGGGCTCTACTAAAATATAGTAGAGGTCTCTATGAAAAATTGGCCTGTGCAGGTCAGGCCGCTAGACTCGACCAAATGACGGAAGCGGAGGTGGCGACGCGGCGAGCCAACAAGCGCGGTATCGCCACGCGGGACAGCATGATCAAGGCCGCGATCGCCTCCCTGGCCACCGGCGATCCCGCTGCGGTGTCGGGCAAGCGGATCGCCGCCGACATCGGCGCAACGTGGGGGGCGATCAAGTACCAGTTCGGCGACATCGACGGCCTGTGGGCCGCGGTCCTGCGCTACACCGCGGACCAGCGCGGCGACTTGCCCGCGGGCACCAGGCCCGACGGCTCCCTGGAGGAGCGGGTTACCGCGCTCATCGAGGCGATGTGGGTCGGCCTACGGACGCCGGAGTCGCTCGCCATCGAGACTTTGCGTGCGGCATTGCCCCGCGAGCATTCCGAGTTCGAGCGCGACTACCCCCAGACCGCGGCGGTCTTCGCCTCATGGAAGCCCCGCTGGGACGAAGCGTGTCAGCGGGCCTTCGCGGACCTCGGCGTCGACCCGGTCAAGGTTCGCCAAGTGGCGGGGCTGATCCCGGCAGCCATGCGCGGCATCGCGTCGGAACGGACGCTCGGCACCTACAGTGACTTGGACGACACGCGTGCGGGCCTGGCCGGAGCCATCATCGCCTACCTCAGCCAATGACCTTCGCGGGACACAGATTTCCGGTGTCGACGTGAGTGAGCGGTGACATCGGCGTCGGCGCGGAGCAACAGTTCGCCCGGCGGGGGAGGCCGCCAATGTCATTCGACTCCAGAACTACTGGGGGCTCTCAGGGTTCATTCTCCGGGTGGATCCCGGATGTGCCCCGGGCCGGTTGGATGGGAATCTCGACGAGTCGGACATCGAGCGCGGAAGGGCAGCCGGACGTGACCATCGCCGTCTTCACCACCTGGGCGTGGCTGGCATTCGAAATCGGCCTGCGAGTGCGGGATCGCGTGCGCGGTACCGGCTCCACCGCGGGTGACGGCGGCACTCGCCTGGCCATCATGCTGCTGGTGGCCGGCGCTATGACGGTCGCCGCCTTCACCGGTATCTTCCTCCCGGCCGACAGCCCGCTGCGCTTCCCGGGCCCTGTGGTGCCGTGGCAGGTCCTCGGAATCGCGCTCATGTGGCTCGGCCTGATGGTCCGGGTCTGGGCGATCACGGTGCTGGGCAAGCATTTCCGCACCACCGTCGAGGTGGACGCCGATCAGCCGGTCATCAGCCACGGCCCCTACCACTGGGTCCGGCACCCCTCCTACACCGGCATCCTCTTCGTCACCATCGGCTTCGGCCTCGCCTCGGCGAACTACCCGGCTCTGCTCCTGACCACCGTGATCCCCGCCTACGCCCTGCTCCGCCGCATCCGCCTCGAGGAACGCACCCTCGTCGAAACCCTCGGCGCCCCTTACGAGACCTACCTCCGCACCACCAAGCGCCTCGTCCCCGGCGTGTGGTGACCGGAAGATCCGGACCGGCGTAGGTCCGTGGTGGATCGGGCCACTGTCGGTTCCTCATAATGGGTTTCGTGCCTGGCGGCGATGGGGTTGATCTAGGCCGGATCGGCGCCCATCGGGTTCGGGTAGGGGACCTCACCGCTGCGGGCCACGGCCCGGGCCGCGGGGGTGAGGACGGACAGGGTTTCGAGGATGCCCGGGATGCCGCGGTAAGCGGTCATGGCGAGGGTGTCGGTGCGGGCCTCGATGTGCTCGCGCAGGGCCCGCCCGGCCTCGGTGAGACCGTCACCGTTCAGGAGTCCGCGGTCGGTGAGCCGCTCTTGTGCTGCCTGCCAATCGGTTTCGCTCCAGCCGCGATTGTCGCGCATCACCTGTGCGGGCATCCCCGTCGAGGCGGAGAAAAGGACGTGCGCCTCGCAGCCGTCGATGCCCTCGGCGACCAGGCACGCCACATGCCCGTCGCCGCGGTGCTCGCGCAGCGCGGTGACTGCCTGCCAGAGCGCGTGCACCGGATCGCCGGGTGCGGGCAGGTCGCGGTTGGCGGCGAAGAGCGGGCGGCCGGCGGCGGGTGCGGCCTCGATCGCCCGCCGCAGGTGCGGGACGGCCCGCGCGGCGACGGTCGCGATATCGGGGACGATGCCGCGCAGCACCGCGGCGGCCGCGAGGGTGCGGGTGGCGAGGACCGCGTCGGGCGTGGCGTAGCTCCAGGCGTCCGGGATGGC
Source organism: Nocardia niigatensis NBRC 100131 (assembly GCF_000308655.1). Classification (GTDB taxonomy): domain Bacteria; phylum Actinomycetota; class Actinomycetes; order Mycobacteriales; family Mycobacteriaceae; genus Nocardia; species Nocardia niigatensis. Next base: position 256,748 of record NZ_BAGC01000041.1, on the reverse strand, counting down.
GCGCCGCACCATGGCCGGATGGAAGTTGTAGAAGGTGGCCTCGACGACCGAGGGCCCGGCCGCGCCGAGCGGGGCGGAGCGGGCCGCGAAGTAGCCCATCCAGAAGCCGCGCAGGCCAACGGCTTTGTTGGCGGCGATACAGTCGGCGGCGAAGTAGGTGACGGCGTGCAGCGGTTCGATGACGCGCCATACGTCGCGGGCCAGGGCGTTGTTCATGACCTCACAGTAGCGGCTGAGTTGACCTAACTGAAGCCAGGATTGGTGGCAGCATGATCGGCATGGTGAACGCACAGGATCTGCTGGTCACTGCCTTCGAGGAGGCGCAACTCGGGTTGCGCGAGGGCGGAATCCCCATCGGCGCCGCCCTGTTCGACAGCGCCGGCACTCTGCTCGGGCGCGGCCACAACCGCCGCGTTCAGAACGACGACCCCAGCGTGCACGCCGAGACCGATGCCTTCCGCAATGCCGGCCGCCGCCGCGACTACCGCGACACCATCATGGTCACCACCCTTTCCCCGTGTTGGTACTGCAGCGGCCTGGTGCGGCAGTTCGGCATCGGAGCGGTCATCGTGGGCGAGTCGCGCACCTTCACCGGCGGCCACGACTGGCTGGCCGCCCACGGGGTTTCCATCACCGTGCTCGACGACCCGGCCTGCGTCGACATGATGACCCGCTTCATCGCCGAACGCCCCGAACTCTGGCACGAGGACATCGGAGTGGCGGAATGACTCCTATCGCGACCGTGGACCTGAACCGCTGGCGCGCGGGCGGCGAGTCCGCCGCCGCGGTGCTGCGCGAGGTGGACGCGGGCCTGCAACGCGCCGGCTTCCTGCTGGTGCGCGGACACGGTGTGCCGGAAGAACTTCCGGCCGCCGTGCGCGCGGCGGCCCGCCGCTTCTTCGCCCTGCCCGTCGCGGTGAAGCAGCGGTACGCGGTATCGGTCGGCGGTCGCGGCTGGATCGCCCCCGGACTGGAGGCCAACGGCTACGCCGAGGGCACCGAGACGCCGCCGGATCTCAAGGAGACCTTCGCGATCGGCGCGGACACCCGCACCGGCGACCCGGTCGTGGACCGGGTCTGGTTCCGCGACAATGTCTGGCCCGGCGAGGTGAGTGAGCTGCGCGAGTTGCTGCTCGCCTACACCGCCGCCGTGCGGGTGCTCTCCGACGACCTGCTGGCCCTCTGCGCCGCCGCGCTCGCCCTGCCGCACAATCCGTTCGAGGGCCTGGCCGCCCATCCCACCTGGACCTGCAATATCAACCACTATCCGTCGCTGACGCGGATCGGCACGCCCGAGCCCGGCCAGTTCCGCATCGGCCCGCATACCGACTTCGGCACGGTCACCGTCCTCGACCGGGAACCCGGTGCGGGTGGACTCCAGATCTTCACCGAGGACGGCGGCTGGGCGGATGCGCCTTACGACCCGTACGCCCTCACCGTGAACATCGGTGACCTGCTGTCGTATTGGAGCGGCCACCGCTGGCCCGCCGGCCGCCACCGGGTGCTGCCGCCGCAGGCCTCGGCGCCGGAAGAGGACCTGGTGTCGCTCATCTACTTCTACGAACTCGACCACGACGCCCGCGTCATGCCGCTGGAGCCGCCCGTCGGCCGGGTCTCCGGCCTGCGGCCGGTCGTCTCCGCTGAGTTCCTGCGCACCCGGCTGGACGCCATCACCCTGGGCTGATGGTGGCGCGGGGAACAAGCCCCGCCGCGACCGCGTTGCCAGCGGACATGACGACGCTCGGATTGATCGGCAGCGGAAATATCGGCGGCACCCTGGCCCGGCTGGCCGTGGCCGCGGGAATCGATGTGGTATTGAGCAATTCCCGAGGGCCGCAGACCCTGGCGGAGCTGGTGGCCGAACTGGGGGAGCGGGCGCGCGCCGCGACCCCGGCCGAGGCGGCCGCCGCGGGGGACATCGTGGTGGTGACGGTTCCGCTCAAGGCGTATCAGGACGTACCCGTCGATCCGCTGGTCGGCAAGCCCGTCGATCCGCTGGTCGGCAAGGTGGTCATCGACACCAACAACTACTACCCGGGCCGCGACGGTGAGTTCCCCGATCTGGACGCGGGCGTGGCCACCAGTTCCGAACTGCTGCAACGGCATCTGCCGCGGTCCCGCGTCGTGAAGGCGTTCAACAACATCCTGTTCAAGCACCTGGCGGTCCTGGCCCGCCCCACCGGAGCGGCCGACCGCACCGCGCTGCCCATCGCCGGTGACGACACCGCGGCGAAAACCGCTGCGGCGGAACTGATCGGCAAGCTCGGCTACGACACCGTCGATATCGGCTCCCTCGCCGACAGCTGGCGCACCCAGCCCGACACCCCCGTCTACGGCACGCCATATGCCGTCGCCGCGCCGTTCTGGGAGAACGAGGCGGCCCCGGCCGATGCGGAGACCGTCCGCAAGGCGGTCGAGGCCGCCGAACGCTGAAGCTCTCGAAAGAGACTTCAGCGCAAGCGATCCCGGGGCCGGGACGACCGTGTCAGGGCGGTCGTCCCGGCCCCGGTGGTTCAGTCGTTGCAGATGGCCGTGCGCACCAGGTACGAGTCGGAGTACCACTTGGCCGAGTTCTCGGCGTCGGCAGGCGTCGCGCCGTAGCCGCCGGTGTACTTGTTCATCGAGTCCGAGAAGGCCACCGCGCCACAGCCGGTGAAGGTGGTGACGGTCGAGCAGCTGGCCCTGGCGCACTTGTCGATGGCGGCCTGGCTCGCCCCGCCCTCGGTGTCGTAGTTCCAGGCCCAGCCCAGATCGCCGTTGTCGGACACCGCGATTGCGCCCCAGGCGCCGGGGGAGGCCTGTGCCGGGGCCGCGGGCAGCACCGCGGCGGCGGTGGCGAAGGCGAGGCCGGACAGGGCGAACAGAGTCTTGCGCATGTTGTTCCTAGCGTTGATCGAAACGGCGCGCGCATCCCGATGGGGTGGGGGTGCGGGCGCCACTGTCGAGTCAAGATCGGCATGTTCCGGGAACGCGTTAACCGGCACTGTGGTTGGGGCACAGTGCATCAGCGGCCGGAGTTCGCCGTGCGCGTCGGCGACCGGGGCGAGTCAGCCCTGCTTGGACTCGGCGGTCGGAGCCCAGCGGTTGGCGGTGAGTGCGTACCCGGGCAGCGCGTCGGTGGACATCTTGGATTCGTAGATGCGCTGGTAACCGGTGCTCGCGATGCGCCAGATGCCGTCCTCGCGGCGGTAGGTGTCGTGGTAGTAGGCCGCGCCGCGGATCAGCAGGCCGTAGTCGGCGGCGATCACCGTGTCCTCCAGACACCAACTGCCCGAGGCGGTATCGCCGTCGACGGTGATCTCCGGGTGGTTGGCGACGTGCACGGTGATGATGTTTCCGCTGAGCGCGCCGCGCATGAAGTCGACGATCTGGTCGCGGCTGGTGAACTGGGCGGGCAGACCGCCCGAGGGCGATCCGTAGGAGCCGATGATGTCGGCGCAGAGGGTGTCCGCGAATTCGTCCCACTGCTTGAGGTCCAGGGTGCGCAGATAGCGATACTTGAGTGCGCGAATCGATTCGAGAGCGGCGAAATCCATACCGCAATGTAGCCGAATCGGACATCCACCTACCAAGCATTTGCTACGTTTCGTGAATGATTTCCACCCTGGTCTGGGGCACGGGCAACGTCGGTCGTGCCGCCATCCGGGCCGTCGCGGCGCACCAGGGTCTGGCGCTGACCGGCGTCCTGGTCCACAACCCGGCCAAGGTCGGCCGCGACGCCGGTGACCTGGCCGGACTGGACACCGAACTGGGGATCGCGGCCACCGCCGACATCGACGCCGCGCTCGCGGCCGGACCCCGCGCCATCGTCTACGCCGCCTCCGGCGACATCCGCCCCGACGACGCCCTCGCCGACATCGATCGCGCCCTGCGCACCGGCGCTGTCGTCGTGACGCCCGCGCTCTACGCGCTCTACGACCACCGCAGCGCCCCGGCCGAACTCCAGGAGCGGGTGTCCGCGGCGATCGCGGCCGGCGGCGGTTCCCTGTTCGTCTCCGGCATCGACCCCGGCTGGGGCAACGATGTCCTGCCGCTGCTCATGAGCGGCCTCGGCAGTAGCGTGGATGTGCTGCGCTGCCAGGAAATCTTCGACTACACCACCTACGACCAGCCCGACTCGGTGCGCTATCTGGTCGGCATGGGCCAGCCCCTGGACTATCAGCCGCCCATGCTCGCGCCCACCATCCCGACGATGGTGTGGGGCGGGCAGATCCGCATGATCGCCCGTGGACTCGGGGTGGCGCTCACCGATATTCGCGAGGTGGTGGAACGGCGCGCCCTCGACGAGACCGTCGAGACCGAGTTGATGGGCAAATTCGAGGCGGGCACCCAGGGCGCGGTGCGCTTCGAGGTGCAGGGCATCGTCGACGGCAGCCCGCGCATCGTCATCGAGCACATCACCCGCATCCACGCGAGCTGCGCCCCCGACTGGCCGCAGCCGCCCAGCGGCGCCGGCGCGCACCGCGTCCTCATCGAGGGCCGCCCGCGCATCGAGATCACCGTCCAGGCCACCGACGAGGACGGCAATCACTCCGCGGGCGGAAACGCCACGGCAGTCGGCAGATTGGTGAACGCCATTCCGTGGCTGGCCCACGCCGAGCCCGGCCTCTACGACGCACTGGATGTCCCGCTGCCGTTCGGCACTCTCGGAAGGAACCCATCGGCATGATCATCGACATTCCCGAGGGCAAGGACCCGATCGGCTACGTCTGGGGCGAGATGGTGCCCGGCATCGGCGTGGCGGCCTCGAACTTCTCGCTCGCCGTCTATGCGCACAGCACCCTGGGCCTGCGCGAGTTCGAGGCGGCGCGGCTGCGCATCGCCCAGATCAACGGCTGCCTGTTCTGCCTGGACTGGCGCACCGATCGCAATGGCGAGAAGGTCGAGGAGTCCTTCGCCGACGACGTGACCGAGTGGCGCACCACCGAGGCCTTCGACGACCGCACCCGCATGGCCGCCGAGTACGCCGAGCGCTACGCCCTCGATCACCACAATCTCGACGACGAGTTCTTCGAGCGGATGAAGACGCTCTATTCGGACGCCGAAATCGTCGAACTGTCCATGTGCCTCGGATCCTGGCTGGCCTTCGGCCGCCTGAACCACGTGCTCGGCCTGGACGCGGTGTGTGTCCTGCCCGGTCACGCCGCCCAGTAGTAACTTCACGCCCTCCCGGCCCCGTGACCGGAGCTTTTCCGGGCGCGGGGTGGGGTCTTGTCCGAGATAGGACAAGGGGGCCTGCTCGAGCAGTTCCAGCTCACCGAGGCGCGGAACCACAAGGTGTCCAAGCTCTCCGGCGGGACGCGCGGCAACTGGATGTCGCGGTCATCGAAGGCACACCGGCGCAACCGAAGTCGGTTCTCGACGGCGACACCCTCATTCACCGTTCGGTCGACACCCCGCTGAGAAACGACGCGCCATTCGCCCCGGCAGAGTCCGGCTGAACATGGTCTGTTCTCGCCGTATCGTCGCACGCCGCAAGGAATGTCGGTCGTAGATCGGTGCGAGCCGCGGTGGCGGATACGTTCTCGCTGAGTGTGTCTTCATGGCTGAACAGCCGGGTCCGAGTGTGCTCGTCGCTCACAGTTATGTTCTCTCATCCGCTGAAGGTGGTCTGACGCGGCTCGCGCTGAGCTGCGCGATACGCCCTGATACGGGTCAGGGTTCGCGGTGCGATGGATAGTGCGGTTCCTGCTCGACCTGGCCCCCGGGTCTCGGGAAACGATGAAGCCTGCGCAGGCGGCGCGGGTTCAGGTTGCAGGCGTCTGGAACGAGCGGGCGGTCTGGCCCTGGCCGGGCTTATCTGCCGTCTCGCTTCAATTCGGACGGATCGAGGCCGAGTATGGCCAGCAGATGCGCGCAATCGGCGGCATCGTGTGCATGGTCGGCGACCGTCTTCGCGGCCAGCGCATTTCGTTCGAGGAGTGCCGCCTGCTCAGCGGCGAGGACATCTGCGAACACGTTTGCCGGACGGGCGAAAATGTTGCTTCGGGCCGAGGTCATGAAGGCTCCTTGCGGGTAGCCCCGACCGAACACCGAATGCCTGCGATCGAGGGCCGATCACCGATCGCGGCCCTCGTGCGTGAGGGCCGCGATCGTATTCGGCTGATGCCGACGTTACCCGCTGAACCGCCGCAATGCTCGACTGCCCATCGAACCGGCCAGTCGTCGATCCTTGTCTCAGTTGTCGAACAGCTTCAGATACTTTGTCTGGCCGAACATCTCGGCGGCGTCGCGGGCGGAGGGGCTGCCCGCGTTCGGGTCGGCGCCCGCCGCCAACAGGGCGTGGACGATTTCATCCGAGCCCTTGAAGACCGCGCCGGAGAGCGGGGTCTGGCCCTTGTCATTGCCGAAGTTGGGGTCCGCCTTGCGTTCCAGCAGGGCGTTCACCGCCTCCGGGTGCGAGTAGTAGGCGGCCAGCATGAGCAGCGTGTCGCCATTGTCGTTGGTCAGGTTCACCGGTACCCCGGCGTCGAGGTAGGCGCCCAGGGTGGCGGCGTCGCCGCTGCGGGCCAGATCGAAGATCTTGCTCGCCAGCTCCAGCACTTCCGGATCCAGGTCGTTGGGTTCCACCAGGTCACTCTAACGAGCGGAACCGCCACGGCCGAGCGAAGTTCCCGGATGGAGTCCGGGCGCTCAGGAGGTGATGATGAGCAGCTCGGTCGGCGAGGCGATCTCGGTGCGCAGCCCGGATTTCTCGGCCACCCGCGCGAGCCCGTCGATGGTCGAGGGCTCCGACCGCGACAGCACCAGCGCCCGCGCCAGCAGGCCCTTGTGGTGTTTGTTGAAGTGGCTCACCACGGTTCGCTTGCCGTCCGGGCGCTCGGTCAGCACGGTCGCGGTGACCGCACCCGGGACCCGGCCCAGGTTCTGATACGTACCCGACCGCAGATCCACCACCAGGTGACCGGCCGCCTCCGCCCGCAGCGCCTCCGGCAGCACCGCCTTCCACAGCGATTGCAGCGTCGGCAGCCCCGGCAGTTTCGACCCGCCCGAGAGCCGGTATGCCGGAATCGGATCGCCCGCCCGGACGACCCCGAACAGCGCCGACCCGATCCCCAGCCGGGCTTCGGCCTTGGCGCGCTGGGCCTTGGTGAACCCGGCCGCGTCGAGCGCGTCGTAGAGCACGCCGGTATAGCGGTCCAGAGCCGGACGCGTGGCGGAGGTGCGCAGTGCGGCGTTGCGCGCGATCTCGGCGTCAGCCCCCTTGCCCAGCGCGAGTGCGGCGCGCGAGGCGTCGGGGTCGGCGGCCAGCGCGATCACCTCGGTGACGAGTTTGTCCCGCACCGCTGTGAGCTGCGGCATCGCGAGGGAATCCAGGTCCAGGGGACCGCCCGAACCACCGTCGGACTTGGTTTCTGAGGGAGGCAGCAGCACCAGCACGAGCCAACACGGTAATGCCCTGTGAACTGTGCGCGAGCAGCGGCTACTGTGTTGAGCCGTGATCACCCGCCTCTCCCACCTGTTCCTGCGCACCCTGCGCGACGACCCCGCCGACGCCGAGGTGCCCAGCCACAAGCTGCTGGTGCGTGCCGGTTACGTGCGTCGTATCGCGCCAGGCGTCTACTCGTGGCTGCCGCTCGGCCTGCGCACGCTGCGCAAGGTCGAGGATGTCGTCCGGTCGGAAATGAACGCCATCGGGGCCCAGGAGATCTCGCTGCCGGCGCTGCTGCCGCGCGAACCGTACGAGACCACCAACCGCTGGACCGAGTACGGCGACGGCCTGTTCCGGTTGAAGGACCGCAAGGGCCAGGACTACCTGCTCGGCCCCACCCACGAGGAGCTGTTCGCGCTCACCGTGAAGGGCGAGTACAACTCGTACAAGGATCTGCCGGTCACGCTGTACCAGATCCAGACCAAGTATCGCGACGAAGGCCGTCCGCGCGCGGGCATCCTGCGCGGGCGCGAGTTCATCATGAAGGACTCGTACTCCTTCGACCTCGACGAGGACGGGCTGAAGAAGAGCTACAACGCTCACCGCGAGGCCTACCAGAAGATCTTCGACCGCCTCGGCGTCAAGTACGTCATCGTGGCCGCCACCTCCGGCGCCATGGGCGGCTCGGCCTCCGAGGAGTTCCTGGCCGACAGTCCCGTCGGCGAGGACACCTACGTGATCTGCCGTGAATCCGGTTACGCCGCGAACGTGGAGGCCGTGGTCACCGCCGCGCCTCCGGCCATCCCGCTGGAGAGTCAGGCCGACGCCGTCGTCCACGACACCCCGGACACGCCGACCATCGCGACGCTGGTCGACTGGGCCAACAGCGCGAACGTGCTGGGCCGCGAGGCGACCGCCGCCGACACCCTCAAGAACGTCATGGTCAAGCTGGTCTACCCCGACGGCAAGACCGAGCTCCTCGGCATCGGCATCCCCGGCGACCGCGAGGTCGACGAGAAGCGCCTCGAGGCGTCCGTCGAACCCGCCGAGGTGCAGCTGCTCGACGAGACCGACTTCAAGGCCAACCCGTTCCTGGTGAAGGGCTACATCGGCCCGAAGGCGCTGCAGGCCAACGGTGTTCGCTACCTGGTCGACCCGCGCGTGGTCTCCGGCACCAGCTGGATCACCGGCGCCGACGAGCCCGGCAAGCACTACGTCGGCCTGGTCGCCGGCCGTGACTTCGTCGCCGACGGCACCATCGAGGCCGCCGAGGTTCGCGACGGTGACCCGTCGCCCGACGGCCGCGGCGTCCTGGAGGCCGCGCGCGGCATCGAGATCGGCCACATCTTCCAGCTCGGCCAGAAGTACACCGACGCCTTCGAGGTCGACGTGCTGGGCGAGAACGGCAAGCCGGTCCGCCTCACCATGGGCTCCTACGGCGTCGGCGTCTCCCGCATGGTCGCCGTGCTCGCCGAGCAGATGCACGACGAGAAGGGCCTGCGCTGGCCCCGCGGCGTGGCGCCGTTCGACGTCCATGTCGTCATCGCCAACAAGGACGAGGGCGCCCGCGCCGGCGCCGAACAGGTTGCCGCCGAACTCGATTCGCTCGGTTTCGAGGTGCTCCTCGACGACCGCACCGCCTCCCCGGGCGTGAAGTTCAAGGACGCCGAACTGCTCGGCATGCCCTTCATCGTGGTCGTCGGCCGCGGCTGGGCCGAGGGCAAGATCGAACTCCGCGACCGCTTCGCCGGCACCGCCGAGGAGCTGCCCGCCGAGACCGCCGTCGCCACCGTGGCGGCCAAGATCCGCGGCTGATCCTTCCGAATTCGAAGTGGCGCATCACCTTCCGGGTGATGCGCCATTCTCGTTACCGGGCTCGGTCGGTGTCCGGTCGCCAGATGTTCCAGCCCGGGCCGGGCCCGCGAACCATCTGCCGGATGGCGACCTGGTAGTACTGCTTCGCGTCACAGTCGTCCACGCACGCCAGATGCCGGTCGAGCCCGCTCTTCGCCTCGGCGAGCGTGGCGGGCCGCCGATGGGGCGCCCGGTGCCGATTACGGATCGCACGTGCCACAACCCGGCTCCTTTCGGCCGACCGGAAACCGAATGACCTTCGCGGACTCGACCCGCTCCGCCTCGATCTTGACGATCTGCCCCGCCGCCATCTTCCGCTCACACCTCGCCGTGACGCAGTCATGGTGCAGCACAAGCGATTCCATCGCTTCGGTGGGGGTCATCGCCGGTTCCCGCTCCCCGACATCGCAACTTTCCAGCCGCTCGTAGTCATCCACGTCCCATTCACCTCCCGCCGCTCGCCAATTCCCTTCCGCCCACGTCGATGACGGCCTCGATTTCTCTTTCCGTACCGACCGGAATTTCTTATATCCCCGGCGAGGCAGGCGATGAAGACCAACGCCTCAACCAGAGTGAAGAGCATCAAAGCCCAAGCATCCCAAGGCATTACAGCTCCTATCGGCTTTCCGGATGAATTCCCTGTGGCAGCCGATCTGGTGGTAGCCGCTGGGTGTGATGGGTCAAGTGTGCACCCAAAAGCATCGGATTTAGGTGCGCACCCAACAGTGCGTGAAATAAAGTTGAAAGTGCGACGCGCACATGTGCGTAACGAACGTTTCCCAGATAGCGAGGCTAACAAAATGGCCGGTTTGACTGTCTCGCGCATGGATTTCGGCAACTTCATGAAGTCCGTGCGATCCAAGGCCCCTCGAACGGCTCTGTCGGCCGCGGCAGCGCACCTCGAGGTCACGCGATTCGTCTTGATGCGAATGGAGGAAGGTTCGCCGACCAAGCTCACCAGGCCGCAGATCAAGGACCTGCTCGAGTACTACCAGGCTTCCCATGAAGACGCGGCCAAGGCACTCGGGCTGCTGGAAGAGGTTCGAGCACAGGACAGTGCGGCCAAGGCACAGGGTAACTCGAAAGGGTTCTGGAAGCCGTACAGCGACCAAGTCGCGCCGAACTTCGAGAAGCTCCTCCGGCTCGAAGGAGTCGCGGATCAGATCATCACGTATCAACCGGTTATCGTGCCCGGCTTGCTTCAGACCCCTGACTACCGACGGGAAATCGTCCGCGTCACCCTGCCACGCCTGTCCGCTGTGGATGTAGAACGGCGGGTCGAGCTCACCCAAAAGCGGCAAAAACGGTTGGACGATACCGGTTTTCGGTTGGAGGCGTTCATATCCGAAGCGGTCTTGTGGAACAGGCCCGGACTGCCGGAGGTCATGTCAGCGCAACTGCGGTGGCTTGCCGAAGTTGGAGACCGGGACAATATCGAGATCCGGGCGCTCCCCTTCGCTATCGGCCCGCATCCGGGGCTGGTCATACAGCAGTTCATTCTGCTCCATCTGCCCAAGGGCGCGAGTGGGATGACTTTGCCGCCAGTGGTATACGCCGAAGGCGCTATTGGCAGCGTTCTCCACGAGCACGACGAGGAGATCAATGAATATCGTGAAGCAATCGCCGGTCTCCGGGCTGTAGCGTTGACGGCGCAGGACACCCGGGACTTTCTGGTGCGAATCGCAAAGGAGCACGCGGCATGAAGAAGCCGGCAATGAGCGAGTGGTACAAGTCGAGCTTCTCCGATGCTGGCAAGGAGTGTGTCGAGGTTCGGCACGACCCAGCTGTCACGCTGGTGCGCGATACGAAGGACAACGGTCGCGGTCCGATCCTGGCGTTCCCCGCCGATGTGTGGACGGACTTCATCGACAGTCGCATCTGGCAGCGTTAGCAGCCCGGAACCGCGAAAGCCCCTGTCCGGCAATCGATCCCGGCGGGGGCTCACCATCCGGCCTGGGCATCGGCATCGGCGGGCAGCCGCTTTCCGCGCTCCCCGGCCGACCTCAACTCAGAGGTCGCCGTGCCCCACGTGGCACAGATTCAAGTCCATGAACACCGCGAGGCACAGCCCGGGCCCCAGGGCATTCGCCACAGCGGGCAAGAATGGCAGTAGCCCACTACTGCCCGAGTCGTAGAGTACCGAACTCTCGACGCCCACCGGCGGCACCGAACTCCCGGTCCTCACCACCGGCGAAACCGGCTCAGTGGCGGCCGAGGTAACCCCGACCGCCGGCCCGGACATCACCACGCCCGCGACAACAGCCGCCCGAACCGCTTACCCATCGTCTTCTCCACTCTGAAACGATGAAATTCCAAACTGGTCGGATCCTAATCCGATTCGCTTGAACCCAAGCCGTTTTCGCTCCAGTGGCCGCCCGCAACCTCTGGCGGCCCGAACCGGCCGTCGCGGGTCCGTGGAAGATCGACGGACAAGGATCGACTCCGAGAGTGCCGTGCAGTCGGCGTTCCACCGGGCTGTATCCAGCTCCCGTCTCGCTGCCGGAAATGACTGTTTTCCGCTGATCATTACCTGGGTAGGATTCAGTTTGCTCGGATTTTGCCCGCCGAGGCGGAATTCACAGCCGGAAAGGCAATGTTCCGGAAAGGCAATTCTGATGACCAACGAAACTCACCGAAGCGCCACGCATCGGCTGTTGACCACGGCCGTGCTGGCCGGGGTGGCGATGGCGATTCCCCCGCTGGCAGCCGCACCGGCCGTGGCCGCGTCGAGCCCAGCGCCTGCCATAGTGCAACTCGATCGCCCGCTGAGCCGGCCCGTCAACGACGCCGTCCCACCTGCCCCACCCCCGCCGGTCCCACCCCACGGCTGCGACACCGGAAACTGCGACGACAACGGCGGAGACGACAACACCTGCACCGATCCCAGCCAGACCGGTAACGGCTGCACCAACCCCGACGACAACGGCGGCACCGGAGGCGGCCCAGCAGCCACCGACGCCCGCGGACTCCACCACACCACAGCCACACCGCAAACTACCGAGAGGTAGTCCACCGCCGTCCGCTCTGTTGCCCGATTCAGCGAACATGACCGTCGTGTGATCCTGCGCTCCGGATATCCAACAGGCGGAACCGACTGCGGCCCAGGGCATCCGCTGGGCCCTCGTGCTCACCGACCACGCCGCTCGCATCGTCGATTTCCAGTGTGCGGCCGGGACGATCCACGGTGCGTTGCGAGATCTGGGGATCGCGCGTGGCGTTCGCCTCGGCGAAGACGTGATCTGGCCGATTGCGGGACAACCGGTGTATTCGCGCACAATTGGCTGCAAATCACCCGACTTACTTCCGCTGATTCCGCAGCGGTAGTGCGCGTTTGGACCGTACGACCCCAGCACCGGCTGGCATACGCCCTGGTCCGCCGCTGCTCGCGCCGGCCGAACCGGCCGGCGCGAGGTGCCGGCAGCCGGGGACCCGACCCTGACGCCAGTCTCCGACCAGCCGAGCACGTGATATCGGGCAGGAGTTCGGCGCCGCGTCATGGGCGTGGTCAGAGTGATTCCCGCTCCTCGAGCCAGGTCTGCGGGTCTTTGCCGGTGGCGAGGAAGATGGTGCGGCGGCCGACCTGCACGGCATGATCGGCGAAACGCTCGTAGTAGCGGCCGAGCAAGGTGAGATCGACGGCGGCGGTCACCCCGTCGGTCCAGTTCGCGCCGAGCACCGTGACGAACAGCTCACGGTGCAGCTCGTCCATCACGTCGTCCTGCTGATCGAGCCGCGCCGCGTCACCGGGGTCGCGGGAATCCAAGACGTGCGCGGCGCTCGTGACTATCGCGATCGCGGCCTCGCCCATCTGGGCGACAATCGGGCGGACCGAGTCCGGAACGGCGTGATCCGGATGGCGACGACGGGCGACATTGGCGATGTGACTGGCGAGGGCACTCATCCGGGTGAGATCGCTGACGAGATGCAGGGCGGTGACGACCTGGCGCAATTCGCTGGCGACGGGGGCTTGCAGGGCCAACAGCCCGACAGCGGCCTGCTCGCAGCTATCACGCATGGCGTCGATCTCCGCGCACACGTCGATCGTGTGCTCTGCCTGCTCGAGATCGGCATTGAGCAGAGCGTTCGTCGCGGATGCGATCGCGGTGCGGTCGTGCAAGCACATCGCCACGAGTTGTCTGGCCAAACGGGCGAGATCAGCGTGGTATTGGGTCCGCATGGCTCCATCTTCGTCTAGCGGCGATAGTTCCACTGACCAGCTAAAACAGGCAACTGATGGGCACGATACCCCTCGAGGAAGCGGAGCCCCGCGGCGAGCTCGGTCTCCGAGGGGCCGGTCGGCTCGGTGTGATGAACGTTCGGTGAGAGTCGCCGCCCACGCCGCCGATTCCGACTCGTCAGCGCGGGGCCGCTGGCGGACCGGAACCTGGTGCGGTGCAGAACATTTGCCAATAGCCGAGCTCCGGGAGGGTTGAGATGGCAGGAGATCGTATGAAATTGGGGGCAAGGCGACCCGGCGCGTCGGCACAACCGCCTGCGGTACGAGCGAGTCGCGGGCGGCTGGGCGCGTTCCCGGCTGTGGCCGTGAGCGCCTGACCAGCCATCGATACCCGCCCGAGTCCCGGTCTCTGGTCGAAGACGCCAGGAAGACCCACTCGGCCATCGCCACCGCGCGTCGGCCGAGCACGCGGACCGAGTGCGGTCAGCTGCCTGACCATCGCGCTCTCCTTGTCGAAGTCCGCAGTCCCGCGCCGGATACAGGCGACACGGTGCGCCCGAGGGCCGGTGATTAGCGGACCTCGTCAGCGGGTAGAGGACCGATGTCGGTGCTCACGCGTATCCAAGCCGAGAACACCGATGCAGCGCGTTGCCCGCCCACCCTGTCCGGACCTGCGCGCTCCTGGCACGCACGCCGGGGGCGGGCAACGCCCACCGGCAACTCCCGAACAACATCCGAGGGACTCAGATCAGGAGAACAGCATGGGCACGATAGGGCTCACCGGCGAGATCGGATCTCCCTTCACCATCGATCCCAGCTCAGAACAGGTGACCATCACACCGGGCGGGCCGCCGGTGCGCGTGGGTGTACGCGTGACGCCCACGGGAGAAGCCGGAGTCGGACACGTGCGCGTCGTCGTCGGCGTCAGCCCCGAATCGGGCCTGACCTTCATACACAGCCAGTTGACGATCGACGACGGGACCACCTATCCCGCCGGCGCCGACTCTCGCGAGGATGTCCTGTCCTTCGAGGCCGTCATCATCGACTCCGCGGCGAAGCCGGAGCTGACCGTCGAGGTGGCAGCCAGCGAGCAAGCACCGCACGAACCCACAGCCGTCTCGTTCGCAGTCGGCCTGTCCTCCTGCGCGGTACCCGTCAAGTTCGCGACCTCAACCGACGAATGACTCAGCGTGAGAGGCGAGCGGCCTGGACGCACGGTCGCCCGAGCTCGCGCCGAAGTTCCGCGGGGCCGCGGTCGCGATGCCACACCCGCCGAACAAGCTGCCGCACAACATGATCGCGATGTGCTCGATGCGCTTCCGGCGCCACTGGAACGCGAACTCGTCCACCTGGCCACCACGCTGATCAGGCAGACACCACACGGACTGATATCGGAGACGTTGCGGGCCCGGTTCACCGGCTCCGCACAGCGCGGCAGGTCCCCGACGGCCGATGACCATGCGACTACGCCAGCGGAACGAGTAAGACCCGTTCCGCCTGTCGTCCAACTACCGGCGCCGCGGCCCTTCGCTCACGCTCTGGCCAGGTCAGCCGCATCGGGCCCGGGTCGGACATCGCTAGCCGATGAACGGGTTGCGTCGCTGGATCAGCCGCTTGTACAGCGTGTGCTGGATCGTTTCGCGGATCTGGTCGGTGATCTCGAACATGGTCACGGGATCGTCGGCGGTTTCGGGGCCGTACGCGTCGGTGGGGATCGGTTCACCGAACTCGATGTGCCACTTCGACGGCAGCGGGACAGCGCCGAGCACTCCCATGTGCGGGAACAGTGGCGTCACCGGAAAGTACGGCAGCCCGAGCAGCCGGGCCAGCGGGGCGAGATCGGCCAGCTTCGGGTAGATCTCCTCCGAGCCGACGATCGAGCACGGAATCAGCGGCACACCGGTCTTGAGGGCCACCGAGGCGAAGCCGCCGCGCCCGAACCGCTGCAGCTTGTATCGCGCGCTGTAGGGCTTGCCGACGCCCTTGAATCCCTCGGGGAACACGCCCGCCAGCTCGCCGCTGCGCAACAGCCGCTCAGCGCCGGCGGGGCAGGCCGGCGTGTGCCCGGCCCGTCGGGCCAGCCCGCTCACGATCGGCAGCTCGAAGAGGAGGTCGGCGGCCAGCAGGCGCAGTGCCCGCTGCCGGGGATGGTGGTCGTGCACGGCCACTTGCAGCATCAGCCCGTCCAGCGGCAGCACACCGGCGTGGTTGGCCACGATCAGCGCGCCCCCGGACTCGGGGAGATTCTCGATCCCGGCGACCTGCACCCGGAACCACAGCTGCGACAGCGGCCGCAGCACCGGCAGGATCAACGAATCCAGCAGGTGCTCGTCGAGGCCGAACTCGTCGCACCTGTAGTCCCCGGTGAGGCGGCGACGAGCGAAATCGACCGCGCCGTGCACGCCCGCGGCGAGATTGTCTGCCACCAGACCGCCGAGGGTCATGCGGCGACCGCGGTGACGGCGAGTTTCCCGATACGCATGAGGTGGACCACCGTTCGATTCGTTGCGGGAACTGCAATCGTGAAGTGTGGAGCACTGAAACGGGACGAATGGCTCGATCTTATCCCGGTCCGGTCGCGCCCGCTGGAACGGGTGAGGGCTGCGACGGTCTCGGCCGGGTCGGCCCCGGGGTTCGTCGCACGGGTGCTGTTCGAGCGGAAAGAGTTGCTGGCCAGCGCATTTCGGTGGGATACGCGGGAATGGAACGGGGCTACCGTCCCTGCGGAGGGGCGGCGCTCGGGTCCGGTATCGCGTCGACGAGATGGGTCAGTCGCTGAAGCTCTTCCAGATGGGTAGTGCTGAGCAGGGCGAGGGTTTGGTGGCCGGTCTCGGTCAGGGTGAGGCGGACGACGCGGCGATCCTTGCCCTCCTCCCGCTTGCGGGCGACGAGCCCGAGTTGCTCGGTGCGATCGATCAGCTGCACCACGCTGTGGTGGCGGGCGCTCAAATATTCCGCGATTTCTCCGACGCTGGGCCCGCTCGGGTCGCGATGGCCCCGGATCGCCAGCAGCAGTTGATGCTGAGCGCCGGTGAGTCCCACGTCGGCCGCCCGCCGCTCACTCCAACGCAGGAACCGGCGTAGTCCGGCGCGGAACGCCAGCAGTCTCGAGTACTCCTGGTCGGTGAGGGGCTCGGGCGCCGCCATCGACTCATGTGTCATAACGTGATAATATCACGACATGACATATGGGCCGACGGTGACACGGATCGGTTCCGCACCCTCTTCATGACCGATCGCAGCCACCCCGGCGCCAGTGCCTTCACTGTGTGTCCGAAAGGTGGTGAAAGACATGGCTACTGAGGCCATGAACATGAGCCTGCATCCCGACATCGTGGAGTTGCGGGCCAAGCATGAGAAGTATGAGCTCGCCGCGATGGAACCGGCCGCTCAAGCTGTGACCGGCCTGATGTTCCTGACCGGGCTCTACATCGCGATCTCCGCGTGGGTCGTCGGATTCACACGGTTCCCGACCTTGACCGTCAACAACCTCGTCGTCGGGATCGCCCTGGCGGTGCTCGCGCTGGGGTTCGCCTCGATGTATGGACGGATCCACGGCATCGGTTGGACCGCTCCGGTGATCGGGGTGTGGATGATCATCGCCCCCTGGGTTGTCAGCGGCGATGTCGCCCATACCGCGACGATCTGGAGCAACGTAGCGGCCGGTGCGGTCGTCCTGCTGCTCGGGCTGGGCTCGATGGGGCTGGGCTCGATGAGGTTCGGCATGCGCCGACCCGCTGCACGCAGACGCCTTCCGTAGACATCGCTGTGATCGAGTCCGTCGTGGGTACGGCGGTGGGACCCGTTCGCGGACAACGAAGTCCAGAACGAGGCGATGACAATGAGGTCGGCCACCGCTGGGCCCGCGACCTGTGAGGTAGCGACGATCTTGGATGCCTGCTATTGCGCAGGTCGGCCCCCTTCTGCGGTGGCGCGGACCACTGACTACTCGGCGCCGCGACTGGTGAAGTCGAAGGATCCGCCGTCGATGCCCCAGGAGATGATCCGTTCGGGGTGAATTCGGATGACCGCGCGCTCCTGGGGAGGAAACGGCGGCTCCTCGTCATCGAGCGCCTCGGCCGTGCCGCGCACCTCGATCCCGCGAATCACATAGGGCTCCAAGGAAACCTGTTGGTCGATGACGAACGACACCCGGCTGCCCGCCTCGACATTGCGGAACTTTCGACTGCCACGCATCCGCATGCCCCCGATGTCGATCGTGCCGTCGGCGTTCACCCGATAGCTGGTCGGGTTGTTCTGCACAACGCCGTCGGGCGACACCGTGGCCAGCCGGCCGATCCCGGCCTCCGCGAGGAACTGCTGTTCATTGCTGGTGAAGGTCATGTCACTTACTCCTCGGTGAATGCGATATCAGGTGTGCTCCCGGCGATCAGCCGGAAGTTCGTGGGTTGCGGGAAGTGCAAGCTGTTGCCTGTCGCGCTTCCCGCTGTTCTAGCACCGCTAGGAACTGGAGCGACAGTAACACTCGTCCGCCAGCTTGTCTAGCGTTGCTAGATTTTCGATCGCTACCGTGGGACCGCGCTCGAATCAGCAAGCTGCACATGCCCGTTCCGGCCGGGCTAGACCCACCCGAAGATCGACGGCCCGAGATCATCCCGGGCCGCCCGTGCGTGCCCACGTTCGCCGTCTGGCCGGATCTCCACCCGAGTGGCCGTAGCGGGGCCGCCGGATCGCACACAGAATGGGAAGCGTTGTCGGACCCGAGTACGAAAGAACCTCCCTAGCCAGTTCCGCCGCTCTGACACGATCCGCGAGCATCATTCCTGGCCGCGCTATGGCCGTCACCGCCCTGCTGTCACTGGCCTCGTTCGTGCTGTCGGCAGCAAACACAACGACGCCAATCCACTCCACCTCAGCGCTGTCCGTCTTCTTCAGCGGCAGCTGTTGAGGAATCCGCGGGCCGATCATCCGTGAGGCGGTGATGGCAATCGCGGTGCGCCACGGTGCCATCGAGACCAATCCTGTTGGCGGGGTCGAAGAAGGCTCGAAGGTCGACCGGCCTCAGCGCATGACGGTGATATCCGGAATGGTCTCCGGGTGCTCCAGGACGGTAGATCCGTTGCCACGCAAGAATTTGTCGAAGAAGCTCGTCACCATCGTGCGCAGGGCGGCGTCGGCACGCGCGGGAGCGATCGGGCCGACGAGCATGCCGCCGCCCATCGACATCGGGCTGGGGATCAGCCGGTTCAGGTCGGTGAGGTCGTCGTGGGCGGAGTTCGCCAGTTCCAGCTCCGCCTTCCAGGTCTGGGCGTGATCAAGCATCGCTGCGAACGCTTCGTGTCCGGAGCCGTTGTCGACGGTCTGCGCGCTGCGCAGCACCAACAGGGGCTGACGCACACCGTCGGTGCCGGTCTTGCCCCAGTCGTCGCTGTCCGAAATGGCGCCGTCCATGTCGAGGACAGCATCGATGCGCGGGTCCCGGGCCGCCACCTCGACGGCAGTGGTGCCGCCCAGCGAATGCCCGAAGGTTCCGACCCGGGTGAGGTCCAGTGCCGCTCCCAAACCCATAGGCAGCGGCCGATTCTCGGCATCCGGGTCAGCACCGGCATGTAGTGCGGTCAACGCGTCCAGCACGAATTCCACATCGGCGACCTGAATGTCGCGCCGCTGTCCACCCGGCAGTGCGGTGAATTCCGTTGCGGCCCCGGCAATCCGGCCACCCGGGAACTCGACCACCGGGGAATCGCCGGTGTGGTCGACAGTGACGACGACGTACCCCCGGCTGGCCAGTTCCTCTGCGGTACCGGTACCCAGCAATCTCGGGATGCTCTGCCCGGGCGAATACAGCACAACCGGATACGAGCCCGCCGCGACTGGGGCATCCTGGTAGGAGTTCGACAGCAACACCGGAAGCGACATGCCCAGCTGTCGCTCCAACGAGGGCAGCACGACCGCGGACACCGCATGTGCGCGAGGCAGATTCGTGACATCGGCAGCCGGATAGAACACCGACACCATCAGTTCGCGATCACTGCCCGGCGTGAACGGATCGGGCCGGTCGTGCTGCACCAGATGCATGGTCGTGGTACCGACCGGCATGGGCCCGCCCGGTGCCGACAGCATGCTCGAACCGGGTGCGGCCTGCGCACCTCCGGCCTGCAACACCGATACCGCCACCGCGGCAGTCACCGCAACCAACCGACCGAACATGATCTCTCCCCGCTTAATTCCAGCCCCCGGCATCGTCGGCCGCCGACCGCGACGCTATCTCACGCGCCAGACCGCGTCTTGTGAATCCTGCCCGCGATTATCAGCGAACCCTGCCGTCATCGGCGAGCGTGCCCGGTTACTTGGGAGTGTTCAGCGAATGCCATGTAATGCCTCTTCCCGCGCTCACCGATCGGGCCAGCGCGGGACAGCGGAAGTTCAACCGGCCGTTGCCATCCGAGGCCGGAGTAACGCACGGTAATGCCGAGGACAGAGTGTTGAGTGGCGAGTTCGCGAGGGTCCTTATCGATCTTTCCTGCACGGTCGACAAGCTCGGCGTTGACTTCGCTCGGGCTCTCGATACCGCTGGTGGATCCCGGACACGGATGGTGTCGGTCGCTGTCTGTAGCGTCGCCGATGTTGCTTGAGCGCAGGGAGATTCAGGTGGGACCGGACGAAACAATGGAATACGACCAAGCAGGGCCGGCACCCGCGAACCAGAGCATGGACCTTATGGCGCATGGCGATTCGACCAGGATCCGACGTTTCTTCGTCACGTGGAGCACGATGGGCATGCTCGGGGTGTTACCGGCGGGGTTCGCGTCACTGATCGTGTGGCTGGCGCTGGACGAGCCTACACATTGCGGTTTCGAAACCTCCTGCTCGACGGACGGCATCTTGTCCAATGGTCTTGTGCCGCTGTGTTGCGTGTGGGGCTTCTGGTTCATCGCAGGGGTGATCGCCTGGGTAATCGGGCTGCCTGCCGCCGTGAAGAACCGCCGTTTCGGCTCGGCACCGGCTTTGGTGAGCGGCGCAATCGTCTTCGGCGTCGGATTGCTCCTCGCCGGCTGGACGTTGCAGCATGGAATAGACGCCAGCCACGGACCCTGATTACCCGAACGCGGTGTCGCGGCTTGCATTCTTATCTGCGTGCTGGCAGAACCCGCCAGCGAGGCAGATGAATGCCACCTTGCCGTGGCGACCCGCGTCCGGCCAATGCACGTACACGCCTGCTGAGCGGGCGTTCGATCGTTATCAGTTGCGGGAGGTGCCGGCATGGGGCTGGCTCTGGAGGAAATTGTTGCCGCTGCCGAGGTGCTGTTTGCCGGGCGGCCCGATCTGATCGATTCGGTGCGCCGAGCAGCGGCGGGCCTGCCGGGGGAAGATCTCGAGATTCCCACTTCGGAATGGGAAGAGTTGGCTCGCTACGAGCTGAATCACTGGCTGTCGGAGCCCGTTCCGATCGACGATGGCCCCGCCCTGATGGCGGTTCTCGGCGCGCGCAGTGACGCCGAGGAGTTTCGCTATCAACTGCAGGCGGTGAGCTCGCATCCGGAATCGCTGGGCTGGGAGTGGTTTCCAGGGTTCGTGGCACGCCTGCGCGAGGTCGGTTGGAGTACTGGCGAAATCGCCGAGAAGCTCGTCGACGAGATCGGTGATCGCGGCCTTCAAGCTGGTGCCGCCCTGGTCCAGGTGACCGAATTCGAGTCTGCGGATGCTGCGGACTCGTATGAACTGTGCTTCATCGACGCGGGCGCGGTCGACCGGCTCGACGCCATCTCGACTGCGGTTGGCTGCCACCTGGTGTTGCGCCGCACACGCTGACGAACCATTCGGACCAGTCAAGGCTATCGCCCGGCTGGCTGCTCGGGATCGACCCATATCGAACGTCCGATGATGCGCCCCTACAGGGCGATCCGCACCGGCTGGGCCGCGGTCAGCTGAACGCACCATCATGCCGAGATCCGAGTGGTTGGCCCTATCTCGCACAACCCCTTCCGAATCGGCGAATCCTGACCAATTCCGTTGGCAACGTGCGTGATCCAGCCAACCCGGAACGCCGACAACCCTCCAGCTTCAACGCACTACTTTGCCGCATACCGCGCTGACCGAACCGGCCAGCGCGACCGTCCGGTCATCTTCGTTGGACATGCGACCCCGTCCACGCTGTGATGGAAATTGAGCCGCCCCAACCAAACTGACTTCACAAACGATGCCCGACGCCTTCACAAACCACCGCAAGATCAGCCCACCAACCCGTGGAACCATCCGTTAGGTGGAATCCATAGACGTGTACGAATATGTGAGCCCCGAATGGCTCGACGCCGTGAAGTTGATCGTCACCGACCTGCTGCAAGACCAGGACCTCGGCTCTCTCGACTACGTCATCTGCGAGGACCTCGCGAGCCCACCACCCGGCCGGGCCAACACACCCGCCGGCACACTCAGCTGGTACCTCCGCATCCGCGGCAACAACCTCGAGGTCCACAGAGGATCCGTCGACGACGCCAACATTCGCGTCGTCGCCGATTATGCGACGCACCACGAGCTTTCGCGGCGCATATGGGCAGGCAACCCCGAAGCCATCGCCGCCTCTCAACACCAGCGCCAACTCGCGACAGCCAGCGGCAAACTTCGAATCGACGGCGATCTCATAGCCGCGCCGCCCGTCGTGCTGGAGTTGATCGCCCAACTCCACGACCCAGTCGCCGCGATCACGGCGTAGCCGCGACCGCGCCTTGGGCCAATCCGGACCAGGTCATTCCGCGCTTCTTGAACTTCATCGACAGCCACGATCCGGTCCGCGGATGAGACCTGCTGGAGTTCGAGGCATCCTGTAATGCCGCGACCCGGGCGGTTGGGAGCAGCCACGGCGTCTGCAAGTGGACCCACCATCAGGCCGATGTACGGATGTCGAAATGCCGGGCAGTTGTTCAGCGCCATTCGGCTTTCGGGATGACCGGACCGATCGGTGGACAACCAGCCGAATTCCACATACGGTACAGAACGTGTCGTTTCGTAATAGTCGCACCACGGATCCGGTACCTGAAGTGCGCTCAGGAAGGCCCCGTGATGCGGCGCGTGAGGTCGAGATCCTCGCGTGTGTGCTGGAGCTGGTGGGTGAGGTCGGTTATGACGCTTTGACGTTCGAGGCGGTCGCGCGTCGTGCTCGGGCGTCGAAGGCGACGCTGTACCGGCGCTGGGAGACCAAGCGGGACATGGTGGTTGCCGCGGTCAAGGCCGGTCCCGCAGCCGACACTTCCGCAGACCCGGTCGATACCGGTTCCCTGCGCGGAGACCTGATTGCCTTGTGCGAACGGCTCGCCACCACGATGGATGCTGCCGACCCGACGATGAGCTTGATGCTGCTGCATGCGGGTCTGGAGGATCCCGACCTGTGTCGCCACATCGAAGAAGCGAGCGGGCCCACCGGCGCCAAGTTGCCAGCCTCGGTGATATCGGCTGCCATCACCCGGGGTGAGCTACCAGCCGGTGCTCAACCATTCCCTTTCGAGGAAATCACCGGGTCAGTGCTGCTTCTACGCAGGCTGAACGGGCTTCCCGCCGGAGCCGAGTATCTGGCACATCTGGTCGACACGATTCTTGTCCCGGCTCTGCGAGCAAGCGCGAGTGCAGAACCTCCGCTACCCGCCATTTTCTCCTGACGACACGTCCAACCGATCGACGAAAGGTGCGCGCCCATGTCGGGCACGACAATCAACGACTTCGAATACCGCCATGTCCTGGGGGCGGACAGCGTCCATCTGAATGTCGCCGTCGGCGGTGACGGCCACCCCATCGTCCTGTTGCACGGCTTTCCGCAGACTCACCTCATGTGGCGGCATGTTGCCCGTGAACTGGCAGACCGCCACCGGGTGATCGTGCCTGATCTGCGTGGCTACGGTGCGAGCGACAAACCCGAAGAGGCGACGCCGGACACCTATTCGAAGCGGACCATGGCGCTCGACATCGTCAGTGTCGTGCGCGAACTCGGCTACGAACAGTTCAGCCTCATCGGCCATGACCGCGGAGCACTGGTCGGGGTCCGAGCAGCGCTCGACCACCCGGACATGATCACCCACTTGGGGATTCTGGATGTGTTGCCGACCATGGATACCTGGGACGTGCTGCACGGTGTCGATGCCGCCGTCGCTTGGCACCTATATCTGATGGCACAACCAAAGGGCTTGCCCGAGCGGATGATCGAAGCCGTCGCCGAAGACTTCTTCAGCTCGTTCCTCGACGCCTGGGACCCCAGCGGAACCACCTTCCCACCCGAGGTCCGCCGACACTACATCGACAGCTCCATGCGCGCTGTGCCATCCATCGTCGCCGACTACCGGGCCACCGCCGGAATCGACTTGGCGATGGACCGAGCCGACCGCAAGGCAGGTGCTCAGTTGGCCATGCCTGTTGCAGTGATCTCCCAGGACTGGGGGGCACGTCTCGGATTCGACGCAGCCGCTCTCTGGCGGCAATGGGCTCCGACCGCCACCTACCAGCCGATCGACGCCGGCCACTTCATGGCCGAGGAAAAGCCAACGGACGTAACCGCCTTCATCCTGGACCTAGTACAACGCACACCCGCATGAACCGACAAGCTCGGAGGAAGTTTTCAACTCGTCGAGTGGGCCCACTCAGCAGCGATAGCTGCTGGGTGGCGAACCGCCAACGTCCTGTAATGCCGCATATCGCGCTGACCGAACCGGCCAGCGTGGGCAGCCAACCGCGAGAGTGACTGGAGCGCACAATGTCCGCCACCGGCGAGTTGCGTGTTCTCGCAGTGTCTTCGGTCGGTCTACTCGATTGGCAGTGTGGGAGTGACGCCGAAACTAACGGCGATGAGTCTCCAGAACAGTGTCACAGCCTCGCCGACTGGCGCGACGACCCGATCGGCGTTCCCGCTGTCCGACAAGCAGTCGATTACCACGGTGCCCTCGGGTACCGGCACGAGCGAACTGGGTGCTCGAACAACGACTTCCTCGATCGGGGCTTTCGGTATCGGGCGCATCGTGACTATCAGGTCGTGCATCGTCGTCTGCGCGGCCAGCTTGTGGTCACAGCCGGACAGCAGGACGCTGTCCACGATGTCGGTCAGATACTGGAAGTTGGGAGAGCGCCGCGACATCGTCCGAAGCCGGTCCGCGACTTCCGTCCACGGAACATCGTGAAAATCCCCGGTCCAGGCACGCAGGCTGATCGTCATGTCCGTCACTATCTTTGCGGTGATCGGTCTGCCGACTCGTGAGGGGTGAAATCGTTCGGTCTCTCGCGCTCCAAGCGCGCGTAGCGGTACCGGTACTCCGCAATCGCGTCATAGACGTTTCCTTCGATCTCGGCATGGATCCTCAGAACAGCCCGGCCCATCTGCCCGGCCAAGATGAGTTCGTCGATCGGTGTTTCGTCGCGGGCTATCGGTACGGAAGTCGTTTTGTTGAGCCGTACGAGCACCGGCTCGACGGATTGCAGCAGGCCCCAATCGAAATATGCTCGGTAGGGACGCCGGCGCCCGGACTCTGGGTCGACAGCCTCGAAGTCGATTACGTTCCCGATCAACCCGAGGTTGATGTCTTGCTCGAACGGGCCCAGGCCGGAGTCCAGAAACTCCTCCTGCGTGCACGACCACGGAGTCAAGGTCCCGACCGAATCTAACAGGCACTCCCGACCTTCGGAGCAGTCGGTGGAAGAGGCGCCGATGACGTCCCATCGCTCTGAACTCGAACTGCAGGTCCGGCCAGAACGGCAGATCCCACCGAGCCGATCGAACCTCCATGTCGCCGCAGCGTTCGACGTGTTCCGAATCCGGTGCGCCCCAGACAGTTATGTGTTCGGCGATCGTCGTGAAGTTGTTCGTCGCGTCACCGAACCACCACCGTGCCTCAGCGATCGCGGTGTCGGCGTGCGTCGCACCGATCCGATCGAGCAGTTCCCCAGCCTGCGCCGGGGCGCTCCGGCACATCGGGCGAAGCATCGACAATTGGAAGTCATACAGTGTGGTCACAGGTTCGCTGGCCATCGTCCCTGCCCGTCGGCGCAAATCCTGGTTGACGCTACCAGCGGTACCGAAACACCAGGTTTCCCACGTTGCTTGGATCAGTCGGCCGAACTCACTCACATGGCGCATGCCGCGCTGACAGAACCGGCCAGCGCGACGCGGCGGAAGATCAACTGGTCGCGCGCATCCGGTGCCCCGTCAGGTCCGCCGACTCCGCTCGTGGGATCCGGCCCGGTGCCAACTGTCAGCGTGTAATCGGAATCGGCTGGTTCGCAACGACTGCCGGTCGGTGTCCCTTCATCCCCGCGCTTTCGCATCCGCAGCGATGGTGCGCAAAGTAGCCCGCATGATGTGCGCGACGAACGGGCGGATCAACCACCAGTACCGCAGAAACCGCTGCCGCGACAGCGGATCGGTGGTGACGGTGCGAACCTCGTAACTGACCAGGCTGGCATGCTCGCCATAGCGGACAACGGTGAAGTTCGCCGCGATCTTGCCCCATCCCGGCTCGGCGAAGCCGGCGAAGTCCGCCTTCGGTATGTCGCGCCATTCGATATTCGGCTGCCAGAACTTGCCGACCGCACCGAACGCGATCTCACGTCCTGGTATCTCCCCTAGCAGCAGCCAGCCCGGCAGCCCGACCCCCTCACCCAACACCAGCCGCGGCGGCGTGGCGATAGCCCGGCCGGTCCAGCGGGCGGGCAGGCCCCGAATCCACATCGCAACCGTCACCAGCGGTGTACGCACGCTCAGGAAATCCAGACCCCGTGCAGCCTCATAGGTTGCATGCGGATCAGCACGCACCACCAGATGCTCTACGAGGCCGGCGTCGAAGGTCGGCACCGCGGACTCGATCAACATCGGGCCGACACCGGATCCCATCGTCATAGATCCATCATCGGCACAGCCCCGCGGCCCGGCCCAGGGCCGAAGGTAACTTCGCCCCTCTCAGTACCCCCATGGCGTGGGCTCAGGCGTCACAGCTCGGGCCGGGCAAGAGTCGTGGGTTCGACACTGCACGACTGGAGCTTGGACGAGCTTCTCGTCTTCCACGTGGAGACTCGCTGAAATGCCTGACGCACGCTATGTCGCGACCCGCGCGGTTCGAACCGGCCACGGAACCGGTCTGCAAACGCACCATATTGCCGATGACCGCAACTACTTCGAACGGCGTCCACTGGTGACCGGCGCCCACCACCATCCGAGCTCGATCCACTTGTCTCTCAACCACCATTCGAGGTCTTTCCAGGGTCTCCACGGCGAGTGCCAGTCCTCGGGTTCATCGATACCCCCAGAAGTGATGGCGGTCTACCCAAGCATCGTCTTGCTACCGCTGCCACTTGTCCATGGCCGGAAAGTCGTTGCTGCAATAACGGCGAGCGATGAACTGCGCGAGACTTCCCGTTCCGAGTCGTTGACAAGGGTGATGGATTCGCGACCGGCGTGAATCCCGAAGACACCATCGGAGCGACGCCTGCTCCGCGCACTGGATCCAGTCTGTTCGTCCCCACTCACAGCCAGGCGATACGCTGAATAGACCGCACGGTAGGCCAATTCGCCTTCCTCTTCATGGATCTGGCGCTGCCAGAACCGCCCGTATCCATAGCGCATTAGATCATCGGATCGAGCAAACGTATCTAACCGAACGCACTGTTCTGCCGCATACCGCGCTGACCGAAACGGCCAGCGCGGGGCATCGGAAGATCAACGGGCAGAGCGCCATACAGCCGCCAGCAGTGCACGCTATTGCCGAATGCCGCGCGACTGGTCAAATCCCGCATAATCCGCTGTAGAAAGGCAATTTCGCGCCAATTCCTCAGCTGTAGTGAACGTTTAGAACAGGTGGGTTGGCTGTTCATGTCCGCGTGGCAGCGCACTCTCCTGCCGCGTGCGGGCGGTTCGCAGTCGTCGACACGATGCAGCCGAAGATCAACGGGCCGAGGTCATCTCGGCCCGCGGAACGCACTGAGATGGCCGATTTCAGTGTGGTTTGCAGAACTGCCGGTTGCGTAGGCTCACCACGCAAATCTCACGTCTTCGGAGTGGACCGTAGGAAGCGTCGAAACGTGTTAATCGCCGAATAGCCCTCGAACATTCAGGCCACGTCGAAGTAGTGGCCCTCCTCCAGATCTTCGAGGAGACCGGGATGGGTGGGTTTCCAGCTCATAGCCTCCCGGGTAAGAGAGTTGTCGGTCGGATTGTCCGCGCCTGCGATGAAACTCAGGAAGCCGAAGTGCTCAGCGGCCTGGTCCGGCTCGATAGGGGCAGCGGGGAGCCCGAGGCGGCGGCCGATAGTCTCGGCGATCTCCCGGAACGGGATGCCTTCGTCGCCGACAGCATGCAGGCGAGTGCCCGCGGGTGCGGATTCGACGGCCAGACGGAACAATTCGGCCGCGTCCAGGGTATGGCAGGCAGGCCAGCGGTTCGCGCCGTCGCCAAGATACCCGGCCACGCCCGTGCGGCGAGCGATGCCGATGAGGACATGGGCGAAGCCGTGGTGGTCGAGGTGACTGTGCACGATCGGCGGCAGCCGCACCATCGACGACCGGACGCCCCGCCCGGCCAGTCCGATGATCAGGTTCTCGGTCGCCACACGCGGCGAACTCTCTGCTGCCACATCGGTTTCCAACCCGGGCCTGTTCAGTCCCAGAGAGGCCAGCAGCAGCGTCCCGGAGGCAGCCGTGAATGGCTTGCCGCTGCCGGCCAGCGCGTCCCCGATGGCCTCTGCGACGCGCAAATCCGTCGCCGCCGCGCCCGTGATATCGCCGGAGACCATGGCCTCATGGTCGTAGGCCAGGTGCACCACGCCGTCGGCGGCCGCGGCGGCCGCGGCCAGAAGCTCGAGATCGGTCAGGCTGCCGCGGACGACCTCGACACCGCGGGCTTGCAGCGCAGCGGCGGCAGCGTCGGAACGGGCGAGACCGACGATCTGGTGACCGGCGGCTCGCAGCGCGGGGACGACGGCGGATCCGAGATGGCCGGACGCACCGGTGACGAATACACGCATGGGAATCACTCCAGGTAGAAGGGAAGATGAGCCGATGATGTCAGCTCCTGACATCACGTTACCCTTCATGTCAGCGCCTGTCATCACCTCGTGTAACATCGAGTCGTGAGCCGGTGGGAACCCAATGCGCGCGGCCGCCTGGAGGCGGCGGCCCTGGAGCTGTTTCGTGAGCACGGGTTCGACAGCACCACGGTCACCGAGATTGCCGCCCGCGCCGGACTGACCGAGCGCACCTTCTTCCGCCACTTCGCCGATAAGCGCGAGGTGCTGTTCGGCGGCTCGCAGCTACTGCGAGACCTGCTTATCTCCAAGGTCGGCGCCGCTCCCGCCGATGCCACGCCCTGGGCTGCGGTGGTGTACGCGCTCGAGGAGATCGCGGCCGAGGTCTTCGAACCGAGACGGCCGCTGGTGCTGCAACGGCAGGTCGTCGTTGATGCCAATCCCGAACTGCGGGAACGGGAATTGATCAAGAGCGCCACCATGGCCGCGGCCATCGCGGGCGCACTGCGGGACCGAGGCGTGGCCGACACCGCGGCGGAGCTGGCCGGTCAGGCCGGAATAGCGGTGCTGCACACCGCCTTCGGGCGATGGACCCGCCAGGACGGCGACCGTGAACTGTCCCGGTTCATCGGCGAGACAGCCGACGAGATGCACACACTCACCGCGCGGGAAAGCCCCACCGGACATCGTTAGCGAGTGCACCCCTGCGCGCCCTCAGCGCATGACACAGCTGAGCCGGTTGCATGTCGGCTGGTGACGGGCCGACCACGACCAGATCCGGTGTCAGCTTCGCACGGGTATCCAGCGCCCGTTGAACTCGAGTGCGCGCTCATGGCGAATGCAGGCGGTAGCTCTCGGGGCGCCACGGACGTCTACCCCGACCGACCTCTCGCAGCACCTGAACACGGACAACGTCTGCACATGGCGCATACCGTGCTGACCGATCCGGCCAGCGCGGCACCTCGGAAAATCAACAGGCGGGAGTTCTCAGGCAACCGACCGACCGCTGGCAGCGCATGGCAGTGGCTCCCCTCTCGTGTCAAGGCGTGGTTTGGAGGGCAGGGCTGGTCTGCGTGATGGTGAGTCCGGGTTGTGGCTTTCCGAAGAGCCGGTGTGCGGGGCCGGAAATCAGCTGCAGCTGCTTGGGAACTCCAACGCCACAGTCTTCGGCCTGGCCATCCTGATCTGGCTGTTCGGGCCGGTCTCCGGCGCGCACTTCACCCCGCTGTTTCCCTGACTGATTGACTCGCCGGGACGACGCGGCAGCGCAGACCTGACCGGAGTCTGGACTGTGGCCTACACGGCGGCCCACGTTGGCGGCGCGGTCGCTGGAGCCGTGCTGGCCAATACCATGTTCAACCGGGCCACGCGGAGCCCTCCAACGATCAGCACTCGAAATCCTCTACTCGCATAGGCGATCCCGCGCCCGACGTATGGGCGCAACCACGTCATACCGAGTGGGGGACAGCGCTTTCTCCGAGCCTTCACTCGAGGACTCGAGTGCCACGGTCGCCGGTTCAGGCGACGAACGCCAACCCGTAGAACACCCAGCTGGTCACCGCCGTGAGGGTCATGCCGATCGCCGCGATCGGCGCCCACCGGCGGTGCCAGGTGCTGTGCGCACCCGGACGCGGGGGTGAATCGAAGTTGCGCGCCGCCCGGATGATCACCACGGGCCAGAGCACCACCGAGAACACGGCGAAGGTCAGGTGGATGACGAGCGCGGTCCAGACCGTGGTGGATGCCGTGCCGCCGACGACGCCGGCGGCACGATCCTGCCACCCGTTGAAGCGCACATCCATTTCGAACAGGACCACCGCGGCGAGTAGTCCGACCGCGAGCAGGATCTGAATTCCCTTGTGCAGCTTAAACTTTCGATTCACTTTGGCCTGATAGACGCTCCACGCCAAGACGGCGACCACGACCGCCATCACAAGCACCATGGTGTCCATCGCCCACGACGCCCTCGTGCCGAGGAAGCCGTCGACTCCGGGGAAGTCATTCATTGTCGGTGCCTTCATCTCTCTGCGGAGAGCTTTTTCCCGACGCTGTGTCGGGAAGATCCGCGGACCGAGACTCTAGCAGCGCCTCCAGCCACCCATGAATCGGGAACAGGGCCCCCGGGACACCCTTGGGGGGTGGTCGCGCTCACTCCCTGGGGTTCGCCGGTGTCGCCGAGGAGGCCCTGCGCTATCTGAATTGCGGTGGCTGGTCCGGGCAGTCGATGGACTCGTTGGCCCCAGACCCTCGAGGCGGTGCCGGCGGCGGTTGGATCGGCGAGTCGCGTACAGAGCGGTGTCGTGGTCGTGGGGTGGCAGACAACCGTGCTGACGGGAATCAGCCCCCGCGGTCGAGCAGTCCCCTGAGAGCGCGCCGCACTGTGTGGCGCCGGCTAGGGCCTCAGCACGATTTTGCCGTGGGTGTGTCTGCGTTCGAGTTCGGTGTAGGCCTGACGAACCTGGGTCAGCGGGTAGACGTTGGCGATCGGGACTTCGAGGTGTCCGTCGGCGATCAGGCCGGCCAGTTCGGCGAGGACCTCGGCGCCCGGCCTGCCGTTGGGCCCGGGTTCGGTTTTGACCCCATACTTTGCGGCTGCTGGGAAATCGATGATGGTGTCGATCCGCTCGATTGCGACGCCGAGAGCGAGGGCCAGTTCGACGTACCCGTCGCCGTAGGTGTCGATGAAGGCATGGATGCCGCCCGGTGCGGCGGCCTTGATCCGGTCCATGACGCCGTCACCGTATGCGACGGGGATTACGCCGTGGCTTTGCAGCCACTCGTGGTTGCGCTCGCTCGCCAGACCGATGACCGTGGCTCCGGCACGACGTGCGAGCTGAACGGCGAGTGAGCCGACTCCTCCGGCGGCTCCGGAGACGACGACGCTCTCGCCCTGCTCGAGCTGTACGGAATGCACTGCCCCCCATGCGGTCACGCCGGCAATGTATAGGCCGCCCGCCACCTCCCATGGGACGTTCTTCGGTTTGGGGGTGAGGTTGTCGACGTCGACGAGGACCAGCTCGGCCTGGGCGCTTCGCCGCTCGGAGAATCCGATCACCTCGTCACCGGGCGCGAATCGGCCGGCTCCGGCACCGATCTCGACGACGACTCCGGCGAGATCGCTGCCCTGCCCGGAGGGAAAGACGGAGGGAAAGATGTCCGTCATCGCGCCGGTGCGTAATGCCGCCTCACCGGGGTTGATGCCTGCTGCTCTCACCTGCACGAGGACCTGCCCTTCCCCGGGCACGGGACGGTCGACCTCCTCGATCCGCAGGACGTCGATTCCACCGAATTCGTCGTACCTGACTGCCTTTGTCATTGTCTTGCTTCTCCTCTGGAGCGCCATGCGCGGCTGACTTCGAGAACGGGAATGGTTCGCACCGGTGTGCCCGTCACCAGGGCACTGTTCCGGCGTCGTCGAAGAATCCGCCGGTCGGTCCGTCGTCGGGCAGGGTCGCGAGGTGAATCGCGATCGCCGCCCCCTGCTGTGGTGTGCGGACGCCTTGGAAGCCGTTGAGATCGGTGGCGGTGAAACCGGGGCAGCCGGAATTGATCAGGATGTTGGTGCCGCTCAGTTCCTTGCCGTATTGGATGGTGAGGGCGTTGAGGAAGGTCTTCGAGGCCAAGTACGCAGTGGGAACCGGGCCCATGTCGATGCCGGGCGTGGTGTGCAGGGCGAGCGAGCCGACGCTGCTGGACATGTTGACGATTCGCGGTGAGGCCGAGGCGCGCAGCAGCGGCAGCATCGCGTTGGTGACCCGGATGACGCCGATCACGTTGGTTTCCACGACAGCTCGCACCGTCGCGGGATCGACCGTGGTGGGTGTCTGCGGCGAACCACCGGTGATCGCGGCGTTGTTGACCAGAACATCGAGCCCTCCGGCATGGTCGGCGATCAACTCGGCCGCCGCTGCCACACTCGCGTCGTCGGTCACGTCGAGCGGCACGCCGAACGCATCGGTCCCGGCCGCGCGCAGCTTCGCCACCGCACTCTCGCGGCGTTCTCGATCCCGCGCGCCCACCCCGATTCGCCAGCCGAGCGCGCCCAGGCCCGCGGCGATCTCGTATCCGATTCCTTTGTTCGCGCCGGTCACCAGCGCGATCGTCGGTTCACTCATGCCGTCGATCATGTTGCGGACTCGGGTGGGGCGTCCAAGACCGGTCGGGTGGGCGGCGATACCGCACGGGTATTGGTCGTGGTGAGCGCCGGATACGATGACACGGTGGAGACACGGGAGTTGCGATACTTCGTCGCCGTCGCCGAGGAGTTGCACTTCGGGCGGGCGGCACAACGGCTCTCGATGGCGCAACCACCGCTGTCGCGGGCGATCCAGCAGCTGGAACGGCGGCTCGGAGTCGTTCTGCTGCAACGCAATTCCCGCACGATCACGTTGACCAAGGCCGGGTCGGTGCTGCTGCGGGAGGCCCGCCTCGCCCTCGAAGCGGTCGAAGCCGCCGACCGCCGCACCCGCCGCGCCGCTGCCGACAACCCCGGCGTGGTGCTGGCCACCAAGGCCGGAGCGTCCAGGGAACTGTTGTCGAAGCTGCTGGACGCCTACGCCGCCGAACCAGGCGCTGTCGCAGTCGAGGTGGTGCTGTGCGGGCCAGGCGAACCGGAAACCCTGCTACGCAACGGGCGTGCCGACGTTGCTCTGCTCCTGAGGCCCTACGACATGACGGCCGGATTCGACACCGAGGACCTGCACACCGAACAGCAGGTCGTGGTCCTGCCCGCCGGGCACCCCCTCGCCAACCGGCCCCACATGTCGATGGCCGAGGTCAACGCCCTGACGGACCTGCCCCTGCCGCGCTGGCCTCGACCGGATGGAGGTTATCCGGACGGCCCCGGCCCGCAGGTTCGCGACCACACCCAGTTGATTCAGCTGATCGCGCTCGGCCGGACCTGTGCAGTCATGCCCGAGTCGCTCCGAGCCCAACTACGCGACGATCACGCCATCGTGCCGGTTTCGGACGCACCGGCCGTCACGACCGTCATCGCCTGGCCACCACACAGCAGATCCAAAGCCATCGCCGACCTCGTCCGTACGGCGATACGCCTCTAGCCGATAACATCCGCACATGCCGCTGATCGGGCGGCTCTTGCCACTGCGAGAACTGGGACATGGACCGGGTACGGCGTGGAGTTCCGTGGTGAGGTGGGTGCCGGCCGATCGGTCGACGGGACTCGGGCCAGCTGAGTCGGGAACGGCTCCCATGCCCGGCCGGTTTGTCCGCGCCCCGATCCGATCAGGTTTGTGCATCGTCGATGGGTGGGTTCGACTCCGGGCATGCGCGTTCGGCCCGCTCGGCCTCGCGGCTCGCCGTTGTGGCGCGCCAACTCTCTATCAATCGCTCGGCCGACTCAGCGGAGATCTCCTCGTGAGGCTCGTCCGTTCCGGGCTTGTAGCGTCGGAGATACTCGGTAGGACCCCACTTGAAGTCCCTGCCGAGCGCTTCGTCGGTCGGCACTGGTCGCGTGGCGGTCCGGCGCACAAGCCCGGTAATCCGACGCGCGCGCGAGCTATCGGGGTAGCCTCTCTCGTCATCGATCAATGCGAAGTAGCGCACTGCGGGTTCGTTACTGTCAGGCATCGTTTGTTGTCCTTCAACGGGTTTCGCGGCGGAGCGTGTGCCGCCGCCGCGCCGACGCTCCCGCAGCGCGGGAGCGCGGGAGCGCGGCGGGGTGCGGCGTAGCGTGGCAGCGGCGCGAAGCGCCGCCGCTCTCGAGTCCTTATAGGCAAATTCGGCAACGCGGCATGGAGGGGACTCACTTGCTGCCGCGCCGTCATACGTGCGCGCTGTATGCCGCATGTCGCGCTGACCGAACCGGCCGGCGCGGCACCTCGGAAGATCAACGGGCCGCGGGCATCCCGGGCGGCTGACCAACCGCCGACAGCGCACGATCATGCCGAGTGCGGGACGCATCTTGACTTTGGGTGTCCGAGCGCCACCATCGTCTTATGAGCGTGTCGCAACGCTCGGATCGAGGTGGAGTGGTGGCACAACCGGCAGTCGATCGAGACGACTTGGCGGCGGACCTGGAGCGGGCCCGAGCCGACTTTCACCACCTGCTGGACACTACGGACGCCGGCGAGTGGAGTGCACCGACGAACGGAACTCGCTGGACCAACGAAGAGCTGTTGTTCCACATGGTGTTCGGCTACATGATCGTTCAGAAACTCCTTGTCCTGTTGCGCCTGTTCGGCCGGCTGCCCGCTGGCGCCAGCCGCGCGAACTCGCGGTTTCTCAACGCGGTGACCAAGCCGTTCGACGTGATCAACTTTTACGGTTCCCGCCTGGCGACCCGTGTGTACAACCGGCGCAGGATGGGCGCGAAGATGGACCGCGTGATCGCCTCGTTGCAGCGGTCCCTGTCCAGGCAGACCGACGAGGATTTCGCCCGCGGTATGCGGTATCCGAATCGGTGGGATCCGTACTTTCAGGACTACATGAGCCTTGCTGAGCTCTACCGGTATCCAGGGCAGCACTACGACCACCACCGAAAACAGTTGACACTCGCGAGCACTCGGGAACAGTAGCGCCTGCCACCGATCCGCAGCCGTTTCCGCTGGCGACTTCCCGCGCTGGCCGCTTCGGGCCGGCGCTCAGCCGAGTTTCGTGCGTTCTGGGCGGGCTGCCCGACGCTTTTGCCGAACGTGCTCTTTCGGCGATCTCGATCGCAAGGCCAGGGAAACCTCCGCCACGCGCGGAAGCTGAGCCCCCTCGTGCCCGCTGAAGGGGTCCAGCGTCGTGAAGAGTCTCTATCAGCACATGATGCGTTGTACTGCAACGCATTTCGTGTGATTCACAACAGGGCGCTGAAGAGTTCGCGAAAGGTCGAGGTAAGGAGTGCCCGCGATCTCGGGGGCCGGACAGTAGTGCGGGTCATTGCGTGGCAGCGTTTTCGGCGGGGACGTCGGTCATGCGCACGTCGTAGCCGGTTTCGGGATTGACGACGCGGCCGGCGGCCCACCAGTTCTCGCGGGCTGTCTCGAAGACCACCATCATGATGTCTTCTTCCGGGACGTCGGCGAAGAGCCGTAGGTTGCTGACAATCTCCTGGAACAGTTCGTTCTTCTGCTCGGCTGTGCGCTGGTTGAAGGACAGCTGGATGAACATGGTGCGCTCGCTGCGCGGCAGGCCGAACACCACCGGCTGCATGTGGAAGTTGTCTGGCGTGACCTCTAGGAAGACATGAAACTGGTCGTCCTGGGGGATCTTCAAGACGTCGACCATGGCCTTGTGGAGGGCGGCGGAGACCTTGCGGCGGTACTCGGGTGTAGTGCCCTGGCGCAGGTAGATGTTGATCAGTGGCATTGTCGTTCCCTTTCTGGTGCGTTGTGTGGCGTGTCAGGCGGTGGGCTGGGTGGGGGCGGGGACCTGGAAGCAGGCCAGCAGCGCGCTGGTGTTGAGGTACTGGCCGACGAGGTTGACCAGGGCGACGAGCCCATCCGTGCCGAACGCGGCCACCGCGTCGGCATAGAGGTCCTCTGGAACTTGGTGGTCGCGGACCAGGGCGGCGGCCAGGCGGTGGGCGACGTCGGCCTCGGCGCGCAGACCCCGGGTGTGTCACCGTGCCGCAGGGCTGCGATCGCGGCCTCGGGCACGCCGGCACACCTGGCGCCCGTGGTGTGGGCGTAGAGCGCGTACTCGGCCCGCCACTGGGCGGCCACGGTGAGGATGACCACCTCACGGACATCGGCCGCGATGTCGGCTCGGGTGATCGCCTGGGCCCACTCCAGCAGGGGCTGAGCGATGCGCGGGTTGCGCAGCATGGCGTTGAACGGGCCGATCAGCCGCCCGTCGGGCAGCACGGCCAGGTAGCCGGCCCCTTCCGCGCTGCGCAGGCGCGTGGTTTGCAGCCTGGTGTAGATATCGCGCTGCGCCCGATCGAGGGCAGTGGGAACAAGGAGGGGCAACCGCCCGCCCAGTCCGGAGGCTCCGGTGGTGGATTGCTCGTTCACGCCTTTCACGCTAGGAACCACACCCCCATTCTGAAAGCGAATGCTTCGCATACTGGATATGCTGATCGCTCATGGACGTCACGGTGATTGGGCTGCGAGTACTGCGTGAGGTGGCCGAACGGGGCACCTTCACGGCCGCTGCCCAGACACTGGGATACACGCAGTCGGCCGTCTCCCGGCAGGTGGCGGCGATGGAGCAGGCCACCGGCGTTCGGCTGTTCGACCGCTACCCCGGCGGTGTGCGGCTGACCTCGGCGGGCCGCGCTTTGCTCCGACACGCCGTGACAGCGCTGGACGCGTTGGATGCGGCCGATCGGGAGCTGCGCGGTGCCGAGGACGACACCGGTACGGTACGGCTCGGCTTCTTCCCGGCCGCGGGACCGGTGCTCGTAGCTCGCGCCCTGGCAACTCTGCGTCGGCAACGCCCCCACATCCAGGTCACCACCCGGGAGGGCACGACCCCATCGCTGGTGCGCGCACTGCGCGCCGGCACCCTCGACCTCGCCGTGCTTTCCTCGCGGCCACCACACCGTTCACCCGACACCGACGATCCCTCCCTGCGGGTAGAACCGTTGCTGGACGAGCGTCTGGTCCTGGCGGTGCCGGCGAGCGGCCGGTTCGCCGACCACGCCAGCGTCACCGCTCAGCATTTGGTCGGCGAGACGTGGATTGCCAGCTCAGCCGGCATCGACGAGCCTCTGCTGGGCGTCTGGCCGGGCTTGCCCGGACGACCCCGCGTCCATCACGCCGCCCGAGACTGGTTGACCAAACTGCACCTGGTCGCAGCCGGAGCAGGCATCACCACCGTTCCCGCGACGTTGCTGTCCGCGATGCCGCCCGGCGTCCGCCTCATCAGCATCGACGACCTCCCAGAGGAACGACGCCGCGTCAGTGTGGTTCGCCTGCCCGGCCCCACCACGGCGTCGACTCGAGCCCTCGTCCACGCCCTCCGCCGCTGCGCCGCCGACGTCGACGCCCCGAGCCTTCCCGATGACCAGCCGGAGCCGCTGCAATGACCAGCCCATCCCGCCAGGCCGCCCAGCTGTCGCACCTGCTCATCGAGCGCACCGGCCGCCAGTCCTACGACGGACCGCCCGGAGAATCTTGATCCTGTCGAGCGAGATTCGGCAGCGAACGCGCTTGCCGGCCGCTGGGGCGGTCCGCGCTCGGAGACCAACTCGGCTACCCTGCGGCCTTTCGGTGCTCGATTGTGTAATGAGCCCTCGCCCAGGCATTTCGAGCTCGTTGGCAGTCATCTGGTCGCGAGAACCATGTGCGGGATCCCGGTCGCCGGCTGGCCCGCGACCTGTGGGTTCGTGCCGAAAGTTGGGATCGGTAGGTGGCGCGCACGGTGTCTACTTACCCCATGACATCTTCTCAACCTCCCGCGAACCAACCGCAGTCCGCCGGCTTGGACAAAAAGACCAGCGCGATCCTGTCCTACGCGCTGGGGTGGCTCACCGGAATCATCTTCCTATTTGTGGGAAAGAACGATCCTGATGTGAAATTCCATGCCGCGCAATCGATCGTCTTCTTCGGGGCGGTCTCGGTGGTCAATATTGTTCTGAGCATCGTCGGCTCGCTCCTCGGGGTCCTGGGGATCATCTTCAGCCTCGCTGGACTCGCAGTCGCGGTCTTCGCGGTCGTCATCTGGATCATGGCCATGGTCCAGGCGAACAACACCGGCGGTGTCCGCGCGGCGCTTCCCATTGTCGGAAAGTTCACCGCCCCTTATGCCGATCAGTTGGCCAACTCGGTCAAGTAGCGGCGTATCCGAAGTCGCAGCTGGATTTTCGTAATCGATGACGCTGTCGGCATCCCTGCATCGGCCAGATTTGCGACAGCCCGAAGATCAACGGCCCGAGGTCATCTCGGGCCGTTGGCGTCCGCGTGGAACGTCCGGAACCGCCGATTCCAGGATGGATTGCTCAATGAGGCCGGGGCGCGTACACGATCACCGCGACACCGACGGGGCGGATGAGTGCGCCGGTCACGTCTCACCGGTCGGGGAGGAAACCATCAAGGACCATGGCCCACAGCATGACCCGGCGACAAAGACCCCACCGTAGGCGGCGAGGATGCGACCGAACTCGGCATCGGGTTGCAGGGTGGCAACGAACCCGTAGAGCCCGAGCACGATGACGTCCGCACCGATCCACGCCCAGCCCCGGTGCTCGCGCACACCCTGCCGCACCAGTCAGGCCGCATCATCAGAAGCACTCGAGGTCAGACGGGTGGCATCAGGTCGCTCTCGCTGAGGGTGTAACTCAGCGGGGGGTAGGCGAAGTCCGTTTCGTGGTTCTCGCGCCGCCGAAGAAGTCCCTGATCAAGTCGTTGTCATGCAATCCGCATGCGCGACCAAGATGTTGCTCGTGTCTTCGATGCAGGCTTCTGTTGTGTACATCAAGCGGTACCCGTCATTCGCAGATCTCGTTGGTGCGGCAACAGTCCGACCCTTCCATGTGCACTGACAACGCATGAACGAAAGGAGGTGGACTGTTCATCCTATTTCAGGTGCCGGGTGACGATATACGAGATCGGTCGTGATCAGTGCGCCGTCCATAATCGCTTGCAGCGCAGCATGATCAGGATCAGCCAGCAGAATGAAGTAGTGGCGGTATGGCCGTGCTGATCCGAGGCAGGCGGAGGTCTGCGTTAACCTCGGCGACTGTGCCGACGTCCTTTCCCCCGATCGACCCGTACGCCGACGGTCTGCTCGAGGTCGGCGACGGAAACCAGGTGTACTGGTGCGCCAGCGGCAACCCCGCGGGCCGACCGGCGCTGGTGGTGCACGGCGGTCCGGGCAGTGGGAGCAGCCCGTGGCCGCGGAAGTCGTTCGATCCGAACGTCTTCCGGATCGTGCAGTTCGATCAGCGCGGTTGTGGACGCAGCATTCCCAGCGCCGCCGATCCGGGTACCGACATGGCGGTGAACACCACCGAGCACCTGATCGCCGATATGGAGCGGCTGCGCACCCACCTCGGCATCGAACGCTGGCTGCTCTACGGCGGGTCCTGGGGTTCGACGCTCATTCTCGCCTACGCCGAGCGGTACCCGCAGCGGGTCACCGGCATCGTGCTGGTCGGTGTCACCAGCACCCGTCGCCGCGAGATCGACTGGCTGTACCGGGGAGTCGCACGGCTGCTGCCCGCCGAGTGGGAACGGTTCCGGGCCGCGCTGCCCGGCGACGGTGACCTGGTCGAGGGCTACCGGCAGCTGCTGGAGCATCCGGATCCGGAGGTGCGCCGCAGTGCCGCCATCGAGTGGTGTCGCTGGGAGGACGCGGTGATCGCGCACGAATCCCTGGGCAGCCCCGGGCAGTACAGCGCCGAGCCGGACACCGCCATGCTCGCTTTCGTCCGGATCTGCACGCACTACTTCGCGCATGCGGCGTGGCTCGACGAAGGCGTGCTGCTGCGTGAGGCCGGGCGGCTGGCCGGGATCCCCGGCGAACTGATCCACGGCCGCCTCGATCTCAGCGCCCCGCTCGAAACCGCGTGGGAACTCGCGAAAGTCTGGCCGGACGCTCGCCTGCACGTCATCGACGACGCCGGCCACACCGGCAGCCCCGCGATGGGCGAGGCACTCGCCCGCGCCATCGCCCGCTTCGCGCAGCCCGATGCCGATGGGATCAGCTAGGCGGCGGCAACCGGAGGCAAACCGCACTCGCCGCGGCCGGCGCAGGGCAGGCAAAGTCCAACTGGCCGTGCCCATCCGAGGTCACCGAACGCGCCACTTGCCGATTGTCGTGTGGTTGGTCTCGACCTGTCGCATCGCATGCGGGCCACGCACAGCCCCGGGTCCAGGCCGCCGGTGGTCGTCATGGTGCACGGGGTCGGCGCGATCCGCGCCATGGGCCCGCCCGCCTTCGCCGAGTGCTTCACCGCCGCCGGATACGCGGTATCGGCTTGCCCGGCAAGGAGATACGCCGACGCCGTCATCAGCCGGACAGTCGCAGGCAGCGTCGAGTCGGTTCGAATAGTGGGTTGGTGCGCGCGAAGGCGCAGGAGCCCGCCGCGGACCTGCTCTCGGCGTTGGCGGCGCCCGCCGACGGCACTGGTGGCAGTCGCCGGCCTGGACGAAGACCGTGCCCGAGCGTTCCGAGGAAATGGCGGCCTACCCGACGCGGCGCTGCGAGGACCGAATGCTTTGCCGCGTAGCGGATTACACGTCGCGAATGCCGGCCTCGAGTATGTGCAGGGCTGCGTCGGCGGTGGCGGCGACGAGGGTGTCGTCGAGGGGTCCGGTGGCGGGGAGCATCGCGTGCAGCAGCGGGCCGGTCAAGATGTCGGAGACGAGGGTGGGGCGGGTGACCGGCGGTATCTCGCCGCGGTCGACGGCGCGGCGGGGTTCCATGAAGCCCTCATGGAACACTGCGCTCCACTGTGGGTCGCTGCTGAGATCGCCGAGCAGGCCGGCGATGCCCGCTGCGATGACCGGGGTCTGGAAGAACTCGACCTGTAGGCGTTGCAGCGCGATCATGTCGTCGCGCAGGTTGCCGGTGTCGGGTGCTGGATCGGCGCCGAAATGCCCGGCCAGGGCATTGGCGATCAGGGCGACGCGTCCCGGGAAGCGACCGGACAGCGCGGTGCGCGTGGTACCGGCCACGGTAGCGACCCGGTCGATGACGACTGCGCAAGCCGCCGAAATACCTGCCGATCAGCGTCGCACCCGGCAGCGTCGGCGTGATCGCCACGAACGCTCCAGTCCGCACACGGGCATCAAATGTGACGAAGTCCAAGCGTGGAACGTGATGCAGATCATTGCCCGAGAAGGCGTCGTTGGGCATCGTCGGCAATTCGATTTTGGAAAGACCCTTGTTGGAGATGCCTGTATGGCCGACCACGATTTTGCTTACGACCTCACGCTGGACGAGGCACGACGGCGCAGCGCCGTAGTCGCGGCACTCGGTGACGACTGGGATCCGGTCGCGGTGCTCGCCGAGGAAGAGCTGGCGTACGACATGCTGTACTCGAATCTCGACGATGAACAGCAGCGGATCTACACGGAACTCGTCCAGGCCGGGATCCTGCCGGATCGGGCGATGCGCCAGATTGCCGACTGATCCACCACGAGCACGAACCATGACCGGTGTTCGGCTGGTTGCCTCCAGCGAATGGTGATCTGACTGCTCCGGCTGTCGGCTGCGGGTCATGAGCATCGGATACGAAGTACAGCCCGCATACCGCGCTGACCGAACCGGTCGGCGCGGAGCGGCCTGTGACCGAAACCCTTTGCGGCGCAGCGCATCCGCTATCACCGAATGCGCTGCGCCTGAACTGCCGAAACTGCTGTGCGCGGAGTCAGTCGGCGGTCAAGGCGGTGAAGGCCGAAGGCCAGT
Source organism: Nocardia niigatensis NBRC 100131 (assembly GCF_000308655.1). Lineage (GTDB taxonomy): Bacteria > Actinomycetota > Actinomycetes > Mycobacteriales > Mycobacteriaceae > Nocardia > Nocardia niigatensis. The sequence goes on along the minus strand of NZ_BAGC01000041.1, from coordinate 215,092 downwards.
CCACTGGATTAGGGCCGTCATAGAGTTCGAAGGTTTTGCCGTGGGATTCGGGATGCAATAGGGCAGCTACCGCCGCCTGGGCAACGGTGTCGCGGCTGACTCGACCGTCGCCACGGTCGCCTTGTTCGAGATGCGCACCGGTGGGGGACGCGTCCGTGAGCCAGCTGGGGCGGACGATGACATACGGTGCGCCGCTGTTTCGCAGTGCTTGTTCACCGGCGCCGCGGGCACGGATGATGCCCGCCATATCGGGATGTTCGGCGGCGCGGGTGATGTAGATCTGGGAGATCAGAACGACGGGGATCTTCTCCGCGGCGGCGAGTTCGGCGAGCCGTCCGATTCCGGTGCTCATCACCGCGTCGGCGGCCGCGTCATCCACCGGCGGTTCGACCGAGACGATGATGCCGTCGATCCCGGCCGGCAAAAGGGGATCGAGCGGGTTCGCCAGGTCTACCGCGACGCTCTGCTCCTCGCGGGGGCGCCGGGTGCCTACCAGCACCTCGTGACCGAGGTGGCGTAGCAGGTCGACAGCCCGCCGACCGGTACGGCCCGTGCCTCCGATGACCAGATACTTCATACGAACTCCTCTGTTGCGGAACCCTGTCACCAGGGCAGGGGGCGGCCGTCGCGGAAGAAGCCTCCGGTGGGGCCGGAGTCGGGAAGGGTCGCAGCCCAGACGATTCCGGCCGCACCCTCAGCGACCGGCCGACCGCCGGGGCCGCCCATATCGGTGGCCACCCAACCAGGGCAGACGGAGTTGACCAGAATGCGGTCGGAGTGCAGTTCGGCGGCCAGCATGCGGGTGAGGGCGTTGAGAGCCACCTTGGTGGTGTTGTAGGCCGGGGTGCCGCCACCCATGCCGGCCAGGGACGCGGCTTCACTGGAGACGTTCACGATGCGGGGGTGAGAGCTCTTGCGCAGCAAAGGCAGGAAGGCCTGGACCATGCGCCAGGGTCCGTAGAGGTTGGTTTCCGCGGCTTCGCGCACGACGGCCAAGTCCGCGCTGGCCGCACGCTGCCAGGTGTCGTAAGTGATTGCGGCACTGTTGATCAGCACATCGAGCCGACCGTGCAAGCGCTCCACTTCCTCGGCTGCCGCGCCGACACTCGCGTTGTCGGTGACGTCCAGCCGCACAGGGTGCGCCCCCACCTCTGCGGCGGCGGCGATCCCGGAGTCCTCGGACCGGGCCGTCAGCAGCACGGTGAAACCACGATCGGCCAGCTGTCTGCAGACTTCCCGCCCGATCCCGCGGTTGCCGCCGGTGACCAGCGCGATATCGCTCATAATTGTCGATCTTGCCGCCGAATCGCTGTGCAGTCGAGTCGCTTTCGGTCAGTGGAGGCAAGTGTGCCCGAAGATCGACACGCCGAGACCATCTCAACCTCTGCAACGCACCATCATGCGGAATGCAGTACTCACCGCGGTTGATTCTGGCCGGCAGGCGATCGGTCCGTGCTGTTCGCAGACAGCATTCGGTCGCGGACTGTGGGATCACCGAGGATCCGCTCCGGACCGATCCGGGCTGTGGCGCCTCGGCGGCCGAATGTGTCCCGCGCCCGGCCGCCGAGATCCGTGTGAGTCAGGACCCTAGGAGATTGGAACTGCCCGCATTGAACAGCCGGTCCAGTGCGCTACAGCCGGAGGGCTGGGGTCCCGGGTTGGACGGCGTACTGCCGGTGGGTGTGGGCTGGACGTCCACCGTGATCGTCTTCGTGGTCTGGCCATCATCGGCGGTGAGGACGTGGCGGCCCGCCGTTGACGGGACTCAGTACATTTGGGCGGTCGGTACATCGACGAGGGCGTCCGGAACGACGTACGTGCGACTGCTTCCGATGCACTGGCTGTTGTCATAGAAGCTCACCCAGCGCATCCCGGCGCCGTCCGCGGTCGTCGCAAACATCCTGTAACCGGTTCCGGCGTAATAGGCTTGACCCGCAGGGTAGATCCCAAATCCCTGGACGTCGGCGGATGCGGTGGGCGCGCCGCCCGTGACAACGGCCATGGTGGCAGCCAGTCCTGTTATGCCCAGCCAATTCGGTGGCCGAGGCGAGTGTGCGTAGTCATCGTCCTCCTGGTTCGATCCCCGAGGTGCCGGGGTCGAGGAACGCTACCGTCCGGAAGAAATGAAACATATCGATTTCAGTAGATGGGTATGCCCCGACTTTCTTGGGCAATATGCTGATCCACGACGGTGGGCGTGGGTTGCCAGCGGGATCGACCAGAGCAAGGTGGGCAAAGATCAGCCGGCCGCGGGCGCCAGCCGACAACGCACGCTACTGCCGCGACCCTCGCGGACCGAACCGGCCAGCGCGGCGCAGCGGAAGATCAACGGGCAGAGTGCCGTACGACTGCCGGCCGGACGCGATGACATGCCGCGTTGAGTGCGAGCGGCATTGGTGCGTGAGCAAGTCGGCTCGGCTGAGAGATAGCGTCCCCAACCTCACGATTGTGGCTAGGCCTCGCGGACGGTGGACGACAGACTCGGCAGTGGAATGGCTCCCAACTGCTCGGTCGTGTCGAGGTTGGCCTGAGCGACCAAGCAAATGATTCTCAGCGAGGGTTGAGCCGTTTCCAGATGGAGTGCATCGAGACTCTCGTCTTATTGTCAAAGCGCAGTTCAGCATTGATGATGGCCTGCTGCTCGGTCAGCTGTTCGACTTGCGCCCAAAGATCGAGGCTGGGGCCCAGCGGAGTGGGGCGCAGGAAGCTGACGTCGAACCCGGCGGTGACGAACGGGGCCGCCATGCTGTGTTCGCTGAACCAGCCGCGATCGATGGCGGTCTGGAACACGACCGCGCCCGAATGGCAGTCCAGGACCGTGGAGATGACCCCGCCGTGGACGAAGCCGAGTCCGTTGCCGTGGTCCGGGCCGGGGGTGAATGATCCCACCACGGTGTCGTCGTCTGCCCGGTAGCTGCGAACGTGCATGCCGGAGGGGTTGGCCGGTCCGCATCCGAAACAGGTGGTGGTCGGGAAATGGCGTTCTTGAATACTCTTATCACTGGTCATGGATCCCCCCGAGATTGATCTTCGAGACGCTCGCCTCGAGCCTTCACCCTAGCTGGAATCCCGCGCTGCCCAACGGAAGTCATCGATTTGTTGGACGCGTGATGTCGGTTTTCCCACCGCCGGAGCATCGAACGTCCGCACATGCCGCGATCCGCGCGGGTCGGAGTGGCGAACGCAGGCAGCGGAAGATCAACTCGCCGAGGCCGTCTCTGGTCCTCGGCTCGCCCCGGCGGCACACCACACGGTTGGTACCCGCTGATGAACGGGTTCCGTGTGGGCTGCTGCCGACACTGCGCAATCGCGCTGCAGCGTCTTTCACCATCCCGAGAACGGCGCCGGTTCGACCGACACGAACGGCCATGTCGTCGTGCTGGTCAAGACGCCTGAAACACTGCATCGCCAGCTCCCGGCACGGCGAGGTAGTTTCGCGCGAAACGACGAGGGGAACGGGTGTGAAAGATCCGCACGATCAGCCGGAGTTACCGACGCCGGCCCCACACGGCGCGACCGCCGTCACTGCGGCCATCACCGCGCTGATCTTCGGTCCGCTCACCGGAATCGCCGGAATCATGTGGGTTCTCTACATGGCCGTCGCAATCGAAGATCAAGCCCGCGAATCGTCAGTCGAGATCGGCCGGTCCACGGACCCGATCGTCATGGGGATCGTCGCCGTCGTCATCGGGCTGACCTGGTGCATCGGCGGATCCCTTCTGCTGGCGTACATGAAAGCGGGTCGTTTCCTGTTGATCCTCGCATCAGGGTTGGCACTGATCGTGAGCGTTGCACAGCTCTTCAACAGAGGTTTCACCTTCTTGTTCATTCCGATCATCGTGAGCCTGCTGATTCTCGTCCTGTGCGCGGTCCCGTCAACCGGTCGCTGGATCGTGGCGAATGAACCAGAGCCGAATCCGCTTGCACACGATCATGGCCGGGACTGAGTTCGCCCAGCTGGCCACGCTATCCATGGACGTATGGTCTAGGTCGTTGCTGATTGGGCTGCTGGGCCCGCAATGCCGAACTCCCGAGCTGGCTTCAGTCGCCGCGAGTGCGTGGTAATGCCGCATGCCGCGCAGACCGGACCGGCCATCGCCGGACGGGCAAAGATCAACGGGCCGTATGGATCCGAGGCCGGCAGCACGTCCACTACTGCCGAGCGAGGCGGGCGGCCGACGCAGCGGAAGATCAACGGGCCGAGATCATCTCGGCCCACCGAATGCTCTGATATGCCGAGTTGATTGCGCAGGTGCCGGGTTCGACCGTCGAGGCTCGCTCTGTGGATCGCTCCGCATCTGGACTTGTTAGATTGCAGGACAATGACTTTCGAAAATTCGGCAACGGGATCTGATCCCGCGAATGAGGTTGCCGCGGTGGTCGATCGTGTGGTCGCCGACGGACTCCGGCGCGAGTCGATGGTTGGGCGAACGCGCAGAATGTGTCGGCCGTTCCCGTTGCTGTCCGAGAGGTGTTGCGCTCGATCGCTATGCAGCCTCTGGCTGAGTGGAAGCTTGTTCGGGATGGAATTCCTTGGGGCCTGGATCCAAGCGTGGGGCACTAGCTCCGCGACCGTTCAAGGCGGGTTTCGGTTGCCGCTTTCAACTGGGCGAGTACAGCCCTCCGGCCGGCCCTGGCACCGATGTAGGCAATCCCGAGCAGTGCCCGCGGCACAGTCACGTCGAGGGCCCCGAAGAAGTGGGACGACGAGTTCGATCACTCACTGACCGTCCTCAACAAGCTTGCGCCGGCTGTGGAGAGCGCGCTGCACCGCGCACTGGAGACCGACAACAAGGTTGGCAACGCTTTCGCCGGCCTCGGGTAAATGCCGGAACAGGCCGACCGCAGCGGTGACAGCGTCCCCGTCTGGCGCGATAGCCAGCCAGTTGCCGTGGGTTCGGTATGGGAGCAGAATCGACGGGGTGGATGCGGGGCGTTGGCTCCACCCGGGATTACTCAGACGATCGCTGACACCAATGGGGTGATCTTGATGCGAACGGACGGGGACAGCTGGGACATCGTGACGAGCGTGGGGCTGACCGCCTTGGGCGTCGCCGCGTTTCGCGCACTGGAGACGAACGATCGCGAGCCGATGATCCGTGACGACTACGCGGCGTGGTTCGTCGAGGCAGCGGGTGAACCGCATTTTGTCGAGATGCTGGCCGACCCGGCTTCCGTGGGCAAGGCAGAGCGGTTCGGGCGGTTCATGGGTGTGCGGACGAGATTCTTCGATGAGTTCTTCACCGCCGCGTGGCAGCAGGACGTGCGGCAGGCGGTGATCCTGGCATCCGGTCTGGATGCGCGGGCGTATCGGCTGGATTGGCCCGCGGGCGCGGTCGTCTTCGAGATCGATCAGCCCCGGGTGCTGGAATTCAAGGACCGGGTTCTCACCGAGCACGGTGCTGTGGCCAAGGCCGATCGGCGCGTGGTACCGGTCGATCTGCGTGACGACTGGCCCGCCGCGCTCACCGCCGCGGGATTCGATTCGGGGCGGCCGGCGGCGTGGTCGGCCGAGGGTCTGTTGCCGTTCCTGCCGGGGCGGGCCCACGACGCGTTGTTCGCACGCATCGACGCCCTGTCCGCGCCCGGCAGCAGGGTGGCCACCGACGATTTCGGCCGCGGGCTGGACCCGCACCACTTCGCCGATACGGAGGAGAAGTTCTTCGGCAGCAACCCCTTCGGCAATCTGGACGTGGGCGACCTCTGGTACGTCGACGCCCGCGCCGAACCCGGCGGCTGGCTGTCCCGGCACGGCTGGTCGGTCCAACGCACCAGCCCTGTCGACCTCGCCGCCGTCTACGCCCACCCGGTCACCGACATGCCCGCCGAACTGCTCGACCTCATGCAGCTGGCGCACTACGTGACCGCCGAAAAGCTCTGGTGAACCCGTAGCGCACCCATGCCGCCACCACGACCGCCGCATCCCCGGCGGGCCGATGATCTCGGAGGACGGCCCCGGGCAACTACGCCAAACCGCTTGTCGCCCAAGGCATCTATGCCAACCTGGTCGAAGTCGCACCGATGGTGTGACGCCTGGCCGCCCACCCGGCTTCAACTCCTGAACGCAGGATGTAAGCGGCCATGGCCAATTCACCCGCGGTGGTCGGTAGGCAGGTCGAGAGCGGTCGCGAGCTCGTCCACGAGTTGACCGGCCCGACTCCCTCCATGACATCCGAAGGTTCGACCAGTGGCCCTGTGCTCACCCACCCGATCCTGCATGGTGACCGGCCGCAACCATCACGTCAACCGTTTCCGGTCGACAAGGGCCCCATGCGCGCGCAAACCGGCAAGTTCACCTTCGCCGGTGACGGCCTCAGCTTCGGCTACGACAGCGGCGACAGCGTGTCCCTGCAATACCGAACCCCGGGCGCCTTCACCGGCGGCACCATCGAGAACGTCACCATCGACACCGGCAAGGAATCCTTCGCCGATCTCCATAAGGAAGCCGCCGCAGCACTCGAACGAAACTAGGCGAGCCGTCCCGAACACCGACGGCCCGAGTTCCTCTCGGGCCGTCGCACGCCGTTCTGTGCCTGATGCTGAGTCTGTGCGCCATCCGTTGCCGCGGGCTCGATGGCACAAGCGGTGACCGGCAGAGCGCCGGCCGGCAGGGCGGTGCCGCAGTGGATCGGTCGCGCGCCCCGGTGTCCGCGCAGCCATGAGGTGTTCATATCCGCTGCTCCGTTCGTCAGGAAATGACTTACGGTTTCCATGCTGCGGAATCCCGCCAGGACGCGAATCGGCGTCCAGGCTCCTTTCCCCGAGCCGTCCGTCCGATAACCGGGTCAACCGATCGGATGGCCCGTCCAGGACGGGCGCTGGCCGAATCAGCGATTCATTCTGCTGGATCAGTGACCTGCGAGACCGCAGACCACTGGAGAGCGCAAGCGCGACGGCCTCTTGAATCAGCCTGGATCGGTTGCACCACAACCGATCCCACGGTCTGCCCATGCCGCGTCCCGGACGCGAACGCAGCATTTCCGGCTGGTTTGAGGTGCGGATGCGGAGGGGTAACCAAGCCTCCAGAGCGGCTGCATTGCATGCCTCGTTCACCCGTACCGGGCAGTAGCGGGATCCGGTTGGGGAGTGGGACTGATCTCCTGCCGGTGGCGCTGACCGAGAGTGTTCACGACGCGGATCGGCAGTGGTATCCCGAAATTAGCTGGATGGTTCGTGATTGTGGTGCAGAATGCCGGACAACACGGGATCGGCAGGTCGACGCACCAAGGTGGCGAGATGAATGATCCGGCGGGATCGACGGTGTACAAGCTGCTCGGCGAGGTCCTGGCCCGCTACGGCAGCATCGAGGTCTTCTGTGCTCGGCTGTATGCCGGGTTGGATGCGCCGACGGACGTGATCCCGGCGATGGCGGATGTATCGCCGGGCGGCAGGCACCGGCTCAGAGGACAAACTGCTGGGCTTGCGGGCGGTACAGCCTGATATCTGCTGGTCACCCAGCGGTGCGGCGGGGCGCCGGATTCGAACTCGAGCGGGAATGACCTGGTCGATCAGTTGGACAAGGGTCTCGCCCCAGCGTCCGGGTGTGCACGTGGGGCGCGACCCTCGTATCGGCTCGGACACTCGGGTCGCGTGCTGCGCCGACATCTCAGCACATACCAACGGGTCGGGCTGCAAAAGCGGTCGGCGTCGATCGTGACCGACCTCTGACGAAGTCGTTACCGGCTCCTCGGTGTTTCGCTCTGTCCGGACTGCGTCCGGCAACAGGCGGCCGCCATTGCCGGGCCGGCCGAACGACGCGCTCGCTGAGCCAGGGGCGCTACCCCCGATCGTCGGACAGGTGCAGGCACAGGGTGTTCATGCCCAGCGCCGACAGCTCGCGCACGCGTGCCTCGAGCCGGTCGATCGGAAAGTACTCGCGCCCGGTGTCCACCATGAGCTCGCGTGACATCGACCTGAAGCAGGGCCGCCTCTACGACCGGCTGCATCGGGGCCGCGGCCTGGTACTCGATCGCACCGAACGCCTGACCGTCGAGGGCTGGTCGGACCGAGTCGATCTCATCGCGGATCCCACTGCGGCACTGGATGTTCCGGCCATCCTGTTGCGCCGCGACGGCTACGTCGCCTGGATCGGTGAACGCCGGCAGGACCTGAACGATCAGCTCTCCCGCTGGTTCGGCAAGCCCGCCAACTGATGTCACCTGCGCAGCCGGACGATTCCGGCGATTCCGGTACGGACCCCAATTCTCGGATGTGCCCAAATCCCGAAGTGAACAACCCGTACTGCACCAATTTCCAAGACGATCACAACAACGCGGACGACTTGGGCAACGGCCACGACGAAGGCGAGCGCAGCGGCGGCGACCACCGCTGAAGCGCTCGATCCTGAGCGTGGGAGGAACCCGCCGAGTAGGAGCGGGAATGTCCGATGCAGGGCGCGGGTCGCAGGCGTCGGGCGGCGGGGGCTCGGCGGCAGTCGCCGCGATCTTGAAGTAGCGACAAGGGCCACGTCCGTGACGAATTCGGCGTGCCGGAGGTTTGCTGGTTTGGTGTTGCCTCGCCTGGGGTATCGATTGCTTTCAGATTGCCATGACCGAAACCGGTACTTGTTCGGGCAGTCCATGTTCACGCGCTTCTAGCTGGAGGAACCAACTGTGCCCCACATGCGAGAGTCCGCTTTACAGAACGGAAATGGCTCCTACCTGGTCGAGATCGACAGCCAGGTGGTCGCGGCCGCAGAGAGCGCGCGCGGTGAGCGCAGCCGTGCCGTGCACCTGATGAGCCGTGTAGCGCCAGGTTTGTCGGATACCGCACTTGCCGAACTCGCCGCGGTCGCTGACCGGCTGCGCCGCGAGGAGGGATTGCCGCCGGTCGAGTTCACTGCCCAGTGGTGAGGTGGGGCGCTGCGCAACCCTGACCGGCCCGCGGGATTCCCTTGCTACGGACCGGCTTCCGGTCGAGTGGACACCGTGTCGGGGATCCGGGTGAAGTGGTGGCCCGTCAGGGCGAGGCCGACGGCGAGCGCGAGTGCCAGGGTGCCGGAAACGAACAGTGGCAGGCGGCCGTCGGCGTGCCAGGCCAGTCCGGCCCAGAGACCAGCGGCGAGAATCGCGCCGCCGGTGAGCCCCTGATAGACGCCCTGGGCAGTGGATTGGCCGGTGGCAGGGGCGAGGTCGGCGATCCAGGCTTTGCCGACCCCGTCGGTCGCGGCGGCGAACCCGCCGTAGAGGGGCAGGACCACGAATACCCAGCCGGGCGAGTCGGCGACGCCGAGGCCGAGGTATCCGATGGCGAAGCACACCAGCCCGGCCGTGAAGACGAGGTGCCGCGGCAGTCTGTCCGACAACGCGCCCGCCGGATACGCCAGCAGCGCGTACGCGGCGTTGTAGGCGATGTAGGCGCCGATCACCCCGGCCACCGACAATCCGAGCTGGTGGGCGCGCAACAACAGCAGTGAGTCAGGAAAGTTCACCAGTGAGAACACCGTCAGCACACCGATGAGCGTCTTCAACCGGGCCGGGAACCGGGCGGCCGGATCGGTGCCAGGACTGGACTCGGTGGCGGAAACCGCTGTCCGGGGGGAGTTTTCGCGAACCGCCGCGATCAGCGCGACAGCGCCGAGAGCAGGGACGACGGCGATGAGCAGCAGCGGCCGGATGCGATGGTCGAGCATCTCGTAGAGAGCCAGGCCGAGGGCGGGTCCGGCGACGGCTCCGGCGGTGTCCATCGCGCGGTGAACACCGAAGATGCGGCCCTTCGCGGCGGGGTCGGCGCCGACCAAGAGCAGGGCGTCGCGCGGCGCGCCGCGCACTCCTTTGCCGAGCCGATCGACACAGCGACCGGCGAGCACGAGCGGCCAGACGAACGCGGCCGCGACGATGATCTTGCCTAGTGCGGCAAGGGCGTACCCGGCCGCGATCAGCGGGCGTTTACGAGAGCGGTCCCCGAGACGTCCGGCGGCGATCTTCGTCAGCGAGGCAACGGCCTCGGCCGCGCCCTCCACCGCCCCGACCACGGCCGCGGGTGCGCCGAGCGTGGCGGTGAGGAAGATTGGCAGGATCGGATACACCAGCTCGCTGGCGGTGTCGGCGAGGAAACTGACCCCGCTGAGGACCCGCAGATTCGGTGTCAGCCAGGCTGGAGGGCGGCGAGCGGTTGTTGCCATCAGTGCACGCTACCGGGCAACCGGCGTCGATGGTCTCGATGGGTGACTCAGCGGATCGGTGTGGGCTGTGACCACACCGCGGCCACCGGCCGCCGCCGTGCAGGCTCGCTCGGCACTAGGCTTGCGAACAATCCGGCAATCGGAGAGGTGTCCGAGGAAAGAGGAGTGAACATGAGCATCGCCCTCGATCAGCTGGCCGACCCGGCAGTCCGTGCCTTCGTCACCGCGCTCAACGCGGGCGACCGCAACGCCTTCACCGCGACCCTCACGCCAGGGGCGACGATGTCCGACGACGGCTCCGACCGTGACATCTTCGATTGGTCCGAGCGGGAGATCTTCTCGTCCGCCGGCCACATGGACGTCGTGACGCAAACGGCTGACGGACTCGGCCTCATCGCCAACTACCGCAATGACACCTGGGGTGCGATGTGCACCGCCTGGCGCTTCACCGTCGACGGCGGCAAGATCAGCCGCTTCGAGACCGGCCAGGCATAGCGTCCGCCATCGTTCACGCGGCCCATCGAGGCTGTCAGGCCGTTGCCGCGGTCCTCGGGCTACCCGGGCCGGGTGCGGAAGGAGGGCGCGACTCGGCAGGTCCGGCATCGAGTACATCGCTCTGCTCGCCGGTGACTCCCGGTGTATTCGCAGCATCCAGGATCTGCTTCACAGCGAAGGCGCTGCCGCGATCAGCCAGTTGCTGAATTCAGGTGATTCGCCGTGCGATCCAGCGCGGCGAACTGCCCGACCACGCGGACCCGCGCAAAATCCTGGAAACCCGTGCTGCCCCTTTATATTTCCGCTTACTAATAGGCGACCACCCGCTCGACGCCCCATTCATCACCCGCTGTATCGACCACACCCTCGCCCTCTGCTCAGTCGAAATAGCCTCGGGCAGACGACAATTCACGACAACGCATGGCCCAGGCACGCTTTCGTATGAGCAACCCTGGGCCGGATCATTTCACCTTCGGCTGCCGTGTCGGCCCGATCGACGGTCGGCCGGGTCGCAGTGGCCGCTCCCTGCTGAGAAAACGCGGACTGGTCGTGGCGAACATGGCCGCCGTCTCCACGGTCCCGGTGGGCTCCCGAACCGATTTCCTGCACGGAGTGCACGGCGAATACGCCGCCATCGCTGTCGCCGCCGTGATCGGCGTCATCGTGGCGGGAGCCCGTTTCCGTTCTCCCACAGTAGAAGTCACCGAATCCACGGCAAATCCGATGTCCCGATCGATTCACTGACAACGTTGGTCCCCGGCGAATATCCGCATACCCCGTCGACCGAACCGATCAACGCGGTATGCCGGGAGGTCTTGATGAAGACGCGGCTTCAGCCGGCGGTCAGGTAGTTGTGGACGTCGGTGAACGTGACTCGCGGTTCCGGGACTCCTGCTCGCTGCGCGGCGGGCATGAGTCGCCCGGCCGCGAATTTCTGGAAGGACTCCGACGACTGCCAGACATCGGTGACCCGGATTCCCGAGTCGGTGGCGCACACCCAATGGAACAAACCGCCGGCCGGCATCGGCCCGCCCGGACTCAATCCCAATTCCCCGTTGATCGCGTCGTAATCCTCGAGCGTCGTACCCTCGAATTCGATGATGACGGCCACGACCATGACGATCCCCTTTCGCGCTGACAGCTTGATTTGAGGGACGATCCGCCGTTGAGAATAGGCTGTGTAATCGCGCTCAGCAGGCACAATTCGATAAAACCGGCCCGGGGCCGGACACCATTCGGTGCCCGGCCCGGATCGGTGGTGCGGCCGGTCAGTTGTAGGACTTGGCGACGCCGTCGAGCAGGTGCTCGAGGGTGTCGTAGTCGGGCGGGCTGACCTGGTTGACGAGATTCACATCGACCGGAACCTGGTGCGCCGCGGTCATATTCGTGAAAAGGCTCACATCGGTGGGGCGGAAGCCGTGCTCGGCGGCCAGCCGCTGCAGGTCCGGGTCGGTGGTCAGCAGCTTGCCGAGCCGGTCGCCATTGTCGGTCAGCGGGATCACCGTGTGCTGGGACATGACGGTCGGCTTCGGGTACATCAGGACCATGTCCGGCTTGAGCTGACCGTGCACGGCCGCGTCGACGTACTGGGCCTCGTAGATCCACGCCATCGGGACCGTGCCCATGCCGTTGGACAGGTAGTCCTTGAACGGGCCGTCACTGCTGGACTCGGTGAAACCCTGCCGGGTGAACAAGCGCGAAACCCGGGACACCGCATAGTCTTCGGCCTTGTTGCCGCGCACGATGGCGTCGTCATTCGCGACATAGGCGGTCACCGCCAGATACATGGCCGCCGAATTGGACGTGCGCGGATCGGTCGTGGACACCAGCACGTTCTTGGGCACCGAATAGGTCGAATTGCCCTCCAGCTGGCTCCACTGCACCCCCTTCTCGGCCAGCGCCAGGTACTTGTCGACGTCGAAGGTCGTCGTCGCTCCCGGCTGCACGATGCCGGCCTGCGTCAACAGAGCGGCGATCGGCTTGAAGGTGGCGATGGCCATGGGGGAGGAGAACGGCACGTACTTGGCGCTCACGCCGTGCTGCCGCTGAATCCGTTCCGCGGCAGCCGAACTGGACGGGAATGCGAAATCGTACTTGCCGAGATCCACCGAGGTGGCGATCTGCCGCGACCCGGCCGGCTCCACATCCACCTTGAACCCGTGTTTGGCCAGCACGTCGGCCACCTTCGGATCGTCGAAGAACGCCGACTTCTCCGAACCCACCACACCGTGCACCGTGGTGAGCGCCGGCGCGGCCGTGGTGCCGGCCGGCGAATCCGGTTGCCCCACGGTCATGATCACCGCGAACACCAGCACAGCGACGATGCCCGCCGCGACCACACCCAGCGCGCGCTTGTTCTCGACCAGCCGCGCCGGCACGAATCGCCCTGCGACAGCGGCGAATACGCTCGAGTTCTCCGCCGGATTCGCATCCGGCGAGCTGTTCTCCTCGCCCTCGACGGCCACCACCGTCTTCGCCGGATCCACCTGTCCGGCCCCATTCTTGGATCGCGTCGGATCCAGTTCCCGCCGCGCAATCCGCTCGACGAGAATCGGTACGAACTCCCGCACCGAATGCCCCTCGAACCGCTTGCGCACCGCGCCCACCACAGCCTCGACCCGCTCCGCCGGATGCGCCTCGCCATAGTCCTCGACCAGGCGATTCGTCACCTCCCGCAGTGCCTTCTCTTCCCGAGCAGCATCGACCGCCACAGCATCTCCTCGACCTCACACCGAATTCCGTTGCACGGCAAGAAAAATGCGAAAGAGCCGCGCCGACCGGACCCTATGCCGCCAGAGTGCCCATACATGATCGCCCACGCAAACGTCGAGTGGGCCTTCGGCGAATTCCTGGTGACCTCTCGTTCACCAGGGGAAGCTGAGCGGCCCCTCCCGGTCGCACCGCGGATCGCCGCGTCCGGTGGGTCAGGGTTTGCCGGGGAAGGCGACCGTCGCTGGATTGGCGCCGAGGATGGACTGCCAAGTGGCAAGGCGCACAGCGGATTCGGTGAGCCCCTCGAGGCCGGTGCGCCGCAGCTCCGGGGTGCCGGCCCGCTCGACCACCGAGCGCCAGGCGGCGGCGGTGTCCGACTCGACGATGACCGCCAGGTTCGCCGCGGGGATCGGATCGTTCACCGGAATCGGCGAGGTGTACGCGGCGGCGGGCTCGGGAACCGTTGCGCCGGAAGCCTTCAGCGCGTCGATGGTGGCGTCGCGGCGGGCCCGGTGGGCCGCGGAGTGCTCGGCCACCAGCTTGTCCCGATCGTGGTTGGCGTAGGCGGCGATCACGCCGTAGGCGTAGACAGCGGAGTACTCGGCGCTCAACGCATCGATGAGCGCCTGCTGGTCGTTCGTGGTCATCCGAGAAGAACCCCCGAGTGGGTGGCGCAGCATGCGCTGATGGAGGAGAGCAGGCCGGCCCGGTAGCCGGCGAGCTGCACCGACAGGTCGGCGGCCGAGCGCTGGGACTGCTGCAGCTGGGCGCGCAGCGCGGCCAGGGTCGGCGGCGGCACGGGCGTGACCGGCGTGACCGGCGGGGTACGGCGGCTGGGCGTGGTGCCGTCGCCGTAAACCCCTATGGCGCGGTCGATTTCGGTGCGCAGCGCATCGGCGTGCGCGGTGCGCTGGGTGGCGATGGTCTGCAGCGCCCCGGCCTTGTCGGGGCTGGTCGCGATCGCGGCGGTGGCGGCGGCCGCGTCCGTGCGCGCCGAAGTCTCCTGCGCGATCAGCGGATCCGGCGCGGCGGGGGTGTTGTCCTTCGTACACGCGGCCAGCGCGCCGACCGCCGCCACCGCCAGCGCGCCGCCGCCGGCCAGCCGCAGGGCGGAGCGGCGGTTCACGGCGGGGAGGGAAGGCTGGGGCCGGGTGGGGGAGGAGCCGGGTCGGTCCGGCGGGACCGTGAGACCGACGACATCGGCCGTGAGGCCGCTCTGACTGCTGGGCACGGCATACATCGTGCCAGTCGTCGCGGACAGCTTGCTGCGTGAGGGCGGTCGGATAGGCTGTGATCTGGAACGACGGGGAACCGTCATGGGCGCGTCGCGCTGACTCGCCGTCAGCACTGCAGCGCCGACCATGCCGAACTCGAGCGAGTCGGCTGGTCCTTTACACTCTTTCCGCGCGTTACGCTAGACCTTCGGCACGGCATTTCGCCGAATCCTCCCTCCCGAGGGCGGAGACGGGTCTGCCGACCGTGCCTACCAGTACGAACACCGACAACTCAACCCGTGACAACTGAACCAGGAGCCGCCCCACATGCCGATGCCGACCGAGGAAAGGGTGAGCCAGCTAGTAGCTGAGCTCGTCGAACGCCGAGGATTCGACCTCGAAGGCGTCGCGATTTCGGCTGCCGGTCCAGCGAGCAAGGTAAAGGTCACCGTCGACAGCGACGAATCCCCCGACCTGGACGCCGTCGCGGAACTGAGCTCGGAGATCTCGCAGACCCTGGACGACGCCGGCGACTTCGGCGAGACCCCGTATCTGCTGGAGATCACCACCCCCGGCATCGACCGGCCCCTCACCTCCCCACGCCACTGGCAGCGCGCGCAGGGTCGCAAGGTGAAGATCGTCCTGGCTCCCGGCGCCGAATCACCGGAGGAGAAGGGCAAATCCACGTTCGAGGCCCGCGTCGGCGCCACCACCGAAACCGGTGTCGCCCTGGTCCTCGGCGGCAAGCGGAAGCCACACCGGGTGACGGTGCCGTTCGCCGATATCCGATCCGCGATCGTGCAGGTGGAATTCAATCCGCCCGGTGCGGCCGAATTGGAGCTCGCAGGGGGAATAGCGCGGGGCCGTCCCCAGCCCGGCGCGCAGGAGGTATCCGAAACCGAAACAACAGAATCCGATTCACTGACCGAAGGGATCGTGGAATGAACATCGAAATCGAAGCCCTGCGCGCGATCGTCGCCGACAAGGGGATCTCGATGGAGACGGTGATCTCCGCGATCGAGTCCGCCTTGCTCACCGCATACCGGCACACCGAGGGCCATCAGCCCAACGCCCGCATCGACATCAACCAGAAGACCGGTGTCGTGCGCGTGATGGCCCGCGAGATCGACTCCGACGGCAACGTCATCTCCGAATGGGACGACACCCCCGAAGGGTTCGGCCGCATCGCCGCCACCACCGCCCGTCAGGTTGTGCTGCAGCGGCTGCGCGACGCCGAGAACGAGAAGTCCTTCGGGGAGTTCTCCACTCACGAGGGCGACATCGTCGGCGGTGTGGTGCAGCGCGACGCCCGCATGAACGCCCGCGGCACCGTCGTGGTCCGCATCGGCTCGGAGGCCCATGGCGCCGAAGGCGTCATCCCGCCCGCCGAGCAGGTGCCGGGCGAGACCTACGAGCACGGCGACCGCATCAAGTGCTACGTGGTCGGCGTCTCCCGCGGTCCCCGCGGCCCGCAGATCACCCTCTCGCGCACCCACCCGAACCTGGTGCGCCGCCTGTTCGCGCTGGAGGTCCCCGAGATCGCCGACGGGTCGGTCGAGATCGTGGCCGTGGCCCGCGAGGCCGGGCACCGCTCCAAGATCGCCGTGCGCTCGACGGTCACCGGCGTCAACGCCAAGGGCGCCTGCATCGGCCCGATGGGCCAGCGCGTGCGCAATGTGATGAGCGAACTGGCCGGCGAGAAGATCGACATCATCGACTACGCCGAGGACCCCGCCACCTTCGTCGGGAATGCGCTGTCCCCGTCGAAGGTTGTCTCCGTCACCATCGTGGACCCCGAGGCCCGCGCCGCGCGGGTGGTGGTTCCGGACTTCCAGCTCTCCCTCGCCATCGGCAAGGAGGGCCAGAACGCCCGCCTGGCGGCCCGGCTCACCGGCTGGCGCATCGATATTCGCTCCGACGCGGCGCCCGAGGTCCAGGGGGGCGCGCGGCCCGCGGCGGCGACCGGCGGTGGCGAGTCCCATCGGGGTTGATCTTGCCGGATCCGTCCGGCCCGGTCGGTCCCGAGATTTGTGAAACAGACCCCTGGGATGACAGGTTGGTAACTTCCAAGGGGTACGGATGCGGAGATCGGGACGTGACAGCGGTAGAGTGGACGCAGGCTCAGCGCGAGTCTTCGGCTTCTCTGCGCGCCGAGCGGGTGTCAGCACGATCGGCACCCGTCCGGACCTGCATCGGATGTCGAAGACGCGAGCTGGCCGCCGATCTGATGCGGGTCGTGGCGCAAGGGTCTGCCTCCGGGCAGGACATTGTGGTCATTCCGGATCCGCGGCACAGACTTCCCGGAAGGGGTGCCTGGATGCACCCCGCTTCGGCTTGTCTGAGCCAGGCAGTTCGGCGCCGAGCATTCGGCAGAGCACTACGAGTGTCCGGACATCTGGATATCTCAGCCCTGGAGCATTACGTAGAGAACAGGCACGAGCACTCATGAGCAAACCGTGAAGTCCCAGAAATGATCGGCCTTCGAAATTAGTCGAGGTCGTGCGGGCGTCCCGTCGTGAAACGGGCTGCTGCGCTCGACCTCTGAGTGAGGAGAGCAGTGGCAGGCAAGGCCCGCGTGCACGAGTTGGCCAAAGAACTCGGTGTCACGAGCAAAGAACTACTCGCGCGGCTCAAGGAGCAGGGCGAGTTCGTGAAGTCGGCGAGCTCGACGGTGGAAGCACCCGTCGCGCGCCGGCTGCGGGAGTCGCTCGCACCCAAGAGCGCCCCGTCCAATGGCGCCGCGAAGTCGGCAACCCCCAAGCCCAGTGGTGACGGCACCCCGCGTCCGGCCGCCAAGCCGGCCGCCCCCGGTGCCGGTCCCCGTCCGGGCCCGCGCCCGGCGCCGCAGGCTCCGGCCCCCGCGCCGCAGGCTCCGGCCCCGGCTCCGCAGGTGGCTCCGGCCGCCCGCGCCGAGTCGACCGAGGCCCCGGCCGCCCGTCCGACGGCTCCCGGCAGGCCCGGAGAGGCCGCGGCCGTCAAGCCCGGCACGCGCGAAAACGCTGCTCCCGCAGCAGCTTCCGCGTCGGCTACCCCGTCCGCTCCGGCCCCGCAGGCCCCGCGTCCGGGCGCGCCGCGTCCGGGTGCTCCGGCTCCGCGTCCGGGTCAGCAGCAGGGCAGCGCCCCGGCTCAGCAGGGCGGCGCTCCGCGTCCGGCCGGGCCCAAGCCGGGTCCGAAGCCGCCGCGGGTCGGTAACAACCCGTTCTCCTCGGCTCCCGAGCGTCCGGCGCCGCGTCCGGCTCCCCGCCCGGGTCAGCAGCAGGGTGGTGGCCCGCGTCCGGGTCAGCAGCAGGGCGGTCCGCGCCCGGGTCCGGCCCAGGGTGGCCCGCGTCCCGGCCCGCAGGGCGGTCCCCGTCCGGGTCCGGGCCAGGGTGGCCCGCGTCCGGGTCCCGGTCAGGGCGGTCCGCGCCCGGGTCCGGGTCAGGGTGGTCCGCGTCCGGCCGCTGCCGGTCAGGGTGGTCCCCGTCCCGGTGGCCCGCGTCCGAGCCCCGGCTCGATGCCGCCTCGGCCCAACCCGGGTGCCATGCCCGCGCGCGCTCAGCGTCCGGCCGGTCCGGGTGGCGCAGGCCGTCCGGCGCGTCCGGGTGGTCCGGGCGCCGGCGGCGGTCGTCCCGGTGGCGGCGGTGGCGGTGGCTACCGTGGCGGCGGTGCTCCCGGCGGCGGTCAGGGTGCGGGCGCAGGCGCCGGTACCGGTGGCGCTCCCGGTGGTTTCCGGGGTCGTCCCGGTGGTGGCGGCGGTGGCCGTCCCGGTTCCGGTGGTGGTCGCGGCGGTGCCGCGGGTGCCTTCGGGCGTCCGGGTGGCGCGCCCCGCAAGGGTCGTAAGTCGAAGCGGGCGAAGCGCGCCGAGTACGAGAACCAGCAGGCGCCCATCGCCGGTGGCGTGCGCCTGCCGCGCGGCAACGGCGAGATCGTTCGCCTCGCCCGTGGCGCGTCGCTGTCCGACTTCGCCGAGAAGATCGGCGCCAACCCGGCCTCGCTGGTGCAGGCGTTGTTCAACCTCGGTGAGATGGTCACCGCTACCCAGTCGGTGAACGAGGAGACCCTCGAGCTGCTGGGTTCGGAGATGAACTACGTCGTGCACGTGGTCTCCCCGGAGGACGAGGACCGCGAGCTGCTGGCCAACTTCGACCTCACCTACGGCGAGGACGAGGGCGGCGAGGAGGACCTGCAGGTCCGTCCGCCGGTCGTGACCGTCATGGGTCACGTCGACCACGGTAAGACCCGACTGCTGGACACCATCCGTAAGGCCAACGTCCGCGAGGGCGAGGCCGGCGGCATCACCCAGCACATCGGCGCCTACCAGGTCGAGGCGGAGGTCAACGGCGAGGATCGCCTCATCACCTTCATCGACACCCCCGGTCACGAGGCGTTCACCGCCATGCGTGCCCGTGGTGCGAAGGCCACCGACATCGCGATCCTCGTGGTCGCGGCCGACGACGGCGTCATGCCGCAGACGGTGGAGGCCATCAACCACGCGCAGGCCGCGGACGTGCCGATCGTGGTGGCAGTCAACAAGATCGACAAGGAAGGCGCGAACCCGCAGAAGATTCGCCAGCAGCTGACCGAATACGGTCTGGTCGCCGAGGAATACGGTGGCGAGACCATGTTCGTGGACATCTCGGCGAAGCAGGGCACCAACATCGAGTCGTTGCTCGAGGCCGTGGTCCTGACCGCGGACGCCGCCCTGGACCTGCGGGCCAACCCGGACATGGACGCGCAGGGTGTGGCCATCGAGGCTCACCTCGACCGCGGCCGTGGCCCGGTGGCGACCGTGCTCATCCAGCGCGGCACGCTGCGGGTCGGCGACTCGATCGTGGCGGGTGACGCCTACGGTCGCGTCCGCCGCATGGTCGACGAGCACGGCGACGACGTCGAGGCGGCCATGCCGTCGCGGCCCGTCCAGGTCATCGGTTTCACCTCGGTGCCGGGCGCAGGCGACAACCTGCTCGTGGTCGAGGAAGACCGCATCGCGCGTCAGATCGCCGACCGCCGCAATGCTCGCAAGCGCAACGCCCTGGCCGCGCGCAGCCGCAAGCGGATCTCCCTGGAAGATCTGGATGCCGCTCTGAAGGAGACCTCGGAGCTGAACCTGATCCTCAAGGGCGACAACTCCGGTACCGTCGAGGCCCTCGAAGAGGCGCTGCTCGGTATCGATGTCGGCGACGAGGTGCGGCTGCGCGTCATCGACCGCGGTGTCGGTGGCGTCACCGAGACCAACGTCAACCTGGCGTCGGCGTCGAACGCGATCATCATCGGGTTCAACGTCCGGGCCGAGGGCAAGGCGACCGAGCTGGCGAACCGCGAAGGCGTGGACATTCGCTACTACTCGGTCATCTACCAGGCGATCGACGAGATCGAGAAGGCCCTCAAGGGTCTGCTCAAGCCGATCTACGAGGAGCACGAGCTGGGCCGGGCGGAGATCCGCCAGATCTTCCGCTCCTCCAAGTTCGGCAATATCGCGGGTTGCTGGGTGCTCTCGGGTTCGGTCAAGCGCAACGCCAAGGCGCGCCTGATCCGCGACAACGTGGTGGTCGCCGAGACCACCATCCAGTCGCTGCGCCGCGAGAAGGACGACGTCACCGAGGTTCGCGAAGGCTACGAGTGCGGTATGACCGTGGGCTTCAACGACATCAAGGATGGCGACATCATCGAGGCCTACGAGCTGCGGGAGAAGCCGCGCGACTAGGAAGCAGTACACGATCCCGCCGGGCCCTCCGGGTCCGGCGGGGTTGTGCCCCTTCCCTTTCCGGGTAACCGTGCGCGCATTCCCCGGGGCGCGTTCATATGACTGAAAAGATGTTCTTCGGAGCGCTCGAGTTCGATATCTTGCTCGGTGATGTGCATTCACTGAAAGAGAAGCGCTCCGTCATCCGCCCCATCCTCGCCGACCTGAAGCGGTTCGAGGTGAGTGTCACGGAGGGCGGAGATCATGACCGGTATCGCCGGGCATTGCTCGGTGTGGCAATGGTCAGCTACGGCATGAATCATCTGACCGAGGTGCTGGACAAGTGTGAACGGCACGTCGCCAATCGTCCGGAGTTACAGTTGCTGGCGGTACGCCGTCGCGTCTTCGGACCCGAAGACTGAAGAAGTGAGGAGGGCTCGGCATGGCTGATCAGGCTCGAGCACGCCGACTCGCGAAGCGAATCTCGTCCATCGTCGCCACGGCGATCGAATACGAGATCAAGGATCCGCGACTGCGGTTCGTCACCATCACCGACGCCAAGGTGACCGGTGACCTGCGCGAGGCGACCATCTACTACACCGTCATGGGTGAAACCATCGATGCCGAACCCGATTACGCGGAAGCCGCCGCCGGCCTGAACAAGGCCGCCGGGATCCTGCGGTCCAAGGTCGGGGCCGGTACCGGGGTGAAGTTCACCCCGACGCTGGCGTTCAAGCTCGACACCGTGCCGGACGCGGCCCGCGAGATGGAGGAGCTGCTGGCCAAGGCCCGCGCCTCCGACGCGCGCGTCGCCCAGGTGGCGGTCGGCGCGAACTACGCCGGTGAAGCGGACCCCTACAAGTCGGACGAGGACGAAGAAGACGACGAAGCCTGACTCCGCCGTGACCCCCGTCGATGTCACTCCCGCCGTCGAGGTTCTCGATTCCGCGAAATCCGTGACGATCCTGTGCCACGTCCAGCCCGATGCCGATACTGTCGGCAGCGGGCTGGCGCTGGCGCAGGTGCTGCGCCGGCGCGGGGTCCCGGTTGTCGTCGCCTTCGCCGAACCGGCCGAGCTGCCGGTCTCCATGCGGTCGCTGCCCGCCACCGATCTGCTGGTGTCGGCCGATCGGGTGCCGCGGACGGTGGATGTGCTGGTGACGGTGGACTGCGGCAGCGTCGGCCGTCTCGGTGGGTTGCGGAACCGATTGCCGGGTGCCGCAACGACTCTGGTGATCGACCATCACCGCTCGAACACCCGCTTCGGCGCGGTGAACGTGGTCGACGAGGCCGCCGACTCGACCGCGGGCGTCATCGCCCGCATTCTCGATGGCTGGGGTGAACCCATCGATCGGGATATCGCGCACTGCCTCTACGCCGGATTGGTCACCGACACAGGCTCGTTCAAATGGGCGCGGCCCGGCTCGCATGCCCTGGCCGAACGGCTCCTGGCCACCGGCATCGACGGCGCGACCATCACTCGCACCCTCATGGACACCCACCCGTTCGCGTGGCTGCCCATGCTCTCGACGGTTCTCTCCTCGGCCCAGCTGATTCCCGATGCCGCCGCCGGCGCGGGTCTGGTCTACGCGGTGGTGCGCCGCGCGGACACCGAATCCGTTCGAACCGAAGAGGTCGAGAGCATCATCGACCTGATCCGCACCACCGCCGAAGCGCAGGTCGCCGCGGTCTTCAAGGAATCCCGCACCGAACAGGACCATTGGACGGTCTCCCTGCGCTCCCACGACGCCGCTGACGGCTCACCCGGCGTGGACGTCGCCCGTGTCGCCACCGCCCTCGGCGGCGGCGGACATCGCTACGCCGCAGGCTATTCCACCGACGGCTCGGCCCCGGAGCTGCTGGCGAACCTCCTCCGCGAACTCGGCTGACCCGGGTCCCGGTGGCCCTCAGTTCAATTCGTCACCACGTCGGTGGCCACCCGCCGATACCGCGCAGGGTGATGTAGGCGAACAAAGCCCCCATGACGGCGACGCCCGCCCACATGGCCCGTTGCGGGCCGTCGGCAAGGACTCCGCGGGTGAGGCCGGGTCAGTCCGGCAGACCGAAGATGGTGACGCCCTTGGGAGCCTCGACTCGGTAGCCGAGGTTGACGGTGGTCTCGGCCTGCGGGGCGAGGTCGAGTTTCCAGGTGAGGATGCCGAGGTCGTCGCGGTTGGCCGGCGGCGGTTTCAGGACCGTGTCGCGGACGGTGACAGTGGTGTCGCGGGCGACCGGCAGCCGATCCAGGACGGTCACGGTGGTGCGGCGCGTGCCGTGGTTGGCGACGGTGATCGTGTACTCCATCTCGACGCGGCGGGCCGAGCCGAGCGTCGCCTTGGAGGCATTGCGGCGCACCAGTTCTCGCTCGACCCGGATGCGGTCGTCCACGCCGAGGGCGAGTTCGCGCTCCTCGCCCGGAGCCCAGATGCCGAGATCGGTGGCGCCGACGTATTCGGTGTCGTTGAACAGCGCGGCGCGGCCCTTGGGCAGGGTGTGCTCGGAGGTGTTGCGGGCGGTGGCGCGCAGGATCGCCTCGGGGGAGCGGATCGGCGCGGTCACATGATCGAGCTCGGCCTCGAGGTCGAGCGCGGTGATGAGCGTGCGGTGTTCGCTGCCGTCGGAGGCGATCGCGACCGGGCGTGGTGGTGAATAGGTCGCGGCGGTGGCCCCGTGTTCGACGGTCGTGACCGCTTCCCGGACCGCGGGCGGTGGCACCGGCGGGAACGCACCGGCGGGCGCGGCCGCGGCCGCCGGCGGCAGCGGGATCGGGCCGCTCGGGGCCCGGGAAGAGCGCTTGGCGAAGAGTTTCGGCTCGGGCGGCGTGGTGCTGATGTACCAGGGGTCCAGTTCGGGCACATCGAGGGCGACCGCAGGGCGGGCGGTCGACAATTCGAGGCGGCATTCGGGCCAATCCTCGCCGGTCTGCTGGCACACCAGCCCGAACCAGCGCAGCGTCAGCCCCCTGTCGTCGACGCGCAAATCGTAGGTGCTGGTCCAGCGCGCGCCGGGCACGATATAGGACAGTTCGAGTTCGGCGGTGGCCGGTTGGGCGGCGTCGATGGTGATGATCGCGGCCCGGATGTCGGGGCGGTTCTTGCGGCCCAGGTCCGCCAGGCGCCGCTCGATCGCGTGCTTGTCCCGAATGTGTTCCTGCCGCAGCCGCTCTCGCTCGCGGCGTCCGGCGTGGATGACCCCGTACTGCTCCTCGAGACTGTCGCCGAAGGCGATGACCCGCTCCTCGGTGGTCTTGGCCAGCTGATCGGCGGACTTGCGGACCAGGCGCTGCAGGAATTCCACGCGTGCGTCCGCGGCCCGGTCGGCGTCGGCGAGCTCGACCAGCGCGGCGTCCAGCTCGCGTACACGGCCGGTGAGTTCCGCGATCTGTTCGTCGTCGGATTCGGGCTGCCGTTCGGTGACGATGTCCACGCCGAGGACCGTCACGTCGCCGCGGCCTGCCACCCGAATCGAGTCGCGCACCAGTTCCAGCGGCAGGGGTGACACGCGAATGCGGTGTTCGCCCGCGTCCAGCGTCGCTTTGCCGGACCGGGTGACCCGGGCCCGATCCGGATAGATCGTTACCGCCGCGATTGTTGTCTCGAGATCGACCATGCCGCCCAGCCTGCCCGAGTAGCCGTTGCGAGTCGACGGGAATACGCGCGGCGATATGACCGTGTCGGGGGAGGACACCGCGAATGGCTCTCTGCTGGAGCGGAATTCGCAGGTGCGAGTTGTCCGGGGTGGCCGAGGAAGGTCGCGAACCCGGCCTGCTGGATCGGCCGAAGCGGCCGGCGAGAACTGGTCAGTCGGATGCGGACACGGACATATATTTGCTCGACTATGGATTTCGATCGGCGGCCGGCCGCGCGGTCTCGCTGCTTGCGGGATCTGGACAGGCGCTGGCGAGAAGCCGCCCGACTGCTCGGGCACGAGAGCACCGACGCGCTCGACCCCGAGCGGGACTTCCTCGAGGTCGGGTTCGACGCACTGGCGGCCATGGAGTTGCGGATCGCGCTGCACGCCTTCACCGGTCTGCCCCTGCCGACCGCCGCGATCTTCGATCACAAAGCGCCTGCGGCAGTGACAGGCGGATCGGCGGGCTCGAGGGTGAGGCGATGAGGCCCTACGGCCGGGTAGGGGGGCAGGGTGGTGTGGGATGGTGGGCGGATGAGCAGTGCCGGCGTGGTGGATGGTGGCGGGGAGGACCCTGCCTTCGTGGCCGCGTCCGCGGAGGACGTGGCGGCGGTGCGGGGCGCCGAGGCCGCGGCGGCCGGGCCGCGGCGGATTCTCGGGATCGCGGTTCCGACGCTGGGGGTGCTGATCGCCGAGCCGATCTATCTGCTGTTCGATATGGCCGTGGTGGGTCGGCTGGGGGCGCTGGCGCTGGCGGGGTTGGCCGTTGGCGGTTTGATTCTGGCACAGGTCAGTTCGCAGTTGACGTTCTCGAGCTACGGGACGACGGCGCGCGCGTCGCGGCGGCACGGGGCGGGGGATGAGCGCGGCGCGGTGATCGAGGGGGTGCAGGCCAGTTGGATCGCGGTGGGGCTGGGTTTCGCGATCGTGCTGGTGGCGCAGGTGTTCGCGGGGCCGATCACGCGGGCCATCGCGGGCGGGGACGATATTGCGCGGGCGGCGGAGTCGTGGGTGCGCATCGCGTTGTTCGGGGTGCCCTTGATCCTGGTGTCGATGGCGGGGAACGGGTGGATGCGCGGGGTGCAGCAGACTCGGCGGCCGTTGCTGTATGTGGTTGCGGGCCTGGTGGTTTCGGGCGTGTTGTGCCCGACGCTGGTGCACGGGCTGGCGGGGGCGCCGCGGATGGAGCTGGAGGGGTCGGCGGTCGCGAATCTGGTGGGGCAGTCGATTTCCGGGGCGCTGTTCGTGAGTGCGCTGTGGCGGGCGAGGGTGCCGCTCGCGCCGCATGTCGCGATCATGAAGGCACAGTTGGTGCTGGGTCGGGATCTGATCGTGCGGAGTCTGGCGTTCCAGGCGTCGTTCGTGTCGGCGGCCGCGGTGGCCTCGCGGTTCGGGGCGGCGTCGGTGGCGGCGCATCAGCTGGTGCTGCAGATCTGGAATTTCCTCGCGCTGACACTGGATTCGCTGGCCATCGCGGCGCAGACGCTGGTGGGCGCGGCGCTCGGGGCCGGAAACGCGCGCGGCGCACAGGGTTTGGCGCGCCGGATCACGGGGTGGTCGACCGTGTTCTCGGTGGCGCTGGCGGCTGTCTTCGCGGCCGGATACTCGGTGATCCCGCAGCTGTTCACCGACGACCCGTCCGTACTGGATCGCACGCACGTGGTGTGGTGGTTCTTCGTCGCCATGATCCCGGCGGCGGGTGTGGTGTTCGCGCTCGATGGCGTGCTGCTCGGCGCGGGTGATGCCGCGTTCCTGCGCAATACGACGCTCGGCTCGGCGCTGCTGGGATTCCTGCCGATGATCTGGCTGTCGCTGGCCTGCGACTGGGGGATCGGCGGAATCTGGACAGGGCTGGTCGCTTTCATGCTGTTGCGCCTGATCGCGGTCAGCTGGCGCGCCCTGTCGGGCCGCTGGGCGCGGGTGGGGGCCGAGGTGCCACGCGCGGCAGCGTAGGCGTCGGCCGGTGGATCCGGGGCGGTGGATGTGATCCGCCCCGGGCCCCGTCGGCTCAGTCGGTGGAACCGTTCGCCTGTGCGGCGGCCTGCCTTTCGAGATTCTCCGCGACCTCGGCCTGCCAGTTCTCATTGGCGTGGGTGGTGTCGACCTCGTATTCGAAGCGGTCGGTCATCTCCGGCTTCACGTCGGCGACGTCGACATAGAACTGCTCGTACCACCGCCGATGCTGGTAAACCGGCCCGTCCTCCTGCGTCAGCAGCGGATTGTCTATGCGGGTCTTGTGTTTCCAGATCTCGACGTCCTGCAGGAATCCGACGCCGAAGCTCTTGCCGAACGCCTTCGCCAGCTTCTCGGACTTCTCCGGCGGCAGTCCCTTGATGCGCTGCACGCTCACACCCCACTGCAGCACGAACGAATTGTGCGTGACCGGGTAGTGGCAGTTGATGAGCACCACTTCGACGGTGTTGTCACCGAAGTCGTTGTGCAGCGTATTGATCATGTAGGACGGCCCGTAATACGAAGCCTCCGAACGTAGTAGCGACATCTCCTGCGAGTAGTTCGACTTCGCGTGCACGTCCGGCCGGCCCTTGGAGTGCAGGAACTGTGTCGCGACGTGCCCTTCGAACACATTCTTGAAGTACACCGGGTACGCGTAGTGGATGTAGAAGAAGTGCGCCATATCGACGTTGTTGTCGATGATCTCGCGGCAGTGCGAGCCCTCGATGAGCAGGGTGTTCCAGTCCCAGTCGCTCCACTCGTCGGTGCCGATGCCCTCGATGTGCGGGATGGCGACCTCGGGCGGCGGCGGATTGCCCTCGGGGTCGTGCCAGACGAAGAACTGCCCGTTCTCCTCGCACGTGGTCCAGGATCTGGTGCGCGCCAAGGGCGGAACGCGGCGGGCGTAGGGGATGGCGGCGCATTTGCCGTCGCCGCGCCAGCGCCAATCGTGGAAGGGGCAGGCGATATTGTCGTCCTTGACGCTGCCGTAGGCGAGGTCCGCGCCCATGTGCCGGCAGTAGCCGTCGAGGGCGTGCAGTTCGCCCGCGCTGTCGGACCAGATCACCAGTTTGGTGCCGAAGGCGTTGACCGAGTGGGGTTTTCCGTCCCGGAAGCTCTCGGCCAGCCCGAGACAGTGCCAGCCCCGGGCGAATCGGGTCATCGGCTCGCCGACATCGATGCTGCGATAGTGCTGCTTCATGTGCGTCCTCCGCTTGCCTTCATGTGCGTCCTCCGCGATTGATGATCGGGGCCATCACATCGGGCAGGAGCCGATTGAGGCCGATGATGAGGCGGTTGTAGGCGGGAAAGCTGATGTACTGCTTGTTCTTCGCGACACCCTCGAGGATGGCGTCGGCGGCGGCGAGCGGCGTCACCTTGGCGAAGGGCAGTTTGTCGATGGAGGCGCGGTAGTCGTACCCGGGCAGGTTCACGGCATTGTCGAAGATGCCGGTGTCGACCACGCCGGGCAGCACGACGCTGACCTTGATGCCGTGGTCGGCGGCCTCGGCGCGCAGCGCGGTGCTCAGCCCGACCACGGCGTGCTTGGTAGCGGTGTAGGCGACCGATCGCGCCACCGGCATGACGCCCGCGCTGCTGGCGGTATTGACGATGTGCCCGCCGCCCTGGGCGAGCATGTGGGCGTAGGCGAGCTGGGTGCCGTGCACGACGCCCCAGAAGTTGACGTCGACGATCTGGTGCCAGGTGGTGTCGGTCATCTTGGCGAAGTCGCCGCCGACCACGATGCCGGCATTGTTGAACATGAAGTCGAGCCGCCCGTGCTCGGCGACGGCGCGCTCGACCACGTCGGCGAGGGCGTCGCGGTGGGTCACGTCGGCGACCATGGTGGTGAGGTCGCCGGCGCTGCTCGCGGCCAGGGTGTCCAGGCCCGTCACCACGCGATCGACGGCGTAGACGCACGCGCCGCGCTGCAGCAGCCGGGTCACGAGCGCTCTGCCCATGCCCGAGGCGGCACCCGTGACGATCGCGGTGGCGGCGGAATAGGTCATGAGCCCGAGGTTAAGCACTTGTGCTTAATAGAACAAGTGTCAGCTTCGGGCCGCGGGGGCGGGCTACGGCCTGCGATACCGGCGCACAACGACTTTCGCGGGCCGGATGGACCGATCTCCTATCGTCAGCCCCGGTTGGATGACCGACTCCACGGTCCGGTCCATGGCCGGATCGTCGGTGCCGGTCAGCTCGGCGGCCTCCATGGTCTCCGGATCGAAGTCCGTGCCGCGGAACGGCGTCACCAGCTCGCCGCCTCGCTCGGCCAGCATCCGCTCGACCCGGCGGCTGATGGTCTCGAATCCCTGCCGGTCCGGCTCGGATTCGGTGGTGGAGGCGAAGGCCTGGGCCAGACCGTGCAGGGCGAACAGATCGCGGATGAGCGGGGCGTCGGCCTCGGCCCGCTCCTCTCGCGTCTTCAGCTTCGACGCGTCGGCTAGTCGCTCGATGGTGGCGGCCTGCCGGGCGATGACGCGGGCGAGGTCGTCGATGCGTTCGGTGATGCGGTCGAGCGAAGTCGTGGGCAGGGCCGCAAGGGTGGCCGCCGGGGCTGGATCGGTCATGCTCGAACGATAGACCCGGTAGTCGGTCCAGGCTGCTACCATCGCCGTCGTGGGGGTCTATGGAATCGATCTGGGCACAACGAATTCGGCAATCGCGACAATTGACGCAGACGGCCGGCCGGAGGTGCTGATCGGACTCAATGGGGAACCGACCGTCCCGTCTGTAGTTCTGTTCGCCTCCGCCACCGACCATGTCGTCGGCGAGGGCGCGCGCCGGCAGGCCCGCCTGGACCCCGACCACGTGTGCACGCTGGTGAAACGCCGCATGGGCGATGCGGAATGGCGGTTCGGCGCGCACGGGCAGCTGTGGTCGGCGCCCGCGGTCTCCGCGCTCATCCTGAAAAGCCTTGCCGCCGACGCCGAATTCGCCGGCGCCGGACCCGTGCGGCGGGTCGTGATCACGGTGCCCGCCTACTTCGGCGACGAGGAACGCCGGGCCACCATCCAATCCGGCACCTACGCCGGACTCGAGGTGGCGGGCGTGCTGTCCGAGCCCATCGCGGCCGCGCTGTCCTACGGTTTCGGGCGCCTCGACGGCAGCATCGAGATCGGCAAATCGCCCGCGCGCGAGACCGTCCTGGTCTACGACCTCGGCGGCGGCACCTTCGACGCCACCGTCATCGAACTGGCCGACCGCCGCATCTCGGTGCTGGCCGTGGAGGGCGATCATCAGCTCGGCGGCGCGGACTGGGACGAACGGCTCGCACTGCACCTGTCCCAGCGGTTCTGCGCCGCCAACCCCGATGCCGAAGACCCCCTGGACGATTCGGTCGGCTCCCAACTGCTGGTGCTGGCCGCCGAACAGGCCAAGCGCGAGCTCACCACCGCCGACAGCACCGAGGTGGTGATCGCGCACGACGGCGCGCGGGCGGTGATCCCGCTGACCCGCGACGAGCTCGAGGCCATGACCGCCTCGCTCATGCGGCGCACGGTCGATCTCACCAAAGCGGTGCTGGCCGCGGCCCGGCAGCGCGGGGTCCAGCAGGTGGACCGGCTGCTGCTGGTCGGCGGCTCCTCCCGCATGCCGATGGTGACCGAGCAGCTGCGCAAGGAATTCGGGCTCACCGGCGAACTGCGCGACCCGGATCTGTCGGTGGCGCGCGGCGCCGCGCTCTACGGCGAGAAGCTGGAGATGGAGCGGCTGGTGGCCGCGGATCTGGTGACCCGCGGGCGACTACGCGACGGCGCCGGCCTGAGCGACGCCGATCCCGGCGATCTGGAGGCATCGCTGACGCGGGTGGCCGATTCGTTCGGGCAGCCGGTGAGCCTGGTGCGCCGCATGATCGAGATCCAGGTGGACACGGTGGTGTCGCGCGGCTTCGGGGTGCTGGCGCTGGATCCGTTCAACGGGCTGGCAGCCAGCTGGCTGGTGCACCGCAATCAGACGCTGCCCATCAAGGTGCGGCGATCCTACGGCACGGTGCGCGCGGACCAGGATCAGATCGAGCTCACCATCGTGGAACAGCAGGGGCAGGCGGCCTCGACGCGGCCCGAGGACACGAAGGTGTTGGTGGAGGGCAGGATTCGCGACATCCCGCCCGGGTACCCGGAGGGTAGTGAAGTCCGGGTGACCTTCGAGATGGGATTCGACGGCGTGCTGCACGTGACCGCCTACCATGTGGACGCCGATCTGCCGCTGACCCTGTCGGTGCAGACCGGGGCCACCCTGTCCCAGGCGGATGTGGAGCGCGAGCTGGATCAGCTGCAGCGCACCCGCCGCCGCAACTCCTGACCGGTATACGCTGCCCGACGACAAGCCATGCATGCCTTCGATCCCAATGACTATCGCAAACGCGTCCTCGCCGCCGTCGAACGCCGGGGCGGGCTCGGTGAGTCGGATGCCTTCGAGCTGTACGACATTCCGCTCGCGGAGGCCCTGCGGCTGAGCGACGCCGAGGTGGCGGCGCGGGTCGAGGCCGTCTGGGCGTTCTGGCAGAAACTGCGCGACCATCCCAAGTACCGGGTGCTGGCCGGGCTGCTGGTGGACGCGCACAAGGAACTCTCGGAACCCCTGCTGCACAACGGTTCCCGGCTCGTCGAGGCGGACCGGGTGACGCAGTTGCGGACCCGGCGCGAGGCCGAACGCTACGAGATGCTCGACGCCGCCATCGAGCGGCTGGTGGCGCGGCACGGCGGCATCCCCGCCGGCAAGATCCCCGGCCTCGAGGATATCGGCCGCATGGGCGGGCTGAGCGTGGCAGAGATCGCCACCCGGGTGCGACGGCACCGCATCATCGACGAGGCCCCCGCGCCGGCGTCGCCCCCGGCGCTGAGTCCCGAACGCCGCCAGCAGATCCGGGCGCTGCTCGCCGAATACGAGCGCCTGCTTCCCGGTGACCCGGTTCCCACCCTGCTGGCCCTGCTCGGTATGGAATTCGCCGCCGCCCACCACACCAACGAGATCCGCCTGCGCGCCGGAGCGCTCCGCGCCCGCACCCGCGAACTCCCGCCCGGCCGGATCCGGGTGGTCCTCGACGAACTCCTCATCCATATCGGCGACCTCCTCGAGCCGGGCGGCGCCACGGTCGACGCCTACCTGCTCTCGGTCACCGAGACCGTCACCGACCAGCTCCGCCCCCAGGTACGCGCCGCGATCCTCGTTGAAGACCTGCTGGTGGCAGCGGATTTCGACTATCTTCTCGGTGTGGCCATCGGCGGCGGCCTCGATCGCGCCGCCGCCGAACGCATCCTCATCGGCCTCGCCGACGAACTCGGCACCACGGTCGAAGGCCGCGAACACCTCGCGGCTTCGCACCGCACCGCCGGGTTCGCGCAGACCGGCTCCGCCACAACGACTTCGACCCGCTCGGCAGGAACCGGTGCGTCCTCCGGGACCGTCCTTCCGCAGGAGGGATCGGCGGCCTCGAGCGGTGTGCCGGGAAGCAAAGGCGCGCAGGGTGATTCGCAGGCCAGCGGGGCCGAGGGGGCAGGAGCTCCGGAGGCGGCGCGCTGGCAGCGGACGCCGTATTCGGACGGGGCCGCGCAGGCCGGTGCCGGGCGGCCGTGGGAGGCGGCCCTGCGGGCGGCTCGGGCCTCGTTGCGGGCGGGGCGGCCCAGGGAGGCGGCGGGTTTCGTCGCGGACGCGCGACAGCGGGTGGGAGACGACAGCGTCGGGGCGCGGTCGGTGCGGGCGGTGGCCGAAGAGGTCGAGCGGGTGCTGGCCGAGGCGCTGGTGCACTGGCGTGGGGCCGTGTCCTGTTGTGCGGGGCGGAGGTTCGTCGAGGCGCTGGCCGAGCATCTGGATTTCCTGGACCGCCGGGCGGCGGACGTGCCCAATCCGGATCCGCGCGGAGCGGGCCGGGAGATGCTGATCGGGCGGGCCCGGGCCGCGGTGATGGAGGCGGGACGGCTGTTCGAGGCGCTGCCATCGGATCCCGGGCTGCGTATGCAGGCGGTGCGGGCGGTGCTCGAGGTGTGCGCCGATCACGCCGAGGCACTGGCGGCGCTGGCCGAACTGCAGGTGGGTGCGCCGGGGGCGGTGACGGCGAGCCGCAAACCGGACGGGACGGTGGTGATCACCTGGATGCCGTCGCGAACCCCGCAGGTCGAGTACCGGGTCACGCGATTGCTGGCGGACCGGTCGTGGCGGGTGGTGGGGCGGACCCGGGGCACCGCGCTCGAGGACGGTGGCGCGCTGACCGGGCCGGTGCCGGTGTACGGCGTGGTGGCGTCCGTCTCCGGCCGGACCTCCGATATGGCCCGGTCCGATGAGGATTCGGCCGAGGAAGCGGCATCGGGCGGCGAGCCGGACACCGAACGGCCAAGCGGCATGCTGACCGTGCGCAGCCTGGCCGAGAAGCACGGGCTCCTGGTTTTCGACTGGCCGACCGGCATCACCGAGGTGATGGTGGTGGCCCGGCCCGACGCCCCGCCGGTGGATCCCGAGGACCCCCGGGCGAAACGGTGGAAGGTCACCAATATGCGCTACGAGATCGACGGTGGCGTGCCGATCCCGGCCGAGATTCCGCGACCCTGTCACTTGGCCGTGGCCTCCTGCCGCCGCGAGCCCTCCGGAACCCTCACCGTCGCGGCCGGATTCGCTCCCGGCGCCCGGATTCGCTGGGTGCGCTGAGAGCGGTCGCGGCTCCGCATGGGAATCTGGTGCGGCCCGGTGCTGTTGCTGCGAGGACCGGTCATGAGCAGAGAGGCGGAGCTGGGTGATTCCGAAGTTGATGGCGGTGAGTGACATCCATGTCGGTCATCAGGGCAACAAGCCGGTGGTCGAGGCGATCCGCGCGGATTCCCCCGAGGACTGGCTGATCCTGGCCGGTGACGTCGGCGAGAAGACCGATGACATCCGCTGGGCCCTCGAAACCCTGCGCGGCCGCTTCGCCAAGGTCATCTGGGTGCCCGGCAATCACGAATTGTGGACCACCGCAAAGGATCCCGTGCAGATGCACGGCGCGGCCCGCTACGACTACCTGGTGTCGCTGTGCCGCGATGTGGACGTCGTCACCCCGGAGGACCCGTTCCCGGTGTGGGAGGGCGCGGGCGCCGAGGAGTTCGGCGGCGCGGTCACGCTGGCCCCGCTGTTCATGCTCTACGACTACTCCTGGCTGCCGGAGGGCGCGAAGACCAAGGCCGAGGGCCTGGCCATCGCCAAGGACCGCAATGTGGTGGCCACCGACGAATTCCTGCTCTCCGCAGAGCCGTACCTGACCCGCGACGCCTGGTGTCACGCCCGCGTCCAGTACACCCAGCGCCGCCTCGACGCCCTGCCAGCGGAAACCCCGCTGGTGCTGATCAATCACTTCCCGCTGCTGCGCAAGCCGGTCGACATGATGTGGTATCCGGAGTTCGCGCTGTGGTGCGGCACCGACCTCACCGCCGACTGGCACACCAGCTACAACGTGGTCTGCGCCGTCTACGGCCACCTCCACATACCCCGCACCACCTGGTACGACGGCGTCCGCTTCGAAGAGGTCTCGCTCGGCTACCCCCGCGAGTGGCAGCGCCGCGGCCTCCCCGACAAACTCCTGCGCCAGATCCTGCCCGTCCCCGACTACGGCGACGCCCTCAACGAGTGGGGCGGCCACTTCAAGGTCACCCCCGAAATGCAGGCCGCCGCACTGAAAATGAAGGAAGCCGCCGAACGTCGCCGCGGCCTGGCCTGACCGATAGCCACCGCATTGCCGAAATGCTGCGAAGCGTGCATTCCGGGCGGTGAGCTGTGAGGCTGTGGCGTGCGTGATGTGCTGCCCCAGTTGATCGATCGGGTCCGGCAGGGGTCCGTCGCGCCGGCGCCGGACCGCCGAAGCCCGACGGCCACTGCGGCGGGACCGCCGCCCCCTCCGGCAGGTTCTCATGCGTGTACACCGCGACCGCTCCCGCCCGGCCTGCCCGGTAGGCTCGATTCGGCAGTGGTGGAAGCGAGCAGGAGGCGGGTCATCGAGGAGCGGGCAGTCGCGGCGACGGAGTCGGCGCGCATACTCGGGAGGATTCTGCCCAACGGGGTCGCCGCGGCCGAACTGACGGCGTACCCGGAGGACCTGAAACCGCATCCCGGCGAGGAACATCTGATCTCCCGCGCGGTGGAGAAGCGGCGCCGGGACTTCATCGGCGCCCGCTACTGCGCCCGGCAGGCGCTGACCCAGCTGGGCGAGCCGGCCGTCGCCATCGGCAAGGGCGGCACCGGCGAACCGATGTTCCCGCGCGGCATCGTCGGCAGCCTCACCCACTGCGACGGCTACCGGGCCGCCGCGCTCGGCCACAAGCTGCGCTTCCGGTCGATCGGCATCGACGCCGAACCGCACGGTCAGCTACCGGACGGGGTGCTGGACTCGGTGAGCCTGGCATCCGAGCGGCAATGGCTGCGGACCGTGCTGCCCGGCACCGGTCTGCACCTGGATCGACTGCTGTTCTGCGCGAAGGAGGCCACCTACAAGGCGTGGTTCCCGCTCACCGGCCTGTGGCTCGGCTTCGAGGACGCGCACATCACCTTCACCGTGGACGAGGAGTCCGGGAGCAGCGGCGCCGGCACCTTCCACACCGACCTGCTCGTCCCCGGCCCCGTCACCGACGGCGGCAGCCCCCTGACCGCGTTCGACGGCCGCTGGGTGATCAGCGACGGCCTCATCCTGACCGCGATCGTGGAGGCCTGATGGGCGCGGCGCAAGCCAAACGCGAGAAACTGCCGCCCCTGGTCGACGCCTACGGCGGTCTGCTGATCATCGACAAGGACGGCGGCTGGACCAGCCACGACGTGGTCGCCAAGAGCCGAAGGCTGTTGCGCACCAAGAAAGTCGGCCACGCCGGCACCCTCGACCCCATGGCCACCGGCGTGCTGGTGCTGGGCGTGGAACGGGCCACCAAACTGCTCGGCCAGCTCATCCTGACCACCAAGGCGTACACCGCCACCATTCGGCTGGGGCGGTCCACCATCACCGACGATGCCGAGGGCGAGGTCACCGCGACCACGGACGCCGGCCATCTCACCGACGCCGAGATCGCCACCCGCATCGCGGAATTGACCGGCGACATCCAGCAGGTGCCTGCCACCGTCAGCGCCATCAAGGTCAATGGCGAACGCGCCTACGCCCGCGCCCGCGCCGGCGAGGAGGTGGAGCTGGCCGCGCGGCCCGTCACCGTCAGCCGCTTCGACGTCCTCGCTCGCCGCGACATCGATACCGGCACAACCCGATTCGTCGACCTCGACGTCGAGGTGGAGTGCTCCTCCGGCACCTACATCCGCGCCCTGGCCCGCGACCTCGGTGAAAAGCTCGGCGTCGGCGGCCATCTCACCGCGCTGCGCCGCACCCGCGTCGGCCCCTTCACCCTCGAGCACGCCCGCACCCTGGACCAGCTGGCCGCGGCCGCCGAGGCGGGGGAGCCGCTGCTGAGCCTGGACATCGACACCGCCGTGCGCACCGCCTTCCCGGTCCGCGACATCACCGACGCCCAGGCCGGGGATCTGCGCAACGGCCGCTGGCTGGACCCGATCGGGCTGCCCGGCGTCTACGCCGCCGTCGATGCGTCCGGCCACGCCATCGCGCTGCTCCAGGAATCCGGCAAACGGGCCTCCTCGGTCATGGTGGTGCGACCCGCCAATCTCTGAGGCGGCCCGGCCTTCTCGCCGCGCGGCCCCGGGGCTGCTCGGTGGCGGCACTGCCCAAACGCCGACACCGCGCTGCCCAAACCCGCACGCCGCGTGCGCGACCGGCGCACCATGGGTAGAGTCGCTCGGCCGCAGAGGAGGCGATCATGCCCACCGACCTTTCCCTCGAATCCATGAAGCAGTTCGTCGCCGACCATGTCGAGCAGTTCGTGAACCGGCGCAATGCCGCTGTCATCCACCGCAATATGACCCCCGACTTCCTCGACCACGACGGCCCCGGCGGCCGGCCCACCGACCTGAGCGGTGACGAGAAGATGATGCTCGGCATGTACGAGGCCATGCCCGACCTGCACGTCACGGTGGTGGAGATGCTGGCCGAGGGCGATCGGGTGATGTGCCGCAATATCTGGCGCTGGACCGACCCCGCCACCGGGCAGCCTCGGACCTTGCAGGGCTTCGTGCTCTGGCGCTTCCAGGGCCGCCGCATCGCCGAACGCTGGGCCACCGTCACCACGCCCGCTCCGGGACTCGGCTGGGCGTAGCCCTCGAAATTCGAGGCCGTTCCGGTGCCCGCCGGATGTCCGCACGCCCGGGTGGCCGCCTACTCTTCAAGGGTGGAATTGCGGCAGTTGCGGTACTTCGTGGCGGTGGCCGAGGAGCTGCATTTCCGGCGCGCGGCCGAGCGGTTGTTCATCTCCACTCCGACGCTGAGCCAGCAGATCCGGGCCATCGAACGCGAGGTGGGCGGGCCCCTCCTGATCCGGGGCAGCCACGGTGTGGAACTCACCGCGGCGGGTGAGGTGCTGCTGAAGACGGCCCGGAATGTGCTGGAGGCGGCCGAGACCGCGCTGCGTGAGACCCGGGCGGTCGCCCAGCCCTGCAATGTGGTGTTCCGCCTCGGCATCGTGAACGGCGCGCCCGCCTGGCTGCCCGGCCGGCTCGAGGCATTGCTCAGGGCGCGTCAGCCCGGCGTGCGCATCGCGCTGACCACCGGCACCAGCGGCGAGCAGGCGCGGCTGCTGGATCGCGAGGAGCTCGATCTCGCCGTGCTGCGACTGCCGGTCCGCCTGGCCGATCACCTCGCCTGCACGCCGATCGCCGACGAGGAACTCGGCATCGTCATGTCGCGGGAAAATCCACTGGCGGCGGCAGTTTCGGTGGAACCGTCGCACATCGGCGGCCACGAGCTGATCATGTTCGCCCGCGACGCCGCCCCCGAGGTGCACGACTCGGTGCTGTCGCAGCTGCGCGAGCGCGGCGCGACCGTCGTCCTCAGCGACAGTGCCATGAGCCACGCCCAGATGCTGCAGCTGCTGCCGCTGCGCCCGGAGGCCATCGGTGTCGGTTCCGCCCGCACCTCCACCGTCCCGGGCCTGGTCTGGCGTCCCCTGCACCCGCGGCCGCTGGTCATCACCTACGCCGCCGCCTGGCGTGCCACCACCCGGAACCCGTTGCTGCACACCATGGCCGACGCCCTCGCGGGCGGCCTCCGCCTCGCCTCCAGCTGAGTGCCTCCTCGCCTGGGCATCGAGTTTCTCCAGGACATCGACATTGATAGTGACGTAGATCATAGTTCTGACCGTGTTGGGTGAAATTAGCGCGATAGGAGGGCCTCCTAGGTGCCGTTCTGAATAAGAGGCAGGAACGGCACGGTAGCCGGGCTGCGGAGCCGGTGCCGCCTGGGGCGTTAGCCCGGGGCTCACGCGCCTTCGAGCCCGCGTCGTGGACGCCGGTCCGCGCCGCAGGTTGGCTGAATGGCATGACAGACAAGGGATTTGCACAGCAGGCCGGGCGCGCGGTGGTCGTGGGCGGCGGTTCGGGAATGGGGCAGGCGATCGCCGACGCTCTGCTGGCGGCGGGCAATGAGGTGATCATCGTCGGCCGGTCGGAGCGGCGGCTGGCGGATGCGGTGCGCGAGCTCGGGTCGGGAAAGCTCACCGCCGTCGCCGCGGATATCACTGACGAGGAACAAGTTTCGCGATTGTTCGAGACGGTCGGGACGGTCGATCACGTGATCACCACCGCCGCCGATCTGCGCGGGTCGTACGGGCCCATCGCCACCTTCGATTTCGCACAGGGGAGCGGCTTCCTCGACACCAAGCTGATCGGCTCGATGCTGCTGGCCAAGCACGCCCGGCTGAGCGAGAACGGTTCGCTCACCTTCATTTCCGGCATCGCCGCCTACCGCCCGGCGGTGGGCGGGGCCATGGTGGCGACGGTCAACGCCGCGCTGGAGGGGTTGGCGCGGGCACTCGCGATCGAACTGAGCCCCATCCGGGTGAACGTGGTCTCACCCGGCTGGGTGCTGACCGATATCTGGGAGTCCATGCCCTGGGAGGACAAGGCGGAGCGGCTGGCGGCCATGGCCGAGAAGCTGCCCGCCAAACGTCTGGGGCAACCGGACGATATTGCGGCAGCCGTGCTCTCGCTCCTCGGCAATCGCTTCATCACCGGCACCGTCCTGCACGTGGACGGCGGCCACCGCCTCGTCTGACACCGGCCGGTGGTTCTCCGGGCGCTGCCTGCGCAACGCGCCGGTCGCCGTGCCGCGTCGAATCGAGTAGCCGGATACTCATGCCCTTCGGATCGGCCCGGCTCACCCTGAAGAGGGGTGAAACGGGCCGATCCACTACCCGCCTCGGGGTGCGGGGCTGTGGCTGTCGCGGCCTCCGAATTCATTCTCCGGCTGGTTCATTCGATGAACCAGCAGGTTCGACGCTGACGGAAGCCACTCGAGGACGAGGCCACGTAATGAGCACATCACGCGAGAACGAGAACTATGCGGTCGGCTCCGGCCCGGCCGAAACGGCCGGCGTCGAGGCCGGCGAGGAATACTGGACGCCCGAGCGCCGAGCCGCCGCCATCCCGGTTCCACTGCCGCGGGAGCGGGCGGCCGCACAGCCGGAGCAGGCGATCGCACCGCAGCCGGCCGGCAAGACCGGACGTACTCCGGCGGGTCACAATGGAACCGCACGCGCACAACGAGGTTCGGGAGATGGCGGCGGCACCAGCGACGCCGACCCGGTCCTGAACCCGCTCGCCTACCCGTACACCGCCTGCGGCAAGCTGTTCTTCACCCAGGGCACCGGCAACTTCGCCGGATCGGCGGCGCTCGTCGCGCCGAACGTCCTGCTCACCGCTGGTCACTGTGTCTTCGGCAACGGCAGCTGGTCCACCAATCTGGCGTTCTTCCCGTCCTATCCCAGTCGCGCCACCACGGACGCGGCCTACCGCTTCGGCTACCGCAATGTCGCCGCGTGGACGGCGTGGACTCAGCGCGGGGACCGCGCCTTCGACTACGGAATGGTCTGGTTCGACAGCGCCCCGGGAAATCAGGTGGGCCGGCTGGGTCTGCTGTGGAACGCCGTCACCGCGGGCCGGGTCTGGGATGCGGTCGGCTACCCCGCGACACCCAGCCCGCCGTTCGACGGCAACAAGATGGACGAGGCCCTGGGCACTGTGCAATCCAGCTCGACCACCGGCACCATCGGGCTGAGCAACGACAATATGGAGCACGGCAGCAGCGGCGGCCCATGGATCACCGATTTCAACGGTTCACCGCGCGAATATGCCAACGGGCTGCAGAGTTTTCACATCGACGACGGCGACACCGTGGAATACGGGCCGTACTTCACCCAGGACGTCAAGGGCCTGCTCGACTGGATCTCCGATCCGGCGAACCGCAGCCTCGTCCGCGCCTGAGAACAAGGGGGAGAGACATCATGAGAAGGCATTCGCTCGCCTGCATTCTGCCGCCCGACCTGCTGCTGTCGCTGGCCCGGGAAGTGTCGCCCGAACAGCGCTTGGCGGTCTTGACGGCCTTGGACGTCGACAGTTCGTTCCGGCAGGCTCGTGCCGAGGTCGCCGCCCGGCTCGTCGCGCCCGTCCGGCTCGCACTGGCCGGGGCCGGCGGCACCCCGCACCGCTGGATCTACGACCAGCGGCACTCGCAGAGCCCGACTCCGGGCACGCTGGTCCGGCGCGAGGGCGACCTGCCGTCCGGGGACGCCTCGGTCGACGCGGCCTATGTCGGCTTCGGCGCCACCTACTCGCTGTATTGGGATGTGTTCCAACGAGATTCGATCGACGGCCAGGGCATGCCGATCGCCGCGCTGGTGCATTACGGCACCGACTTCGACAACGCGTTCTGGGACGGTCAGGGGCACATGTTCTTCGGCGACGGTGACGGCCGGATCCTGACCGACACCACCCGGGGAATCGACGTGATCGGCCACGAACTGACCCACGGCGTCACCCAGCACGAAGCGAACCTGATCTACTCGGGCGAGTCGGGTGCGCTGAACGAATCGATCTCCGACGTGTTCGGGTCGCTGGTCAAGCAGTACCACCTGGGTCAGGACGCCGCACAGGCGGACTGGCTCATCGGCGCCGACATCGTGGGGCCGTTGCTGAAACCGGCGCTGCGGTCGATGAAAGCGCCGGGCACCGCCAACAAGTATGACAATCAGCCGGCGGACATGACCCACTTCGTGCAGACCACCTCGGACAACGGGGGCGTCCACATCAATTCCGGAATCCCCAACCGCGCGTTCGCCGTCACCGCCCTCACGATCGGCGGACCGGCATGGCAGGCGCCGGGCGCGATCTGGTACGAGACCCTCAACGACCCGCGACTCGAGCCCAACAGCACCTTCGCGAGCTTCGCGACCCTGACGTTGAAGAACGCGCGCACCCGCTTCGGCGCCACGAGTTCCGAAGCGGACGCGGTGCAGGCGGGCTGGGACGCGGTGAAGGTTGCGGTGCAGTGATCACATCGGGACTACGCTCGTTCGTATGTCGCCGATTCGCATCGCCTATCGACGGTCGGGTGGACTGGCCGGTCTGGACTTGACCGCCGAGGTCGATGCCGCCGACCTGCTGCCCGCAGATGCCGCGACCGCGGCGGGGCTGCTCACCGGCGACCCCGCCGGGCCGGCCGGCACCGGTGTTCCCGATGGGTTCAGCTACGAGCTCACCGTCAGCGACGGCACCCGGACCCGGACGCATCGGTGGAATCAGCCGTACGTGCCTGCCGAGGTCTCGTCACTGCTGGCGTCCCTCACCTCCCGGGCGACGCCGTCCGCGCCGGCCTGACGACGCCGGCGGCCGCCCGTTCAGTGCGCTTCGCTGAGCCAGATCGCTTCGGCCGCAATGCTTCCGAGGTCGATCGTGCGTTCGTCGACCCGTACCGCGATGGTGCCCGCGAAATCGCGTCGCTCCACCACGGCGATGGGTGTGTCGAGGGCGATGCCGAGCGAGTCGAAGTAGCGCAGCATCGCCGGATCCGAGTCGGAAATCCGTGCCACCCGGCCGGATTCACCGGCGTCGAAATCACTGAGCTGGCGGGCCGGGGGAGTGGGCACCGCGCCGTCGACCGAGGGGATCGGGTCGCCGTGCGGATCCCGGTCTGGGTGGCCGAGTTTGGCGTCGATCCGCTCCATGAGCGTCTCCGAGACGGCGTGCTCGAGCACCTCGGCCTCGTCGTGCACCTCGTCCCAGCCGTAGCCGAGTTCGTTGACCAGGAAGGTCTCGATGAGTCGGTGCCGGCGCACCATGGCGATGGCGGCGCGGCGGCCGTCCTCGGTGAGCGTGATGGCCCCGTAGCGGGCGTGCTCGACCAGTCCCTGGTCGGCGAGCTTGCGGACGGCCTCGGACACGGTGGACGCGGAGACGCCGATCTTCTCGGCGAGCAGCTTCGTCGACACCTTCTCCTGCGACCATTCCTGCGCGGTCCAGATCACTTTCAGATAGTCCTGGGCGACCGAGGACAGCACCGGGGCGACGGTCGTGGTCTTGCCGTGGGGTTCGGAAAGTGCGGACGGATCGGCCAGCTCGCGGCGGGTGGCGATGTCTCGTTTTCCGGGCACGTACTCGAGCTTAGGCATACCTCGCGCGGTTTCACACATCGGCGCGCTCGCTGGTAGGGGCGCGGTTCGGCAAGGGGGGCGAAGGGGTTAACTCACGGTGACGGGCATGCTTCCGCGCGTGACGATCCGCACCGCCGAATATTGTCTGTGACGCGCTTTGCGTAGGCTTCCCGTGTGCAGAGATGGCGAAGTCTCGAGGAGATGCCCGCGGACTGGGGCCGGTGTGTCCTCACCATCGGGGTGTTCGACGGCGTGCATCGCGGTCACGCCCAGCTCATCAGCCGTGCGGTGAAATCCGCTGCGGTGCGGGGCGTTCCGTCGGTGCTGATGACGTTCGACCCGCACCCGGTGGACGTGGTGCGGCCCGGTGCGCATCCGGCGCAGCTGTCCACCCTGGACCGGCGCGCGGAACTGGTCGAGGAACTCGGCATCGACGTGTTCGTGGTGATGCCCTTCACCCGTGACTTCATGAAGCTCACCCCCGAGGAGTACGTGGAGGAACTCCTCGTGAACCGGCTGCACGTGGCCGAGGTCGTGGTGGGCGACAACTTCACCTTCGGCAAGCAGGCCAAGGGCACCGTCGACACCATGCGCGAGCTGGGCCGGCGCTACGGCTTCGACGTGGACGGCGTGCAGCTGCTCGGCGAGCATGCCGTCACCTTCTCCTCCACCTACATTCGCGGCTGCCTGGCCGAGGGCAATGTGGGCGCGGCCGCCGAAGCGCTGGGCCGCCCACATCGCGTCGAGGGCGTCGTCGTGCACGGCGATGGCCGCGGCAAGGGCCTGGGCTTCCCGACCGCCAACGTGGCCCCGGCCATGCACGCCGCCATCCCGGCCGACGGGGTGTACGCGGGCTGGTTCACCGTCCTCGAACCCGGCGACGACTTCGCGGGAACACGGCGGATGGCCGCCATCTCGGTCGGCACCAATCCGACCTTCGATGGCCGCAACCGGACCGTCGAGCCGCACGTGCTGGATTTCGACGGCGACCTGTACGGCAAGCACGTGGCCGTCGACTTCGTCGAACAGCTGCGCGGCATGCGGAAATTCGGGTCCATCGAGGAGCTGGTCGAGGCCATCGGCAAGGACGTCGACCAGTCCCGCAAGGTGCTCTTCGACGGCACTGTCGAATAGGGCCGCGAATCCGGCCCGGCAGGGCCGATTTCCGCCATTGCGGGCCGCTCCGGTAAGCTGTCCCGTCGGGTTTGCTGCGGTCCGCGGCGGCGCCCAGCCGGATTCATCCGGTCCCTAGGAGCGCGGACTGAAACAAGGAGTATCTGTGGCTCTCACCACTGAGCAGAAGTCGGCCATTCTCGCCGAGTACGGCGTCCACGAGAAGGACACCGGTTCCCCGGAGGCGCAGATCGCGCTGCTGTCCAAGCGGATCGCCGACATCACCGAGCACCTCAAGAAGCACAAGCACGACCACCACACCCGCCACGGCCTGATGGCGCTGATCGGTCGTCGCAAGCGGCTCTCGAAGTACCTGCAGGACAAGGACATCGAGCGTTACCGTTCGCTGATCGAGCGTCTCGGCCTGCGTCGCTGATTCCAGCCGCAGCCGCTCCGCGGCGCGAGGTGACACACCTCGCAAGCGGAGGTAGTTGACGAACCGGCCAACGAGGAGGCATAGAATCTCCTCGTTGGCCCTTCGTATATGTGGCCGGAGATCCCCACGAGGGGGAGGACCGGCCGGGTATACGCCAACACGAAGCCGTATGCACCCGTCGCGTGGCGTCGGTCTTCGGTAGTGGCTTTTCGGGGCGCGAAGTGAGATGAACCATGCGCGCCCGGAGGGCTTCGATCGATGACCGCCTCCGCGTCGCCGCATCCAAGGGGATGCCGGCCGGGTGTGCGTGCGATAGCCAGGAGGGCTGCCGCGCGCCCATGCCGGGTACGGCCGACGAGCCGGATCGCACGAGAGGATGTGCGACCCCCGGCGAAGACGAGAGGTTGAGATAACACACATGTCCGACACCCAGACCAGTTCCGCCGCCGAGGTCGAGCCCGGCGTTTTCGAGTCCGTCGCCCTGATCGACAACGGCAGCTACGGCACTCGCACCATTCGTTTCGAAACCGGCCGGCTGGCCAAGCAGGCTGCCGGTTCCGTCGTCGCCTACCTCGATGACGAGACCATGCTGCTGTCCGCCACCACGGCGTCGAAGCAGCCGAAGGACCAGTTCGACTTCTTCCCGCTGACGGTGGACGTCGAGGAGCGCATGTATGCCGCGGGCCGCATCCCCGGCTCGTTCTTCCGTCGTGAGGGCCGCCCCTCCACCGACGCCATCCTGACCTGCCGCCTGATCGACCGCCCGCTGCGCCCGTCCTTCGTCGACGGCCTGCGCAACGAGATCCAGGTCGTCGTCACCGTCATGTCGCTGGATCCCAAGGATCTCTACGACGTGGTCGCGATCAACGCCGCCTCGGCGTCCACCCAGATCGCGGGCCTGCCGTTCTCCGGCCCGGTCGGCGGCGTGCGCGTCGCGCTGATCGAGGGCCAGTGGGTCGCGTTCCCGACCGTGGAGCAGCTCGAGGGCGCCGTGTTCGACATGGTCGTCGCGGGCCGCGTGGTCGACGGTGACGTCGCCATCATGATGGTCGAGGCCGAGGCCACCGACAACGTGCTGGCCCTGATCGCCGACGGCGCCCCCGCGCCGACGGAAACCGTTGTGGCCGAGGGCCTCGAGGCCGCCAAGCCGTTCATCGCGCGTCTGTGCAAGGCGCAGTCGGACCTGGCCGCCCTGGCGGCCAAGCCGACCGAGGAATTCCCGATCTTCCTGCCGTACCAGCCCGACGCCTACGAGGCTGTCGAGGGCACCGCCAAGCGCGAGCTGAACGAGGCGCTGTCCATCGCGGGCAAGCAGGAGCGCGAGGAGAAGATCGACGAGATCAAGCTCTCCGTGCTCTCCGAGCTGTCCGAGTCCTTCGAGGGCCGTGAGAAGGAGCTGGGCGCCGCGTTCCGCTCGGTCACCAAGAAGCTTGTGCGCCAGCGCATCCTGACCGACAGCTTCCGCATCGACGGCCGTGGCCTGGCCGACATCCGCGCGCTGTCCGCCGAGGTCGCCGTGGTGCCGCGCGCCCACGGTTCGGCGCTGTTCGAGCGTGGCGAGACCCAGATCCTGGGTGTCACCACCCTGGACATGGTGAAGATGGCGCAGCAGGTCGACTCGCTCGGCCCGGAGACCACCAAGCGCTACATGCACCACTACAACTTCCCGCCGTTCTCCACCGGTGAGACCGGTCGCGTGGGTTCGCCCAAGCGCCGCGAGATCGGCCACGGCGCGCTCGCCGA
Organism: Nocardia niigatensis NBRC 100131; assembly: GCF_000308655.1. GTDB lineage: Bacteria > Actinomycetota > Actinomycetes > Mycobacteriales > Mycobacteriaceae > Nocardia > Nocardia niigatensis. The sequence goes on along the minus strand of NZ_BAGC01000041.1, from coordinate 170,520 downwards.
GCGGGCGCTGATGCCGGTGCTGCCGTCGCAGGAGGAGTTCCCCTACGCCATCCGTCAGGTCTCGGAAGCGCTGGGCTCCAACGGTTCCACCTCGATGGGCTCGGTCTGCGCCTCGACCTTGTCGCTGCTGAACGCCGGTGTGCCGCTGAAGGCCCCGGTCGCCGGTATCGCCATGGGCCTGGTGTCCGACACCGTGAAGAACGACAAGGGTGAGGACGAGGTCCGCTACGTGGCCCTGACCGACATCCTGGGCGCCGAGGATGCCTTCGGCGACATGGACTTCAAGGTCGCCGGTACCCGCGAGTTCGTCACCGCCCTGCAGCTGGACACCAAGCTCGACGGCATCCCGTCGAAGGTGCTGGCCGGTGCGCTGAACCAGGCCAAGGACGCGCGCCACACCATCCTGGACGTGATGGCCGAGGCCATCGCCACTCCGGACGAGATGAGCCCGTACGCTCCGCGCGTCACCGCCATCAAGATCCCGGTGGACAAGATCGGCGAGGTGATCGGACCCAAGGGCAAGGTCATCAACCAGATCACCGAGGACACCGGCGCCAACATCTCCATCGAGGACGACGGCACCGTGTTCGTCGGCGCGACCGACGGCCCGTCGGCGCAGGCCGCGATCGACGCGATCAACGCCATCGCCAACCCGCAGCTGCCGAAGGTCGGCGAGCGCTTCCTGGGCACGGTCGTCAAGACCACTGCCTTCGGCGCGTTCGTCTCGCTGCTGCCGGGCCGCGACGGTCTGGTCCACATCTCGAAGCTGGGCAACGGCAAGCGCGTCGCCAAGGTCGAGGACGTGGTCAACGTGGGTGACAAGATCCGTGTAGAGATCGCCGACATCGACAACCGCGGCAAGATCTCGCTGGTGCCGATCGACGAGGATTCGGACAACTCCGAGACTGCTGCTGCGGCCGAGGCTGCTGCCGAGTAAATATTTGTCTGTGACGAAGAAGCAGTCCGTGGCGCGCGCCTCGGCCCCCAAGGGCTCCACGCGCGCCGCGACAGACAACGCCCCCTTGCTCCGCAATCTGGAGCAGGGGGGTTCTTCACTGTCGATCGCCCTGAACGCGGATCCGGCAACGGATGTCGGGGTGCGCCGCACCGTGCTGCCCGGCGGCCTACGGGTGGTGACCGAGCACGTGCCGGGCGTGCGCTCGGCGTCGATCGGCGTGTGGGTCGGGGTCGGTTCGCGCGACGAGGGCCCCACGGTGGCCGGCGCCGCGCACTTCCTCGAGCATCTGCTGTTCAAGGCCACGCCCTCGCGGTCGGCGCTGGACATCGCGCAGGCCATGGACGCGGTCGGCGGTGAGCTCAACGCCTTCACGGCCAAGGAGCAGACCTGCTACTACGCGCACGTGCTGGACGAGGATCTGCCGCTGGCGGTGGACCTGGTCACCGACGTGGTGATGAACGGGCTGTGCCGGGCCGAGGACGTGTCGGTGGAACGGCAGGTGGTGCTGGAGGAGATCTCCATGCGCGACGACGATCCCGAGGACATCGTCGGCGACTCCTTCCTGAGCGCGCTGTTCGGTGATCATCCGATCGGCCGCCCGGTGATCGGCAGTGTCGAGAGCGTCGAGGCCATGCAGGCCCAGCAACTGCGCTCGTTCCATCTGCGCCGCTACCGGCCCGACCGCATGGTGGTGGCGGTGGCCGGCAATATCGAGCATGAGCACGTCGTCGAACTGGCGTACCGCGCATTCGAGAATCGGCTCGAGTCCGGGCTGGCGCCCGCGCCGCGGCGCGAGGGCCGGTTCCGTCCGCGCAGCAATCCGGAGCTGCTGCGCATCAACCGCGACAGCGAGCAGGCGCACCTGGTGTTCGGCACCCGCGCCTTCGGCCGGCACGAGGGCGAGAAGCGCTGGCCGCTGTCGGTGCTCAACACCGTGCTGGGCGGCGGGCTGAGTTCCCGTCTGTTCCAGCGCATCCGGGAGGAGCGCGGCCTGGCGTACTCGGTGTACTCCAGCGTCGATACCTTCGCCGACACCGGCGCGTTCTCGGTCTACATCGGCTGTCAGCCCGAAAACCTGGGCCGGGTGGCGAGTTTGGCGCGCGGCGTGCTCGAGGAGGTGGCGGCCGACGGCATCACCGACGCCGAATGCGCCCGCGCCAAGGGTTCGCTGCGGGGTGGTCTGGTGCTCGGGCTGGAGGATTCCGGCTCGCGCATGAACCGCATCGGCCGCTCGGAGCTGAGCTACGGCAATCACCGCAGCGTGTCCGAAACCCTCGCTCGCATAGACGAAGTCACCACCGGCGAGGTCTCGCGCATCGCGGCCGCTCTGCTCGCCCGCCCCTTCGGTGTCGCGGTGGCCGGACCCTACCGGCGGACCCGCGACCTGCCCGCCGCCGTCCGACACCTTGTGGACTGAAATCCCTACTCGGCAGTAGTCCCGCCGGACCGGTGAGGTGTGCCCGTTTGTGGCTATGATCACCTCGCCGGAATGGGAGGGGTTGTGCTTTCTCCAGGTGAGAACTTCGCCGGGTACGTGATCGAACGTGAGCTGGGCCGCGGCGGGATGGGCGCGGTGTACCTGGCCCGGCATCCGCGGCTGCCCCGGTGGATCGCGCTGAAGGTGCTGAATTCGGAGTACCACGGCGACAACGAGACTCACGCCCGCTTCGAGCGGGAAGCCGATCTCGCCGCGCGGCTCAATCACCCGGGCGTGGTCACGGTCTACGACCGCGGCATGGAGCACGGGCGACTGTGGATTGCCATGCAGTACGTCGACGGCATCGAGGCCGAGGTGGTGACCGACATGTCGCCCCAGCAGGCGGTGGAGATCGTCGCCGCCACCGCGGACGCCCTCGACTACGCGCACCGGGTGGGCGTGCTGCATCGAGATGTGAAGCCCGCCAATATCCTGCTGGCCCGCGAGACCAGGGAACAGCAGGCGGGCGTGCTGCTCACCGACTTCGGCATCGCCCGGCTGCAGGAGGACACCGGGCGCCTCACCGGGTCCGGCTCGGTGATGGCGACGCTGGCCTACGCGGCGCCCGAGCAACTCCAGAATCAGCCGGTGGACCACCGCTCGGACCAATATTCGCTGGCCTGCACACTGTTCCGGCTGCTGACGGGGGCGCCGCTGTTCCTCGCCGCCGATCTCGGCGCGATCGTCAAATCGCATCTCTACGACAGTCCGCCCCGGATCGCGACGCGGCGGCCCGGCCTGCCCGGGACACTGGATCCGGTGCTGGCGCGGGCGCTGGCGAAGGATCCGGACGAGCGTTACCCGTCGTGTTCGGAGTTCGCGGCGGCGGCCCAGGCGGCGCTGGCGGCGGGTATGCCGGGCGTGCGGCCGGAACCCGGGCCGGAAACGCCTGCACGACCGCCTAATTCACCGGCCGCCCGCCGGGGTGGTCAGGGCGCGGGCCCGCGCTCGGCGCCGGTGCCCGTGCCGAGCCAGCGGCGTGCGGCGCAGTCGAATACCGGTGCGCAGCGGCGGATCCCGCAGTCGGATACCGGGCCACGGCGGATTCCTCCGGCGGAGACCGGACCACGGCGGGTACCGCAGTTGGATACCGGGGCGCGACGGATCCCGAAGACGGATACCGCGGCGCAGCGCCGGGCAGCGCAGCCCTCGGCGGCCCTGCGCTCGGGAAGGCTGACCGACGCCCCGGAGCTGTTCGGACCGCGCACCGACGGGCAGGTGAATTCGCCTACGGCGGGGAAGAATTCGACGCGGCCGGCGCGCCGATGGCTGATCGGCGTGCGGATGGTGGTGCTGCTCGGCACCTGCCTGGCGGCCGCGCTGGGGCTGGCGGTGTTCATCGTCACGCCGTCGGGTAACTCGGAGAAGCCGAATCAGCCGGCCGCCGAGATCAGCGAGATCAGTAGGCATTTCCCGGGGCTGGTTCCCCAGAAGCCGGAACTGGGCGGGGGGTTCGCGGCCGCGAGTTGCCGGGTGGTGGATCACGAAACCAAGGACTTCCTGCCGCCATGGGCCTTCGAGGGCTGGAAGGCGGCCTGGGACTGCCAGTACTCGGCCGATCATGATGTGCGCGAGTACGTCGTGTTCGCCTACGGTTCGGGCGCGGCGGCCCGCTCGGTGGCGAACCGGATCCACCCGGCCGGCAGCACTTACGAGAATCTGTCGTTCAAGGAGTACTGCGGCGCAAAGCAATACACCAATCTGCGCTTCGACTCCGTTCCCGACGTCCCCTCCACCGCCTTCGCCACCACCTTCTTCGACGATCCCGCGCGGGAGCGGTTCCTGCTGTACACCCGCGGCAATCCGGCCACGCCCAGCGGCGTGGTCGACTGGTGGAAGTCCCTGCCGCTCACCCGATCCTGATCGAGGGCGACGAGCGCCACACCCCACGGGCCTCGGACCAGCTCGAACGTACTGATAGGTTCGATTCCGGGACAGCGGAAGGACGCGCCATGTCGAATCGGTACGCCCGGATCGCCTTCTCGGCGGCGGCACGGGAACGTCAGAAGATCGCGGGGAGCTATCGGGACTACGGCGCTCAGCTCGAGCACGGGCGCGACGAGCCGCAGCCGCTCGAACCGCGCGAGATGGGTTTCATCCGCGCGGCCGACTCCTTCTTCCTCGGCACCGCCACCCCGGACGGCTGGCCCTACATCCAGCATCGCGGCGGCCCCAAGGGTTTCGTGCAGGTCCTCGACGAGCACACCCTCGCCTTCGCCGACCTGTCCGGCAATGGCCAGTACGTCACCGTGGGCAACCTCACCGGGAACGATCGCGTCGCCCTCTTCTTCATCGACTATCCGGTGCGCGAGCGCCTGAAGGTCTACGGCCGCGCCCGCATGGTCGAGCGCACCGAGGACCCGGACCTGGTCGACCGGGTGGCCGGAGCCTACAACGGCGCGATCCAGAAGATCGCCGAGCGCGCGATCGTCATCACGGTGGAAGCCTCCAACTGGAACTGCGTCAAATACATCCGCCCCCGCTTCACCAAGGAGCGCCTCGACGAGGCTCTCGCCCTGGTTCGCCGTGACGCCGCCGCCGAACGGCAGCGCCTCACCGCGGAGATCGAGGACCTGCGCCGGGAAAACGAGGCCCTGCGTGCGCGATTGGCGACCGATGGGGTCGCGACGGGATGAGTCCGGCCAGGCCTGCCATTCCGGTCAGTGGCGGCTGCGATCCGGCTGGTCACGGTCCGATGCGGCGTCCCGATCCGCTCTGAACGCCACGGGGTCTCCATCCGCCGACTCAGCGGCGGACTGCTCTCGGTTGACGAAGTGCTTCCGCGAGTCGGCCGGGGCGTCGTCGGATTCCAGATTCGCCGCGGCCAGTACCGCCGCGAGCAGGCCGGGCATGGCCGTCTCCAGGTCGGCGGTGCGTAGGCGCAGGTGGATATTGCCGTCGATGGTGACGCGGTCGGTGACACCGGCGTCGCGCAGGATCTTGAAGTGGTGGGCGGCCGTCGATTTGCTGATGCCGTCGTAGGTGAGGCTGCAGCGCAGCGGGGTGCCGGCATTGGCCAGGCGGCGCACGACCTCGAGCCGGATCGGGTCCTGTAGGGCGCCGAGCACCGCGGGCAGCGGGGCCACCGCGGGCGACGCTTCGGTGTCGGACATGAGCTACCTCACTCGGATAACTAGTTTGATAATCGTCGAACCCGGCGTAGGGTTGGGTTCGATCAAATTCAAACTTACCTGATGGGGGCTTCGATGGCATCGGTGACGGTGGTTCCGACTCGGGCCGAACAGGGCAGCCAGGCCTGGGCGTACGCGCTCGTCCTCGCGGCCAGCGGTGTGGCGCTGGGCGTGTCGGGCGCGCCCGCCCCGCTGTACGGGATCTATCAGCAGAGCTGGCACTTCTCGCCGCTCACCACGACCTTCGTCTTCGCCGTCTATGCCGTGGCCGCGCTTGGCGCGGTGCTGGTCTCGGGCCGCATCTCGGATGTGGTGGGCCGCAAGCCCGTGCTGCTGGGCGCGTTCGCGACCATGATCGCGGGCCTGGTCGTATTCCTGCTCGCCGACAATGTGGCCATGCTGCTGCTGGCCCGGGCACTGCACGGGGCCGCGGTCGGCGCGACCGTGGTGGCCGGCGCGGCGGCGCTGCTGGATCTTCGGCCGCACCAGGGCGCACGGTCCGGGCAGTTGTCCGGGGTGGCCTTCAATATCGGTATGGCCGTGGCGATTCTGGGCTCGGCGGTGCTGGCCCAGTACGCGCCGCACCCGCTGCGCACGCCGTACGTGGTGATCACGCTGGTGTGCGTGCTCATCGCGGCGGGCGTGCTGGGGCTGCGGGAGCCGCACGGGGCGCGGCAGAAGCAGCGCATCACCATCGCCAAACCGGCTGTGCCGCCGGAGATCCGCACCGACTTCTGGTTCTCGGCGCTGGGCGTGATGGCGGCCTGGTCGGTGCTGGGCGTACTGCTGTCGCTGTATCCGTCGCTGGCCTCGGCGCAGACGGGCATCCACAATCTGGTCTTCGGTGGCGCGGTGGTGGCCTCGACCGCGACGGCCGGGGCGGTGACGCAGGCGATCGCGGGCGGGATTCCGGCCCGGCGCGCGGCCATCGCCGGCGACATCGGCATGGCGATCGCGCTCGCGCTCACGATTCCGGCGCTGGACACCCACAACTGGGTACTGGTGCTGCTGGCCGGTTTCGCCCTGGGCGGCACCTTCGGGCTCGGCTTCGGCGGATCGCTGCGGCACCTGTCCAACGTTGTCCCGCAACACCGGCGGGGCGAGACCATGTCGGCCTACTACCTGCTGGCCTATTCGGCCTTGGCGGTGCCGACGGTGGTGGCGGGCTGGGCGGCCACCACCTGGGGCCTCAGCACGGTCTTCCCGTGGTTCGTGGTCGTGGTGGCGCTGGCGTGCCTGGGGGCCGCGGCCATCGGGCTGCGCCGCAAGGAGGAGATCGTGGAGACGGCGGAGGCAGCCGCCTGATCTCTGCGAATCGATTCGATCCGCGTCCGCCCGGTGAGCACGTCTCGCCGGGCGGACGCCGGTATTCCGGGTGAAACGGATTGGCGTGTCGCCTTTTTCGGGTGCGCGAAGTCGCGGTGGAATTGCCGCATCCGATGCGTGACGCGTCCGGTATCGCTATTCTTCGGCTATGCGGCGGTGGAGGTTCGGTGGGGTGGTGAGCCGGACGATACACCGGTCGGGTCTGCTGGTGTCGGCCCTGGTGGCCGTGATCGGCGGGCTCGCGATCGCGGGCGTCACCTGGTGGATGCTGTGGCATCTGCTCGGCGCCCGGTCGGAGACGCCGAATCAGCTGGATCTGAGCAAGATTTCGCTCGCGGTGACGGCGGGTGTCTTCGGCGCGGTCGCGCTGGTGGTGGCCTACCGGCGGCAGCGGGACGCCGAGCGCGGCCGCTTCGCCGAGGTCTTCGGGGCCGCGGCCCGCCAACTCGGGGATCCCGATGTGGCGGTGCGCATCGCCGGTGTCTACGCCATGGCCGGTGTGGCCGACGAGTTCGCCGCCCGCTGGCGGCGGCAGCAGTGCGTGGACGTGCTGTGCGGGTACCTGCGGCTGCCGTATCAGCCGGAGGAGGGCGCCAGTCACCTGGTCTCCAAATCGCAGCGCATCGAGGATCACGGCACCGCCGTGGAGCGGGTGTACACCTACCGGCAGAACGACCGGCAGGTCCGCGACACCATCGTGCGGGTCATCGCCGAGCATCTGCGACCCACATCCGAAACCCCGTGGTGTGGCTGTGATTTCGACTTCTCTGACGCGGTGTTCGAGGACGCGGACTTCCGGAACACCGTGTTCGCGGGCCGCAATACCCGCTTCACCAACGCCATGTTCCTCAGCGGCCGCATCGTGTCCTTCGAGCAGGCGCGGTTCCTGGGGGAGCGGGTCACCTTCCGCGGGGCGATCTTCCGCGGTGTCGCCGTCTTCGACCGGGCCGTCTTCGCGCACACCGAGGCGGACCGCGCCGACCGGGAGAACGCCGGGGCCACCTTCACCGAGGCCACCTTCGGCGGTGGCGTGAGCTTCGAGGGCGCCCAATTCCGCGGTGCGCGAACGGCATTCGACCGGGTCACCTTCGCGGGGGAGCGGGCCACCTTCGCCGACGCCAGGTTCGCCGCCGACCTGACCACCTTCGAGCGCGCCCTGTTCGACGGTCAGCGGGCGAGCTTCGCCGGCGCCGAATTCACCGGTGCGGGTGTCACCTTCGCCGATTCCCGCTTCTACACCGAATCCAGTTCCTTCGACGGCGCCCGCCTGGGCGCGCAGGTCCGCTGGCGTCTCGGCGGCACCCGGGAGGTGTCCTTCGCGCGCGCCGAATACCACGGCAAGGTCTCCTTCGCCGACGCCGTCTTCGCCGGTCGCACGGTGATCTTCGCCGGGGGCGATTTCTTCGGCGACATCTCCTTCCACCGCGCGGCCTTCGACGCCCGGGCCGTCACCTTCGACAGCCCGCGGGCGTGGGTCGGCGTGCACGTCGACTGGCATGCCAGTCCCGCCACCAAACCGGCCAACGTCACCCCGACGCCCTGGCCGCCCGTCCTCGCCGAGTCCACCCCCGAACTCGCCTCCTGAGCCCGTCGCGGGCTGTTCGCCGGTTTTGCCCGAAGCTCACCGTTGGGATAGCTTGCAGGCGAGTTGAGTTGAGACAGGGGTTTGTGTGGTGGGGAGCCACGGCGGTTGGGTGCTCGGGGTAGCGGTACTGCTGTTCTGCCTCGCGGCGGTGGTCGCGGGCCGGGCGCGCAGGACATCGCCCCGTGCGATCGGCCGTGGAACACGCGTGGTGACGCTGGGCTCGGCCATGGCCGGCTGGGTTCTCGTGGTCGGCGCGGTGACCGCCGTGCTCTCGCCGCTGCCCCGGGACACCGTCGCCGGCCGGGCCACCGCCGCGCCCCCGCAACTCGTGCAGGCCGGGCTGCCGACCACCTCCGTCAAGCCCGACGCCCCCGATCCCATGGCCGCGCTGAAAGCGGGCGACTGCGTCGAGGTTCCCATCCAGCAGGCCAAGGACGCCACCGGCGCCCCCTCCTGGAAGGCCGGCCAGCCCGAACCGTCCGACTGCAACTCGGTGGACGCGAACTACCGGGTGCTGCAGATCGGCCCGGACCCGTGCACGGACCCGCTGTACACCCTCGAATCCGCGCCCAAGGACAAGACCGGCAAGGCCCGCTACCACCTGTGCCTGACCTTCGACTGGCGGACCGGGCTCTGCTACGACACCGTCGATATGGATGTCCCGTCCAAGGTCGACTGCGGCGCGACGGGCGACCACATCGTGCAGGCGACCGCTGTGCTGACCGGCACCACCTCGGGGGCGGGGTGTCCGCGCGACGGCCGTGGCGCGGTCTGGGTGGTCTGGAACAAACTCCAGCTCACCGTGTGCTTCCGCGGCGGCGACAACCCCGGGAAGTGACCGCGGCTACCCGCGCCGTCCGACCGTGATGAGGTCGGGGATCAGCCACGAGGGCAGCGGCCGGTCGATCTTGCGCTGATCGACGACCTCGAATCCGGCGTCCCGCAACAGGTTCCGGGTCTCGCTCGGCGAGGGCGCGTGGGCCGGGAAGCGCGGGCTGCGGGTGAGGCGCTGAATGGGCCGCGACATCGGGCCCAAGGGCTGCATGGTCGCGATGGCCACCAGCCCGCCGGGCGCGAGCACCCGATGGAACTCGCGCAGCGCCACCGGATGGTCGAAGAAATGGAACGCGCTGGTGGAGACCACGGCGTCCAGGTCGCCCGGGGCGAAGGGCAGATGCTCGGCGGCGGCCTGCCGCCAGCGCACGGCGGCGGAGCGGGCGCGGGCCTGGGCCAGCATGCCGGGCGAGGCGTCCACGCCGTAGACAACCTCGGGGCGCAGTTCGCGCTGGATGCGGGCGGTGAGAATGCCGGTGCCGCAGCCGATGTCGGCGATGCGGCGGGATCCAGCGGCGCGGAGTTCGGCCAGGACCTGATCCTGCGGCGGGCGGTAGACGACCTGCTGCAGGGCGGCGGTGTCGTAGGCACGGGCGACCTTGCCGAAGAACTGCGTCACGACATGGTTGAAGGCGCGATTGCCAGTGGTCAGCGATGTGCTCATGGATGCTCCTGTCCGGCCTCCATGGAATCAGATTTCGAACTGTCTGGGAAGGTGCGATGGAGTAGCGTCGGGCCCATGAGGATTCGTGGTGCCGTCCTGGAGACCATCGGGGCCCAGACGCCCTTCGCCGATTCGAAGCCGATCACCATCAGCGAGCTGGAACTGGGTGAACCCGGACCCGGCGAACTGCTGGTCAAGATCGAGGCGGCCGGGCTGTGTCACTCGGATCTATCTGTGGTGGACGGCAATCGCGTGCGCCCGGTGCCCATGCTGCTGGGCCACGAGGCCTCCGGGCGCGTCGAGTCGGTCGGTCCGGGCGAGAGCGATCTTCAGGTCGGCCAGCGGGTGGTGATGACCTTCCTGCCCCGCTGCGGTGTCTGCGCGGGCTGCGCCACCGACGGCCGCACTCCCTGCGAACCCGGCAGCCTCGCCAACAATGCGGGCGAATTGCTCGCCGGCGGTAGGCGTTTGCTCCGTGACGGCGTGGAAGTCCATCACCACCTGGGTGTTTCGGCCTTCGCCACACACGCTGTCGTGGACCGCCGCTCCGTGGTCCCGGTCGACGACGACGTGCCCCCCGAGGTCGCCGCCGTTCTCGGCTGCGCGGTCCTGACCGGCGGTGGGGCACTGCTGAATTCGGCCAAGCCCGGCCCCGAGGACCGCATCATGGTCGTCGGCCTCGGCGGCGTCGGCATGGCCGCGGTCCTGGTCGCCGCCGCCCTGAGCGCGGGCACCGACCGCGCGGTCATCGCCGTGGATACCGTCCCCGACAAGCTGAAGATCGCCCTGGAACTCGGCGCCACCGCCGCCTACACCCCGCAGGAGATCGCCGCGGAGAACATTCAGGCCGAGGCGGTCATCGAGGCGGCGGGCAATATCCGTGCCTTCGAAACCGCCGTCGCCGCAACCGCTTCCGGCGGTGTCACGGTGACCGTGGGCCTGCCCGCCCCCGATGCCCGCGCCTCGATCTCCCCGCTCGGCCTGGTGGCGCAGGGCCGCACCATCGTCGGCAGCTACCTGGGCTCCGCGGTCCCCTCCCGTGACATCCCCGAATTCGTGCGCATGTGGCGTGCGGGCGATCTCCCCATCGAACGCCTGGTCTCCTCCCACATCCGCCTCGAGGACATCAACCGGGCCATGGACGACCTGGCGGCGGGCCACGCCCTCCGCCAGGTCATCACCTTCGACTGACCGTCCCTATTTCCGCACCTTCATGACGGTCAACTCGCCGTCGCCCGCGCCGAAAGGCGTCGAGCAGCACCGTCGTCCCGGTGAGATTCTCCGACCCGATAGGCTCGAGGGGTTCCAGATCGGTCATAGCGAAGGAGACCAGGTGACCACGAACCGGATCCGGGTAGGTGTGCTCGGGGCGCGCGGCAAGGTCGGGCAGGCCATCTGCGCCGGGGTCGAAGCGGCCGCGGATCTGGAGTTGGTGGCGCAGGTCGACAAGGGTGACGCGCTCGAGGCGTTCACCGCCGCCGGCACCGAGGTCGTGGTCGACTTCACCCACCCCGACGTGGTGATGCCCAATCTGAAGTGGCTGGTGGAGAACGGGATTCACGCCGTGGTCGGCACCACCGGATTCGACGCCGAGCGGCTCGGGCAGGTCAGGGACTGGCTCGCGGCCAAGCCCGAGGTCGGTGTGCTGATCGCGCCGAACTTCGCCATCGGCGCGGTGCTGAGCATGCGGTTCGCCGAGCAGGCGGCGCGGTTCTTCGATTCGGTCGAGGTCATCGAACTGCACCACCCGAACAAGGCGGACGCGCCTTCGGGTACGGCGTTCCGGACCGCCGCGCTCATCGCCGCGGCCCGCGACAAGGCGGGCGTGGGCCGCAGCCCCGACGCCACCAGCCAGGAGCTGGAGGGCGCGCGCGGCGCGGACGTGGACGGGGTGCGGGTGCACTCGGTGCGGCTGGCCGGACTGGTCGCCCACCAGGAGGTGCTGTTCGGCACCCAGGGCGAGACGCTGACCATCCGCCATGATTCGCTCGACCGCACCTCCTTCGTGCCCGGCGTGCTGCTGGGCGTGCGCAAGACGCCGCTGCGCCCCGGTCTCACCGTGGGCATCGACCCGCTGCTGGACCTGTGAGCACGCCCGCCGAGCATCCCGCGGTCGCGGACGGCAATGGCCGCGAAGTCTTCAAACGGGTCGGTTTCATCGCCGCCCTGGTGGTGGTGCTCGGGTTCTACTTCGTGCTGCTGGGCCGGATCGGCGTCGACCTCATCGGCACCGGCAAGCCGGCCGCGGTGGGGCTGGGCATCGGCGTATTCATCCTGCCGGTGCTCGGCGTGTGGATCGTGGCGACCAGTGTGCGCGCCGCCTTCGCCCACCAGCGCCTGGCCCGCCGCATGCACGAGGAGGGCGGCGAGCTGGATGTCTCCGACCTGCCGCGCCGCCCCTCCGGTCGCATCGAGAAGGACGCCGCCGACGCGCTTTTCGAGCAGGTAAAGCGGGAATTCGAGGCGGACCCGGAGAATTGGCGCACCAACTATCGCGCCGCCCGCGCCTACGACTACGCCGGCGACCGCACCCGCGCGCGCGAAATGATGAAGCGCGCAGTGGAATTGGAGCGCGGGGACCGGCCCGGCGCGCGGTAGCCGCGGTTTCGCAGGAAACCTGCCGGTAGGTTGCGGCGGGAGTAAAGTCCGCGCGGTGAGGTTCATGGTGGGTTATGCGCTGGCGATAGCCTGCGCGACGATGGGGTCGCCTGCGGCGGGCTCGGCGGTGGCACGCGCGGACGACACACCGTCCTGTATCGAGTCGGAGAACAGCTACAAACTGGAGTGGCAGGTCAGCTGGTCGATCTATCAGGCCGAGCTGCGGAATCCGGACGACGGGCGCGCGGTGACCGAGGTGGATCTGCCGATCACCATCGACGCGCCGCTCGACAAGGTGTGGGACGTCTACTCCGATGTCCGCAACGGCATCGGCCGCCACTCCTTCCTGAAGGACATCATCGTCCACCGCACCTGCGACGACGGCGACACCCGCACCACGGATTTCACCGCGCTCGAGGACATTCCGACCGGCCCGGTGATCTTCCCCGGGCACACCCAGGCCGAGCAGATCCTGCATCCCGGTGAGCACTACTACACCAGCGACAGCTGGGACGTGCCGAACGTGACCACCCACCAGGTCATCACCTTCGCCGACAACGGCGACGGCACTACCACCGTCAACGAGCATCTGACCTTCATCGCCGACGCGGCCCTCATCGACTTCACCGTCAGCAACGGGGTGGCCGCGCACCAGGCGACCCAGGAGGGCGTCAAGCGCGACATCGAAAGCGGCGCTCTCTGAAACGGTTTCGCCCCGCGGACACGAATACGGCCCGGAACCTGATGGTTCCGGGCCGTATTCGTGGTGCCGCCGGCGCGTCCGGCCGTATCGCACACCGAGGAGGGTGAACCGGGTACCCGTGACGGGCGGGTACCCGGTCGAGAGTGGCGTGCGAACCCGGCAGCACCGGCGTTCCGGTGACGGGGTGATCGCGCAACACACCTGGTCACAGTGTTTTCGGAGCTCGCAGCCGTCAGGACGCGGGATGCACCGTGCGCCAGTGTTCGGCGATGTCGATGCGCCGCGCCAGCCATACCTTCTCGTGTGATTGCACATGATCCAGGAAGCGCTCCAGTGCCTTGGCCCGCGCCGGCTTGCCGATTATGCGGCAGTGCAGGCCGACCGACAGCATCTTCGGCGCACCCGCCTCGCCCTCGGCGTAGAGCATGTCGAACGCGTCCTTCAGGTAGGTGAAGAACTCCTCGCCATTGGCGAATCCGGCGGGGGAGGAGAAGCGCATGTCATTGGATTCGAGCGTGTACGGCAGCACGAGGTGCTTCTTGTCGCCGACCTTCACCCAGTAGGGCAGATCGTCGGCGTAGGAGTCGGAGTCGTAGACGAAGCCGCCGTGCTCCACCACCAGTTCGCGGGTCTGCGGCGAATCGCGGCCCGTGTACCAGCCTTTGGGCGCCTCACCGAAGAGCTTGGTGATGATGCGGACCGCCTCTTCCATGTGTGCGCGCTCGGTCTCGGTGTCCATCATCTGGTAGGAGATCCAGCGCAGGCCGTGCGAGCAGATGTCGTAGCCGTTGCGCTTGAACGCCGCCACGGCCTCCGGGTTGCGCTCCAGCGCCCGCGCCACACCGAAGACGGTCAGCGGGATGCCGCGAGCTTCGAACAGCCGCAGCACCCGCCAGAGTCCGGCGCGGGAGCCGTACTCGTAGATGGTCTCCATCGACATGTGCCGGTTCGGGAACGCAGCCGCTGGAACGATATCCGACAGGAACGTCTCCGAGGCCTCGTCACCGTCGAGGACGTTGTTCTCCCCGCCCTCCTCGTAGTTGAGGACGAAGTTGACGGCGATGTTCGCATTGCCCGGCCACTGCGGGTGCGGCGGGTTGGGGCCGTAGCCCACCATGTCCCGCGGGTAGTTCAGATCGAAATCGCTCATGCCAGTTCATTTTCCAGCTCGGCGCGCAGTCGCGCCCGAGCTTCGTCGGTCAGCGTGCCGTAGAGCCGCAGCCGGGCCAGGCCACCGTCCGGGAAGGCGTCCAGGCGCACCTGCACGACCGCCTCGCCGGCGTCGATCAGGAAGCGGTGGCGGGTATCGGGCTGCAGGCGGGTGCGGCCCATCAGCTCGACCTCGCTGCCGTCGGCGCGAATTCCGGTGAGGGAGGCCGCGCCCGGGCTGTTGAACAGAAAGTAGGAGGTGTCGATCTCGGCTGCGGTGATCACGGCCTCGGCGGCCAGCTGCACCAGCACCCAGTCGTTGGTGTTCTTGTCGCGGCGGCGCGCGGTCTCCCAGCCGTCGCCCATGCTGCGGGCGCGGCCCGGCATGAGCACGTTCTGCGGGTGCGAGTAGAAACGGTTGGAGCAGTCGGCGACCAGGCCGCCGTTCTCCACCGCGGCCAGGTCGAACGGGCCGGACTCCAGCCAGGCCAGGTCCGGCTTGGCGACGCCGTGCACGCGCAGGCGGGCGATGCCGCCGTCGGGGAACATGCGCAGCCGCACGTGGGTCCAGCGCTTGGGGGAATCGACCGCGAACGGGTTCTGCGAGTCGCCCGACACCTTGGCGCGCTCGACGACGGTGGTCCAGCCCTCGGCGGCGACCAACTCGTCGGCCGACAAATTGCCTTCCACCGCAATGGCTTCCACCGACACCTCGGGCGGGTAGTTGCCCTTGAACCAAGCGGTGTCCACCACCACGCCCTTGATCACGCCGGGCACGCCCAGGCGGACGATCGCGGTGTCGCAGTCGTCCCCGGCCGGGTGGTCGCCCCCGGCGCTCCGACGGCGGCGGGTCTCCCAGCCGTCGTACACCTGACCCTTGTGACCGAAGGTCGCGGGCGAGTAGGTGGCCTGCTCGGGCCGGATCAGATTCTCCTTCTCTGCGAAGGCCTCGTCGTTCGCCCACAGCACGGCGCCACCCAGGGTGCGCACGGCCAGATCGGGAAGCAGTGTGAATTCAACGTCGCTCATAGCGCCGGAATCTTCCTTTCTCGCAATTGATGCAGAACCTCGACAGTGGCTGTGGGGGCGATGGCCGTCACCTCGGCGGGATCGAAAGCGCCGCACTCCAATCCGCGTAATACCACGGTCGCCAGCGCCTGCGCGGTGGCCGGTTCGTCCATCACCGCGCCGCCCTGGCGATCCAGATAGCGGCCGATGCGCGGGGCGGCGATGCCCAGGCCCGCGCGGAAGAACGCGAAGGTGGCCAGCCAGCGGGTCACCAGGTGGCCCGCGCCCATGTCCCAGCCCTGGTAGTAGCCGCGCTCGAGCGAGCGGGTGACGAGGCGGAAGTGCCGCGACACCGCCGCGCGGACCTCCTCGTCGGTGCCGATCGGCAGCACCTGGGTGGAGCCGTCGCACACCCACACCCCGGTGGTGGCGGCCGCGGCCTGCATGACCGCCTTGGCATGGTCGGCGACCGGATGCTCGAGCGACTGGAACTTCGGGGCGATACCGCAGGCGGCGCTGTAATCGTAAGTGCCGTAGTGCAATCCGGTACAGCGTCCGGCCGAGCGCTGGATCAGCTGGGCGACGGGGGCGGTGCCGTCCGCGGCGATGATGGCCTGCGGGCTCTCGATCTGCAGCTCGAACTTCAGCGACCCGGCGGTCAGCCCGTGTGCGGATTCGAGGGCCTCGCACAGCCGTACGGTGAGGTCGGCCTGCTCGACGTGGCGGATCTTGGGCACGGTGAACACGAAGCCACTCGGCACGCCGCCCGCACCCTCGAGCACCTTCTCCAGGGTGCGCACGGCGCGCGCCCACTCCAGCGTGGTGAGGCCCTTCATGCGGATGCCGCGCGAAGCGACCTCGGACGGCAGGGCTTTCAGCACCGCGCCGGCGTGCAGGGCGTCGCCGTCCTCGCTCTCGTCGCCGCGGGTGCCGTAGCCGTCCTCGAAATCGAAGCGCAGGTCCTGGATCGGGCGTTCGCTCAGGGTCTGGAGGACCCGCTCGACGACATCCTCGCCCGCCAGCTCGACGAGTAGTTCCCTGTGCGTCGCCGCGAGTTCCAGTGCGGCCGCGCCCCACTGGGCGGGCAGGTCGATCGAGGCGTCCGCGCCGGAGGCGTACGCGGTGTGCACGGGCTGCCCCGGGCGATCGCCGGGATAGCGCCGCAGCAGCTCCGAATCCACAGCCCGCAAACGGGATTCGATCCCGGTCAATGTCTCCGGTGGCAGCGTCACGCCTGGGCCTTCTGTTCCTCGATGCCGAAATCGGCGAGCAATCCCACGTAGTTCTTCGGCAGTGGGGCCGCGAATTCCCCGCGGCCGGACTTACGCAACTTCATGGTGACCAGCGACTGCACGGTCAGCGTGGCGGCGGCGACGCCGTCCACCACCGGCACCCCGACCTCCTCGGTCAGGAATTCGCACAGATCCGCCATCCCCGCGCAGCCGAGCACGATGGCGTCCGAATCGTCGGCCAGCGCGGCCTCGCGGCAGGCGTCGGCGATGACCTTGCGCGCCTCGGGGTCCTCGAGTTCGAGCACCGGGATCTCGCAGGCGTGCACGTTCGCGCAGAAGCGTTCCATGCCATAGCGTTCCGCCAGCTCCCAGGCCCGGCCGGCGGTGCGGCCGAGGGTGGTGACGACGCTGAACTTCCGGCCCAGATGGCTGGCCGCCTGCATGGCCGCCTCGGCGATGCCGATCACCGGGCCGCGCGCCAGCTCGCGCGCGGCGTCCAGTCCGGGGTCGCCGAAGCAGGCGATGACGTAGCCGTCCACGCCCTCGGCCTCGCCGCGCGCGATCTCGGCCAGCAGGCCGGGCACGGCGAGCGCCTCGTCGTAGTGGCTTTCGATGGAGGCCGGTCCCATTGCGGGATTGACGGCGTCGACCACCGTGCCGGGTGCGGCGACCAGGCGCGCGCTGTCGCCGATGAGCGCCGTCATCGCGGCGGTGGTGTTGGGATTGATGACCCGGATCCGCATGGATCCACGCTATCGAACAGAAATGGCTCCGGCGTTGCCTGAACCGTATATGTTCGAAAGCCCCTGGCTCAGGGGTTATATATCTTCTTCACCTGCGGGTTCGGCGAACAGGCCTCGGTCTGTGGGCAGGTGCGAGAGTACCCCGTTCAAGCGGGCGTGGTGCCCCTCGGTGGCCGCTAGCAAACCATCGGCATCCCTTGTCAGGAAGGCCTGCAACTGCTTGCTGTGGTCGGCGTGCAACACCACCCTATCCATGGTCGTCACATGCACCATGGGCTGCACGGGCTCGGTGATGTTCCAGGCGTATTCGAGCATGTGCACCACGCGCGGCATGCCCGACGGGCGCACCAGGGCGAGGTGGAAGTTGCGGGTCTCGCGGTGATAGGCGACGGCGTTCTCGGTGAGCACCGCCTGCTCGAGCCGGGCGTGGATCTCGCGGGCCAGCTGATGATCGGCCTCGGTGGCATTGTGCACGGCCGCGGCCAGTGCCGCCGACTCCAGGCGCTCGCGCACGATGTACAGCTCGCGCAACTCGTCGGCGGTCAGCATGGTGACCTGGTAACCGAAGTTGGGCCGGTGCTCGACCAGGCCCTCGCCGATCAGCGTCTGCAGCGACTCGCGCACCGGGATCGCGCTGACGGTGAACTCCCGTGCGATCTCGCCCAGCGGCAAACCGGTACCGGGCGGCAGGTTTCCCTCCAGGATCAACCGACGCAATTCACCGAGGATCTCCTGCTGGGAGTAGCCACGGCGGGCATCCAGCGGCGGGTTGAGCTGGGGTAAACGGGGTAGCCGGGGGCGGGAAGGCACGGACCCAACCCTAGCCGCAGGTGCGATCGGGGTCGCAGTGCCGACCGGTCGCGGCCCAGTGCACTGTGGCCGTCCGGCCGCGTGCGGGTCAGCTCTCGCCGGTGTCGAAACCCAGCGCCTTGAGCGAAAGCCGGTGCAGCGTTTCCCTTTCCGTCGGCGTCAGGCGCGCGAGCAGTACATCGGTGGCGGCGAAGATCTTCGCGTCGGTCTCCTCGCGAAGCCGATTGCCGGCGGCGGTGATTGCCAGACGGTACTTCCGGCGATCGTGCGGATCGCGATTGCGGGTGACCAGTCCGGCCTTCTCGAGGCTGTCGATCAGCCGCACCACTTCGCTGCGGTCGATCTCCATGGCATCGGCCATCTCCTGCTGGGAGATCTCGCTGCGTTCGGCGAGATAGGTGAGCACCCAGTGTTCGCGCAGCGGCGTCCCGAGTTGGGTGTGCATCGCCTTGTGCAGCTTGCCCAGTGCGTAGGTGGGGTGGCGCAGCAGGCCCGCGGGGTGGGGTCCGGCCGGGACGGTCGGTTCGTCGGTCACCCGCGGATTATATCTATTGTTGAGGAAATCAATCATTGATAACCTCTGCAATTGAGTTGCTCACCAACTATTGAAGGAGGGGTCCGATGGCGCAAATGCGTTCGGACACCAGGACATCCGGCGCCGCGGGCGTGCCCGCCCGCGCTCCCGCCCCCGCCGATTCGGAGAAGATTCCCGCGCATGTCTGGCGCACCGCCGGCGTGGTGGTGTTCGGCGCGGTCATGGGCATGCTGGACACCTCGCTGGTCAATATCGGGCTGCACACCATCGGCGCGGATCTGGGCGCGTCGCTCGCCACGATCCAGTGGGTGGCCAGCGGATATCTGCTGGCCCTCGGTGTGTCGCTGACCGTGTGCGGCTGGCTGGCGCGGCGAGTGGGCGTGACCCGGCTGTGGATGGGGTCGCTCATCGCCTTCACCGTGACCTCGGCGGCGTGCGCGTTCGCGCCGGCCGCGGGCTGGCTGATCGGGATGCGGGTCCTGCAGGGGCTCGCGGCGGGACTGATGATCCCGGCCGGGCAGACGATCCTGGGTCAGGCGGCCGGGCCGCAGCGCATGGGCCGGGTCATGGGCGTGGTCGGCATCGCCGTCGTGGGCGCGCCCGCCATCGGGCCGACCATCGGCGGGCTCATGCTGGCGCACTGGAGTTGGGGGTGGTTGTTCCTCATCAACATTCCGTTCGGACTCGTCGGTTTGGCGCTGGGTTTGCGGTATCTGCCACGGACCAGCGGGGCGGCGACGCAGCCGCTCGACGTGCTCGGGCTGGTGCTCGCGGGCGGCGGCGTATCCGCGGTCGTGTACGGCTTGTCCGAGGTCGCGACGACCGGGTCGGTGACCTCGGTGTCGGTGTGGCTGCCCGTGGTGCTCGGGCTCGCCGGCCTGGTCGGCTTCATCACCCGCGCCCTGCGCGGCACGCGGCCGCTGCTCGACATCCGGATGTTCGGCAACCCCGCCTTCCGGGCCGCCACCAGCGCGAGCTTCTTCGCGGGCGGGGCCATGTTCGGCGTGATGGTGTTGCTGCCCTTGTACTTCCAGGTGCTGCACGGCACCGGGCTCATCCGCACCGGCGTCGACCTGCTCAGCTATGGCCTCGGCGGCATCATCATGCTGCCGCTGGGCGGGCGGCTGACCGACCGGTTCGGCGGCGGCCGGGTCGCGGTCTCCGGCAACCTCGCCATCGCGTGCGCCGTGCTGCCGCTGGCGTTCCTGCCGGTCGCGGCCAACGGAATCCTGATCCAGGCCCTGCTCTTCGCGGCGGGCATGGCCACCGGTGTCGGCGCCATGCCACTGGTCTCGGCGGCGTACGCGGCGGTCCGGCACGAGCAACTGCCCGATGCCACGGCCTTCGTGAACATCCTGCAGCGGGTGGGCGGCGCCGTCGCGGTGGCGGTGGTGGCCGTAATCCTCTCGCGGGCAACGTTATCCGAGTGGGCTCCGGTGTCGGGCTACCACCTCGCGTTCGGGGTGCTCGCCGCTCTCTCGGTGGCGGCCTCGGCGGCGTCCACCATCCTGTTCCGGCAGCAGCGGCGGGCTCGCGCACTGTGAAAGCACCTGCCGCCGAACCGGTTCCCGAGCGACAATGAACCGGTGAAGGAGCCGGAATCGCTCGCCTCCCGCAGGAACCGTGTCGAACGGTTCCTGCGGGAGCGGGGCGCGGACACCATCGATCATCCGGGCGGGACACTGCTCGCCCACCTGGGGCGGGTCGCCGACGCCCTCGCGGCGTGGGGACACGACGGCGACCTCCAGCTGACCGGCCTCGCCCACGCTGTATACGGCACCGACGGATTCGGGCTCTCACTCGTCGAATCATCCGATCGCGCAATGGTTGTCGAACTGGTCGGCGCGCGGGCCGAGCGGCTGATCTATCAGTACGGCTCCTGTGATCGCGGAAGTCTCTATCCGCGTATCGATATGGATCCGGTGCGCTTCCGGGACCGCTTCACCGGAATCGAATTCGAGCCCGCCGAGCCGGACTTCCGGGCATTTCTCGAGCTGACGGTCGCCAATGAGCTGGATGTGCTGGCGCAGAACGCCGAACTGGCAACCGAATACGGGCCCGGGCTCTACGACCTCTTCGCGCGCGTGCGGCCCCGCCTCTCACCGGCCGCCTGGGCCGCCTGCGAGGCTCGGCTCGCGCCCCGCTCCGGCCCCGGCGATCACGCGAGCTAGATTCGAGTTGATCGAGGCGGCTGTCATCGAACCCCCATCCGAAGGAGTGGCATGCGAGCAGCGATTGTGGTCCCGGTACTGGCAGCCCTATTTCTGACCGGGTGTGGCGCCACCTCCGACACGGCCAAGCCGGCGGCGGATTCGCCCGGAAAGCTGGTTTCGCAGCGATCACTCGGCAATCTCGATCCAGCGCTGACGGCCGCCATGTCCTCGGCCACCTACATCCGCTACACGTCGACCTCCCCGGAAGGAAAACCGATCGAGGTATCGGGGGCGGTCTTCCTGCCCGCCGGCAATGCCCCCGCCGGTGGCTGGCCCGTCATCGCCTTCGCACACGGCACCTCCGGAGTCGTCAGTGCCTGTGCCCCTACGAATTCGCCCACCCTCTTCGGTTCCGCGCCCACGGTGGCTCAGCTGCTGGCCGGGCATCGAGCTGTGGTGATGACCAACTATCAGGGTCTCGACGGCCCGGGCAACGCGCCATATCTGGATTCGCGGTCCTCGGGTTACGACGTCCTCGACTCGGTCCGGGCCGCGCGTTCCGCGGGTCTGCGCCTGTCCTCCGACACCGTTCTCCTCGGCGTCTCCCAGGGTGGCCGGGCCGCCGAATCGGCCGCCGAAACCGCGAAAGCCTATGCGCCCGACCTGAACCTGCACGGCGTCGTGCTGCTGTCGCCCGCCCTGGAACTCCTGCTGGTCGACACCGTCCGGTCTGCCGCCCTCAATGCTCCCGACCAGTATCTGATCATCCCGTATGTGCTTGCCGCGGTGCGCTATTCCACCCCCGGCTACCGCGACGACCAGCTCCTGCACGGCGACCTGCTCGACGCCGCACCGCGTCTCGAATCCACCTGCACCGGCAATCTCACCCCCGCCGACCTCGCACTCGGCGCCGCGGCGACTCCCGCCGAAGTCCGCTTCGCCGACGACGCCGCGGCCCAGCCCTTCATCGACCTCCAATCCCGCACCAACCTGCCGAAATCCGTCACCCCGCTGCCGACCTACATCGTCCGGGGCGACGCCGACAAGCTGGTCGACACCGCCTGGTCCGCGGCGGCCGTCTCCAAGATGTGCACCCTCGGCACCCCGGTCCACGACCTGACGGTCTCCGGCGGTCACGACGCTCCCGCCGCGGTCGTCTCCCAGTGGTCGTCCTGGATCGACGACCTGTTCGCGAACAAGGCCTTTCGGTCGACCTGCCCGCGCTGACTGCGGGGCCGATGTAGCCCTTGCTATGACCCCGCCCAGCTCAGCAGTTTTTCGGTCGGCCAGGTGTTGATGATGCGGTCGGTGGGGACGCTGTTGTCCAGGGCGCGTTGGGCGCCGTAGCCGAGGAAGTCGAGTTGGCCGGGGGCGTGGGCGTCGGTGTCTATGGCGAAGTGGCAGCCGAGGTCGAGGGCCTGTTTCAGGAGACGGGTGGGTGGGTCTCGGCGTTCGGGGCGGGAGTTGATCTCGACGGCTACGTTGTGGTCGCGGCAGGCCGAGAAGACCTGGTCGGCATCGAATTTGGATTCGGGGCGGGTGCCGCGGTTGCCTTCGACGAGGCGGCCGGTGCAGTGGCCGAGGACGGTGGCGCGACCGCCGGAGACCGCGCGCACCATGCGGCGGGTCATGGCGGCGGCGTCCATTTTCAGCTTGGAGTGGACGCTGGCGACCACGATGTCGAGGCGGTCGAGGAGCTCGGGTTCCTGGTCGAGGTCGCCGTCGTCGAGGATGTCGACCTCGATGCCGGTGAGGATGCGCATGGGAGCGAACCGGTCGCGGATCTCGTCGATGACATCGAGTTGCCGGCGCAGGCGGTCGGGGGAGAGACCGTTGGCGACGGTCAGGCGGGGGGAATGGTCGGTGAGGGCACAGTATTCGTGACCGATAGCCTGTGCGGTGGCCATCATCTCCACGATGGAGGCCGAGCCGTCCGACCAGTTCGAGTGGACGTGCAGGTCGCCCTTCAAGGCTGCCCGTACCTCGCCGCCGCCGAGATCCTTTGCCGTGGTGCGTAATTGGACCAGCGTATCCGGCTCACGGCCGGACCACGCCTGCGCGATCACCGCCGCCGTCTTCGGCCCGATGCCCGGCAGCGACTGCCAGTCATCGGCCCGGCCCAGCCGCTCCCGCTCGGCGTCGTCGAGGCCCTCGACGATGTCGGCGGCATTGCGATAGGCCATCACCCGCCGGGAATCCTCCCGGGCCCGGTCCTTGAAGAACGCGATCATCCGCAACGCGACGACAGGATCCATGTCCTCAGTGTGCCCGCGGATCCTGGCGAAATGGCCGCGGTTACGCGCGTGTGGTGCGGCGCAGCAGTACCGCGGAACCGGCCGCGACCACCAGGCCGCCGACGATGAGGAATCCGTCCGTCGAATTCCGTAGGGACCGTTGCTCGTCGAAGGTCCTGACCACCGCCCGGCCTTTGGCGGTGTCGTGGCACTCCTGCCCGGGTTCCAGCGCGTGGCCGCGGCATTCCAGCGGCAGGAACAGCCGAACGATTCCGGCGGTCAGCAGCACCAGGCCGACGGCGATCCCGATGAGGTGGGCGATTCTCAGTGAGCGCCGGGTGGGCCGCATGGCATTCCTCGAAGCGTGGAGCGTGGATCAGGCTTCCGGAAGCGTAGAGGGTGTGGTCGCCATGCGCAGCCAGGTGCCGGACAGCCACTGCTCGTAGGCGTCCGGATCCCAGCCCAGGGTGCGGATCAGGAGGTTGTAGGTATCGGCCTGGCCGAGCGGGCCGAGGGTGGCGATGATCCAGTCCAGATCCGCGTCCGGGTGCAGCATCCCGTCCGCGTGCATGCGCCGCCAGAGGTCGGCGATGTGCTGCTGGGTGGCGGCGCGCCCGGCCTGCGCGGCCTCGGCGATGAGCGGTTCGCTGGCCTCGGCGGCGACGGCGGCCGCGATCAGCGGGGCGGCGCGCTCCATGAGTTCGCGGGCGCCGCGCGCGTAGGCGGTGATCCGCTCGTGCAGGGTGGGCGCGGTGCCCGCCCTGATATGCCAGTCGCGGTGCGCGAGGTCGATGTCCTGGGTGTCCCCGACGATCGCCACGTCGATGGTCCGCTTCAGCAATTCCGCCTTGGACCCGAAGCGCAGATAGACCGTCCGCGAACCCACTTCGGCCGCTTCGGCGACCGCGGCCAGGGAGGTGGCGGCGTACCCGTCGGCTATGAACAGCTGCCGTGCGGCGTCGAGGATCTTTCGCTCGGTCTCGGCCTTGCGGGCATCCCAGAGCGGGGAGGTCTTCTTGACACCCGGACTCATCTGCTGCATCCTTACTGCATCACTACAGTGATGCTGCATCATTACACTGGTACTGCAAAGGATAGCAGCGATGATCCCCATACTCGCCGGGGTGCATCACCTCAAACTCCCCGTGTCCGATCTGACCCGCTCCATCGACTGGTACCGCACCCGCCTCGGCTACACCGTCGGCGTCGAATTCCGGGAGCAGGGCGACCTGAGGGGCGTCGCCCTGCAGCACCCGGCCGGCGGCCCCATGCTCGGCCTCCGCCTCGATCCCGAAAAGGCCGCCGCCGCAGCCGGATTCGACTACTTCTCGATCGGCGTCCCCGATCGCCCCGCCATGGAGACACTGGCCGCCCACCTGAGTGCCCTCGGCGAATCCCACGCCGGCGTCCACTTCGCCACCATCGGCTGGATCCTCCCCGAACTCCACGACCCGGACGGCCACGAAGTCCGCTTCTACACCGTCGAATTTCACACCGAACCGAGCGAGAACCCGTTGACGGTCGACAACGCCCGAGAGACCGCGGAAGCCTTGGAACGCAACGAAACTCGCTAGCCGCAGTCGGCCGGCGGAATGGTCTCGCGCCAAGGCAGGACCATCGTCGGGTACCGAGGGATCACGTCGCGTCGCCCGTGCACGAGGCAGATCACCCGATGACCGAACAGTGCTGCCCGCCAGGCTGTCCCGGCGATCAGGCCGAGGAGGGTCGACGCCGGCTCGGGGCAGGCGCGAGCGAACACCTCGAAATCGGTGAGCACGATCGCCAATTCGGCCGACCTCGCCCGCGCCTCCCGCACCCGCTCACCCAGCCCCTCGTCCAGGCATTCCCACCGGTCGTGGCAGACATAGCCGAGTGCGGAACCAAGGTCGCGGAACATATGCGCCGGGATGAGCCATGATGCGTCGACGGTCACGACGTCGTACCCGTGGCGTTGCAGCCACCCGGCGGTCGTCTCGACCAGTTCCCGGTCCAGTATCGACCGTACCGGTCCGCCTGCCATCAGCCGATAGTCGAGCCGCTGCGCATCCCGTTCCATGCTGAACCCCGCCATCGCCTCAGCATGCCCGACGATTCATACCGGGATGAGTCCGATGCTCGCGCACGAACCCCACTTCACCGGTGGAATCGATGTAGTGGGCGCCGACCGCCGCGGCCGTCTCCGCGACCGGATAGCCGAACCGCTCGAACGGTCCGACGGTGGTGATCAGCACATCGCCACGGCCGACCAGGGCTGCGATGCTCGCGGGCGCGGAGACATCCGCGACGGCGTACTCCAGGCCGCCCGCGCGTTCGGCCCGGTCCCGGACAGTCGCGCGATTGCGTCCCGCCAGAACCGGTTCGATGCCCCGGCGCAGTAGCGACTCCAGCACGAGATCGTCGGTATAACCGGTGGCGCCGAGCAGTACGGTGCGTCCCGTCATGCCGGCCGGTCTCCTTCGGCGAGCACCGGGACCCGGCGGCGCAGGAAATCGACCTGGTCGGCGACGACTCGATCGAACGCCGCGCCGCGGTAGATGTCGAAATGCCCGTCGGCGTAGGTGCGGACCTCACCGCGCGGCGCGCGAGCCGCATAGCGCAGCGTCGGCTTCGCCGGTGCGACGGAATCGGTTTCGCACACCGAGAACAGGATTGGCACCTCGATACGGCCGGTGAGCCGGCCGGGCCGATCGGTCAGGATGTCGAAGACGACGCGGGCCGCGGCCTCGTTGCGGAAGTCCGCGCCGGGCGGAACCAGTGCGAGATAACCGGATTCGGCGTCGGGCGCGGTCATCAGCGCGGTGCCGTTCACGGCCCCGGCCGTGGTGATCATGTGCGGCGCGCGGCCGAACAGCGCACCGGCGACATCCCGGACACCGGCGAGGGTGGCCTTCACCGAGTTGACCGGCGGAATGGCCAGCGTGGAGGCGAGGCCGTCGGTGAACGGGCACTGGGCGATGGCCGCGACCAGCCCGGCCGGGCGCTGAGCCGCGGTATAGATGGCGTGCCCGCCGCCGAAGGAGGTGCCCCAGGCCACGATTCGGTCGCCGTCCACCTGCGGCAGATACCGCGCGAAGGCGATCGCGGCCGCCCAGTCGGCGCGTTGTTTGCGGGTCGACAGCAGATACCGCGGCATGCCCTCACTGTCGCCGAAATGGCGGTAGTCGAAGACCAGGCAGGCGTATCCGGCGGCGGTGAAACGCTCGGCGAAGGCGGGCAGGCCCATGGCGCGGATCGCGCCGAGCCCATGCGCCATCACGATCACCGGCGGCCTGGACCCGGGCCGGTGCTCGGGCAGATAGAGGGTCGCAGCACAGTGCGATCCGTCCTCGGACGGGAATCGCACATCGTGTTCGCTTGCGCCCGTGGTGTTCTCGCTCATCACGCCACCACCTCGGCGTCGCGGGCACGGCGGGCGGCGACGCTCGCGGTCGGGCGATCGACGGGGTAGATCCCGCCCGGCCGCTGCGCGCCACGGCGGCGCTCCAGCCGCAGATCGCGCATGTAGTCGTCGAAATCGACCTGGATGGTGTGGCGCTTGGACGCCACGTACCGGCGCTGGATGCCACGCTGGTGCGCGGTGATCTCCCGGTCCATCTCGGCCGGTCCGGGCAGGTGGTAGCGGCCCTGCAGGTGGTCGGCGATCAGGTGGGCCTGGCGTTCGGCGATCGGCATGATCGCGCCCAGCGGCTGCACCAGCCCGACGAAGTACAGGCCCGGCACCTGCGTGTGGAAGACGCGGCGGTACAGGCGCACTCGATTGTCACCCGACGGATCCAGGAAGTCGGCGTCGAAGAACGGGAAGCTGATCTTGTATCCGGTGCAGAACACCACCAGATCCGCGGCCACCCTGCGGCCGTCGGTGAACACCACCTCGTCGCCCTCGAAGCGATCGATGGTCGGCATCGGCGTGATCGCCCCGTGCGCGAGCCGGTCCAGGATCCGGCTCGACATGGTCGGATGCGCCTGCGCGAACTTGTGATCCGGCGCGGGCAGCCCGTAGCGGGTCATCGGCCCGGTCGCAGCGGCCATCAGCCTGCGGGCCAGCGGCCAGCGCAGGAACGACGGGAACCATTCCGCGCCCCCGATCCGGTCGTAGGGCCGGCCCCACACGTACTTGGGGATCACGTGCACCCCGCTGCGCGCCGAAAGATAGGTCTCGGCAGCGTGATACGAGGCGTCGACGGCGATGTCCATCGCGGAGTTGCCCATGCCCAGCACCACGACGCGCTTCCCGGTCAGCTGCGCTTCCTCGGTGTAGGCGTGCGAATGCATGATCTCGCCGCGGAATTCGCTCGCGCCCGGGAACATCGGCTCGGGTAGCCGGGGATCCCAGTGGTGGCCGTTGGCGACCAGGACCGCGTCGTAGTCGACGGTCTCGCCGGTGGACAGGGTCACCTCGAAGGTGCCGTCGGGCCGCGGCCGCACGTGGTCGACCCCGGTGCGGAACCGGATGCGGTCACCGAACCCGAAATGCCGCACGTACGAGTC
The DNA here is from genome assembly GCF_000308655.1 of Nocardia niigatensis NBRC 100131. GTDB lineage: Bacteria > Actinomycetota > Actinomycetes > Mycobacteriales > Mycobacteriaceae > Nocardia > Nocardia niigatensis. Next base: position 142,892 of record NZ_BAGC01000041.1, on the reverse strand, counting down.
GAAGTAGTCGGCGATCTGATCGTGACGAGCGAAATCGGGCAGGTGCGCGGGCATGGGGAAGTCGCTGAACTCCATGCGCTGACGCGAGGTGTTGATGTGCAGCGACCGGTAGGCCGCCGACACCCCGTTGCTGTTACCCCACACCCAGTTGCCGCCCACCCGGTCGGACAGCTCGTAGCAGTCCACGTCGATGCCGCGCTCGGCCAGCACCTTCACCGCGGTGATACCGGCGGAGCCCGCGCCGATGACGCACACCCTCGGTTCGTTGGAATTGATGGACATGACTCGGACTCCTTTATGACCGGTGGTCATATGACCACTGGTCACAGTAGGATGTAATCCGTCGCACAGTCAATAGCCCGCGGGCAGAGGAGGTCGGCGATGCCGACAGGAACATGGGACCGGCTCCCCGCGCCGCGCCGGGCCGCCGTGGTGGCCGCCGCCGAGGCCGAATTCGCCGCCCGCGGTTTCAGCGGCGGCAGCCTCAACACCATCTGCCGCGAGGCCGGCGTCTCCAAGGGCAGTCTGTTCCAGTACTTCGCCGACAAGGCCGACATGTACGTCTACCTGGCGGAACTGTCCAGCGAGAGGATCCGCGCGTCCATCGAGGCGACCGCGAGCGAACTCGACTGGGAGGGCGACTTCTTCGGCTCCCTCGAGTCGCTGCTGGAAGCCTGGATCCGCTACTTCTACGACCATCCCCTGGAGCGGGCGATGACCGCGGCCGCCAACCTGGAACCCGACCCGGTGGCCCGCACCGCGGTCCGGGAATCCGTCAACCGTCATTACCTGGCCGTGCTGCGGCCCCTCTTCGACGCGGCGTCGGCGGTGGGCGCCCTCCGCCCCGATGCCGACACCCAGGCCCTGCTCTCGCTGCTGCTCCTGATGCTTCCCCACCTGGCCCTCGCCCCGCACGTTTCCGGCCTGGACCCACTGCTCGGCCTGGCCGAAGGCGACGCCGACCACGCCGTCGCCACCTCCCACCGCTTGGTCATGACGGTCTTCGACCCCTACCGCGCCGACAAGTGATCCGGTCGTTTCCCGGCGATCGGTAGGATCGGGGCATGACCGAGCGCAAACCGCCCGGGGTCTCCTTCGAATCATGGATCGACAAACAGGTCCGCGAGGCAACGGAGCGGGGCGAATTCGACAACCTGAAGGGCGCGGGCCGACCGATCCCGCCCGGCGCCGCCGACGAAGACTGGTGGCTCCGAAGCTATCTGAAGCGCGAGGGCGCGACCGCCGACGCGCTCCTCCCGGAATCGATCATCCTGCGCCGGGAACGCGAGCGCATCGACGACACGGTCCGAGACATGGTGTCCGAGCGCGAAGTTCGCGCCACCGTCACCGCACTCAACGACCGCATCGTTCAGTATCTGCGCATGCCGACCGGTCCCCATGTCCCCATCGGCCCCTTGAAGGTCGACGAGGTCGTCGAAACCTGGCGCGCCGCACGCGAATCCGCCCGGCCGCCCCGTGCCGGTGCCGGTGCCGGGTCGGCACCCGTGCCGACCATCGAACGACCTTGGTGGCGAAGGCTTTTCGGTAGTTGAGTCCTTACGGAACGGCCAGCGGCAGGCCGGGCGGGAATATCACCGGGACCGTCACGGGCGCGCGGTGGAAGGAACTCGGCCGCCACTCGAGCTGGTCCGCGGGCATGGCCAATTCGATCTCGGGCAGCGCGTCCAGCAGTTGATCTAGTGCCTCCTGCGCGATGACCATGGCCACGGATTGGCCCGGGCACGCCCGTGACCCGGCGCCCCACGCCAGGTGGGAGCGGTTGCCGATGCGGTCGCCCGCGACCGCCGGATCGGAGTTGCAGCCGGTCGAACTGATGACCACCGGCTGATCGCCCGGCAGCCACACGTTCTCGACCAGTTGCGGTTGCCGGGGATAGCGGGCGCACGAATTGGCCAGCGGGGGATTGGCGAACAGCGCCTCGTCGATCGCGTCCCGGACCGGTAGCGCGCCGGCCAGCAGGTCATCGTGGAACTGGTTGTCGGTCAGCATCAACAGCACCGTGTTGACGATCAGATTCCAGGTGGGTTCGCTGCCGCGGGCGTACAGTACCGCGAGCTGCGCCACGATCTCGGCGTCGTCCAGCCCGGCCGGGTGCGCGATGAGCCGCGAGATCACGTCCGAGCCGGGTTCGCGCCGCTTGGCCGTGACCGCCTCCAGCAGGTCTCCGGTCAGGCGCTGGTTGTAGCGGTCCGAGGTCTCCTCGTCGGGGGCGTCGCGCAGCACGGCCATGGCGGTGAACACCCGCTCGCCCACCTCTGTGGACAGACCGAGCAGATTGTTGATCACTCGTACGGTCAGCGGCATCGCGAACTGGTCGAGCAGATCGGCCTTTCCGGCGCCGCAGAATTCGTTGATCAACGGCACCGCGAGGGCCTCGACCTCATGCCGCAGGGTGAACAGGTCGACATCGCGCAGCGTCTCGAGATAGGCCGGCCGATAGCGGGTGCGGTGTTCCTCCTCCGCCCCGGAGCCGATCGTGCCCCACTCCATGATCGGCAAAACCGGACAGTTCTCGGGGAGGCTGGACTCCCAGGTTCTCGGATCGGCTGGAAAACGGTCCGGATCACTCAGAATGCGCAGTGCCGCACGATATCCGATCACCAGGGTCGCGGACACTCCCGAGGCCACTTCGACGGGGATTAGCGGGCCGGACTCGCGCCGCATGCGGTCGTAGGCGGCATGGGGGTCGGCGGCGAACTCGGGCGAATACAGCTTCATGCGCCCTCGGCCCTGTGCGCGGACGACTCCGGAACAACACGCGCCCGGAAAACATAAGTTACCAAGGTGTAGCTCCCATGAACGGATGGAACACGAGCATCTCTACGAGCCTCGGCACGACGATCACCCAGGATCGAGAACGGTCGGTTTTGCTGCTGGAATGCTGGTGGCATGCGTATCTGCTTGCCTGGCAAGGAGATACGCCGACGCCGTCATCAGCGCACCCGCAGCACCCCCGTGTCGAGGCAACATTCAGCGCACACACCCCGGACGCAGCGGCCCATGAGATATGTTTCGCTGGAACGTGTTTCGAACACGGGGGAAGCCTACCCCAATCAGGATGAAGGCGCAGCGAACTCTGGTGTCGCCCGGCATGGGTCCGCGCGATCCGCGTTCAACCGTTGCCGCCCTTGCCAATTGCCGCGTACGAGCACATTGAACCCGAGGCCGACTCGGCCACACCGCATTGGAAGTTCACGCAGATGTTGCAGTCTGTTTACCGCACCCGCGCTACGCCTGCGTGGGCAGGCCGAGCGTGTGATGGGCGATCCGATCGAGAACGAATTCGTTGCCGACCCCGCCCGTTGTCGCCAGGAGTGGAGCGACGTCTCCAACGGAGGGTTGTTCCAATATTTCTCCGGCAAAGCAGCCATCAGCGGGCGTGCCGGTAACCTGACACCATCACGTCGATCCATGACGGCTACCGGCAGGTGCGCGGCCGGGCCGGGGCACGCTGAATGAAGTGGTCCGGCCATCGGCACCGGCCCCGCTCGATGCCCAGGGCGGCGTCCTCACCGAGACCGGAGCGGGAGCAACGCTCGACCCATCGGCACGACGAGCCGCGAGCACAGAGGTCAGTAGGCTCGGGATGTGCCGACTCTGTTGATCATTCACCACACGCCGTCGCCGTTCATGCAGGAGATGTTCGAAGCGGTGGTCGCGGGGGCGACGGATCCCGAGATCGAAGGCGTCGATGTCGTACGCCGGGCGGCCCTGGGCGTGACCGCGAGTGATGTCCTCGCGGCCGATGGGTACCTGCTGGGGACGCCGGCGAATCTCGGCTATATGAGCGGAGCGCTCAAGCACGCGTTCGACACCTTCTATTACCCGTGCCTGGATTCGACCAGGGGTCGGCCTTACGGGCTGTACATCCACGGGAATCAGGGCACCGAAGGGGCCGAGCGTAGCGTCGAGAGCGCGACCACCGGGCTCGGCTGGGAGAAAGCGGCCGCGCCGGTGATCATTTCGGGCAAGCCGGAGAAGGCCGAGATCGAGCGATGCTGGGAGCTCGGGGCCACCGTCGCCGCGCAGCTGATGGGGTGAGGGGACCTCCCCCGATTTCTGGTGGCTGACATATTCGGCCGCTCGGCGGTCATACTCGAGGGGGCGTTCTCAGGGAACGTCACTTGGGAGTGTGGGAAGAGGTGACGGCCGCCGTGGAGGCGCAAGAGTCGGGGATACGCCGCATCGGGCTGGTCGAGGACCATGAGTCGGTGGCGATCGGGTTGTCGGCCATGTTGGCCCCGGAAGCCGATCTGGAACTGGTGATCACGGCGGGGACCGTGGCCGAATTGCTGTCGGCGGGCGCGCAATTGGATCTGGTGGTGCTGGATCTGCGGCTCGCGGACGGGTCCTCACCGGACGACAATGTGCGGGCGCTGCGGGCGCGGGGGATCGAGGTGCTGGTGTTCACCGGGGCGGACAACCCGTTCATGGTGCGGTCGGCCGCCCGGGCGGGCGTGTTGGGTGTGGTGCGCAAATCCGAGGACATGCCGACCGTGGTCGCGGCGGTGCGCCGGGCCGCGCGCGGTGAACAGGTGGTCACCACCGACTGGGCCGCCGCCATCGACGGCGACCCGCAGCTGTCGGACGTCGGGTTGAGTCCGCGTCAGCAGCAGGTGCTGCAGCTGTACGCCTCGGGTGAGAAGGCCTCGCGGGTCGCCCGCATGACCGGCCTGTCCGAGCAGACCGTCAACGACTATCTGGGCCGCATCCGGCAGAAGTACGCCGACGCCGGACGCCCGGCCCCCACCAAGACCGATCTTTACAAGCGGGCCGTCGAGGACGGGTGGCTGCCTGTTCCCGAGCGGAATCCGCGCACATGACGGCCTCGGGCACCCTGGAAACCCCGGCCGTGTCCCGGCCGATGCCCTCGCTCGCCGCCTTCATCCAGCGTTTCGGCAGCCGCCTCACCATGCGGGAGGATCCGGCCACCGCCGCCTACGACCGCATCATGCGGCGGCTCGGCATCTCGATCGGCATCGCGGGCATCATCGTCGGCGGCGTCGAACTGCCGGAGGTCGCCGAACAGGGCCGGTACGCGCCGGCCTGGTGGACGGTGACCGCGGTGGTGCTGGCCTTCGGCTGGTATCCGATCATCGCCGTGGTGTCGGCGGTGTCGAGCCCGCGGGCCATCCGCTTCGTGTGCGGTTGTGCCGCCGTGAGTTTCCTCGGTGCCCTGGCCTCCATCCCATTCGGACTGGAAATTCACACGGTGGACGCCACCACGGTGTGGCCGTACCGCGTGACCGCGCTGGCGGTCACGGCGGCGGTCCTGGCCTGGTCCAGCCGTATGACAGTGATCTACCTGCTGACCGCCGCGACCTCGGCGGCCCTGGCCACCGTGTACACGGTCAGCACGGTGACACCGCAGCATGTGACCGAGAACTTCCTGCGCTCAGCCGGTTTGGCGGCGCTGTTCGTCTGGTGCGGTACCGCCGCCACCGGCGCCGCGGCCCGCGTCGACCGCGAATCCGCCATCGCCAGCCGCCGCGCCGCCGCCCAGGCCGCCGCCCTGGCCCGCGACCGCGAACGCGCCCGCTTCGCCGCCCTCATTCACGACGCCGTGCTCTCCACCCTGCTCGAGGCCTCCCGCGCCGGCACCCAATCCGATGTGCTGCAGCGCCAGGCCGAACGCACCCTGGAACAACTCGACGAATGCCGCGGTGCGCAACGCGATCCCGACCTGCTCGACGCCCGCTCGGCGGTGCTGTTCCTGCGCGCCGCGGTCCAGGAGATCAATCCGGGCATCCGCTTCGCCACTCGCACCTGGCCCGGCTACGACGACCTGCGCATGCCCATGCACTCGGCCAGCACCATCGCCGCCGCGCTCGTCGAGGCCGTGCGAAACAGTCTGCGCCATGCCGCGGTTCCGGGCCGGGAGGTGCGGCGCACCGTGACCGCCACGGTCAGCGCGGGCAGCATCCGCATCGTGTTCGCCGACAACGGCGCGGGATTCGACCTCGCCGCCGTCTCCGCCGACCGGCTCGGCATCTCCATGAGCATCCTGGGCCGCATGCGGCAGCTGGCGGGCGGCTCGGCCTTCGTGGAATCCCAGCCTGGTGAGGGCACCACCGTGACACTCGTGTGGGGTGGCGATGGGTCCCGCTGACAGCTCCGCCATCGATCTGGAACCCCGTTTCGGGCTGCGCGATCTGCTCGGCCTGCGCGGCAGCGCCGCCTGGCTGTTCCTGCTCATCCTCGAAGCCGTCATCGCGCTGTACATGCTGCGCAATTTCGGCCAGTCACCGCCGTGGGCGGCCTTCGCCAGCCTGGTGCTCATGCTCAGCGCGGGCGCGCTGGTCACCGCGATCCCGGTGGACCCGTTGCCGATTCCGGTGGCGTTGTACGCGGCCGCCGCACCGCCGGTCGCCACCGCCCTGACGGTCATGACCCCCGCCCACGATCTGCCCAACGAGTCGGTGTGGTCGGCCTTCGCCTCGTCCTATGTGCTCGCGGTCCTGGTGCTGCGCGGGCGGATTCGCACCGCGTGGGTCGGCGTCCTCGCCGTCGCGGTCGTGCTGGTGACCCTCGGTCTGGGCTCGCATCTGCAACCCGGCACCCTGGTCGGTTCGATGGTCCCGGTAGGCACGGTCACCGCCATCTCGGTGTTCACCGCTGTCATGCGTCCCATGCAGCGGTCGCTGCGCATCCTGCGCGAGGACGCCATGATGCGCGCCGCGGCCGAGGCCACCATGGCCGCCGCCGACAGTGAGCGCACCCGTCAGCTCGCCCGCCTGGACCGGGTCGCCCGCCCGATCCTGGAACGCATCGCCGAGGGCGCGGAGCTGACCGCCGCCGAACGCGAGGAATGCCGGCTACTGGAAGCCGAACTCCGCGACGGCCTGCGCGCGCCGCAGCTGGTCACCGACGAACTCAGCGGCGCGGCGCGGGGTGCGCGGGCGCGCGGCGTGGAGGTCGTGCTGCTGGACGACGGCGGTTTCGCGGGCGTGCCCGAATGGGTGCGCAAACGCGTGATCGACGCCGCTACAAAGGAACTCGACGCCACCAACGCCGGCCGCATCACCGTCCGGGTGCTGCCGCTGGGCCGGCACGTGCTGGCCACGGTGCTGGCGACGGCCCCCGACGAGGACCGCCGCACCGAGATCGATACCGACGGCCAGGTCACCACCATCACCGATTGATCGGTCACGGGGTGTCGCAGCGGCCGGGGCCGCCCCGCTTCATCTGCTCGCGCAGCGCCGACTGCACGGTGGTGGAGAGCCACGAGTTCAGCGACTGCCCGCTCTGGGCGGCCGCCTCCTCGGCGCGGGCCTTGATCTGCTCGACCAGCCGCAAAGTCACGCGGCTGATGTCGCCGGTGACTTCCTCGAAGGTGGGGTGTTCCTCTTCGCCGGCGGTCTTGCGCACGTCGAGGTGGGCGTCGGTCCCGTCGACCGACACGTGCACGGTGCGGTCGGGCAGGGTGGCGCTCACCTCGGCCGCCAGTTCCGAGAGCGCGGCCAGCAGCACCAGCCGGGCGGAGTTCTCGGTCGCAGCGGCCAGGGCGGCGGCCGTAGCCTGGGTTTTCTCATCGCCGAGAGCCGCGGCGGCGATCAGGTTCTCGCGCAGCTGGGCGGTGTATTTGTTGAGATCCATGACACCAGTGTGGCGTCGATATTGACGTCATTCAAGGAAACTTCTGACGCCAGAATCGGCGCTTGACGCGAATCACCATCGTGCCGGGCGCGGTTCGGGTATAACGATGCAAATCCCGTTCCGGCGACGCTGTAGCCTTCTGACTATGACGAACGGTGAATCGACGCGAACCGAGCTGCGCGCGTCCGGCACAGTAGGTGTCGCGATGGTGACCCCCTTTACCGCCGAAGGCAAGCTCGACGTCGATGCCGGTGTCGCGCTGGCCGCCCGCCTGATCGACGGTGGCGTCGATCTGCTCGCCGTCTCCGGCACCACCGGGGAATCGCCGACCACCACCGAGTCCGAGAAGTTCGATCTGCTGCGCGCCGTCGTCGACGCCGTGGGCGACCGCGCCACCGTCATCGCGGGCGCCGGCACCTACGACACCGCCCACAGCATCGAACTGGCCCGCAATGCGCAGCGCGCGGGCGCGCACGGCCTGCTGGTCGTGACCCCGTATTACTCGCGTCCCAGCCAGGAGGGGCTGTTCGCGCACTTCACCGCCGTCGCGAACGCCACCGACCTGCCGGTCACCCTCTACGACATTCCGCCGCGCTCGGTGGTTCCCATTGCCACCGAGACCATTCGCCGTCTCGCCGAGCACCCGCGCATCGTCGCCGTCAAGGACGCCAAGGGCGATCTGGGCGCCGGCGCCGAGTTGATCGCGGAGACCGGGCTGGCGTTCTACTCCGGCGACGACGTGCTGAACCTGCCGTGGCTGTCGGTCGGTGCGACCGGATTCATCAGTGTCATCGGCCATCTCGTGCCGGACCGCCTGCGCGCCCTGATCGACGCCTACCGCGCCGGCGACGTGCAGCGCGCCCGCGAGATCAATGTGAGCATGGCCCCGCTGAACCGGGCCATGTCCCGCCTCGGCGGTGTCGCCATGACGAAGGGGGCGCTGCGCCTGCTGGGCGTCGAGACCGGGGAGCCACGTTTGCCGCAACTCATGCCGTCCCAGGATCAACTCGACGAACTCGCGGTGGATCTGCGCGCGGCCGGGGTGCTTGCATGACCGGCCCCGTTCGTCGCCCCCGCCGTACCGCCAGCCGCGCCGCCGGTGCGCCCGCCCCGGCTCCGGAGACTCCGGTGCAGCCCGTCGCGCCCCAGCCGGAAGCCGCCGAGGCGGCCCCCGCTGTCGCCCCGCGCACGGAATCGGCTGCGGCCGAACCGGTTCGGGAACGTGGCGGCCGTGGCCGCGGTGCCGCGGCCGAGCGCAAGGCCGCCCCGGCCGAGGAGGCGCCGCGCTCCGAGTCCCGTTCGCGCCAGGACGATTCCCGCTCGCGAGGTGACCGCGGCCGCCGCGGCGGCAGCCGGTCCCGGCAGGGCGGCGGCCGTGATCGCGAGCCCGCCCCGGCCCCGCGCGATCCGCACGCCATGGGCACCCCGCCCAAGGCCCCCAAGGGCGGCCTGCGGGTGTTCGCGCTCGGCGGTATCGGTGAAATCGGCCGCAACATGACCGTTTTCGAGTACGACGGCAAGCTGCTCATCGTCGACTGCGGTGTGCTGTTCCCCGAGGATCAGCAGCCCGGCGTGGACCTGATCCTGCCCGACTTCGGTCCGATCGAGAACCGCATGGACGATATCGCCGCGGTGATCCTGACCCACGGTCACGAGGATCACATCGGCGCGGTGCCGTTCCTGCTGCGCCTGCGGCGCGACATTCCGGTCATCGGCGCGAAGTTCACTCTCGCCCTGGTGGCGGCCAAGTGCCGCGAACATCGCTTGCAGCCCAACCTCATCGAGGTCACCGAGGGCGAGCGCACCCAGCACGGCGCGTTCGAGTGCGAGTACTTCGCGGTCAACCACTCGATCCCGGACGCCATCGCCGTCGCCATCCGCACGCCCGCGGGCATCGCGCTGCACACCGGTGACATCAAGCTGGACCAGCTGCCGCTCGACGGCCGCCTCACCGACCTCGCCGGCTTCTCCCGCCTGGGCGACGAGGGCGTGGACCTGTTCCTGGTCGACTCCACCAATGCCGAGGTGCCGGGCTTCGTGACGCCCGAGCGCGAGATCGGCCCGGTGCTCGACAATGTGATCGGCAAGGCCACGGGCCGGGTCATCGTGGCCTCCTTCGCCTCTCACGTGCACCGCATCCAGCAGGTGGTGGATGTGGCGCAGCGCTACGACCGCCGCGTGTGCTTCGTGGGCCGGTCCATGGTCCGCAATATGCAGATCGCGCAGGACCTCGGCTATCTGGACATCCCGGACGGCATCGTGGTCGACCTGGATCAGGCCGCGAATCTGCCGGTGCACAAGCTGGTGCTGATCTCCACGGGTTCGCAGGGTGAGCCGCTGTCGGCGCTGTCGCGCATGGCGCGCGGCGACCACCGTCAGATCAATATCCGCCCGGACGATCTGGTGGTGCTGGCCTCCTCGCTGATCCCCGGCAACGAGAACGCGGTCTTCGCGGTCGTGAACGGCCTGGCCCGGCTGGGCGCGACGGTCGTCACCCAGCAGAACGCGAAAGTCCATGTCTCCGGCCATGCTTCGGCGGGCGAGCTGCTGTATCTCTACAACGCGGTGCGCCCCACCAACGCCATGCCCGTGCACGGCGAGTGGCGGCACCTGCGCGCCAACGGCGCGCTCGCGGTGGCCACCGGCGTTCCGGAGGAGCGGGTCATCCTGGCGGAGAACGGTGTCGTGGTCGACCTGGTCGACGGCATCGCGTCCATCTCCGGTCGCGTCCCGGTCGGCCAGGTGTACGTGGACGGCCTGTCGGTCGGCGATGTCGGCGAGTCCACTCTCTCCGACCGTCTGGTCCTGGGTGAGGGCGGCTTCATCTCCATCAATGTCGCCGTCGACTCGGCCACCGGAAAGGCCGTCAGCACACCGGAGGTCAGCGGCCGCGGCTTCTCCGACGACCCCGAGGCCCTCTCCGGCGCCCAGGAGCTCGTCGAGAACGAACTGCACCGCCTGGCCGTGGAGGGTGTCACCGACACCCACCGCATCGCCCAGTCCGTGCGCCGCGTGGTCGGCCGCTGGGTCGCCGAGACCTACCGCCGCCGTCCCATGATCGTTCCCACGGTCATCGGCGTCTGACCTCCGAAACCGAAACCGCCCGAGCAGGATTCACAGCTCGGGCGGTTTCGTTGTGCGCGGCCGGGCGTTCTCGACGCACGACCGCCCCGGCAGCATCTGCTGCCGGGGCGGGACTCCCCTCCGCTGGGGGCGGCACTGCGCCTGGGGCGGGAACTACAAGGGCTTCGGTTTCTCTACTTGTCCTGGCAGGCGGCCGAGTCGAGCTTGGCGGCCTTGACGATGCTGCAGGCGTAGTTGTGGTCGATCTTCCAGTCGTTGCCGTCGGCGACGAAGGAGACCGTGGCGTTCTGGACCGGCTTGCCGTCGATGGTGACGTCGGCGTCGGCCTTGAGCTTGCCGTTCGCCGGGTCGCCGACGTTGGTGATCTTGATGGTGACGTTGTTGGCCTTGGCGGCGTCGACCAGCTTCTGGGCCAGCTGCGGGTCGAGCGCGGCGTCCTCGATCCAGCCCGTCTTGGTCTTGGAGTCGATGGACGGGTCGAAGGCCTTGCTGACCTTGTCGTTCAGGTCCTGCACGCTCGGCTTGGGCAGATCCGCGACCGTGGTGGGGGCGGGCGCCTGGCCGGTGATCTTGCCGTCGCCCTCGGTGCTGCCGTCGAACTTGCCGGCCGGGGCGGAGGTCGCGGAGGTGGTGGACGCGGCCTTGGTGCTGTCATCGGACTTGCTGCAGGCCACCAGGCCGAAGGCCGAGGTGGCCAGCATCAGCGCGGCGGTCGCGCGAAAGATGGTGTGCTTCAACGAAATTCTCCCCGTGTGTTGGACTGTCGCAACCGGTTTACAGCTCGTAGCCGGTGGTGCAGTTCCAGTGAATGATGTTGGCGTCGCCGGAGTTCCGGCCCAGCGCCTGGCTCTTGGCCGCGCTGCGCGAGGACGCCGCACCGAAGGTGTAGTAGCCGTCACGCGACGAGTAGGCGATCGCGCCGCAGCCGTTGGCGAAGCGCGCCACGATGTGGCAGTCGGCCTGGGGGCACGAGGCCATGGCGCCGTTCTGCGCCGAGGGGCTGTCGGAATAGTCGTACGAGTAGCCGATGTGACCGGTGGACGGCGACAGCGCGATGGCGCCGTAGTAGTAGTCCTGGTAGGCGTTGGCCGGAGCAGCGGTTCCGGCCAGCAGCGAGCCGGCGGCCGCGACCATCACGGCTGCGCCACTGACGATCTTCTTCAAAGTGTTGCCCTTCTTTGAGCTTTCGGATCCACGACCCGATGGACCGAGGGATCAAGCTACCGATACGGAAACGTTGACGCCAACCCGGATCTGTGTTTTGTGCGGCGGCCCCGAGCGGTGCGCCGCATCCGCCTGTGTGGTCACAACCGGACGCCGTGACCATGAGCAACTGCTGTGTTTGTAGAGGACCGGGTGGCTTCCTCGAGCCCGGCGCGCGCCCTCGCCCCGTGCGGATTCGGACATCCCCGACTAAGGTTCCCCTTATGACTTTGGCTCAACGGGAGCGCCGGGCGCTGGTTCGGGCGATGGCGGAGGCTGGTCCGGACGCACCCACGCTGTGCGGGGAATGGACGACCCGAGACCTGGCCGCGCACCTGGTCGTCCGCGAACGCCGCCCTGACGCCGCCCCCGGCATCCTCCTGAAGCCATTCGCTCCCTATCTGGACCGCGTGCAGCGCAAGGTCACCCAGCGCCCGTTCGCCGATCTGCTCGATCAGGTGCGCAACGGCCCACCGCTGCTGCTGCGCCCGGTCGACTCGCTGATCAACACCACCGAGATGTTCGTCCACCATGAGGACGTCCGCCGCGCCGCGCCCGGCTGGGAGCCGCGCACCCTCTCCGCCGCCGACGAGAACCAGCTCTGGAAGGTGCTGACGGGCCTGTCGCGCATGGCATATCGCAAATCGCCGGTTACGGTCGCGCTCTCCACGCCCGACGGCCGCCGGACCGTCGCTCACCAGGCCGGTGACCGCACCGTGGTGCTGGCCGGGCCGCCGTCCGAGCTGCTGCTGCATGCCTTCGGCCGCAATACCGTCCGGCTCGAGGAGACCGGCGCCCCGGAGGACGTGGCGCTGGTGCACGCGCTCGACCGCAGCGTCTGACCCACCCGCGGGCAGCGGCGCGGAGTGGCGACGCGCACAGCGGTCATGAAACGATCACGCGTCGGGCGGTAGCTTGCGCACTCGGCAAGTGGCTCATGTGTGAAGCGGTGGCCCGTGTGTGATGAGGCGGTAGGCAATGTCTTGGCGACTGGCGGTTCTCGGACCGGTCGAGTTGACGGCCGCGGGCGTGCCGATCCCGCCCATGCCACCCAAACAGCAGGCGGCGCTGGCCATGCTGGCGTGCGCGCGCGGGCGCACGGTATCGGTCGACGAACTGGTGGACGGCATCTGGGGCGCCGAACGGCCGAGTTCGGCGGTGGGCGCGCTCCGGAATTACGCGTGGGCGCTGCGGAAGCACCTGGCGGCGCAGGACACGGTGCTGCTGTCGTCGGAATCGCGCGGCTATCGGCTGGACGGGCCGCTGGAGCTGGATGTCGACCGGATCGATCGGCTGCGGGGCGAAGCGGCCGAGGCACGCGCCGCCGGCTGCCCGGACATCGCCGACGCCGCGCTGCGAGCCGCACTGGACGCTTGGCGCGGTGATCCGCTGACCGGCGTACCCGGGCCATGGGCCGCTGCCGAGCGCGCGCGGCTGCGGCGGCTGCGTCGCGTCCTCGAAGAGGACCTCATCGAGCTCACCGTGCAGCGCGGCGACTTCTCGCACGCCATGGCCGAATTGGCGGCGCTCATCAGCGGCGATCCGCACAGTGAGCGACTGCGCGGGCTGATGATGACCGCGCTCTACCGGGCGGGCCGCCGCACCGAGGCGCTCGAGGAGTATCAGCGCATTCGCCGGCTGCTGGTGGCCGAGCAGGGTATCGAACCGGGTCCGGCCCTCGCGGAACTGCACCGCCAGATTCTGTCCGACGAGCTGCCCGCCGTGGCCCCGGCGACCGCGCCGATCACCGTCGTCGCGCCGCGGCCGGCCCAATTGCCGCCCGACACAGCCGATTTCACCGGTCGACAGGAGCTGGTACGGGAGCTGTGCGCTGTGCTCGGCGCCACGCGCCCGATCGTTGCCATCTCGGGCATGGGCGGCGTCGGCAAGACGGCGCTGGCTCTGCATGTGGCACACCGGATCCGGGATCTGTATCCGGATGGCCAGCTGTATGTCGACCTGTTCGGCGCGGGCGCGGCGCCCGCCGAACCCGAGCATGTGCTGGGCGCGTTCCTGCGCGCACTGGGGGTGGCGCAGAAGGAGATTCCGGTCGGCGTCGCCGAGCGGGCCGCGCTGTTCCGATCCGCCGTCAGCGGGCGTCGCCTGCTGGTGGTGCTCGACAATGCCTGCGACGCAACGCAGGTCGCGCCGCTGCTGCCGGGAGAGTCCGGCTGCGCGGTGCTGGTGACGGCGCGCCGCCCGCTCACCGCGCTGCCGGGCGTGCGGTCCGCGGCTCTGACGGTGCTCGAAACCGAGGAGGCCGTCACCCTTTTCACCCGTATCGTCGGGGCCGCGCGGGTGGCGGCCGAGCCCGAGGCGGCCCGCCGCATCGTGGCGCTGTGCGGTCTGTTGCCCATGGCGGTGCGGATCGTGGCGGCGCGGGTGGCGGCGCGGCCGCAGTGGACGGTGGTCTCCGAGGCCGACCGGCTCGCCGCCGAACGTCATGACCTGGATCGCTTCCGGGCCGGGGACCTGGCGTTGACGGCCGCCTTCCGCGCGGGCTACGAACAGTTGCCCCCGGAGGCGGCGCGCGCCTTCCGGCTGCTGGCCGTCGCGGATCTGCCCGAACTGTCGCTGGCCGCCACCGCCGCGGTGCTCGACACCATCGAGCCGGCTGCCGAGGACCTGTGCGAGGAGCTGGTGGACCGCGGCATGCTGGAATCCGTCGGCCGGGGCCGCTACCACTATCACGACCTCATGCGCCTGTTCGCGCTCGGCCGCCCGGATCGCGAGCGGGAACCCGATGTCACGGCCCGACTGCTCGACTATTACCTGGCCACCATGAAAACGGTGCTGCGCGTGCGTCATCCGGGCCTGCGGTTGCGTCTCGCACCCACCGGGCACCCCGGCACCCGCCTCGGTGATCTGGACTCGACGCGCGATTTCCTCACCATCGAGCGCCGCAATCTGGCCGCGGTCTACCGGCTGGCGGTCGCGGGGACGCCCCGGCATCGGGTGCTGGCGGCGGATCTGGCGCTGACCGTCGCCGAGACCGGGCTGGCCTGCGACGCGACCGTCGACCTGGCCAAGGTGCTCGAGGAACTGGTGCAAGCGCTCACTTGCGACGGTGCCATGGTTGCCGCTCGCCGTGCCCGGCTGGCCCTGGTGTTCGCGCTGGCCTCGGAATTGGACGAGCCGCGCGGCGCGGCCGTCCATGTGGGCAGTCTGCTCGCCGGCGACGATCCCGAGCTCGATCCCTGGGTCTCCGGCGCGACCCAGGGCTTCGCCGGGGTGCTCGCCCTGCACGACGGTGACCCGGCGCGGGCCACAACGCATTTCGCGACCGCCCTCACGCACTACCGTCGCGCCGAGAGCTCCGAGTGCGTCCGCGTCGCGTATTCGCTGCTGGCCCGCGCTTATTCGGCGGCCGGCCGCAACCGCGACTCCCTGGCCGCCGCGGCCCGGGCGGTGGTCGGCGATACCGAGTCCGGGGTGCGCCGCAATGTGGTGTGGGGTCTGACCGAGGCCGCCTGGATCCTCAGCAGTGAGGGCGACCCCGACCGCGGCGCCCGGCTCTTCGACGCCGCCCTGGTCACCGCCCGCCGTTTCGGCAACACCCGATTCGAATCGGTGATCCACGCCCGGGCCGCCAGCGCCGACCTGGCCGCGGGCCGGTTCGCCCAGGCCGCCGAGCACGCCGAACGCGCCGAGGCCACCCGGATTTCGGCCGGCAGCGCCGCCCACACCCACAACCTGCTGGTCCGCTACACGGCCCTGCGCTGCCTGGGCCGCACCCTCGACGCCGCCGAGTGCTACCGCACGGCCACCACCCATATCCCCGACTTCGACGCCGCTCTCGCGGCCTGGACCGCCCTCCCGGCGGCCCGCTGACCCAAGTCCCGCCCGCGGTTTCCGGACCGCTTCGAGGTGCATGATCGCGCCGTCGGCGCGGGTTTTTCGTTGTGAGCGCCACAGTTTCTGATTCGGGTGGGCCGGGTGTTGCGGATGGTCCGGGTGGTGCTGTTGCGGCTAGCCTGGGACGCATGGCAGGTAAGGCCCGCACCGGAACGTCACGTTCGCGAGCGGGGGCTACGCGGGGGCAGACTCCGGCACAGGCCCGCGCTCGCAGCCCGCGCACCCCCGCGAAGGGGCGCGGGGGAGCGGGACGGAGGGCGCCGGCGCGGCGGCCCGCTCCACGGCGCGGGTCGAATACCGCACCGCTGGCG
This sequence comes from Nocardia niigatensis NBRC 100131, assembly GCF_000308655.1. Classification (GTDB taxonomy): domain Bacteria; phylum Actinomycetota; class Actinomycetes; order Mycobacteriales; family Mycobacteriaceae; genus Nocardia; species Nocardia niigatensis. The sequence continues at coordinate 126,822 of NZ_BAGC01000041.1, read as the reverse complement.
GTGGTCCGGCGGGGTGTCACCAACGGCTGGACCATGATGGCGCGGGGGCTGGGCGCGACGACCCGGACGGTGAGCCGGGCGGGGGAGATCGAGCACGGCCACCGGCGTGACGGAATCGCGCTCGGGCTGGTGGCCTTCGCCTTCGTGATCGCGGCGGCCGTGTGGATGTCGGCGGGCGGCCCGATCGGGCGCTGCGTGGATACCGTGGTGCGCGCGGTGGCCGGATCCGCGTCGGCCGCATTGCCGTTCGTGGCGGTGGCCATCGCGGTGATTCTCATGCGGACCGAGCCGCAGCCGGAGATCCGGCCCCGCCTGGTGCTGGGCGGTCTGCTGGCCGGGCTGCCGGTGCTGGGCCTGTGGCATCTGGCCGCGGGTTCGCCGTCCGATGCGCACGGTCGCGCGCACGCCGCCGGATTCGTCGGCTACGTGGTGGGTGGTCCTTTGGGGGAGGGGCTGAGCCCCTTCCTGGCGGTGCCGCTGCTCATGCTGGCCATCGGATTCGGGCTGCTGCTGCTCACCGGCACCCAGGCGCGGGATGTGCCCGCCCGGCTGCGGGAGATCTTCGGCACCGGCGCGGGCGGCGACGAATACGAGAGCTACTCCGAGGAACGCGGCCTCTACGACCCGGACACCTATGACGCGGACGGGTTCCCGATGCATCGTCCCGAGGTGCGCAAGCGCCGCGGCCGCACCCCGTCGGAGAACTACCCGGCCGACGAGTTCGCGGGTTCGGACGCGGTCACCGAGGCCATCGGCGAGCCGCCGCTGCAGGACGCCAAGGATATCGCGGCGCCGGAGGAGAAGCCGAAGCCCAAGCCGCGCAAGGCCGCTCCGAAGGTCATCGACCAGACCCCGCCGCCGCCGGAGCCGCAGCAGCTGGAGTTCGTCACCGACCGCGAGGTGGACGGCGATTACACGCTGCCGTCGCTGTCGCTGCTCACCGACGGCGATCCGCCGAAGAAGCGCAGTGCGGCCAACGAATCCATGATCGAGGCCATCACCGAGGTCCTGGTGCAGTTCAAGATCGACGCCGCGGTCACCGGTTTCGTGCGCGGCCCGACGGTCACCCGCTACGAGGTGGAGCTGGGTCCGGGCGTGAAGGTCGAGAAGATCACCGCCCTGGCTCGCAATATCGCTTACGCGGTGGCGACCGAGAATGTCCGTCTGCTGGCCCCGATTCCGGGCAAGTCGGCGGTCGGCATCGAAGTGCCGAACGCGGACCGCGAACTGGTGCGCCTGGCCGACGTGCTGAAGGCCTCCAGCACCCGCAACGATCACCATCCACTGGTGATCGGTCTGGGCAAGAACATCGAGGGTGAGTTCGTGGCGGCCAATCTGGCCAAGATGCCGCATCTGCTGGTGGCCGGTTCGACCGGTTCGGGTAAGTCCAGCTTCGTCAACTCCATGCTGGTCTCGTTGCTGTGCCGGGCCACCCCCGATGAGGTTCGCATGATCCTCATCGACCCCAAGATGGTGGAATTGACTCCCTACGAGGGCATTCCGCACCTGATCACCCCCATCATCACCCAGCCCAAGAAGGCCGCGGCGGCGCTGGCCTGGCTGGTGGAGGAGATGGAGCAGCGGTATCAGGACATGCAGGCCAGCAAGGTCCGCCATATCGACGACTTCAACCGGAAGGTGAAGTCCGGTCAGATCACCGCGCCGCTGGGCAGCGAAAGGGTTTACCGCCCTTACCCGTACATCCTGGCCATCGTGGACGAGCTCGCCGACCTCATGATGACCGCGCCGCGCGACGTCGAGGACGCCATCGTCCGGATCACCCAGAAGGCCCGTGCCGCGGGCATTCACCTGGTGCTGGCCACCCAGCGCCCGTCGGTGGACGTGGTCACCGGCCTGATCAAGACGAATGTCCCGTCCCGCCTGGCCTTCGCGACCTCCTCGCTGACCGACTCGCGCGTCATCCTGGACCAGCCGGGCGCGGAGAAGCTCATCGGTATGGGTGACGGCCTGTTCCTGCCCATGGGCGCGAGCAAACCGACCCGTCTGCAGGGCGCGTTCATCTCCGACGAGGAGATCGCCGGCGTCGTCGACTTCGCGAAAACCCAAGCCGAACCGGATTATCAGGAAGGCGTCACCGCAGGGAAGCCCGGCGAGAAGAAGGACGTCGACCCCGATATCGGCGATGACCTGGACCTGCTGCTACAGGCCATCGAATTGGTCGTCACCTCCCAGTTCGGTTCCACCTCCATGCTGCAACGCAAACTCCGCGTCGGCTTCGCCAAGGCCGGTCGTCTCATGGATCTGATGGAAACCCGTGGCGTCGTGGGCCCGTCGGAAGGCTCGAAGGCCCGCGACGTCCTCATCAAGCCCGACGAACTCGACGGCCTGCTCTGGACCATCCGAGGCGGTGGCGGCGAACCGCCCGCCTCGGATGATGCGGAGCCCGAGGACTTTTAGCCGCTCAGTCCTCCAGAGCGAGGGCCTGGCGGAGGGTGAGCCGGCCCTGGGTCTGCAGCAGGGAGCGGCGGTAGATGCGTTCGGCGAGGACGACCGTGGCGTAGGCGGCGCCGGCCATGAGGCACAGGGCGAGGACGGGTTCCCACCAGGCGACGGTGCCCGCGGCCAGTCGGCTGGGCATCGCGACTACCGAGACCAGGGGGACGAAGGATGCGATGCGGAGGGCGGCGCCGGACAGGAAGATTCCGGTGAACAGGATCATCATCACGAGCATGGTCAGGGGTGTCGAGGTGGATTGCAGGTCCTCGGGGCGGGTGGCCAGGGCGCCCGCCACCGCCCACAGACTGGCCAGGGCCAGGAAGCCGACGATGAAGAAGACGATGAACCAGCCTGCCGCGCCGGCGATCTGGGTCACCTGATCGCCCTTGCCGATGGCGACCAGGCCGATCAATCCCGCGCCGACGAACAGGGTGAGCTGGGCCAAGGCCATGGCCGCATTGCCGGCCACCTTGCCGATCAGCAACTGGCGCAGCGGGATCGCGCTGGCGAGGATCTCTACGATGCGATTCTGCTTCTCCTCGACCACGCTCTGCGCGATGGCCAGGCCGAACAGGATCGAGGACAGGTAGAACAGGAACGCGAACACGAAACCGGCGGCTTTGGCCAGGCCGGGGTCGATCGCATCCGGTTCGAGCAGGGTCTCGGTGACGGCGCCGCCCCGTACGAGCTGCTGTGTCGAGATTCCGGCGGCCGCGGCATTGTGCTGCACCGCGAGTTGCTGTGCGGCGGAGGAGATGTACGTACCGGCCTTCTCGTTCTTCGAGGTCTTGCCGATCAGCCGCCACCCGCCGGGCTGATCCGGCACCAGGCCCACACCGTCGGTTCCCGCCCGCACCCGCTCCTCGACTGTCGCCGCATCGGGCGCCTCGTGCGCCACGAAGTCGACCTTGGCGTCGGCGGCGTGCGCCAGTTTCCCGGCCAGGTCCACCACGTCGCTCGTGTCCGGCCCGGCGACCGCGATATCGATGGTTTCCGTACGCCCGCTGAGGAATCCGCTGATGGCCAGCGAGGCGATGATCGCGATGATGGTCACGCCGGTGGAGACCAGGAAGTTGCGGTCGCGCAGCTTCACCGAGATTTCCCGCCGCGCCACCAGACGCCACAGGCCGGGGGGAATCGAATCGCCGCTCGTGTCAGCGGTTTTCGTGCTCATGCCACGGCCTCTCGGTAGATGTCGGACACGGTGGATCGCACTTCGGCCAGTTCACGCACCGATCCGCGGGCCAGTGCCGCGCTGAGCAATTCGTCGGTGGTGGCGTCTTTCAGTTCCAGGACGGCGGTCGGGCCTTCGATGTCGATCACCGCGACGCCCGGGAACTCGCGCAACCACTGCGCGTCGCCGTCCAGTGTCAGCCGATACCGGGTGGTCCCGGTCTCGGTCAGTTCCGCGGCCGACCCCTGCGCGACCACCCGGCCGCCGGCCAGGATGATCAGCCGGTCGCACAGCCGCTCCACCAGATCCAGCTGATGCGACGAGAAGAGAATCGGAACCCCCTGCGCCGCATACTCGCTCAGCAGTGCCGCCATGGAGTCCACGGCCATCGGGTCCAGCCCCGAGAACGGTTCGTCGAGAATCAGCGCCGTCGGTTCGGCGATGACCGCCGCGGCGATCTGCACCCGCTGCTGGTTGCCCAGTGACAGCGACTCCAGCTTGTCCTTGCCGCGCTCGCCGAGTTCGAATCGATCGAGCAGCGCGGTGGCCCGCGTCTTCGCCGCGCTCGCGCTCGCGCCGCGCAACCGCGCCAGATAGACGAGCTGATCCAGCACCGGCTGTTTGGGGTACAGCCCGCGTTCCTCGGGCATGTACCCGAACCGCCGCCGGTCCGCCGCGGTCACGGCCCGCCCGTCCCAGCGCACCTCCCCGCCGTGAATACCCAAGACCCCCATGATCATTCGCATGGTGGTGGTCTTCCCCGCGCCATTGCCGCCGACGAAGCCCGTCAGCGCCCCGCCGGGCACGGTGAACGACACCCCGTCCACCGCGACCTCGTCTCCGAACCTGCGTAGCAGCTGCGCCACGTCGAGCATCGAACCTCCCCGTTCCCTCCGGCGAACCCAACCCATCTTGCCGGAAGACGCGGGAGGCCCTCGGTCGCAGCGATTCCAGCAGTCCCTCCCCGCGTGCTTTCTTCAGCCCGCGGCGGGCCAGGAATCCATTGGCGAGCAGTAGCAGCGTCTTGTTCGGCGGTGCCACGAAACCAGATCGGGCGTGCGCCCCGTACGCCTCCGGCTCGCCCATAGCGCCCAGATCCGGCCACACACGATCCGATGCACCGCCACGGTCACCAGCACCCGATCGGTGTGGGTTGTGACCCGCCCGGAATCGCGGAATCACCGTGCCGGACATGATGGTTTGCCGCGGGCTAAGGTGGCGGCGGAATCGGTCGCGCCTTGGGGAGGGGCAGTGATGGGTGGAGTGTTCTCGTCGGGGTGGTTGCGGGCTGCCGCTGTGGTGGTGTGCGGGGTGATGGCCGGTGTGGTCGCGCCGGTGGCGGATGCTGATTCGGGGGGTGAATTGCGTTGGGGGGCTTGTCCGGTCGAGGCCAAGGCGGGCGAGGCCGAGTGTGCGAGTTTGTCGGTGCCGTTGGATTACGCGGTGCCGGATGGGCGGCGGATCGACATTACGGTGAGCCGGATTCCGGCCGGTGATTCGGTGCACAAGCGCGGGACGTTGTTCGCGGGGCAGGGTGGGCCGGGGATGGATGCTCTCGGGTTCTGGGGGTCACGAAATGTGACGGTGCCCGAGTTGCATCGGGAGTTCGATGAGATTGCGGTGCAGCCGCGGGGGTTGCGGTGGGCGACCCCGTTGCGGTGTAAGACGACCACGGCGGTGATCATCCCGGTGGCCGATCGGTTCGCGTGTGAGAGTGCTGATCCCGGTTATCCGCGCACTATCACTACCGAGACCCTGGCGCGGGACCTGGACCAGGCGCGGCAGGCGCTCGGTGTCGATCGGATCGATTTGTATGGCGGCTCGTACGGGACGTTCCTGGGTGCCGCGTACGCGACTCTGTTCGGCCCACATGTCGATCGCATGGTGCTCGACGGGAATGTGAATCCGCAGTGGGATTGGCGGGAGCAGTTCGCCCGGGGCTGGCAGGCGCGGGAGGCGGGGTTCACCGAGCTGTTCGATTGGATCGCGGCCAACGATGCCGGCTACGGGTTGGGTGGTACCCGCAATGCTGTTGCCGCCGAATGGGTTCGGCAGGTCGATGCGCAGGGCGGCGGTTGGCTGGCCCGGCTCGATCCGGCGCTCGGCGGGGCGGGCGGTGCGCTCACCACGCCGGGGCAGACGCCCAGTGCGGACGAGGTGTCGGGGCGGATCGCGAATCTGGTGCAGACCGTGCGGCATCCGAGTGGCACGACCAGCCCGGCCTATGCCGCCGCCTCGGCCGCGGTGTACTCGCGCAACCTGTGGCCGGACCTGGCCGAGGGGATGCGCCGGTACCGCGCCGACCCCCAGCGCACCGAGTTCCTCACCTACCTGACCAGGCGCACCGCCCTGGATCCGACCGGGCAGTGGATGTATGACGCGATCACCTGCAACGAGGACTCCGGCACCCCGGATCCGGCCGCCGCCATCACCGCCCCCAACCCGCCCACGGAAGTTCCGGGCTGAGCTCCGCCACGCCCGAAGTAGAACGTGTTCTATATTCGGGGTAACCCTTTCCGGCGAGCCCTCGGGAGTTCACTACATGTACCAGTGGTCCGACGAAGACCTGATGTTCCGCGACGCCCTGCGCGCGTTCATCGACAAGGAGATCGAACCCAACGTCGAGCAGCTGGAAAGTGGTGCGCTGCCGCCCTTCGACACCATCCGCAAGCTGTACGCGACCTTCGGCCTGGACGAGCTCGCCAAGGAGGGCCTGGAGAAGGCCTTCGCCCGGGAGGAGGGCAGCGCGGGGAACAAGCCGGCCAAGTCCGGTGGCGGGTTGAGCGGATCGGGCAGCATGGGCGTGATCCTCAACAGCGAGCTGGCCGGCGTCAGCCTCGGCCTGGTGGCCTCGATGGGCGTGAGCCTCGGTCTCACCGTCGGCACCATTCGCAGCCGCGGCACCCTCGCGCAGAAGAAGCGCTGGCTGCCGGAGCTGGTCACCTTCGAGAAGGTCGGCGCCTGGGCCATCACCGAACCCGATTCGGGCTCCGACGCTTTCGGCGGCATGAAGTCCTACGTCCGCCGCGACGGCGAGGACTACATCCTCAATGGCCAGAAGACCTTCATCACCAATGGCCCCTACGCCGATGTCACCGTCGTCTACGCCAAGCTGGACGAGGGCGACGACACCGATCGCCGTGACCGCAAGGTGCTGACCTTCGTGCTCGACAAGGGCATGCCCGGCTTCACCCAGAGCAAGCCGTTCAAGAAGATGGGCATGAACTCCTCGCCCACCGGCGAACTGTTCTTCGACAATGTCCGCATCACCCCCGACCGTCTGCTCGGCGAAACCGAGAATCCGGCCAAGGGTGATGGAAAGGACAGTGCCAAGGAGTCTTTCGCCGCCGAGCGCATCGGCATCGCCTCGCTGGCCCTCGGCATCATCAACGAATGCCACCGGCTCAGCGTCGATTACGCGAAGTCCCGCAAGTTGTGGGGCAAGGAGATCGCTCAGTTCCAGCTCATCCAGCTGAAGCTGGCCGAGATGGAGATCGCGCGAATCAATGTGCAGAACATGGTGTTCAACGCCATCGAGCGCACCGCGGCCGGTGAGAAGGTCTCCCTCGCCGAGGCCTCGGCCATGAAGCTGTACTCCTCGCGCGCGGCCACCGAGGTCGCCATGGAAGCCGTGCAGCTCTTCGGCGGCAACGGCTACATGGCCGAATACAAGGTCGAGCAGCTCGCGCGTGACGCCAAGTCGCTCATGATCTACGCGGGCAGCAATGAAATTCAGGTCACCCACATCGCCAAGGGCCTGCTCGCCCGCTAGGCGGGTCCGGTCCGCGCGGAACGTCCTCGGCCCGCGCGGGTCCGCCCTCCTGTGCGGTACCGCGAGTTAGGGCAATCCGGCCCGAGCGAGACAGTGAAGCATTATTGTTTCTCATCGCTCACCCTGTCGTGAGCGATATGTGAGGAGCACACCATGAAGAATTCCCGCCGGGCCGGAATCGGCGCGACGGCGATCGGCGCCGCGGCGGCCGTCGCCGCCCTGACCGCCCCCAACGCGAGCGCGCTGGTCACCGGAATCACCGTCAGCGGCAGCCAGGTCTGCGTGAACCAGGCCACCACCGTCACCGTCGACGTCACCGCCACCTCGTTCCTGTTCGACGTCTCGCTGAGCGACAACGACACCCAGGTCGGCAATTCCAAGGTCTCCAACAGCCAGGCCACCTTCAGCTGGACGCCCACCACCACCGGGTCTCACACCCTCAAGGCGACCCAGGAGGTGGTCAGCACCAAGACCACCACCGTGAACGTCGTCGACTGCACCCCGACCGGTGGCGGCGGCACCGGCTCCTCGGCCTCCAACCCCCTCGCGGGACTGCTCAGCAGCCTCTCGGCCCACTGAGTCGACGTAGGGGAGCTAGGCGAAAGCCGCTGCGAGCCAGCGGCTTTCCATCTCACCTCGGGGCTCGCCGACGCATCCGATCGATCAGCGTCCGGCCCGAGAATTCCCGGTCGACGGCCAGCAGATACGACACCGGCGACTCGCGATGCGCCCTCCGCCGCGTCTTCCGGCGATCGGCCACATACGAACCGACCCCCACCGCGACACTGCCTGCCACCACCGCCGGGTGTCCCGCCGCCATCCCGAAGGTCGCGCCCGCTCCGAGCAGCGTGCCCGCCGCCGCCTCACTGATATCCACCTTCAGCCCGAGCAGCCCGATGCTCGATTCGACGCCCAGTGCTCGCAGCGCCCGTTGCAACTCGTCGAGCTGCGGCTTGGTGGTGGCGTTGTAGACACTCTGCAGATGCTTCTCCGCGCTGACCGGATCCTCGATGGCCGCGATCGCGCCCAGTTCGCCCGACAGCGACGCCACATGGGCCCGGAAAGCCGCCAGCTCGCCGCGATAGCGCTCCCGGAACGCGATCAGGGATGCCAGGGACACCGCGGGCAGCTGGTCGGGCCGGATGGACGCCTCCACGGCGAGATGGACGTACGCCCCCTCGACGTCACCGATCGCCGGGACGGCCACCTCCTCGTCGAGCAGCAGTTCGTACAGCCGGTCGAGGGTGCCGACCGCGCTGTGCGCGTCGAGATCGTCGGTTGCCGGGGCGAGGGCCCGATGCTGCGACACCACATCGGCCAGCGCGGTCAGATAGATGCGGGCCAGCGCCGGATGCAGGCCGACGTAGACGGCGTCGTCCTCGTCCACGATGACCGCCAGATCGGCCGCCTCGAACGAACTCAGCAGGGTGCGCGCCATTTTCGGCCCGCTCTGCCCGGCGTGCACCCACACCAGGCCCGGAAAATCGCGGCGCGGCCCCGAGATGGCGTGCCGATCGCCGGTCGCCTCCTCGGTGGCCTGCCGCCAGGCGTACCGCTTGCTCAGATCGTCGCCGCCCAGATCCACGATCTCCCGGAAGACGTTCGCGATGGCGACGAGCTCCCGGCCGGTGGGCTCCACTCCGAACAGGAAATCCGTCTCCGACTGCAACTGCAGCACCAGGTCGGAGTCCACGTCCATGGTGAGCCGAGGCTGAATCCGCCCCACCGAGTCCCAGGTCAGAATCGCCAGCTTGAGCCAATTCTCATTCCGGAAACGCATCCAGGGGTAGTACAGGGCGATCGTCGACACGCCTCACAGCATGCCACGCCGCCTTGATCAGAATCGCAATACTGTTGCGGCAGTGTCGCTTCGGATGCCTGATCCGATATGTGTGTTCGCAGGGAACATGATTCGCGATGCGGGATCGAATTTCTTGGATATGCCAATCGGATTCCCTCGAACCGAGGGTCAGATTCCGTCGAGCTGGGCCATGATGTCGAAGGCGCGTTCCGCAGTCTGGTGTTCCAGTTCGATCTCCGCGGCAGTCACCTGCGTCAGCGCGGGATTCTGGAGGGCGAGCCCGTTGGCGAAGATCGTCACATTGGCCCCGAGATCGGCGGCGACCAGCAGCGGCTTGGTGGCGACGCCCTTGCCGAGCACCTGGTCGAGTCCCTCGCCGAAGAAGTAGAAGCGCCACAGCGGGCCGATATCGGCGTGGTAGATCCCGTCGGTCCGCTCGGTGATGACGTCACCGGTCCCGGCGATGGTGGCGACGATCTTGAAGTAATCGCCGGCATTGTCCGGTGTCGATCCGGCCTCGGCGACCGCCCGGGGCAAATCCACGACCAGGTGCGCGTCGTAGCCTGCCATCGCGATGCGGCCGGGAGAGGCGGCGCAGTCGGCGGCGAGCGCGAAGTAGTTGGCCCAGTGCGGTTCCGCTGTGCCGCCGCTGAATTCGGCGTGCACATTGTCGAGGAACCGGCGCAGCAGATCGAAGCTGATCCGGTGCGCGTATTCGGGGTCGGCGAAGTTCCGTGGATCGTGCTGCAGCGGCATCACCGCCTGCTGCTCGACGACATCCAGACCGGTCGCAAAGGCGCCGCGGCGGTCGGCGTGCTCCTCCAGGATCTGGGTGATCCGGTGATCGCGGGACACGGCGTCGTCGAGCAGGGCCAGCTCGTCGCCACCGGCGAGCGTGCCGGTATCGGAGAGCCGGGCGATGTCGTCGTTCTCGGCGGGTGACAGGGCCGTCGCGCAGCCGGACGTCGACGGTGGTGCGGCGAGCGCGGTCGCGGGCGCGACGACCGCGGAGGCGGAAACGGACAGTGCGGCAACGAAACGCCAAAATGCATCGGGCACGATGGGTTTCTAGCAGTGGTGGTGATCGGGCGCCCGCCGGACACGCCGATCCGGCGGTGGAAAGTTGGTGAACGCCTGCCTCGGGTCCGCCGCTGTGATCGGGTGAGGAATGTCGGGATACATTTGCGCGGTCCGGATTCCTCTGTGAAAGGGTTACCGCCATGTCGATCGCCGCTGACAAGGTTGTCTCCATCGAGTACACGCTGAAGGCCGATGACGGCGAGGTGCTGGACACTTCCGTCGGCGAGGCGCCGCTGGTCTACCTGCACGGCGCGGACAACATCGTGCCCGGTCTGGAGCAGGCCCTCGAGGGCAAGAGCACCGGCGACGAACTGGTCGTCGTGGTCGAGCCCGAGGACGCCTACGGCGAGTACCTGGCCGAACTGGTGAGTGCCGTGCCCCGTGACATGTTCCAGGGCGTGGACGAGCTCGAGCCCGGCATGGAGTTCCACGCCGAGGCTCCGGACGGCGACTCCCAGATCGTCACGGTTCGTCAGATCGACGGCGACGAGGTCACCATCGACGCCAATCATCCGCTGGCCGGTCAGCGACTGCACTTCACCGTCAAGGTCGTCGACATCCGCGACGCCAGCGAGGACGAACTCGCCCACGGCCACCCGCACGGCGAGGACGATCACGACCACTGAGGCGCACGCTCCAGGGCTTCGTCTATGAACACCCGGTAGCCGAGGGTGTGGTCGAAGCCGTGGTTCTCCTTGATGTCGAGGGCATCCATTGAGGATGGCCTTGCTGAACTCCTGTCCGGGAAGCACCGTGAACCCGGGCGGGCAGGGCGTCACGAAGATCGCCGACACCACCGGACGCCCGGCCTCGACGCGCCGTCGTACCTCGTAGGGGATAGGTACTGCGCAGTAGGCCGTCATCGCCGGCGCGGGTCCAACGCGAATTCGTCTGTCGCCCAGGCCTCGTCCATGGCCGCGGGCGAGGCGCGCAACAGGTCGTCCCCTGGCGGCGGCGCATTCGACGATGCCGCCGCGGCTACCCGTCGCCGCACGCCCCCGCCGTCGGTATACCGATCGGATTGAAGGGGAGGCTCGAATGGGGTCTATCGCTGCGTGATATGCGCTGCAAAACCATCTATTTCGCCGAATTATCGGCGAATTATCAAGGGCGGCAGCATCATTCGACTGGTTGGGGTCCAAATGCACCCACCGGCCTGTCGGGGTATGGACTGACCTGGAGGTGTCCCACCGGCCGGCATCGCCGTCCGTGGGCAGGGCGCGCGCCGGATCGGGACGCCCGGAATCGCGATCCCGGGCCACGCGCTCTTGCGTCGTGACCCGGGTCACTTCTACTCTCTCTCTAAGAGAATGGCCGTTAGTTTGAGGCTGGGAGAGTGGGATGTATCTGACGCAGTTCCTGCACCGGGCGGTGCAGCAGCGGCCGCAGGCGATCGCGACCATCTGCGGTGAGCGGGTGCGGACGGTGGCCGAGTCGGCCGAGCGGATCGGGCGGCTCGCCGGCGGCCTGGCCGGATTGGGAGTGCGCGCGGGTGACCGGGTCGGGATTCTCGCGCTCAATTCCGATCGCTACCACGAGTACTTCTTCGCCACGGCCTGGCTGGGCGCAGTGGTGAATCCGGTCAACATCCGGTGGAGCGCGACCGAGATCGCCTACTCCCTGGTCGACTCCGGGACCGGAATCCTGCTGGTGGACGATGCTTTCGCGGCGCTGGCGCCGGAGCTGCGCGAGCGGTGCCCGGGGCTGACCCGGCTGGTGTTCGTCGGTGACGGCGAACGGCCCGACGGCATGGCCGATTACGAGGAGCTGATCGCCGCCTCCGAACCGGTGCCGGACGCTCGCACCGGCGGCGATGAACTGCTCGGAATCTTCTACACCGGCGGCACCACCGGACATCCCAAGGGCGTCATGCTCAGTCACCGCAATGTGCTGAGCTCGGCGCTGGGCGCGTCACTCACCGCGGATGTCCTCGGCAGGGGCGGACGCCTGCTGCACGCCGCCCCGATGTTCCATCTCGCCGACTTCGCGCTGTGGATGGCCGGCAACCTGCTCGGCTGCACCCATGTCATGGTGCCGGCGTTCACCCCGGGCGGCGTCCGCGACGCCATCGCCCGGCACGTGATCACCGATATCCTGCTGGTGCCCACCATGATTCAAATGCTGGTGGACGACCCCGAGACCGCCGGCGTGGATCTGAGCGCGGTCCGGCACATCGTCTACGGCGCCTCGCCGATCTCCACATCGGTGCTCGACCGGGCGCGAAAGACCTTCCCCGGCGCGGTGTTCCACCAGCTCTACGGCATGACCGAGCTGTCGCCGGTGGCGACGGTGCTGGACGCGAAGGATCACGAGGACCCGGCCCTGCTGCGCTCGGCAGGCCGCGCGGCCGTGCACGCGGAGGTCCGGATCGTGGACCCCGATGATGCCGAGGTACCGCGCGGAACCGTCGGTGAGGTGATCGTCCGCGGCGACGGGGTCATGCTCGGTTACTGGAACCGCCCCGAGGAGACCGCCGCGGCCATTCGTGACGGCTGGATGCACACCGGCGACGGCGGCCGCATGGACGAGAACGGCTATGTCTTCATCGTCGACCGCATCAAGGACATGATCATCACCGGCGGCGAGAACGTGTACTCCGCGGAGGTGGAAAACGCGCTGGCGCAGCATCCTTCGGTCGCCGCCTGCGCGGTGATCGGGATCCCGGATCCGCAATGGGGTGAGCGGGTGCACGCCGTCGTGGTGCTGCATCCCGGGGCCGCGCTCACCGAGGACGATCTGGGGGCGCACTGCAAGGCCCTGATCGCCAACTACAAGATCCCGCGCAGCCTGGCCGTGGTGGATGCGCTGCCGCTGTCCGGCGCGGGCAAGATCCTCAAGCGTGAACTGCGCGAGCAGTTCTGGGCCGATTCGGATGCTCAGGTGTCCTGACCCGGGTCTGCGCCCTTGTCGGCCGGGCCCGCGCGTGCTGTTCTATGTGAATCAAGGTTAGTTTTTGAGTTTGGGAGTTCCGATGACAGATCGCGTTGTCGTCGCCGGTGTGGGCATGATTCCGTTCACCACGCCGAGCCGCACCGAGAGCTACGACGTCATGGGCGAGCGGGCGGTCCGCGCCGCGCTCGCCGACGCGGGCCTCGACTACACAGCCGTGCAGCAGGCCTACGCCGGCTACGTCTACGGCGACTCCACCGCCGGGCAGGCCGCGCTGTACCGGGTGGGCACCACCGGAATTCCGGTGGTGAATGTCAACAACAACTGCTCGACCGGATCCTCGGCACTGTTCCTGGCCCGCCAGGCCATCGCCCACGGCGTCGTGGATGTGGTGCTGGCCTTGGGTTTCGAGCAGATGCAGCGCGGCGCGCTGGCCATGGGCTACACCGACCGGCCGACCCCGTTCGAGCGCTTCGACGAGGTGGCGCACCGCCTTCAGGGCGAGAGCGACGCCCCCTTCGCGGCACAGTTCTTCGGCGGCGCGGGCCGCGAGTACGCCGAGAAGCACGACATGGATCCGGCCGTGTTCGCGCGCATCGCGGTCAAGGCTCGCAAGCATGCCGCCAACAACCCTTACGCGGTGTTCCGCGCTCCGGTCACCGTCGAGGAGGTACTGGCCTCGCCGCGGATTTACGGCCCCCTGACTCGTTTGCAGTGCTGTCCGCCCACCTGCGGCGCGGCCGCGGCCGTCCTGGTCAGCGCGGACTTCGCCCGTCGTCACGGATTGCGTTCGGACGTGATCATTTCCGCGCAGGCCATGACGACCGACCGCGCCTCCACCTTCGGCGACGACTCGATGCTGTCCCTGGTCGGCTACGACATGTCGCGGGCGGCCGCGCACCGCGTCTACGAGGAGACCGGCGTGGACGCGCGCGACATCCCGGTGGTGGAGCTGCACGACTGCTTCACCACCAACGAACTGCTCACCTACGAGGCGCTCGGACTCACCCCCGAGGGCACGGCCGAGAAGTTCATCGCCGACGGCGACAACACCTACGGCGGCCGGGTGGTCACCAACCCGTCGGGCGGGCTGCTGTCGAAGGGGCATCCGCTCGGCGCGACCGGCCTGGCGCAGTGCGCGGAGCTGGTCTGGCAGCTGCGCGGCGCCGCCGGCGCCCGGCAGGTGGAGGGCGCGCGAATCGCGTTGCAGCACAATATCGGCCTGGGTGGCGCGGCTGTGGTGACCATGTATCAGAAGGTGGGCTGAGATGCCCGTGAACCCGTCCGTCAGCGCGCAGACCCTGGTCTGCGGCGGCGGCTTCAACATGTAGCCGGCGGTACGCGGCCACCGCGCGCCGCGCCCGCTGCGCGCAGTGGCAGGATCGTGGCAGTGACCGCAGTGCCCGCGACAGCGAACCCAGGACAGGAACAGGTGATGACGGCGACCGGTGAGCGCCCGGCCCGTGGCACCCGCCCGGCCAATCGGCGGGAGCTGATCGTCGAGGCGGCCGACGCGCTGTTCTACCGGGACGGGTTCGCGCGCACCAGCATGAGTGGCATCGCCGAGGCGGTCGCCATGAGCCCGTCCGCGCTGTATCGGCACTTCCGGTCCAAGCAGAAGGTGCTGGCCGCGGTGGTGCTGGCCTCCATCGACCGGGTGCGGGAGCAGCTCGCGGAGGCCACTGCCGAGGATCTGGCCGCGGCCGCGGCGCGGGCCACCGTGCGGGACCGGAGTCTCGGGGTGATCTGGCACCGCGAGTCCCGCTATCTCACGCCCGAGGATCGGGACGCGGCCGGACAGCGGATCGGGCAGGTGCTGGCGAATCTTGCCTCGCTGATCCGGGCGCGGCGCCTCGATGTGGGCACGGCCGATTCGGAATTTCTGGCTGCCTGCGTGCTGGGTGTCATGACCGGGATCTCCTTCCAGACCATCCAGATGCCCGACGACCGCCTGACCCGCTTGGTGGAGCGGCTGATGCTCATCGCCGTCGACAGCGAGACCCCGGCGGGAACGCCCACGCCGCGCGCGCCCGCCCGCTCGGGCGTGACCGTGACCGCCCGGCGCACCGCGATCCTGGCTACCGCTACCGAACTCTTTGCCGAGCAAGGGTTTTCGAATGTCGGCATGGACGATATCGGCCGCGCGGTGGGCATCGCGGGCCCCAGCCTCTACAACCACTTCGCGGGCAAGGTCGAGATCCTCGAGGCGACGTTCCTGCGCGCCAACGAATGGTTGCAGCGCGATCTGGAGCGCGCGCTGCAGGAGGCCGGGGACGAGGCCGACGGGCTGCGCCGAGTGCTGGCCGGCTACACCGATTTCGCCCTGGAGCGCCCGGCCGATGTCCGGCTGCTGCTCACCGAGGTCGTCGAACTGCCCGAGCCGCAAGGCCATCGGGTGCGGGTCATCCAGCACCAGTACATCGCCGAGTGGGTGCAGCTGCTGCGCCGGGTGCTCCCCGGCCTGGACGCCACCACCGCGCGGGTGCGCGTGCAGTCGGCCATCCACATCGCCAATGACGTCGCGCTGTCGAGGCGGTTGCGGGACGCGCCCGGCACCCGGGAGCGGGTGCTCGCCGTCGGCGCGCGCCTGCTGGGGCTGCCCCCGGAACACTGAGCGAGCCCCTGGCGCCGCGCGCCATCGAGGGCTTCGCCCGCGCCATGGCCCGGCTGGGCGGCCGCTGCGGGATCACCGCCAACTGCATCGCGCTCGGGGCGACCCGCACGCCCGCCATCGCGGACCGGATCGCGGACGAGGAGCTCGCGAAGCGGGTGCTGTCGAACTACATCGTGCGCCGCGTCGGCCGAGCCCGAGGACGCCGCCGATAGGGTGCTGTTCCTGGTGTCGGGCGCGGCGAGCTGAATCACCGGCCAGACCATCCCGGTCAACGGCGGCTACTCCCTCGCCCTCTGACCGGCGGTCGAAAGACCACGGCCTACGGTGTTGAGGTGCTGCAGGGCCTGGCTGTAGGAGGTTCGCAGGGAGGTCTCGGCGTAGGGGATGGCCCGTTCGGCGCAGAACGCTCGGACGTAGGGTTGGGCGGCGCGGAGGGACGGGCGGGGCATGGAGGGGAAGAGGTGGTGCTCGATCTGGTAGTTGAGGCCGCCCAGGGCGAGGTCGATCAGCGGACCGCCGCGGACGTTGCGGGCGGTCAGGACCTGGCGGCGGAGGAAGTCGGTGTTGTCACCTTCGGGAAGCACTGTCATGCCTTTGTGATTGGGCGCGAAGGTACAACCCATGTAGAACCCGAAAAGACCTTGCTGCACAGCGATGAAGACCAGTGCCTTGACCGGTGACAATGTCAGGAACACCGCGGCGGAATAGGCGATCGCGTGTGCGGCGAGGAACGCGCCCTCCCGAATGCGGTGCGGGATAGGCCAATTCACCACGGCTCGCACGCTCGAATAGTGCAGACTGCCCGCCTCGAGCAGCAGCATCGGGAAGAAGAGCCAGGCCTGATAGCGGAAGACGAAGCGCCGCCAGCCTTTCCCGCGGGCGGCCCGCTCATTGGAGTGGGCCAGGATGCCTGCGACGTCGGGGTCGTCGCCCTCGGTATTGGGGTGCGCGTGGTGACGATTGTGGTTGCTGGTCCACCAGCCGATGCTCACCCCGGTGGCGAGATTGCCCACGATGAGCCCGTACCAGTGATTGGCCCGCCGGGTCCGGAAGATCTGCTTGTGCCCGGCATCATGTCCGAGGAACGCGAGCTGCGCGAACACCGCGGCCAGGCAGACCGCGGGCCCCAGCTGCCACCACGAGTCACCCACCAACCACAACGCCGCCCATCCCGCCGCGAAAGCCAGTGCGGTGAAACCGGTTTTCCACCCGTAGTACCGCGTGCGCCGCTCCAGCAGGCCGGCCTGCCGCACGCGCCGCAACAGGGCCGCGTACTCGCTGCCGCGCACAGGCGCGGATTCGGCGATCACTGGGAGCGGGGTCTCACGCACCGCCCACCGGGGCCGTACCGTCTCGATTACCAAGGGTTCTGCACATCCTGCTGTCGTGGTGGTACCCGGTATCAGCGTGTCGCGCCGCGACCACCATCAGGTGAACGTACATGCGGCACGGCAACACATCTGCGTGACGATTTCGCGTCCGCTGCCGGGGCCGTCGTATGTTCGCACGCGTCCGCACAGCGATCCGCAGGTACGGGTGAGATGCCCGCAATGGATCTGCAACCACGGAGAAAGTAGCTGGAAATCTCCGTGGCTGAACATCTTTCGGTATCTGTCGGAGCGCTGGGAGAGGACGTGATGCGTGAGCGCGGTGCAGATCCGATCCGCGACTACGATGACCGCGCCGGAGGTGATCGTCGAGGAGATCGAGGCGGTGCTGAGCTCGGCGCTGTCCGCGATACCCGCGCGCCGCGCGCCCCTGTCCGAAGCGCTGGGCGCGACCCTGGCCGAGCCGTTGACCGCGATGATGGCCTTGCCGGCCGCCGACACCGCGGCCATGGACGGGTTCGCGGTGAGCGGTCGCGGACCGCGCTGGCGGCTGCTCATCGGATCCTGTACCGCGGGAAGGTCATCGCGGATCACGCTCGCCGAGGGTGAGGCGGTGCGCATCGCGACCGGCGCGCTGACGCCGCCCGGCGCGACGGCGGTGTTGCGTGCGGAGTACGTGCGCATCGAAGGGAGCGGCGGCCACCCGGCGCTGGCGCTCGCGGCGGGCGCGCCGTACCGGAACGACATCCGGCCCGAGGGTGAATCCTGGTATGGCGGAGACGAATTGGCGGCGGCGGGCGGCCGGGTGAGCGCGGCGGTCATCTCCGTCGCGCAGAGCGCCGACGCCCCGATCGGCATGGTCCGCGGACCGCTGCGGGCCGACCTGCTCATCACCGGCGACGAGATCCGCGCCACGGGATCCTTGGGACCGGGTCAGATCCGGGATGCGCTCGGCGCCGCGCTGCCGCATTACCTGGGCCACTGCGATATCGGCGTCGGGAGCCTGACGCGACTGCCGGACGACCGCGCCCTGCTGCGGTCCTGGTTCGATCGCGACACCGGTGCGGAACTCGCCATCACCGTCGGCGCCACCGGTCGCGGCGCCGCGGACCGGCTTCGCGATGTGCTCGGCGAGATCGGCGCGCAGATCCTGATCGACGGAGTTCGTCTGCGCCCGGGCGGATCTCAGCTGGTGGCGCGCCTACCCGACGGCCGCACGCTGCTCTCCCTGCCGGGAAGTCCCTTGGCCGCCATCACCGCGTCGCTGGTGACCGGGCGAGCGCTGGTGAATGTCCTGACCGGCCGGCGCGATCCGGTCTCCTCGTGGGGGCGGGTCGCCGACGCCGCGAACCCGGACGGCGACCGGGTTCGCATCGTGCCGGTCCGGCAGGTCGAGGGCGGCGTCTGGCGTGCCATCGGCGCGGTCCGCACCGCGCACCTGGCGGGTCTGCTGCACGCGCACGCGCTGGCGGTGCTCCCCCCGGAGGCCGGTCGCGGCACCCTCGTCGAACTGCTGCCACTGCCCCGGTGAGAATCGGACAGTTCGCCCGCGTGCAATCGGATTGACGACCCTTTCCGCCGACCCGGTCCTCGGCTCCGACACCCCGTCCCGCACACCCAAGTCCGCCCGGCCGCCTACGGTGCCCTGCAACCAGCGGGCCTGTACCTCGGAGCGGTTGCCCGCCGACCTGGACCGGCCACCACAACCCACTCCGTCTCGCGCACGCCATGGAGGCTAACTGGCTTGTCCGACAGGCGAATCCGTGTAGAGCTGAAGCGTCAGGATTCGAACGGGCTACGGGTGCTCGGCCGCGGCCGATGCCGCCACTGGACCTGTTGTCCGAAACGGGGTTCCTGGACGGTCGCTTTCGAGTACTTTCGCAACACATCCCAGTTTCGCTGGTGAGTCACCGCGGGACTTGTGTGGGCGGAAGGGCTGGTCATGGCGGCTACGGACTACATCGTCATCGGTTCCGGGAGCGCCGGGGCCATCATCGCTCGCAGACTGGCCGATAGCGACGCCGCCGTGACGCTGTTCGAG
The DNA here is from genome assembly GCF_000308655.1 of Nocardia niigatensis NBRC 100131. GTDB lineage: Bacteria > Actinomycetota > Actinomycetes > Mycobacteriales > Mycobacteriaceae > Nocardia > Nocardia niigatensis. The sequence continues at coordinate 107,666 of NZ_BAGC01000041.1, read as the reverse complement.
GCGGGCCGAGCCGACCGCAGCATGCTGGTTCGCAAGCCCGGCATGATCGGTCCCATGCACAGCGTGCCGCAGTTGAAGAAGCGGATCGACTGGGGCCACTACACCGTCGAGCAGAAGCATGCGCTGGGCCGCACCATCCCGCAGACGCACGGCCGGGTGGTCGGTGGCTCGAGCTCCGTCAACGGCATGGTTTTCGTGCGTGGCAACCGCCGGAACTTCGACGATTGGGCCGGCGAGGGCAACAGCGGCTGGTCGTATGACGAGGTGCTGCCGAGCTTCAAGAAACTCGAGTCGTTCGAGGACGGCGCGAACGAGTTCCGCGGCGGCTCCGGCCCGATCAAGGTGATCCGGGCGCACGACCTGACGCCCGCCTCCGAGTCTTTCATGCAGGCGCTGACCGAGACCACCGACCTGCCGCACAACCCCGACTACAACGGCGCCGACCAGGAGGGCGTCTCGATCCTCCAGCAGAGCAACAGCAACGGATTACGCTCGAGCACCGCGGTCGGATATCTCGAGGATCGTCCGAAAACCCTGACCATGCTGCCGAATACGCAAGTCTTGCGCGTACTGATCGAGAACGGCCGGGCCGTCGGCGTGGAGTATCGGACCGACCGTGGCACCGAGGTGCTGCGTGCCGAACGCGAGGTGATCGTCAGCGCCGGCGCCTTCGGTTCGCCGCAGCTGCTCATGCTCTCGGGCATCGGCCCGGCCGACCATCTCCGCGCCTTCGGTCTCGACGTCATCGCCGACCTTCCGGTCGGCGACAACCTGCACGACCACCTGTTCGTGCCGATGAGCTTCGCCATGCCGACCGCCCTGCGCCGTTCTTCGGCGGGATACTTCGCCCGCGCGTTCCTGCGGGAGTCGTTGCGCAACAACAGCACCTGGCTGGCCCGCAGCGTATTCGAAGCCGTCGCCTTCCTCCGCACCCCGTACACGGCCGGGACACCCGATCTCCAATTACACGTGCTGCCATGGAGCTACCCCGGCCCGAACCAGGACGCCCCGATTCGCCACACCCCCGACCCGCGGCAATCACTGACCATCCTGGTGACGATGATCTGCCCCCGCAGCCGCGGCACCCTGCGCCTGACCTCCGCCGACCCTACCGCCGCACCCGCCATCGACCCCAACTACCTCGCCGACCAAAACGACTTGGACACACTGGCATACGGCATGGAACTGACCCGCGAAGTCATGGCCGCGAAGTCGATCAGCGCCGCGGTGGACACCGAAATCTCGCCGGGCCCGCAATACCCTGACCGCACCGACCTGGCCGCCGAAGTCCCCAACCGCGCGACCACCGTCTACCACCCGGTCGGCACCTGCCGCATGGGCGTGGACGACCGCGCGGTCGTGGACCCGATGCTCAGGGTTCGCGGTGTGGACGGCCTACGCGTCGCCGACGCGTCGATCATGCCGACCATCGTCGGCGGCAACACCAACGCGGCCACCATGATGATCGGCGAACACGCCGCGTCGGTCATCCTGCGCTGAATACTCGTTGCCGTACCGAATTCGAGAGCTGAAGCGCCAGGATTCGAACCTGGATCGGCGGAGTCAGAGTCCGTCATGCTGCCGTTACACCACGCTTCATCGAAAAACAGTGTGCCCGAAAGGATTCGAACCTCCGACCCCCTGCTTCGTAGGCAGGTGCTCTCTCCGCTGAGCTACAGGCACTCGACCCCGCGCGGATATCGCCGTTGACATCGACTCGCCACTGAGGTGCGCGGGTTGAACAGGTTGGTTCCCGGAGATGGTTCGAACAGCAACCACAACCGCTCTCTACGGCGAGGCTGTCAGAGCGTGATCTGTACGCCGGTGCGGACGCGGAGGCGGGTGAGATCGAATGTGGTCGGGCGCTGGATCAGCACGGTCACGAAGCCGCCTTCCTGTCGTCGGGTCGAGGTGTCGAAACTACGGTAGCAACGGGATTCCGAAGCGGTAAAACGATTTTCGGGTGGGCCACCGCCGACGTTCCCGACGATCAAGGTCGGGGCGAATCCGGAAGCGGCACCGGCAAACAGCATCCACGACCACGCCACCTCCCAGTGGGGCGGCACGTCGAGGTGAGTCGGCGCTTCCGGCGCGAGTTTGGCGATGGGACTGTGATGCCCGTCTCATCGTGAGACGCTCACGGTGCAAAGCGCGGGCTCCAATGGATCGGGCAACGTCCCCACCGCCGGCAGACAGCCGGTAGCCGATCCAGGAGTCGAACATTGAGTAGGCAAAGCCTGACGAAGGCCCATGCGAAGATCACCGAATTGTCATGGGAACCCACCTTCGCAACCCCGGCAACGCGCTTCGGTACCGACTACACCTTCGAGAAGGCTCCGAAGAAGGATCCTCTCAAGCAGATCATGCGGTCCTACTTCCCTATGGAGGAAGAGAAGGACAACCGCGTGTACGGCGCAATGGATGGCGCGATCCGCGGCAATATGTTCCGGCAGGTGCAGCAGCGGTGGCTGGAGTGGCAGAAGCTGTTCCTGTCGATCATCCCGTTCCCGGAGATCTCGGCCGCGCGAGCGATGCCGATGGCGATCGACGCCGTGCCGAATCCCGAGATCCACAACGGGTTGGCCGTGCAGATGATCGACGAGGTTCGTCATTCGACAATTCAGATGAACCTCAAGAAGCTGTATATGAACAACTACATCGACCCTGCCGGGTTCGACATGACGGAGAAGGCGTTCGCGAACAACTACGCGGGCACCATCGGCCGACAGTTCGGCGAGGGGTTCATCACCGGCGACGCGATCACCGCCGCGAACATCTATCTGACCGTCGTGGCTGAAACTGCGTTCACCAACACGCTTTTCGTGGCGATGCCCGACGAGGCCGCAGCCAACGGCGACTACCTGCTGCCGACAGTGTTCCACTCGGTGCAGTCCGATGAGTCTCGCCACATCTCCAACGGCTACTCGATCCTGCTGATGGCGCTTGCCGATGAACGCAATCGCCCACTGCTGGAACGGGATCTGCGCTACGCATGGTGGAACAACCACTGCGTGGTCGACGCGGCGATCGGCACCTTCATCGAGTACGGCACGAAGGACCGCCGCAAGGATCGCGAAAGCTACGCCGAGATGTGGCGGCGCTGGATCTACGACGACTACTACCGCAGCTACCTGATCCCGCTCGAGAAGTACGGTCTGACCATTCCTCACGATCTGGTCGAGGAAGCCTGGAAGCGCATTGTCGACAAGGGCTACGTGCACGAGGTGGCTCGGTTCTTCGCCACCGGCTGGCCGGTCAACTACTGGCGGATCGACGCGATGACCGACAAGGACTTCGAGTGGTTCGAGCACAAGTACCCGGGCTGGTACTCGAAGTACGGTAAGTGGTGGGAGGAGTACAACCGTCTCGCCTACCCCGGCCGGAACAAGCCGATCGCCTTCGAAGAGGTCGGATACCAGTATCCGCATCGCTGCTGGACCTGCATGGTGCCGGCACTCATTCGTGAGGACATGGTCGTGGAGAAGGTCGACGACCAGTGGCGGACCTACTGCTCGGAAACCTGCTACTGGACCGACGCCGTCGCCTTCCGCAGCGAGTACGAGGGCCGCCCGACCCCGAATATGGGCCGGCTCACCGGATTCCGTGAATGGGAGACCCTGCACCACGGAAAAGACCTGGCCGACATCGTCTCCGATCTCGGTTACGTCCGTGACGACGGCAAAACCCTGGTGGGCCAGCCGCATCTGCATCTGGACGACCCGAAGAAGCTGTGGACCCTCGACGACGTGCGCGGCAACACGTTCAACAGCCCGAACGTGCTGCTGAACCAGATGTCCGACGCTGAACGCGAGGCGCACATCGCCGCGTACCGCGCGGGCGCCGTCCCGGCCTGATCCGGCTCGGTGGGTGGCGCCGAAGCCGGCGCCACCCACCGCCTCACCACCGATTCCCGAGCCCAGGAGACACACCCGTGGCCGACAAGCACCGTATCAACTTCGAGCCCGTCGACATCGAGATGGAAGTCGGCGAAGAGGAGAACATTCTCGATGCCGCGTTCCGGCAGGGGATTCACCTCATGCACGGCTGCCGCGAGGGGCGGTGCTCGGCCTGCAAATCCTATGTCCTCGACGGCGAGATCCAGATGGAGAACTACTCGACCTTCGCGTGTAACGACGCCGAAGTGGAGGAAGGCTTCGTATTGCTCTGTCGCTCACATGCTTTCAGCGACTGCACCATCGAACTGCTCAACTTCGACGAGGACGAGCTCCTCAGTGGCATCGCCCTCCAGGATGTGCGCACCGAGGTGGTCGCGATCGAGCCGATGACCAAGGACATCGTCTCGCTGCGGCTGCGCCCGGTCGGGCCGGCGGCGTACGAGTTCAAACCGGGCCAGTACTCCGATCTGCGTATCCCCGGAACCGAGGAACACCGGTCCTTCTCCATGGCGACAACACAGTCGACACCGGAGCATATCGAATTCCTCATCAAGAAATACCCGGGCGGCCTATTCGCCGGGTTGCTCGAGGATGGAATCTCGGTGGGCGACGAGATCGAATTGACCGGCCCATACGGGTCTTTCACGCTCAAAGAGGGCCACGTCCTGCCGTTGGTCTTCATCGGGGGCGGCGCGGGGATGGCCCCGATTCTTTCGCTGCTACGGCACATGAGCGAGACGGGCAATACCCGGCAGGTGCGCTTCTACTACGGAGCCCGCGCCCCGCGGGATCTGTTCTACCTCGACGAGATCCTCGAGCTCGGTGCGCGTCTGACGGACTTCACGTTCGTGGCTTGCCTGTCGGAATCGATGGATACGCAACAGGTTTCGGACTCGGTCCTGGTCGAAGAGGGGAATGTCACCGACGTCGTCGCGCGCCGTGAACCCGCTCTCGGCAAAGCCGAGGTCTACCTGTGCGGACCACCGCCGATGGTCGATGCCGCCCTCGAACTGCTCGAGGCCGGCAATACCCCGAAGGACCAGATCTTCTATGACAAGTTCACCAGCCCTGCCTTCGATCAGTAACCGCGGGAACCAACCCTCCTGCACCGACAAGAACCGAGAAACGAGATGACCGCAACCACCGGGAACAAGCAACGCAGCTTCCCCGCAATCGAGTTCACCGACTCCGAAGCCGGTGCGCTCGAGTTCCCCAGCTCCCGAAGCCGGACGTACAACTACTACAAACCGGCAAAGATGCGTTCCACGATGTATGAGGACGTGACGGTCGACGTACAACCGGACCCCGAGCGTCATCTCACGCAGGGCTGGATCTATGGCTTCGCCGATGGTCCGGGCGGTTACCCGCAGGAGTGGACCGTCGCGAAATCGTCGAACTGGCATGCCTTCCTCGACCCGAACGAGGAGTGGGACCAGACCATCTACCGCAACAACTCCAAGGTCGTTCACCAGGTCGACCTGTGTCTGTCGAACGCGAAGCGCGCCCGCGTCTACGACGCCTGGAACATGCCGTGGCTGACGTTCATCGCCCGCAACCTGGGCGCGTGGATGCATGCGGAGAACGGTCTGGCACTGCATGTGTTCACCTCGATCCAGCGGTCCTGCCCCACGAACATGATCAACACCGCGGTCGCGGTGAACGCGGCCCACAAGATGCGGTTCGCGCAGGACCTGGCATTGTTCAACTTGGATCTGTCGGAGGCCAGCGCGGATTTCGACGGCACCGTCCACAAGCAGGTGTGGCAGTCGGCGCCGGAGTGGCAGCCCACTCGTGAGGTGGTGGAGCGGCTGACCGCGGTGCCGGACTGGTGTGAGCTGCTGTTCGCTTCGAACATCGTCTTCGAGCAGCTGATCGGCTCCTTGTTCCGCAGTGAACTGGTCATGCAGATCGCCGCTGGGAACGGCGACTACATCACGCCCACCATCGTGGGTACCGGTGAGTACGACTACGACCGCGATCTCGCTTACTCCCGCAATCTTTTCCGATTGCTGACCCGCGACGCCGAGTACGGGGAGCCGAACAAGGAGCTGTTCGGCTCCTGGCTGCAGACCTGGGTGCCGCGCTGCCTCGACGCGGCCCGCGCGCTGCAGCCGATCTGGTCGCAGCCGGCCGACAAGGCGGTCACCTTCGCGACCAGCTTCGAAACGGCCAAGGACAAGTTCGGTTCCCTGCTCGAGGATCTCGGGCTGAATATCCCCAAGGAGTTGGACCAGTGAGCAGCATGCAATTCGGATCGTCCACCGAGTTCTCGAACATGTGTGGCGTGACCTTGATGAACACCCCCATCGGTCGCGTCGTCGCAGCGGTGATGGGCGACAAGGATGGCGTGGAGCTGACGGAGTATCCGTCGATGATCCGAGTCGATGGTCAGCGCCTGCTCGACTTCGACTACGCCGAACTCAGTGACGCCCTGGGCGAGGAGTTCGATGGCTCCACCTTCGAGGAGATCAGCTCCACCCACTACGGGCGCATGGTCCATCTCGATGACAAGACACTGCTTTTCGCCAGTCCCGAGGACGCCGCCGAGTACATCGGATTCGATCTCACCGCGCACTGAAGCAGCACCCGTAGCAACCGTGTGCCGGCGCCGCCACCGGATCAGCCGTGGTCGGCGGCGCCGCACCAGCCCACAGCCCGAATATCGGAGTAGCCAGCATGTACGAGAAGAACGGCGACAAGTATTTCATCGTGGACGGCCACGTTCACCTCTGGGACGGTCGCGAGTCGAATCACAAGAATATGCACGGAAAGCAGTTCATCGACTGCTTCTACGACTACCACAAGAACCTCAGCCCAGCAGAATACCTGTGGGACTACGACACCTACACCTATTACGGCCCTGAGCGTTTGGAGCGCGACCTCTTCGTCGACGGCTACGTCGACCACGCCATTTTCCAGGCCACCTTGTTGAGCGACTTCTACCGCAACGGATTCGGGCAGACCGAGGAGGCGCTGGCTCTCGTCGGCAAGAACCCCGGCAAGCTCACCTACAACCACGCCTACGACCCGCGCTATGAGCAGGCGGGCCTCGAACAACTCCGCAAGGACGCCGAGCGGATGAACCTCCAGGGCGTCAAGCTCTACACCGCCGAATGGCACGGCGACTCCCGCGGATACAAACTCGACGACCCGTGGTCACGTCGCTACCTCGAGGAATGCATCGAACTGGGTATCACCAACATTCACGTCCACAAGGGCCCGACCATCCGCCCGCTCGACCGTGATGCCTTCGATGTCTCGGACATCGACAAGGTCGCCACCGACTACCTCGAGCTTCGTTTCATCGTCGAGCACGTGGGCCTGCCCCGGCTCGAGGATTTCTGCTGGATCGCCACTCAGGAATCGAACGTCTACGGCGGATTGGCGGTGGCCCTGCCGTTCATCCACACGCGCCCAAGGTATTTCGCCCAGATCATCGGCGAATTGCTCTACTGGCTCGACGAGGACCGGATCCTGTTCGGCAGCGACTACGCGCTCTGGACCCCGAAGTGGCTGATCGAGAAGTTCGTCGATTTCCAGATCCCCGAGGACATGTCGGGCGAGTACCCGCCGATCACCGTGGACCAGAAGAAGAAGATTCTCGGGCTCAACGCCGCCGCGCTGTACGACCTCGAGGTCCCCGCGGAACTGCGGTTGGCCGAGCCGCCTGCCGCGGAACTCCAGGTGCGGGAGACGGTGTAGCCGTGAGCGCCATCGCCGCCTGCACGGAATCGGTTGTCCTGCAGGCTCTGTCGACGGTCGTGGATCCTGAGTTGGACGAGCCGATCACCGATCTGGGCTTCGTCCGGTCGATTACTCTCGCCGACGACGGGGTCATCGTTCATCTTCGGCTGCCCACCGCGTTCTGTTCACCGAATTTCGCCTATCTGATGGCATCCGACGCGCTCGACGCGCTGCGCGAGATCGACGGCATCGGTGTGGTGCGGGTGCTGCTCGACGATCACCACGACAGCGACAAGATCAACGCCGGGTTGGCGGCCGACGCCGGCTATCTCGCGACCTTCGGCTCGGAAGCGGAAGAGAGCCTGCTCGAACTCCGCAGGACGTTTCGCTCGAAGGCACATGCGGCGGCGATGGAACGGTGCCTCGAGGCGCACCTGAGGCACAACGAGCTGGGCGAGAACGAGATCCACAAAATCACTCTCGCCGATCTCGCGCCGGGCAAGGAGAAGGCGGCCCTGCTCCGCCGCCGCTACAACATCGGATTGAGCCTGTGTCCCGCCAGCCCGGTGCTGGTGGATGACAGCGGGAAACGCATCACGCCCGACGCGGTGCCCCGGCGCCTGAGATTCGCCAGGGCTGTGCGGATCTCGATGGAAGGCAACTCGCACTTCTGCCGCGGCCTGCTCGCCACCCGATACGGCGACGGCGAATCCGCCGACGCCGCAACCCGAATCATCGATCTCAGAACGACCAGGAGTCCGCGATGAAAGCCGTGCAGGTTGTCGGATATCACACCAAGCTGCAACTCACCGACATTCCCGAACCCACCATTGAGGGGCCACTCGATGTGATCGTGCGCATCGGCGGTGCCGGCGTTTGCCGCACCGACCTGCACATCCTCGAAGGGCAGTGGGAAGAGAAGACCGGCGTCGAACTGCCGTATACGATCGGCCACGAGAATGCCGGATGGGTACACGCCGTAGGCGATTCCGTCACCAATGTCGCGGTCGGCGACAAGGTGATCCTGCATCCGCTGATCACGTGCGGGCTCTGCCGGGCCTGCCGTTTCGGCGATGACGTGCACTGCGAGAACAGCAGGTTCCCCGGCATCGACGTCAACGGCGGCTACGCGGAATACCTGCGCACCACCGCGCGCAGTGTGGTCCGTATCGACGATTCGCTGGAACCGGCGGACGTCGCGGCGCTGGCAGACGCGGGCCTGACCGCCTATCACGCGGTGGCCAAGGTTGCCCGGGCGACCCGGCCCGGCGACTTCTGTGTCGTGATCGGCGCGGGCGGGCTCGGGCACATCGGCATTCAGGTGCTCAAGGCGATCTCCGGAGTCACCGTCGTTGTGCTGGACCGTAATCCGGCCGCGGTCGAACTGGCACGGCAGGTCGGCGCCGATCACGGCATCGTCGCCGACGGCACCCATATCCAACAGGTGCTGGACCTGACCGGTGGCCACGGCGCCGAAGCTGTTGTCGACTTCGTCGGCGAGGGCGGGGCGACCCGGGAAGGGATCGCGATGCTGCGCCGCGCCGGCAACTACTACGTCGTCGGCTACGGCGAAAACATCGACGTCCCAACGATCGACGTGATCTCCACCGAGATCAACTTCATCGGAAACCTCGTCGGCTCCTACAACGACCTGCACGAACTGATGACCCTCGCCGCCCAGGGCAAGGTCACCCTGCACACGACGAAATACGCGCTCGAGAACTTCCAGCAGGCACTCGACGATCTCGACGCCGGACGAGTCCGCGGCCGCGCGATTCTCGTCCCCTGACGCCTCATCTACCCACCGAAACGTAAGGAAGTACCAGTCATGGCCAAGGAGCTGCGCTACAGCAAGGACGCGCGATCGCGGCTCGAGCAGGGGGTCAACGCGCTCGCCGACGCGGTCAAGGTCACCCTCGGCCCGAAGGGGCGCAATGCGGTTCTCGAGAAGCTGACCGGGCCGCCGACGATCACCAACGACGGCGTGACCATCGCCCGCGAGATCCAATTGCGCGAACCCTTCGCGAATATGGGCGCGCAGCTGGTGAAGGAAGTCGCGATGAAGACCAACGGCGTGGTGGGTGACGGCACCACGACCGCCACCGTGCTGGCCCAGGCTATGGTCCGCGAGGGACTGCGCGCCGTCGACGCGGGCGCGAACCCCATGCGGGTGCGCCGCGGCATCGAGCAGGCGGTATCGGCGGTGGTCGAGGCGCTGCGGGAACAGGTGTCCGAGGTGGGCGGCGAAAGCGACCTGCGGCGGATCGCCACTCTCGCCGCCAGTGACGACGAGACGATCGGCCGAGCCATTGCCACCGCGGTCGACTATGTCGGCAAGTCCGGGGTCGTCACCACCGAGGAGAGCGAGACCCTCGGACTGTCGGTTGGCATCGTCGACGGCATTCAGTTCGACCACGGGTACATCTCCGGCTACATGGTCACCGATCCGGAACGGATGGAAGTGGTCCACGCCGATCCGCTGATTCTGCTGACCAACAAGAAGATCACCCAGGTGCAGGACATCATGCCGAGCATCGAGGTGGCCAAACGAGCCGACCGGCCGCTGGTGGTGCTGGCCGAGGACGTCGACGGTCCAGCCCTGCAACTGCTGGTCGGCGGCAATATGCACAAGACGATGCAGTCGGTGGTGGTCCGTGCCCCCGGCTTCGGGCACCGGAGGGTCGCCGAACTCGAGGACCTCGCCGTCGCGCTCGGCGGTCACGTCATCGCCAAGGACACTGGAATCGAACTGTCCGAGGTGACCCGCGAGCACCTGGGCTCCTGCGATCGCATCACCGTGACCGAGAACGAGACGACCATCGTCGGCGGTCGCGGTGAACCGCGCCTGCTCGACGCCCGGATCGCGCAGCTCGAGGCACAGCTCGAACGCGCCAAGATCGACGCCGACCGCGACGGCCTCGAGTTGCGCATCGCCCGGCTCACCGGGCGGGTCGCGGTGATAAGCGTCGGCGGCGCGACCAGCGTCGAGCTCAAGGAACGCATGCTTCGGGTCGAGGACGCACTCGCCGCGACCCGCGCCGCGGTGGAGGCCGGCGTCGTCGCGGGCGGCGGCACCGCCCTGGCCCAGGCTCATCGGGCCCTGGCCGAACTCGAGCTTCCCGGCGACGAAGCCATCGGCCGCGATGTAGTGCGTCGGGCGCTCGCCGAACCCCTGCGCTGGATCGCAATCAATGCCGGATTCGACGGCGACGAGGTGGTCCAGGTGGTCGCGGGCATGCCCCTCGGCCAGGGCTTCAACGCGCTCACCGGTACCTACGGCGATATGTTCGACTACGGCGTGATCGACCCGTTCAAGGTCACTCGCGCGGCCCTCGAAAGCGCCGCTTCCATAGCGGCACTACTCATCACGACCGAAACCGCGGTTGTGGAGGAGATCGTCGGCAACCCCGGCGCCATTCTCGCTCCCGGCTTCGGCGACCTCGCCGAGGGCATGGTCCGCCCCTCTAATATCTACTGACCACCTCCACACACGAAGCACCGTCTCATACCCGGCGCGCGGGAAGGCGGTGCTTCGTGTGACCCCTACGTAAAAGGAAGTCACAATGATCTTCATCGTGGTGAAATTCAAGGTCCGCGAGGAGTTCCAGAACGATTGGCTGGACATCACCGGTGAATTCACCAAAGCGACACGGTCGGAACCGGGCAATCTCTGGTTCGAATGGAGCCGCAGCACCGACCACCGCGCGGAATACGTTCTCGTGGAAGCCTTCCGGGACAATTCGGCCGGTGTCGAGCACGTGAAGTCCGAGCACTTCCGCCGCGGCTTGGAAGCCATGCGCCCGGCGCTGGCCGAGACGCCACGCATCATTCACACCGACCTGCCCGGCACCGAGTGGTCGCGGATGGCAGAGCTGGAGATTTCCGCGTAAAGCTCGATGCCATCGCACGGATCCCCGACCGGCATCGTCTCGTGATCGGCGTCTTCGGGCACGCCTGTGACGGCAATCTGCACCCCACCATCGTCTTCGACAGCTGTGACGCCGCGGCCGCGCAACGTGCCCGGTACTCGTTCGACGAGATGGTCTGCCGCTGCCTGGAATTGGGCGGATCCATCACCGGCGAGCACGGCGTCGGGGAGTACGAGCGCCGCTATCTCGAGCCCATGGTCGGGGCGGTGGAGCTGGAATTGATGAATGGAGTCAAAGCGGTATTCGACCCCGCTGGAATTCTGAATCCCGGTCGCGCGATATAACCCCTCCAGCAGCCTCGGAAACGAGGCGCTCGACGCCGAGATTTCCGGCCCGGGCTACGATGTGGTGCGGCGACAGGATGCGCTGAATTCAATTCGAGCACTACTTCCCGCATCTTCGCTCGACTTCCTGAATCGCTCATCTCTGAGGTCCACGCCCTTGTGAACCACTCCGGCGTCTTTGACGGAGCGGCGAGGGCGAAAGTGGCCCTCACCTCGGGTGTCGAAACGGAAGCCGAGACTGTAATCCGCCGACTGCGTGTGCTCTACCATTATTCTGCGGATACAGCGGCGGGTCGTCCGTCTCGAGATGAGAGTCGTTCCCGCGACGATGGCCCGTGTCTAAGAAATACCGAATTGTCTTATCTTGCGATACATCGTCGCCCGGGAAATACCGAGATCGGCTGCGGCTGCCTGCTTGTCGCCGTTGCGGTCTTGCAGACTGCGGACGATCGCGTCGCGTTCCAGCGCCTCCATAGGCGTAAGCGTGCGGCGCGCCAGCGAATGGCACTCGGGCGGTAGCTTGTCGGGCGTGATGACGCCGGAGCGTTGCCGGGTGAGGGTATCGGCGAGCACTCTGCGGAGCTGGGCGACGTTTCCGGGCCACGCCAGTTTCGTCAGCTGCCGGTGCGTCGCGGGGGACAGTTCGACGTCGGTGCCTTTACTCAGCTCTCGCAGCAGATAGGGGACCAGGTCATCGAGGTCCTCGATACGGTGCCGCAGCGCCGGAACCGGGACGGTGTGCATGAACAGGGGCAGCAATTGCGCCTCCGCCTGTGGCGACTGTTCCGCTGAGCTCATTGTGGCTGCGACCCATCCGCGTCCGGCGCACGCCTGTAGCAGAACGGACATCGGTTCGATGATGTCGTCGGGCAGCTGGTCGACATCAGCGAGAACGATGTCGAAATCGTCCTTGGCGACTTCGGTTTCGAGCAAGGCGAGCACGCCCTCGGGGGGCAATCGGCGACTGGCCCGCAGCATCCGCACCGTCCGGTCCGGCCGGACGAGATGGGCGACCATCTCGGCGAGCCTGGCGCGGCCGGACCCGGGTTCGCCGTCGAGCACGACCCAGTTGCGATCGGCGCAGCACCGCTCGACCTGCTGGCAGCTGCGCCGCCAGGAGTTGCTGGTGCCGGCCAGTCCGGGGACGGTCGGACGGCGCGGCACCAAACGTGTGCTGGTGTGGGTGCTGTCGGTCAGGGCGACGTGGGCGACGATGTCGATGCGGCCGCTGCGTAGCCGGATTCGTTCCGCGACGGTGATTTTCGCGAATTGTCCGCTGGGCAGCACGGCGCCGGTCGTCGTCGCCAGTACGTTCTGCAGATCGGCAGCGTGCTCGAAAATGGCGTGCTGATCGAGCGCGTCCAGCGATTGCCTCAGGTAGCGGTTCATCAGGACGATGTCGCCGCCGACTGCGAGCACACCGGCGGGGTAGCGGCGGCACTGTCGCAGATAGGTCTCCAGCAGTGCCGCCTCACCCTCGGTAGCCTGGGCGCGCAACCGGTCCTCGATCTGCGCACCGGCCGTTTTGGCCAGTGCCACCAGCATTGGATCGGATTGAACCACCCAGCAGGTCAGGTCCAGGATGCCCACCACGCGGCCGGACAGGGGGTCGCGAATGGGGGAGCCGGCGCAGGCGAGCTGACTGAGGGTGCCGAGATAGTGCTCGCCCCCTCGAATGAAGGTTGGCCGTCCGGTCTCGACGGCGGTGCCGATGCCATTGGTGCCGACGAACCTCTCCGCGTAGCTGTAACCGCAGGCCAGTTGAACCTCATCGAGCGCGTCGAGGATGACGCTGTCGGAGGCGACACGATGCAGGACCAGCCCGTCGGCGGAGGTGAGAATCACACTGACGGCCTGGCTGGCCAGATCGTCGCTCAGTCGGTGAATAACCGGTTCGGCCGCGGAGACCAGTGGCGAATCGAGGCCCGGATCCCGGACGAACGGAAGGTCGACCCGATCGGGGTGGATGCGAAGCTCGCGGGATCGCTGCCAGGAATCGCGGACGGTGCCGGAAACCAGCCGATCGTCTACCGCCCCGGAACTCAGGAATTCGTCTCGTGCCCGTCGGAGCAGAGTGCTGGTGTCGTCATTGCTCACCATCGGACTACCTCTTCTTCATTTGAGCGGAACCCACGCTACCCCGTTGTGGTGTGAGGCAGATCTCAATCTGAGACGTGAGCGGATGGGTCCACCCGTGACCATGTCGTGAGCCGGGTGTCCGGCAGATCGCGAGCAGTTCCGTGCTCGACACCAGAGTTATTCGCTCCGAAAGGAATCGCTGTGCCACAGGACCATCCGCCCATCGGCGACGTCAGTACCGCACCGACCGCGGGTTGCCCCGTGACATCCGTTCGCCTCAAATCCCCGACCGAGGGCGGGAGCAACCGGGACTGGTGGCCGAAACAGCTGAATCTGAAGATTCTGCAGAAGAATTCGCCCGTCTCCAACCCGATGGATGCCGACTACGACTACGCCGCGGAGTTCGAGACCCTGGACCTGGCCGCGGTCAAGGCCGACATCGTTGAGGTCATGCATACCTCGCAGCAGTGGTGGCCCGCCGACTTCGGCCACTACGGCCCGTTCTTCGTCCGGATGGCTTGGCACGCGGCGGGTACCTACCGCGTCACCGACGGCCGCGGTGGTGCCGGCGCGGGTATGCAGCGCTTCGCGCCCCTGAATTCGTGGCCGGACAATGCGAGCCTGGACAAGGCTCGCCGCTTGTTGTGGCCGGTCAAGGCCAAATACGGCAACAAGCTGTCGTGGGCCGACCTGATCGTCTACGCCGGCAATGTGGCACTCGAGGACATGGGCTTCGAGACCTTCGGTTTCGGTGGCGGTCGGGTCGACCGGTGGGAGCCGGACGAGGACGTGTACTGGGGCCCGGAACGTGAGTGGCTGGCCGACGGCCGTTACACCGGTGACCGGGATCTGGAGTCGCCCCTCGCTGCGGTTCAGATGGGTTTGATCTATGTCAATCCGGAAGGGCCCGAAGGCAATCCGGATCCACTGCTGGCAGCCGCCGATATTCGTGAGACGTTCCGCCGCATGGCCATGAACGATGTGGAGACCGCGGCGCTGATTGTGGGCGGGCACACCTTCGGCAAGACGCACGGCGCCGGCTCGGCCGAGCATGTGGGTCCAGAGCCCGAGGCCGCCCCGCTCGAGCAGCAGGGTCTGGGCTGGAAGAGCGAGTTCGGGACCGGCGTCGGCAAGGACGCCATCACCAGTGGTCTCGAAGGCGCCTGGACGCCCACGCCCACCCGATGGGACAACTCGTTCCTGGAGACGCTCTACGCCTACGAATGGGAACTGACCAAGTCTCCCGCCGGTGCGCACCAATGGATTCCGGCGGACGACGCGGGCGCGGGCACCGTGCCGGACGCCCATATCGGCGGAAAGTTTCACTCTCCGGTCATGCTGACCACCGACCTGGCACTGCGGGTCGACCCGATCTACGAGCGGATCACCCGTCATTGGCTCGACCACCCGGAAGAACTGACCGACGCGTTCGCCAAGGCCTGGTACAAGCTCACCCACCGTGACATGGGTCCCAAGATCCGCTACCGCGGGCCCGAGGTGCCCGAGGAGACCCTGCTGTGGCAGGACCCGATCCCGGAGCTCGAGCACGTGCTGGTCGGCGCGAATCAGCTCGCCGATCTGAAGGATCGCATCCTGGCATCGGAACTGACTGTGGCCCAACTGGTTTCGACCGCATGGGCAGCGGCGTCGTCGTTCCGCGGCAGTGATAGGCGCGGTGGCGCGAACGGCGGCCGCATCCGCCTGCAGCCGCAGGTGAGCTGGGCGGTCAACCAGCCCGACGAACTCGCGCTGGTGATCACTGTGCTGGAAGGCATTCAGCGGTCGTTCAATTCCGCGCAGTCCGGCAACGTCAAGATCTCGTTCGCGGATCTGGTGGTGCTGGCTGGTTCGGTGGCGGTGGAGCAGGCGGCACGCGCCGCCGGATTCAGTGTCGAGGTGCCGTTCAGCCCGGGCCGCACCGACGCCACCCAGGAGCAGACCGATGTGGAGTCGTTCGCCGCGCTCGAGCCCTCCGCCGACGGTTTCCGTAACTACCTGGGCAGGGGCAACCGTCTGCCGGCTGAATACCTGCTGATCGACAAGGCGAACCTACTTACTTTGAGCGTGCCGGAGCTGACTGTCCTGATCGGCGGCCTGCGCGCACTCGGTGTCAGCCGGCCAGGTTCCAGCCTGGGCGTCCTGACCACCGACCCCGGCACCCTGACGAACGACTTCTTCGTCAACCTGCTGGACATGGCGACCGAGTGGCAGCCTTCGCGCATCGAGGACGGCGTCTACGAGGGCATCGACCGAGCCACCGGCAAGACTCTATGGACCGGCAGCCGGGTCGATCTGGTCTTCGGCTCCAACTCCCAGTTGCGTGCGGTCGCCGAGGTCTACGCCCAGGACGACAACCAGAGGAAGTTCATCGAGGACTTCGTCAAGGCGTGGACCAAGGTCATGGACCTGGACCGGTTCGACCTCGTCTGACCGCTTCTCCCGCTCACTCGGCGCCCCGCGGATCGGTTCGATCTCCGGGGCGCCGGTTCTTCGAAAGTGACGATTCCGCGATGCCCCAACAGATTCCCGTCGGCGCCGTCGAACTGCTGATCTTCCTCGGCGCCTTCTGGCACACCAGCGGTGTGCGCACGACCCCAGTGATCTCCCGTCTGGCTCGGGCGGTGTCGCGATGGCGAGCGATTCTCACCCTTCGCCAGTCCACCGCGACCGTGACCACCGGCCCGACCTGAACTTGCCGGGCTCATCGAAAGTCGTTGTACCCGAGAAGATTTTTTCCTCCGGCCGTCCCGGTAGCAGCGGGATTCCGAAGCGGTAAAACGATTTTCGGGTGAGCCACCGACCGGTGGCCCGTACTCGCGGCCGAGGGCAGGTCGGTCAAATCCCGGCGACATGGGCGAGTTGGCCGACCAGCGCTGTGACCGCCATAGCGAGGCCGCCGCCGATGACGACTCTGAGCGCCGGGCGCAGGGTGCTCGTTCCGGCGACTCGTGCGCCGAGCACGCCCGCGATGGCCAGACCGAGCACGGTGACGATCACGATGAGCATCAGCCGGGTGGCGCTGGTCGGGGCGATCAAACCGAGTAATGGGAGCAATCCGCCGATGAAAAAGCTTGCGGCCGAAGCCATGGCGGCCTGCGACGGACGGGCCGCGGTGATTTCGGTGTGCCCGAGCTCGTCTCGCAGGTGAGCGGTGAGCGGATCGTTGTCGTGCAGTGCGGCGGCGACCTGCGCGGCCAGCTCGTCGGGCAGTCCGCGATCGCGGTAGATGCCGGCCAGTTCGGCCAGTTCGGCTTCGGGGTCGGTCTCCAGCTCGTGTTCTTCTTTGGCCCGGTCGCCGCGTTCGACGTCGACCTGTGAACTGACCGAAACGTATTCGCCCGCGGCCATGGCCATCGATCCGGCCGCCAGACCGGCCAGCCCCGCGGTGAGGACCGCGCCCGCCGCAGCGCCGCTGGCCGCGACACCGACCATGAGGCTCGCGGTCGACACCAGTCCGTCGTTGGCGCCGAGAACCGCGGCTCGCAGCCAGCCCGCGTGCTCGCCACGGTGCCGCTCCGAGTGCGGGTTCACCATCTCCAGGAAAGTCATGACGTACATCCTTCGGTTCGCCGGGATCGATTCGACCGTTGTCCGTCGATCGTTCCCAGCCGCGCGACCTCGCCCACAGGGCACAACGACTCCGATGAGATCGCCGGAGTCCCTCACCAGCCGCCGGGGGCCGATGGTGGCAAGGGACTCGCCGGTCGGGGCCGAAGTGCTCTGCCGGTCGGTGACTCTGCTGGTGACGATGAGGTATGACCTCCGATGACGATGCCCGCCCGGCCGCCGCAGCGGTGGTGGCCTGCGCGGGCCTGACGAAGGATTTCGGCGCGGGTCGTGGCGTTTTCGACCTGGACCTGACCGTCGAGCGCGGGGAGACATTCGGTTTCATCGGTCCCAATGGCGCCGGGAAGACGACCACGATTCGGCTGCTGATGGACCTCGCTCGCCCCGACCGGGGGCATGCGACGGTCTTCGGGCTCGATGCTCACGCCGACGGCGTGGAGATCAAGCGCAGGATCGGCTACCTGCCCGGCGAACTGGTCCAGTGGCCGCGGGTCACCGCGGGCTACGTGATCGGCACGCTCGCGGGCCTGCGCGGTGGCGTGGACGAAGACCATATCCACGCCCTCGCCGATCGGCTGCGCTTGGACCTCGGCCGCCGTTACGAGGAGCTGTCGCACGGCAACAAGCAGAAGGTCGGATTGATCCAGGCGTTCATGCATCGGCCCGAACTGCTGATCCTGGACGAGCCGACGCTGGGACTGGATCCCCTGATGCAGCGTGTCTTTCACGAACTGCTGCACGAAGCCGTGGCGGGTGGCGCGACCGTGCTGCTGTCGTCGCATGTGCTGTCGGAAGTCGAATCGGTTTGTGACCGTATCGGACTGATCCGCGATGGCCGGGTATGGAAGGTCGGCTCGCTGAACCAGCTGCGGGTCAAGCGGATACACCGGGTCGAGGCGATCGTGTCCGGGGCGCTGGATCCCGAGCGGCTGCGGGATATTCCGGGTGTCGGTGATCCGCGCGTCGCCGGTGACCGCCTCACCTGTTCGGTCCAGGGATCGATCGGGCCGCTGCTGAACGTCTTGACCGCGGCCGGTGTGGTCGAGCTGGACAGCCACGAGTTGTCGCTCGAGGAGGTGTTCCTGCATGAGTTCGAAACCACCCCCGAGCCTGCGGCTGGCCGCTGACACCGTCCGAGGTCACCGGCGCGGCATCCTCGGCTGGATACTGGGCAGCGCGGTCGCCATGACGGCCATCGGCGCCGGATTTCGCAGTGAGACAGAGCGTTTCGCGGGTGGTCCCAGGGGGATGGCCGACAGCATGCAGGCGGGAGTGCAGGCGATGCGGCTGCTGCGCTGGCCCGCGGATCGGCTCGACACCCTCGGCGGCTACCTGACCTATCACAATGTCACCCTGCTGGTGCTGTTCCTGACCCTCTACGCGGCGGTGCAGGGGGTCACCGCGGTCCGCGGAGCGGAGGCCGGGCACTCGGTCGCGCTGATACTGGCGACCGGACGGACACGAGCACAGCTGGTACGGGACCGCGCCCTGGGATTCGCGATGGTGCTGGCGCTGATCGGTTTCGGGATCGGTGCCGGGCTGGCGCTGGCGATGGCGGTCGGCGGTGAGCCGGACCCGGCAGGTTCGTTCGCGATCGCGCTGGCCGCGGCGGCCTGCGCTCTCGCGGGTTACGGTCTCGGCGCGGTGCTCGCACAGCTCGCCGCGACCCCGCGTTCGGCGAGTGCGGTAGCGGCGCTGGTCGTGGTGGCGCTGTACCTCTACACCAATGTGTGGGACCGGTTCGGGCCGTTGACGATCCTCCGGTTCCTCTCACCGTTCTATTACTTCGTGCGTTGTCGCGAGTTGGTTCCCGGCGCGAGCTTCGACGTGTTCTCGCTGGTCGGTCTGCTGGCGGCGGCAGCGGGGCTGATCGGTGTCGCGGCGTGGCTGTTCGGACGCCGTGATGTCGGCAGCGCACCGTGGGTGCGTCCGGCTCGTCACACCGAATCCATGGTGCGAGTCCAGCATCCGATGCTGAATCGGCTGTGGTCGGCGACCGTGCTGCGGGAGCGCACCAGCCTGGCGGTGTGGTCGGCGGCTGCGGCCGCCGCGCTCGGGTTGATGGCAT
This sequence comes from Nocardia niigatensis NBRC 100131, assembly GCF_000308655.1. Classification (GTDB taxonomy): domain Bacteria; phylum Actinomycetota; class Actinomycetes; order Mycobacteriales; family Mycobacteriaceae; genus Nocardia; species Nocardia niigatensis. The sequence continues at coordinate 88,159 of NZ_BAGC01000041.1, read as the reverse complement.
GGCTGGAGCCCGAAGTGATCGATATGTGGGACAAATTCGACATCACCCGCCGGATGCTGCAGGTCGATCCGGGGTTCAGCGCCGGCAGCCAATACCTGGGCTTCGTCTCCGAGTTCACCGGCCCGATCGTGGCGGCGTATGTCGTCACCCAGGCCGCGGGGTGGGTCAGCGAGCGCGAACAGGGCCGCCTGGCAATGCTGTTGTCCACTCCGCTGTCACGCACCGCGCTGATCCGGCAGCGGTTGATCTCGGTGCTGGCCGGAACGAGCGTGATCGTTGTCGCCGCTCTCGGCGGATTGCTGATCGGCGCGACGGTCGTCGATGTCTCTCTCGACGCCGCAGGGACCGCGCGAGTCGCCGCCAGTGCGCTGCTGCTGGCCGCCGGACTGGGTGCGATCGCGGCCTGGCTCGTGGCCTGGATTCCACGCTATGCCGTTGCGGGACTGGCGATCACGCTCGGACTGTCCTATCTGCTCGCTCTGCTGGTACCGATGTTCGCCTGGCCCTCGTGGGTTACCCGGCTGTCGCTGTTCGGCGCGACCGGTCACCCGTACCTCCAGGTTCCGCCGCTCGGCGGGTTGCTGTTCCTGATGGTGCTGGCGGCGGCCGGTGTCGTTCTCGCGGGGGCGAGCGCGACCCGAGCCAGGGCCACCGCCTGATCGCCCGGCAGTTCGCCCTATGCCGAGCCGGGCTCGGTGCATGCCTCCGATGTGTCCGTCACAGTGAGCGCTCGCGGACGATACGCGCGATATCCAGACCGCGGACACGACGCAGCGCGGGTAGCTGGACGGCGACCGCGGCGGCGAAGATGGCGACGGCGACGAGCGCCGGCGTGAACGGCCGCATAGCGAGCTCGAGGTGGGCGCCTTGGTTTTCGTAGGTGGACAGCAGCCGGCGGGCGAGCAGGATCCCGCAGCCGACCCCGACGGGTATGCCGACCACCGCGAGGAGGAGGTTCTCGGCGGCGATCAGGCGGGTCAGCGTTCCCGATCCCATCCCGGCCGCGCGCAGCGCGCCCAACTCGCCGAGTCGTTCACCGATATTGGCCGACATCGCGTTGAACAGCAGCGCGGCGGCCATGACCGCGGCGAAGACCAACATGATCCCGACCAAGGTGTCGTACATGGCGAACGCCTGCCGCATCGCCGAGGCGAGCGTGCCCGTCGAAAGGTACGCGACCGCACCGGGTATCGCGGTGAGCCGATCGGAGACGGCCCGCTCGTCGGTGACCCCGGGGCGCAGCCGCACCAGCACACCCGTGTTCGGTGCCGCTCCGGTCGACTGCCGTAGATAGTCCGACGAGACGTAGACGACCGGGGACAGCGGCTCGTCGACGAATCCGGCCACCGGCGCCGAAATATGCTGGCCGGTGGAGGTCTCGGCGATATCGACGGTGTCGCCTACCGATACCCCGAGCGTCTCGCGCAGCCCGGAACCGAGCAGTAGGCCTGCGTCGGATAACCGATCCGACCCGGACTTCGCGATGAACCGGTGCATCTGCGTCGCGGGCGGCAAGCTGATCACGAGAGTGTCGTAGTGCCGCTCTCCGGCCGAGAGCACGACGTCGTAGCGGCCCACCGGCTCGGCCGCGGCGACGTCGGGGTCCTGCCTGACGCGGGCCAGCACGGCATCGGCGGCTCCGGGCGCGGTGGCGATCTCCGCGTCCTGCATCGTGATTCGACCGTATTGCCGGTCGATGAGAGTGGCGACAGTGTCGCGCAGTCCGGCGAACACCATCACCAGGCTGACCGATACAGCCACACCGGTCACGGTGAACAGGGCACGGCGACGATTGCGCAGCACGCCGCGCAGCATCATCCGCCAACGCGCGGGTGCGCGTTCCAGCAGCGGCACCAGGCGTTCGATGATGCTGAGCCCGCCGCGTCTGGCCGGGGGCGCGGTACGCATGGCCTCGGCGGGGCGCATCCGCGCCGCGGCATGCGCGGGCGCCCAGGCGGCGAGCGTGGCCGCGGCCAGAGCCGCGCCCGACGCGATGAGCAGGGTGAGCGGATGCAGGGCGCTCACGTGCAGCGGCAGACCGAGTGCTCCGGTATAGCGGGTGGTGATCCAGCCGCCGAGCAGATAGCCCACGGCCAGACCGGGGACGATACCCAGCAGCGCACAGGCCAGGCCGTATCCGAGATAGTGCCGACGTAGCCGGGCGGGGGAGAATCCGTTGGCGATCAAGGTTCCGATGACCGCGCGCTGCGCCGCCACCACTCGCGACAACAACACGTAGGTGCCCAGCACGGCCGCGGCCAGGAACAGCCAGGGCAGCAGGTTGGCGAAGGTCCCGAACGCCGTCACGTCATCCTGCAGGGCTCGATACGACGGCTGCTGATCGCGCGGAACAAGCTGCAGGCCATGTGCTGTCGCGACCTGCTCGGCGGCCTGCACGAGCTGCGCGGCCGCCGCGCGATCATTCGCGTACAACGCGACCTGTTCGACCGGGTCGGGCAGTTTCCCGACCAGGTCGCCGTCCGGGACGAACACCACGCCGAAGTGCTCGGGCGTGGTCATGATCTCCTGGATGGAACGAGCAGGCCAGAAGTACTCCGCGGACAGGGCCGACCCGGCGACCGGAATCGCTTGCCAGCCCGAAGCGGTGAGCAGTTCGATGCTCTCGCCCGGTCTCAGTCCATAGTGGTCGGCCAGATGCTGCTCGACCACCAGCCGACCCGCCGACGGCAGCGTCCCCGATCGCATCGCGAGCTGGGAAACACTGGGCTGCAACGACTCCGGGACACCGATCGCGCGGCCGAGGAAGGCTCGCCCGTGGATGCGGATACCGACCTCGCTCTGGTGCCGAACCTCGACCACGGGGTCGCCCGGTAGCCGGGCGAGCGTCGAACTCAGCTGGGCGGCGCCGGGACCGGAAATGGTCGCGTCGGGCAGCCGTTGCTCGCTGTAGGCGCGGGCGAAGGATCGATCGAGGTTGTGGTAGGCGTCCGACGCTGCCACGAATGCCGCCACACCGATCGCCAGGATCGCGGCGACAGCGAGGAACTGCCAGCGTTGCCGCCACAGATCCCGGCGTAGTTTGCGCGGCATGATCCGGCTCACCATTGCAGCTCCGATGCCTCGACCGGATGCGCGACCTTCTCCGAACGGCTGATCGCGCCCGAACGCAGCCAGACCACACGATCGGCCATACGGGCGATTTCGGAATTGTGGGTCACCAGCACGACCGTGTGATGACCCTCCCGCGCCAGCTCACGCAGCACACCCAGCACCTGCCGGCCCGTGGCGAGATCGAGACTGCCGGTGGGTTCGTCGCACAGCAGCAGCGGCGGCTCCTTCACGATCGCGCGCGCGATGGCGACCCGCTGCTGCTGCCCGCCCGACAACTGTCCCGGAAATCGATCGCAGACATCGCCGACACCGACGAGGTCGAGGGCGCGGCGGCTTCGGGCGGTGGCATCCGGGCCCGTCAACTCCGCCATGATCTCGACGTTCTCCAAGGCGGTCAGGGTCGGGACCAGATTGAAGAACTGGAACACGAACCCCACCCGATCCCGTCGAAACACGGTGCGCTGGTTTTCCTTCAGCGCGCTGATGGACACGCCCGCGACCTCGATGACGCCCGTGGAGGGTTCCTCGATCGCGCCGACCAGGTTGAGCAATGTGGTCTTCCCCGATCCCGAGGGACCCAGCAGAACCAGAAACTCACCCGGCCGCACCTCCAGATCCACATCTCGCAGCGCGACCACCTGCCCGGCTCCGGAACCGTAGGTCTTCCCGACCCCGGCCATCCGCAACGCCGGGGCCCCGGACGACGCGGCGGCCTCGGCGGCGAGCAGGGGATCGACATCGGCACGTCGGTTCATCACTCCAGGGTCAGTGCCCGGCGGCGGCCGCCGAAAGGGCCCCTCGTCACCAACGGCGGTGTCGTTGGGTATGAACGCCGATACCGGAACGCAACCTGGTCGCGCCGGCGGCCGGCGCTCGCTCAGGAGCGATTGCGCGAGCGGGCGTCCGGCCAGCGACCATCGTCACCGGATGCACACCCGCGCGGGCGGGATGCGCGGATATCGGCGGTGGCGTGCCGAATCCTTCGACGCCGTGCGGGCCGGTTGCCGACGGTGCCCGTGCCGTCACAGCCGCTCCGGAGCCGCGATGCCGAGCAGTCCGAGACCGTGGGCGAGAGTGCGGGAGGTCAACTGGCACAGGGCAATCCGGTTGCCGCGCGCGGGTTCGGGTGAGGTCAGCACCGGGCAGGTGTCGTAGAAGATGGTGAACGCGCGCGCGAGGTCGTAGAGGTAGGTCGCGAGGCGGTGTGGTTCGAGGGCTTCGACGATGCCGGCGAGCACCGCCGCGTAGTCGTCGAGAGTGAGCAGTAGAGCCCGTTCGGCCGGTTCGAGTGTGGCGGTGGTGTCGACCGGTACGGCGCCGGGTTCGCCTGCCTTGCGCAGGATCGAGCAGATCCGGGCGTGCGCGTACTGGAGGTAGACGCCGGTGTTGCCATTGAACGCGGTCATCCGGGCCGGGTCGAACATGGAGTCCTTGACGCGGCTGGTCGACAGGTCCGCGTATTTGACCGCGCCGATGCCGGCTTGCTCGGCGATGGCGTCGAGCTCTGCCGCGGGCAGCTCGGGATTCTTCTCGGCCACGACCGACCGAGCGGCCGCGGCCGCGTCGTCGAGCAGATCCATCAACCGGACCGTGCCACCGGCACGGGTTTTGAACGGCTTGCCGTCGGGTCCCAGGATGGTGCCGTACGCGACATGGTCGACGGCGATGGCGTCGGTCAGCCACCCGGCCCGTCGGGCCGCTTCGAAGACCAGCTGGAAGTGCAGCGCTTGACGCGAATCGGTGACATAGAGCAGCCGATCGGCATGCAGGGTCGCGATCCGGTAGCGGATGGTGGCCAGGTCGGTGCTGTCGTAGCCGTAGCCGCCGTCACTCTTGCGGACCATGAGAACGGCGGGGGAGTCGTCGGGGCCGGTGACGTGTTCGGAGAGCACGACCACCGCGCCCTCACTGTGCACCGCCACCCCCTTGTCGAGCAGTTCGGTGGTGGTGTCGGCCAGCATCGCGTTGTAGAACGACTCCCCGGCGTAGTCGCCGGGAGTGAGCAGGATCCCCCAGCCGGTCGTAGATCGCGCCGAACGCCTTCTCCGATTCGGCGACGATCTCCCGCCACCGGGCCACCGTCGCCGTGTCACCGGCTTGCAGGGCGACGACGCGAGTGCGGGCACGATCCGCGAATTCCGGGTCGGCATCGAACTGGGCGCGCGCAGCCTTGTAGAGACCGTCCAGCGCCGACACCGTTGACTCGGTACCGACATCATCCGCGTGCCAAGGCGTTTCGGGGTGCTCGTCGATGAACTGGATCAGCATCCCGAACTGGGTGCCCCAGTCGCCGAGGTGATTCGCGCGCACGACATCGGCGCCCAGGAACCCGAACACCCGGGCCAGGCTGTCGCCGATGATCGTCGTCCGCAGATGGCCGACGTGCATTTCCTTGGCGACGTTGGGTGCGGAATAGTCGATGATGATCCGCTGCCCGTGCGCCGGCTCGCCGATGCCGAGCCGCGTATCTGCCAGCCGTGCGGCCAACTGCGCCCAGATCGCCGCATCGGCCAGCGTGATATTGAGGAAACCGGGGCCCGAAGCCCGCACGTCCGCGATCAAACCATCACCGCCGGAACCGATTTCACCGGCCAGTTCGGCGGCCAGCCGATTCGGCGCCGCACCCGTCCGCTTCGCCAGCGGCAGCGCGGCATTGGATTGGACATCGGCCCGATCCGACCGCCGCACCACCGGATCCGCGCCCGCCAGTTCCGGGCGGACTCGCACGATCGCCTCCGACACAGCGGCAGCGACGTGTGCGAGCAACGGCACGACAGCGGCAACGCTCACCTCAGGCTCCTTGTCCTCGAGAGCGGCGATCGAATGGCCCAGTATCCCAGTCCCCGCGGCGGACTCGACGCCGTGTGTCGAGGCGTGACTGTAGCCGCGAGTTCCGGACTGCGATAGGTATTTTCGTCGCCGATCGCCGCGCCACTACCAGGGCAGGGAGCCGGCGGCGTCGAAGTAGCCGCCGGTCGGGCCGTCCGGGGTTACCTGGGCCATGCGGACGATGATCTCGGCCCCTTCCGCGACGGTTTGGGTGCCGGCGTGGGCGTTGAGGTCGGTGGCGGTGTAGCCGGGCTCGACGGCGTTGATTCGGATGGCGGGGAAGGCTTTCGCGTATTGGACGGTGAGTCGGTTGACCGCGGTTTTGGACGTGGGATAGGTCAATCCGGGATAGGCGTGGGCGTTGGTGCCCGGGGTGGTGCCGCGGGACATCGAGGCCAGGGAGCTGCTGACATTGACGATGACAGGGGCCGAGGATTCGCGCAGCAGGGGCAGAAAGGCGTGGATGACGCGGACTACGCCGAAGACGTTGGTGTCGAACACGGTTCGCATCATGTCGGCGGTGACGTCCGCGAGATCGACGGTACCGTTGCCCTCGATATCGATGCCGGCATTGTTGATCAGGACGTCGAGACCGCCGTCGGCCTTCAGGGTTTTCGCCGCGGCCGCGACGGAGGAATCGCCTGTGACATCCAGTTGGACCGATCGCGCACCGAGTTGGGCTGCGGCGAGGCGGCCGCGTTCCGCGTCACGGCTGCCGATATGGACGGTGTGCCCGGCGGTCACGAGGCGGCGGGCGGTCTCGAAGCCCAGGCCCTTGTTCGCGCCGGTGATGAGTGTTGTCGGCCGGTGGCGCGCGGCGGGCGCCTGGACTGCGGCGCGAGGAATTGGCGCTGCTGGCCGGGATCTCGGTCGACTACGTCACCCGCCTCGAGCAGGGGCGTGCGTCCAATCCCTCGCCACAGGTGGTCGAAGCGCTGGCGCGGGCGCTGCGATTGTCGGCGGACGAACGGGCGCATCTGTATCGGCTGGCCGGACTGGTATTGCCGGAGCCGGGTACCGTTCCGACCGCGATCCCGCCCGCTGTACAGCGGATGCTGGACCGATTGGTCGGCATCCCGGTCGCGGTGTTCGACGCGTCTTGGACTCTCCTGCAAGCGAATCCGGCTTGCCTGGCACTGCTGGGCGATTCGACGACCTGGGAGGGCAACCAACGCAATCGGGTGTTGCGTCATTTCGTCGGGCCCGGCCCGGTGGGCCGCTACGCGCCGGAGACCCTGGAAGCCCTCGAAACAGCGCTCGTCTCGGACCTGCGCGCCGCCGAAGCCCGGTACCCCGCCGACCAGCAACTCGGTCAACTCATCCGAGACCTGTGCGGGCACAGTCCGCGCTTCGCGACGCTGTGGGAATCGGGCGCCGTCTCCGGCTACGACGTGACGGTCAAGACGATCGACCACCCGATCGCCGGGGCCATCACCCTGGACTGTGCCGTACTCACGGTGACCGGCTGCGACCTGCACATCATGGTCGACACCGCCGAACCCGGCAGCGACGACGCCGAACGCCTCGCGCTGCTCACCGCCCTCGGAACCCACACCGCCGTCGGCTGGCCCACACATCGCCGCCGCCCGGGAATGCCGGTTCGCCCGCCGGGTTGACAGAGGCGGGGAGGGACCGGTTGCGGAGGTGAACGATGGCGGTGCGGGAATCAGGTGTCCGGGTCGTGCCGGGCGCGGAGCGCCGGCGCTGGCGGAACGAATGGCTCGACTCCCGGCAGTCGTTCCCCGCCACCGGCAACTTCGACCTGGCCGCGAATGCCCACGGCCTGCTGATGATCCACAACGAGGACATCGTCGACCCCGGCGAAGGGTTCGACACCCACCAGCACCGTGACATGGAGATCGTCACCTGGGTGCTCGAAGGGACAGTCGTCCACCAGGATTCGGCCGGACACTCGGGCCTGATCCATCCCGGCATGGCGCAGCGCATGAGCGCGGGCACCGGGATTCTGCACTCGGAACGCAACGGCGCCGGCCTCCTCGAACGGGAGCGCCTCCACGTCGTGCAGATGTGGGTGCCGCCCCACGAGCCCGGAACCGCACCCGGGTATCAGGAGCTCGACATCACCGAGCAGCTGACCGGAAACTCGCTCGTGGCCGTCGCCTCGGGTATCCCGCGCGACCGCGATCGGACGGCCATCGTCATCGGAAACCGGTTTGCGGCATTCCATGTGGCGCGGCTGGAATCGGGCCACACGGTCCAGGTTCCCGATGCGCCCTACGGTCACGTCTTCGTGGCGCGAGGAAGCGTCGAATTCGAGGGCTCCGGAGTTCTGACCCGAGGCGACGCTGTCCGGCTGACCGCAACGGGCGGTCAGCGAATCACCGCGATCGAGCCCAGCGAACTGCTGATCTGGGAAATGCACACGACGTTCGCCTGATCGCGGTCCGCCGCCTGGAGATCTCGCGTGGCCAGCGCCTCGGTCAGTGGCATTCCCGCGCGTCGCGCGAGTAGCTGCCGTTCCCGGACCTCATGAGGCGTGCGGGGTCGATAGCCCGGACCGGCACCGCAACAGCCGCCGTGGAAGTCCAGCCCGGAATCGAGGACGATCCCGAGGACCCGCCACCCGGCCTTGTCGACCTTCCTCGGTACCGCGAGATGCGGTCCGGCATCGATGAATTCGCCCTCACACCGCGGGCATCGCCGTGGCCCGCGTCCGATCGGGTGCTTGTGGGACACCCTGCAGCGCAGGCACACCAGATGCGTCCGACTCGGGTAGAAGCACATGCGAAGCAACGTACGTCCGGCGTCCGTTCCCGTCGAGCCGTTAAGCCTGGCTCGAAGGCCCGTCGCGCGGCCCGCGCCCGGCATCTGATTCGCGACACAGACAGAGCAGGCGAAACGGTCGCGACGAGCCTGAGGGAGAATGGGTGCGTGGGCGACACACTGTGGAAGAAGTTCGGAGATCGGCTCGGCGTTCGGGCGGTCGTGATGGGGGCGGGTGCCGCGGCGCCCGCCAGCGGTTAGTTCGATGTCGGATCGGGAAGTACCGGGACGGGGATCCCTGCCAGGACCTGGCGGGAACAGGTTCGATGCGGTGGAACGGTTGCGTCGGCAGCTCGAGGCATTGAAGGCCGCCGAGAAGCGGACCGCCGAACCGGGGGATGATTCGAAGATCACCAGGCTGCCGCGTCGCCCGCGGCGCAAGAACGAAGAAGCCGTCGAGCGGCCGCAGCAGCCCTGGCGTCCGGCGGGCGGGTCCGTCTACGATCCGGCGCCGACCAGACCCGTGCTGCGTTCCGAACTGCAGCGCGAGACCGGCTGGTGGCCGGTCGACCCCGGGCCGGGGCCGCACGCTCCCGCGAGCGACCCGGGCACTGGCGAGCACGATGGCAGCGTCATCGATCTCGGAGCCATGCGACGGAAGCGAGCCGGTGACGACGCCCCGGTCGCCGGTATCCGGCCCGTGGCCAGACCGCGCAGGATCGGACCCGCAGCGGGTGAGGGATCGGCCGGTACACAGGACAGCGGCGGTGATCCCGATGTTCCCCCGCCGGACGGACCTGCCCGGCGGCACTGACCGCCATCGCTCATAGCTGCCTGCCGCAGCCGCGGGTCCTGCTCCTCGTAGTCGGACTCAGGTGTTGAGGTGTACGCGCAGCACATCCCCACGCCCCGTGGCGACCATGAGGTCGCGGTCCGAGCCCGGGACCGTCGCCACCGCGGCCAGCGGGTCTCTGGTCAGCAGCGTGCAGCTGGTGTGGGTGTCCGGGTCGATGCGGAGCAGCGTGCCGGACGTCGTGGCGGTGTAGAGGAACCCGCCAGGGCCCGCCGCGAGGTCGTCGGCGAGCGGGGTGTCGGTGGTCGTGCTCTGACCCGACGGGTCGGAGATCGGGATGCGGACCAGCCGCCCACGCGGGGTCAGGTACACCGTCGTGTAGATCGAATCACCTTGGACAGCAATGCCGTTGACGCCGAAAGCCTTTGTCTGGGCCGTCCACTCGGTGTCGACGGTGCCGTCGGGCCGGATCCGGACCACCCCGGAGCCGGTATCGGCGACGTACAGATTGCCGTCGGCGTCGAAGGCCGCGCCATTGGCCATGGTCGAGCCAGTGACGAAGGTCTCGGGAACCAGTGCGGCGGCCGCTGGATCGAATCGGACGACTCCGCTGTCATGTCCGCCGGGCAGCAGGTTCAGTGAGTTGTCGCCATAGGCGACGTACAGCAGCCGATCGGGTCCGAGGCGGATCGCGCCGGGCGAGGTGACCGGGACAGTCGCGGTGACCTGGCCCGCACTGTCGTAGCGCTGCACTTCATTCCGGTACAGCCGCGCGACCCACAGGTTGCCCTGTGCGTCGAATCCGAGGTTCTCCGCCCAGTCGACGAACGGGATCACCGCGGTGGCCACGGTCGAAACGGTCACGGAGGGGCATGAAACCGGTTGGGCCAGTGCGGTTCCGGGTGCGGCGAGACCGGCGGCCGCCACCGCGAGCAGGGTCGCGCCCGCCGCGGCGATCCGATGCGGCCGGGTGTGCTTGTGGGGGAATGGCTTCACGGTCGGTCATGGTAGGGACGAGAACCCGCCGGTTGCCTGGGTGCGCTACACCCAGGCACGCGCATCATCGAGAGCGGCGAGGCGCGCGGCGGTCGGGCTGCCGGGCTCGGCCTGATAGACCATCAGCCGCTGCCCCGGCGCGCCGCGCACGTCGAACGACTCGTAGGTCAGCAACAGCCGACCCGCCTGCGGGTGGCAGAACTCCCGGGGCTCGGTCGTCGCGACGCACAGCGTGTAGGAATGCCACAGTTCCGCGAAATCGTTACTGGCCGTGAGAAGTTCGGCGACCACCTCACGCAGCCGGGGATCGTCCGGAAACAGCGCACCCGCCTGCCGGAAGCCCGCCACCATCGCCTGGCACGTCCACGTCCAGTCGGCGCAGAACCGGCGGGCCGCCGGTTCGAGGAACGTCATGCGGGCCAGATTGTCGACGTGCGGGAAGCCGGAGAAGAAGACGCCGGCAATGGCATTGGCGGCGAGGATGTCCATGGCCGGATTCAATACCAGGGCCGGTGCGGCCGGGTAGCTGTCGACGATGCGGCGCAGCGTGGGGCTGACCGTCTCGTCCGGACTCGGCCGTCGCGCGGGCGGGGCCACCCCCGCGAGGTGATACAGGTGTTCGCGCACAGCCTCGTTCAGGCGCAGCGCGCCACTCAGCGCCTCGAGTATCTGCGCCGAAGGCCGCCGCTCCCGGCCTTGTTCGAGGCGGGTGTAGTAATCGCTGTTCATTCCCGCGAGCTCAGCGACCTCCTCGCGCCGCAGCCCCGCCACGCGGCGGCGGCCGTGCGAGATCAACCCGATCTCCTCCGGACGCAAGGCCGCGCGGCAGGCACGCAGAAACTCGCCGAGCTCGTTGCCGGTCATGGCGACCACGCTATGCGCTCGCGGGGCAACAGGTCGTGCCGGGCGGGCACCGGCCGGTTCGCGGCAGACCGCTGTCCGTGCTGAGCGCCACGGACAGCGACCGGCGCGGGTGTCAGTAGGTGTAGAAGCCGCGGCCGGTCTTGCGGCCGAGGTAGCCCGCGTCGACCATGCGGCGCAGCAGCACCGGAGGCGCGTACTGCGGCTCGCCGAATTCGGCGTAGAGGGATTCGGCGACCGCGAGGGTGACGTCGAGGCCGACGGTGTCGGTGAGGCGCAGCGGGCCCATGGGGTGGGCGCAGCCGCTGACCATGCCCTCGTCGATGTCCTCGGCGCTGGCGAAGCCGGTCTCGAACATGCGGATCGCGCTGCACAGGTAGGGGATCAGCAGGGCGTTGACGATGAATCCGGCCTGATCCTTGGATTCGATCGTGCGCTTGCCCAGGACGTCGCGGGCGTACGCGGTGACCTTGTCGACGACCTCACGGTCGGTCTTGAGCGTCACCACGACCTCGACCAGCGGCAGCACCGGGACGGGGTTGAAGAAGTGCACACCCACGACGCGGCCCGGGTTGGAGGTGGCATTGGCCAGCCGGATGACCGGGATGGAGGAGGTGTTGGTGGCCAGGATGGTCTCGGGGGAGACGATGGCGTCCAGCTTGGCGAAGAACTCGGTCTTGAGCGACTCGATCTCCGGGGCCGCTTCGATGACCAGCTCGCGGTCGGCGAAGTCGTCGATGGAGGTGGTGAGGGTGATCCGGGCGCGGGCCTCGTCGGCCGCGGCCTGCTCGAGGCGGCCGGACTTCACCGCGCGGGCCAGGGACTTCTCGATGCGCGAGACGGCGGCGTCGGCCGCCGCGGTGTCGCGTTCGAGAACCAGGACCGACCCGCCTGCGCGGGCGGCCACCTCGGCAATGCCGGCACCCATGGTGCCGCCGCCGATGACGCCGATGCGTTGCACTTGCTTCTCCTTGTACCTCGGGGAAATCGCCACCTATCTTGCTCGACCGCCGACATCCGCCTTCCGGCGGGCGGCAGCGGCAACAGCCACTGGACAGTGTGCGTGTCTCAGGCCACAGCGCCGGATGTGCGGCACCGCGGCCCGGTACTGTCCAGATCCGTCAAACATGCTGAGCGATCATCATGGGCGATTACCCCCGACGAGCCCCGAGCCGACGCAGACCGGTCCGGGGCTCGATCGGCGCGATGGGGCTTCCGGTAGGCGCGTCAATGCTCGGGCGGCTCGTTCCGGGCCCGGTACCGCAGATGCTCCAGAGCGATCCGGCCGACGCCGGTGATCAATCCGATCGCGGCGGCCGCGGCCCACAACCCGGCCCAGCTGCCGCCCATCGTCATGGCCAGCGCGATGACGGCGAGCAGCAGCAGGGCGAAACCCGGCCACGACACGCCGTCCAGCAGGGTCGGCACCGCCGCGCCGGCGGGTCGCTGACGGACGGTTTCGGGGTGGCGATTGCTGGTCATAGGAGCACGCTCTTTCCGGGTCGGACACTGCTCACCCCATCGGGTTCCCGCTTACGGGCTCCCGAAACAGGCGGTCGTCGGACCCGCGCCACCCGAATCGGCCGAAATCTGTTGTGTGCGAACAGAAATCAGCGCAATCGAATCAATTCCAAGTGCCGCCGCCGACCACCCAGATCCCCTGACCGCCCTGCGTCACCGGCTGACTGACCTGCAGGGTGACCTTGCTGCCGTCCTGGTTGGTGACCACAACGCTCGACGGCCCGTCGGCACTCGCCTGCACAGTGGTCCAGCCGAATCGCTGCTGCACAAAGCTCTTTGCGACCTGGATCCGATCGAGCCGCCAGGGCTGATGACCGCCCTCCACGGCTTGCTGCAGGTCCCTGGCCTGCTCCGCCGTGAGACCCTCGCCGGGGAAGGTCTTTCCGGACTGTGGCCCACCGCTCGGCTCGGGCTGCTTCGACGTGGTCGGTACCGGTGAGGTCGGGAATTCGTTCGTCACCGTCACGGTCGGCTCCGCAGTCGTCTCGGGCGCGGAACCCGAAACGGTCGCGGTAGCAGTGGCCGTCGCGGTCGCCGACGGCCGGCTGGTCGGCGTGACCTGAGAGCTGCTGCTACAACCGGCAATCGCCGCCCCGCAGGCCAGAACGCCGAGAATTGTCACCCCGGCTCGCCGCCCCACCGCCACGAACGTGCTCGACCGACGGCTGATGATTGTGCTGTGCATAGGTCTCCCCCTGTGCATGGAACCGAATCACCCCGACCGCGATCCCGAACGGACCCGCTGACCGAATGTCGTCCCGCCAACTCGGATCGTTAACCACCAAAACCAGTTTGGCGTACAGCGTCGTACCCGCGGAGTAGGTTCGCGATCATGCAGCCGGCCACCGCCGTGGTCGCGGATGTCGTCGCGGGAATCACGCCCTTCGATGACCTCGAACGGCGGCATCGCGCAACCACATTGGACTGGCTCGCATCGACCGACGACATCTTGGCCGCCATGGCGGGCGCGAGGATCTCGGTCCCGACCGCGGATCCCACGAGAATCCCGGTGGCAGCCAGAGTTTCGCCGACCGAATCGCCGTCGTCGAGCGCCGCGACGAGCAGGGCCGACCGGGTGCGCTCGGGTAGTGCGGCGCCGCGCGCCGAGAAAGCCCGTTCGAGGCGTTCGGTCAGGGGCAGGGTCGGCACGGAATCGGCGAGATCCGCTGCGGCCGTGGGTAGTTCGGTCAGAGCCAGCGGGTTGCCGTGCGCCTCGGCGAGCACCCGGCGGCGCAGCTGGACGGGCAGGTCCGGCGCGGTGCGGTCGAGCAACGCGTTCGCGTCGTCCTCGGCCGGCGGGCCGAGCCGCATGAGGGTCAGTCCGGCCTCCCGCGGCGGTGAGTCCATGCCGCCGCGCCAGATACTGGCGAGCTGCTACGTCCTCAGGCGTACGACCAGCCGCGCACCGAGTCGACCGCGATCCGGATGATCGGTCCGGTCGGCGGATCCGCTTGGTACTGAGGATATTTGGCGACGAGCCAGCCGAGCGGCAGCTCGCGGTCCACCGTGCCCTCGAGGATGTCGGCGCTGCCGTCGAAACGCGTCCACCACAGCTGGGTCCAGTCCTCGTCGTAGTGATCGGCCAGCAGCGAGACGCGGGGATTCGCCGCGATGTTCCGCAACCGCCGCAGATCGGTCGTGCTCTTGGGTTTGTGATCGATCGCGATCGCCACCAGCAGCGGCGAATCCGCGGGGGAGACCGCGAAGGTGACGGGCACCAGGTGCGGTAGCCCGCTGCCATCCGAGGTGGCCAGCCGCGCCACCCGGGCGGCACGAAACCTGGCCAGTGCTGTGGACTCGTCCGATCGCACGAGATCAACGGTAGCCCGCCGGTCGCGATGCGCCACTGCCGGTCCGGCGATCAGCGGGGTGCGGACAATCCGTCCAGCACAATGCGCAGCGTGCGCTGCCATTGGTCCGGAGCGGCCCGCACGCCGACGGTGTGATCGGCGGTGCCCACCCCGGCCAGTGCGAAAGCCACGTCTTCCCAGCCGATATCGGCGCGCATCGAGCCATCCTGCTGTGCCCTGCCGACCAGGGCGCGCAGTCGCTCGCGCAGATCGCCGATACAGCGATCCACCTCGCCGCTGCCCGCGCCGCCCAGGGCGTCGTTGACGCCGCAGCTCTCCGCCCGCAAACCCACATAGGCGGAGGCGAATTCGGTGAAACCCCGCCACGGATCCGGGTCGGCGAGGGCCCGGTCGGCGGCGGCGATGCCCTCGTCGAGAACCTCCTCCAGCACCGCCGTCAGCAGCGCGTCGAGCGAGGGCACCCGCCGGTAGAAGGTCCCCTTGCCCACCCCGGCTCGCTGTGCGATCTCCTGCGCGGTGACCGCCACTCCGACCTCCGCCACCGCCGCCCGGGCGGCCGTGACCAGTCGTTCGAGATTGCGGCGCGCGTCGGCGCGCGGGGTCGGCGCGGCATCCCGGGTGAGCAGGCGATCGACGGCGGTCATGACCGGACTCTAGCAAAGTGGACTTACCGAGTCCGGTTGACTACCGTCCGAAACGGACGCATCGAGTCCGGTTGATGGAGGAGTGAGTGATGTCGGACAGCATTCGAGTGGGAATCATCGGCGCGAACCCGGACCGCGGCTGGGCCGCGCGGGCCCACATCCCGGCCCTGCGCGCGCTACCGGACTTCGAATTGACCGCGGTCGGCACCAGCCGTCGCCAGAGTGCCGAACGCGCGGCCCGCGTGTTCGGTGCGGCCCATGCCTTCACCGACGCGCGCGAGCTCGCCGAGCATCCCGACGTCGACCTGGTCGTCATCACCGTGAAGGTCCCCGCGCACGCCGAACTGATCCGCGCCGCCCTCGCCGCGGGCAAGCACGTCTACTCCGAATGGCCGCTCACCCGGACCACCGCCGAAGCCGAGGCCATCGTGGCCGCGGCCGCCGGCGCACCCGGCCTCCACGTCGTCGGACTGCAAGCCGAGCTCGCCCCCGCAGTCCGGCGAGCTCGGGAACTGATCGTCAACAGTCGCTATGTGGGCAAGGTGATTTCGGCGACGGTCTACGCGGCCCGCGGCAAGGGCGCGGGTGGCCGCATCCCGCAGTGGGCGGCCTACACCCTGGACCGTGAGAACGGCGCGGGCATGCTGGAGGTCGCGGGCGGCCACACCCTGGCAACCGTCGAATCGATCGTCGGTTCGCTCGCCGAGGTCTCGGCCGAGCTCGTGATTCGCCACCCGCTCACCATCATCGACGAAACCGGCGAGCGGGTGACGGGCTCCAGCCCCGACCACCTGCTGCTCACCGGACGCACCGACAAGGGCGTGCCGGTTTCGGCCCACATCCACGACGCCAAGGTCACCGACGGCCGCACCCGCATCGAAATCTCCGGCACCGACGGCGATCTGGCCATCGTCAGTGACGGCCCGTCGGGTGCGGGCGGCATCCAGATGAGCGATCTGCGCCTGCTGGGGTCCAACGGCCCGAGCGGCAGCTGGCAGGACCTGACCCCCGAGGAGGCCGCCCCCTTCGCCGCACTGCCGATCGAATCCCGCAATGTGGCAAGGCTTTACGACCGTCTGGCGAGCGATGTCCGCCGCAATCTGCACCTGGTCCCGGACTTCGGGATGGGCCTGCACCTGCATCGCGTGCTGGACGCCATCCGCCGCAGCGCCGACTCCGGCCGTCGCGAAACCGTCGAATTCTGATCAGGACACGAACGCGCCCATGGTCGGCACCCACTCGACGATGCGCTTGTCGGTCAGCAGGCCCTCACGGTTGAACGGGTCGTTCTCGAACAGCGTCGTCACCGCCTCCAGGTCCTCGGCCTGAACCAGGATCAGCGCGCCGGACCCGTCCGGGTACGGGCCGCTGGTGAGGACGGTGCCCGCGTCGACGAGGTTGTCGAGCCAAGCCCGATGGGCAGGACGGTGGATGTCGCGGCCCGGGACGGTGGTCTCGGAGTAGACGTAGTGGACGGCGAAGACGGCCATGGGCTGTCGCTCCTGATCGAAGTCGGTACGGGTGATGCGGAAAAGTTCAGAGCGTCAACAGCATTCGGGTATTCCCGAGCGTGTTCGGCTTGACGTAGGACAGATCCAGGAATTCGGCGACACCGGTGTCGTAGGACCGGCACATCTCGGCGTACACCTCCGCGGTCACCGGCGTGCCCTCGATCTCCGCGAACCCGTGCCGGGCGAAGAAATCCACCTCGAAGGTCAGCACGAACAGCCGCTCGAGCTCCAGCTCCCGCGCCACCGCGATGAGCTGCTCCACGATCAGCCGCCCCGCGCCCGTGCCCTTGATGTCCGGGTGCACCGCGACCGTGCGCACCTCACCCAGGTCCGCCCACAGCACATGCAGCGCGCCGCAGCCGAGGATCTGCCCGTCGCGTTCGACGACCCAGAATTCCTGGACTGCCTCGTACAGCGTCACCAGGTTCTTCTCGAGCAGGATCCGGCCGGCGTAGATGTCGATGAGGCCCTTGATCTCGGGCACGTCAGAGGTTCGCGCTCGGCGGACGATCGGCGCGACCGCCGCCTTCCCGCCGATCGAACCACTGCCAGGTGCCCGTGTTGTCATGGGGTGCACAGTAGTCGGCTCGCGTACCGATAGGCTTGTCGGTGTGTCACTCATCCCGCTCCCCCGCATCCCGGCATGGCCCGGAAACCATGGCCGGCGTCTCGGCCGGTGGGGGCAGTGGTGACCGTGCAGCGTGACGAGTTGGAGGGGCGCTGGACCGATGCCGGTCCAGCGGCGAGTCCGGGATTCGCGGCCGTGTCGCGGCCGGAGCCGCCGGCCGAACCACGGGCGGTGCCGCTGCTGAACATCGCCAATGTGCTGACGGTGCTGCGCATCCTGATCGTGCCGCTGTTCCTGATTGCCCTGTTCGCGCACGGCGGGCACGAGACCGAGTGGCGCTGGATCGCGGCCGGGCTGTTCGGCCTCGCCGCCATCACCGATCGCATCGACGGGCAACTGGCACGCAAGTACGGCCTGGTCACCGACTTCGGCAAGCTGGCCGACCCGATCGCGGACAAGGCGCTCATCGGGGCCGCGCTCATCGGACTGTCGATGCTGCACGATCTGCCCTGGTGGATCACCATCGTCATCGTGGGCCGCGAACTGGGCGTGACCCTGCTGCGGCTGGCCGTGGTCCGGCGCGGGGTGATTCCCGCGGGCCGGGGCGGCAAGCTCAAGACGCTGGTCCAGTCCGTCGCCATCGCCGTGCTGCTGCTACCGCTCTCCGGCGGATTCGCCTCGGCCGGAATGGACTTGATGTACGTGGCGGTCGTACTGACGGTCGTCACCGGTCTCGACTACGTCGTGCAAGCGGCCCGGCTCTGGTTCGGGTCGCCGGGCGGCAGCCATGCGGCCTGACATCGAGGCCGCCCTGTCCCGCGTAGCGACCGCTGCGCCCGTTCCGCCCGACCCGCTCATCACCTCGGCGCCCGCCGCCGACCTGGTGGCAGCGCTGATCGCCGCCGGTCAGACCGTGGCCACCGCGGAATCGCTGACCGCCGGGCTGCTCAGCGCCACCATCGCGGGAATTCCCGGCGCGAGCGCGGTGTTGCGGGGTGGACTGATCGTCTACGCCACCGACCTCAAACAATCCCTCGCGGGTGTGAGTGCCGACACTTTGGCCGCCGACGGACCGGTGGCCGCGACCACCGCCGAACAGCTCGCCGTGGGGGCCCGCCGGCGCTGCGGCGCGGACTGGGGGATCGCGCTCACCGGTGTCGCCGGACCCGAACCTCAGGACGGCAGGCCGGTCGGCACGGTATTCCTTGGTATAGCGGGTCCGGAGTCCACCGAGGTACTTCGGTTGAAGTTGTCGGGGGACCGGTGGACGATCAGGGTGGGCGCGGTTCGCGCCGCGGTCACCGAACTCGTCCGCATCGTCAGGGACGAGTGACGAGGCCGGGAACGCGCGGCCGACGCCGGACGTTGTCCAGTCAAACGCTGGGTCCGGCGAGACGAGTGTGAGGAGAACGAGATGACGCTGCTGCGAGAAGCCATCGGGGAAAGCCTGCGGCGCGCTCGGGTCGCCCAGAGCCGGACGTTGCGTGAGGTCTCCACCTCCGCGCGCGTGAGTCTGGGGTACCTGTCGGAGGTCGAGCGCGGCCGCAAGGAGGCGTCCAGTGAGCTGCTGGCCGCCATCTGCCAGGCCCTGGACGTGCCGCTGGCGCAGGTGCTCTTCGACGTGAGTTCCGCCATGGCCGACGCCGACAAGGCCACCGCCTTGGCTGCCGAGAAGGCCACGGTGGGCGCCGGCAAGGTGCCCGCCAAGGCCGGGCTGGCCAAGGCCGCCGCGAAGGTTACCCCGCGGGGTGGCGATGGCGACGTGGCGCTGGCCGCGGATGGAACTTTCGGCCCCCGAATTGTGATTCCGGCCCCGAAGTCGGATCGTCTGGTGCTGGTGGCTGCCAAGTGATGACTGTGCTCCGGAGCCGAAAGGGATAAATTCTCTGTAGGCTTCGTGCCGGAGGCGTCGTGCTGTTGCCGAAATCTCCGGAACGGCCGCTGCACAGTGGAGATATGGACAACAGGGGTGCGCGACGGTCGCGCACTACTTGTCGCGCTACGGGGCGCGGCACGTCATATGGAGGCGGGATCAATCGATGGCTAATCCGTTCGTGAAGGCCTGGAAGTACCTGATGGCCCTCTTCGATTCGAAGATCGAAGAGCATGCGGATCCGAAGGTCCAGATCCAGCAGGCCATCGAGGAAGCTCAGCGCCAGCATCAGGCCCTGTCGCAGCAGGCCGCGTCGGTGATCGGCAACCAGCGCCAGCTGGAGATGAAGCTGAACCGCCAGCTGGACGAGGTCGAGAAGCTCAATGCCAATGCGCGCCAAGCGGTTCTGCTTGCCGACCAGGCCAACGCCTCGGGCGACACCGAGAAGACGATCCAGTACACCAATGCCGCAGAGGCTTTCGCCGCGCAGCTGGTCACCGCAGAGCAGGCCGTCGAGGACCTGAAGGTGTTGCACGACCAGTCGTTGCAGGCCGCTGCCCAGGCCAAGAAGGCCGTCGAGCAGAACGCCATGCTGCTGCAGCAGAAGGTCGCCGAGCGCACCAAGCTGCTGTCCCAGCTGGAGCAGGCCAAGATGCAGGAGCAGGTTTCGGCCTCGCTGCAGCAGATGGACTCCACCCTGTCGGCGCCCGGCACCACCCCGAGCCTGGACGCGGTCCGCGAGAAGATCGAGCGCCGCTACGCCAACGCCCTCGGTGCCGCCGAGCTGGCCCAGAACACGGTTCAGGGCCGCATGATGGAGGTCCAGCAGGCCTCGGTCCAGATGGCCGGCCACAACCGCCTCGAGCAGATCCGCGCCTCCATGCGCGGCGACTCCCTCCCCGCCGGCGGTGCGCCGCAGCCGCAGATCCAGCAGGGCCAGCCCGCCCAGCCGGCCGCCCAGCCCAACTTCAACAAGGGCCAGGCCGCCCAGCAGTAACTGCTGGGCGAAAGGTAGTACACGATGGGGAGATCGCGGGCCGAGAACACTCCCGCGACCTCCCCTGCCCGTTTTCTGCGCCGTACGCGCACGAAAACCCCTGATCCCATCCCGGGTTTCGCCGCCCCGATTCCGCCGCCCGTAAACGCTCAGCCTGCCGTGCAGTCCGAAACCGCCGGGCCCGGAACGGCTTCCGCTCCGGCGGCGGGCACTGTCCCTGCGCCGGAGCGCAATCCGTCTCACCTGCACCGGAATTCGCCGGCGCCCGCGCCGCGGACCACGCCGCCCGGTTTCGAAGCCGGCACGGCCCACCCGAATTTCGCCTACGGTCGAACGGGAGGCGGCACAGTGGAATTCGGCCGCCGGCCGGACACTTCGAAGTCTCGCTTCGCGGGCGCCACGGGAGCTGAGGCCGGAAGAGGCCGGAGGAAGCGGGCTCGACGAGAACGAGCCACCGAGGCGGTGCGGGAGGTGCTGGCGCCCACCGGGTTCGAGCCCGAGGAGTTGGCGCAGCGGCTGCCGGACACCTTGCGGGGCGTGGGGGAGCAGGCGCTGGTGGCCGTCCGGAAGTGGGCGGATCCACGGGAGCGTGAGCTGCGGAAGCGGCGCCGGGCGCGCCGCCGGAGTTTCCGGCTGGGTACGGCTTCGGGGCTGACGACGGCCGGAACCGTTGGATTGGTGCTGATTTCGGCCCCGGCCTGGGCGGTGGTCGTGGTGGGTGGCGGCGCGGTGGCGCTGGTCACCGGTACCGCGGTGACCGCTCGCCGGTATCTGGAGATGCGGCGGGAACCGCTGCCGCAGGCCGCCTTCGTCCCTCGGAAGCTGCCGCCGATCCGGTCCGCGGCGCGGGCGTCGATCGCCCGATTGGTCCGGGCCGAGCGGGCCCTGCACGGATTGCACTCGCAGATCGCGCGGACGGGCCGCCTGCCCGAGGACGATCTCGAGGACACCCTCGCAACGGCCGCCTCCGGAGCCGCCGCCCTGCACGCGCTGGCACAGGACGTGGTCGCCATGGAACGGGCCGTGGATGCGCTGGGCGCGAATTCGCCACTGGGCGAGCATGTCCAGGCTGTTTCCCTCCGTCTCGACGGCGGCGTCGTCGAATACGAGGGCATGGTCGCCGCCGCGGCCCGGGTGCTGGCCGTCCCCGAGAGTGCGGCCGTCGCCGACGATCTCGGCTGGGCCATGGTCGGCCTGCGCGATGCGGCGGATCGCCTCGACGGCTGGGCCCAGGCCCTGACCGACCTCGCCGACCAGCGCTTCCGCGCGAATCCCTGACCCGGTTCGGCCGTAGGGGCCTCGGGGTGAACCCTGATTCTGTCCCGGATATCGGTGCTGACCTGGTGATTTTATGGCGCGGCCGACGCAGTATGGATGGTGTCGGATCGCGCGGACGGCGGTTCGGAGACTATGGATGGTGTCGGATCGCGCGGACGGCGGTTCGGAGACTAGGGAGGCAAGGAATGTTCTGGAAGATTCTCGGCGTCGTCGTCCTCGTGTGGATCGCCTTCGCGGTGCTCGGGTGGCTGATCAAGGCACTGTTCCCGATCCTGCTGGTGAGCGCCATCATTTTCGGTCTGTACGTGCTGTACAAGGCGGTGTCCGGGTCCAAGGACAAGTCGCCGTTGAGCAAGTTCTGAGCGGTCGGACTTCCGGGCCGCCCGCCCCTCGGTAACGAGGGCGGGCGGCCCTTTTTCGTAGAATCGCAAGCATGGCTACTGCTGTCGTTGCCACCGCCTACGGTGGACCGGAAGTCTTGTCGCTGATCGAGGTCGAGGTGCCCGAGCCGGGGCCGGGGGAGGTCACCATCGCGGTGCGGGCCGCCGGGGTGAATCCCTTCGACTACAAGCTCTACAGCGGTGCGTTCGGGACGGATCCCGGCAAGCTGCCGATCCGGATCGGCCTGGAGGTGGCCGGTGTGGTCACCGCGGTCGGTCCCGACGCGGTCGGTCCGGCCGGGCCGATCTCGGTCGGCGACGAGGTGATCGCGCCGGTGGCCGGAGGCTATGCCACCGTCGTCACCGCGAAGGCCGCCCGGGTCGTGCCCAAGCCCGCCGATGTGGATTGGAAGCAGGCGGCCGGCGTGCTCAGCGTCGGCGGGACCGCGGTGCACCTACTCGCCGCGACCGGCGTCGGTTCGGAGGACACCGTGCTGATCCACGGCGCCGCGGGCAGTGTGGGCGCGCTGGCCGCGCAATTGGCGGTGGCGCGGGGTGCGCGGGTGATCGGCACGGCCTCGCCGAGCCGGCACGAACGGTTGCGCGCCTACGGTGTCGAGCCCGTCGCCTACGGTCCGGGCCTCGCGGATCGCGTCAAGGCGCTGGCACCCAAGGGAATCGACGCCGCGCTCGATACGGTGGCCACCGATGAGGCGGTCGACGTCTCGCTGGAACTGGTTGCCGACCGGAGCCGGATCGCGACCATCGTGGCCTTCGATCGGGCGGCCGCGGAGGGTTTCAAGGCGCTCGGCCAGGGCCCCGGGGCCGATCCGGGCACCGAGATCCGCGGCAATGCTTGGCGTGAGTTACTGCCGCTGTTGTCCACGGGCAAGCTGGATCTCGCGATCGCCAAGACGTTCCCGCTGTCCGAGGTGGCCGCGGCGCACGAATTCGTGATCGAGGGGCACGCGGGTGGGAAGGTCATCCTGCTGCCCTGAACCGGGCCACATCGATTTGGCGAAACGTCTCATATGAGTGACTCACACGGCATATGTTGTTGCCCACAACATATGCCGTGTGTGCGGTCGCAACCCAGTGACCGCCGCGTGAAAGGTCACCCTGATGAGGACGAAAAGCGCGCTCCCGCCGAAGAAGTCCGGACGCCGACGGGGTTACGCCGCCGCCGCGCTGGCACTGTCCGCCCTGCTCACCCTCACCGCCTGCGGATCCAATTCCAGCAGCACGACCTCCCCCTCGAACGCGCCGTCGGGCGGCGGCGCCAATGGCACGGTCGGGGTCATCCTCCCCGAGACCGCCACCTCGGCCCGCTGGGAATCCTTCGACAAGCCGCTGCTCCAGAAAGCCTTGAACGAGGCCGGATTCGACGCCGACGTGCAGAACGCGCAGGGCGACGTCCAGAAGTTCTCCACCCTCGCTGACGGCATGATCGCCAAGGGTGTGAAGGTGCTGCTCATCGCCTCCATCAACGGCGAGGTGGGTAGCGCGGTCGCGGCCAAGGCCAAGCAGGCCGGCATTCCGACCATCGACTACGACCGCCTCAACCTCGGCGGATCCTCCGACTACTACGTCTCTTTCGACAATGTGAAGGTCGGCGCGCTGCAGGGTCAGGGGCTGGCCACCGCGTTGAAGGACAAGCCGGGCGCGCAGGTCGTCGAGATCGAGGGCGCGCCCACCGACAACAACGCCACCCTGTTCCACCAGGGCCAGGAGCAGGTGCTGCAGCCCCTGTACGACTCGGGCGCCCTGAAACTCGTACGCAGCCAGGCCATAGACGACTGGAACAATCAGAAGGGCGGCACCACTTTCGAGCAGATCCTCACCGGCGCCAGCGGCAAGGTCGACGGCGTGGTCGCGGCCAATGACGGCCTGGCCGGTGCGGTGATCACGGTGCTGAAGAAGAACGGCCTCAACGGCAAGGTGCCGGTGACCGGTCAGGACGCCACCGTGGACGGGCTCAAGGCGGTGCTGCGCGGCGATCAGTACATGACCGTGTTCAAGCCCATCAGGGACGAGGCCGAGAACGCCGCGAAACTCGCTGCGGCCCTCGCCAAGGGCGACAAGGCCGCCGCGGATGCGCTGGCGCAGGGCGTGAGTCAGGACCCGAAGGGCAAGCGGGACGTGAAATCGGTGCTGCTGCAACCGCAGTTGATCACCAAGTCCGAGGTCAAGCAGGTGGTGGACTCGGGGTTCGTGAAGGCCACGGACGTCTGCTCCGGCGACGTGAAGTCGGCCTGCACCGCACTTGGCATCGCCTGAGGATCGAAAGACATGAGTGAGCCGCTGCTCCAGATAACCGGACTGAACAAGAGTTTCGGACCGGTGCACGTGCTGCACGACGTGGACCTCACCGTGCCGGCGGGAGAGGTCACCGCACTCGTCGGGGACAATGGCGCGGGCAAATCCACGCTGGTGAAATGTGTTGCCGGAATCCACGCCGCCGATTCCGGCGAGGTGCGATTCCGTGGCGAACCCGTGCACCTGCGTGGCGCCAAGGATGCGGCGGCGCTCGGCATCGAGGTCGTCTACCAGGACCTGGCCCTGGCCGACAATCTCGACATCGTGGCCAATATGTTCCTCGGCCGGGAGCGCGGCAAGCCGTGGCTGCTGGACGAGGCGAGCATGGAGGAGGCGGCGCGGCGCACCCTGGCCTCGTTGGGGGTGCGCACCGTGAAATCGGTGCGCACCCCGGTCGCAGCTCTTTCCGGCGGCCAACGCCAGACCGTGGCGATCGCGAAAGCGGTGCTCTGGAACAGCAATCTGGTGCTGCTGGACGAACCCACCGCGGCACTCGGGGTGGCGCAGACCCGGCAGGTGCTGGATCTGGTGCGGCGGCTGGCCGAACAGGGACTGGGGGTGGTGCTGATCAGCCACAACCTGGCCGACGTATTCGAGGTCGCCGATCGGATCGCGGTGCTGTATTTGGGCCGGATGGCCGCGCAGGTGCGGACCGCGGATGTCACCACCGGTCAGGTGGTGGAGCTGATCACCGCCGGGCGTTCCGGAGATCTGGGCTTGGCGCGGCCGGAAGCCGCGGTGCTGTGAGGAAGCCACTGCTATGACCAATGTTTCGGAATCGGCGCCGGTCGAACCGGGTACCGCCATCACCGACTTCGGGATCGACACCACGACCCGGTCGACGCGAGATGCCGTGCGTGACTATGTGGCCCGGCTGCGCGGCGGGGAGATCGGGTCGCTGCCGGCGATCCTGGGCCTGGTCGCGCTGGTGGTGCTGTTCTCGCTGATGTCGGATGTGTTCCTCTCGCTCAACAACATCGCGAACCTGCTCGCGCAGGGGGCGGGGCAGACCATCATCGCCATCGGGATCGTGTTCGTGCTGTTGATCGGGGAGATCGATCTGTCGGCGGGCACGGCGTCCGGGGTGGCGGGGGCGGTGCTGGCCATGCACTACGTGGACAACGGGAACCTGTTGACCGGCATGGGATCCACGGTGTTCTTCGTGTTCAACGCCATGCTGGTGCTGGCCGCGATCCTGGCGGGACTGCTGCGGATCTGGCCCGGGGTGGCGTTCTCGGTTCTGGGGATCGTGCTGACAATTGTTGGCTTTCAAGCGAATCCGTGGGTCGAGATGCTGCTTGCGGTGTGTGTGGGCGCGGCCATCGGGTGCATCACCGGGTTTCTGATCGCGAAGATCGGGATGCCGTCGTTCGTGGTGACGCTGGCCTTGTTCCTGGCGTGGCAGGGCGTGATCCTGCAGCTCATCGGTGAGGGCGGGGTGTTGGGGATCAGTTCGTCGCACGTGCTCAACGCCGTGGCGAACGGGAACCTGTCCACCGTGGGGAGCTGGGCGCTCTGTGTCGTGGCGGCCGGTGGTTATGCGACGGTCACGCTCGGCGGGCATCTGCGGCGCCGGCGTCGCGGGCTGGTCACCTCGCCGGCGCCGCTGGTGATCGCGAAGGTGGTGGCGCTGAGCGGGTTCGCGATCGTGGTGACGGCGCTGCTCACCGTGAATCGTTCGCCGAGCAAGCTGATCGTGATTTCCGGTGTGCCGTATGTGGTTCCGATCGTGCTGGTGCTGCTGGTCGCGGGGACCTATGTGCTGACCCGCACCACCTATGGTCGTCACATCTACGCCGTCGGTGGGAACATGGAGGCGGCCCGGCGCGCGGGCATCAACGTAACCCAGTTGCGGGCAAGCGTTTTCGTCATCTGCTCGGCCTGCGCGGCGGTCGGCGCCATTGTCTACTCCTCGAAGGTCGGCTCGGTCGATCCGCAGGCGGGCGGGCTCAACACCCTGCTGTTCGCGGTCGGCGCGGCCGTGATCGGCGGCACCTCGCTGTTCGGCGGCCGGGGCCGGGTGGCCGACGCGGTGATCGGCGGTGCGGTGCTGGCCGTGGTCTCCAACGGGCTGGGCCTGCTGCGGCAGCCCGCGGCGGTGGTGTCCATCGTGACCGGGCTGGTGCTGCTGCTCGCCGCGACCGTCGACGCGCTCTCGAGACGCCGCGTGGCGATAACGGGTCGTTGAGCCGCACAATGGTATTACCGAGTCCATGACCGTCGCCCGACCCGACGAGGTGCGCCGGTTCAACCGGTCGAGCCTCCTGCGGCTGCTACATATCGGAGGCCCCGCCACCCGGGCGGCGCTGGCGGTCGAGCTCGGGCTCAATCGGTCCACCATCAAGATGCTCGTCGACGGGCTCGCCGAGGACGGGGTGGTGGAGGAGAAGGTGCCGCGGTTGGCGCGCGGCGCCGGACGGCCCTCCCTGCTGGTGCTGCCCCAACCGCAGGCGGCGGTGGTGCTGGCGGTGGACGTGCAGGTCGAGCACGTGGGGATCGCGCTTGTCGGCTTCGGCGGCCAGGTCATGGGGCGCAACAGCTGGAATCTGCGTGGGCGGCAACGGGAACCGGACGAGGTGATCACCCATGTCGCGGAATCGGCGGCCATGCTCGCGGAGGATCTGGGGCTGCGGCCGGTGGCGGCGGGCGTCTGCGTGCCGGGTGTGGTGCGGCGCGCGGATGGCCTGGTCCACAATGCCGCCAACCTGCGCTGGGGTGAGGTGGCGCTGGGACAGCGGCTGCACGCCGTGCTCGACGTGCCCGTCACCGTGGGCAACGATGCCGAATTCGGTGCTCTCGCAGAGCATGTCCGGGGTGCCGGTCGTGCGGCCGCCGACGCGGTCTTCGTCTCCGCCGATATCGGGGTCGGGGGCGGGCTCATCGCGCAGCGCGCGCTGTTGCGCGGATCCGCGGGCTATCTCGGTGAAATCGGCCACATGACCGTGCGGCCCGGCGGGCGAAAGTGCTACTGCGGCAACGAAGGCTGCTGGGAGACCGAGGTGGGGGAGGCCGCGCTGTGCCGGGCCCTGGGCATGCCCGAGCACGGTCCGCGCGGCGCGATCGTCGCGGAACTGCGTGAGCTGCAAGAGGATTGGGAGACTCGCCTCGACGGCTATCTGGACTGGATGACCCTCGGTCTGGTCAACGTCGTCAATATCCTCGGCCCCGAACTGGTGGTGCTCGGAGATCTGTTCACCGCGCTACCCGAACCGGCCATCGCCCGCGTCCGCGATCAGGTGCACCGCCGCAGCATGGTCAGCCGCGCCTTCGGCGGGGTCCGCATCGAAAAGTCCCGCCTGGGACCGGATCTCAAGCTGCTCGGGGCGGCGGAGGCGGCATTCGAAGGGGTGCTCACCATGCTGTGACGTCCCGGCGCGCCGGGAAGGGTGCGAAGTTGGCGTCGGTCCGCGTGGGCCGCGTCGGCTCGTGTTCAATCAAGACATGGAGCAGCTTCCCGAGGACTGGCAGCGCGGGATCGTCATCGCCGCGCATCCCGATGACATCGAATACGGTGCGGCCGCCGCGGTCGCGCGCTGGACCAGGCAGGGTAAGGACATTCGCTACGTGCTGGTCACCAGTGGCGAGGCGGGTATCGCGGGGCTACCGCCGGCCGCGTGCGGGCCGCTGCGGGAGGAAGAGGAGCGGGCCTCGGCCAAGATCGTCGGTGTCAGCGAGGTGGAGTTCCTCGGGCATCCGGACGGGCGCATCGAGGAATCCCTGGCCCTGCGTCGCGACCTGGCCGCCGCCATCCGACGCCACCGCCCGGACATGGTGGTGCTGTTCAACTTCGGCGACACCTGGGCCCGCGGCTACGTCAACTCCGCCGACCACCGTGCCGTCGGCCGCGCCGCCCTGGACGCCGTATCCGACGCGGGCAACCAATGGATCCACCCGGATATCGCCGAACTGCCGATCTGGTCGCCGCGCTGGGCCGCCGTGTACGGCGTCGCGGACGGCAGCCACGGTCTCGACGTCACCGACAGCTTCGAGATCGCCGTCGAATCCCTCACCGCTCACCGCCGCTACCTCGAGGCCCTGAGTACAGAACCGGCCGAAACCCAGGCCCGCGCCGTCCTGGAAATGACCGCCGGCCCGAAGGAAGGCATCCCCGGTGCCCACGCCCTGACCTTCGAGCTCTACCACTTCGGAGGCTGAGCAAGGGTGTGCGCTGGAGTGGCGGGGAGGCGGGGAGCTCTCAGCCCGTGGAGTCGCGGGGCGGCGGGGGATCGGCGTGTGGCACGCTGGGGCCGTGCGAGTAGCGGTGGTGGCCGGGCCTGATCCCGGGCATGCGTTTCCGGCGATTGCGTTGTGCGAGCGATTGCTGGCGGCCGGCGACGAGCCGGTGCTGTTCACCAGCCCGCGCTGGTTCGACGTGGCGCGCGAGACCGGGATCGGAGTGCGTCGGCTCAAGGGCCTCGCACCCCGCGCCGAGGACGACGACAATGACGCCGGCGCCAGGATTCATCAACGGGCCGCGCACGTTTCGACCGAGATCCTGCCCGACCTGAGCGCCATGCTGCCCGAACTCGTGGTGTCCGACGTGCTCACCGTCGGGGGTGGGATGGCGGCGGAGCGGCTGCGCCTGCCGTGGGTGGAACTGTCACCGCACCCGCTGTACCTGCCCTCGAAGGGCTTGCCGCCCATCGGGAGTGGGCTCGCCGCCGGTGAGGGCATGCGCGGCCGCGCCCGGGATTCGGTGCTGCGCGGGCTGACGTCGCGGGCCATCCGGCGCGGGGAACTGCAACGCGAGCAGGCCCGCGTCAGTATCGGCCTGCCGCCGGAGGATCCGGGCCCGACCGCCCGCCTGGTCGCCACCCTGCCCGCCCTCGAGGTACCGCGCCCCGACTGGCCGGACAACGCACATCTGGTCGGCCCGCTGCTCTGGGAGCCCACCGAACACATCCTGGATCTGCCGCCCGGGGATGAACCACTGGTCATGGTCGCCCCCTCGACCG
The DNA here is from genome assembly GCF_000308655.1 of Nocardia niigatensis NBRC 100131. Classification (GTDB taxonomy): domain Bacteria; phylum Actinomycetota; class Actinomycetes; order Mycobacteriales; family Mycobacteriaceae; genus Nocardia; species Nocardia niigatensis. Next base: position 59,030 of record NZ_BAGC01000041.1, on the reverse strand, counting down.
CCCAGATCGGCACGGCGGGCCTGGCCGACATCGCCCTCGAGGCCCTCGAAGGCGCCGGGGTCCGGGTCGCCGTCTCCATGCTCGACACCCCACCCGCCGACCTCCCGCCCTGGGCCACAGCCGGTTTGGGCCGCCAGGACGAGATCCTGCGTCACGCCTCGGTCGTGATCGGTGGCGGCGGCCACGGCCTGCTCGCCAAGTCCCTGCTCGCCGGTGTCCCGGTGGTCACCGTCCCCGGTGGCGGTGACCAGTGGGAACTAGCCAATCGTGCCGCCCGCCACGGTAGTTCGATCCTGGTCCGCCCCGTCACCCCCGAATCCGTCCGGGACGCCGTCAAACGCATCCTCGACGACCCCGCCTTCACCGTCGCGGCTCGCTCGGCCGCCGCCGGCATCGGCGTGGTCTCCGACCCCGTCGCGATCTGTCACGCCGCCGTCGAATCCTCGCCCGCCGTCTGACCTTCGGTGGTCTGCCACCCGGAGGTACCGGAGTGCCCGGTCACAGCTGGAATGTGGGCCGGGTGCGGGACGGTGGCGTAGGCTCGCGGCCGTGCGGTTGACGGAGTTCCAGGAGCTGTTGCATACCGAGTTCGGTACGGCGCGGGGAGACGTGCTGCTGACCGACCATGTCCTCCCGTCCATGGGACGGACGGGCGCCCAGGCCATCGAGGCCGGTGTGGATCCCCGCGACGTGTGGCGGGCCCTGTGCGCGGAGTTCGATGTACCGAAGTCCCGGTGGTGACCGGGTCCGTCCGCTCTCGCCGGCTCGGCGAATTGTGCTGAGCCGCAGCGGGTTCTTCTACTCCGCCTGGGTCTTCTTCGCGTAGTGCCGGGTGGCCTTGGCACGATTGCCGCAGGCCGCCATGGAATGCCAGCGGCGAGTGCCGTTCTTCGAGGTGTCCAGGAAATACAGGACGCACTGCGGGTGCGCGCACTGTCTGACGCGATCCGGGGTGCTCGCCAGCAGATGTAGCAGGTTGTCGGCGGCGAGCCAGCCGGGTAGCCAGGCCGGATCGGCGACCTCGGGGAGCGCGGCCGGGCCCTCCGGGGTGAGGGCGCGGCGGATGCGGCCGTGCGCCAGGACGGCATTGAGGTCGTCGGCGGTCTCGCCGCGGACCGCGCGCAGGATCGCCTCCCGGGCTGTCACGAGCGCGTGCAGGGTCGCCTCGTCGGCAGGGAGATCGAGGTTGTTGTCGGCCAGCCACTCCCGCAGTCCGGACACCTCGGTGAGCAGGTCCTGGGGTCCCGTCGCCGCGATCCAGCGGGTGTTGAGCAGGTCCAGGGCGAGCGGTTCACCGAGGTGGGGGCGTGGTTCTGGCACGCCTGAGGGTAACCGCCGCGCCGTGCCCATCGGCCTCACGACTCCTTTCTAACCAGTAAAAACAACTATATGGGTTGACGACGGCAGTGCTCAGCCGCTAGTTTCTAACCTGTAAAACAGGCTAAGATGGTTAAATCTTCCGAAGGGGTTCTCATGACCGCACCTGTTCTCGCCACCGGGCACATAGGCCTCAATGTCACCGACCTCGACCGTTCGGTGGACTTCTACCGCCGCGCACTCGGCTTCGAACAGCTCGGCGCCGGCGGCGAGGGCGCCCAGCGCTTCGCCTTCCTCGGCCGCGACGGCAAACTCCAGGTCACGCTGTGGCAGCAGAGCGACGGCGAGTTCTCCGCGAAAACTCCCGGCCTGCATCACCTCTCGTTCCAGGTGGACACCATCGACCAGGTCCGGGAGGTGGAATCCGCCCTGAAGGCGCTGGATGTCGCCTTCGCCCACGACGGTGTGGTCGCCCACGGCGAGGGCGCCTCCTCTGGCGGCATCTTCTTCATCGATCCGGACGGCATCCGCCTCGAGATCTACGCGCCCTCCGGCGCGGATCACGCCCCTGCGCCCTCCGGCGCCGCGCCCACCTGCGGCTTCTTCTGAGAGATCCGGTGCGGCTATGAACGAACTGACCGGCGGGGTGACCTATCACCCCGGAGAGCTGGCCGTCCAGGGGCGCATGGGGCAGGCCGACATCGCCCAGCGGGTCGGGCGGATGATTCGAGCCGACATTCCTGCCGCCGCGGCGCAGTTTCTGGCCGAGCAGCCCATGATCGTGGTGGGCGCGGCCGACGATGACGGGCGGATGTGGGCCGGCCAGCTGGCGGGACCGCCGGGGTTCGTGCATGCTTCGGGGGCTCGCGCCATCGAAGTCGAGGCGCTGCCGGTCGCGGGTGATCCACTGGCCGAATCGCTGCGGCGCACACGGCATGTCGGGATGATCGCGGTGCAGCCGCAGCTGCGCCGTCGGATGCGGGTGAACGGAATGATCGCGCCCACCGCCACCGGGCTGCGCATCGACACCGAACAGGTGTATTCGAACTGCCCGAAATACATCTCGCGCCGCGGTATCGAGCGATGGGTGACCGGCACGAACCCGGTGGTCCGCCGCGCCACCATGCTCGATGACGAGCAGCGGCAGTTGATTTCCCGCGCCGACGCCTTCTTCATCGCCTCCGCCGATCCCGACGGCAACGCCGACGCCTCCCATCGCGGCGGCAATCCCGGCTTCCTGCAGGTGCTTTCCTCGACCCGCCTACGCTGGCCCGACTACCGCGGCAACTCCATGTTCATGACCCTCGGCAATATCGCCGCGGATCCCCGCTGCGGCCTGCTCGTTCCCGATTGGCGCACCGGCACCACCTTGCAGCTCACCGGCACCGCCGAGATCACTTGGGACGAGAGCGTTTTCACCGTCGGGGCGCAATGCGCCGTCGACTTCACGATCACCGGGGTCGTCGAGATCTCGGGAGCCACCCCGCTGCGCTGGAGCGCCCCCGAACTGTCCCCGGCCAACCCCTGACCCACCCAACCGGAAAGGTCCGACCCATGCGTCCCCCACTGCCACCCTTCGACCTCGAATCGGCCCGGCTCAAGGTGCGAGCTGCCGAAAACGCCTGGAACACCCGCGATCCCGAGACGGTCGCGCAGGCGTACACCGAGGATTCCGTCTGGCGCAATCGCGATGAGTTCCTCACCGGTCGCGCCGAGATCATCGACTTCCTGAAGCGGAAATGGGCCAAGGAGAACGGTTACGCCCTCCGCAAGGACCTGTGGTCCTTCACCGAGAACCGCATCGCCGTGCGGTTCCAGTACGAATGGCACGACGACAATGGCCAATGGCACCGCAGCTACGGCAACGAGCTGTGGGAATTCGCGCCCGACGGCCGCATGTCCCGCCGCGAAGCCAGTATCAACGACGTCCCCATCGCCGAGAACGAGCGCCGCATCTTCGGCTCTCGCGCGGAGGGCGACTCCGAGGGGTTCCCGCTCCGTTGATTTCACGATCAGGGAGCTCTCACCGCGGTGAATAATCCTCGGTGCGAGCTCCCTGATCTTGTCGGCGCCCAGAGCCGGGTATCGCGGCGAGAGAGTGGCGACATGATGAGTTCACCGCGGCTTTCTGCACGAGAACGGTGGGTCGCGAGAAAACGGGGCGGATCGCATTGTGCGCCGGTGCGGTCCACTGTAATTCGGCGGCGAGCGTGATCTTTCGAAAATAGCCCGCGCCGAATGTATTTCGCCTCTCAGGAGCATCCCGATCGGTTTCTGATGCTGTCCTCAGCCGACGAGCGCGGGGGCCGGTTCGGGAACGGGGACGCGCTCGCTCGCCCGATACAGCGCGAAGGAGACGACACCCGCGACGACTCCCACCGCACCGGCCACACCGACCGCGGTATCGAGTCCCGTCACGAAATGCTGTGCGGTCGAGCGGCCGTCGCCCGCCGCGCTGCGGAACACCGTGCCCAGCACCGCGACACCCAGGGCCAGGCCCAGCTGGCGGGCGGTATTGATGGTGCCCGCGGCGGTGCCGCTCTGCTGCGGCGGCACCGCCGCCATGCCGACCGCCGTCAGCGTCGGAGCCGCCATGCCCACCCCGATGCCGATCACGACGAAGCCCGGAATCATTGCCGCCCAGCCGGAGTCGGCGGCGATCAGGGTCAGCAGGCCGCTGCCCACGCCCAGCAGGACCAGGCCGCCGCCGATCGACCACTTCGGGGCCAGATCCTGCAGCAGGCTGCCGAACAGGCCCGCCACCAGGAACGCGGTGACCGCCATCGGCAGCATCGACAGGCCCGCCTGCAACGGCGACAACCGCAGTTGCTGCTGCAACCACAACGAGAGTAGAGGATTCGCCGCGAACGCGGCGGCACTGAGTCCGGCGGCGGCCAGCAGGGTGGCCGCGAATCCCGTGCTGCGCAACAGCGACAGCGGCAACATGGGTGCGGTACTGCGGTTCTCGATCACTGCGAAGGCGACCGCCGCCAGCGCCCCGGTGATGATCGTCGCGATGGCGCGACCGTCACCCCAGCCGTGCTCGCCGGCCCGGATGATCCCGTAGGTGACCGCGGTGGCCGCCACCGCGAACGCGAGCATGCCGGGCAGATCCAGCCGTCGCTCCGCGCGTCGCGGCGACGGTCCGAAAACTGTGGCGGACAAGATGATCGTCACCGCCGCGATCGGCAGGTTCACGAAGAAGATCCACCGCCATGACAGCAGATCGGTGAGCACACCGCCGAGCACGACGCCGACACCCGCGGCTGCACCCGACACCGCACCCCACGCGCCGAACGCGATACCGCGATCACGGCCGGTGTAGGTGGAGTGCAGCAGCGACAGTGTGGTCGCCATCATGGCCGCGCCGCCGACGCCCTGTACGGCGCGCGCCGTCACCAGTACCGCCGAGGACTGCGCGACACCGCAGGCCAGTGAGGCGGCCGCGAACAGGACCAGGCCGGTGAGGTAGGTGGGTTTCGCGCCGACCTTGTCGGCGAGCGAGCCGAGGATGAGCAGTAGCGCGGCCAGGGCCAGCGCGTATCCGTCCACGACCCACTGCAGTCCGGACAGGCCGGTGCCGAGATCGGTGGCGATGTCGGGCAGCGCCACATTCACGATCGTGACGTCGATGAGCAGCATGAGCGTGCCCAGACAGGCCGCGAAGAGGGGTAGCCACTTCCGCATGGGAACCTCCAGAGAACGAATGATTTCGTCTCCAAGCATGGGATGGTCGCTCATGTCCGACCAGTCACCAGCGAAAATGCGCTAGATTCCTCCTGTGGTGGAAGAGGAGCTGGAGGATTCCTCCGTCCTGACCGTGCTGGACAAACAGATCGTGCACGGGCTGGTCATCGACGCGCGTATCCCGTTCGCACGGCTGGGCGCGATCCTCGGCGTGTCCGAGCAGACGGTGGCACGCCGGTACCGGTCGATGAAGGCGCGCGGCATGATTCACGTTGCGGGACAGGTGAATACGGTGCCGCTCGGGCAGCCCCGCTGGATCGTGCGCATCACCTCGACTCCGGCCAAGGCCGTGGCCCTGGCCGAATCCCTCGCGCGCGTCCCGGAATTGAGCTGGGTCTCGCTGCTGACCAGTGGCTTCGAGATCATGTGCGCGGGCCGCACCCGGTCGCTCGAACGACGTGACGAACTGCTGCTGCGGGTCATTCCGCGCGCCAGCTCGGTCCTCGGGCTGACGGTGTGCGAGGTCCTGCGGCAGTTTCCGTTCGCCGAGGAGTGGCCGCGCTACGGCCGGCTTCTCACCGCCGAGCAGTTGCGCGAGCTGGGCCCGCGGCCGCCCATGTGGGAGCCGGTCGGTCCGGAGGCGCCGGTCACGTTGTCCCGCGAGGACGAGGCGATGATCGCCATCCTGGCCCGGGACGGGCGCGCGCCCTATGCCCGGCTGGCGGCGGTCACCGGCTGGAGCGCCACCCGGGTGGCGCGGCGGATGACCGAACTCGTCGAGTCCGGGGTGCTCTACTACGACCTCGACTTCGCCCTGGAGCTCATGGGCTACACCTGCCGTGCGGTGCTGTGGATGAGGGTGGATCCGGCGCGTCTGGAGGAGGTGGGCACGGCGGTGTCCGGGCATCCGGAGGTCGCGTATCTGGCGGCGATCACCGGCCCGGCCAACCTGACCGCGTCGGTGGTCTGCCGGGACAATGCCCATCTCTACCGCTATGTCACCGAACGGCTGGGGGTGTTGCCCGGCATCAGGGATATCGAGGTGGCGTCCGCGCTGCGGGTGTTCAAGCAGTCGCAGACGCTGGTCGACGCGCGCAAACTCGCGGTTCAGCTCTGAGCGCGGGCCGCTTGCGGACCGTTTGCCGCCAGGTGCTTTGCGTGTCGCTCAGCGCGTCGCTTGCATCGAACACCTGTTCGTCTAAGCTCGTCGTCGGAACTTGTCGGTGCCGCCCTCTAACGTGGGCGCCAACCACAGCATGAGACACACCCGTTGAGAAGGGGATCAGACGATGGCACCACAGGCTTTCGATCGTGACAAGGCGCTCGAGCTCGCGCTCGCGCAGGTGGAGAAGAGCTTCGGCAAGGGCGCGGTCATGCGCCTGGGTGAAGAGGCGCGCCAGCCGATCTCGGTGATCCCCACCGGCTCCATCGCGCTGGACGTGGCACTGGGGCTGGGTGGGCTGCCGCGCGGCCGCATCGTCGAGATCTACGGTCCGGAATCCTCGGGTAAGACCACCGTCGCCCTGCACGCGGTCGCCAATGCGCAGGCCGCCGGCGGTGTCGCCGCCTTCATCGACGCCGAGCACGCGCTGGATCCCGACTACGCCCGCAAGCTGGGCGTCGACACCGACGCGCTCCTGGTCTCGCAGCCGGACACCGGTGAGCAGGCCCTCGAAATCGCCGACATGCTGGTGCGTTCCGGCGCCATCGACATCATCGTCATCGACTCCGTCGCCGCCCTGGTGCCGCGCGCCGAGATCGAGGGTGAGATGGGTGACAGCCACGTCGGTCTGCAGGCCCGCCTGATGAGCCAGGCGCTCCGCAAGATGACCAGCGCCCTGAACAACTCGGGCACCACCGCCATCTTCATCAACCAGCTGCGCGAGAAGATCGGTGTCATGTTCGGCTCGCCGGAGACCACCACCGGTGGTAAGGCGCTGAAGTTCTACGCCTCGGTGCGTCTGGACGTCCGCCGCATCGAGACCCTCAAGGACGGTTCGGACGCGGTCGGTAACCGCACCCGCGTGAAGGTCGTCAAGAACAAGGTCTCGCCGCCGTTCAAGCAGGCCGAGTTCGACATCCTCTACGGTGTCGGCATCTCCAAGGAGGGCTCGATCATCGACATGGGTGTCGATCAGGGCTTCATCCGCAAGTCCGGCTCCTGGTACACCTACGAGGGCGACCAGCTCGGCCAGGGCAAGGAGAACGCCCGCAAGTTCCTTCTCGAGAACACCGATGTCCGCGACGAGATCGAGAAGAAGATCAAGGAGAAGCTCGGCATCGGCGCGGACGTCACCGCCGACGAGGCTCCCGCCGACTTCTGATCCATGACCCCTCGGGAACCCGAAGGGCCCCGGCCGGATCCGCCGGGGCCCGCTCGCCTGGAAGCGGTGGAACGCCTCCGCCGCCAACTGGAGTCCACTGCCGCCCGCAACCCGGGCCGCCGCATCGCTCCCAGGCCCCGAGCCCCTGAGCCCGGCCACGACCTCTTCGGCCCCGCCGACCCCTACACCTCCGGCGTGGGCACCTGGAACCACGGCCCCACCGCCTACCACCCTGTCCCCGAAGACAATTCGCCGGACGAACGCTCCACCTGGCGCACAGCGGACGCTGATGCCGAACATATCGGCCGGGTGGTCCATCACGAGACTCGACTCGAGAGTCTCGACACCGCCCCGGAGTCGGGTCGACGTGAGGCGGGTGCCAGCGCGTCCGCGGCTGTAGACGGGGTTTCCGGTAGGGCGGCACAGACTTCGGCCGGGGCTGCTCCGGGGGACAGGCTGGCTGCGGCGCGGGCGGCGCTGGCCGAGGCGAATGCGGTGGTGGCTGCGAAGGCGGCGGAGGGTAAGGCGGGCGCGGCGAAGCGTGGTCGTCGGGGCGCTCGCGTGTCCGGTTCGGCCTCGGGGGAGAGGGCGTCCGCGGGTGTCGGTGACGAGCCGGGTGGGCGGGATGAGCACTTGGGGCGGGGGAGCCGGGAACGCGGCGCGGATCGTGCAGCGGATTTATCGGAACACCGTGGCGCGCAATCGGATCGGCCCGCTCGCCGGGCCGGACGGCGCCGCTGGGACGAGTCGGCGGACCAGAACGAGTCGACGGGCAGGGGCGAGTCGAGGGGCCGGGGCGAGATCGGTTGGGGTGAGCAGACGGGTCGGGGCGAGATCGGTTGGGGCGAGCAGACGGGTCGGGGCGAGATCGGTTGGGGCGAGCAGACGGGTCGGGGTGAGATCGGTTGGGGCGAGCAGACGGGCCGGGGTGAGACCGGTTGGGGCGAGCAGACGGGCAGGGGCCAGACCGATTGGGACGAGCCGGGGGACCGGGACAAAGACGGTCGCGGGTCTTGGGTCGATGCCGGTTCGGATGTCTCGGGCGATCGGGCGGACTCTGGGCGGGGTGGGCGGCGGCGCAGGCGTTCCGAATCCGGCGGGGAGTCGGCGGGGTCCGGTGGTGTCGGGGGAGGGACAGAGGCGCAGGCGAAGGATGCTTGTCTGCGGTTGCTGACCGATCGGGCTCGGAGCCGGGCCGAGTTGGCGGATCGGTTGGCGGAGCGGGGGTTCAGTGCCGCGGTGGCGAAGCGGGTGCTGGATCGGCTGACCGAGGTCGGGCTCATCGATGATGCGGCGTTCGCGCAGCAGTGGGTGCGCTCGCGGCACACCTATTCCGGCAAGGGGAAGAAGGTGCTCGCGGAGGAGTTGCGCCGCAAGGGCATTGCCCCCGAGCATGCCGATCCTGCGCTCGAGTCGGTGACGGCCGAGGACGAGACGGCCCGTGCCGTCGAACTGGTTCGCCGCAAGCTGCCCGCGCTCTCTGCGGATCTGGACCGCGACAAGGCCGTTCGCCGCCTCGTCTCCATGCTGGCCCGGCGCGGCTACAACCCCGGCACCGCTTACGCGGTCGTGACGGCGGAACTCCCGGCATCTCAGCGCCATGCGGCGGCCGAAACCCCAGCGAGTTCAGGCAACCCGGATCCGGCCGGCGCCTCGGATCCGGCCGATGGCTCGAACCCTTCCACGTCGCGCCGCGAATCCCCGTCGGCTGACGCGGATGCCGCGGCCGAGCTGGTCCGCGCGAAGCTGCGCACCCTGTCTCCAGCGCTCGACCGCGAGACGGCCGTCCGTCGCCTGGTCGGCATGCTGGCCAGACGCGGCTACAACTCCGCCACCGCCTACCAGGTGGTGACGGCGGAGCTCGCCTCCCACAGCTTCGAGCGTGGACCCGTCGAATCCGTGGACGAGTCGCCGGAGCCCGGCGCGGACGATGACGAGCAGACGCGCGCCGCGGAACTGGTCCGTGCCAAGTTGCGCACCCTGCCCCAGGGCCTGGCCCGGGACAAGGCCGTCTCCCGCCTGGTCGGTCTCCTGGCCCGACGCGGTTTCAGCCAATCCATCGCCTACTCGGTGGTGAAATCCGAACTGGCCGCCCACGGATTCGGCGCCTGAGGCAAGACGCCCCGGACCTGTCGGCGGCTCTGCGTACGGTGGAAGTCGGCACCTATGTCGACCACTTGATGACCAGGGTGATCACCGCGGCCACCACGCCGAGGCAGAGTGCGGCGGCACCCCACCGGACGCCGCGCCGTGCCCACGGCCGGTTGTGATCGAGGGATATTCGGCCCGGTCCCGCGATCGCGATCGTCAATGCCGCAGTGGCGAACAGCAGCGCGCTCTCGTATCCCATCAGCCCGTGATGCCAGGTCACGTTCATCGCATTGATCATGCTGCCGATGACAATGGCCGCGCCGAGCGGCGTGAGCAATCCGAGAACCAGCAGCGTGCCGCCGGTCAATTCACACAGCCCGGCCAGCGTGCCGAATACCCGCCCAGGGTGATATCCGAGCTTCTCGAATCCCGTCGCGGTGCGGTCCCACCCCGCGCCGTTGAACCACCCGAACAGCTTCTGGCTCCCGTGCACGAACAACAACCCACCGAACACCAGCCGCAGCACCAGCAGCCCGATATCGACCGCTCCGGAATCGGTGTTCACGGCCGAATCGTTGTGCTTGTCGGTGACGTTGGTGGTCATGAGTCCCCACTCCGCTCGATGAAGCAGGTTGATGAATCAACCCCTCTTGCCGTCCCACCAACACATACGAGGCAGCCCCGCAGCTGGTTCAACCAGCGGCTTCCCCCAGCTCGCCAGGCCGATACTCCGGCCATCGCGCAGTGGGATCGGCTGGCCGAGACCTTGAATCGCGCGGGATCGACGGGATCTGGGAGGTGTTCTGGGCGATTCCGCTGGATCATGAAATTGGACGAACCGTTCGGTCAACTGGTTCGACAACGTCGATCTGTGCGTGACCCTGTTGCAGAACTGGGGGCGACAAGTCCAGGAGGCTCACCGTCGAGGATGGGGAGTGTTCGTCATCCTCGGATAATGGGCCAGTGCGGAACACTGACGCTTCAGTGCAGGACGCCGCCCGGGCGGCGGGTGGACAGCGCGCGGCGGGTGTGGCGGTGGTTGGTGTGGCGGAGGCGGGGGCCGGCCGGGTTCGGTGAGGTGGGCCGGTCCGGTTTGGCGCCGCGGGCGGCGAGGAGGCGGGCGGCGGCCTGGTAGAGGGTGAGTCCGCCGAGGATGGCGGCGAAGGTGGTGAGGCCCGCGAGGAGCGGCGTGACGATGGTCGTCAGGAACAGCCCGAAGACGAATTCTCTTCGGGCGCTGTCGTCTTCGTTCATGAAATTCAGTATGCGAGCCGGAAGGACCTCTTGTCCGCCGGTCGGGGGACCATTCCCGGAATGCCGGGTCCCGGTTCGGGTGTCGTTGTCACCCGAACCGGGATGCGAGCGCTCGCTTCGGCAGGACAGTGCGGCTCAGCGCATGCCGCTCTGGTCGGGCATGACGACGTCCATGCCCGGTGGCGCGGTGACGGTGCCCGCCGCGAGTACGGCCCGGGAGCCGCGCTTGCGGGTGCGCAGGAACTTCTCCACGCGGGTTGCGACGATGGTCAGCGCGTAGTTGATGACGATCATGATGATGGCCACCACGATCAGCGACGGGATCGGATTCTTCTCCGCCGCACCGAGTTGCGTGCCGCGCCGCACGATTTCCAGATACGTGATCTGGTAGGCGAGCGCGGAGTCCTTGAGCGCCACCACCATCTGCGAGATGAGCGCCGGCAGCATTGCGGTGATGGCCTGCGGCAGCAGGATCGTCACCATCACCTGGGTCTTGCGCATGCCCAGCGCGACAGCGGCCTCGGTCTGGCCCTTCGGCAGCGCGCGGATTCCCGAACGCACGATTTCGGCGATGACCGATCCGTTGTAGATGGTCAGCGCCACCACCGCGGCGGCGAGCGCCAGCTGATCGGAGGGGAAGATGTTCTGCTGCGCGAACAGCGTGAACAGGAACAGCATCAGGATCAGCACGGGGATGGCCCGCGAGATCTCCACCACGAAACCGGCGACCCAGCGGATGACCCGATGGTCCGACAGTCGCAGGATGCCGAACGCCATCCCGACGACCAGCGCCGCCACGATCGACAGCGCCGCCGCCTCGAGGGTGCCGCGCAGGCCCGGCAGCAGGTAGGTGCGCCAGGTGTCGCTGTCGGTGAAGGGCTTCCACTTCTCGGCGGTGAACTGCCCCTTGTCGGCCAGCCCGTGGTACACGAACCAGACCGCCGCCACGGCGGCCAGCAGCACGACGACCGAGTAGAGCCGGTAGCGCAGGCGCGCGCGGGGTCCCGGCGCGTCGTAGAGCACGGATGCCGTGGTCATCGCGCCACCTCGAATCGCTTGGCCAGCCAACCGAAGAACAGACCGGTCGGCAATGTCAGGATGATGAACCCGAGCGCGAAGATGGCGCCCACGCTCAGCGGCGCCGCCTCGTTCTCGTTCATCTCCGACATGAGCAGCGCGGCCTCGGCGACGCCGATGGCCGAGGCGATGGTCGAGTTCTTGGTCAGGGCGATGAACACACTGCCCAGCGGTGCGATGACCGCCCGGAAAGCCTGTGGCAGCACCACCATCCGCAGATTCTGCCCGAAGGTCAGCCCCAGCGACCGCCCCGCCTCCGACTGCCCGAATGGCACCGTATTGATGCCCGACCGCAGCGACTCGCACACGAAAGCCGCGGTGTAGACGCTCAATCCGACAATCGCGAAGCGAAAGCTGTTGTCCGCGATACTGTCCGGCCCATCGGGCGCCAGCCGCCAGCCGAGCGTCTGGTACAGGCCCAGCGAGCAGAACACGATGATCAGCGTGAGCGGCGTATTGCGAATGATGTTGACGTACAGCGAGCCGATCCAGCGTGCGATCGGGATCGGTGACACCCGCATGGCCGCCACGAGGGTGCCGAGAATCAGTGCGAAGAACGCCGAATACAGCGTCAGTTTGATCGTCACCCAGAACGCGTCGAGCAGTTTGGTGTGATAGTTGGAGATCAAGTCGAACACGACTGCCCCATTCCTCCGATCGGAAAACGAAGCGCACCAGGCGATTCCGCTGAATTCAAGGCAGCGGGAAGTCGCCCGGCACGTGTCCGTGACTCAGTACCGGTCGACCTTGGGCGGCTCCGGGATCTGGAAGCCGGTGGAGCCGAATTCCTTGTCCAGCGCGGCCTTCCACGCGCCCGAGGAGATCATGGCGTCGATGGCGTCATTGATCTTGCCGCGCGATTCGGTGTCGCCCTTCTTCACGCCGATGCCGTACTTCTCGGTGGTGAAGGTGTTGCCGACCACCTTCAGCGCGCCCGGCGACTGCGCCGCGTAACCGCGCAGGATGATGTCGTCGGTGGTGACCGCGTCGACCGCGCCGGACTTCAGCGCCTCCACGCACAGCGAGTAGGTGTCGTAGGTCTGCAGCTGCACCTCGTGGGCGCTGACGTACTTGTCCTTGATGTTCTGCGCCGGGGTCGAACCCTTGACCGAGCACAGCTTCTTGTTGCCGTTCAACGATTCCGGGCCGGTGATGTCGGTGTTGTCCGACCGTACCAGCAGCGACTGCCCGGTAATGAAGTACGGCCCCGCGAAGTCGACCTTCTCCTTGCGCGCGTCGGTGATGGAGTAGGTGGCGACTATGAAGTCGACCTGTCCGTTCTGGATCAGCGTCTCGCGCTGCGCCGACGGCGATTCCTTGAAGGTGATGTTCTCCGGCTTCACGCCCATCTTGTCGGCCACGTACTTGGCGACGTCGACGTCGAATCCGCTGTAGCTGCCGTCCTTGTTCAGCAGTCCCAGACCCGGCTGGTCGAACTTGATGCCGATGGTGAGTTTGCCGTCGGCCGCGTGCTGGCTGGCGGTCTTGTTGCTACCGCCGCCGCACGCGGTGACGGCGAGTGCCAGGGCAGCCACTCCGGCGGCGATCCGGATTGCGTGGTTGATCCTCATCGAACGTCCTGTTCTCTCGTGGAGTGCGGGATGTCTGTCCCTTGTGGAGTGGAGTCAGTGGGAGAGGATCTTGCCCAGGAAATCCTTGGCGCGATCCGATTTCGGTGCGGTGAAGAAGGATTCGGGCTCGGTGTCCTCGACGATCTGCCCGTCGGCCATGAACAGCACCCGATTGCCCGCGCGCCGCGCGAAGCCCATCTCGTGGGTGACGACCAGCATGGTCATGCCGTCCTTGGCGAGCCCGACCATGACTTCGAGCACCTCGGAGACCATCTCCGGGTCGAGCGCGGAGGTCGGCTCGTCGAACAGCATCACCTTGGGGCTCATGGCCAGTGCCCGCGCGATGGCCACGCGCTGCTGCTGGCCACCCGACAGCTGGGCCGGATACTTGTCGGCCTGATCGGCGATGCCCACTCGTTCGAGCAGTTCCAGCGCCCGGGCGCGCGCCTTGGTCTTGTCGATGCGGCGCACCTTCACCGGCGCGAGCATCACGTTCTCCAGAATTGTCTTGTGCGCGAACAGGTTGAACTGCTGGAACACCATGCCCACGTCGGCACGCAGCTTGGCGAGGGCCTTGCCTTCGGAGGGGAGTTGTACGCCGTCGACGGCGATTTCACCGGAGTCGATGGTCTCGAGCCGGTTGACGGTTCGGCACAGGGTCGACTTGCCAGAGCCGGAGGGCCCCACCACGATCACGACCTGCCCTTTGGGCACTTCGAGATTGATGTCACGCAGCACGTGCAGCGAGCCGAAGTGCTTGTCCACATTCCGCATCGAGATCATCGGCGCGGAAGTGCTGATGGAATCGGCCACGTCGGTCATGACCAGTGACCCTAATCATGTCCTGCCCGAAATGCTCGTCTTTGCCTGGGCGGCCCGAACTGTGCCGGGAGTCGACATCCCCGCGTAACCAGCGATTGATGCTGCTGAGACCACATTCGCCCGGTCGGACGATGATTCGGTGACAATTCGCTGACCATCGGGACGTGGCGTGCGCGGCGATCACCCAGGGCCGGCGCGAGACCCGGATCACCCAGCGCGGACGGCGTTTATGGCGTGCGCCGGGCACCTATTACCCTGGTTGGGTGAATTCCCCGGCCCGGACCTACGAGGTCCGCACTTACGGCTGCCAGATGAACGTGCACGACTCCGAGCGGCTCTCGGGTCTGCTCGAGGATGCCGGTTACGTCAAGGCCGTGGCCGGCGACACCGCTGACCTGGTCGTCTTCAATACCTGCGCGGTGCGCGAGAACGCCGACAACAAGCTGTACGGCACCCTCGGCCACCTCGCCCCGATCAAGGCCGACCGCCCGGGCATGCAGATCGCCGTCGGCGGCTGCCTGGCGCAGAAGGACCGCGACACCGTGGTCAAGAAGGCCCCCTGGGTGGATGTGGTGTTCGGCACCCACAACATCGGCTCGCTGCCGGTGCTGCTGGAACGGGCCCGCCACAACGAGCAGGCCCAGGTCGAGATCATCGAATCGCTGGAGGCGTTCCCGTCGACGCTGCCCGCCAAGCGGGAGTCCGCGTACGCGGGCTGGGTGTCGATCTCGGTGGGCTGCAACAACACCTGCACGTTCTGCATCGTTCCGGCGTTGCGCGGCAAGGAGGTCGACCGGCGTCCGGGCGATGTGCTCGCCGAGGTGCAGGCGCTGGTCGAGCAGGGCGTGCTCGAGGTGACGCTGCTGGGTCAGAACGTGAACTCGTACGGCGTCTCCTTCGCCGATCCCGAGGAGCCGCGCGACCGCGGCGCCTTCGCGAAGCTGCTACGCGCCACCGGGAATATCGAGGGCCTCGAGCGCGTGCGCTTCACCTCCCCGCACCCGGCCGAGTTCACCGACGACGTCATCGAGGCCATGGCCGAGACGCCGAACGTCTGCCCGCAACTGCACATGCCGCTGCAGTCCGGTTCGGACCGGGTGCTCAAGGCCATGCGCCGCTCGTACCGCAGCGCCAAGTTCCTCGGCATCATCGAGAAGGTGCGCGCGGCCATGCCGCACGCCGCCATCACCACCGACATCATCGTCGGCTTCCCCGGCGAGACCGAGGAGGACTTCCAGGCCACCCTGGATGTGGTGCGGCAGGCGCGCTTCACCAGCGCTTTCACCTTCCAGTACTCCATCCGGCCCGGCACGCCCGCGGCGACCATGCCCGACCAACTGCCGAAGGAGGTCGTGCAGGAGCGCTACGACCGGCTCATCGCGCTGCAGGAGCAGATCTCGCTGGAGGGCAATCAGGCGCTGATCGGCTCGACCGTCGAGCTGCTGGTCGCCGAGGGTGCGGGCAAGAAGAACGACAGGACCGCGCGTATGTCCGGTCGCGCGCGCGACGGCCGGCTCGTGCACTTCCGCCCGCCCGTGGATCCGGCTCCCGGCAACGAGATTCGGCCCGGCGATGTGATCACCGTCGATGTCACCGGTGCGGCTCCGCACTACCTGATCGCCGACGGCGAGGTGCTCACCCACCGCCGCACCCGTGCCGGAGACGCGCACGAGCGTGGCGTCACCCCCAAGACCGCGCCCATCGGTGTCGGCCTGGGCCTGCCGAGCATCGGCGCGCCGGTCGTGGTGGAGACCGCGGCCGCGGGTTGCGGGTCTGCCTGCGGCGAGTAGTCCTGCCCGCGGCGACCGAGCCGGTCGGCGCGACCTCGCACGGCGAATGGTGGGGGTCGCTGTCAACTACACAGCGTCATAGGGCAGGATCGCTGGGGTACGTGCGAGGGATCGGCCCGTCACGGGTGTGTGCTCCTCGCACACCGCCTGACCCCATGCCCGGCGCGCAAGCGCTAGCCGTCAGCAAGGATCTCGAGTGGTATGACCGAGCAGCAGCCCACCGGCCCGGACGAGCCTCGTGATCGGCCGGAGCGTCCGGAAGACGAAGCAGCACAATCGGAACCGGCGTCCGAACCGACGCCCGAGGCGAACGAGGAGAGCATGAAGGCCGCCGAGAACAGTCACGACTTCGAGCAGTTCCGCGCGGACCTCGAGGCCGTCGAACGCAAGATCGCCGGCGAGATCGACCCGGGCATGCGCGCCATGGTGGTCGCGGGCGCGGTGTTCGTGCTGCTGCTGTCGCTGGTGCTGCCGCACGCGGGCAAGACCCGCGGGTTCGACGTGCTGCTGTTCGACACCGTCGCCCAGGGCGACCACATCGGCCTGCCGTCGCGCGTCTTCGTCTGGTTCATGACCATCTTCGGCATCGGCTTCTCGCTGCTGGCGCTGAGCACGCGCCGCTGGATACTGGCCTGGATCGCGGTCGCGGGCTCGGCCATCGGCAGCGTGTTCGGCGTGCTGTCCATCTGGCATCGCCAGACCCCGGGTCTCGGCAACTACCACGGTGCGGGCCCGGGCATCGGGCTGATCGTGGCCACCATCGCCATCATCGTGCTGACCTTCCACTGGGTCCGGGTGGTGTGGGCGCGCACCTCGGTGCAGCTGGCCGCCGAGGAACAGCGCCGTCTGGCCGAGGCCAAGGCCGAGGAACAGCAGCGCCGCCGCCTCTTCGGCGAGGACTGAGCAATCGATCCAGGCCCGGCGGCAACCGAATGAGGTTGCCGCCGGGCCTTTTTCGTGCGGTCGAGCCGAGTGCGGCCGCAGCCGTGTCGGGGTGGGATGCGAACGGGTGAGCTCAGGCGGCGGCGCGGTCGGGACGGTAGGCGAGGCCGGCGACCATGGCGGCCAGGCCCGCCGCCACCATGTACAGCCAGCCCGCGCGGAACTCGGTCATGGCGCGGTGGGCGGCGTCGCCGAGGATGGCGGTCAGGACGGCGACGCCGAGGGCGGAACTGGTCTGGCGGGCCATCATCAGGGTGCCGGAGCCCAGGGAGATCTGGTCGGCGGGCAGCAGGGTCGACGCGCCGAACAGCGGGGGTTGCAGCAGCGCGGTGCTGGCCCCGGCGAGGATCGCGCCCGGGACCATCACCACCGCATAGGAACTCGAGAAGCCGCTGGCCAGCACCCACCAGGCGCAGCCCAGTGCGATGGTCGCCCCGCCCAGCGCCGCCGAGGCGCGCGCACCGACCAGGGCGACGAAACGGCCGGACAGCGGCGACAGCAGCAGGCAGCTGATCGGCATCGCCGCCACGCCGAGGCTGGCGCGCAAGGTCGAATAGTGCCACTCCTCCGTCATGAACAGCGTGGCCTCCAGGATCATGGCGGCGAAGGCCAGGTAGTAGCAGAAGACGCCGAGGGTGGCGGTGCGGAACAGGCGGTGCCGCAACACGATCGGGCTCACCACCGGATCGGGGTGGCGGCGGACGTGCCGGACGAACAGGGCCGTGAGGGCGATCGCGGCGACCAGGCAGACGAGGGTGGCGGGCGCGGCGTAACCCCAGTCGGTGGCCTGCACGAACACGGTGGTGAAGGCAGCGGTCGCGCCCAGGATGAGGGCCGCGCCGAGCAGGTCCAGCCGCCGGTTGGCGCGCTGCTGGATGTCGGGCAGCACCCGTAGACCGAAGACGAGGGCCACCACGGTGAACGGCACGTTCAGCAGGAAGATCCAGCGCCACCCGGCCTGCAGCAGCAGGCCGCCGATGACCGGGCCGCTCGCTCCGCCAGCCGCGGCGATGGCGGTCCAGATGCCCATGACGGTGGCGTGCTCCCGCTTCGGGAACACCGGCAGCACCAGACCGAGTCCGGTCGGGATGAGCGAGGCGGCGGCCGCGGCCTGCAGCACGCGGGCGACGATCAGGACCGCCAGGCTCGGAGCCAGGCCGCAGGCGATGGAGGCCAACCCGAAAAGCGCTATGCCGAGCAGGAATCCGCGTTTCCGACCGGTGTCGTCGGCGAACCGACCGGCCGGAACCAGCAGAGCGGCCATGACGATGGTGTACGCGTTCAGCGTCCACGACACCGCGCCGGTCGAGGCGTGGCCGAAGGAGTGCTGCAGCGCCGGAAAGGCGACGATGACCGCGAACAGATCCAGGATGGCGAGGTACTGGGCGATGGCGGCAATGGCCAGGACTCGCCATCGGCGCGGGTCGGACGCCGTATCCGGTTGGGGGAGTGTGGTTGTGGCGTTGGTCGTCGTGGTCATGCCTTCGACTATGCGAAGCGGCGGCACGATCCACGAGTGGCAGGAATGCCACACTGCGCTAGATTTCTGACACGGTCCGGAGTTAGATTCGAGCCATGGAATCGACCGGTCCCGGAACCCTGGCCGTCGCCGTCGCGCCCGGCATGCCGATCTTCGAGGTGGCCATCCCGTACCAGGTCTTCTACGAGCCGCCGATCGGCGTCGACCCCGGCGCCTGGTACGACTTCCAGCTCTGCGGACCCCGCGAAACCCACCACGCCACGCTGCGAGATCCCTTCGTAGCCTTGACCGCTCACGACTACGACGACCTGATCCGCGCCGACACCGTGATCGTCCCGTCCACCCCGAACGTCCGCGAGGATCCGCCCGCCGACCTGGTCGAGGCGGTCCGCGCCGCCTACGAGCGCGGCGCCCGCATCGCCTCCCTGTGCACCGGCGCTTTCGTGCTGGCCGCCGCGGGCCTGCTCGACGGCCGACGCATGACCACCCACTGGCGGCACATCGCCGCCCTGCGCGACCGCCACCCCCACCTCGACATCGATCCCGGTGTGCTCTACATCGACGACGGCCGCATCCTCACCAGCGCCGGGACCATGGCCGGCATGGATCTGTGCATCCACCTGATCCGCAAGGACCTCGGCGCCCAGGCCGCCAATGCCGCCGCCCGCTACCTGGTCGTCTCGCCCCACCGCGCCGGCGGGCAGGCCCAATACCTGCAATCCCCGGTCCCCGCCCAGCCCACCGACTCCGGCCTCGCCGCCACCCTCGAATGGGCCCTCACCCGTCTCGATCACCCCCTGACGGTGTCGGACCTCGCCGCCCACGCCAACCTCAGCGACCGCACCCTGGCCCGCCGCTTCCACGCCGAACTCGGCGGCACCCCCCTCCAATGGCTGCTCACCCAGCGCCTCATCCGAGCCCGCGAACTCCTCGAACTCACCGACCTCCCCGTCGACGTGGTCGCCTCCCGCTGCGGCCTCGGCACCGCCGCCAACCTCCGCACCCACTTCAACCGCGAAGTAGGCATCCCCCCAACCGAATACCGCCGCTCCCACCGCCCCACCCGCCACGAGGTGATCACCGAACCCGCCGGCTGACTCCGGCCGACGGCTGTCGAGCGCGCGATCGGCTGTTCCCGACTCGATGCCATACATAGAGCCTTATCCTGACCGTGTCGCCTGGGGGGGATCGCCTGGGCCGCAAGGGAATCCAGGCGATCATCGCGCTCAGCGCTGGCTGACCGCGCCCTCGGCGGCCTCGGCCCATTCGCGCCACTGCTTGGCCTGTTCCAGGGCCTTCTCGGCGTCTCTGGTCTTGCCCGCGGCCTGGGCCTTGGCGGCCTGCTCCTCGAATTGGGCTACGCGCTCGCGGAATTGGGCGGCGCGGGCCATGGCCTCGGGGTCGGTGCGGCGCCACTGGGCGTCGACGGCCTCGCGGACCTTCTTCTCGATGGTGCGCAGGCGGCCTTCCAGGTCGTGCATGCGTTCGCGCGGGACCTTGCCGATGGCGTCCCACTTCTCCTGGAGTTCGCGCAGGGCGCTGCGGGCGGCGTCGAGGTCGCCCTCGGGGTTGATGTGCTCGTAGGCGTGCAGCAGCGCTTCCTTGGCGGCCGCGTTCTCCTCGAACTCGTGGTCGCGTTCGCTGGCGGCGGCATTGCGGGCCGCGAAGAACACGTCCTGCGCGGCCTTGAAACGACGCCACAGCTGCTCGTCGGCCTCGCGGGGGGCACGACCGGCGGCCTTCCACTCGGTCAGCAGGTCGCGGAAGACGGCCGCGGTGCCCGACCAATCAGTGGACTCGGACAGTTCCTCGGCGCGGACGCAGAGCTCTTCCTTGCGGCCCTTGGCAGCGGCGCGCTCCCGGTCGAGTTCGGCGAAGTGGGCGCCCCGGCGGCGGTTGAAGGCCTCGCGGGCCTTGGAGAAGCGCCGCCACAGCGCGTCGTCGACCTTGCGGTCCACGCCGCGGATGGTCTTCCACTCGTCGAGGATCTCCCGCAGCCGGTCACCGGCGACCTTCCACTGGGTGGAGTCGTTGGCGATCTGCTCGGCCTCGGCGGCCAACGCTTCTTTGCGCTCGGTTTGCTCGTGCCGGGTGCGTTCCTTCTCCTCCTTGGCGTGCGCGGCCGCCTCGTCGGAGTGTTCGATGATCGCCTGCAGCCGGGCCGTCAATCCATCGATATCACCGATGACCGCGGCTGTCGGCAACGTTTCGGCAAGCGCCGTGGCGGCGGCCTTGGTCTTGCGGGCGTCGGTGCCGGCGGCGAGGCGCGCCTCCAGCAGGGCGACCTCGGTGGCCAGATCGTCGTAGCGGCGGCCGAAGTGGGCCAGACCCTCGGCGGCGTCACCGGCCTGCCAGGACCCGATGACGTGTTCGCCCTCGGCGGTCTTGACCCAGGCGGTGCCGTCGTCGTCGACCCGTCCCCACTGGCTGGGGTCGCTCACGCTCGGTACGACGACCGGATGTGGATGCTGTGCCGCGGCGCCGGGCGTGGGCTTGACGGCATGAGGTTTGGGGGATTCGGGTTTGCGGCGCGGGCCCCCAGGCCGGGGTGCGGCAGCGGCCGCCGGTGATGGCTTGGCGCTCTCGCTCGGGGTGGGCATCGGCGCGCCGGGCTTGGGCGTCGGGGTCGACTCCGGGTGGGTAGCCTTCTCGTTTCCGTTGTTGTCGGTCATTGCTCCTCGTCCCTGCCGCGCGTCACGGCTGCCTGGTTACGCCCTAGCTCATCGGTCTAGCTCATCCCATTCAACCAGGCTGAGATGGGAAATGCTGTCTTTGAGGCCGCTTCGGCGGCGCGGCGATCGGCGGGGGTGGGGCTGGTGAGGTGCGTTAGCGCTACGGTTGTCGGCGTGTTCTGTGTTGCGTCACTGGTCCCCTCGCCGCCCGTGCTGGTACCCGAACTCGAGGGTGCGGCCGGTGCGTCGGCCGACGGGGCCGTCGCGGCGCTGCGAGCTGCGGTGTTGCGGGCAGCGGGGGAGTTGGCGGCCCGCGCGTCGCGGTGGGTTGTGGTCGGCGTGGCGGACCCGGACGAGGGTTCCGGCGGAGCCGATTCCGGCCGCGTGATCGGTGCGGATGCGGTGGGCACCTTCCGGGGCTACGGAGTCGACCTTCGTGTCGGCTTGTCTGGGGTCCTTGCCGAGCGTGTCGCGGACCCGATGCTGCCGCTGCCCGCCCTGATCGCGGGCTGGCTACGTGAGCAGGTCGCCCCGGAGGCGACCGCCGAATGCCGCCTGATCTCTGCCGATGCCTCCGCCGAGGAGTCCCTGACCTTCGGCCGGCAGCTGCGGGCCGAACTCGACGCCGAGGCGCAACCGATCGCCGTCCTGGTCGTGGGCGACGGTGCGGCAACCATGTCGCTCAAGGCTCCCCGCTATCTGGACGAGCGCGCCGCGGACGCGCAGGCGGCCATCGACCGGGCTCTGAGCGCGGGTGACCGGCATGCTCTCGCCGCCCTGGACACGGGCCTGTGCGCCGAGATCGAGGTGGCGGGCCGGCCCGCCTACCAGGTGCTGGCCGGGGTGTTCGCCACCGATCCCGCCGACCCCGACGTCGAAACCTACTACGCCGCAGCCCCATTCGGCGTCGCCTACCACGTCAGCGTGTGGCGTCCGCGCGAACTCGGCGGAGCCGCCACATGACCCGGCCCATCGCCGTCGTCGGCCCCACCGCCACCGGCAAGTCCGACCTGGCCCTGGATCTGGCGCAGCGGCTCGCCGGCGAGATCGTCAATATCGACGCCATGCAGCTCTACCGCGGCATGGACATCGGCACCGCCAAACTGCCGGTGTCCGAACGCCGCGGCATCCCGCACCACCAGCTCGACGTCCTCGACATCACCGAGACCGCGACCGTCGCCTCGTATCAGGAGGCGGCCCGCGCCGACGTGGAGGCCATCATGGCGCGCGGGCGCACCCCGGTCATCGTGGGCGGCTCCATGATGTATGTCCAAGCGCTGCTGGATGATTGGGATTTCCCGGCCACCGACCCGGAGATCCGCGCCAAATGGGAAGCGGTCCTGGCCGATCGCGGCACCGTCGCCGTGCACGAGGCGCTGAAGCAGGCCGATCCCGTGGCCGCGCAGACGATCCTGCCCACCGACGGCCGCCGCATGGTGCGCGCGCTGGAGGTGGTGGAGCTGACCGGCAAACCGTTCGCCGCCTCGGCGCCGCAGATCGGTGAACCGCGGTGGGGGACGGTCATTGTCGGCGTCGATCGGGACACCGCGGAGTTGGATGCCCGCATCGAGGTGCGCACCGCGCGGATGTTCGATTCGGGTCTGGTCGAGGAGGTCGAGGGTCTGATCGCGCAGGGCCTGCGCCACGGCCAAACCGCCCGGCGCGCCATCGGTTACGCGCAAGTCCTCGATTTCCTGGACAACGAATACGACCTGAACGAAGCTCAGGAGCGCACCTTCATCGGCACCCGGCGCTATGTCCGGCGACAACGTTCGTGGTTCCGCCGAGACCAGCGGGTGCGATGGGTGGACGGCGCGGATCCCGCCTTGGCGGAGACCGCGCTGGCCCTCGTCAACTCCTCCATCGATGAGGGATGAACAGGAACCCCAGTGACGCGTCGCGCGAACACTCGGACCGCCGCGGTCCAGGTGTGGCAGGCATACCTGACCACCCGGGCCGCCCGGATCCGGGACAACCGCTTCTTGGTGCAGGGCATGCGGCCCCTCAGCCGCGCCCTCGAAAGCCGTTGGCCGCTGGAGACTCTCGTCTACCGGCTGCCCGAGCCCTCGGCGTGGGCGCGGCAGGTGCTCGATTCCAGTGGTGTGCCCAGTGTCGGGCTGGTGCCGGAGGTGATGGCCGGGCTGGCCGAAACCGGTGAAGCCGTGCCGGAACTGGTGGCGGTGGCCGTCACCCAGCGGCCCGAGCTGGAGGATTTCGCGCCGGGCACGCCGGAGGATCCGGCCACCGTGGTGGTCATCGACCGGCCCGCCTCGGCGGCCCGGCTGGGCGCGCTGATCCGTTCGGCGGTGGCGTTCGGGGCGGGCGGGGTGATCGTCACCGGTTCCGGCGTCGACCACTACGACCCGCAGAGCGTGCGCGCCTCCGACGGCGCGCTGTTCGCCGTCCCGGTGCTGCGCGCTTCGGGTCCGGCGCAGGTGGGCGCGTTCCGGGACCGGCAGCGGGCGCGCGGCGTCGCCACCCGGATCGTCGGCAGCGACGGTCACGGCGGTCTCGCGCTCGACGACGCCAAGTTCGACGGCGGCACGATCCTGGTGCTGGGCGACGAGAGCGAATCGCTCGCCCCCGCCTGGCGGCAGGTGTGCGACGAGCTGATCTGCATTCCGGCAGACGGCACCCTCGGTGCGCCGTCCGCGGCCGCGGTGGCCCTCTACGAAATATCGCGGCAGCGCCGGGCGCTACGGTAAGGACCATGACGAGCGACAACACCGCCGCTGATATCGAATTCAGCAAGGGCCACGGCACCCAGAACGATTTCGTGGTGCTGCCCGACCCGGACGCGTGGCTGGAGCTTACCGAATCCCGGATCGCCGCGCTGTGCGACCGGCAGCGCGGACTCGGCGCCGACGGCGTGCTGCGGGTGGCTCGCGCGGGCGCGCTCATCGAGACCGGTGTGCTGGGGGCCCTGCCCGAGGGCGTCAGCGCCGGCGACTGGTTCATGGATTACCGCAACGCGGACGGATCCATCGCCGAGATGTGCGGCAACGGGGTGCGGGTGTTCGCGCACTACCTGGTCGCGACCGGGATGGAGAAGGGCACGGAATTCGTGGTCGGTTCCCGTGCGGGCGCCCGGCCGGTGGTGGTGCACCACGCCGATCCCGTGCACGGCGAGGTGACCGTGGCCATGGGCAAGGTGAAGACGCTCGGCGTCTCGACCGCGACGGTCAGCGGCCGTGAATTCACCGGGCTGGGGATCGATGTCGGCAACCCGCACCTGGCGTGCGTCGACCCGGACCTGGACCCCGCCTCCCTCGCGGAGCTCGACCTCGAGCAGCTGCCCGGCTTCGACCACACCCTGTTTTCGCACGGCGTCAACGTCGAGATCCTCACCGCCCTGACCGTCGGCTCCGACGGCGAGAAGGGCGTCGACATGCGTGTGTACGAGCGCGGCGTCGGCGAAACCCGCTCCTGCGGAACGGGAACCGTGGCCGCGGCGGCCGCCGCTCTGGACCGCGACGGCTTCGACCTGGCCGAGGACGTCGGCCACGTGCAGGTCCGCATCCCCGGCGGCGTGGTCACCGTCGGCATCGAGAACGGATCCGCCTGGCTGCGCGGCCCGTCCGAGCTGGTGGCGACGGGCCGCATCGCGGCCAAGTGGTGGCAGGACGCGTAACCGTTGATCACGCGGCAGTGATGCTCGGCACCACGTCGACCGCGGCGTCGAGCACCGGGTAATCGGTGTAACCCTCGGCGCCGCCGACGTACATCAGGTGCGCGTCGCGGACCGGGTTCAGCGGCGCGTCGGTC
The DNA here is from genome assembly GCF_000308655.1 of Nocardia niigatensis NBRC 100131. Taxonomy (GTDB): domain Bacteria; phylum Actinomycetota; class Actinomycetes; order Mycobacteriales; family Mycobacteriaceae; genus Nocardia; species Nocardia niigatensis. The sequence goes on along the minus strand of NZ_BAGC01000041.1, from coordinate 34,238 downwards.
CGCAGGCGGTCCACCAGGTCCGGGTTGGCCAGGAATGAACAGCCCAGTGACACCAGGTCCGCGCCCGCCGCGAGCAGTGCCCGGGCTGCGGCCGTACCGCCGCCGGCGGGCAGCGGGACGTCCCAGCCGAGGTTCGGGTTGGCGATCAGCGTGTTCGGCCACAGGTTCCGAATCCGCTGGAAGAGAGCGCTTTCCGGGTTCGCGAACACCACGTGCAGGTAGGCCGGCTGCCGGTGGGCCAGGGCCGCGACCAGTGCGGGGTACAGGGTGTCGGTTTCGGCGCTGCCGTTGACGGGTGACGCCGGGCGCGACCGCATCGACCGCACCATCGCGGACCTCCTCCGTTCCCGCGAAGTCCTCGACGACGTCATCTCCCGAGCCGGGAACGCTTCGCCGCGAAATAACCGAATGCGGCCGTTGGTTGATACATGGAATCATGGAGGTGTATGAGTAAGCCAGAAACGTATGAGTTCACTCCCGCCGAAGACCTCGACGAGGAGATCGACGACGCTACCGAGACCGGCCGCAACGGCTGGTCGGCCGCGCCGACAGTTGGTGAGCTACAGCTCGAGGACCGCAGCGCCCTGCGGCGTGTTGCGGGTCTGTCCACCGAACTCACCGACGTCACCGAGGTCGAGTACCGGCAGCTGCGCCTGGAGCGCGTGGTGCTGGTCGGCGTGTGGACCGAGGGCACGGCCACCCAGGCCGAGGCGAGCATGGCCGAGCTGGCCGCGCTCGCCGAGACCGCTGGTTCGGAGGTGCTCGACGCGATGATCCAGCGTCGTGACCGTCCCGACAAGTCGACCTATATCGGCTCCGGCAAGGCCGAGGAGCTACGCGGCATCGTCCTCGAGTCCGGCGCCGACACCGTCATCTGTGACGGTGAGCTGACGCCCGCGCAGTTGACCGCGCTGGAGAAGGTCGTGAAGGTGAAGGTCATCGACCGCACCGCGCTGATCCTGGACATCTTCGCCCAGCACGCCACCTCGCGGGAGGGCAAGGCGCAGGTGTCGCTGGCGCAGATGGAGTACATGCTGCCGCGACTGCGCGGCTGGGGTGAGTCCATGTCCCGGCAGGCCGGCGGTCGCGCCGGCAGCAATGGCGGGGTGGGTCTGCGTGGTCCCGGTGAGACCAAGATCGAGACCGACCGGCGCCGCATTCGTGAGCGAATGGCCAAGCTGCGCCGTGAGATTCGCGAGATGAAGACCGCCCGCGACACCAAGCGCGCCAAGCGCTCGGCCAGCGGCATCCCGCAGGTGGCCATTGTCGGCTACACCAATGCGGGCAAGTCGTCGCTGATGAACGCGCTGACCGATGCCGGAATCCTGGTGCAGGACGCGCTGTTCGCCACCCTGGATCCGACCACCCGCCGCGCCGCTCTCGAAGACGGTCGCGAAGTGGTGTTCACCGACACCGTCGGCTTCGTCCGCCACCTGCCCACCCAGTTGGTCGAGGCGTTCCGGTCCACGCTGGAAGAGGTGACGGGCGCCGACCTGCTGCTGCATGTGGTGGACGGCTCCGACCCGCTGCCGGATCAGCAGATCAAGGCGGTTCGCGAGGTCATCACCGACGTGTTGCGGGAGTCCAAGACGCCCGCGCCGCCGGAGTTCCTGGTGGTCAACAAGATCGACGCGCTCGATCCGCTGGAGCTGACCCAGCTGCGTGGCTGGCTCCCCGACGCGGCCTTCGTCTCGGCCCGCACCGGGGAGGGGCTCGACCAGCTCCGCGACCGCCTGGGTCAGATCCTCGGCGGCCTCGATGTCGAGGTCAGCGTCCTGCTGCCCTACACCCGCGGCGACCTGCTCGCCCGCATCCACGCCGATGGCAAGATCCTCAGCTCCGACCATGAGGAGTCTGGCACCCGGGTCCGCGCCCGCGTCCCGAACTCCCTGGCCGGCCAGCTGGCCGAGTACGCCTACGCGGGCAGCGCGCCCGCCGCGCCGTAAGCCCGACCCGTCCCGGCCGGAGGCATCGACGAATGCCTCCGGCCGCGGCGTGTCCCGCCTCACCGTCGCCGTTCCGCGCGATGCCGCCCCTCCCGAGTGCGACGAGCACCGGAGCCTCTGATGTCTTCGACAATGCAAGCGGCAAGCGATAATCCGCCCAAAACAGTCAATAGCGACAAAACCCAAGCATCCCAAGGCATTACGGCTCCCACTGTTTCTTCGGATTGCGAATGAATCTGCGGTCGACTGCTGATGTTGCTGAACGCTCTGTACTAAGTAGACATCCAAAGGCGTTGCCGGAGTGAGTCCCTCGCGGACATTTCACGAAATACGGTGAAAGTTCGTCACGGTCGGGTCCGTGGCGGACATTTCCCTGCCGGCGAGGCTGAGAAATGTCTGAATTGGCGGTCTTTCGCATGGATTTCGGAAACTTTATGTGCGGAGTGCGGGCTTCCTCGGCGAAGGGCGGACTGGGCCTTCCGGATGCGAAAGCTGGAAAGCCGGCCCCGAGCTGTGGTTCTCCGACGAGGCGTGGCGGACGTTCATCAGCACTCGGACCTGGGATCGATGACGCGCTCCGGTAGCTCGGTGGACCTTCCACCAGTGATAGATGAGACGCCCGGCCTGGCAGGATGGTGATTCAGGGCAGCACCACGACTTTGCCGGTGGCCTGGTTGTTCTCCATGTACCGATGGGCGGCGGCGATGTCGTCCAGGCCGAAGACGCGGTCGATGGCGGGGCGGTAGGCGCCGGATTCGATCTCGTGGATGATCCGTTGCAACACCGGCCTTCCCGCGCCGCCTTCGCGGTTCTTGCTGTGGAAGGCGGTGAGCCTGGTGCCGGAGGGGATCATCGCGATCGGTTCGAAATCGGCGATGAGCCATCCGCTGAGCGAGCCCGACACACAGACCGTGCCGCCGCGCCGGACCAGGTGGAGCGAGTCCACCGCGGTACGGGCGCCGACGAGATCCAGGACGTAGTCCGGGCCGTCGGGCCAGATCGCGTGCACGCTCGCGGCCAGGGATTCGCCGTCGTCGACGAGGACGTGCTCGACGCCGGTCGCGCTCAGGGCGTCGATCCTGGTGTGCTGCCGTGTCGTTGTCGCGGTCTCGATGCCGTGGCCGACGGCGATCGACGCCGCGGCCATACCCACCGAGGAGGTCCCGCCGCGAATCAGCAACCGGCCCTTGGTGCCCGGCTCGATTCCCAGCGCGTCGAGCGAACCCTGGGCGGTCAGGTAGGACTCGGGGAGGGCGGCCAGGATCTCCCACGGCAGGGTGGTGGTGATCGGCATGAGCAGTGAGTTCGGCAGGAGTGCGTACTCGGCGTAGCCGCCGTCGAAATCGCGGCCCATCTCGCCCATGACCGCCGCCACCGTCGTACCCTCAGGAAGAGCGGGATCGGTTGTGGCCGCGATGATGCCGACGCATTCGATGCCGAGGACGCGGGGGAAGCCGACACTCGGTGAGTGCCCCTGGCGGGTACGCAGTTCCGACCGGTTCAGGCCCGCGCCCTTCACCTGCACCAGACTCCATCCCGGCCGTACCTCGGGGATCGGCAGTTCCCGGATCTCCAGGACCTCGGGGTCCCCGGCGCGGACGCAGATCGCCGCTCGCATCGTCGTATTCACTCGCGTCGTCGTGTTCATGCCCTCACTGTCGCCGACGGGCAGGATGGCGAGCTACCGATAGAATGCCAGGCTATGCCCATCAGCCGCCAACCTCTCGACTCGCGGCTGTTGCCGTCCGGCGGGGCCCATCTCTGGCCTTCGGGGGGAATGAGTTCGGCGGATTCCCATGACCGCGGGCATCTGGTGTACGCGGCGCGCGGGGTGCTGTCGGTCCACACCGAACGGGGCACATCGATCGTCCCCGCCAACCGAATCGCCTGGACGCCAGCGGGATTCACGCACCAGCACCGCGCGCACGGCGACACCGACATGCGGATCGTCTTCCTGCCGCCCGCCCTGGCCCGGCTGGTCGTGGACCGTCCCGCCGTGTTCCTGGCCTCCGACCTGGCTCGCGAAATCCTGCTCGTCCTCACCGGCACCCGCGATTTCGACCGCGCCGGCCGCGCCCGCCTGCAGCGGGTCCTCGTCGACGAACTCCGCGAAGCCCACGAGCAACCCTTGCGGCTCCCGCGGCCACACGACGACCGATTGCAGGCCGTCGCACGGATCCTCTGCGAAAACCCTTCGGACAACACCTCATTGGCCGACCTCGGGCGGGCGACCGGCGCCAGCGCCCGTACCCTCAGCCGCCTGTTCCACAACGAACTCGGCATGACCTTCTACGAATGGCGCACCCAGCTACGGATCTGCCACGCCCTGGTCCTGCTCGCCGAAGGTCACGACACCATCCGTGTCGCCCACGCCTGCGGCTGGTCCAACCCGAGCGGCTTCATCGCCGCGTTCACCGCCCTCGTCGGCACCACGCCCGGCCGCTACCGAACCGGGCGCGGGCCGGAGGGCGCTCGCCGGCTCGGCGGGCTCAGAGGCCGGCGGTGAAGGTGGCCGGGTCGGGGCCGATGCGGTTGCCGTGGTCGAGCGCGTTGATGCGGGCCATCTGGTCAGGGGTCAATTCGAAGGAGAAGACGTCGAAGTTCTCCTTGATCCGGGCCGGGGTGACCGACTTCGGGATCACCACGTTGCCGAGTTGCAGGTGCCATCGAATGATCACCTGAGCCGGGGTGCGGCCGTTCTCCTCCGAGATCTCGACGATGGCCGGGTCCTTCAGGTCCGCGCCCTGTCCGAGGGGACTCCAGGCCTCGGTCGCGATGCCGTGCTCGGCGTGGAAGGCGCGCAGTTCGGACTGCGTCAGATGCGGGTGCAGTTCGATCTGGTTGACCGCCGGGGTCTCTCCGGTCTCGCCGATCAGCCGTTCGAGGTGGTCGCGGTTGAAGTTGGAGACGCCGATCGACCGGATCCGGCCCTCGGATTTCAGAGCCTGGAAAGCCTGGAACGTCTCGACGAACCGACCGGCTTGTCCTACCGGCCAGTGGATGAGATACAGGTCCAGATAGTCCATTCCGAGGCGCGCCATGCTGGCGTCGAAGGCGCGCAGGGTGGAGTCGTAGCCCTGTTCGGAGTTCCACAGTTTGGTGGTGAGATACACCTGCTCGCGCGGCAGGCCGAACTCGCGGATGGCACGGCCCACCTCGACTTCGTTGCCGTAGATCGCGGCCGTATCGATACTGCGGTAACCGGTTTCGAGTGCGGCGGTGACGGTCTCGAACGCCTCCGCGTCGGCCACCTGGAACACTCCGAAACCGAGCGCCGGAATCACGTTCCTGTCGTTCAGGACGACCGACGGCACGGTGCTGCTCTCGCTGTGAAAGGTCATGCCAATCGACTATAGGAGGCCGGCCGGTCACGGCTGGGGACGTACGGTGAGGATCTGCTGGGCATAGCCGACCGCGCCGCGGACGTCGTGGAGGACGGTGCTGGTCAGCCCCTGTCCGGTGTGGCCGAAGGTGACCGTGGTGTCGAGTCCCGTCCACGCGCCTTCCGGCTGGCGGTAGAGGTGGATGGTCAGATCCACGTTCGGGAACATCCACTTGGTGGGCTCCTGCCGGACCGCGATGCCGTTGGCGGTGTCGACCAGTGCGATATAGGAGGCGAGGGCCTCGGACTGCTCGCCCGCCACCAGGTCCAGGGGTGTGGAGATCCAGGCCGCGGCGCGGCCGGATTGCGGGATTCCGACCGGCCGGGTGTCGATGGAGGCGATGTAGCCGCCCGACCAGAGCGAACTGAGTTCCCAGGACTCCAGACCCTCGGGCGCGGGCAGCCGATCCGGCTCGCCGCCCGCGACACTGTCGGTGTCCCCGGCGCCCAGGAACCAGGCCCGCGCGCTCACGACACTGCGACCGCCGATGGCGACCGTGGCCTGCACCAGCTCGATGGTGCGACCGGGCCGGACGGTCTCGACCCGAATCTCGAACTCCTCGAACCCGATCCGGCCGAGGATGTCGAAGCTGATCCGGCTCATCACCAGGTCGGGGCGATCCGCGCGAGCCCGCAGGATCTCGTGCACGATCAGGCCGCCGACCGGGCTGAAGTGCTGCTCGTCGTCGGCCCAGGCGCCGCCCGCGTGCCGGGTGGGGACGAATCGGTGCTCGCCGACGCGGCGGAAGTAGCTGGACTCGGGTGTCTCGATCACATTTCCCAACCTAAGGGTCGAATTTTGATCTGGCTAGTTGAATAACCATCTCAATGGTCGGAGAAGCCGAACTGGGCGACGCATATGATCGAGCGATGACTTCGACCGTGGACGAGGACGCCGCCACCACCGGGCGCGCGGCCCGCCGGCGCGATCGCCGCAAGGCGGAGATGATCGCGACCGCGCTGCAGATCCTGTCCAGCAGCGGTTACCAGGGCATGCGTTTCGAGGACGTCGCCGAGCGCACCGATATCGCCAAAGCCACTCTCTACCACTACTTTCCGAGCAAGGACGCCCTGGTGTCCGCGGCCTTGGAGAAGCTCCACGACGACGCGATCACCCCGCTGCGGGAGGGACTCGACGCTGCACCCGACAGTTCACCGGCCGAGCAGTTGCGCATCCTCATCACCGAGCAGTTGCATGTACTGACCGTGCGGTATCCGGAGGTCGGCAAGCTGTTCGCATTTCCCGGAGCGTGGCCGGACGAGCACGGCGACGCCATCAAGACCATGCGCCGCCGCCACGACCGCATCTTCCGCGAGGTCATCGACCGCGGCATCGAAACCGGCGACTTCGACGTCCCCGACCCTGCCGTCGCCCTGCACTGCCTGCACGGCATCCTCAATCACGCCTCCATCTGGCTGCGCCCGGAGGCCGATCCGGATCACCGCAGCCGCGACGCCGTGGTCGAGGAATCGATGCGGCTGTTCGTCCGGGCCTGATCAGGCCGGCGCTGCCATTCGGTGGAATTCCGAGCGCCCTGAGGAAAACGTCGCGAGTCCCGCTCAGTTGGATGTTTTGCCCGATTCTCTTCACGGTGGCGGGGCGATTGCCACCCTGGAGGGATTGCCCATCCGAGTGGAGGGAGCAGCGTGACCTATCCCGCGCCGACCTCGAACCCGCTGCGATTGTCCGAACTCGCTGCCGACTCGGCCGCGGTTCTGCGCGTCATAGCCCACTTCGACGCCTTCGACGAATTCGCCGCCGATGCCGACACCGTCGTCCGCGCCGCCGCCCTCCTCGCCGAATGACCGGTCGGCGCGAGCTGGCCCTCCGGCACCGTGATCCGCTACGACGCAGCGGGCCGCCTGCTGTCGTCGATCGGCACACCCGCCGACGCGGTCGGGTCGGATCCGGCCGTCTGGCTGGAGCGGCAGGCCGCGGTGGACTCGCCCGCTACCCGGGAATCCGACGCCCCTCGGCGAACCGGTACGGCGGCCGGGTCGCGAAACCGGCAGCGGCACAACGCGGATTCGCGCATCCGCTGGATGCGGTGGTGCTGGATCGGTTGCGGCACTGCCTGCGTGTGGTGTCGGCGCGGCAGGCGGCGAATCCGTTGCGGATGGATGATCCGGCGCTGCTGGAGGTGGTGCTGTCGGAGAAGGAGCGGCGGGAGGACCGGGTGCGGGCCATGCGGTTGCTCGGGCTCGATCCGGCCAGGGCGGCCAGGGTGCTGGCGGTGGCCGGCCCCGGTGCGGCGGACGCGGTCCGGATCATCGGCGAGTATGTGCCGATCCTGCGGCAGGCCGTGATCGGTGCGACGACCGCGGTGCTGGTGCAGGATTTCGGGCCGCCGGTCGGGACGGCCGACGAGCGAGGTCTGGTCCCGGTGAGTGCCCGGAGTTCCGCGGTGGCCGAGTCGGGCGGTTCGGATCGTCCGGCGAACGCGCCCGCGCCTACGGGGCCGGGGCGTCCGTCGATGGTCGACCGGGGGCTGTCGGACGTCTTGAATGCCGCTGTTGCAGAGGCATTTCCGGCATCGCAGGCGGGAACCGGCGGGCCGTGGATCGGGGTGGGGGAGCGGTTGCCGGCGTTCGCGGCGGCCACCTCGTGGGAGCGGGCGCGGCGGGCCATGCGGTTCGCGTCCTCGACGTGGCACGGGCGGCGGGTGATCGCGTTCGAGCGGTTGGGGGCGCTGGAGTTGCTGGCGGATCTGCCGGTGCAGCGGCTGCTGGGGACCTCGGATGCCATGCGGATCAACGAGTTCGCGACCACCGAGGCGGGAGCGCTGGCCGTGGACACGCTGGAGGCGTTCTGTGTTTTCGGCACGCTGCGGCGCACCGCGACCGAACTACATCTGCATCACAGCACGGTGGCCTCGCGGATCGCGCAGGTCGAGGCGGTGATGGGCTGGGATGTGGACGAGGCGCTGGACCGCTTCACGGCGACGCTGGTGCTGACGGTGCGCCGGATGGCGCTGTCCTCGGCGCAAATGGCGGGCCGGCTGCCGTCCGACCCGACGGGTGTCGGGTGCGGGCGGTGATACCCGCGACGGGCGGCGGGTGATCCGGATCATGCCGGTCGGTGACGATCGGTGGGCACAACCGTTGCGGGAGAAGGAGATTCACACCATGGCGATCGTCGATCCGGCCAAGACCTGGGAGCTGCTGGAGCAGCGACTGGCCGTCACCACCAATGAGCGCCACCGCCAGGTCCTCGGCATCGTGCTCGAGCACATGAAGGCCGAGGCCGCCCCCGATCTGGACGGTCTCATGCGCACCCTGGTGGCCGAGCCGGACTATCACTTCTGGACGTCGGGTCAGGATGTCGGCCCCAAGGGCTGGGACGGCGTGCGCGACTACTACGCGGCCTTCGTCGAGAGCAGGTCCAACATCCTGGAGTTCGAGCTGGACCGCCTGCTCGTGGACGACGACTGCGTGGTCACCGAGGGCTTCCTCGAGCAGATCTACCCGGGCGCGTACGCCGCCCAGATCGGCATCCCCGTCGATGATCCCGCCGCCGACTACCTGATCGTCTTCCGCCAGCTGCTGCTGTGGCCGGTCGACGCGAACGGCCTGATCGTCGGCGAGGACTCCTACCACTCGGGCCCGGTGGAGATCCGCAAGCTGTCCTTCGACGAGTTGCCCAGGGAATACGTCGAACTCGTGCACCCGGCCGCGTGACAGCGGCAAGACTCGGCATATGGAAGGCGAATCGGACATGACGGACCTATCGGCGGTAACCCCGGCCGTATCGGACGACACCCCGGCGGTGTCGCGGGGGCAACACCCGCGGCGCGCGGACATCGCGACCATGCTGCTCGACCGCCTCGGCGACGAGCGGTTCGGCGTGCGCACCCGCGAACGGAATTGGACCTGGGACGCGGTGGTGCGGGAGTCGGCGGCGCGGGCCGCACTGGCCCGGGACCTGCGGCGCGACGGGCCCTTCCACATCGGGGTGCTGCTGGACAACGTGCCCGATTTCGTCTTCTGGCTGGGCGGCGCCGCGCTGGCGGGCGCGACCCTGGTCGGCATCAACCCGACCCGCGGCACCGCCCAGCTGGCGGCCGACATCCGCTATGTCGACTGCCAGCTCATCGTGACCGACGCGGCCGGGATGGCCCGCCTGCGCGACCTGGATCTGGGTCTCGAGCCCGACCGCTTCCTGCTGGTGGACGACCCGGCCTACCGTGCAGCGATCGAGTCGCGCCTGATCGCGATCGCGGCGGGCCCGGTCGAGCCCGCCGCGGACGCGGGCCCGGAGTCGTTGCTGCTGTTGCTGTTCACCTCCGGCACCTCCGGCACCTCCAAGGCGGTCAAGTGCACGCAGCGCCGCCTGGCGGTGATCGCGTACGCGGCCTCCGACAAGTTCGGTCATGTCCGGGAGGACGTCGACTACTGCTGCATGCCGCTGTTCCACGGCAACGCCATCATGGCGCTGTGGGCTCCGGCGCTGGCCAACGGCGGGACCGTGTGCCTGACCCCGAAGTTCTCGGCGTCGGGATTCCTCGCGGACGTGCGGTATTTCGGCGCGACCTTCTTCACCTATGTGGGCAAGGCGCTCGGCTACCTGCTCGCCACCCCGGCCACCGCCCAGGACTCGGACAACACCCTGGTCCGTGGCTTCGGCACCGAGGCGTCGGTGGCCGACCAGGCCGAGTTCCGCCGTCGCTTCGGCGCCGAGCTCTTCGAAGGCTACGGCTCCAGCGAGGGCCCGGCCCTGGCCGCCATCGACCCCGCGGCGCCGGCCTCGGCGCTGGGCCGTCCGGCGCATCCGGGAGTGGCCGTGGTGAATCCGGAGACCCTCGCGGATTGTGCGCGAGCGGAATTGGATGAATACGGCCGCGTCTTGAATCCGGACCAATCGGTTGGAGAGATGATCGACAAGGCGGGCGCGCTCGTCTTCGAGGGCTATTACAAAAACGATGTCGCGGATGCCGAGCGTTTGCGGAACGGCTGGTATTGGACCGGCGATCTCGGATATATCGACACGGACGGATTCCTGTATTTCGCCGGACGCAAAGGCGACTGGCTCCGCGTCGACGGCGAGAACACCTCGACCCTGCTCATCGAACAGGTGCTTCGACGGCATCCCGCGGTCATTGCCGCCGCGGTCTTCGGCGTCCCCGACCCCCGCTCGGGCGACCAGGTGATGGCGGCCATCGAGGTGGCCGACCCGGCCGCCTTCGATCCCACCGAGTTCGCCGAATTCCTCAGTGCCCAGGATGATCTCGGCAGTAAGGGCGCACCGCGATTGCTGCGCGTGTCGGGGAATCTCCCGGTCACCGGTTCGAACAAAGTGCTCAAACGCCAACTGCAGGAACAGCGTTGGCATACCGCGGAGCCGATCTATCGCTGGACGGGTCGCGGCAAACCGGAGTACGACCTGTTCACCGATGCCGGCAAAGGAGAACTCGAAGCGGAATTTGTCTCATTCGGACGCTCGAACCTGTACTAACCCTGACTCGCTGACCTGCGCGGACTTTCGTTACGATGCCGATATCGAAGGTTCTTGCAGGGAGGGTTTGTCTTGTCTCGTCATGGCGATCAATGGTCCGACAACGAAGCACCCAGGGGGCTGACCGACGGCGCGCCGCTGCACGTCGATCTCACCGATGCGGATCGCCGCATCATCGATCTGCTGGTCGCCCCCTCGCGGGCCTGGTTCAGTCCGCGTTTCTACGGAATGGAGAACTTCCCGGAGCAGGGCCCGGTGCTGCTCGTCGGCAATCACAGCCTGGCGGGCGGCACCGATGCCCCGCTGCTCGCACACGAGATCCTGGTGCAACACGATCGGCTGGTGCGGGGGCTCGCCGAGAATGTGCTGATCGATGTGCCCGGGTTGCGAGATGTGCTGCACCGCTGGGGAATCGTGCGCGGTAATCGCCACAACTGCACCACGCTGCTGGAGCAGGGTGAGGCGGTGGCGGTCTTCCCGGGCGGTGGCCGCGAGGCCATGCGAGGCAAGGGGCAGAAGTACCAGCTGCTGTGGGAGGGCCGCACCGGCTTCGCCAAGATGGCCATCCAGACGGGCGCGCCCATCGTCCCGATCGCCATGATCGGCGGCGACGACATCTACGACATCGTCTTCGACGGCGATCACCCGGTCATGCTGCCGCTGCGCAAGGCCGTCGAGGGCCTGGGCCTGCGCTCGAATCTCACCCCGCCGATGATCCGCGGCCTCGGACCCACCCTGATTCCCAAGCCGGAGCGCTTCTACTTCGCCCTGGGCACCCCCATCGACACCAGTCCCTGGCGGGACGTCGAGGATCTCGACGGCGCCGCCGACGAATTGCAGGCCGTGGTCCGGAAGGCCGTGGAGGGCGAACTGGACTTCCTGCTGGCCGAGCGCGATCGGGATCGCGGTCGCAGCCTGCTGGGCCGCACCCTGGGTCGCTTCGGCCTCTGAGCACCACCCTGAGGTCCCGGTAGGTTTACCGGGGTTCAGCAGCTCCGTTCCGCGACGTCAATGGCGACTGTCGCAGTTCGGACCATTTTCTTTCCCCGCGAAGTTAACCTCCGTTCGACTTTCGAGTACGGTTGTGGGCACAGGCGTTGGTGCCGATGTGGTCACTGTAGGAGGTTGGCGTGGAGCGCACCCTTTTCGAACCCGAACACGAGCTGTTCCGGGAGTCGTTCCGTAAGTTTCTCGATCAGCATGTGGCTTCCCAGCACGAGCAGTGGGAGCGTGACGGCATCGTCGATCGCTCGGTCTGGCTGGAGGCAGGCAAGCAGGGGTTCCTCGGCATGGCCGTGCCGGAGGAGTACGGCGGCGGGGGCGTGCAGGATTTCCGCTACAACGCCATCGTGACCGAGGAGGTCACCAAGGGCATGTACTCCGGCCTGGGTTTCGGTCTGCACAATGACGTGATCGCTCCCTACCTGCTGGAGCTGTCGACCGAGGAGCAGAAGCAGCGCTGGCTGCCGGGCTTCTGTTCCGGCGAGATCATCACCGCCATCGCCATGACCGAGCCCGGTACCGGCTCGGACCTGCAGGGCATCAAGACCCGTGCGGTCAAGGACGGCGACGACTGGATTCTCAACGGCGCCAAGACCTTCATCACCAACGGCATCAATGCCGACATCGTGATCGTGGTCGCCCAGACCGATGCGTCGAAGGGCGCGCTGGGCTTCTCGCTGCTCGTGGTGGAGCGCGGCATGCCAGGCTTCGAGCGCGGCCGCAATCTGGACAAGATCGGCCTCAAGGCGCAGGACACCGCCGAGCTGTCCTTCACCGATGTCCGCGTCCCCGGCAAGAACCTGCTGGGCACCGAGGGCCAGGGCTTCATCCACCTGATGCAGAACCTGCCGCAGGAGCGCCTGTCCATCGCCGTCATGGCCGCCGCCGCCATGGAGGGCTGCCTGGAGCTGACCTGCCAGTACGTGCGTGACCGCAAGGCCTTCGGCAAGCCGATCGGCGCCCTGCAGAACACCCGCTTCGTGCTGGCGGAGCTGGCCACCAAGACCACCGCGGTGCGCGTGTTCGTGGATCGCTGCATCGAGCTGCTCAACGACAAGAAGCTGACCGTCGAGGAGGCCGCCATGGCCAAGTGGTGGTCCAGCGAGGAGCAGCTCGACCTCATCAACCGCTGCCTGCAGCTGCACGGCGGCTACGGCTACATGCGCGAGTACCCGATCGCCAAGGCGTACATGGACGCCCGCATCCAGACCATCTACGGCGGCACCACCGAGATCATGAAGGAGATCATCGGTCGCAGCCTGAAGCTGGCCTGACACAGTCGAATTCGAGATCCGGCCGAGGGCGTGCGCGCCGTCGGCCGGATCCGCTGCGGGAAGGCAATTCTCATGAGCGCTGAGCTCGTACTTCGCACGCTCGAGGACGGCATCGCCACCCTCACCCTGAACCGTCCCGAGAAGCTGAACGCTTTGACGGCGGCCTCGTTCGAGGAGCTGTCGGCGCATCTGGACGCGCTGGCGTGCGAGGACGTCCGGTGCGTGATCCTGACCGGGGCGGGCCGATCCTTCTGCGCCGGACACGATCTGGGGGCGATCTCCGCGGGCGACGCGATGGCGTCACGTTACGCCGAGGCGGAGACCATCACCCGGCTCGAAGCGTTCCCGGCTCCGGTGATCGGCAAGATCCGCGGGCACTGCTTCACCGGCGGCCTCGAATTGGCGCTGGGCTGCGACATTCTGGTGGCGGGCGAGAACGCGCAGTTCGGTGATACGCACAGTCAGTGGGGGCTGGCTCCGGTATGGGGCATGTCCGTCCGGCTGCCCGAGCGGGTCGGCATGGCGCGCGCCAAGGAGCTCAGCTTCACCGCGCGCCGGTTCAGTGGCGTCGAGGCCGCGGCGATGGGGCTGGTGAACCATGCCGTGCCAGACGAGGGTCTGGACGGATTCGTGGCGCATCTGGCCGCGCAGATCAGCGCCAATTCGGCCGGGTCGAACCGGATCTACAAGTCGCTCTACGCGAATTCGCGGGAACTCGGACGCGTCGAGGCGCTGAAGGCGGAGACCGCTGTGCCGTTCGGGATGCCGGAGGACGCGGTGGATCGGTTGACCAAACGCTGAATCCACTGCACCCGGTGCTGAATTCATAACGCTCAGCGCCGAAGGTGAACGCCGGGCGCCGAGTTCATCGCGCCCAGCGGTGGGCTCGCCGCACCGAGCTGTCCCCGGCCGGGGTTGGGTCCGCCGGGTCGGGCTCGGTGCGGTGTGATCGTCCGGTCTCCTCCTCCGCACGAGAGCCGTTGTCTCCAAAGGTCATCGATTCCGAGCTCTTCGATAGAAACAGTGCCACAATGGAATTCGAAGTCGGATGAATCTTGCGATGCCCGGTTCGATCGGAGACCCACTGATGATCATCGAAGTGCAGCAACCCCGGCCCTACGACATCGTCGGCAACCAGATCCAGATCGCCGGAACCGCGGGCGGAGCGTTCGAGGCGAACTTCAACTACCGCATCACCGAGGGCCACGACGAGGTCAACGGGTATTTCACCGCCGGCGACGGGAACGGCGGCCACAGCCAGTTCCAGCTCGCTGTCGACGTGTCGGGCGCCTCGTTCATGCTCAACCGGATCTTCATCGAGGTGTTCCACACCTCGGCAAAGGACGGCGCGGAGCTCGACAGCGTCATTGTCCCCGTGATCCTCGGACCGAAGATCGTGCCGGGCTACACCACGTATCTCGAACACACCGTCACCAGCGGAGAAACGCTGTGGGGCATCGCGGCTCGCTACTACGGATCCGGCAAGTTCTACTACCGGCTCGTCGCGGCGAACCCCGAGGTCATCACCAACCCGAACGAGATATACCCGGACTACGTCATCAAGGTGCCGCGGGCATAACCAGCCATCGATATGCCGCCGTCGTGGAGCGCAACCGGGCGCGGCGGCCGCCGGTGCTCGGAGGCTGCCGACCGATCCGGGTCATCTGCGCTGCGCACCTGTCGAGCGCCGGGGCGGCGGTGGTGGAATTCGAGCGCGGTCCGGTCAGCCCGGACGAGGGCCGGAGGTACCGCGATCGCTGCTGCCCGCACACGGCCGGAACGGAATCGTCGGGAGCAGGCATGACGAAGCGGGCCCGGTGAACGGGCCCGCGCACGAGAGCGATGTCAGGCGGCGCCGGTGGCGGGCGTGAAGGTGAGTGCGTCACTGATTACTTCGCCGAAACGGCTCGGATCGGCGAGTAGCCAGCAGTGCTTGCCCTCGACGGTGATCGTCCGGATCTCCTCGTGGGCGGCCTGGAGTGTCTCTGTCGCGGCCTCGGGGATCACGTTGTCCGCGCTGCTCCAGACGATCGTTATCGGCAGACCACGGCTGCCGAGTTCGGCCAGTTCGGCTGTCAGATTCGCCGTTCTGACCAGCTTGGCCGCGCGCCAGAAGGCCTGCGGATGGGACATGGCCGCCGGGACGCCGTCGCGGAGGATGATCGGCAGCACACGGGTCATTTCGGGGACCGGGAGGATATCGGCCTGCAGGTGCAGACCCCAATCCCACAGCGGCCGCTGGGCCATGGCCACCACTGTGCCGCGGCCGTTGACCCAGGCCGAGCCACCTACCGAATTGACCAGGACCAGTCGGCCCACCAGGCTGGGCGATTCGTAGGCCGTCATGATGGCGACGGCGCCGCCGAACGAGTGACCGATGAGTGTGACCGGTTCCGTGATACCGGCGGCCCGGATGAACGCGGCGACCCAGCTCGCGTAGCCGTGCATGCTGGTGCGGCTGGTGGGCAGTTCGCCCGTGCCGCCGAAGCCGGGCATCGTCGGCGCGTAGACCCGCATCCCACGCCCCGACAGCTGCTCGAGTGCGGCTCGATAGGTGCGATTCGCCAGTCCGAATCCGTGCAGCAGTACCACGCTGGGACCGGTGCCGCCGACCAGATATCGGCTGCGGATCCCGTCGACCGTGGCTGTCTGCCAGCTCAGCCGGCTGTCTTCGGTCCGGTGGTCGGTCTGCTGTGGGAGTTCCATGGTTCGACTTTGCGCCGTCGACCGGCGACAGCAGAGAGGCCAATGCCGTCCGATCGCAGTGGAAGGTCCATAACCGCCAGGACCTTCGACTCTCCGTCGTCACCGACGACCGCGGCACCTGCGGCCACTGGTTTCTGTGGGGAGCTTGCCGGAAGAAGCGAGCAGACGGGCGATGAGGAACTCGCGTTCGGTGTCATTCCGAGCGCGGGCGATCGCCGCGCGGTAAGCCTGGGCGGCGTCGTCCTTCCGGCCGAGGCGGTGCAGGAGATCGGCACGCACCGCGTGGTACAGGTGCTGGTCGCCGAGGTCCACCAGGTCCAGTTCGGTCAGTGCGGCTTCGGGCCCGGCGACCTCGGCCACGGCCACCGCCCGGTTGAGCCGCACCACCGGGTTCGGGGTGAGGTCGAGGAGCTGGTTGTAGAGCTGGAGTATCTGCGGCCAGTCGGTGTCGGCGGCGGTGCGGGCGGCGGTGTGCACGGCATTGATGGCCGCCTGGATCTGGTACGGCCCGGGTTGGTTGCGGCGCAGGCATGCCCGGACCAGCGCGTGCCCCTCGGCGATCAGGGCTGTGTCCCAGAGACGTCGATCCTGCTCCGGGAGGGGAATCAGCTCACCGGTCCCGGATGTGCGTGCGGCACTGCGTGATTCGGAGAGCAGCAGCAGGGCGAGCAGGCCGTGGACCTCGGGTTCGTCCGGCATGAGTTCGGCGAGCACCCGGGCCAGCCGGATGGCCTCGGCGCGCAGGTCCGCCCGGGCCAGGTGCGCGCCGGCGGTGGCGGTGTGCCCTTCGGTGTAGATCAGGTAGAGGACGGTGAGGACGGCTTCGAGCCGGGCGGGCAGGTCGGCGTCGGACGGCACCCGGTATGGGATGCGGGCGTCGCGAATCTTGCCCTTGGCGCGGGTGAGGCGCTGCGCCATGGTCGTCTCCGGCACCAGGAAGGCACGGGCGACCTCCACCGTGGACAGTCCGCCCAGCAGCCGGAGGGTCAATGCCACCTGGGCGTGGCGGGACAGCGCGGGATGGCAGCAGGTGAATATCAAGCGCAGCCGGTCGTCGCGCACCGCGCCCTCCTCGATCGGTTCCCCATCCGCCCGCAGCAGCGCGGCCCGGGCGTACTTGTCGGCGCGGGCGGCTTCACGGCGCAGCCGGTCCACCGCGCGATTGCGGGCGGTGGTGATGATCCAGCCGGGCGGACTGGGCGGCAGCCCGTCGCGTGGCCAGCGCTGCACCGCGGTGGCGAAGGCTTCCTGCACCGCGTCTTCGGCGATGTCGACATCACCGAAGACACGGATCAGGGAGGCGACGGCGCGGCCGTAGTGCTCTGCGAACACGGCCGCGACATCGACTGTGCCGGAGGACATGTCACGCGTCCTGGATGGGCCGTACCTCGATCGGCAGCCCGATGATCCGGGCCATGCGGCGACCCCAGTCCAGAGCCTCGTCGAGGTCGGCCGCGCGCAGGACGGTGAAGCCGCCTATGTGCTCCTTGCTCTCGGCGAACGGCCCATCGGTGACCAGCACGTCGGGGCCCTGTGCGCGCAGTACGGTGGCGGTGCTCGGCGCGTGCAGCCCGGCGGCGAACACCCACGCCCCGGCGTCCCGCATCTCCGCATTGAGTTTCGCGAGTTCGCTCATGATCTCGTCGAGGTCGTCCGGCGGTGCGGTGTCGTCGGGCTGGTAGATGCTGAGCAGGTACTCGGTCATCGCGACTCCTCTCCTGCGGGACGATAGGTGGCGATGAGGACACCGGTCGTCGTGGTGACGCTGTCGGTCAGTCGCAGCGGGCCCACGTCGACGCCGTCGAACAGGCGCGCGCCGGGACCGACCGTCAAGGGGTGGATCGAGAGCAGGTACTCGTCGATCATGCCCGCACGCATGAGGGAGCGCAGCAACTCACCGCTGCCGAGGACCACCAGATCCAGGTCGGGTTGCTCGGCGTGCAGCCTGCGCACGGCCGCGACCCCGTCGCCGGGCAGCAGGGTGGAGTTCTGCCACGGCAGCGGTTCGGCGAGGGTGCGGGAGCAGACGAACTTCTGGGCCTTGTCCAGCACCTCGGTGAACGGATTGCCGGTCTGATGGGGCCAGAACTCGAAGAAGTCCTGGTAGGTGCGGCGACCGAACAGCAGGCCGCCGCCGGTGTACGCGGCCATGTGCGCACCCATGACGCGGGCCTGGACCGAGTCCGCGTACGGGTGTGCCCAGCCGCCGCCCGCGAATCCGTTCCGGGTGTCTTCATCGGCCCGGCCCGGGGCCTGCATGACGCCGTCGAGGGTGAGATTGACGACCGCGACGATCCTGCCAATGTTCGCTCCTTGGTTGCGACCCGGCCAGGTTGCCGGGTTCATCCTCTACACGAACGGACGGCCGCGATCACGACACCGCCGCAGAAATTTCTCGCGGGCAGGGTGGGCGCGTACCAAACGATCGCCTGGTTCTACGCCGCGACCACCGGGCGGGCCGTGCGCTCGCCGACGTGCTGCAGCAGTTCGTGGCGTACGCGCCGTGCCTTCTGGCCGCGGGCCTCGCGATCGGCTTCCGCTTCCACACGGGTGCGGGGGACGTCCTGTTGTCGGTGGTCATGCTGCTGGTCATCGGGCTGGGCAAGGTCCAGCGTTCACCGTCGCCGAACAACGCGAGGTGGTTCTGGAATTCTCCGGAACCACCTCGCGCGCTTCGATTTTCACGCCTTGCGGCAGATGACCAGGGTGTCGTCCTGGCCCAGCGGCTGCCGTGCCGACTTCGCGACGGCGGCGCGTCGGCCGAGAGCAGATCCTGCGCGGCACCCACCTGGATCCGTTCGGGCACAACCGAATCCGGTGGGACGAGCGCGCTGCGTGAAGGGTTACCGCTCGGTTCAGACCTCGAGGTGTTCCTCGATGTCGCGGAGACGATGCCGGGCGAGTGCCAGATTGCCGCGGGTCCGGTCCAGCGCCACGTAGAGGAACAGCCCGCGCGAGCGTCGTCCGCGCAATGGCCGCACCAAATGGTATTGATTGGTGAGGGTGATGAGGACGTCCTCGATCTCCTCGTTGAGCCCGAGCTGCTCGATGGTGCGCAGCTTGGCCCGCACGACCTCGGTATTGCCGGCGGCGGCAACCTCCAGGTCCAGGTTCTTCGAGCCGCCGAGCACGCCCAGCGGCATGCCGCTGCCGTAGTCGACGACGGCAGCGCCCATGGCTCCGTCGAGCATCATCATGTCCTTCAGGGCTACTTCCAAGTCCGCCATGGAATTTCCTCTCCTACGCCGTGACGGGTTGTCGTGTGCCGTGACGCTACGCCCGCACGGGACCGGCGGCGGGCAGTTTGCTGAAGAATTCCGCAAGGTATGCAATTAACAACTTACGCAATCAGATAGACCCATTAGGCCCTGAAAAACCTGCGGGCGCTGCCGTTTCCGGCAGCGCCCGCAGGCTCGATACGACCGTGGCTCAGCCGCAGAGGCTGCCCGGCGCGGTGGCCGCGTCGAGGAACAGCACGGCCTCCTCCTTCTCGGCCGCCCCACCCGGAAGCTGTTCGGACAGCTGCTCCTTGGTCATGCCCGCCGCGATGGCCGCACAGTCGGCCTTGCCGACATCGATGGCCGCGAGCTGCTGATCCTGATCGGTCAGGAGCTCACCCTTCTCCTGCAGGTAGCTCACGAACACCTGCTCCGGCGCGGTCAGCGCGCGCTCGGCTCCGGCCACCCCCGTCGCCGCCCCCAGCAACGCGACCCCTGCAGCCACCACTCCGAATCCCGAAGCGAGACGGCTCTTTTTACCCACGAATTCTCCTTCAACATCGAACGAACCCGGCGAGCGTACCCCGCGCCGGCCGTGGGTCCGCGCGAAGCCGGCAACCGCCCCAGCGCATCCGGGGTGCCGGATCGGTCGCGTTCAAGGATCGTCGTCACCAGCATCGTGTGGTCCTCGATCCGCCGCCGCGGACGAATCCATCACCGCCCCGCACGACATGCTCGCCGAGGTACTGAACGACCTTGCGCTGCAGGTAAGACCGCCGAAGGCGACCTCACCTACGCCGTCCTGCTGTGGATCACCAGCTTCGACGAACGGGTGGTCTACGACCTCACCGAACACCGGCGCTGGAGCGCCGGTCAGGTGACCGGCCACCTCACCCGCGCGGTCGCGGGAGCGCTCGGCATCTCGGTCTGACGCGCGTCAGCCGGCCCGCCGAACCCGCCGCAGCTGTTGCGTCCCCACTCGCGGGCGATGGTCCACGGGGTGACCGCCACGGCACCGCCCTGGCCGGGATTACTTCAGCGTCGTGTGCAGCAGGGTCACCCCGGCGGTGAGGGCCGCGCCCGCCACCGTCCAGGGGGTGCCCGCAGGCTGCGTCGACAGCACCACCACGGCGTAGCGGTAGGGCTGATCAGGGGAGGGGCTGACCAGACCGGTGGTGTCCAGGGTGGTCGAGGAGTCCAGATCCATCCAGCCCTGTTTGACCGCCCAGGTGGCGCCGGTGAGGGCATCGGGGATGCCGAAGTACTGATCGGTGCCGTCGGCGGCGGTCTGGGAGGTGTTGTGCAGCGCGCCGACGATCAGGTCCCGCGCCGAGGCCGGGATCACGGCGGTGATGTAGTGGAAGACGGCCACGACATCCCGTGGCGTGGTGAGGGTTTCGCCCCACTGGGCGGTGTCGTCGGGTGCGGTGGTCGCGGACAGTCCGATGGCGGCGACCATGCGGTCGATGATGGCGTCGTTGCCGCCGTTGTCCCACATGGCGTCGGCGATGTCGTCGTCGCTGGTGGACAGCATCTGGGTGAGTCGGGCGGTGGTGTCCGGATCCGGTTGCCAGTTCACCGTTTTCAGCGCGTCCAGGGCGATGAGCAGTTTCACCACCGAGGCGGTGTAGAACTGCTGGTCGGCATTGAGGCTGGCCAGTGCCGCCCCCGTCGTCGTGTCCACCACGTCGATGCCGACGGTGGTCCCGGGCGAGGCCGCCTGGATGGCGGTCTGCATCTGCTGGGCGATGGCCGTCACCGAGATCGAATGCGAAGCAATCACAGTCGGGCTGGGCGCCGTGGACGCGGGGACCTGGCCGACACCGGCCTGATCGTGGGACATGGCGAACGCAGTGGGAGCGCTGAGCGCTGCCAGGGAGATCACGGCGACGAAACTGCCGGCCGCGATCCAGAACCACCGTGCGTGCGGGGTACGGGCCTGAATCGGGGTCATAGTCAATTAGATCGACACGAAGCTCGAGACATTTCCAGTCGAATGCTGTCAATTTCCTGTTAAGTGCGCCGCGATCAGATCTCGGTTCGGAGACGGTTCTGATCAGCTAATTTGTCGCGAACTAAGATCAACTGTTGGGTCGGTATTCGCCCCGATGGAGACAGTAATGATCGCGAAGTGTGAGATTTTTCGAAATGACCTCATGAAGGCCCTCGCTGCTCTTGGCCTCGGGATGCTGATCTCGGTTGTCCCGGTTGTCGCCCACGCCGATGCGGATTATGGCAACGGGTGTGTTCTGTTCTCCGACAACACATCAGCAACTGTGGACTCGCTGCGGTTCAGATGTTCGCCCGGAGCACTGGACACGATCTATAGCGACGCCCCGCGCGGCGATGTGCCGGTCGGCGCCAAGGACGGCTGGGTCGCCACGCCGCACGAGATGCAGTCCTGGTCACCCCTGGTTTGGATCGGGAAGAACTTCGATACCGGCCCCGAGGGCGGCTCGGTGACGAACCGCGCGACCGGAGCCGGCATCGAGGGGTGGCCCGGCACCGTCTACGCCGGTCCGTCCAAGGTGGACGGCGGCGAGACCTGGATTCTCGACTACGCGCCGCAGCCCCTCTACGACGAGATCCGGGAGGTCACCCCCGGCGTCTGGTTCGGCTACTCCTGGATGCGGCAGGGCGACGGCTTCGTCCAGCAGGCGAGTTTCGTCCTGGCCTGAGCGCACCGGAGTCGTTGCGCTCGTGGGCGGCCGTCCGGCAGGAGGTGAAAGCCCCTGCCGCCCGGTCGTTTTCACACCCAGCGGCCGCCGCCGTCGACGTGCAGGGTGGTGCCGGTCAGGAAAGGGTTGGTGAGCGCCAGCAGGGCAGCCGACGAGATGTCCCCGGGTGTGCCGACCCGCCGGGCCGGATTGCTCGCGGCGACACCTGCGAAGAAGTCCGCCTTGCCGGGGCCGTCCCACGCGCCCGAATCCACGATGCCGGGCGAAATCGCGTTCACCCGAATGGGAGCCAGCTCCACGGCGAGCGCGGCGGCCAGCGTGGCGGCCGCGGCATTGGCGGCGGCCATGACCGCGCGGCCGGGCGCCGGCCGCCAGGCTGCCACCCCGGAGAACAGCAGCAGGGCGCCTCCGGGGCGCAAGCGCGGCGCGAAATGCTTGGCCAGCAACAGTGGGCCGATCACCTTGGCATCGAAGGCCCGGTGCACGGCAGCGCGGTCGAGCGCGGTCACCGGGCCGTTGGCGGGATCGGAGGCCAGGGTGACCAGATAGTCGAGTTCGCCCACCCGGTCGGCCAGGGCCGCGATGGTGTCCTCGTCGGCCAGGTCGACCTGAGGCCGGCCCACCGAGAGCACCTGCGCCCCGGCCGCTTCGGCATCGGCCGCCAACTGCCGTGCGATGCCCGATCCGGCGCCGATGATCACCAGTGTCTTGTTCTGCAATGTCGTCATGCCCGGAATGAGCGCCCCGCCGCCCGCCGATCATCCCGTCGAGATCTGAATCTTTTCGATCGATTCCATAGAATTCCCGAATGCCAACCCTGCGTGCCCTGGAATGCCTGGTCGCCGTCCTCGACGCCGGATCGATCACCGAAGCCGCCGCGACGCTGCACATGTCGCAGCCCGCGCTGTCGCATCAGCTGGCCGCGCTGGAGAAGGAGATCGGCGCGCCGGTGCTGGAACGCCTCCCGCGCGGCGTGCGGGCCACCGTGGTGGGCCGGGCCGTGGCGGCCGATGCGCGCACGGCCCTGGCGGCGGCACAGCGGGTGGTGACCACCGGCCGGGCGACGGCCCGTGGCGCGGGCGGACATCTGCGGGTGGCTTGCGCGGAGAGCATGAGCGCCGGGCTGCTCGCGCCGGTGCTGCGCACTTGGCTGCGGCGGAATCCCGAAGTCGGACTGGGGCTCACCGAGGCCACCAGTGCCGATGAACTGGCCCGGCTGGTGGAGTCCGGGCAGGCGGATGTGGCCATCTGTCCTCGCCCGACCCGGTGGACGGGCGGTATCGAGGTGATCGGCGGGGAAGAGATAGTGGCCGTGCTGCCGCCCGGGCACGCACTGGCCGCGCGCACCCGGATCACGTTCGAGCAGTTACGCGAGGAACCGCTCGTGCACTACCACCCCGACAACGGACTGGCCGGCTGGCTCGAGGCCGAAGCCGCGCGCCGGGGTGTGGTCCTGAATGTGGCCGTGCGCACCCGGCAGGCGGTGACCGCCGCGCGGCTGGCCGCAGCCGGCGTGGGTGTCGCCCTGGTTCCGGCCACCGCACTGGGCACCGGGTCGGCGACGGTGCGCCGGATGCGGCCCGCGGTCGCGCGAGATCTGGTGTGCCTCATCGGGACTCCGAGCGATGTGCTCGTCGGGCGTTTCGTCGCCGAGGTGGTGCGGCGCGGCATCCCGGCCCCGGCCGCGTTGGCCGGGGCGCCGGAGTAGCCGCGCCGGCGCGAATCGCGGGCCCGGTATTCGACGAGTTCGTCTCCGTAGGACCCGGCTACCGCTCGGCGCGGTAGATCTCGCGGGCGGTCGTGATCAGCGGGAGCTGGAGCGGGAGGCGCAGCAGCGCGACGATTTTCAGCGGCAGGGGGCGGCCGCTGCGCAGCCAGTCGGCGGCCATCTGCAGATTGCCGGGGAAGACGGCGAGGAAGATCAGCAGGGCCAGGCGCGCGCCCAAGCCGCGGGTGCGAGGGACCACGAGCAGCGCGCCGGCGGTCAGCTCGGCCACACCCGAAACCTGGGTGTAGGTACGGGGTTTGCCGGGGAGCTGGGGCGGGATGAGGGTGTCGAAGGGCTTGGGCGCGACGAAGTGCAAGGTGCCCACGCCGAGCAACAGGGTGGCCAGCGCCAGGGCGCGGGTCCGAATGCCGTTGCTGCCGAACGGTTGGATTGCCGCGGGGGAGTGCGACAGATCTGCTGTCATCGCTGCAGCATAACCGGTCGGTAGGTATTCTCCGCCCGGTGACCAGGTTCCGCTCTCCCGCCCGGAGTGTCGTCGCGGCGAGTGGCCGATCGCCAAGGGATAGCGCACAATTAGGCTGC
Source organism: Nocardia niigatensis NBRC 100131 (assembly GCF_000308655.1). Lineage (GTDB taxonomy): Bacteria > Actinomycetota > Actinomycetes > Mycobacteriales > Mycobacteriaceae > Nocardia > Nocardia niigatensis. The sequence goes on along the minus strand of NZ_BAGC01000041.1, from coordinate 10,269 downwards.
TGTCCGGCTCGAGCAGGGGAAGTTATGAAGGTGCACAAAGGGCTTGCGATGGCTCTGCTGGTCCTGAGTTTGACGGTCGCTTGCTCGAAGGAGGAGGCAAAGCATCCGGCCAACGCACCAGCACAAGCGGTTCCGCAGCCCGCGGCCAAGGAGAAAGAGGGCACCATCCCGATCGGCCCCGGTCCGCAGGGCGCCTACACGGTCGCCGCGCAGCCCGCGCCCGGCAGCTGTCACTACCGCCAGACCTCCGACGGTCAGCCGCTGCCCGATCCCAATTGCACTCCCGGCGCGACGAATCCCAAAGTGACAGCGGCGAATCTGGCCGACACCATCTGTAAGTCGGGCTACACCGCCTCGATTCGGCCCAACACCTCCATCACGAATCCGGAGAAGGCCGCCAATATCAAGTCCTACGACTACACCGGCGACCCCCGCGATGCCGAATACGATCACCTGATCTCGCTGGAGCTGGGCGGCGACCCCAACGATCCGCGCAATATCTGGGTCGAGCCGCCGTCACCGGGCCACCAGGCCGGCGCCGGGCCGAACAATCCCAAAGACGGCGTGGAGACCAAGCTGCACACGCTGATCTGCAACGGCAAGGTCGCGCTGGTCGACGCCCAGGTGGCCATCGCCACCGACTGGACCACCGCGCTCGCGAAGGTCGGCTTCCCCAGCTAGGGGCGCGTCGCGTCCGGCGTGCCGGACCGAAACCACCGCTGCGTCCGAACCGGCGGGCCTACGATCGAACGATGTCAGCGCCGCAGGGCACCTCGACGATGATCGAGGGCCGGGTCGTGCACAAGGTGAACAACGCACTGCAGATCACCTTCAGTGCCGGCCCGGGCGACCCATTGGCCACCGGTGTGCAGGGCGCGGGCAACGGCCTCACGGCCAAGGCCGCCATCCTGTTCGGCTTCAAGAACGGCGGCACCGGCAGGCACCGCATCACCTATGCCGACGGGTCGGTGGTGTGGGTGGAGTCCAAGGATTCCGCGCCCACCGTGCTCAGTCGCGGCGACGGGACGTCGCTGGGCACCGTGCAACGGGCCGACACCTCGACCGCCGTGGGATCCACGGCGGGAACGCTTTTCCACTTCGTGCCCGATCCGGAGGAGGCCCGGACCCCGGAGCTGTTCCGCATGGTGGTGCTCGACCGCATGGGTCAGAAGATCGGTCGTCTCGACGTGGTGCGCACCGTCGGCGGCTGGACTCTGGGCCGGATGGTGAACGATCTCTACGACGCGTCCTTCTGGTGGGATCGGGCCGGGCAGCCGCTACCCGTGCCCATCCTGGGCACCCGGCTCTGGCTGAAGCACCCGCTCGACCCGGTGGAGCGGGATGTGCTGCTGGGCGTCTGTGTGGACATCGCCCTGGGCTTGCGGCCGTACATCGCGGTCATGAAGTAGGAGAACGGCTTCCGGGGCTTCCGCCCGCCCGCGCGGGAGCCCCGGAGGTCCGGTCAGTCGGAGACCTTGATGACCAGCTTGCCGAGATTCTTGCCGGTGAGCAGGCCCTGGAACGCGGCGACGGCATGGTCGAGGCCGTCGACGACATCCTCGAGGTGGACGAGCTTGCCCTCCGCGATCCACTGCGCCGCCGCCGGATAGAACTCGGCGGCCTGGCCCGCGAACTCGGACACGATGAAGCCGCGCACGGTCAGGCTCCGGCGCAGGATGCTCGACATGAGCAGCGGCAGCCGGTCCGGGCCCGGCGGCAGGTCGGTGTCGTTGTAGTTGGCGATCAAGCCGCACACCGGGATTCGGGCGAACGGATTGAGCCGGGGCAGGACGGCGTCGAAGACCGCGCCGCCGACATTCTCGAAGTAGACGTCGATGCCGTCCGGGGTGGCGGCGGCCAGCTGCTCGGCGAAGTCGGGCGCGCGGTGGTCGACCGCCGCGTCGAAGCCGAAGCGTTCCGTCAGCAGGGCCACCTTCTCCGGTCCGCCCGCGATGCCGACGGCGCGGGCGCCTTTGATCTTCGCGATCTGACCGACCGTCGAACCGACCGGTCCGGTGGCGGCGGCGACCACGACGGTCTCACCCGGCTTCGGCTGCCCGATGGTGAGCAGACCCGAGTACGCGGTCAGGCCCGGCATTCCCAGTACGCCGAGAGCGGTGGTGAGCGGTGCGGCATTCGGGTCCAGCTTCCGCAGGGCCCGCGCATTCTCGACCGAGTGCGTCTGCCAGCCGCCCCAGCCCAGCACGATATCGCCGGGTCGCAGTCCCGGATCGGTGGATTCGAGGACGCGGGACACGGTCGCGCCACACATGGTCTCGTCGATCTCGACCGGCGGGGCGTAGGAGGGCGCATCGCTCATGCGCCCGCGCATGTACGGGTCCAGCGACAGATACAGCGTCTGCAACAGGACCTCACCCGGCTGCGGCGAGTCCAGTTCGACCGTCTCGGTGCGGAAATTCTCCGGCTGCGGCATCCCGATCGGGCGGGAGGCCAGGACTATACGGGTGGACTTCATCGTCGGAACAACCTTTCGATGGGCAACCCCTTCATTCTGATCATTCTGGACCGGTATCACGGCAAATCCCGATGCCCGAATCTCGCGACGCGGCCCCTCCCCGACTCCCGATTTGTCAGGCGGCGTGTCCCGGACGGTGCGAGAGCCGTTGCAGCGCTTCCTCGATGGCCTGCTGTGCTGCTCGGCGCGCTTCTTCGAGCGGAATCATTTCCGGTTCGTCGCTGTAGGCGGTGTGTAGATCGGCCTCGATCAGCTGCCGGATATAGGCGCTCTTGCTCAAACCCAGTTCCTGTGCGCGTATTCCACAACGAAGGTCCAAATCATCGGACATCTTCACCGACCGAGCACGCAACCCCGGCTTGTTCTCGGCCTCGCTGTCGCGGGCCGGCTCCACATCGACAGCCGCCCCGTGCCCAACCTCCAGCCGATCCATGATCTCGGCCATTTCTTCAGGGCTGACATCGTTGAGGTCGAGGTCAGTCATGGTAGATCTCCCACTGTTCGAACTCGGCGGTCTGACGGGCCGTCAGGGGGCGGATGTCGGCGATGATGATGTCCGGCGGCATGACGCGAGCGACGCCGACCCGTGCAGCACCCGAACGCGCCGCCGTCCAGTACGCGCGCTTGCTGATGCGGATTCGTTCCATAGCGCAGATCCGCAGCCGTGCCCCGTCTCTCGTCTCGAGATAGGGAGCACCCAGGCGGACGACGCTCCGATACTGCGCTTCCTCGTGGTCGGCCCACGCAACGCCAGTCGCAATCGGCACCACCCTAACCCCTTGGCCGAACCGAACGGTCAGCACGGGTGGGCCGGTGCGCCGGGGCTTTTCGTCAGTCGGGGATGTGGCCGTGCGCGTGGACGGCGTGACCGTAACAGCCTTCCGGCTGTCCTGCCAGCAGGGGAGGGAGCCGGCTGCTGATCGCCGCGACCGGTTCGGAGCGGGTGGTCGCGTCGTGGGCGGCCTTGTCGATCCACAACTGGGTCAGCCAGATCGTGTCGGGGTCGTCCGGCGCGGTATTGATGCTGTAGGTGAGGAGTCCGCTGTCCGGGCCGCCGGCGCGGAATCCGCTGAGGAGCACGTCGATCAGCTCGTCGCGGCGGCCGGGGTGGGCGGTCATGCGTCCGAAGACGCTGAACATGTCGCTGGGCACAGGTCCCCCGTTCGGCTGGATAATCCGTCGTCGAGCCTACCGTGGCGCGGCCGGTCATTGGTGGGATGAATCCCGTTGCAGGACTGGGCAGTTGAATTTGAATGGTTGGTTACGGTTTCCGGTGAGTAACCGGTTCGGGGTGGCGGGGTAGGGGAGCGGGCAGGAGAATTTCGGGGTCGGGCCGGGGCGCGCGGTCGGGGAGAAAGAGGACCGCTATGGCGGGACAGCGGGTGGCGGGACTCGTGGGGCGGGTGCGGACGAAGGTCGCCGAGGACGGGCTGCTGTCGGTATTGCGGGACATCGGGTTCGTCAGTCTGGGCAAGTATGGGCAGTTTCTGGTCACCGCGGTAACCGTGCCGCTGACCGCACGGATACTGGGGGTCAGCGGGGTCGGGCTGCTGGCCATCGGGATGTCCGCGTACTTTCTGGGCTCGCTGCTCGTGGACCTCGGCATCAATACCTTTCTGGCCGCGCTGCTGAACGATGAGGGACTCGGCGAACTCCGGGGGAGTTATCTCGCGGTGCGGGGCGCTGGGCTCGGTGCCATCGCGGTGGCGCTCACCGCCGGACTGAGCTTCGGCGCCGGGACGCATCTCCGCATGATCCTGCTCGGACTGTTCGTGGGCGGATTCCTGGCCATGTCCGAGGACTGGCTTCTGGTGGGACAGGCCAGATTCGGAGCCTCGATGACCTACCAGATCGCCGGCCGCGTGGTGTACCTCGTGCTGCTGGTCGCCGTGCTGCCCCGGTTTCCGCACGCCGAGGTGGTGCTGCTGTGCCTGCTGCTGTCCTCCGTTGTCACCGTCGCCCTGACCTGGCGGGACGCCCACTCACGGTTCGGCCGCCCGGGCCGCCCGACCAAGGTCGTGATGATCCTGCGCACGGGCGCGCCCGTGCTGGCGTCACGGCTATTGGTGACCAGCTACGGGCAGGGCACCGCCACCGTCTACTCCTCGGTGCTGGACGCCGCCTCGCTCGGGTTGTATTCGGCCAGTGACAAACTCGTGCGCGCGGTGCAGTCGCTGCTGGACCCGATCGGCTTGGCGCTGCTGCCCCGCATGGCCCGGGAGCGCACCGATCCGAGTTTCTGGCGGCGCGAGATGCGCGCCCTGGCCGCATGCGTGATCGTGGCGGCCGTGGCGGGGGCCGGGATCTGGGTGACCGCCCCGTTCGCCGTGCAGCTGATCTACGCCGACGATTTCCGCGCCGTCGTGCCGATCCTGCGCGTGGAGGTCTGCATCCTGGTCGCCACCGCCACCACCTCGTTCGTCACCACCGCCCTCCTCCCGGTGCGGCAGGATACCGTCGGCATCATGATCGGCGCGGTGGTGGGAACAGCGGTGGCGGCCACCGCGCTGCTCCTCACCTTGCGCACCCACTCGGTGTGGACGCTGGTGTGGGGCACGGTGGCCGCCGAATTCTGTGTCGCCGCTTGGTATCTCGCGCGGACCGGTCAGCTGGCCGCGCGCGAGCGGGTTCAGGCGCTACCGGCCAGCCACTGATCCCAGCTCAGCGTCCAGTCGCCGTTCTGCCACACCTCGAGCGGCGCGCCGCCGGTGTTGTGGACCTCCACCACGTCGCCGGGATTCGCGAAGTTGAAGAACCACTGCGCGTTCTCGGCATTGAGGTTGAGGCACCCGTGCGAGGTGTCGGTATTGCCCTGCGCCCACACCGTGGAATCCAGCTGGTGCAGATAGATGCCGTCGGTGCTGATGCGCGTGGCCCAGCCGATGGCCTCCTTGTACCCGAGCCGCGAATTGACGGGCAGGCCGTAGGTGGAGGAGTCCATGATGACCGGGTTGGCCTTGTCCATGACGGTGTAGGTGCCGGGCATGGTCCAGAACGTGAACGTCTTGCCGGCGATGGTCTCACTGCCGCCACGACCCATGGAGGTGGGCATGGTGCGGATCAGCTGACCGTTCTCGAACACCTGCACCTGATGGGTGTTGTCGTCCGCGATCGACACGTGCGAGGGGCCGATCACGAAGTTCGCCTTGGTGTCCTCCTGGCCGAACAGGCCGTTGCCGACCTCGACGCCGTACAGGTTGGCCGCCACGTTCACCTTGGTGCCGGTCTTCCAGTACTCCCTGGGCCGCCAGTGCGCATTGCGGTTGTCCATCCAGTACCAGGCGCCGTCCACCGGCGGATCGGTGGTGACCACCAGTCGCTTCTGCGCCGCCGCCCGGTCGGGGATGTCCTCGTCGAAGTGCGCGACGATGACCATGCCCACGCCGTAGGCGTTGCCGTCGACGATCGCCTGCCCGCCCGTGGTGTTCAGATACACCTTGGTCTGGTTCTTCGGGGCGATGGTCGTGAAGGTGGAGGTGATCGGGCCGGTCGCGCCGGTCACATCCATTCCGGAGGCCTTCAGCGTGTAGGTGCGGCTGTAGCCCAGCTGATCGTTCGGCTTCCACGCCGTCTTGTCCGGCGTGAACGTGCCCTCGATGACCTTGCCGTCCTCATTGGTGAGCGACACATCGGTCAGCACGCCGCTGGACGTGCTCACCTTCACCGCAGCCGACGGATCGACCTTGTCGGAGCCCTGCGCCGGAGTCATGGTGATGGACTGCGCGACCGGAGTGCGCGGACCCACCGTGCCGCTCGGGAGATTGGACGAGCAGGCCGCCAGTACCAGCACGAGCGCGATCAATGCGCTCGCTGCGGCATTCGTCCGAAAACGGCGGGGTGGCATAGCTTCCCTCCTGTAATCGCCGTGCGCCGCACTGCTGCACAGCATCTTGTTACTGCCCAGCGTAGTAGATTACCTTGCGTTTTCGATCTTCCATCGCCCGGTCATGCTGTCGAAATGACAACGATGTGAGACGCGCGTGCGACACGCCGTTGGGCAGTGGTCATTTCAGCGATTGTTCTTTGATAGCCAACTGCTGTTGCCCCTTCTGGTAGGTGACCTCGCGGATGCCCAGAGCGTCGTGCAGCCTGCCCGCGGGCAGCGTCACCGGCTTCGGCGCCGGGCCCTCACCGGGTTTCGGCAGCGGATACGCCGTGGTGGTGCCGCTGTAGAAGGTCACATTGCCCTCGGTCTTCGTGAACAGTTGGTGCACATGGCCGTTGAGGCAGGTCACCGAGGAGAACCGTTTCAGGTAGCTGAGCGCCTGGGTGGCATCGTCTGTGCCCCAACCCCATTGGGGGTACATGGCGAACAGTGGAATGTGGCTGAACACGATGATCGGTGTGTCACTGGACAATCCGGCCACGTCCTTCTGTACGAAGTCCAGCTGATCCTGTCCGAGATGCCCGAGATCCTTGAGATTGAGCGTATTGACCAGTCCGATCACGTGGACGCCGGCGATGTCGAAGCTGTACCAGCCGTCCCCGCGGGTGCCGTTCCCGAAGGCCGACCGGTACCGGGAACCGCCGTCATCGCTCGAATCGTGTTCTCCCGGAACGGTGAACACGTGCGGGGTCTTGATCCCCCGCATCATCTGATGCACCTGATCGAACTGCTCCGCCGTGGCCAGATGGGTGAGATCGCCGGTGTGGATGACGAAGTCGGGCTCGTAACCCAGCGAGTTCACCTGCGAGATCGCCTCGGTGAAGGTATCGGTCACGCTGGTGTTGGCGGTCCCGGTGAATCCGATGTGACTGTCACTGACCTGCGCGAACCGCAGCGTGGGTCGGGCGGGCGCGGCCAGCGCGGTGCCGGCCAGGTGCGAGACCACCTCGCCGCCCACCACCGCCAGGCCCACCGCCGCGCCGAACCAGGCGGAGTGCCGCATCAGCTGGCGGCGTGTCATCTTCTGGGGATCGCGGTTCGCGTCCTCGTCGTCGAAGTCCGCGAACTGGTCGTCCGGGTTACGGGTGCTCATTGCGTCACCACCACGGTCGCGTGCATGAACGGATGAATCGAGCAGACATAGGCGAAGCTGCCCGCCTTGGTGAAGGTGAAGGTGTAGGTCGCGTTGTTACCGAGCGTCGGCGAGCGGAAGCTGCCGTCGTCGGCGACCACGGTGTGCGGTTCTTCGTCGTGATTGGTCCAGCTCACCGTGGTGCCGACCTTGACGGTCAGCGACGTGGGCCCGAACGCGAAATTGTCGATGGTGACGGCGTTGGGTCCGGCCGGTGCCGCGGTTGCCGGGGCGGAGGTCGCCGCCGGCATCGTCATGCTGGGCATGGCCGGACCCGCGCCGTCCGGCACCATGCCGGGCGTAGCGGTGCCGGAAGCGAAGGTGAAGCCGGGTGCGGCATTGTCCGTGGCTTTGCCGCCGCCGCTCGAGCTGCACGCGCTCGCCGTCAGCAGGGCTGCCGCGGCGACGGTCACGGCGACGGCTGCGCGCCGCCGGCTGCGGGTGGGTGTCATGGGGTCCGGGCCTCCATCCGGGATGGTTCCGTTCGCTGCTGCGAACCGGTCATCCATAGATAGGGGCGGGGGTTACATGAGACGGAAACCGCTGTGCGCGAGCACTATTGGAATCTAGGCGGGCTCGGTGGGCGCGAAAACCTCGATGGTGCCGTTGTTCTCGCGGACCCGGACGGTGGGCAGTGGCGCGGGCGCCACCGGCAGTTGATGTGTGACCACCTGGCCCTCGATGGAGAACGAGGTGGAATGGCAAGGGCAGCGCAGCCGTTCGGCCGGGGCGTCCAGCCACAGCTTGCAGCCCTGATGCGTGCACACGCCGGACACCGCGACCGGATTTCCCTTGTCGCGGCGCACGAATCCATTGACGGTGCCGACATCGAAGGCGATCGTCGCGCCCTCCGGCAGATCCGAGGAACGCGCGATCGGCAGCCATGCGCCGGTATTGGGCGACAGCGGCGCCTGCTGCGCGGCCGGCGGAGAACCCGTCTCCCCGCGCCCGATCAGCGTCCGATCCACCACTGCCCCGACCGTGGCCGCCGCGGCCGCGGAGGTGCCGATCAGCAGGTTCCGGCGGCGGTAACCGTTCACCGAGCGCACCGGGGCGGGCTCGTCGTCCACCTCGGCTGCGAGCCGGCGCTGCAGACTGCTCAGGAACTCTTCGCTGGGCGCGTCACTGCCCAGGCGCGCGGCCCGCAGTTCGATGGCCGTGCGCATCTGCTCGGCTTCGGCCTCATCGGGCCGGAAGCCCGTGGACTTCTTGCCGGCCAGTAGTTCGTCGACGAACCTGCGCACTTCCCGCCCGCTCACCGCACACCTCGCTCATTCAGCTGGGACGCCATCTGCAACGCCCGATGCTGCAACACCTTCGCATTCGCCACCGTCACACCCAGGCTCTGCGCCGACTCCCGGACCGAAAGTCCCTGGAGGAAACGCAGTTCCAGAATGCGCCGGTAGCGGTCCGGCAGTTCGGCCAGGACCGCCTTGGCCCGGGCCTCCGCTCCGGAGTCGTGGAACTCCCCGGGCGGATCATCCGGGATATCGCCCTCGATGGTGGTGATCTCCCGGCCCATCCGCGCCTTCCAGTGCGCGGCCAGCACCGTGCGCGCGGTAGCGCGCAGGTAGGCCCGCACCTCGGGGGCGCTCGCCGTGATGCGCAGCGGTTTGAGCGCTGCCGTGAACACCTCGGCCGTCAGATCCTCGGCGTCGGCCCGATTGCCGACCTTGCCGAACATCAACGCGTACACCCAGGCGACATTGTCCCGGTACACCGCTTCCCAGCCGGCGTAGCTGTCACCGGACACCAGCCGCAACTCCCGACCCGAGCTCGAGCTCGTGACCGGCTGCGTCCGGCGCTCGGATTCGACCCGTCGCACCATGAACCGCCGCTTCCTGCATCCAACGAATACACCGACGCGTGTTCACGTCTGTCAGTAGATAGCGAATGGAGTTACAGCACGAGCATTTCGGCCGCATCGGGCACAGTCTGTCCCCGGACATACGACACCCGGGGCGTACCGATTCGGTACGCCCCGGGTGTGCTCCCGAGCTCTAACGGGCAGGCCGCAGCAGGTTTCCGCGGACCACGCCGTGCACGGTCTTGACGGAGACCACGGCCCAGGCGGCGACCAGCAGGGTGTAGAGCCCCACGGCGGTCACGGCGAACAGATCGGCCCCGGTGTGCGAGTACAGCGCGGTGCTGCCGGTGACACAGCAGCCGAGCGGGAAGGTGAAGCCCCACCAGGTCAGGTTGAACGGCATCGAGGCGCGGGCATGCCAGGTGACCGCGATGGCCAGCGCCAGCCACAGCATGGCGAATCCCCAGGTGGGAATGCCGAAGAGCAGCGAGAACACCTGCAGCCCGGTCGCCTCGTCCTGGTCCAGCACGGTGGGCGCGACATTCGCCAGCGACCCGGCGGCGGTGACGCCCTGCCCGAGCGGGCCCAGCACCAGCCACACGGTGGCGACCATCCCGGCCGGTGGCAGACCGTGGTGCAGCAGCCGCGACCAGATCAGCGTGGTCGTCACGAACGCGGCGATCAGGCTCAGGCCGAACATGGCCAGACAGGCCACGAACATGGTCAGCCGGGCCTGACCAGCCGGGGTGTGCGGAACCAGCAGTGCGCCCAGCGCGGCCGACACCATGGGCGGCACCACCGGCATCAGCCACCCGCCGAACGCCGCATCGGGATCGAACCGGTGCCGGGTGATCATCCGATAGGGAATGCCGGCGGCTGTCATCAGCCCGAAAACGGTTCCGGCCGACCACAACACCCAGTCGACGGTCAGCGCGGCGCTCGGCCCGATGACGTCCTTGCCGAGCAGC